>JADJJK010000038.1 GCA_016706545.1 Myxococcales bacterium
GCCGCAACCTGGTCATCCACGAGATGGCCCACAAGATCGACTTTCTCGATGGGGAAGCGGACGGGACGCCGCCGCTCGAGACCTCGGCGGAGCGGCGGCAGTGGGCCGCGGTGTGCAGCCGCGCGTTCGCCGCGGTGCGAGACGGCTCGGATGACTTCCTGCGCGACTACGCCGGCACCAACGAGGCGGAGTTCTTCGCGGTGGCCTCGGAGGTCTTCTTCGAGCAGCCCAAGCAGATGGTGCGGCGGCAGCCCGCGCTGTACCAGATCCTCGTCGAGTTCTACCGGCTGGATCTGGCGGCGCGCTGACGCTGGCGCGCTGACTTGGCCTGGCGGCGTCGGGGCCGCCCGCGCCGGCTGTCGCCGCCTTCGACTTACAGGGTGTCGACGCGGGCTTCGATCACGGACTGGACCGCCGGATCGACGTCCGACAGCAGGTTCTGGCCGGTCAGCGCTTCGATCTGGTCGACCGAGACGCGGAACGAGCGCCAGTCCGCGGTGCGGCTGATGAGCGAGTTCTCGTTGGGCATGAGCACGCCGATCACCCGGGTCGAGCTGGTGACGTTGGCGGCGCCGTGGGTGGTGGAGTCGAGGACGACGATGATCTTGAAGGTCGAGTCGGGGACCATCACGCCGGAGCCCACCCAGTTGGAGGAGGCGCTGAAGGTGCCACCGGAGACGATGAACAGCTCCTTGCCGCCGGTGAGCAGCGAGCGGGCGTAGGTCTCGAGGACGGCCCACGGTCCCTGGTTGTTGTTGGCGGCCTGCGGCACCATGTTGGTCAGGTAGAAGGTCTCCGAGTTGGCGGTCACCGTCGCGGTGCGATCCGCGGACGGCGTCATGTGGCCGCGGTCGTAGCCGCTGCCGCTGTAGTCCGCCAGCGACGCTTGCGGGATGTTGGCCGGCAGCGTGTTGTCGGCGCGGAAGGTGTCCTGGCGCGGCGCGCTGCCGAGGTACGACGAGTTGAGCTCCCAGCTCACCCAGTTGGCCACCTTGAGGCTGCTGTTGTACGAGATGACGTAGCCGTTCTTGACCGACAGGTAGTCATCGATGTCGGTCGTGCCCGCCGACGTCGGCAAGCCCAGCGCGGTGTGCCGGCTGATCGCGGCGCCGGTTCCACCACCACCACCACCACCACCACCGCCGCCCGTGCCGGCGTCGTTGATGGTGACATCATCGAAGTTGATGCGGTTGCTGCCGCCGTCGAGCTTGCGGATCTCGAAGCGGATGGCGCCGGTGAGGTTGACGGTGAAGGTCGCGGTGGACAGCGTGTGTCCGGCGGTGGTCACCGCCGGACCGCTCTGGGTCCAGGTGCCGCCCTGGTTCTGGGAGGAGAACAGCGCCCAGGTGCCGTTGGAGTCGCTGCCGTAGGCGGCGTGGCGGATGGTTACCGTGCTCGCGCCCGCGGTCCGATCAAACGTCATGGTGAGGCGACCCGCGTTGCGGACGCGCGCGGCCTTGGTGCCCGCCTTGATGTCCGAAGAGCTGGTGCCAAGCAGGGCCTCATTGAAGGTCCAGACCCCGGAGCTGAGGGTCACGTTGCCCACGGCATAAGAGGTCTTGGTGCCGGACTCGAAGGTCTCGAGCGTGGCGGCCAGCGAGACCGCCGGGCCCTCTGAGTTCCCCGCACCCTCGGGCGAGGTCTCGGCCTCCGCGAAGCAAGCAGGAAAGGCGGCGAGCGCACCAAGCGCAAGCGAGAGGAAGAAGAACCGAGATAGCGCAGGACGCATGAAACGACCTTTCTGCAGATATCGTCGTGTCGCGAGCTGGTCAAATCGATACCACGATGACGACATCGCTCGATGGCGAATCTGCAACATCGTCGTCGATTTTCGGGCTGTGCAGAAGACGTTCACGCCTCTGCCAGGATTCCTGTTCCAGACAATACGTTTGGATTGTTGGTGCTTGATCGAGTGTGCAACCAGGCGTGTGCAGCGTGGAGGGTCTGGGCCCCGGCTGCGCCTTGGTCGCTCACGCGGCTGCGGCGATAGAGACCGCGCGGGCGTGGCTTTCCTCCTCTGGACCGGCGAGAATTCTCGCCCCGGCGGCACCGCGTCATGAACAGCACCTACACTGGCTCCACAGCCCCTCCTGTCTCCGGGCGTCGGCTGGCCATCGGCGCGCTGGCGGCGGTGGGCGCGCTGTGGAGCCTGGCCGGCGTGCTGATCAAGCTCTTGCCCTGGCCGCCGCTGGCGATCTGGTCGGTGCGCGCGGCGATCGCCGCGGTGACGTTGATCGCCAGCGCGCGGCCAAGCTGGCGAGGACTCTCGCGGCACGAGTGGGCTGCGGCCTCTGCGCTGGCGGCGACCACCGCGCTGTTCATCGCCGCCAACAAGTACACGACCGCGGCCAACGCGATCTTGATCCAGTACTCGTCACCGGCCTGGGTGGCCTTGCTGGGCGCCATGGTGCTGGGCGAGCGAGCCAGCCGCGTGGACTGGCTCACCATCGCCGGCGCCCTGGTGGGCGTGACCTTGTTCTTCTTCGAGCGGCTCACGTTCGATCACACGGCCGGCAACCTGCTGGCGCTGGCGGCGGGCGTCGCCTTCGCCGCCCACGCGGTGCTGCTGCGGCGGCTGGCGCTGCTGGGGCTCCCTACCTTGCGCGCCGTCACGCTCGGGCATGTCATGGCCGCGGTCCTTGGCGCGCCCGCGGTGCTCGGCGCTGGCGCGCTGCCGTGGTCCGCGCTCCTGGCGCTCCTGGCGCTGGGCGTGCTGCAGCAGGCGGTACCGGGCCTGCTCTATGCGTGGGCGATCCGTCGGGTGACCGCGCTCGAGGGCATGCTCATCCCCACGATCGAGCCGGTCCTGAGCCCCATGTGGGTGTGGCTGGCGTTCAGAGAAGCGCCCAGCGGCTGGGCCCTGGTGGGCGGGGCGCTGGTGCTGGCGGTGGTCACCGCGCGAGCGGTGGTGGCGCTCCGCGTACCGCCGCGGTATCCAGCTCGACTCAGCGCGGCTTGACGTCGAGCTTGGGATACAGCACCAGCTCGATCCTCCGGTTCTTGGCGCGGGTGCGCGAGATCGGGCGGTACTCGCCGAAGGCCACCGCCGCCAGGCGCTGCGGCTCGACCTTGGAGACGTCCTGCAGGTAGTGCACCACGGTCAGCGAGCGAGCGGCCGCCAGCTCCCAGTTGCTGGGGAACGTCGGGGTGACGCCCTTGTCCGGGGTGATCGGCTGGTCGTCGGTGTGGCCCTGCACCCAGATCTGCTTGTCCTTCGCCTCGGCGAGCGCCGCGCCCACGTTGGCGAGCACCTTCTTGCCGCGGTCGGTGAGCTCGGAGTGCCCGGTGGCGAACAGCACCTTGTCCACCAGCTCGAGTCGGATGGCGCCGCCGCTCTGCGACACCTCGCCCTGTCCGTCGAGCAGCGCGGTCAGCTTGCTCTCCAGCGCCTTGGCCTCCTGCGCCTTCTCGGCGATGGCCTTCTCGGCCGCGGCGCGGCTCGCCGCCAGCTCGGCGGCGGCTTGCTCGGCTTGCCCCTCGGCGAGCTTGCGGTTGGCCTCGGCCTTGGCCGCGGCGTTCTGCGCGGAGAGCGCGTCGGCGTCGCGCGCCATCGCCTGCGTCAGGGCCGCGGCCGCCCGCGCGCGCTCCTGTCGGAGCTGTCTCGTCATGCCCAGGTAGGTCGCGCCGCCTCCCACCGCGCCTCCGAGCACGGTGCACAGCGCCGCGGTCACCAGCGGTCGCCGCAGCGATGGTCCGCCAAGTGGCGTGTTGCCGCTGCCCCGCTGCTCCGGCGCCGAGCCCTTGGTCGACTTGGCAGGTCTCACCACAATCCCGGTGTCGTCGTTGGACATCTCGCAGAAGTGGACCATAGCTGGCGGCGGCGATCCATCGCCGGGGCGAGCATGGACCGAGCATGGACGCGCCGGGACGCGCCGGGACGAGCCGGGACGAGCATGGACGCGCCGGGGATAGATCCACGCCGCTTCTGGCCGAGTCTGTCCCCAGAGCCGCCCCAGCGCGACGGGGGGACGGCGGCCGAGGCAACGTTTCGCTTCATGCGGTTTCTTCCTGATAGCTCCCTTCGAGTCAAGCTGCTGGTCGCCCTGGTCGCGGTCGCGGCCCTGTCGGCGGGCATGGTCGCGGTCTCGACCCGGTGGGTGGCCCAGCGCCACCTCGAAGCGGACGTGGGGGCGCGCCTGGCGGCCCTGACTCGCATCCAGGCGCGAGCGGTCGGCGAGATCCTCACCCGCCAGCTCGACACGCTGCAGTCCTTCGCGCTCAGCAAGCTGGTGCAAGACGCCGCGACCCGTGCGGCCGTCGATGGCGCGACGGAAGCGGCGCGCGCGGCATCGGAGCTCACCGTCGAGCTCCGGGAGTACCAGGCCACCTTCCCTGACGCGCGCGAGGTGCTGGTCACCAACCAGCAGGGACGGGTGGTGGCGACCACCGCGACGCGCAACGCTGGCGGCGGCGAGCGGCCGGAGGGTGGCTGGTGGAGCGCCTCGTCGCGCGGAGGCGCCGGCTCGGTCGGCTCGGTCGGCTCGGTCGGCTCGGTCGGCTCGGTCGGCTCGGTCGGCCGGCTCGGTGTACGTGGGCCAGCCCACCCGCTCGCCGGACACCTCGGAGCTGGTGGTGGCGCTGGCGGTGCCGCTCTATGCCCACGCCTCGCGCGAGGTGGCGGGCGTCCTGCACGCGCAGGTTCGCCTGCAGCCCATGATCGACGTGCTCAACACCGGGCGCGCCGGCAGCTCAGGGGATCGCACGCTGGTGTTTCGCGATGGCTCGTGGCTCGGCCGCGCCGGCACGGGGCAGGCCGCGGCGCTGGCCTTGGCCGCTGACAGCCTGGTGACCCGCGCGCCGGTGACGACGCTGGATCCTCGCTATGCCAAGGAGCTTGGCGCCCTGGGCTGGTCGCTCGTCTCCGAGCAGCGCGCCGCCGAGGTGCTGGCGCCGGTCCACGCCGCGGTTCGCATGACCGGGCTCGTCGGCGCGCTGGCGCTGCTCACCGCCAGCCTGCTGGCGTTCATCCTGGCGCGCGCGCTCACCGCGCCGCTGCGCCAGCTCACCGAGGTGGCTGGCCACATCGCGGCCGGCGATCTGTACATGCGCGCCCAGATCCACCAGCGCGACGAGCTCGGCGCGCTGGCGACCAGCTTCAACGAGATGGCGAGCGCGCTGCAAGAGCGCGTGCATGCCGAGCAGGCCGCGCAGGCGGACGCGCAGCGCCTGCAAGAGGACGAGCGCGCGCGCCGCCAGCGGCTCGAGCAGCAGATGGAGCAGTACCTGGCGTTCACTCGTCGCGTCTCGACCGGCGAGCTCACGGCGCGGCTCGCCGTCGAGCGCGACGACATCCTCGGGCAGCTCGGCGCCGGCCTCAATGACATGGTGGCGAGCCTCTTGTCCATGGCCACCGAGCGCGAGCACATCGAGGCCGCCATGGCCGCCAAGAACGCGGAGCTCGCGGAGGCCGCGCGCACCGCGTCGGAGCTGCAGAGCGGGGCCGAGGCCGCCAACCAGGCGAAGTCCGCCTTCCTCGCCAACATGAGCCACGAGATCCGCACGCCGATGAACGGCGTGATCGGCATGACCGGGCTCTTGCTGGATACCCAGCTCACCGGGCAGCAGCGCCAGTTCGTCAACACCATCCGACAGAGCGGCGACGCGCTGCTGACCATCATCAACGACATCCTCGACTTCTCGAAGATCGAGTCGGGCAAGCTGGACCTGGAGCAGCAACCGTTCGATCTGCGCGACTGCCTGGAGTCTGCGCTCGATCTCCTGGCGCCGCGCGCCGCCGAGCAGGGGCTCGACCTCGCGTACCAGATCGCCAGCAACGTCCCCGCGTGCCTGGTGGGAGACGACACGCGGCTGCGCCAGGTCCTGGTCAACCTGCTCAGCAACGCGGTCAAGTTCACCAAGGCAGGGGAGGTGGTGGTCACGGTCGGCGTGAAGACCGATGAAGATCCTCGCCCGCTGGTGCAGGTGGCGGTGCGCGATACCGGCATCGGGATCCCCGCGGACCGCATGGATCGGCTGTTTCGCGCGTTCAGCCAGGCCGACGTCTCGACCACCCGGACCTACGGGGGCACCGGCCTTGGCCTCGCCATCAGCCGGCGGCTCTGCGAGCTGATGGGCGGCACGCTGCAAGCCGAGAGCGTGGCGGGCCAGGGCAGCACCTTCACCGCCAGCTTTCGCGCGGCGGTGGCGCCAGGGCAGCAGCGGATGTATCAGCGGGGCGCGGTCCCGCAGCTCTCGGGGCGGCGGCTCTTGCTGGTGGACGACAACGCCACCAACCGCAAGATCTTGACGCTGCAGGTGCAGGCGTGGGGCCTCGAGGTCCACGCTGCCGCGAGCGGAGCCGAGGCGCTGCGCTGGGTCGACGACGGCGGGACCTTCGAGCTGGCGATCCTGGACATGCAGATGCCGCAGATGGATGGCCTGATGCTGGCGCGCGCGCTGCGCGCCAGGCTGGTGCGGGCGCCGCTCATCCTCTTGACCTCGCTGGGCCGGCGCGCCGAGGATCTCGACGCTGGGGTGTTCTCCGCCTGCCTGTCCAAGCCGGCCAAGGCGTCGCAGCTTCACGACGCCCTGCTTGGCGCGGTGGAGCCAGATCGCGCCCGGCAGACGCGCGAACCGGGCGCCTCGTCCTTTGATGTCCACCTGGCCGAGCGCGTGCCGCTGCGCATCTTGCTGGCCGAGGACAACGCGGTCAACCAGAAGGTCGCGCTGCTCACCCTGTCGCGCCTGGGCTATCGCGCGGACGTGGCGGGCAACGGCCTCGAGGTGCTGCAGGCCATCGAGCGCCAGCGCTACGACGTGGTGCTGATGGACGTGCAGATGCCGGAGATGGACGGCCTGGAGGCCAGCCGTCGGATCTGCCAGGAGCAGGATCCAGCGGACCGCCCGCGGATCATCGCGATGACCGCCAACGCGATGCAGGGCGACCGCGAGCTGTGCCGCGCCGCCGGCATGGATGACTACCTGAGCAAGCCGGTGCGGGTGGAGGAGCTGATCGCCGCGCTGGGGCGAGCCGCCGGGAGCCTGCCGGTGGCGGCGCGCCTGGCAGCGCGACCGCCCTCGGTGGCGGCGCTCGATCGCACGGTGCTCGAGGCGCTGCAGGCGGATCTGGGCGAGGACAACCCGCTCCTGGTCACCAGCCTCATCGACCTGTACCTGGCCGACGCGCCGCAGCTCCTCGGCAAGCTGCGGACCGGGCTCAGCGATGGCTCGGCGGACGCGGTGTACCGCGCCGCGCACACGCTCAAGTCGACGAGCGCGACGCTGGGCGCGCACGGCCTGGCCGCGCTGTGCGCGCGGCTCGAGGAGCTGGCGCGCGGCGGCAGCGTCGACGGCGGCAGCGAGCCGCTGGGGCAGCTCGACGCGGTGTATCCGCAGGTGGCGCGTGAGCTCCGCGAGCTGCGCGCCGAGCTGCACGACGAGATCTCCCACTGACGCAGCGGGGCGCCGGGCGCTATCAGCGCGGCATCGGGTTGCTGAGCCAGCGCGGATCGTCGTCGGAGATCTCGCCATCGAGGCACGCCTTGCGCAAGCGCTGCTCGGTCGCGGCGAGCGCCTTGATCTCGGACATGAAGAAGTCCGCGCAGCGCTTGTAGAGCGTGGGGCGGGGCTTGTCCTGCGTGAACGCGGAGTAGTCGAGGGGCTTGCCAAACACCGCGACGATCGGGGTCGTGCGGCGCGCGTTGCCGTCGAAGTTGCGGCGCACGTCGACCAGAAAGTCGTTGCCCAGGCCGTTGATGAACAGCGGGATCACCATCGGCTTGGCGGCCAGGGCCATCTTGCCGACCCCGGGTTGCGCCGGGAGAAACTGGTAGGGGTCGGGCCCCTTGCCTCGGGTGCCCTCGGGGTGCATGCCCACGATCGCGCCAGGCTGCTGCAAGAAGGCGGTGATCTGATCGAGCGCGGCGTCGTTGAGCACACGACGCTCCGCCTCGCGGTACACCGGGGGGTACATGGAGCCGCCGGCGACCGCCAGGTTGATGAACACGCCAGCGGGGTGATCGTAGAAGAAGTTGCTGCGGACCGGGAAGTACAGGTGGCGTGCCCACGTCACCTCGCGATGCAGCATGGCGCACAGCAGCGCATATTGATCGAAGAAGCTCCGGTGGTTCGACACCAGCAACACGCCGCGCTCGGGCGCCACGTCGCGAAGGTCAAAGAGCCCTTCGGTCAGCATCCGGCGCGATAGCACCATCCGCACCCACTGGAACGACACACCGCGTAAGAACGCGGTCTGTAAGGACTTCCCTACGGCGCTCTCGTTCGCCAGGCGACCCAGGCCACGGGCCAGGCGCTCGACCCGGCTAAGCTCGACGGTTACGGGGGAGTCCATCGGCGGACATCTACCACGCCGCGACGCGCCGGGGTGGGGCGGCCCGCGGCCGAATGTCGCACCCGGGGCATTTGTGGGCGAGTCCGCGTAGCGGCGCAAGTCGACCGGACCGGATCAAGGGGTGATCAAAGAGATCCGGCCCATTGCGCAAGGACGGCCCCATCTATTGACGGGCTTCATCTTGGCCCGTATTTTCGCGCCGCTCGGTCGAGCACAAGGCAACATCCCGATGTCACTCGAATTCTCAGCCGAGGCCCAGAAGAAAATCGCGGCGTTGTGCGAGCGCTATCCCAGCAAGAAGCCTGTGGTGCTCGCCGCCCTTCATCTGGCTCAAAAAGAGTTTGGCCACCTGAGCGATGAAGCGCTGCAGCTCGTCGGGCACACGCTCGACTTGCCGTACGCCCACGTCTTTGGGGTCGCAACCTTCTACACGATGTTCCGCCGAGAGCCCGGCGGCAAGACGACCATCCGGGTCTGCACCAACATCTCTTGTATGTTGCGTGGCGGCTACGACGTGCTCGCCGCCTTCGAGTCCAAGCTCGGGCTCACCAAGGGTCAGTCCAACAAGGACTTCGGCCTGGTGGAGGAGGAGTGCATCGCGGCCTGCGCCAACGCGCCGGCGGTGGTGTGCGGCACCAAGTACTTCCTCGACGTCGAACCTGCGCAGGTGGAAGAGATCATCCGCTACCTGCGTGAGCACCCGCACCCTGAATCGGAGGTGGTGTAAATGCCCGCCGAGATCGGCACCAAGCTCGTCTCCGCCAAGTTTGGCAACGAGGCGGCCAAGACCCTCGCCGGGTACGAGAAGCTCGGCGGCTATCAGGTCCTGCGCAAGGCGCTGGCCATGCGTCCCGAAGATCTGGTGAACGAGGTCAAGGCCTCGAACCTGCGCGGCCGCGGCGGCGCGGGCTTCGCCACCGGGGTCAAGTGGGGCTTCGTGCCCAAGGATTCGCCGGCCGTGCATCTTGTGTGCAACGCCGACGAGTCCGAGCCTGGCACCTGCAAGGACCGCGAGCTCATCTACTGGGATCCGCACCTGCTCATCGAGGGCATGATCATCTCGGCGCACGCGCTGCGCGCGGTGCACAACTACATCTACATCCGCGGCGAGATGATGCGCGAGTACGCGGTGCTGGTGCGCGCCGTCGAAGAGGCGTACCAGCGCGGGTACCTGGGCAAGAACATCCTGGGCACCGGCCTCGAGTGTCACCTCACGGTGCATCGCGGCGCGGGCGCCTATATCTGCGGCGAGGAGACGGCGCTGCTCAACTCGCTGGAGGGTCGCCGCGGGCAGCCGCGGCTCAAGCCGCCCTTCCCGGCCATCAAGGGCCTCTTTGGCGAGCCGACCATCGTCAACAACGTCGAGACCTTGATGAACGTGCCCATCATCATCGACAAGGGCGCGCAGTGGTTCGCCGGGCTAGGCGTCGGCCGCTCCGGCGGCACTCGCATGATCTGCGTGTCGGGTCACGTCGAGCGGCCGGGCGTGTATGAGCTGCCCATCGGCGTCACGTTCAACCAGCTCATCAACGAGGTCTGCGGCGGAGTGTGGAAGGGCCGAAAGGTCCGCGCGGTGATCCCCGGCGGCACGTCCATGCCGCCGCTATCGGTAGATGAGCTGGACGTCCCCATCGAGTTCGACGCGCTCATGACGGATGAGCGCATCCGCCCCGTCGAGGTTCGCCCGGGGCAGCTCTTCGATCTCGGCGGCGGCCGTCAGCTCCGCACCATGGCGGGCTCGGGCGGCGTGGTGGTCATCGACGACCACGAGGACCTGGTCAAGGCGGTGTGGCGCATCATGAAGTTCTACGCGCACGAGTCCTGCGGCCAGTGTACGCCGTGCCGCGAAGGCACCGGCTGGCTCGAGAAGGTGTGCCGGCGGGTCGCCAACGAGCAGGGCAAGCCGGACGATCTCGAGCTGCTCGCCAGCATCGCCCACGGCATCGCGGGCAACACCATCTGCGCGCTGGGCGAGGCCGCGGCCTGGCCCATGCTCGGCTTTCTCACCAAGTTCCGCGCCGATTTCGAAGCCAAGATCGGCAAGGTCAGGGCGGCATGACCCAGCGACTCCTCCTCCTGCTCGTCGCCTTCGGGCTGATCTTCGGGGCCGCGCTCGTCGCGCCCGACCTCGCGGACGCCCAGCCAACCGCCATCGATCTGCGCAAGGGTGGCGCCACCGGGCCCTCGCCAGACCTTCACCCGCACAGCGACCTCGTCGAGGGCTCGGGCAAAGGCCTGGCGCTGCTGTTCTGGGCCTTCGCCGCGGCCACCGTCGGTGGCGCGCTGTTCGTGGTCACCCGGAAGAACCTCATCGCCGCCGTCATGGGCATGGTCGGATCGTTTCTGGGCATCAGCGCGATCTACATGATGCTCTACGCGAGCTTCCTGTCCGTCATCCAGATGCTGGTCTACGCGGGCGCGATCATGGTGCTGTTCGTGTTCGTCATCATGATCTTGAACCGCCCGGAGGACGATCCGATCGGCCGCACCGGCCGGCTCGGCAAGGTGCTCGCCGGGGTCGCCATCCTCTACCTGTTCGCGCGGCTGGCCTCGCTCCTCATGTCGGTGAGGCCACTGGACGCCGCCAGCGCCGCGGCGGTGCCCCCACCGGTAGATGGCAACGCCTGGGGCTCCACCAAGGCGGTGGGCATCGAGCTGTTCACCAACTACGTGTTCCCGTTCGAGGCCATCTCGATCTTGCTCCTGGTCGCGGTGGTGGGCGCCATCGCCATCGCCCGGCCGCTGCGCGACGACGCTGCGCAGGAGGGTGCCTGATTCATGCTCAATGATGTCTTCTTCAACGTCGGCTATGGCCACTTCCTGGTGCTGGCCGGAATGCTGTTCGTCATCGGGGTGGCCGGAGTCGTGGTGCGGCGCAACGCGCTCATCATGATGATGAGCATCGAGCTGATGCTCAACGCCGCCAACATGACGCTCCTCACGTTCTCCCGGATGTGGGGCAATGGCTCCGGTCACGCTTTCGCGCTGATCGTGATCGCCGTCGCCGCCGCGGAGGCCGCGGTGGGTCTGGCGATCGTGGTCGCAGTCTTCCGCGGCCGGCGTCACATCGACGTCGACCGCCTCAACACGCTGCGTAGCTAGGGCCGACATGTCGCAATCCATCCTCGGCATTCCTCTTCTGGCCTGGATCCCGCTGCTGCCGATCCTTGGCGCGCTCATCAACCTGACCCTCGGACGCAAGGCCTCCGATCGCACGGTCCACACCGTGGCCATCCTGGCGGTGGGGGGCGCGTTCCTGATCTCGGCGTTCCTGGTGTTTGGCACCCTGTGGGCCAAGTTCCAGATCTTCCACGCCGCCGGCGGCGCCGGGCCGCTGCCGGAGCTCAAGCAAGTAGCCTACACTTGGATCCAGGTCGGCTCGTTCAGCGTGGAGCTGGCGTTCCGCCTCGACACCCTGTCCGCGGTGATGATCCTCATCGTCACCTTCGTCGGCACCCTCATCCACATCTACTCGGCCGGGTACATGCATGGCGACCGTCGCTACGCCGCGTACTTTGGCTATCTGAACCTGTTCACCGGCTCGATGCTCATCCTGGTGCTGGCCGCCAACCTGCCGGTGATGTTCATCGGCTGGGAGGGCGTGGGCCTGTGCTCCTTCCTCTTGATCGGGTTCTGGTTCGAGAACCCGGCCTATGCCGACGCTGGCCGCAAGGCGTTCGTCGTCAACCGCATCGGCGACTTTGCGTTCCTCCTGGGCATGTTCCTCTTGTACGCGGCCACCAAGGACAACGACCCGTCGTCCCTGGACTTCGCGGCGCTGCGCGGCGACGCCGCCCAGGCCGCCTACGTCGAGTCCTTCTGGGGCGGCGAGCGCTTCGCGGCGGCGGCGGGCATCCTGCTGTTCATCGGCGCTTGCGGCAAGTCGGCGCAGATCCCGTTGTACGTCTGGTTGCCCGACGCCATGGCCGGCCCCACGCCGGTATCGGCGCTGATCCACGCCGCCACCATGGTGACCGCCGGCGTGTACATGATCTGCCGGCTGTCCTTCTTGTATGCGTCCTCCACCACCGCGCTCATCGTGGTGGCGACCGTCGGCACCCTGACCGCGCTGATGGCGGCGTTCATGGCGTTCGCGCAGACGGACCTAAAGAAGGTGCTGGCGTACTCGACGGTGTCGCAGCTCGGCTTCATGTTCGTCGCCGCCGGCACCGGCAACTGGGTGGCGGCGATCTTCCACCTGGGCACCCACGCCTTCTTCAAGGCCGGGCTGTTCCTTGGCGCCGGCTCGGTGATGCACGGCATGGCCGGCTCCGGCGACATCACGCAGATGGGCGGCCTGCGAAAGCACATGCCCATCACGCGCTTCACGTTCTGGATCTACTGCGTGGCCATCGCGGGCGTGCCGCTGTTCTCCGGGTTCTTCTCCAAGGACGAGATCCTCGCGGGCGCGTTCTTTGTCCACCCGCCGGGCTGGCCGGCGATCTACGGCAAGATCTTGTGGGGCGCGCTCAGCGTCGCGGCGCTGGGCACCGCCTTCTACATGTGGCGCCTGTACTTCCTGGTGTTCTCCGGTGAGGAGCGCTCCGAGACGGCCAAGCACGCGCATGAGTCGCCGGTCTCCATGACCGGGCCGCTGGTGGTGCTGGCGCTCTTGGCCACGGTTGGCGGGTTCCTCGGCATCCCCCACGCCGCCCACGCGCTGTGGGCCAAGCTCCCCACGGATCTGCTCGGCACCTGGCTGGCGCCCAGCCTGACCTCCAAGTGGGCGGAGGGCGCGTCCATCATGGGCGAGCACTCGAACGCCACGGTCGGCTGGCTCATGCTGGCGGCCACCGTGATGGGCCTTCTGGGCATCGGCCTTGCCTGGATGTTCTACGGCCGTGGCCCCTCCAAGACCGTGGACGCCTGGGTCGCCGGCCCGCTGTCAATGGCCCACGATCTGTCGAAGAACAAGCTCTACGTCGACGAGATCTACGAGGCCATCATCTTGCGGCCGTTCCGCATCCTCGCGCGCGGCACGCTCGAGATCGTGGACCGCTTCGTCATCGACACCGTGGTGGTCAATGGCTCGGCGCTGGCTGTCTCCATGTTCAGCCGCATCGCCCGCTGGGTGCAGAACGGACAGGTCCAGCGCTACCTGGTCGGCGTGGTGCTCGGCGCCGCGGCGATCTTCCTCATCACGGACTGCCGGCGCGCGCCGACCTTCGCGTATCGCGAGATCGGCGGCTGGATCGAGCTGGTCGCCAAGCCTGGCGAGGGCATCGCATCGGCCAGCGCCAAGCTGCGCTGGGATCTCGATGGGGACAGCAAGCCAGATGTCGACCAGTCGGGGGTCGAGGGCTTCCGGTCCGCCGCCACGCAGCGCGTGCTGGCCGGTGAGGTTGGCTCGAAGGTCACGCTCTGGATCGAGGATCCTGTCACCAAGGAAACCATCACAGTGACTCGAGAGATCCGGCTGGCGCAGCCCGCCGGCGCCCCGGGAGGAAAGTAAGACCATGCCTGGCGCGTTCATTCCGCCCATCCTGATCGGCCTGCCGCTTCTGGGCGCCATCTTTGTGATGTGTACCCCCAAGGGGGAGAGTTCGTTGCACCGCGGGATCGGGCTGGCCTTCGCCGCGCTGACCTTCCTGGTCTCGCTGGGCCTGATCTCGTTTTTCAATCTGCGTAACCCCGGCATGCAGATGCTGTTCGACGTGGAGTGGATCCCGGGTCTTGGCGCCCACTTCAAGACGGGCATCGACGGGTTCTCGTTGACCCTGGTCATCCTGACCACGTTCATGATGCCGCTGACCCTGTGGGCCACCGCGCACACCATCGAGAAGCACACCCGCGAGTTCATCGTCGCGATGCTGGTCCTCGAGGCCGGCATGATCGGCGCGTTCGTCGCGCTCGACGTGTTCGTGTTCTACGTGTTCTGGGAGGTGATGCTCATCCCAATGTACCTGCTCATCGGCATCTGGGGTGGCCAGCGCCGGCTCTACGCTTCGATCAAGTTCGTCATCTACACGATGATCGGCTCGCTGCTGATGCTGGTGGCGATCTTCTATGTCTACGCCAAGCACGGCGAGGTCACCGGCATCTATACCACCGACCTCGAGGCGTTGACCAAGCTGGCGCTCCCCTACGAGGCCCAGGTGTACTGCTTCGGGGCGTTCGCGCTGGCCTTCGCCATCAAGGTGCCGCTGTTCCCGCTGCACACGTGGTTGCCCGACGCGCACGTCGAGGCCCCCACCGCTGGCTCGGTGATCCTGGCCGGCGTGCTGCTCAAGTTCGGGATCTACGGGTTCCTGCGCTACGCGATGCCGCTGTTTCCGCATGGCGCCCAGGTGCTGGCGCCTTACATCGCGATCCTCGCGGTGGTGGGCATCATCTACGGCGCGGTGGTGGCCTTCGCGCAGGATGACGTCAAGAAGCTGGTCGCGTACTCCTCGGTGTCGCACCTCGGCTTCTGCGCGCTTGGCATCTTCGCGCTGACGGACCAGGGCATCGAAGGCTCGATCTTCGCGATGCTCTCGCACGGCCTCACCACCGGCGGCCTGTTCCTCGGGATCGGCGTGCTCTACGAGCGCCGTCACACCCGCAAGCTCGCGGAGTACGGCGGCCTGTGGAAGCAGATGCCGGTGTTCGCAGGCCTCTATCTCATCGTGGTGATGGGCTCGGCCGGGCTGCCGGGCACCAGCGGCTTCATCGGCGAGTTCCTCTCGCTGTTTGGCACCTTCAACGCCCAGGAGACGTTCCCGGCGGTGGCGCCCAACTACCTGCCTTCGCCGCGCATCCTGGGCGCGTTGGCCGCGACCGGCGTGATCCTGGGCGCGGTGTACCTGCTCTACATGTTCCAGAAGGTGTTCTTTGGCCCCATCGACAAGGCCAAGAACGGCAGGTTGCCGGATCTGAACGGTCGCGAGCTCAGCGTGTTCGTCGTGCTGGCCGTCTCCATCATCCTGATGGGGCTCTTCCCGCGGCAGATCCTGCGCTCGATGGAGGGCACCACCAAGGCGTTCCTCTCGAGCTACAGCACCCGCCTGGCGGAGCCCGATGGCCCGCCTCATATCTTCGGTCAGCTCCCGGCGCCCGCTGCCGGTGCGCTGTCCGCCAATGAGCTGAAACAGACCCTGGGCAAGCTGGCCGATGACGCTGCGGCGACCAACCGCGCGTTGCAGGCGGCTGCCGGCACTGGCGCCACCGGCGCTGGTGGAGGCGCGCAATGAGTACCTTCAACGTCGGCGACCTGGGCTACATGGTGCCCTATCTGATCCTGGCGATCGCCGGGATGCTGGTGGTCATGGCCGAGGCCTTCTTCAAGGGCTCCGACCGCAGCGCGCTCTCCGGCCTGACCGTGGTGGGCGCGCTGGCGTCCACCGTCTCGTCCATCATCCTGGTGCGGCAGCTTGGCGCCGATGAGCGGCACGTGCTGCTCGGCGGCATGCTGGTCGCCGACCGGATGTCCTACGTGCTGGCCGCGGTGTTCGCGGCCACCACGGCGGCGACGGCGCTGATCTCGCCGGCGCACCAGCGCGAGCACGGCTGGCAGAACGGCGAGTACTACGGCGTCATGCTGCTGTCGGCGTCGGGCATGGTCATGCTGGCCCACGCTTCGGATCTTTGCACGGTGTTCCTGGGCGTGGAGACCATGTCCATCGGCGTCTACGTCATGACCGGCCTGCGCCGCCGCTCCAAGCGCGGCAACGAGGCCGCGCTCAAGTACTTCCTGATGGGCGCGTTCGCCACCGGCTTTCTGCTCTACGGGACCTCCAACCTCTTGCGCATGCAGAGCGCGCTCGCCTCCACCAGCAACCCCGGGCTGGTGGTGGCTGGCGGGTTCTTGCTGGTGATCGCTTTCGGGTTCAAGGTCGCGGCGGTCCCCTTCCACATGTGGGCGCCGGACGCTTACGAGGGCGCGCCCTCGCCGGTGACCGCGTTCATGGCCGCCGCCGTCAAGGCCGGCGCCGTGGCCGCGATGCTGCGCTTGTTTGGCACCGCGCTCGGCGGTGACGTGCTGCCGTTCGGTACGCTCGGCTGGGCCAGCCCGCTGGTGGTCATCGCCGCCCTCACCATCACGTTTGGCAACATCGCCGCGGTTCGCCAGGAGAACCTCAAGCGCATGCTGGCGTACTCGTCCATTTCGCACGGCGGCGTGCTGCTGGTGGGCCTGGCCGCGCTGGGGCTCGGCTCCGCCACCGCGGACAGCGCCATCGTGTTCTATCTGATCGCTTATTGCGTCACCACCATCGGCGCCTTCTCCGTCATCATCTATGTGGGCAGCGCCAAGCGCGAGCGCCTCCTGGTGGAAGACTGGGCGGGGCTGGCAGGTCGGCACCCGGCTGCGGCGCTGGCCATGACCGTGTGTCTGCTGTCGCTGGGTGGCATGCCTCCCACGGGCGGCTTCTTCGCCAAGTTCTATCTGTTCAAGGCGGCCACCGAGGTCTATGACGGTCAGCTCCTGTGGCTGGTGGTGATCGGTGTGGTCAACTCCGCGGTCAGCATCTACTACTACCTGCGCATCGTGACCGCGATGTACTTCCGCGAGGCCAACGAGCCGTTCTCGCCCACGCGCTCGACCGCGCTGGTGCTGGTGATGGGGCTGTGCGCGGCGCTGGTGCTGGAGCTCGGCCTCATGCCTGGCTTCTGGCTGCGCCTGGTTGGATAGGTTCTCGGCGTCGCGCGAGGCCGGCGTGGCACCGGCCTTGGCCCTTTGCTCAGGATGAGGTAGCGCATGAAGCGAACTGGAGCTGCTGGGTCCGCCGTTGCTCAGGAGGTGGCCGCGCTCTGCGATGCCATCGGCCTGGACATCAGCTACGTCGGCTGGCGCGGAGATCCCGTGTCGGCCAAGCCGGAGGCCATCTTGGCGCTGCTTCGCGCGCTGGGGCCGGGCTTTGGCTTCGAGCTGGGCGAAGGCGCCAGCGCCGCCGAGCTCGAGGAGGCCGCCACGGCGGTGGAGCGGGGCCAGTGGTACCGCGGGCCCCTGGTGGAGGTGGCCTGGGGCGGCGAGGGCGTGCTGTTGATGCCGGTGCGCGCCAGCGTCGATGGCGACTGGCACCTGGAGCTGCGCTGCGAGTCGGGCCACACGGCCACCGCCAGCGGGCGGCTGTTCGTCTTGCCGGCCACCGAGCACCGAGAGTTCGACGGCGAGGTGTGGTGCAAGCGGGCCATCCCGCTGCCGCTTCGTGGCGAGCTCGGCGTGCATGAGGTGCGCTGGGAGGTGCGCGGGCAGCGCGGCGTCACGACCGTGATCTCCGCGCCGGAGCGAGCGGTCGATCGCGCCGGTGACGGCAAGTCCTGGGGCGTGTTTGCGCCGCTCTACGGCCTGCGCTCGGCGCGGTCAGGCGCGACCGGCGATCTGGAGACGATGTCCGCGCTCCGGCGCTGGATCAGTGAGCGCGGCGGCTCATACGTCGGCACCTTGCCGATCTTGGCGCAGTTCCTCGACGAGGCCTACAACGTCAGCCCCTACGGGCCGGCGAGCCGCCTGTTCTGGAACGAGCTGTACGTGGCCCTCACCCCGCCGTCGCAGCTTGGCGCGACCGCGCGAGCGCAGCTCACCTCCCTGGCGGGCTCGTTCTCCCAGGAACGCGCGCGGCTCGCGACGTTGCCCACCGTGGACTACCGGGCGCAGTACGCCTGGAAGCGGCGCTGGATCGATCAGGTGGCCGCCGAGTGCTTGTCGGTGGGCGAGGCGCGGGCGGCCATCGAGCGCTGGGCCGCCACCGTGCCGGTGTTCGACTACGCGATGTTTCGCGCGTTCGGCGAGATGGAAGGGCGGAGCTGGCACACCTGGGCCACCGGGCGCGATGGGATCGCCATCGCCCGCAGCCTCGAAGACGCGACCCGGCTTGGTGCTGACGCCGGCCGGGTGTGGAGCCACGTGGTCGCGCAGTGGATGATGCACGAGCAGCTCACTGCAGAGGCGGCGGACCGCGCTCACGAAGCGGGGCTGTATCTGGATCTGCCCGTGGGCGTCAACGGCGACGCCTACGAGGTGTGGCGGCACCGCGACTTGTTCGTCGGCGCCGCGTCGGTGGGCGCGCCGCCCGACGCCTTGTTCCTGGGCGGGCAGGAGTGGGGGTTGCCGCCGATCCACCCTCAGGTCAGCCGCGCCACCGGTCATCAATATCTGCGCGCCTGCCTGCGGCACCACATGGAGGCCGCCTCGATGCTGCGCATCGATCACGTGATGGGCCTGCATCGGCTGTACTGCGTGCCGCGCGGGTTCGGCGCCACCGACGGCGTCTACGTGCGGTACCCCAAGGACGAGCTGTACGCGCTGGTCACGCTGGAGTCGCATCTCCACGGCTGCGCGGTGGTGGGGGAGGACCTGGGCACCGTGCCGCCTGCCGTGCCGCCCGCCTTGAAGCGCCACAACGTCGCCCGGCTCTGGGTCTCGCAGTTCGAGATCCCCGAGGTCGTCGGCAAGGCGCCGCGGCGCTCGCCCGAGGCGGTGGTGGCGTCGTTTGGCACCCACGACATGGCGACCTTCTCCGGGTGGTGGCACGGCGCGGATCTCGCCGATCGCTGCGCGCTGGGGCTCATCGACGACGAGGAGAAGGCGCGCCAGATGGCGCAGCGCGCGAACCAGTGCGCGGCGCTCGTGGCGTACGTGGACGCCGAGGCGCTCGCGCCGGCAGCGCTTCCGGACCAGGAGCGCGCCATGGTCGGGGCCACGCTCGATCTTGCGCGCGGCCCCTCCGAGGTGGTCCTGGTGACGCTGGAGGACCTGTGGCTCGAGGGCGCGCCGCAGAACGTGCCCGGGACCTATCATGAGCGTCCCAACTGGCTGCGCCCGCTGGCGTACAGCTCGGAGCAGCTCGGCATCGAGCCCGGCCCCGCCGCGTCGAGCGCACCCGAGGCGGCAGCGCGGATGTCGCTGCTCGAGACCGTCGCGCGCGTGCGCTCTTCGTCGAGCGGCGATAGCTAGGCGAGCGGCGTCTTTGGCACCGGGGCATCGTGGCCCCGGGGCACCGAGCACCGACGATCGATCCGACCATAGATCCGACCACGCTGATGTGATCGCGGCGACCGCGTACGGCCAAACGTTGGCGCCGATCACAGTCCGGCGCTCGTGCTTCATCGTCGCCAGAATGTTTCGCGGCGGCGCTTGCTCGTGGCCCCTCGCGCGTGCTGTAACTCGCCGCAACCGGAGGTCGAGGGCCAGGGTTCGTGCCGCTGCCTCGCCGCCGCTCGATCCGCGGCTCTTGCGCGCGCGGCCTTTCTGGAACGCGAGGACCCTTGCCTGGACTGCGCATCCTCAACGTCAACCCCCGGCAGGCGGGGCCGGTGTCGCGCTGGCACCAGGTGCTGGAGCTCGCCGAGCGCACCGGGTTCAACGCGATCTGGCTCAATCCGTTTCACCGCGCCTGCGCGCTGCCGTTCGCGGAGGGTGGGCGGCAGCGGCTGCGCAGCCTGTACGCGATCCGCGATCACCACGCCATCGACGAGGCGGTGAGCTGCGGCGACCCGCGCGAGGATCTGGCGGCGCTGCGCGAGGTGATGGCGCACGCCCGCCGGCTCAAGCTCCGGGTGATGGTCGACCTGGTGCTCAATCATGTCGCGCTCGACCACCCGCTGGTGGCCGCCGAGTCCCAGCAGCTCCGCGCGTTGCAGGCCGAGCCGGGCTGGCACCTGGTGCGCGCCGCGTCGGGGGAGATCGTCGCGCTGGCCGCTCCAGGCGCCACGGTGCCCTTGCTGTTCGCGCGCAACGACGCCCTCGAGGCGACCGACTTTGACGGCACCACGGGGTACGACAACGCGCAGCTAAACTTCGCGTCCCAAGAGGCGCGGCGCTTCTTCTTGGGGCAGCCGGAAGCGGAGGTCGGCTTCTGGAAGCGCCTCGTCGACTTCTATCTCGAGCTCGGCATCGGCGGGTTCCGCTGCGACATGGCCTATCGCGTCCCGGCGAGCTGGTGGCAGGAGATCATCGATCACGCGAGGCGGCGCGAGCCGGACGTGGTGTTCCTCGGGGAGACCCTGGGCGGCAAGGACCTGAACCTGCAGCTCGCGGACGCGCAGCTCACCAGTCCCGAAGGGCCGCGGCCGGCGTTCGACCTGGTGATGCTCAGCACGTCGTGGTGGGACATGAAGGCGCCGTGGTTGCAGGACGAGATCACGGTGACCCATCGCATCGCGCTGCACGGCGGGGCGGGCTCGCCAGACAACCACGATCTGGAGCAGACGCTGGCGCAGCAGCAGCTCCAGGCGCTGCGCACCGCGTACCCGCCGCACGGCGACCGCGACGAGCAAGCGATCCAGCGCGTGGTCGCGGCGCTGTGTGTCCGCAACTACGCGGTGGCGGCGGTGGTGGGCAGCTCGGTCTACGCCACGCTGGGTTACCTGTTTTGCCTCGATCAGACCACCGTGTTCTGGGACCCTGAGCTCCTGGAGCGGCTGGAGCGCGACCAGGCGGCGCGCCAGGACCTCTCTCATCCGCTGAACCTGCGGCGCCCGATCTCGGCGATAAACGGGTTCCTGCGCTGCCTGCCGCTGGCGCGCGCCAGGGTGGCGCTGGCCTCGCCTCCTCGCGCCCACGACCCTGGCGGCGACGACCTGGTCGGGTTCGAGGTCCTCCTGCACGAGCTGACGAGCGGCGACGAGCTTGGCCGGATCGCGGTCGCGGTCGACCGCCGGCACGAGGCGGGGCGGCTCGCCCCGTCGACCGACCTGGCGGCGGAGACCGCCGCGCTGGTCGAGGTGCTGCGCCAGGTCTGGCCGGACGCCGCGACGGCGCGGGGCGGGGCGCTGTGGTCAGCTCCGCCGCCATGGGCCGCGCGCGACGCCGACCAGCGCGAGGGTCCCGCGCTGGCCTGGCAGCGGCGATCCGCGGACGGCGCGGTGTGGCTCGAGACGCCCCTCTTGCTGGCGTGCTTCGTGGCGTCGCCGCCGCCTGCGTCCGACGCGGTTATCCGCCAAGAGCCCTTTCCAGGCCAAGAACGCGCCTAGGGCGCACGGAGTTCATCATGCTGAGTCGCGAACAACACCAGATCTTGACCGAGCAAGGAGCGTTGCACCTGCCGGCCTTCTTTAGCCCGGCTGAGAGCCAGCGCCTGGTCGAGGAGGCGCAGGTCATCATGAGCCAGCCGGCGTTGATGAGCCCGCGCGATGAGTCGTTCTACGCGCGGTACGGCGCTGACAACGCGACCTTCGTCAACCAGCACGCGCACGGGGCGTTGCTGGGCAGCCTGGTCGAGGGCCCGCGGCTCGCGTCGCTGGCGAGCAGCCTGTTTCCGCACGGCGCCGCGTTTCACATGAGCCTCGTGCAGCTCAGCGAGCCGGGGCGGCGGCAGGGGATCTCGTGGCACCAGGACGTGGATCCGTCGCAGCACGAGGGCGCGCTCTACAACTTCCTCATCTACCCCGAGGACCTGACGCTCGAGAGCGGGCCGCTGGTCTACGTGCCGGGGAGCCATCGCGCTGGCAGGTTGCCTCCGGGCGACCACTACGGGGCGTTGCCGGGGCAGCGAGAGCTGGTGGCGCGGGCGGGAGATCTGGCGATCGTCCACGGCACCTTGTTTCACTGCGTGCCGCGCAACCAGACCGGGCGGCGCCGGTTCTCGATCAACCTGCGCTTTCGCGACGCGCGGGTGCGCGCCGATCAGATGACGGTAGGCGTGTATCGCAACGGCAAGTTCGACTACGGCAAGGGCGCGCCGGTGCAGGATCCCGCGAGCGGTCGCAACGGCGCGGCCGGCCCGGCTGGCGCGCCGGCGGCGTCCGTCGCGGACACCTTGCCCGCCGCGCCGCAAAGCGGCGCCATGGCCAGGCTCCTGGAGCGGGAGCGGGCGCTCCTCACCACCGGCATGACGCCGGGCTTCCTGGCGGCGCCGCGGGTGTTCTCCCACGGCCGCGGCGTGCGCCTCTATGACGTCGAGGGCGCCGAGTACTTCGACTTCTCCGCCGGGACGTTCACCAACGCCACCGGGCACTGCCACCCGCGGGTCGTCTCGTTCATGCAGGAGCGGGTGGCCGACCTGTGGAACATCCATGACTACGCCTCGCCGTATCGGGCCTCGCTGCTGCAGCAGCTCGACGAGCTGACGCCGCCGCAGATCGACACCTTCGAGTTCTACTCGGGCGGCACCGAGACCATCGAGGCTGGGCTGCGCGCGCTGTCCTCGGTGCTGCCGGAGGGCCGCAAGGGGCTCTGCACCTTCAAGCAGGGCTACCACGGCAAGACCCTGGGCTCGCGGTCGCTGGTCGGCTGGGCCATGCCCGGAGAGCAGCTCTCGCCTCACCCGATGCTGGACTTCCCCAACTGCTATCGCTGTCCCTTTGGCAAGGCGCCTGCGAGCTGCGACAAGGGAGTGCGTGGCGCAGCTCGAGCAAACCGTCGGCGAGAGCCCAGGTCTTGGCGCCGTGGTGATCGAGCCCATCCTGGGCGCTGGAGGCGTGATCAGCCCGCCCGCGGGCTACCTGGAGCGCTTGCAGGAGCTCTGTCGCGAGCGCGGGGTGCTGCTGTTCGTCGACGAGATCTGCGTGGGGTTTGGCCGCACCGGGCGAGACTTTGGCATGCAGCACTACGGCCTCACGCCGGACCTCATGGCCTTCGCCAAGGGCATGGCCTCCGGCTTTCCGGCGATGGTGCTGGGCGGGCGGCGCGAGCTGATGACCCGGCCGCCGTTTGGTAGCCCTGGCGGCGCGTCGACGACCTTCGGCGGCAATCCGCTGGCGATCGCGGCGATGCACGTCACGCTGGAGGTGTACCGCGAGGAGCGCCTGTGCCAGAACGCCGCCGCGCTGGAGCCGGTGCTGGCGGCCCGGCTCACCGAGATGGCCGCGCGCTACCCCGAGATCGGGCAGGCCCGCGTACGAGGCCTGTTCGCCTGTCTGGATCTGGTCAAGGATCCCATCAGCAAGGAGCCAGACGATGCCTTTGGCCTGGCCTTGCACCGCGAGTGCATGGCGCTGGGGCTCAAGACCTTCGCGTTTGGTCACATCTTCCGGATCGCCCCGCCGCTGACCATCACCGCCGCCGAGCTGCATCAGGGGCTTGACCGGGTGGAGCGCGCGCTCGGTCAGATGAGCCGCGCGGCGCGGGCGGCATGAGCGCGCCACAGGCTGGCTTCTTTCGCCGGACCCTCGCCGACCGGCCGTTTCTGGCCAGCGCGCTGGCCCTGGCGGTGCCGATCTCGCTGCAGCACGTGCTGACCTCGCTGTTCTCGTTGCTCGACGTGGTGATGCTCGGCCAGGTCGGGGACGTCGCGGTCGCGTCAGCGGCGCTGGGCGGCAAGCTCTACGGCGTGCTGTCCCTGGTGATGTCCGGCGTGGGTGGCGGGGTCGCGATCTTCGCCGCCCAGTACTGGGGCAAGCAGGATCGCGAGGGGGTGGCCCGCGTGCTCGGCGTCGGCTTGCGCTTCGCGCTCGGCGCGGCGCTGCCGGTCTCGCTGCTGTCGTGGATCGCGCCGTACTGGCTGATCTCGCAGTTCTCGCACGATCCGGCGCTGATCTCGTCGGCGGGGGGCTTTCTCCGCGTGCTGGCGCTTGGCTTTCCGCTGGCCGCGGTGACCGCCACGTTCGCGGCGGCGGCGCGGGCCACCGACGCGGTGCGCGCCCCGCTGGTGGCCAGCGTCACCGGGTTGTGCGTCAACCTGGCCTGCAACTACCTGCTCATCTCCGGGCGGCTGGGGTTGCCCGCGCTGGGCGCCCAGGGCGCAGCCATCGGCACGGCGGTGGCGCGGGTCGTGGAGTGCGGCTTGCTCCTCTCGATCTTGTACGGCACGCGGCGTGGCGCGGCGCCGGCCCTGACCGCCATGCTGCGGGTGCCGAGCTTCCTGGTCCGGCGCTTCTCCTCGCTGGTGTGGCCACTGGCCTTCAACGAGCTGCTGTGGTCGCTTGGCCTGTTCATCTACTACGTGGTCTACGCGCGGATGGGCACCTCGCAGCTCGCCGCGGTCAGCATGGTCGGCCCCATCGAGTCGATCTGCATCGACCTGTTCGTCGGGTTTGGCAGCGCCTGCGCCATCGTGCTGGGGCGCGAACTCGGCGCCGGCCGTCCGGAACGCGCGTACGAGTACGCCTGGCGGTTTGCGGTGCTGGGGCCGCTGCTGGCCGTCCTGGTCGGGGGCGTGGTGTTGCTGCTGCGCGATCCGATCTTGTCGCTGTTCGACGGCGTGGGCGCCGCGTCGCTCGCCAGCGGCCGGGACATCCTGTTCATCATCGCGGTGACGCTGTGGTTCAAGGTGTTCAATATGGTCGCCTGCATGGGCATCCTGCGCAGCGGCGGCGACACCCGCTTCGTCCTGGTGTTCGACGTCGGGGCGATCTGGGTCATCGGCATCCCGGCCGCCATCCTCGCCGGCCTGGTGTTCGAGCTGCCGGTGGCGTGGGTCTTCGCGATCATCCTGGTCGAGGAGTTCGCGAAGTTCTTCATCTGGAGCTGGCGCATCCGATCGAGGCGCTGGCTCAACAGCTTGGTGGGCGACGAGCCTGCCTAGCAGGCTCGCTGTCGCCGCTCGCGGGTCTGTCGCTTTGGCGTCGCGCTCGGTTGCGCTCGGTCGCGCTCGTCCCGCTCAGTCGCGCTCGTCGTCGCCCTCAGTCGTCGAGGAAGGCGGCGTCCTTCTTCTCCAGGCGCTTGCGCAGGTTGTGATCGAGGATCGCCTTGCGCAGCCGGATCGACTGCGGCGTCACCTCCACCAGCTCGTCGTCGTTGATGAACTCCAGCGCGTACTCGAGCGTGATCTGGCGCGGCGGTGACAGGACCAGCTTCTCGTCGGCCGCGGTGGTGCGGATGTTGGTCAGCTTCTTGGCCTTGTTGGTGTTGACCACCAGGTCGTTGTCGCGTGAGTGGATGCCCACGATCATCCCCGGGTACACCTTGACGCCGGCGCCCACGAACATCACGCCGCGCTCCTGCAAGCTGAACAGGCCGTAGGCGTTGCTGAGGCCCTCTTCGCTGGCGATGAGCACGCCGTTGGAGCGGCTCTTGATCGAGCCCGCCAGCGGTCCGTACTCCGCGAACTGCGTGTAGAGCACGCCAGTGCCGCGGGTGTCGGTCATGAACTGCGAGCGATAGCCGATGAGGCCGCGCGCGGGCATCCGATACTCCAGCCTGGTGCGGCCGGTGCCAGAGGGGCGCATCTCGCGCATCTGGCCCAGCCGTCGGCCCATCTCCTCGACCACGGGGCCCACGTAGGTCTCCTCGAGATCGATGACCACGTCCTCGTACGGCTCCTGCTGCTCGCCGTTTGGCCCCTCCTGCAAGATCACGCGCGGCTGCGACACGCACAGCTCGTAGCCCTCGCGCCGCATGGTCTCGATCAGCACCGAGAGGTGGAGCTCGCCGCGGCCGGACACCCGGAACACCGCCGCGTCGTCTGCCTCGGCCACCCGCAGCGCCACGTTGGACTTGATCTCGCGCGCCAGCCGCTCGCGCAGGTTGCGCGAGGTCACGTACTTGCCCTCGCGGCCGGCGAACGGGCCGTCGTTGACCCGGAAGTTCATCGTGATCGTCGGCGCGTCGATCTTGAGCAGCGGCAGGATCGTCGGGCTCTGGATCGAGGTGATCGTCTCGCCGACGTTCAGCTCGCTCATGCCGGTGAACGCGCAGATGTCGCCGGCGCCGGCCACCGCGAGCTCGAAGCGCTTGAGGCCCTGGAAGCCCAGCACCTTCTGCACCCGGAACTCCTCCTTGGCGCCGTCGCGGTGGGCCAGCAGCACCCGCTCGCCGACCTTGGTCTTGCCGCCGCGGACGCGGCCGATGGCCATGTAGCCCAGGTAGTCGTCGTAGTCGAGGGTGGCCACCTGCATGCAGAGCGGGCCGGCCGGATCGCCCTCGGCGGGCGCGACCTTCTCGAGGATGAGGTCCAGCATGGGCGCGAGATCGACGCGCTCGTCGCCGAGCTCGCGGATCGCGAAGCCCTGGCGGCCAGAGGCGTAGATCACCGGGAAGTCGAGCTGCTTCTCGCTCGCGCCAAGCGACAGGAACAGCTCGAAGACGCTGTCCATCACCGCGTGCGGATCGACGCCCGGGCGATCGATCTTGTTGACCACCACCACCGGCGAGAGCCCCATCTCGAAGGCCTTCTGGGTGACGAAGCGGGTCTGCGGCATCGGCCCCTCGTAGGCGTCGACCACCAGCAGCACCGAGTCGACCATGCCGAGCACGCGCTCGACCTCGCCGCCGAAGTCGGCGTGGCCGGGCGTGTCGACGATGTTGATGCGCACACCCTTCCAGGACACCGAGGTGCACTTGGACAGGATGGTGATGCCGCGCTCGCGTTCGAGATCGTTGGAGTCCATCGCCCGCTCGGCGACGACCTCTCCAGTGCGGAAGGTTCCAGCCTGCTTGAGCAAGCCATCGACCAGGGTGGTCTTGCCGTGGTCGACGTGGGCGATGATCGCAACGTTACGGATGGTGGACATAGGTGCCTGCTGACGTGCCCGGGGCACGTCGAGAGGCGCTCTATAACAGGGTCGATACCCCAGGGCAACCATCGGAAACCCCTGAGAGCTTCGCTTTGGCCTTGCGACGCAAGATCGTCGCGGGTCCGCCGCGTGCGCGTCACCGCCGGCCGCGGGCGGATCAACGTTCTCAGCCACCTGCGAGATCGGCTCGTCTGGCGCGCGCCAGCGGGGTGGGAACGTGCCGACCGGCTGCTTACGTCGTGGTGGTCTTCAAACGGCGGCGCCGGGCGTGCTATGGCGAGCCCATGGATCGTAGCGTGGGTCGACGGCTCCCAGGGCTCGCCGCGCGCCGCTCGATGGTGGCGCTCGGCGCCGTCGCGGCCTTTGCCTGCCGCGAGCCCGCCGGGCCAAGGTCGCAGGCGGTCGCCGAGCCGGCGGTGGCCGCGGCGCGCCCGGCGCCAGCGCGGTTCTCGCCGGCGCCGGAGCAGCCGCTGGGCGTGGCGACCCTGGCCGAGCTTGGCTGGGCAGCGCGCGCTGGCCAGGAGGCCTTTCGCCGCGCCCGCGCGGCCGAGCGCCGAGGCGATTGGGCCACGATGGTGGAGCACTGCCAGGCGTCACTTGGGGCCGATGCCTCTCACCTGGAGGCGAGCTGGCTTCTGGCCGCGGGGCTCGCCCACCTGGGTCGGTTCGACGAGCTGGGGCCGCCGCTGGCGCGCGCCGTGGTGGGAGATCCTGGGAAGTGGGCGGCGCCCGCGCTGCAGCTCCCCCTGTTCGCGCGGTACTGGGAGAGCGGCGCGGGAGACGCCATGCGGCCGTGGATCGTCGAGCAACAGCGGCGGCTAGAGGACAGCCTGGGGCGCGCGGTGATCCTCGTGCATGGCCACCGCCTGGTCGCGTACGACCCGACGAGCAAGCGCTGGCTGCCGCTGGCGCGGCCGCACCGGGTGGCCGCGGCGCTGGTGCGGCGGCCGTGGCTCGCGTTCGTGGCGCGGACGCAGAGCCAGGGTGTCGCGGTGGAGCGGGTGGGCGTGGTCGATCTACGCACCGGCGGGGTGCAGCTCACGCCGGTGCCCGCGGCGCGGCGGCGCGAGCTGGCGATCTTGCCCGGCAGCGAGAGCTCGCCCGTGCTGGTGCGCGATGACGGCGGCGCCTGGTCCCAGGTCGTGGACGGGCACCTCGCGCCGATGCGCTCGCCGGTGCCGCGGGCGCTGGCGCCGCGGCTCGTGCTCGCCGAGGACCGCGCGACGCTGGTCCGGCACCCGGTGCCGGGCGTGCTCGCGGACTGGGACCAGCTGCAGATGGCCAGCGCGCTGCGCATCCAGCGCTCCAACCGCGTGATCACCGTCCCGGCGCCCGCGCTCATCGATGGTCAGCGCTTGGCCTTTGCGCCCGGCGCCGCCCACCTGGCGCTGGTGGCGGGACTCGATGCTTGCGATCGCAAGGCGGTCCCCGGCGCCTCGCCGCAGGGGCCCTTTCGAGCCTACGTGGTCGACGCGATCGCCGGCGTGCCGCGGCAGGTGGCGCAGTCGGAGCGAGGCCTGGAGGTGGAGTGGATAGACGAGCGCACGCTGGCGGTGGGCTCCGAGCGGGGCGTCTTGCTCATCGATGTCGCGGCGCTCGATGGCGAGCCAGCGCAGGAGGAGCCCCAAGCCGCAGGGCTTGCCCAGCGCGCCGGTGCCGTGGAGCTCGCGGAGGTGGCCTTGCCGGCAGCGGGGCGGCACTCCAAGTGCCAGGAGCCTACCGAGCCGCCGCAGAGTGAAGATCTCGACGAGCTCTGAGGGCGGCCCAGATGCAGACGCTGGGTGGCTGAGCCTCGGGGTCGTCCAAAGGTGCCAGGCTCCTGTCAGCCAACCTGTCGAATCTCGGACATTGCCCACGTAATATAAGGTACTTGCGAAAGGTCGAACCGCCGGCACGGTCCCTGCTTTCTCTGCTGGCATGCGCGACAGTTCATCGATGCGTCAGGCGCTCCTGGCGGGGCTCTCTGGCCTCGCCGCCACTGCGCTGGACGTGGCGGTGCTGGCCTCGCTGATGGAGCGCGGGTGCCCCGTGGCGCTCGCGGCCTGGCTTGGCGCCGCAGCCGGCGCAGCGGCGTCGTTCTTGCTCTCGCGTCGCCTGGCGTTTCGCGACACGTCGCCGCTTGGCTGGCCGCAGATCGCGCGGTTCGCGACGGTGGCGGCTTCGTCGGCCGCCGTGATGGCGCTGGCGATGCACGTCACCTCGACGATCTTCGGCGTGCCGTACCTGCTGGCCAAGGCCGGCTGTGCGGTGGCGGTGTTCGTGCTGTGGACGCTGCCGGCGCAGCGCCGCTTCGTGTTTGTCGCGCCGACGTCCGGGGCGCCGGTCGAGCTGGTGTCGGCTCGTCGATCCTCTCCCCTGGCGGGGCGTCTGGCCCACCGCCTGGTGGGGCGCGCGGAACCTCGCCCCTCGGCGTCTGCCTCGTCGCTATCTGCCGTGTAGCCGCGCCGCGGTCACCCGGTTCTTCTTCTCGGATTGCATCGGATTGCAGGTCGAGTGACCCGTCGGCGCCAGGCGCCGAGCCGGGCGCGAGGACACCTGCCAGGAGCTCACCATGTCCACAGCGTCTGCCCCCCTATCGTTCGTCGACCTCTCGATCATCATCCCCGCGTACAACGAGGAGCACCGCATCGTGCCGACGCTGCAGGCCATCCAGCGCTTCGCCGCGCAGAGCCCCCTGCGCATCGAGATCCTGGTGGTCGACGATGGCTCCAAAGATCGCACCGCGGAGGTGGTCGAGGCCGAGCAGGCGCGCATCCCGGGCCTGCGCCTGGTTCGTCAGCTCCCCAACCGCGGCAAGGGGGCAGCGGTGCGCCTGGGCATGCTGTCGGCGCGCGGCCAGCTCCGCATGATGCACGACGCGGACGGCTCGATGCCGCCGGAGGAGATCGCGACGCTGCTCGGCGCGGTGACCTCCAATCGAGCGGAGATCTCCATCGGCTCGCGCTACGTGGACGGCAAGGCCGCCACCAGCCAGCCGCTGTACCGCCGGCTGTGGAGCCGCCTGTGCAACCAGGTCATCCAGAAGACGCTGGTGCCCGGCATCATCGACACGCAGTGCGGGTTCAAGGTGTTCACCGCCGAGGCTGCGCGGGACTTGTTTGGCAGTGGGCGCATCGATGGCTGGGCGTTTGACCTGGAGATCCTCGCCCTGGCGCGCCGCCGCGGCTACTCCATCGCCGAGATCGGCATCACCTGGGTGGACGACCCTCGCTCGCGCGTCAACCCGCTGTCGGACATGTGGAAGGTGATGTCCGAGGCGTGGACCATTCGTCGCAACCTGCGCTCCGGCGTGTATGTGCGGCCGGCGCGCGCCATCGCGCCCGGTGGCTAGTCACGTAGCGGGCGCTACCCTAGGCGATCGACCAGGCCGCTGAGGTGCGGATCATTGGCAAACAGCTCGGCCAGCATCTCCCGCAGCTCCAGGCGATCCGCGGGCTCGAGCTGGGCGCCGGCCGCCTCGACCAGCGCGTCGATCGCCTGCTTGGGGCTCAGCCGGCCCGCAGAGATCTCGGCGGCGAGGGCGTCCACGCTGTGCAGGCCGGCGCGCTGGGCGGCCACCGCCTCTGCGCTGTGTCCGGCGTGCTCTGCTCGCAAGCTGCGCTCAGCGGCCGACGGGGCGGCGCTGTCCTGGAGAGGCTGGGCCTCGCCGCCTGAAACCCCTGCCAAGGGGCCCTTGGGGCCAACTCCACCGGGGCCGCCGATGCTGGTCATTGGTGCTCCGATTTCATGTCGAAACTCGACGACAATACAGGGTTTGCTTTGCGGGTGGGGGGCATTGTGCGGTCCTTGTGCAGCGAACAGGGCGCGTGCGCGCCACGCGCGATCGGGCGTGCTGCGGGCCAGGGCGTCGGCCGCGGCTATCGCGGTTGGCCTCCTCGGGTTGCGCACTTTCTTCGTGGTGGATCGCGCGGTGCTTGCGGTCGGCACCCATCCCTTGGTAAACGGGAGGCGCTCCTTCGTCGGAGACAACGAGGTGATCGCCGGTGGTTCTGGCGCAAGCTGGGCCACGGGAGGAAAGTCCGAGCTTCACAGGGCAGGGTGCTGGCTAACGGCCAGTCGAGGTGACTCGCAGGAAAGTGCAACAGAAAGCAAACCGCCTGTTCGCAGGTAAGGGTGAAAAGGTGCGGTAAGAGCGCACCGCTTCGCCGGTGACGGCGAAGGCTAGGGAAACCCCACCCGAAGCAAGACCAGACAGAGATCTCGCGGCCCGCGTCATGATCTCGGGTTGGTCGCTGGAGCCCGACGGTAACGGCGGGCCTAGATGAATGATCACCACCCGCAAGGGAACAGAACTCGGCTTATCAGAATCTCCGACGGAGGGGCACTTATTGCGGGCTGGCACACGTACAAATTGCCAGCCAATCGATTCGCGGAAGCCAGTCGCCAGCGGGCGACGTGGACTCACCGTGGCCTGTGATACTGTCACCGGATCACGCCGCCTATGGAGACCAGCCGCTCCCCCGTTCATGAGATCGTGCATTGCCTGTGGCGGGCGCTGGAGTCCCTGGGGGTGCGCGTTCACCTCGGCGACATCGAACGCTGGGGCTTCGCCATTCACTCGGCGCTGTCGGCGCCCGGGCGCGAGTTCCACAACCACCGGCACGTGCTCGATATCGCGCGCGGCGCCGATCCGCTGGAGGCGCTGGCGGCGCTGTACCACGACGCCGTGTACATGCAGGTCGACCAGGGCCTGCCGCGCGCGATGGGCCAGACGCTCGATGGCCTGATCTCCGAGGAGCCCGGCGGCTGGCGCATCTTGCCGGCGGCCGCGGACGGCCCGGCGCGCGATGTCCTGGCGGTGTTTGACCGGCGGGTCGGTGAGCTGGTGACGTTGCAGAGCGGGCTCAACGAGCTGGCCAGCGCGATGGTCGCGGTGACTCACCTGGCGCCGGTGCTGGAGCGCTCGCAGCGAATCGCCATCGCCGCGTGCATCGAACAGACGGTGCCGTTTCGTCCCGATCCGTGCGCGGCGCTGGCCAAGCGGCTTGACTCGCTGGGCATCACCGGCGCCGAGCTGCGCACCACGATGACGCGCGCGGTGCGGCTGGGCAACCGCGACGTGGAGAACTTCGGCGAGGCGAATCCGGCGCGCTTCTTGGACAACACCTGGAAGCTACTGCCGGAGTCGAATCCGTCGCTGCACTCCCCCATGGTCTACACGGTGCGCGAGTACCGCATCGCCTTGCACAAGATGGAGGCGTTTCTGTCCTGGCTGCCGGCAGAGCGTGTGTTCCACACCTGGGGCGGCGAGCCGGTCGCCCAGGTCTACGAGCAGATGGTGGAGCGGGTCACAACCAACCTCGCGCTCGCCGTGCGCTACCTGCGCGCCAAGCTGTACTCGATCGCGATGGTCGAGGCCATCGCGGACATCACCGGCGGCGACGTCCCGCTCGACTACTTCATGGGCGGCGGCAAATCGCCATCGCGTCCGGCGATGCGCCGCATCGAGCAGTTTCTCCCCGAGCTCGGGGATCGCGCTGATCTCGATCCTCCGCTGCACCGGCTGCTCGCCGAGGGCCGCGCCTCGGAGTCGAGCTTCGACATCTCGCCGTCGCCGCTGGGAGCGTTCCTGCACCTGTCCATCGGCGAGGCCGCGATGATGGCCGGCGTGGCCGAGGCCAAGCGATGGTGGAATGGTGAGATCTCCGCGCTGGCCTTCTTGACCGCACAGGATCCCGAGTCAGTGGTGGCCATCCTCACCGCCGCCGCGGAGATCATCGAGACCCGGCGCACCGCGCTGGAGTCGCTGCTCGCTCACTTCGAGCGGCAATCGACGCCGACGTAGCGAGCCAGCAGGCGCCCTGCACCACGCGGGCGAGCGCGCTGGCTGGTCGCGATGCGCGCTTGGGCTCGCGGTCTCAGTAGTACTGCGGAGACGGGGCAGGCTCTGGCTCTGGCGTCACCGGTCGGCTGTAGGGCCGCGAGGGCGGCGGCTGGCTGTACGGCGAATATGGCTGGCTGCTGGGCGGCGGCTGGCTGTACGGCGAGTATGGCTGGCTGCTGGGCGGCGGCGGCTGGCTATACGGCGAGTAGGGCTGGGGCTGGCCGTAGGGCTGGGGCTGGCCGTAGGGCTGGGGCTGGCCGTAGGGCTGGGGCTGGCCGTAGGGCTGGGGCTGGCCGTAGGGCTGGGGCTGGCCGTAGGGCTGGGGCTGCGGCTGTGGCGATGCACCACCTCCGGTGTCGCGCCAGCCGCTCCAGTCGCCGCCGCGATCTCCCGTGTCCGTGCGCCAGCGACCGTTGAAGGTCGAGCCCATCGGATCAAACACGAGGAAGCCGGAGCCCAGGAGCGGCGCCGGCATCGCGGGCTCTTGCCACCGGAACTCCAGCACGTTGCCGCGCAGGGCGCCCGAGAAGTACCCGACGACCTCGCGGCCGTCGCGCTTGTCTTGGTACGTCCACGCGCCGTGCAGGAAGCCGCTACCTGCCGGGCCTCGGCTGAGGTCTTCGCTGACCTTCACGGCGCCAAAAGAGGACATCCACAGGCCCAGCGCGGCGGAGGGCTGCATCGCTTGTGGAGCCGGCGGCGACAGGGTCTGTGGACCCGCGCCGTAGCCTGGTCCGGTGGGCGCCTGGGCCGAGTTCTGGGAGGAACTTGCCGAGGCTAACGCCGCGAAACATGCCGCAGCGAGCACCAGCGCGCGGGCGACTTCGATCAGCCTGGTCATGTCCGCGAAGACTACCATCCAGCGTTGCTTGCGGTCGGGCAAAAAGATAAGGTGCGCTGGCTTTCGTGAGGTTTTCCACACCCTCGAAAGCATTCGCCTGGGCCCATAGCTCAGTCGGTCAGAGCGGCCGGCTCATAACCGGTTGGTCCCTGGTTCAAGCCCAGGTGGGCCCACTGAAATCCGAAGACACCGAAAGAAGCACATGCGCGAAAAGCTCGCCTCTCTCCTCCAACTTCAGACCTTGGACGCCAAGGTGCGAGAGCTTGATGCTTCCGCCAAGGCGCTCCCAGCTCGCCTGGATCCGCTCCGCCGCGATCTGGCCAAGCTCTCCGGGATGCTCGAGATCGAGCGGCAGAAGTTGAGCGAGACGGCGCAGTGGCGCAAGCAGCAGCAGGAGCAAATGGAGCGAGAGAACGAGCTCTTGCGCTCCGCCAAGAACAAGCTGTCTGCATCGAAGAACAGCAAGGAGTACACCGCGGCCAGTCGCGAGGTGGATCACAAGCGCAAGTCCATCAGCGACCGGGAGACGGAGCTCAAGAAGGTCAACGAAGCGACCGCCAGCTCGCAGGTCGCGCTGGACGCGCGCGGCAAGGACGTGGAGGCCCTGCAAGCCCAGCTCGCCGCTGACGAGCAAGCGATGGCCGCGCAGGTGGCGGAGCTGGCCGCCAACCTGGAGGAGACCAAGAAGGAGCGCGACGCCGCCCGGCTCGTGGTGGACGCAGGCCTGCTCAAGACCTACGACACGCTCACCGCCAAGCGCGGCTTCGCGGTGGCCTCGGTGGTCAAGGGCGTCTGCCAGGGCTGCCACATGGGGCTGCCGCCCCAGCTCAACAACATCCTCGCGCGGATGCTGTCCATCGAGACCTGCCCGCGGTGCGGACGCCTGGTGTATCGCAAGGAGCTCCTGGAGAAGAAGGACGAGCCGTCGGCGGAAGCGCCCCCGGCGGACGCCGCTGCATCGGAGTGAACGAGGCGAGCTGGCGCGACGCTGGCAGCGGCTCGCCATGCGTGGCACGCTTGCCGGATGGTAGCTTTGGCCGCGCTCCGCGTCGTCTGCCAGTGGGTCGCCAGGGGCAGCAGCGCGGTGGCCCTGGTCCTCCTGCTCGCGGCCTGGGCGCCGTTCGAGGCGCCTGATCCAGAGGTGCTGGCAGGCAACCAGGCGTACGCGGAGGGCCGCTGGGACGACGCGCTGGCGCACTATCAGCGGGCGCATCCGCGAGTGGATCAAGGCGGCCTGGCCTACAACCGCGGGACCACCTTGCTGCGCAAGGCGGAGCGCCTGGACCCCGCGGCCAAGGATGCGTTGATAGCGCAGGCGCTGGGAGAGCTGCAGCGAGCGGCGACCTCGCTGGACCGCAGGGTGCGCAGCGCTGCGGCCTTCAATCGAGGCAATGTCCTGCTCGGCCAAGACAAGCTGGAGGAGGCCATCGAGGCATACAAGAGCGCGCTGCGCGATGAGCCCGAGTCGGAGGACGCGCGCGCGAACCTGGAGGCTGCGCTGCGACGTCGCAAGAAGCAGCAAGCGCAGCAGCAGCCGGGGCAACAAGGGCAGCAGCCTGGGCAACAAGGGCAGCAAGGGCAGCAGCCTGGGCAACAAGGGCAGCAGCCGGGGCAACAAGGGCAGCAAGGGCAGCAGCCTGGGCAACAAGGGCAGCAGCCGGGACAGCAAGGCCAGCAAGGGCAACAAGGGCAGCAACCAGGCCAGCAAGGCCAGCAGCCGGGGCAGCAAGGCAGCAGCCTGGGCAACAAGGGCAGCAGCCGGGACAGCAAGGCCAACAGGGGCAGCAGCCAGGGCAGCAAGGGCAACAGCCCGGGCAGCAAGGCCAGCAAGGGCAGCAGCCTGGGCAACAAGGGCAGCAGCCGGGACAGCAAGGCCAGCAACCCGGGCAGCAAGGGCAGCCGCCGGGACAGCAAGGCCAGCAACCCGGGCAGCAAGGGCAGCAGCCGGGACAGCAAGGGCAGCAAGGGCAGCAGCCGGGACAGCAAGGCCAGCAAGGGCAGCAAGGGCAGCAGCCTGGGCAACAAGGCCAGCAAGGGCAGCAGCCTGGGCAACAAGGGCAGCCGCCGGGACAGCAAGGCCAACAGTCGGGCCAACAAGGCCAAAGCCAGGCCCAGGCCAACCGCCGGGGCAACCAGGGCAGCCAGGGGCCTCTGGTCCAGCAGGAGCTGGGCCCAGGCCTCGGGGACCAAGGCAAGCGCCGCGCTGGTCTCCAGGCGGAGCGGCAGAGCGCAAGCTAGATGATCTTGAAGACATGTCGCGCGAGCTGCGCCGAGACCAGGTGCGGCAGCGCACCCAGTCCCGGCGTTCGCCAGTCACGGACTGGTAGCCACCTCGTCGCTGGCCCACTGAACCTGGACAAACTTCGCAACTCGTCTCGACCGGTGGCGAAAGGGCGGCCTACGATGACCGTTTTGCAGGAACGTCGCCATGGCTGAGAGCCAGGAGAGCACAGCGCGCACGAGCCCATCGCCAGGCGCCGCCAGCGACGGGCATCGTATCGGCGGCGCGCCGCTCGGGGCGGGCAAGCTCACCCGGACCCAAGGCCTTCCTCAGACCCTGCGGGAGCCCGCCGCGGCCCAGGCCGGCGCGCCTAGCACTACTGCGTCAGTGGCGTCCTGCCCTTCGACGAGCTCGTCCGCGTGGAGCGCCGTACTGCGCACGGCTGGTGCTGGGTTTTGCCGATGGGCCAGGGCGCTGGCGCGCCAGGGTTCTGCGAGGAGCACTTCCTCTCGCTCGACCCGCCCGAGCCAACGGCGCACCTGCATCGGGTGGCGCCTGGCGCTTCGCTGCGCGAGATCTGGATGCTCCTTCGGTCATTCTGGCTGTTCAGGCAGCGCTCAGGTCAGTCAAGACCTTCCCCGTTCTCGCGCTCTTCGAAGCGCTCGGAATCGCCGATCGCGTGCATCACCCCGAGGCACTCGAGGGGGCGATGATGCACTTCGAGAAGGCGCTTCAGCGGGACTGGAGCGACGGCTTTGTCTCTGCGCGCTGGGAGTACGGCGTCTTCGTCCCCAGCGAGCTGGAAGCGTACGTGCGCACCAAGCCGCTACCGCGGAGCTACTGACCGCTCCTGGCCGACGCCTCGCGGCGCGGGGTCGGCGGGTCGCGCGCCTGGCGGCGCTGGACCTACTGCCGAGAGAACGAGATGGCTTCGATGGTGACCGCGGTCAGCGGTGCATCCCGGGTGTCGCGGGCCACGCCGGCGATGTTCTTGACCAGCGAGAGGTCGGCGCAGCGACCAAAGACGGAGTACGCGCCATCGAGCTCGTGGCGCGCGGTCTCGGTGATGAAGAACTGGCTGCCGTTGGTGTCGGGGCCCGCGTTGGCCATCGACAGCGCGCCGGCCACGTGAAGGAGGTTGGGTGAGATCTCGTTCTTGAAGGTGTAGCCAGGTCCGCCGCTGCCGACGCCATCGGGGTCTCCGCCCTGGATCATGAAGCCGGGGATGACGCGGTGGAACGTGAGCCCGTCATAGAACGGCTTGCCCCGCTGGGGCTTGCCATCGCGCGTCCACTCCTTCTTGCCGGTGGCCAGGCCCACGAAGTTGGTCACCGTCAGCGGCGCTTCGTTGGGGAATAGCTCGCAGCGGAAGGTGCCCATCGACGTGCGGATCGCGGCCTGCAGCTTGCCGTTGCCGGGGATGTCCGCGAGGTAGCCCGCGAGCTCGGCGAGCGCGGTAGCAGGTGGCGCGCCCACCTTGATGCCCTGGTCCACCACGTGAGTCTGGTAGTAGCGCGCTCGCGGCGTGCCGGCGGCGATGCGCTGGGTGGCCTTGCCCAGCTCCTCATCGATGAGCGCGGTGAACACCTCGAGCGGCTGGGCGCCCGAGATCCATCTACCGTTGATGAAGAACCCCGGGGTCCCGGCCATGCCGAGCGTCTTGAGCAGCGCCTGATCTGCGGCGATCTGGGTCTTGCAGGTGCCGCGCATGTCGGCCTTGAAGCGGGCCAGATTGAGGCGGAGCTCTTTGGCCAGGCCAAGGACGATGGGACATCCCTCGGGCTCGTCCCAGCAGTCAGCCTTGTCGTAGTTCTTCTCGGCGTACATCTTTTCCCAGATCTGCTGATCCATCTCCTCGAAGTGGCCCTGCTTGTCGGCGGCGCACGCGGCCAGGGCCGGCGCGGTGGCGGGCTGCGGATGCACCACGAAGTGCTTGTGGACCACCCGGAGCTCTCGACCATACTTCTGCTTGAGCTCGGCGAGGGTGGCGCGGGCCTTGTCGCAGTAGAAGCAGGCGTACTCGTAGCCCTCGACCAGCGTGACCTTGGCGTCGGCGCGGCCGATGGCGGGGTTGCCGGCGATGGGGATCGAGTACACGAGCGCTGGGTTTGGGCCGGGCGGGCGCGTCGCCGCTGGCGCGCGCGCGGAGCCGGCGCTGCCCTTCTGCTCCAGCGCTTGCAGGCGCCGTGCGAGCTCCTGCATCGAGTCCTCCAGCATCACGCTTCTCTCCGCGGCGCTCTCCAGCGCGCTCACCCGTGCCTCCAGCGCCTCCAGCGCCGCCGCGCGTTCGGCGTCCGCGGTGGCGGTCACTGGCGGAGGCTGTGCGGCGGCGCTGTGGCCGCAGCCGGCGGCCAGCGCGAGCGCAAGGATCGCGGCGATCGCGGCGATCCCAGCGGAACAAGAGGACACAAACCGAGGTCGGGACATGGACACTCCAGAGCTTGGGTCCATGAATACACGCAGGGCTCTCGCCGTGCAAACCCGACGCGCAGCCGGAAACGGACGGTCTCCCCTCGTGATCTAGGTCACCGCGCTACGGCGCCTCAGGATACGGGCGGCGGCGGCGCGTGCTGATCGCCGTCTCGATCAGCAGCAACAAGATCGCCGCCAGCACCAGCGGCGCGAACACGTCCTGTCGCTGCTGGCTCTTCTTGGTGGTGACGCCTCGGCTCAGCTTGCGGAGCACCTCGAGGATCTCGCTTGGGTCCGCGGTGGGGTTGGCCACCAGGTATCGCGAGCCACCGCCAGCGGCGTCCGCGAGCGCCTGCATGGCGGCGTCGCTGCGCCTCGAGATCACGGGCGCGCCGGCGGCGTCGCGCTTGGGGGCGCCGCGCCGTCCGTCCTCGTCCACGTCATGCACCTGCCCGCCGGCGACCGAGCCCACCCCGACGAGCACCAGGGGCAGCGGCGCGTCCTGGCGACCAGCGGCGAGCTCTCGGCGGGTGGCCTCGAGCTGCTCGCCGCCGTCGCTGAGCACCAGCACCACTCGCCCTCGCTCGGTCAGCTCTTCGATCTCCTCGCCAGCGGCTGGGCCTCGCACCGGGGCACGGTCGGTGGACAGGGGCCGCCCGCCGTCGCCGTGGCGCCCGATCACGCGGCTACAGCCGAGCTGGGTGAACAGCTCACGGTGCAGGAGGCAGCGCGCCACTCGTAGCGCCTCGCCCAGATCGGAGCCGCGCGGCAGATCGGCTGGGCCCAGATCGCGCAGGAACTGCAACGCCACCTCATGATCCTCGGTCAGCGGGAAGTGCGCGGCGGCGCCCGCGAACACCACCGGCCCCACTCGATCCTCCGGCAGCCCCTCGAGCAGGTTGCCGATGAGCTCGCGCGCCAGCTCCAGGCGGGTGGGCTCGAGGCCCTGCGCGCGCATGCGCGGCGTCGGCTCGATGTCGGTCACCAGCATCGAGGTCGAGACGTCGAGCGCGATCACGACGTCGATGCCTCGTAGCTTCACCTCGGTGTCGCCGATCATCTGCGGGCGCGCCAGCGCGAGCGCCAGCGCGGCGCCGGCCATGGCCACCAGCGCCTGCTTGACGATGCGTCGCCCTGGCGAGCTGGTGGCGGTGAGCCGGGCCACCAGCGGCTTTTCCCCCAGCTCCGCGAGGAGCGCGCGCCGCCGCGCGCGGCTCCACAGGCCCAGGAGCAGCACCAGCAAGGCCCAGGCGGCGGCGCCCGCGATCCAGAGCGGCGCGGCGAAGGTCACGGCAACCTCCGGAGCCAGGTCGCCGCCAGGACTGCCTCGAGCCCCAGGAGCGCCAGCGCCAGCGCCACGAACCACACGAACAGCTCCTGGTGGAGCTTGCGCTCCTTGACCTCTCGCTTGGTGGCCTCGAGCTGGGCGCGCACCCGCGCGAAGCCATCGCGGAAGCTCTGCTCGTCATCAGCGCGGAAGAACTCGCCACCGGTGGCCGTGGCGATGGCGCGCAGGTTGTCCGGGTTGACGGACATGCCGTTGAAGAGGTCGCCGTTCTCGGCGCCGACCAGCACGGTGTAGACCTTGATCTTCATCTGCTGGGCGGTGCGCGCGGCCTCGGCGTCGTTGAAGCGGGCCACCGTGTTGGAGTCGCCGTCGGAGAGCAGGATGACCACGCGCGACTTGGCGTCGGAGCGCCGGAGCTGGGCCAGCGCCAGCGCCAGGCCATCGCCGATGGCGGTGCCGTTCTCGGAGACGTCGCCGATCTCGAGATCGGCCACGAGCTGCTCGAGCACCGTGGAGTCGTGGGTGAGCGGACACTGCAGCATGGCCTGCTGGGCGAACACCACCAGGCCGATCCGGTCGTTGGTGTTGCGGCGAATGAAGTTGCGGACCACGCGCTGCGCGGCGTCGAGGCGGTCGCGCGGCAGGTCGTTCTCCTCCATGGAGCGCGACAGGTCAAAGACGATCATGATGTCCACCGAGTCCACCTTGCGGGTGGTGGTGCGATAGGTCTGCGGCCTGGCAGCGGCGACGGTGAGCGCCAGCAGCGCCAGCACGCGCAAGACGGCGGGCAGGTCGGCGGCCCAGCGCTCCTTGCCGCGCCAGGAGGTGCGGGACGCGCGGACCGCCTGGGTCTGGGAGAACGCCAGGGAGGCCGCGCGGTGACGGCGCAGGCCAAAGCCGATGATGCCAGCGAGCACCGCCGCGCTCACCAGGACGGCGGCGCGCGGCGCCCGCCAGACGAGATCGGGCGCGCGGCCGAGCCAGGAGGACAGCCCCAGGGCCAGCGGCGCGCCAAGGACGGTCACCAACAGCCACGGCCACACCAGGCGCAGCACGCGGCTCATGGCGGCGCCTCGGGGCCAGGCTGGTCGTTCGCCGGGGCCGGGGCATGAGCTGGAGCATGAACCGGAGCCGGCGGCGCGGCGCTCGGGTCCTCGGCCGGCGCGGGGGCCAGATCGGTCGCCAGGTCGGGGGCCAGGTCGGTGGCCAGATCGGTGGCCAGCACGAGGACGAGGCTCCGCGCGTCGGCCAGCGCCGCCGCGGCTTCGCGCTCGGTCGCCACGTACGCGGCGTACTTGACCTTGTCGACCGCCGCCAGCCAGCGGGTGACGTCCTCGGCGGCGCCGGCCAGGGTAGGGTGCTGCGCCAGCGCGCGGGTCAGCTCGCCGGTGGTCAGATCTTTGGTGGGGAAGCCCCCGACCGCCCCGAGCAGCTCGCGGAGCACGTCGGCCAGCTCGGTGTATCCGGCCTTCTGCTGGGTGATGAGCGCGCCCGAGGCCTCGAGCGCGGCGAGCCTTCGCAGCGCGCGCCCCCCGGGCCCCTCGCGGTGCGCGCGCCAGCGGCTGCGCGTCGGGCCTGATGCCGGCTTCGCCCGCCGCCTGATCCTCCACCACAGGAGCCCCAGCAGCCCCAGGAGCGCCAGCGCGGCGGCCCCGCCGGCGACCCATGGCCACCACGGGCGCGGCCGCAGCAGCGGGCGCGGCGGAGAGAGCCCGCGCGGCCGAGTGCCGTCGTCGTCCTCGGCGAGCGAGCCGAGGATCCGCATGGGCGCCGGCGCCGTGGTGATCTGGCCAGCGCGGCCATGCGAGGTGAACAGCAGCGGGATCGGAGGGATGCGGAGGTCGCCGACCTCCCAGGCCACCAGCTCGAGTTGCCACTCGAAGGCCGTGCCGCCATCTGCGAGGGGCCGCGACGAGGCCAGCTTGCGGCGAACCTCGAAGGCGGCGCCCAGCTCCAGCGGATCGCGCAGGCTGACCTGGACGCCGGCGCGGGCGGTGGCGGTCACGAACACGGTGAACGGGGCACCGAGCGGCGCCTCGCCGTTCTCGGCTGCGGCGGCCACCTGCGGCGCGTCGGCGTCGAGCGGGAGATCGACGATGAGGCCAGGATCGACAGGCCCCGCGTCGGCAGGCCCCGCGTCTGCAGGCCCCGCGTCTGCAGGCCCCGTGTCGGCAGGCCCCGCGTCGCCGACGCCGGTCTCGCCGGCGTCCGCAGCGTTCTGCGCCTGCGCGACGGTGGCACGCGCCAGCGCGAGCCCCACGGCAAAGCGCAGCATCAACGTCAGGGCCGGTCGGCGCCAGCGCGCGCGAGGGTCCCAGCGAGTGGGGCGCCGCGGTGATGGGGACGGCGCCTTCATCCGTGGCTCATCCATGGGTCATCCATGGCTCATCCGGCGCGCGCGGGCGCGGAAGAAGGCGACCAGCGCATCGACATACGGCTCGTCGGTACGAACCGCCACGGTCTCCAGGTTCATCCGACGCAGCGACTGATCTCGCGCCTGCGCCTGCGCCTGCGCTTGCGCGCGGAACGCGGCGCCCGACGGTCCGCTGGTATCGATCTCCACCACGTCGCCGGTCTCCAGGTCCTCGAGCTGCAAGAGGCCGACCGCGGGCAGCTCGCGCTCCAGCGGATCGTCTATCACCACCGGCACCACGTCATGGCGGCGCGCGGCGATGCGCATCGCGCGCTCCCAGCCGGTGGACAGAAAGTCGGAGATCAGAAACACCACCGAGCGCCGCCGGCTGATCTTGCCCAGGAACTCGAGCCCAGCCGCCAGATCGGTCTGGCGCGACCGCGGCTGGAACGTCAAGATCTCGCTGACCACGCGCAACACGTGGCGCCGGCCCTTCTTGGCCGGCACGAACCGCTCGACGTGATCGGTGACGATGAAGAGCCCGACGCGGTCGTTGTTCTTGATCGCGGAGAACGCCACCACCGCGGCCAGCTCCGCGGCAAGCATGCGCTTGGTGGTCTGCTGCGAGCCAAACCCGTGCGAGGCGCTGACGTCGATCATCAGGTGGACCGTGCGATCTCGCTCTTCGACGAATTGCTTGATGTGCGGCGCGCCCATCCGCGCGGAGACGTTCCAGTCGATGGCGCGGATGTCGTCGCCGGGCGTGTACGGTCGCACGTCGGAGAAGACCAGCCCTCGCCCCTTGAACACGGACTCGTACTGCCCCGCGAGCTGCTCTTCGATCAAGCGCCTGGACGCGATCTCGATCTTCCTGGCCTTCTTGAAGAGCTCGGAGGTGTTCATGGGGTCGGGCGAGGGTCAGGGCACGGGGAGAAACTCGAACACGCGCCGGATCACGTCTTCGGCGGTGATCTCTTCAGCTTCGGCCTCGTACGTCACCATCACGCGGTGGCGCATGACGTCGGCCGCGATGGCCTTGATGTCGTCGGGCGTGACATACGCGCGCTGCCGCAAGAATGCATGCGCGCGCGCCGCCTGGGCCAGGCACAGCGTGGCGCGCGGAGAGCCTCCGTACTCGATGAGCGGGGCGAGCTCGCCAAGCCCGTAGTCTCGCGGACGCCGCGTGGCCTGCACCAGGTGGACGATATAGTCTCGCACCCGGTGATCGATGTAGATCGAAGACACCACCCGACGCGCGCGCAGGATCTGCTCGGTGGTCGTGACCTCGCTGGCCCGCGGCATCTCGAGCCCGGCCATGCGGTCGAGCATGGCGCGCTCCTCGGTGGCGCTCGGGTACGACACCTTGATGAGCAGCATGAAGCGGTCGAGCTGGGCCTCGGGGAGCGGGAAGGTGCCCTCTTGCTCGATGGGGTTCTGGGTGGCGAGGACCAGGAACGGGTCCGGAAGGGGGTGGGTGGTGTCGCCGATGGTGACCTGGCGCTCCTGCATCGCCTCGAGGAGCGCGGACTGCACCTTGGCGGGAGCGCGGTTGATCTCGTCGGCCAAGACCAGGTTGGCGAACAGCGGGCCGCGCTTCTGCGTGAACTGGCCGCTGTGCATGTTGTAGATGGTGGTGCCCGTGACGTCGGCGGGGAGCAGGTCCGGGGTGAACTGGATGCGCTGGAACGAGGCGCGCAAGGTCTGCGCCAGCGTCTTGACGGTCAGGGTCTTGGCCAGCCCCGGCACGCCCTCGATCAAGCAGTGGCCGCCGGTCAGGAGGCCGATGAGGATGCGCTCGACCATCGCCACCTGACCTACCACCACCTTGGCGACCTCCGCGGCCACCGCGCCGAGGAAGGCGCTCTCGGCGAGGACCGCAGCCTCGAGCGCCTCGGCGCTGGCGCTCGGCGGCGGCGCGGCGCCGCCCTCGGTCGCTACGTCGGTCGCTACGCCGGTCGCTGCGCCGCCGGGCACCACGGTGGGCGCCATGGCGGCGATCGAGGGAGAATCAAGCGGGCCTTGCACACCTCGACGATTACACGGTTTGGGCCGTCGCGCACCCGCGACCAAAACGCTACGATGGCTATCATGTCGGATACGCCCCCGGCTGCGCCAAGCTTCGCTCTCGGTCCGGTCGATTTTTCGACGCATATCTTGTCCCTGGCCTCTTCGGCGATGGTCTCGCTCGGCGAGTTGCCAGCGCCCGGCGAAGAGCAGCCGGCGGAGCTCGACCTCGAGTCAGCCAAGCACCTGATCGACGTGCTGGCCATGCTGGAGGTCAAGACCAAGGGCAACCTCGACGAGGCAGAGCAGAAGGTCCTCGCCAGCTTGATCTACGATCTGCGCCTCAAGTTCGTGGACGCGCGGCGACGACATGGCCGGTAGCACAGGAGCTCGCGTCGGGAGTGGCGTTGGGGGCGGCGGCGTGGCCACCGCCCTTGGAGCCGTCGCGATCCTTGGGACCCTGGCGCTGACCGGGGCAGGGTGTCGGGAGCGCGTCTTGACCGCGGACGACGCAGGTCCAGCGGGCGCCAGCGATGGCAGGGTCGGCGCCGCGCCGCCGCCGACCCAGCCGACGGCCCCGCTCGCGGCGGTGCTCTCCGGCGTGGAGCCGCCGCCCACCCGGCTCGCGTACACCAGCGGCTCGTTCGTGGAGCTGGTGGCCGCGGCCCGTCCTGCGGTGGTCGCCTTGCGCGCGCGGGCGCCGGTCAAGAGTGGGCCGGCCGCCATGTTGCCGGGCGCGCCTGACGCGGTGGCCGACGTCGCGCTCGGCACCGGCTTTCTCATCGACAGCAAGGGGCCGCACATCCTCACCACCGACCGCATCGCCTCGGCGGCCGGCGAGCTGGTGGCCGTCCTCTCCGATGGCTCCGAGGCCCCGGCCAAGCTGATCGGCCGCGATCCTCGGCTGGACCTGGCGCTCCTGTCCGTGGAGCTGCCGGCCGCGTTGCGCGTCCCCGCGCTGCCGCTGGGCAACTCCGATCAGCTCGCGGTCGGCGAGTGGCTGGTGGTGCTCGGCAACGCCTTTGGCGATGAGGTGACGGCGACCGCCGGCCTGGTCAGCGCCACCGGCCGGGAGGCCGCGGCGTCCATCGCGCCTGGGCCGGCGATGGGCTTTCGCACCATGTTGCAGACCGACGCCCGCATCCACCGCGGCAACTCAGGCGGCCCGGTGCTCAGCACGGCGGGGCAGGTGGTGGGGGTGGCGCTGGCCACGAGTGATCGCCCCACGGAGCTGTCGTTTGCGATCCCGATCAACCGAGTCCGCGAGGTGCTGGACTCCCTGCGGGATCACGGTCAGGTCACGCGCGCCTGGCTCGGGGCGCTGGTCAAGCCGGTGACGGTCCAGCAAGCGACCGCGCTCGGCTTGCCACGGCCCACCGGCGCGCTGGTGACCCAGCTCGTCGCCGGCTCGCCAGCGGCGAGCAGCCCGCTGCGAGTGGGCGACGTGGTGCTGCGCTGGGACGGTCGCGACGTCGATCACCGCACCTTGCCGTGGCTGGTCGCGGGCACCGCGCCCGGGCGGCCGGTGCCCGTCACGGTGCGCCGAGGCGCTGCCTCGCTCGACCTCGAGGTCACCACCGCGCCGATGCCGCAGTAGCTAGCGGGCGACCCAACGGTTCGCCAGGTTCGCCAAGGTCTCGCCGACGGCTCGCCGACGGTTCGCCGACGGTTCGCCGACGGTTCGCCGACGGTTCGCCGACCGCTCGCTACGGCGCAGGGGCCGGGGCAGGCCCCATGCTTGGGGCAGGGGACGGCGCGCTGGTGGGCACCGGGGCAGGCGCCGAGGTGGACGCAGGGGCAGTCGCCGCGGTCGGCGCAGGCGCAGGAGCAGGCGCAGCGCCGGTGGCAGGGGCCAGCGCAGCCGGGGCCAGCGCCGGGATTGGGGTCGGTGCAACGCGCCGGACCCAGGGCAGCGCCTCACTCTGGCGCCGCTTGGGTTTGCTGGCCCAGTTGGCCTGATATGCGTTCATGGTCAGCCACCCGGGGCCCGGCGGATCGGTGCTCACCGGCATGTAGCGCTCCGAGAGCGCGGAGCCGGTGGAGCAGTAGAGAAATGCCAGCGCGCACACGGCGCCAAGCACGCCGGTGCGGCCACGCAGCGGATGGCTCATGGGGACTCGCTGGAACATCCAGTACAGCGCGTACCCGGTGAGCACGATCATGCAGTACAGGATGAGCGGGGTGGTGCGCGGATAGAGCTGCACCAGCTTGGTCTCCCACATCAGGTGCGCGTACCAGAAGCGGCTGAGCCAGGCGCCGAGCATCATTGGCACCAGGCAGGCGACCAGGAGCGTCTTGTGACCCAGCGCCATGGCCATCCCGAACCCGATGATCAAGAGGATGGTGAACAGGCCCACGCCGCCCAGCTCGCCATGCGGCGGCCACTGGCCCACGCCGGCCATCCCCGGCAGATCGTTGCGCCACATCGCGAAGTACATCGGCTCGACCTTGGTGTCGAAGTAGATGTAGTTGTCTGCGATCTTGCTGGCCGGATCGAGGAGCAGCCCGCCCAGGTGGCGCCACGTGATCACCAGGAAGACAGCGCCGGTGATGGCGAACAGATAGAAGCAGTGGCGCCGGGCGGTTCGCCACGGAAGGATCATCAAGGTCGTCACCAGCAGGCCTGGCGCAGCCCACTTGAACCAGCCGGAGTACATGAGGAACATCACGCCGAAGGCGAGCCCATACGCGGTGGCCGCCTTGGCGATCTGGCGCGTGGTGCGCGCCTCGAGCCCCTGGATGGTCCGGAGGAACAACAGCGCCAGCGGCAAGAACACCACCAGCATCAGGTTGGGGAACGGCTTGTAGGGCTCCACCAGCGGCAGGCAGGAGATGACGCCAATGCCAAGCGCCCAGGTCGGAGAGAGGAGCAAGCGCCAGCTCAGATAGGCGAAGGGGCCAAAGGCGAGGGTGCCGAGGATCTGCAGGTGCTTGAGCGAGAACTCCGGCGGGAGGCCCACCAGATGGGAGTACTTGTGGAAGATGTGCAGCGCCAGCGGCGGGTACATCGGCGGGATCTCATCGCCGCGGTGGATGGCGTACGTCCACGAGATCAGCGCGCCGGCGTCCCCGCCCATGGCGTTGAGGCCGTAGGGCGTTCCGCGCAGCGCGACCAGCACGCCGCCGCCGATCATCCCGGTGGCCATGCCGGCGAGCGCAGCGCAGACCCAGCGCGTGGTCTTGGCGAACGCCGCATCATTGCGCTTCTTGGCGACCAGGTAGAGGATCGCGATGAAGACGATCGCGAGCACGCAGAATCGAAGCGCCATGCTGGACAGCGCGCTTATCTGGCCAGCGCGGTTGGGGGTGTACACCCGGATGGCGATGCAGCTCGCGGCGAACAGCACGGCGGTGCCAAAGGACACCATCGCTTCAAAGGCCCAGGCTCGCACCCCGGTGATGGGCGCGTCGACCTCAGCGAGGGTCGAGGGCGAGGGCGAGGGCGAATCGGTCGAGGGTGAGGGCGAATCGGTCGAGGGGGTCATGCTGACTCACGCGAGGGGAGGGGCCAGGCGCCGCGCGCGCCAGCTGGGAACAAGGGGACCATCACCAGACCCTCACTGCTTGGCCGGCCAGTCGACCAGGCGGTTATAAGAGGCCAGCACCGCCGCCGGCGATCCGACCACGTCCTTCTCGTTGTTGGCCGCGATCATGATCTTCTCGGCCTCGGTGTACGCGAGGTTGTCGCGCGTTCGATGCAGGAGCTGCTTGCCGTCTGTGACGAGCTTTCGCGCGTTGCCCAGGGTCTCGGCGTGATCGTTCTCCTTGCCGATGGAGGTCACGTAGGTGATGGTCGCCGCGAAGGCCCGCTCGTAGGACTGCAGTTGCTGGATGAACCTGGGCAGCTCGGCGCGGAGCTGGGGCGACGCCGCCAGGTGCGCCAGGCCCTCGGCCTCGTACAGCATCCGGTTCCACAGGACGTCGAGTTCGCTGGGCTTGCCCTTGGCCGGCGGGTCCGGGGTCGCGAGCTGCGCGGCGTGAACCTGGCGGTTGAGGCGGGACACCTCATCGAAGAGCTGCCCCTGCGCGGCATCGAACGCGGAGAAGGCGGTGACCAGCTCGGGGTGGAGCGCGCGTCCCTGCTCCGGGGCGTAGGTCTCTGGCTTGCTTCGATCAAAGGACTTCGCGCCGGCGGTGGTCAGCGTGTGCAGCGACTCCAGCGACCGTGCAAACGCATCCCCCGCTTTGACGAGCTGAGGCAAGGCGGGCGCCAGCTCGCGCGCCGCGACGATGGCATCGATGCAGTCCTTTGGAGAGCTGGTGGCCGAGAGCCGCACCTCGGACTCCGAGGTTGGGACTTTTTCACTCAGTGATGCGAAGTAAAAATCTGCAATGTCAAATACGTGTTTTGAGTGATCTCGAAGGCAAGCGACATAGCCCTCGAGCTTGAGCAAGATGGCCTGATTTTCGTCGGGCTCGACGTACTTCTCGGCCCGCTTCCACTTCCGGCAGCTCGCGAGTGAGATTATTAGCACAAACAGTGCCAATCGGCGCGACATCGCGGCATCCTAGCTTGCGCACATCATGGTGTCAACGCGGGCTATCCGCGTGCATGGCTCGTCTGCAGTGGCGGCGCCGGCGCTCGATGCGGGCCGGCGAACGCGACGCCCGGCGCGCCGGCGCGCCACGCGCGCCAGCGCATCAGGTAGCGCATCAGGCGCGCATCAGGTAGCGCGCGAGCACGGTCTTGCGCCCCACCGAAGGGAAGTCCACCGTCACCCGGCGGTCGTGTCCTTCTCCGGTGCTGTCGATCACGCGGCCCACGCCGAACGCGGCGTGGCTGACCTTGGCTCCGCTCCGGGGCGCTCGGTCTTGATCGGCCTCGCCGTCGAGGTGCTCGGCTGGTTCGACGCGGAACACCGGCTCTCGATCGTCGAAGGTGCGCTGGTCCAGCTCATCGTAGCTGCGCCGCGGCCGCGCCGCCGCGCGGGGGTCTCGCCGGGAGGGGCCGGCTCCGCCGCCAACAATCTGGCCCGGCGCGAGCTGGCCGAGGAGGTCGCTGGTCAGTCCGCTGTCGCCGAGCTCCCGGGCGCGGTCTCGGAGCTGCACCTGTCTTGGGCGGGTGGGCAGGGCCACGCAGTGGTCAGGCAGATCATCGAGGAAGCGCGAGGGCGACTGGATGCGGATCTCTCCCCACACTCGCCGGGTCCGCGCCAGCGTCAGCACGAGCCGCTCCTTGGCGCGGGTGAGCGCCACGTACGCCAGCCGCCGCTCCTCCTCCATCGCGCGATCTTGGTCCACGTCCTCGCGGTCGCGCAGCGAAGGGAACAGCCCATCCTCCAGCCCGGCGAGGAACACCACCGGAAACTCGAGCCCCTTGGCGACGTGGATGGTCGTGAGCGTGACCTGGTCGTTGCCGACCGATTGATCTGCGCCAGAGGCCAGCGCGATGCGCTCGAGGAAGTCCTCGACCGAGGCGCGCTCACCGGTCTCGTCATCGAAGTCCGAGGCGGTGGTCACCAGCTCGGCCAGGTTGGCCAGGCGGTCGCGAGACTCCGGCGAGTCTTCGGCCTCCAGCTTCTCGCGGAGCTGGGAGCGCTCGACGATCTGGATCAGGATCTCGGCGACCGAGGCGCCGGCGCTTATCACCTGGCCAAGGCCGTCGATGAGCTCGGCGAACGAGGCCAGCTTCTTGCGGGCGGCGGTGGCGACCCCTGCGATCTCGCCCCGACCAGCGAGCCGACACATCGTCAGCAAGGAGGTCTCCGCGGACACCGCGTCGGGCGGCGGGGGAGCGGGGGCCGCCGGCCTGGGCGCGCCGTCGGCGCCGGGGTGCTGGTCCAGCGGCTGCACGCCTGAGACGCCGCGTGGGCCGCGGCTGGCGGCGGCGCCGCCGCTAGCGGCTGAGCCGCCGCTGGGATGCGTGCTGCCAACGTTGGCGCCATCGCTGGCCCGCTCGTTGGCGCCATCGCTGGCGCGCTCGAGCAGCCTCGAGAACAGGGAGCCCGCGGCGGGGCTCGCGGCCGCGCCGCGGGCGCGCCGGCTGGCTCCGCGCTCGCCGCGCTCGCCGCCGCCAGCCTCGCCGTCCGCGTCGTCTTCGAGCAAGGGGGTGCCCAGCTCGCGCGCGCGGGCAGCCTTGCGCAGCCGCTCCACGGTGGTGTCGCCGATGCCTCGCGGCGGGACGTTGACGATGCGCTCGAACGCCGAGTCTGCCGCCGGGTTGACCAGCAGGCGGAGGTAGGCGATGGCGTCCTTGACCTCCTTGCGCTCGTAGAAGGACATCGCGCCGACTACCTTGGCGGGCACCCGCGCCGCCCGCAGGTGCTCCTCCAGCACGCGCGACTGCGCGTTGGTGCGGTAGAGCACGGCGAAGTCGCTGGGCGAGTACGGGCCCTCGTCGATCATCTGCCGGATCTGGGTGGCGATGTAGTACGCCTCGCCTCGCTCGTCGCCGGCGTGGTAGAGCGCGATGGGATCTCCGCCGGCCTTGTCCGTCCACAGCGACTTGCCCCGGCGGTCTCGGTTCTTGCAGATCACCGCGTTGGCGGCGTCGAGGACCACCTGGGTGGAGCGATAGTTCTGCTCGAGCTTGATGATGGCGGCGTCGGGGTAGTCGCGGTCGAAGTCCAGGAGGTTGCGCGGCTCGGCGCCTCTCCAGGCATAGATCGACTGGTCGTCGTCACCCACCACGGTGAGGTTGCGGGTGGCCGCGAGCCCGCACACCAGATCGTACTGCACCCGGTTGGTGTCCTGGAACTCGTCCACCAGGATGTGCGAGAAGCGGGTCCGCACTCGCTGGCCGATGTCGGGGTGGCGGGTCAGCTCCAGGGCCTTGAGCAGCAGATCGTTGAAGTCGACCGCGTTCTCCTTGTGCAGGCGGTCGCGATACAGCGGATAGATCAGCGCCACCGCGTCGGCGAACCAGTGGCTGGCGTGCGCGGTCACCGGATCTTCGCCCCGGTTCTTGGCCCGGTCGAACATGCTCAGCAAGGTGCGCGGCGTGAGCTGTTCGGCGAGCCCGTTGTCCTTGAGCAGCCGATCCACCAGACGAAGCTGATCATCGTCATCGAAGATGACGAAGCCCTTGCGCACCCCGACGAACGCTCCCCAGGCGCGCAAGAGGCGAGCCGAGGTGGCGTGGAAGGTGCCGATCGACATGTCGTTGACCGAGTTCCCCAGGAGGACGCGCAGCCGGTCGCGCATCTCCTTGGCGGCCTTGTTGGTGAAGGTCACCGCCAGGATCGACCACGCGGGGACGCCGCGGGTGACCAGCTCCGCGATGCGATGCACCAGCACGCGCGTCTTGCCGGTGCCCGCGCCGGCGAGCACCATCATCGGCCCGTCTCCCTGGGTGACGGCCGCGTCCTGCTGCGGGTTTAGCCCCCTAGACGACACGCCTCCTTCTACCGCTATCGTCGCGGTCTCGCCAAGTCGCAAACGCGCGCGCAGGAGCGCCTTTGGCGGCAGGAGCTACGCCGGGATCGAGCGAGGCGCCAGCTCGCGGGGCTCCGCGCGCCGCTCGCGCCTGCGCTCCCCCCGGCGCGCGCTCATGGCGAGGCGCTGGTGAGCATGCCGCCGGTGGTGAACGTGAGCTGCAGCGGCGCGACGGGGCCAAGTCCATAGCTGTCGCGCAGCTCCACCGAGACGACGTACCGCGTGTTTGGTGAGAGCGGAGACGTCGGGCGGAGGGTCATCGTGCTCGGGCTCTGCGGGGCCACGGTGACCGCGAGCGACGCGCTGGGCGAGATCGTCACTTGCGGCGCCGCCAGAGGCGCCGAGGCGCGCAGCGTGATCTCCACCAGGCGAGGAACGCCGACAGCTCCTTCGGGCAACGACCGCTGCAAGATCGCCAGCGGCTCGGTGGTGAAGGAGGCCAGGTCGGTGTCGCCAGGGGCGCAGGTGGCGGTCACGTCGCCCGCCGCTGGCGCGCATGGTCGAAGGCCGGACTTGTCGACGACGTCTTCGGCGAAGCGCACGTGGCACGCCGAGCCGGTGGGCAAGGCATGTCGCGGCACCAGCACCACCGCTGGGCCCAGCAGCAAGAAGCCGCGGAAGCCATCATCGATGTCGTGCCGCACCTGGGATCCGGCGGGCTGCCAGTAGGAGAGCGACTGGCTGGCGGGGACATCGCGGTCCACGGCCGCGGCGGTGCAGCGCACGAGCGCCGCCCCGTCGATGAACCGGACGACGTCCGGGACGCCGTCTGGTCGCGGCTGGCCGTTGGTGTCCAGCCGGTCCAAGATCCCCACGGCGACCCCATCGGAGCTGCGGACGCACACCGCCTTGGCGCCCTTGCACGTGGCGCGCAGCGCTTCTGGATCTCCGGAGCACCGCGCGAGGTCGTCCGGAGTCGCCCCTGCGGGCACACGCGCGAACGCATCCTCGTCCACTTGCTCGTTGCACTGGAGCTCTTCCAGCCGATTGCCGAGCAAGAGCTCGTCCATCACCACGCGCAGGCGCTGGTTCTCCACCAGCGCCGCGCTGACCACGTGCTGCTCATCGCTGCTGGCGTCGCGGTGGGTGCCAAAGGCGATAACTGGTCGGGTCAGGCTGGCGCTGCCGCTGGGATAGCGTTCGGTGAGGATGAGCTGCCGGATCATCGGCGGCCCCTCTGGCACCAGGTCGGTGACGTCGCCGCTCACGCAGCCCGCGCACAGGCCCAAGAGCGCGACGCAACTGCTACCGAGCCATGCCATAAAGTCTTGTACTAGCAACGGATTGTGCTGTCAAACGGACACCGAAAACGCGACAGGCGCGCCACCTGAGAGTGGAGCGCCTGGGCTCACGATAGGCCGTCGCGGCTACTGGTCAGCAGCGCTGGGGTCCGGTCGCAGCTTCAAGGCGACCTTCACGTCGTCCGGGTTCTCCTTGGGCGACAGGCTGCGGATCGCGTCCATCGTGAGGATGACCTCGGACCAGGGCACCTGGTCTTCGAAGTCCACGAACACGACCTTCTCGCTCAGCTTCTTCTCGAGGATGGGACGCAGGGTCGTCGCCAGGTCTGGCGCGTTCACGCTTTGCTTGCGGCCCTCGTCCTCCAGCTCGATCTGGAGGCTGGCCAGCACCTTGACGACGATGGGGGCGGTGGTCGCGACCTCCACCTGTTCGTCGATCTTCCGCGGCACCTCGATGGTCACCATCTTCATGGTGATGGGCATGGTGACGAGGAAGATGATGAGGAGCACCAGCACCACGTCGATGAGTGGGGTGATGTTGATCTCGGTGTGCAGACCACCGCTATTGCCGCCTACATTCATTCCCATGGCGACTACTCCTTGACCTCGCCCGTCGCGAGGTCAATCGAGCCAACGAGCTTCTCTTTGTTCAGGTAAACCAGCAGCGGGTACACCTGCTTGTAGGTGAGCTCGCCAGAGGCCTTGACGTAGACCTTGCCCGCTCCATCAGGATCCTTGGGGGCGTCCCAGGACCGCTGAATCTTCTCACCCATCTCTGCCAGGCTCTTGTCGTCCACCGGCCCGAGCTTCACCTGGTCGTACCAGAGGTTTCCCTCTTTATCGATGGCCACGACCGGCTGCAGGTGGTCCTTCTCCTGAGAGTGATGTCGCGTCTTGGGCAGGTTTGGGATCTCGCGACCGCGAGCCATCAGCGGCGTCACCACCATGAAGATGATGAGCAACACCAAGACCACGTCGACCAGCGGGGTGACGTTGATGTCGTTGCGAACCTGGTCGAGCTTGGGCTTGCGCCCACCGCTCAACCGGTGCCCGCGAACGTGGACGGACGCGGACATGAGTTAACGCCCTTCTTTGAGGACGTAGTCCACGAACTCCGACGACACGTCGTTGAGGTCGACCACGAACTTCTCCACGCGCGCGGTGAAGTAGTTGAACGCCATGGCGGCGATGATGGCCACGCCGAGACCGACGGCGGTCGCGATCAAGGCCTCTGCGATGGCCGGGCCGATGGTGTCGATGGTGCCGCCGCCCTTGAGGAGCTGGAAGGCATTGATGATGCCGATGACGGTGCCGAGGAGGCCGATGAACGGGGTCGACGAGGCCACGGTGGCGAGGAACGGCAGACCCTTGCGCAGGTCGGACGTCTCACGCTCCTTGACGCGCTCCAGGGCGCGGTTGACGGAGTCCACCAGGTCGAAGTTGCCAACATCGGAGGGGCCCGACTTGGTGAGCGCCTCGCGGCCCTGCGTGAGCGCGCCCAGGCCGGACTCCATGACCCGAGCCACGGGGCTCTTGGTCATGCTCTTGGCCGCGGTGTGGGCATCGGCCACGCGGTGCTGGCGGAGGTACTCGCCGAGCTGCTGGACGTAGCGGAGGTTCTGCTGGCTCGCCGCGCCGAAGGTCAGAACCCTCTCGAAGATCACGTAAAAGCTCCACACAGACATGCCGAGCATGCCTATGGTGATGACCTTCACGAAGATGTTCATGTGCGTCCAGATTGATACGAGATCGAATTCCATGGCACGTCCTCAATAAGTAGCGCGGGGGGCCTGCTGCGGCCGTTGTCAGAAAACGCAGGGTTCGTTGCGACCGAAAAATCTGACTCGGGTTGAGCCAGTCTCTTGATATCCGAGCGGCTAGTTTCGCTGCTGATAGATGAAGGTCACAGAAGTACACACCGGCTTGGCTACGCCATCCACCGTGTACGGGCTGTATCTCCACTCTCTCATCTCACGCTGGATCTTGGAGTCGTAGGCCGGGAAGCTTGACGACTTCAACATGTTGACCGAACTCACGCCGCCGCTGGTGTTGATACAGATCTTGTAAGTGGTCACCAGCTTGGTCTTCCCAGAGCGGGAGATCTCGGTCTTGGTCACGTCGTCGGGCGTGATCGACTTCTCACCCGCCACGCGCATCGCCTCGAGCGCCGTCGGGGCGACGATCGCCGGGGGGGGCGGGGGTGGTGGCGGCGGGGGAGGAGGAGGAGCCTGCGGCAGCACCGGGCCTTCAGTCTTCACGCCCTCACCGGTGCTCTCGCCACCTTCGCCTTCGAGCGCGTCAGGATCGACTTCCTGCGTCTCCTCGACGGGGGTCTCGATCTTCTCGATCTTGGTGGGCTGCACCAGATCCTTCACTTTGATCTTGCGCTGCTTGATCTCCTGCTGCGGCGGCTTCTTCCCACCCTTGGGTGGGGCCGAAACCGGAGGAGGAGACGGCGCTAGCGCCAGCTCGATCTCGTTGTCCGGGACCTCGAGCTTCTTGATGTCCCAGGTGGTCTTGATCCACATCCCCACGAACAGGGCGATGTGGATGGCTACCCCGACGCCCACCAGAGGGGGCGCCCAGACGGGCATCTTCTTCGTTTTTGCGCGGTAGTAATTGTCGAACATCGGCTGCTCCTCTGGGTTGGGCGATCAGCCGCCTGACTTGGCCGGTCCGGAAGACGTTGCTGGCGCGGCGTCGGTCGCAGCGGGGGCGATGGCTTGAGCCTTCTTCGCCTCTTCGCTTAGAACGCGCCGCCGTCTGTCATGGTCTTGCGCAGTTGCGCGCTCGATGGACGCTGCCCAGGCCGAGCCCTGTGCAAGCGCACGGAAGTTATACAGTGCAGCCACCAGCGCGCGGATATCGGGCTTCTTCGGATCCTCGACCGCGGCCTTCTCCAGAGCCGAGATCCCCAGATCCGCCGCTTCGATGCGCTCAGCGCCGTAATTCTTGTCGCGGTCTCTCATGGTGGCCCAGGCGACGTTGCCGATGGCCTGATACGAGTTGACCTTGCCGGCGCCATCCTGCGCCAGCTCCGCGGCCTTGTTGAACCACTCGATGGCCTCCCGCCACTTCTTGTCCTTGTTGTAGATGCCGCCCACGCGCAGCGAGATCTCTCGCTTCTGTGCCTGCGCGCCCTCGTCCTGCGGCACGACCTTGAACTGCTCGAGCCAGTACTGGAGAGCCTTGTCGTACTGCTTGTTGTTGAGCCAGATGCTGGTCATCTTGTCCCGGAGCTTGTTCTCCTTGGGATGACGATCGATGTACGCCTGAATGTTTTTCGTAGCGCAGTCCGCCATGGCGGTGTTCTCGGGCGTGTCTTCGCCCACCACGATCAGCTTGGCGCAGGTCAGGCCAAGGTTGTGGGTCGCGATCTCGAGCCCTGGCTCCAGGACGAGCGCTTGTTCGAAGAGCACCTTGGCTTCCTCGAAGCGGCCTTCCTTGTACTCGAAGTTGCCCTCCTGGACCGCCTTGCGCGCCTGCAGCCCGTCGCAGCCGGTGAGCGCCGCGAGTCCCAGCAACACCGCGGTGCAGACCAAGCGGCGCATCGCCGAACCGGCCATCGGTACATCCATCATTGTCTCCGTCGTGGTCTGCGCTGTCGTGCCCGCCAATGCCGTCACGCTCGTCGAGAACGAGCGCTCAAAGCGAGCAGCGGAAGGTCTTTCGCGAAGGCCGATCCGGGTCATAGGGCGCGAATATACAGAAGGGATGTATGCCCGGCAACGCTTGATTGCACGGGTTATCAACGCTGGCGCATTCTTGTTCGACCTCGACAGGGCGAGGTTCTCCGCGCCGGACTTGGTGCTCGCTGCGAACCATGAACATCCTCACTTTCCGCATACTACGGCGCGGAGCTTTGGCGCGTGCATGGGGCATGACAGCGGCTGGCACCTTGAGATGCCTGCCTCCCAGCATGCGACGCTCACGCTCTTCGATGATCATTGTGCGGAATAGACGGTCGTGATCGGGTACGAAGGTACGTCGCCTTCCCCTGCCGCGTCGATGCGCGCGCCGATCATTCGTTCGCGCAGACAAGCGAGCGTTGGCTCCACCACAGAGTCGGGGACACCGGGGGCCGCACCGGCGACGCCCTTCACCGTGAGGGAGCTATTTTTCACCTCCACGGTCATTGTCACGCTGAGGCTCTGCGGACCGGAGGGCAGAGCCTGCAGACATTTTTTCGCCGGACCCTCCAGGGCGGTCACTACTCGCTGCGCCGTGGCGACCTGCAGGAACTTGCCGATGGGCGGCGTGAGCACCGGCTCTTCGGTGATGGCAGGGGCGTCTGGGCCGCGATGATCTCGAATGATGACGTCGCCCACCGCGTACACCCGAGGCGGCGGACGCCTGGTGGTCACGTCGGCGGTGCCGCCGGAGCCGGTGGCACCGCCAGCGGGGCTGCTGAGCGTCGGCGGCGCGGTCGGGGCTGACGGCGCGGTCGGCGCGGTCGGCGCGGTCGCGACCCCGGGCACCGGGGCGCCGGTGGTGATGTCGTCAGACGATCGAGCGCGCAGCCAGAGCCACAGCGCCAACCCGGCCAGCGCACACGCCAGCAAGGCCGAGAGCACGATCAGCCGCTTCATGCACTGGGTGTACCACGGCGGTCAAATCGTCAGCGCCGGGACCGCCTCGGTCCGTACGGTCTCCACATCGCCAGCGATGACCCGATGCACCAGGCCGTCGTCGGCGCGCAGGAGCAGCGCGCCGACGTCATCAATCCCTTCGAGCACGCCCGTCACGAGCTGGCCGGCGATGCGGGTCTGCGCGCGGGTGTGCTGGTCCATGAGCGCGGTGAACGCCGGGATCACCCCTGGCAGCCCGCACGCGACATAGCGGTCGACCCAGTGCTCGATCGCGGCGAGCAGGCGCGCCAGGAAGCCCTCGCGATCGACCGGGCGGCCGAGCTCGCGGGTGACCCACGTCGCCAGCGGCGCGGCGCTCGGATCGGGGGGCGCGTCGAGGTTGATGCCGATGCCGGCGATCACCACGTCCAGGCGCTCGCCGCGGCTCTGCGACTCCAGGAGCACCCCGGCGAGCTTGCGCTGGCCGACGAGGACGTCGTTGGGCCACTTGAGCGTGGCGCCGATCCCGAGGCTGCGCGCGGTCTCGCAGACGGCGACCCCGATGGCCAGCGTCATGGCTGGCACGTCGCGCAGCAGCAGCGCCGGGCGCAGCACCAGGCTCATGTACAGGTTGCCGGCCGGAGAGGTCCAGGCTCGACCGGCGCGGCCTCGACCCGCGGTCTGGATCCTGGATACCACCAGGGTGCCGTGGCGAGCTCCAGCGCGCGCCAGGCGCGCCGCCTCGTCATTGGTGGAGCCGCACTCCTCGAGATCCAGCCGGTGACAGCCGATCCAGTGCGTGGTGGGCACCGGCGCGGAGAGGACCCCCGCCGAGATGGGCTCGACCCCGGTGGAGGAGGGGAGCTCGGCAGCGGCGACGAGCTCGGGGCTCGAAGAGGGGGAGACCAGAAGCGGCGCGTATTGTTCCACGGGGCGTGGCGCAACTACACCTGCGCTTGGGCCAGGCGCAAGACCTGCGGTCGGTGTTTTTTCGTGCGTCACGTCGATCCTGGTGGCTCGTTCCGTCGCCACGGCGCCTCAACCGATCAAAACCCGGAGACGACCGCTAACGTTCTGCCGTCGGACGGAAGTCCAGGCCGATGTCCACCGCGGGGGCGGAGTGGGTCAGCGCGCCGACCGAGATCAGGTCGGCGCCAGCGCGCGCGTAGTCGCCGATGGTGGCGAGGGTGATCCCGCCGGAGACCTCGACGAGGATGCCGCGGGCATGGGCTCTGGCTGCCGCGGTCTCGACCTGTGCGGGCGTCATGTTGTCGAGCAGCACCACCTCCGCGCCCGCGGCCAGCGCCTCGTCGAGCTCCGCGAGGTTCGTGACCTCGACCTCGATGCGCAGCGAGTGCGGCGCGTCCTTGCGCGCGCGCTCGACCGCCGACATCACCGATCCGCAGGCGACGATGTGGTTGTCCTTGATGAGGACGCCGGAGCCCAGATCGAAGCGATGGTTGTGGCACCCGCCGGCGGCGACCGCGGCCTTCTCCAGCACGCGGAAGCCGGGCGTGGTCTTGCGGGTGTCGACCACCCGCGCGCGGGTCCCTGCTACTGCGTCGGCGTAGCGACGGGACAGGGTGGCCACGCCGGACAGGCGCTGCACGAAGTTGAGGGCGGTCCGCTCGGCCGCGAGCACCCCGGCGGCGGGACCTCGCGCCACCAGGAGCACCGCGCCGCGGTCCACGTGATCGCCGTCGGCGGCGAGGCGCTCGACGGTGATGCGCGGATCGACCAGGCCGAACACGGCCGCGGCGATGTCGAGGCCGAACACCACGATGGGGCCGCGCGCGTTCATCTCGGCCAGGACCGGCGGAGTGCCCGCGCGGCAGGTCACCGCCGAGGTCACGTCGCCGCGCCCGAGGTCTTCGTCAAGAGCCAGCTCGATGAGCCGGCGCACGGCCGGGATCGCGGCGAGCCCGAGCAGGGCCGGGCTCATGGAACCCGGCGGCGAGTCTTCGGCGTGGGGCATGGCCCGTCTTGTACCACGCGCGAGGCCGCGCCCAGGGCGTTCGAGGAGCGCATGAGGAGCTCGAGGCCCGAGCTTAGGCCCAGCGCTCGATGCGCCAGCCGGCGCGGGTGGCATGGCGGCGCAGGCGCGGGTCGGGGTTGACCGCGACTGCGTGACCCACGCACTCGAGCAAAGGCAGGTCGTTGTAGCTGTCGGAATAGAAGGTGCTGGCGGCCAGCTCCACGCCGTGTTCGAGCGCCCACGCTTCGGCGAGCCGCACCTTGTGGTGGCCAAAGCACAGCGCCGCCGCGCGGCCGGTGAAGCGACCGCGCTCCACCTCCAGCCGCGAGCTCAGGACGTGGTCGATGTCGGCGCCGCGCGCCACCGGGCCGGCCGCGTACTGCGTGGAGCCGGTGGCGAGCACCACCAGCTCCCCGCGCCGCTTGTGCTCGGCGACCGCGCGAAGGCCCAGCGGCGCCACCTCGCGCGCCAGGTGGTCCTGGTACCAGCGCGCGCACTTGTCGAGCATGTCCGACTCCAGATCTCCTTCGAGGTCCTGGCACAGGCGGGTGAACACCGTCTCCATGTCCAGCACCGCGAGCTTGTACAGCGTCGTCCAGTAGATCGCCTTGGCGACCATGCGCTTGGACAGCTCGCCGCGCCCGTAGAGGAAGCGAGTCCAGCTCATCCCGGACTCCACGCGAAGCAGCGTGTTGTCCATGTCGAAGAACGCTGCGGCGGTCATCTTGGGTCCTCTCTAGCACGCGGGTGGAGCGAAGCCGCAGCAGGTCAGCGCAGCAAGGCCAGATCGAGGAAGCGGATGAGGATGTTCGAGCCGGCGTGCGTGAGGATGGGGGCCAGGAGCGAGCCGGTCCTTAGCCGCAGGAAGCCAAACAGCAGCCCAGGGAAGAAGGTGGCGAGGGCGCGCGGATCTCCCTCTTTGGGCAGGTGGACGAGCGCGAAGGCCGCCGCCGAGAGGACGAGGGCCCAGCCCACGCCCACGCCAAACCACGTCCTTCGCGGTGGGAAGCGGCGCTGGAGCAAGGTCAGCAACATGCCGCGGAAGAACAGCTCCTCGGGGAGCGCGACCACGACGAGCTGGACGGCGCAGAACTCCAAAAGGCCCCAGGTCAGGACCGGGAGCTGGGCGCCGCTGACCCCGTGGTAGCGGCTGCACATGCCCGGCGGCGCCAGCGCCGCGAGGCTGCTCTGGCAAGCGATCTCGTAGAACGCGACATAGCCGAGCGCGAAGATCGGGAAGATCCCGAGCATGGCGAGGCCGGCGGCGCGAAGGCCGGCGCGCAGCGGCGCGGCCACGAACCCGTAGTCCACGAGGTCCTCGTCGCGGCGCCGCGCCAGCTCCGAGGGCACATAGAGAAACACCATGGCCACCAGCGCGCTGCCGAGGTGGCCGATGAGCGGCGCGGTGACGTCCAGCCGGACCAGCACCGCGACCAGAAGCCACACCCCGAGGAAGGCGAGCAAGGCGTGCTTGCCGGACCGGAGGTCAACTGGGGGCGCGGTCATGACGAATGGGATGCTGCCGGGATGCTGCGGGATGCTGCCGGGACGCTGCGGGACGCTGCGCGCTGCGGCGCCGGACGAACCGGTTGTACCGGCCAAGCCAGGGCGGTGCAAGACCGAGAAGCTGCTGGGCAATCGGCGCGGGCCAGCGCGCCGGTGGCGAGCGCACGGCCAGCGCACGGGCCAGCGCAGGCGTCCACGGCGATGTACATCGAAGCGGCAGACGTGTTACGAGACCGGCATGGCGCTCGATATCCGTGGCATCCGCGAAGTCCTCGCCGACCAGGCGACCTTGCTTGACCATAGCTGCCAGACGATCCCGTCATCGTCCTTGTGCTTGCCTGGTCCAAGCTACCTCGACGACGTGTTCTCTGCGACCGACCGCAACCCGCGGGTGCTCGGCGCGATGGCGCAGCTCTTCCGCACCGGGCGGCTCTCCAACACCGGCTACATCTCGATCCTCCCGGTGGACCAGGGGATCGAGCACTCGGCTGGTGCGTCGTTCGCGCCCAACCCGCAGATGTTCGACCCGGACGCCATCGTGCGGCTGGCCATCGAAGGGGGCTGCAGCGCGGTCGCGTCCACCTTCGGCGTGCTCGGCGTGGTGGCGCGCCGCTACGCCCACAAGATCCCGTTCATCGTCAAGATCAACCACAACGAGCTCCTGTCGTATCCCAACACGCACGACCAGACGATGTTCGGATCGGTGCAGCAGTGTTACGACATGGGCGCGCTTGGCATTGGCGCGACCGTGTACTGGGGCTCGGCAGAGTCGCGGCGCCAGCTTCAGGAGATCTCGGCGGCGTTCGCCGAGGCGCACCGGCTCGGCATGTTCACCGTGCTGTGGTGCTACGTGCGCAACAACGCCTTCAAGAACGCCGACGCGGACCACAACGTGTCAGCGGACCTCACGGGGCAGGCCAACCACCTGGGCGTCACCATCCAGGCGGACATCATCAAGCAGAAGCTGCCCGAGAACAACGGCGGCTACAACGCGCTCAAGGGCTTTGGAAAGACCCACAAGAAGGTCTACACCGACCTCAGCTCGGAGCACCCCATCGATCTCACCCGCTACCAGGTGGCGAACTGCTACATGGGCCGCATCGGCCTCATCAACAGCGGCGGCGCCTCCGGCGACAACGATCAGCGCGACGCGGTGGCGACCGCGGTCATCAACAAGCGCGCAGGCGGCATGGGGCTCATCGCCGGCCGCAAGGCGTTCCAGAAGCCCTTCAAGGAGGGCGTCGAGCTGTTGCACTCCATCCAGGATGTCTATCTCAACAAGGACGTCACCGTCGCCTGACCCTGGCCGTCTTGCCTGCGGGTCGACGTCATGATCACGTGGGCGGCGTGTGGTTCAGGGTTGGTTGATGTGGCCGATGTGGTGTGTCATCCGACGATAGAAGTGACAGCGCGCGGAAATCTACGTGGGGTTTCCTACGCTCCGGCATGGGCAAGCCGGTAGCGACGTTGCTACGATAGCGCTGCGATGCGGCTCGGTGAGCTCTTGGTCGCCGATGGGCGTCTCACTGACGAGCAGATCGATCAGGGGCTGCGCGCACAGGTCTTGTGGGGCGGACGGCTGGGCTCCAACCTGGTGGAGCTGGGGCTGCTCGATCTCGATGAGCTGTCATGGGCGCTGGCGCGGCTGCATGGCATGCCGGTGGCGCTGGCCCGTCACTTCGCCCGCACCGATGCGGCGCTGCAGCAACGGCTCGGCCCCGGGCTCGCCGACAAGTGGCAATGCGTACCGCTGGCGCGCCTGGCGGAGGATCCGCCGCGGATCGGGCTCGCCGCGATCGAGCCGCTGCCGTCGGAGGCTCTCGAAGAGATCGCCGCGCAGCTCGGCGAGGCGCCTGAGGCGCTGGTGGTCGCCGTCGCGGCGGAGATGCGCATCCTCTATCACCTCGAGCTGAGCTATGGCCTCGGCCGGCCGGCGCGCTACATGCGCGCGCGGGACGCCGCGCCGCCGGAGCCGCCGGAGCCGGTGTCCGGCGAGAGCAGCGAGGTCGAGATCGAGCTGCCGCCCGTCGCCGAGTCGTCGTCGGCGCCGGTCGTCACCGAGCCCTCGGTGTTGCCGCTGGCGGGCCCCGAGAGCGGTGGCGGCCAGGACGAGATCTCCGGACCGGAGCATCGTCGCTATCTGCCCATGGTCGGCGACGACGAGCGGCGGGTGGGCCGCATCGCGATCCGCCGGGTCAAGGTCTACGCCGAGGACCAGGCCCCGGCCACCGGGACCTGGCCGGACGCGCTGCGGGCGATCCGCCGCGCGCAGGATCGCGACCGGGTCGGCGAGCTCGCGGTGTCGACGCTGACCTCGTTCTGTTTGGGCCTGCGGGTCGCGGCGGTGCTGGTGGTGCGCGGCCAGGTGCTCATCGGCTGGCGTGGCCGGCATCGCGAAGGGCCGCTCGACCTCCGCTCCATCGCGGTGCCGCTGGACCATCCCAGCGCGGTGTCCGAGGCGGTGTCCACTGGCCGCCAGGTCACCCATGCGCTCGAGGAGGCCGGGGCCGATCTGGACCATCGCCTGGCCGCGGCGATCGGCCCGACTGGCCGCGGCCAGGTCCTCATCTCGCCGATCTCGCTCTCCGAGGGGAGGGTGTCCTGCATCGTGTACTGCCAGCTCGACGCGCTCGCCGACGCGCGAGACGAGGCCGAGGCCCCGGAGCCAGGGGGCGCAGCGCCGGAGCCTGGACGAGACGCCGAGCGCATCGACAGCGTGGTGGCGTCCATGCGCTCGGCGTTCTTGCGGCTCATTCGCGCGGCCAGCCGGTAGCCCGGCGGCACCGGGTGGCTCGTGGGTGAAGCCAGCTCACGCCCGGCCTTGACGAGGTGCCCAAGCTTCGGGCACGTTGCGCCGGTGAGCGAATCAAGTGAGCCGCTGCGCAAACATCGCCATGATCTCGGGCAGGAAGACCACGGCGCCAAGCTAGCCGAAGGGACCACCCGCGGTATCCAGATCTTGCTCGGCCTGTGGATCGCGCTGTCGCTGGGGCTCTTGGCCTATGCCCTGGTCGACGGATCGCGCGTCGATTCGCCGGATTCGTCGGCCGATCGCGTGGGCGCGCACGCCCCTCACTAGCTAGCCCCCCGCGCCAAGGCGCCGCAGTGGCGGCGACCTCGAGGCGATGGCGAAGAGCGGGAAGCTGCGCGTCGCCGCGAAAGTAGATCGCATCCGGGCGGCTGGTCTTGCCGCCTGCTAGGCTATCGGGCCGTCTCCACCTGCCGATGTTCCGGTGGTCGGGCGCCTGGCACCGGAAGCGAAGTTCATGATTCCCGAAGAGGTGATCGCCGAGATCCGCAGCCGCGTCGACATCGTCGCGGTCATCGGCCAGCACGTGGGCCTGCGCAAGGCCGGGCGCAACTGGAAGGGGCTCTGTCCGTTCCACGGCGAGAAGTCTCCGTCGTTCAACGTGGCCCCTGACAAGGGGTTCTTCTACTGTTTTGGCTGCCACAAGAAGGGCGATGTCTTCACCTTCGTGATGGAGCTCGAAGGCAAGAGCTTCACCGAGGCCGCGGAGCAGCTCGCCGCGCGCGCGGGCATCTCGGTGCCGCGCCTGGACGAGTCCCCCGAGCAGCGGCGGGCCCGCGGCGAGCGGGCGGCGATGCTCGAGGTCTGCAAGGCCGCGGCCGAGATCTTTCGCGAGAACCTGCGGGACCGGCAGCGCGGCGTGCCGGCGCGCGCGTACCTGGAGTCGCGTGGCGTGGGCGACGCCATCTCCGAGCGCTTCATGCTGGGCTACGGCGTCACCGACTGGCACTCGATGGCGGACGCCTTGCGCGCGCGCAAGATCGACCTGGAGCTGGCCCTAAAGCTCGGGCTCCTGGCCAGGCAGCCGCGGGCTGGCGGCTACTATGATCGCTTCCGCGACCGCCTGGTGTGCCCGGTGGTCGTGCCCGGCGGGGACGTGGTGGGGTTCTCCGCTCGGATCCTGCCAAGCCAGGCGCCGAGCACGCCCGATCCGCGCGGCGAGCCCCCCAAGTACATCAACAGCCTAGAGAGCCTGGTCTACAAGAAGTCCAGGCTGCTCTTTGGGCTGGCCCAGGCGCGCGACGGCATGGCCGCCAAGGGGCGCGCCGTGCTGGTGGAGGGCAACTTCGACGTGATCTCGCTGCACCAGGCGGGCATCACCGAGGCGGTGGCGCCGCTTGGGACCGCGCTGACCGCCGAGCAGGTGGAGCAGCTCCGGCGGCTGTCCGGCGAGGTGGTGCTTTGCTACGACGGCGACCGCGCTGGCCGGACCGCGACGCGGTCGGCGCTGGAGATGCTGGTGGCCGCCGACATCCCGGTGCGGGTGGTCGCGCTCCCCGACGGCGAAGATCCCGACTCCATCGTGCGCCACGCTGGCGGCGCCAAGCTGACCGAGCTCATCGAGCGGGCGACCGGCGGCATCGAGCACTTCTGCTTCGAGGTGTGGGGCAAGTCGCGCGAGTCGGCTGATGCCCAGTCCCGGGCGATCGATGACGCCGGGCGCCTGATAGCGAAAGTTGCCAATCCGACCAAACGTGATCTAATCATCGGCACCCTGGCGTCGGCGATGAAGCTTGACGTTCAGGTCGTCCGAAAAGCGGTGGCGCGTCAGGGTCAAGCGGCGGCGGAGCAAGGGGCGAACTCGTCCCGCAACGCTCGCGGTAGCTATCACCCCAACGCCCCATCTCACCCCAACGCCCCATCGGAAGAACCCAGTTATTCTGGCCATCAACAAGCTGAATCGGGCAATTCGGTCCACTCCGGTCACGCGGGATCTGCCGGGCGTTTCGGCCCCGGTCCCGGCACCGGATCCGGGGGTGGTTCGGAGCGCCGGATGGGCCACGCGCCCATGCCCCCACCGCCCATTGAGGAAGTCGAGCTCTTGTCCCTGCTCGCGGATCACCCTTCGTTGCTGACAACCGCAGATGCAGACAAGGCTTTTTCTCTCTTGACGGACGGGCGCCTTCGGGACATGTATTCCGCCGCGCGTCAGGGTCAATCAATGTTGGAGCTTGCCCACGCGCACTTGCCTCAGCCCACTGCAGACCTCGTGCTGTCAGGAAAATACGCCGCCATCACGGATCCGAAGGCTCGCCTCACCGCGTTGACGGACCCCCTCGTTCGGCGCGCGGCTGACTCTGGGTTGCGCTCTTTGGGACAGCGGCTTGCGGAAGCCAAGCGCAGCGGTGATCGCGAGCTGGAGCGCCAGTTGGTCGCCGAGATTCTGTCCACTCGAAAGTAGGTCGATTAGTCATGGCTCGTACCCCCACCAAGTCGAAGTCTGGTCGCGGCGATTCCGGTAAGGATGCCAAGGAAGCCGTCAAGGAGGGCAAGGACGGCAAGGATGGCGCCAAGGACGTCCGCGTAGCCAAGGACGGCAAGGGCGCAGCCAAGGACGGGGGCAAGGAGGTCGTCAAGGAGAGCGTTGGCGCCGCTGGCAAGGACGCCGCTGGCAAGGACGCCGCCAAGAAGGGGACGACCAAGACTCCCGCCAAGACCGCGGCCAAGGTCGAGCGCGACGACGACTTCGAGGGCGAGAGCGATGACGACGAGGACGACGACCTGGCGCCCAAGAAGAAGGCCGCGGTCAAGCCTCCGCCGTTTGGCAAGGGCGGCAAGCCCCAGGGCAAGGGGATGGGCGGGCGCGAGCTCGAGGAGTTCGACGACGACGCGCTGCCGGTGTTCGAGGAGGAAGAGGAAGAGGACTTCGGCGAGCGCGGCGCGCCCAAGCGCAGCTCGGCCAGCGAGGCAGACGCGGCGGCGCTGGAGGCCGAGTCGCGGCGGGCCGGCAAGAAGGCCGCCGACGACCCGATGCGCAAGAAGCTCATCGAGCTCGGCAAGCAGAAGGGCTTCGTCACCTACGACGAGGTCAACGACCACATGCCCGAAGACGTGGTGTCGACGGACCAGATCGATAGCTGGCTGTCCGCGCTAGGCGATCACGGGATCGAGGTCGTCGACAGCTCGGCGCGGCGCGCCGCGGATCTCGGCGACGCCCCCAAGGGCCTGGAGCTGGAGAAGGAGAAGGAGGAGGGCGGAGGCGAGGTCGACGAGGACGAGGAGTATGCGTACTCCCGGACCTCCGACCCGGTTCGCATGTACTTGCGCAAGATGGGGTCGGTCTCGCTGCTCACCCGCGAGGGAGAGGTCGAGATCGCCAAGCGCATCGAGGACGGCGAACGCAAGATGCTGCAGGCGGTGCTCAACTCGTCGGTGGCGGTGGAGGAGCTGCTCGAGATCGGCGAGCGGCTGCGTCGCGGCAAGGTCCGCGTCAAGGACGTGGTCAAGGACATCGACGAGGACGAAGAGGACTTCAACGAGCAGTTCTACGTCGAGCGGGTCTGCAAGATCATCGACAAGGTCCGCAAGCTACAGCGCGAGACCGAGAAGCTCGAGGAGAAGACGCTCGACCGCACCGAGGGCGAGAGCAAGAAGAAGAAGCTCCGCGAGGGCATCAAGGCCAATCGCGGCCAGATGTTCGAAGAGCTCTCGGACCTGCGCCTCAACAAGCCCACGGTCGATCGGATCGTCGCGCAGCTCAAGAACCTCATCATCAAGCTCGACAAGGCCGAGGCCGAGGTGCGGGAGTGCGAGCGCCGCTGCGGCATGACCGCCAGCGACATCCGCAAGACGCTGCGCGAGATGCGCGCCTCGAGCGCGCGGGCCCGCACCGTCGGCAAGAAGATGATGCTGACCGTCGTCGACTTCGAGGCGATGGAGGAGCAGATCAAGACCGCGATGCGCAAGGTCGCGGTCATCGAGGAGGAGTCGCGCACCACCTCGGCGGATCTGCGCATGACCTTCCGCGATCTGCACGAAGGCGAGCGGATGGCCGACCGGGCCAAGAGCGAGCTGGTGGAGGCGAACCTCCGCCTGGTGGTCTCGATCGCCAAGAAGTACACCAACCGCGGCTTGCAGTTCCTGGACCTCATCCAGGAGGGCAACATCGGCCTCATGAAGGCCGTCGACAAGTTCGAGTACAAGCGCGGGTACAAGTTCTCGACGTACGCCACCTGGTGGATTCGCCAGGCCATCACCCGCGCCATCGCCGATCAGGCCCGCACCATCCGGATCCCGGTGCACATGATCGAGACGATCAACAAGCTGGTGCGCACCACCCGCTACCTGGTGCAGGAGCTCGGGCGGGAGCCGACGCCCGAGGAGATCGCCGAGCGCATGGAGCTGCCGCTCGACAAGGTGCGCAAGGTCTTGAAGATCGCCAAGGAGCCGATCTCGCTGGAGACCCCCATCGGCGAGGAGGAAGACTCTCACCTGGGCGACTTCATCGAGGACAAGAGCATCATCTCGCCGTCGGAGTCGGTGATCTCGGTCAACCTCGCCGATCAGACGCGCAAGGTGCTGGCCACGCTGACGCCGCGTGAGGAGAAGGTCCTGCGCATGCGCTTTGGCATCGGCGAGAAGTCCGACCACACCCTCGAGGAGGTGGGGCAGGACTTCGAGGTGACCCGCGAGCGCATCCGCCAGATCGAGGCCAAGGCGTTGCGCAAGCTGCGCCACCCCTCGCGCAGCAAGCGCCTCAAGGCGTTCGTCGAGAACTGAGCGAGCCGACGCCGCGAAGCCCAGGCGAGGCCTGGCGCGGCGGCTGGCTGCGGGTTGCGGGCCGGGCGCGGCGGCGGGCGGCTGGCTTCGGGCCGGGCTGGGCCGGGACCAGCGTCTGGCTGGGCCGGTCATCCCCCCCTGGGTGCCTGTGCGACATCGGGCGAGAACCCACGGTTCTCGCGCGGCGCCGCGCGGCGCCGGTCTATGCGACAATCCCTCAACATGGTGCGTCGCCTCGTGCTCTCGATCGTGTTCGTCGCCGGTTCGCGCTTGGCCTGGGGGCAACCGATCCCGCCGCAAGGCCCGGCTGAGCCGCCTGCTGCTGAGCCGCCCGCTGCTGAGCCGGCGGCTGGGACGCCTGCGGAGGTGACCCCAGCGTCGTCGCGAGCGGCGGCGCTCGAGGTTGGCCGCGCGCCACCGCGGCGCGTCTTGCCGGCGCTGCCCGCGCCCCAGGCCGACGCGCCCAGCGCGGCGCCCACCTGGCAGCCCTTTGGCTATCTGCGGCTGCAGGCGGCGCTGGTGCAAAATGACGCCAACGTCGCCTTCATCGGCCGCTCCGACGGCTTCGACCTGCAGAACGCGCGGCTGGGGGCGCGTGGCAGGCTGGGCCAGCGCGCGGCCTTCGAGGTGTCCATCGATGGCGCGGTGGATGAGCGAGATCAGGTGAACCTGCCCAACGGCCGGCTGCGAGTGGGCCTGCGCGACGCCCACGTCGACCTGCCGATCGCCGCCGAGCTGGCGGTGCGCGCCGGGCGATTCGAGCCGTGGTTTGATCCGGAAGCTCGTGACGGCGACACCGAGCGCCCGTTCGTGGACCGCGCGCTAGACAGCCGCGGCGTGCTGGCCACCGAGGGCTGGCAGGCGGCGGGCCTGACGCCAGGCCGGTCGCTGGGCGTGGCGGCGCGCTGGCAGCGCGGCAAGCCGTGGCAGGGCTCGGGCGTGGCCGCCGAGGTGTCGGCGCAAAACGGGGCGGACGAGTTCGCGTCGGGAAACGACAACGACGCGCTGGCGCTGTCGCTGGCGGTGCGCGCGTGGTCGGCGGGCCTTGGCTGGGTCCAGGTGGCTGGCCGCTACAACCCGCGCACCGAGGGCGATCAGCCCTTTCGTCAGGATGAGACGGATCTGGCCGGCGCGCTGGGGATGGGGGCGTCGCTTGGGCCGGTCCGGCTCGGCGCGGGCGCGGTGCTGATGCGCACGACCTTCGCCACCACCGGGGGCGGCGCCCAGCGGGCCTGGGGCGCGCACGGCCAGGCGCTGGTGCGGGTCCCGGCGGCGGGGCTCCTCGTCGAGGTCGGCTACCGCTTCGCGATCCTCGATCCGTCGAGCCTGGTGCTCACCGACCGGGTGATGGAGCACACCGCCGGCGCGGTGCTGAGCCTGCCGCGGCTGCGCGCGCGCATCCTCGCGGGCGCGGTGCATGTGGCGGAGCAAGCGGCGCGCACGCTGCGCAACGATCGGCTGGAGGCCGTGCTGGAGGTGTCGCTGTGATCCGCCAGGCGGCGCGGCGCGGGCTGGCGCTGTACGTGGCGGTCGCGGCGACGGTGGCCGGCTGTGACAGCGAGCCGCGCGCGCGCGCGCAGCGCATCTCCGCGGGCAGCGAGCTCATCGGCGGGCCCAAGGCGCTGGGACAGATCGGCGACTACCTCCTCGAGAACGACCAGATCCGGCTCATCATCGACGACACCGATCCGGGGCGCGCCAACTCGCCGTTCGGCGGCAAGCTCATCGACGCGGACCTGCAGCGCGTCGGCGGCGCTGGCGGCACCAGCGGCAACGATCAGCTCGCGGAGCTGCTGCCGGCGTTCGTGTTCGAGGTGCTGCAGCCGACCTCCGTCGAGATCACCTCGGACGGCTCAGACGGCGGTCCGGCAGAGATCCGGGTGCGCGGCAAGGGCGGCGATCTGCTGCAGATGGTCGCGCTGCTCAACACCGCGCTCCTGTTCTCGCCGTCGCTGGCGCTGGAGCAGATCTACCGGCTCTATCCCGGCAAGCGCTACGTGGAGATCGAGACCCGCATCACCAACACCGGCGCCGGCGCCCACCCGTTTCCCTATCTGAGCCCCGCCGAGCTGCGCGATCTGGGCCTCGACGTCCCCGGCGTCGAGAACCTGCGGTTGTCGACGCCGCTTGGCCAGCTCCTCTTGCTCGGCGGCGAGCAAGAGCTGTTCGCGCCGGGGCCCGCTGGCTTCGGCGTGCGCTTCGCGATCGAGGACAGCTACGCGGTGGCCAAGGGCTTCCCCGCGTTCCCCGGCATGGTCGCCGACTACGTGGCCACGCGCGGCAAGGGCGTGTCCTATGGCTTCACGATTCCGGAGGATCCGTCCAACTACGCCCAGGCCTACACCAGCCTGTACGCGCCGCAGCCGGTGACGTCGACCTCGCTGCTGTTGCCCTTCACCTACGCCGGCGTGGTCGCCGCCTTCACCCATCAGCCGCCGCCTGCGCTGGCTGCGGGCCAGACCTTCAGCGCGCGCGCGTACTTCATCCTGGGCAAGGGCGACGCCGCGTCCATCTACGACGTGGTGCAGGAGCTGCGAGGGACGCCGCGCGGCAGCTTCGGCGGACACATCGTCGATGCGCGCGCGCAGGCGCCGGTGGCCGGCGCCAGCTTGGTGGTGCTCGACGAGCGCGGCCAGGCGGTCACCCAGGCCGAAGCGGACCCCCGCGGCGCCTTCGCGTTCCACCTGCCGCCGGGATCCTATCGCTACCAGGTGGTCACCGAGGATCGGGCGGTCACCTCGCCGGTGGCGTTCCAGATCCGGCAGGGTCAGCTCACCTCGGCGCGAATCCAGCTCCCCGCGCCGGCGACCCTGGCGGTGTCCGTGCTCGATGAGGCCGGCCGGCGCGCGCCGGCCAAGCTCACGCTGGTGGGCAACTTCGACCCGGCGAGCGTGGGCAAGGACCCGCGCACGTTCCTGTATTCCGTGCAGCTCGGCGAGCGCAAGCGCCCCACCGCGTTCGACGGCGGGACGCGGTACATCGAGAACGCCTGGTGGTCCGCCGACGGCAGCTTCCGGTTGACGGTGAAGCCCGGGCGCTACCGCGTGGTGGTCTCGCGCGGGCCCGAGTACGAGCTGACCGAGGTGGACGTGGAGCTGACTGAGGGCGGCCTGGTGCAGAAGCAGCTCCGGCTCACCCGCGCGTATTCGTCCCCGGGGTGGATCGGCGGCGATTTCCATCTGCACGCGCAGCCCTCGACCGACAGCGACGTCTCGCTGGAGACGCGGGTGGCGTCCTGCGCCGCGGAGGGCCTGGAGGTGGCGGTGGCGACCGACCACAACACCATCACCGACTATCGCCCGGTGATCTCACGCACCGGCCTCGAGCCGTGGCTCTTGGGCATCGCCGGCATGGAGCTGACGCCGTTCGAGATGGGGCACTTCAACGGCTATCAGCTGCGGGTCGATCCGGGCTCCACCCGGGGCGGCGAGTTCGTGTGGGCCGGGCAGCCGCCGCAGGCGCTCTTCGATCAGCTCCGCGGCAAGCTCGCCGCGGTGCCCGGCGAGACGGTGGTGCAGGTCAACCATCCGCGGCAGTCCGTGCTGGGCTACTTCTCGCAGTTCTCGGTGGACGCCGAGACCGGCGAGCCGTACGCGCCCACCGGGCTAACCGGGGTGTTCTCGCCGTACGGCAGCGAGTTCTCGGCGCAGAACTTCAGCTACGACTTCGACGCGATCGAGGTCATCACCGGCAAGCACCAGGAGCACCTGCACAGCTACCGCGCCCCCAACCCGTTGCCGCCCGGACCGTTTCCGGATCCGCAGCCCGTGCCCGGCGAGATCCTGCGAGGCGCGGACGGCCGCCCGCAGTTCCCGGGGGTGGTCGAGAGCTGGTTCACGCTGCTCGATCGCGGTCACCGGGCCAGCGCGATCGGCACCTCGGACACCCACGGCCTCTTGTTCGACGAGCCGGGCTACGCGCGGACCTTGCTGCGCGTGGGCCCCGGGCGCGACGAGCTGGGGCGCTTCTCCGAGCGCGATGTCACCGCCGCGATCTTCGCCCGGCGCACCGTGGCCAGCAACGCGCCGCTCGTGGAGCTGGAGCTCTTGGCGAGCGACGGCACCACCGCGCAGATCGGTGACACGGTCCGCGCCGCGCGCGACGCCGAGGTGGTGGTGCGGGTGCGCGCGCCGTCGTGGGCGCCGGTCGACCGGGTGATCCTCTGGTCCAACAGCCAGAAGGTCGGCGAGCAGGCCCTCTCGGCGGCGCAGGGCACAAGCGCCGAGGTTCGCTTTCGTCTGGCGTGTGTGCGCGACTGCTGGGTGGTCGCCGAGGTCACCGGCTCGGCCAGCATGTTCCCGGTGGTGCCAGCGACCGAGTTCGAGCCGCTCGACACCGCGGTGCTGTTCCGCGCGCTCGCCGCCGGGATCGATCTGGGCTCGCTGCCGCTGGCTGGCAAGCTCCGGCCTGACGCGACCGATGTGCTGCGGCCCTTCGCGATGACCAGCCCGATCTGGCTCGATGTCGATGGCGGGGGCTTCACCCCGCCGCGCACCCCGCTGCCGCGCCGCCCGGCCGCCGCCGTGGCGCCAGGCCCCGACGCCGCGCGCTGGCCCGATGTGCGGGAGCAGTTCCGCGCCGCCGAGGGTGTGCCGGTGCGGCCGCGGGAGGCGCCATGACGCGCTGCGCGCCAGGCGCCATGACGCGCTGCGCGCGAGCGTCGCGAGCGTTGCGCTCGGTTCGCTGGCTGGTCGTCGCGGTGGCTATCGCAGTAGCCATCGCTGCGGCCGAAAGACCCGCCGCGGCGCACCGCTTTCCGGCTGCGCGCAGCGTGGTGCTACAGGTCGAGCCGTGCGCGGTGTCGGTGCTGATCGGCTACCACCTCGGCTCCGGCGACTCGCTGGCCAGCGCCGTCGGCGCCGCGCTCGCCGGCCCAGGTCGTGAACGATCCAGCGAGCTTGCCGCGGTGCTCAGCGCGCGCGCGCTGGCCGGGCTGCGGCTCTCACTCGACGACCAGACGCTCCTGGCGAGCGCGCTGGACGCCAAGCTGGTCAGCGCCGACCGGCCTGGCGTGCTGCTGCTCTTGACCTATCCCCTGCCTGTCGGCGCTGGCGCGCTCGCCCTCACGCTGGAGGATCCTGAAACCACGAAGGTTTCCTGGGTGGACAGGTCGCTGGGCCGCGCTCTCCTGGAGCAGTCGCCGTCACAGGGCCGGTGGTACCCGAACGTGGCCTCCTTCTTGCTCGAAGTGAGCACACCCCATTCGAGCCAGGGGCCCGGAGCCACCACATGCGCGCCACCTCCTTCGCCTTCTTTGCAGCCCTGGTCGGGATCGCCGCGAGCGCCGCGTGCGATGAGCCCTATCCTTCGGACCCAGCCATCGACCCGGAAGCCCCCGTCGTCCGCATCGAGTCGCCCGCGCGCGGCGCCTACCTTGGCGACGTCACCAGCGTCACCGTCACCGGCAAGGTGATCGACGCCTCGCCGCTGCGCGAGCTGCTGGTGAACGGGGTCGCGATCGCCGCAGGCCCCGAGGGCGACTTCACCGCGACCGTGCCGCTGCCCGCCACCGGGACCGAGCTCATCACGGTGGAGGCGGTGGATCGAGACGGCAACGTGGGCCGGCAGACCCGCGCGGTGGCGGCGGGGCCGCGCGCGCCGCTGTCCACCCGCGTCCGCGACTCGGTCACCGCGGCGATCTCGGACACCGCGTTCGAGGCGGTAGGCAACCTGGTGGCGCAGACGCTCGCGGACAAAGATCTTGGCGCGTGGATCGCGCCGCACAACCCGGTGATCAGCAAGGGCGCGCCCGACGGGCCCGATTGCCTCTTCGGCAACGTGGCGATCGGCGCGCTGGATATCTCGGCGGCTTCCATCTCGCTTCTGCCGACGGTGACCGGCCTGACCTTGACCGCGGAGCTGACCGGCGTGCGGGTGCCGATGCACCTCGACTACGCCGCGCTGTGCATCGACGGATCGAGCGAGGCCTTGATGACCGCGACCAAGGTGCGGATCTCTGGCCGGTTCACCTTTGGCATCCGAGGTGGGCAGTTCGACATCAAGCTGCTGGCTCCGCAGGTGCGCTTCGAGGGCTTCGCGCTGGCGCTCGATGGCCTGCCCGGCCAGGTGGTGACGCTGCTCGACCTGGGCAACACGTTGGGGCCGGTGCTGTCCTGGGCGGTGGAGCAGCTCGCGGCGCCGATCCTCGGGGACGCGCTGGCCGGCTTTGACGGCACCACCACCACCGAGCTTTTGGGCAAGACGCTGGACGTGGTGGTGGCGCCCACCGAGATCTCGTTCTCGCCGGTGGACGCCAAGGTGCGGCTCGATAGCGCGTTCCGGGTGCATGGCGACGAGGGCGGCCCGGGCTTCGTGATGGTGCCCAACTCGCGCCCGTCGATGGACGCGACCGGCGGCATGCAGCTCGCGGTGTCAGACGACGCCGTCAACCAGCTCCTGGCCAGCTTCTGGGCGGCGCGCGGGATGGATCTGGCCATCGACCTGACCACGGGGGACTACGGCGGGCTGGGCAAGCTCTACGATCGCGTCGAGACCCAGGGGCTCTTGCCGCTGTCGGTGCGCGCCGACGGCGCCGGCCTGGCGATCGTGATCCCGGACCTGCTGGTGTCGTTCAAGGAAGGTGACCTGCTGGCCACCCAGATCGCGATCAACGGCTCGCTGTCCATCGGCGTCGAGCGCGGCGGCGATGGCGCGCTGCGGCTGGTGTCGTCCGCGCCCAAGGTGTTCGTGGATATCCTGCGCGAGGGCGTGGACGGCGCCAACCCGCTGGCGTCGTCGCAGTTCGAGGCGTTGACGTCGTTCGCGCTGGGGCGGCTGACCCAGGTCGCCACCGGCCTGGTCGGCTCGGTGCCGCTGCCGACCGCGGCCGGGGCCACCATCACCGGCGTGTCCGTCTCGGGTCGCGGCGGCTATCTCATCATCGACGCGCAGGCGCAGTAGCCAGGGCGTCGGCGCGTTCTGATAGGATGCGCCAATGACCACATCTCCGCAGCAAGGGCCTGGGAAGCGCGGCTACTGGTTCGCTCTGTTCGTCGTGATCCTCGCGATCGCGCTGACGGCGGTGCAGTGGGCCGGCATGAGCCGGCGGCTGGCGTCGATGTCGCGCGTCAAGATGCCGGGGACCGCGCAGGTCAAGCTGCCGGCGGGCGACACGCCGTTCTACACCGAGCTCGTGTCGCAGCTCGACGGCGCCGTGGTGCAGTACGCGGCGGGCAAGTACGAGTGCCAGGCCGAGGATCCGGCGGTCGCGCTTGGGCGCTCTTCCACCAGCGTGACCTACTCCATGGGAGGCTACACCGGAGAGCTCGCGTTCGTGGCCACCACCGCGAAGGAGGTCGAGACCTCGATCTCCTGCACCGGCACCGAGCTGGTGCTGGCGTGGGGGGCGGGCGTGGGCGCTGGCATCGCGGCAGTGCTGGGGACGGTGTTTGGCGGCGGGATCCTCGCGATCATCGTGTTCATCGTCACGTGGCGCCGTCGCCGGGCCTGGCGGCGAGCGCACGCGCAGGGGTAGCAGGCTCGTCGGCGCTTGCCGGGGCTCGTCGCCGCTCGTCGGGGCTCGTCGGGGCTCGTCGGGGCTCGTCGCTCGTCGCCAGCCGTCGGGGCCCCTGGAATTCTCGTATGCGCCTTTGACATCGCGGCGTTCCCTTCGTATCCAGCACCATGCGCATCGCGCACTGCTCTGATCTTCACCTGCTGTCGCACGAAGGCGCGCGGCTTCTGCACTACGCCAACAAGCGGTGGATCGGGGCGATGAACCTCCTGTCTAGTCGCTCGCGGCACTACCACACCGACGCCTTCGAGGACATGGTCGCCGATCTCAACGCGCTCAGCGTCGAGCACGTGATCTGCACCGGCGACGTCACCAACCTGGCCTTCGCGCAGGAGTTTGCATATGCGCGCCAGCGCTTCGACGGGCTGACCGCGGGGCCGGCCAACGTCACCGTGGTCCCCGGCAACCACGACGCCTATGTGGCCGAGGGCGTGGATCACTTCCTGTCGGAGTTTGCCAGCTACTGCCAGTCTGACGACGGCTGGGACTGGCCCGCGGACGACAGCAAGGATGGCCGGCTGCGCTGGCCGATCGTGCGGGTGCGCGGGGACGTGGCCATCATCGGCGTCTCCACCAGCCGGGCCACGCCGTGGTTCCGCGCGCACGGCACGGTGGGGCAGGTGCAGCTCGAGCGGCTGCGCAGCGCGCTGGCGGATCCGCGGCTCGCTGGCAAAGTCCGGATCGTCGCGATCCATCATCCGCCGGTGGGCAAGCGCGCCGCCTCCAAGGTGCGTGGACTGCGTGACCATGCGTCTTTTGCTTCGCTGGTATCCGAGCTGGGCGCCGATCTGGTGATCCATGGCCATGAGCACCGAGATCTGCGCGAGACCTTGCTGGATGCCAGGCAGCGCGAGATCCCGGTTCTTGGCGTGCCTTCAGGTACCTATGAGGCCGGCAAGCCGGCGCTCACCGGCCGGTACCGGATCTTCGAGATCGAAGATGGTCGGATCATCGGACATCATCTACGGATCTGGCATCGCGCTCGCAGAATCTTTGAGCGCGATGCACACGAGCCGGCGATGTCCGCGAAATCTGGTTAGCGCCTGGTGTCAGGTGCGAGCGGGCTTCGTCACCTGGGGTTCGCGTGCGTCGGCTTTTGCACACCCCGCAGCACCCTGGCAGGGCGCGCGTTCATCGCGCGGCCCGCACACGAGATACCCCGCCAAGCAGTTCGAGATAACTGCGCAACTTGACAATGGTTTGTCGGTTGGGGTACCTCGCAACTCCGATCAGGCGGCCAGGAGCCGCCGAAGGACTACGCCGTGACGAACTACAGCAAGGAAGAAGCCGACACGTGGGTTGCCAAGGACGAGGAGTTCGTGATGCGTCCCTGGACCCACCCACCGGGCGAGCCGGTGATCGTGGCCAAAGGCAGGGGCTGCACGATCACTGATGTTCACGGCAAGGAGTACCTGGACCTCACCGCCGGGTACTTCGTCAACGCGGCCGGTCACTGTCACCCGCGCATCGTCGAGGCGGCGACTCGCCAGCTCGGCGAAGTGCTGCAGGTGTCCGGAAAGCACGGCACCGTGGCCGCCATCCGCCTGGCCGAGCGGCTGGTTCACCTGGCGCCCAAGGGCTTGCACAAAGCGTTCTTCTCCACCGGCGGATCGGAGAGCAACGAGTTCGCGCTGCGCATGGCGCGGCAGCACAAGAAGAAGCCGGACGTCGCGTACCTGGAGAACGCCTATCACGGGCTGACCATCGGCTCGCTCGAGGTGACCGCCAGCGACAAGTACCGCGAGTCGGCGGGCCGGCCGCTGGGCGCCAACACCTACGCGGTGCCCAACGCCTATTGCTACCGCTGCAAGTTTGGCCCGGCGGCCACCTGCAAGGTGGAGTGCCTCGATGGCCTGGCCGCGGCGTTTGACGCGCGGCCGCAGACCGCGGCGGTGATCGCCGAGCCGATCCAGTCCGTCGGCGGCCTGGCGCCGCCGCAGAAGTGGTGGGACCGCTTCGATCGCGTCCGCAAGGAGCGCGGCATCCTGCTGGTGCTCGACGAGGTGCAGACCGGCCTCGGCCGCACCGGCAAGATGTTCGCCGCCGAGCACTACGGCCTCATCCCGGACATCATGACCGGCGGCAAGGGGCTCTCCGGCGGCGTGGGCTCGCTGGCGATGACCATGGCGCCCGACGCGCTGGTCGAGAAGTTCTTTGGCGGCACCACGCCCACCTCCGGCGGCAACGCGGTCTCTGCGGCCGCTGGGCTAGCCTTGCTCGACACCATCGTCGATGAGGGCCTGATCGAGAACGCCGCGCGCATGGGGCGCTACTTCACGGAGGCATCCTGGAGCCTCAAGGATCCATGGATCGGCGACGTGCGCTTCACCGGCCTGCTCGGCGGCATCGAGCTGGTGCGCGACATCGCCAGCAAGGAGATCCTGGGCAAGGCGGAGGTGTCGCGGATCAAGGATCTCTTGCATGAGCAGGGCATGTTGATCACGGTGTCAGGGACCCACGGCAACGTGCTGCGCCTGCAGCCGCCGCTCATCGTCACCGCCGCGCAGATCGATCAGTTCCTGGCCGTGCTGGCCAAGGTCTTGCCCGCGGTTCGCAAAGGGAAGTGACATGAACCTGTTCGCCATTCGCAAGAACGTCGACAAGGTCCTGCATCCGGTGGTCCACGCGCTGGCCCTCTTGCCGTTGCACGCCAACACCTGGACCTTGGTCGGGGCCATGATCGGCCTTGCCGGTGGCGCGGTGTTCTACTACGGCATGTGGTGGGCGGGCTTTGCGCTGCTCTTGATCCGCGGCCTGGTGGACCACGTGGACGGCTACAAGGCGCGCAACTTCGGGCAGCGCTCCACGTTTGGCGCGGTGATGGACGACGTGGCGGATCGCTGGGTGCTCGGCGTCATGTACGCAGGCGGCTGCATCCACCTGGCCAAGGACTATCCGCACGTGCTCATCGTGCTGGGCATTGGCCTCAGCGGCGCGCTGACCAACGTCATCATCAAGCTGTCGATCTACGCCGAGTCGCAGCAGGACGTGTTTCGCGACAACGGCAAGATCGGCCACCCGGTGGACGTGGTGGGGCTCTTCGGCTCTGCGGAGTTCATCATCTACTACGGCGCGGGCGCGTTCTTCACCGCGCTCCTGGGCGATGGGCGCCCGATGCTGGTCGGCTGCTGGGCGGTGGCGGTGCTCTCGCACGTCTCGCTGTTGCAGCGCGTGGTGTTCGCGTGGCGGCGCTATCGCTTCGTGGATCCGGGCGCCGCCGCGAAGGCGCTGGAGGACGAGGCCGCCACCAAGGACGCCGGCGCGCCTTCCGCCGCGGCGCCGCAGGCGAGCAGCGGGACCTAGCCGGATGTCGAACCGGATGTCGAACCCGATGTCGAGCTCCTCCGCTGCCAGGTCCACCAGCGCACCTCCTGCCACCGCGCCGCGGCTGGTGTCGCCTTACAACCCCGCCAACGCGGTGACGGCGTCGCGCTTCCTGACGCTGCCGCCCTTTCTGTGGGCGGTCCACCACGGCCACTACCAGATCGCCGCGGTGGCGATCGTGGTGTGCGCGCTGCTCGACAAGGTCGACGGGCTGGTCGCCAAGGTGTTTGACTGCCGCAGCTCCTTTGGCGAGCTGTTCGACGCCATCACCGATGGGGTCTGCTACGGCTTCTGCCTGATCGTGCTGGCGGTCTACGGCTGGGCGCCCGCGGTGGCGGTGGTGGCCGCGCTGGGCCTCGGCGGCCTCAACTCGGTGTTCCGCGCGATCCACATCAAGCGCGTCGGGCGGCCGGTGAACTACAAGTCGTACGCGATGGAGCGCCTGGTGGGGTTCATCGCCTACCTGGTGGGCTTCGCCGTCGCGCGCTACGAGGTGACGTACTACTACTGGACGTTCTTGCCGCTCATGGTGGTGGTGGTGGCGCACGACGCCAAGCGCATGCTGCTGGATCCGGTGCCGCCTCCGCCCGCTGCCGACGGGGCGACGTCGACCTCGGAGCTGGTGGCCAAGGAGGGCGTATGACCTTCGTTCCACACGCCGCGATCGTCTGGTTCGTCACCACGGTCACCATGGCGCTTTCGAGCGCCTGGCTCGTGTACGACTCGTGGAACCTGTGGCGGCTGCGCGGCGCCGACCGGAAAGACCCGCTGGTGCGTGACAAGATCTTTGGCTATGTGATCGGCGTCATCACGGCGGTGGTGGGCATCGTCGGCGTGCTGCGCTACCACACGTGAGCTGGCGCTAGCTGATCTCGTCGGGCTCAGCGGGCTCAGCGGGAGCCTCGCCGCCGGCCGCGTCGTCGAGCTTGCCCTGCGCGGTCAGCGGCAGCCGGTCGCCGTGCCCCAGCACGGAGACCAGCGCCTCGACCTGCCGCGCCTTGGCCTGCGCGGTCAGGCGGTATCGCGGCATGCTGGGCGGGCCCAGCCGCAGGTGGAGCGTGCCCCAGTGGACCGGCACCATGGTGCGGGCGCCCAGGCGCTCGAAGATATCGAGCGCGCAGTCCGGATCGATGTGGACCCCGCGATCGAGCGCCCTTCGCCGCATGCGGTAGTACCAGACCGGCATCATGCCACCCACCGGCAACAGGGTGGCCGCCAGGTTCCAGCGCTTGCCGATGGCGTCAAAGACCTGGTGATCCGAGAAGTCGACGTCACCGGCGTGGTGGATGGCTGGCGCGTCGTCGACCGCGGCGCGCACGACGTACCCCACGCACTCCGGCAGGGCGGTCTTGCGCCAACGACCCGTGTCGTGGCACGTGGGCACCGCCTCGATCTCGGCCCCGGCGATCTGGAGCTGGTCTCCGGCGGTGACCTCGATCACCCGCGAGAAGCCCAGGTCCGCCACGATGGCGGCGGCGCCGCGCGGCACCACGAGCTGCGCGCTGCGAGGGACCGCCTTGAGGCTCCACCGGTTCAGGTGATCGACGTGGGAGTGGGTGATGAGCACGGCGTCCACCGCGCCGGCTCGTCGAGTGCGGCTGCGCCCGAGCGGATCGAAGAGCAACCGAGCCTGGCCCACCTCGGCCAGGGCAGAGGCGTGCCCAAGCCAGGTGACGAACGTGGTGGCGGCTTGCTGCGGCGCTGGCTGCGCGGGTGCCACTTGTGGGACCTTCGGCGCGCCGCCGCGGTCACGGTTGTGGTCGTTCTTGCTGGGCGGTGGAGAACTCGTGTCATTCGCCATAGATATCGGGCCCCACCGCCTGCTATAGCACGGGGGCTTTCGTGCTGGTCTTCTTCCTGATCGGGTTCGCCGCTGGCGCCCTCACCGGTGTCCCCATTGGCCCGGTCAACGTCGCGGTGATCGACGCGGCGTACCGGTACACCATGCGGCGGGCGCTGGCGGTGGGGCTCGGCGGCGCCATCGCGGACGCGCTGTACTGCGCGCTCGGCGTGGCCGGGGTGACGCCGGTCTTGCGCTCGAACCCCTCCATCCCGCCGGTGCTCTACGCCATCAGCGGCGTGGTGCTCCTTGGCTACGGCGTGCTGACGGTGCGCACGCGGCCCATGGTGCCGGTGCAGCACGAATCCGCGCCGACACCGCGCGCGTCGCGCGAGGCCTGGTCCGGGTTCAAGATCGGCATCACGCTCATCATCCTCAACCCAGCCGCGATCGTCACCTGGGTCGTCATCGTCGGCTCGTTCATCCCTGACGCCAGCTCGGTCGAGGGGCTCATCACCGCAGCGGGCGTGTTTGTCGGCAGCTTCGTGTGGTTCGCGCTGGTGGCGATCTTGACCCAGAAGGGCAAGAGCGCCTTCGGTGACAAGGCGCTGTGGATCCCGCGCGCGGTGGGGATCGCGCTCATCGTGTACGCGCTGTACTTGCTGTCGAAGGCGCTCCGATACTTTCTCGGCTTCTGACGCTGGCTCCCGGCTGGCTTCCGGTCAGTTCTCCATCGATTCGAGGAGCTCGCCCACCGTCTCTTCGACCTTGGCCGCGATCCGCTTGGGCACCGGCGAGCCGGCCTCGGCCACGAGCTGCGCCAGCTTGCGCGCGGTCTGCAGGATGGCCTGGCGGAGCCGCTCTCCGCGATCTCTCTCATCCTCGGGGAACGCCACCTCACGGAACTTGCGGGACAGCAGCGGGGCCTCGGCTCCCTCGTCGAAGGCGGCGCGCCGGATGGTGCTCAGCGTCTCGTCATCCGCGGCGCCGCGCTCGGTGGCCTTGGCCACGAACTCCACCGCGCCGAGGCTTGGCACCGTGCCCTCGTTGCCGCGCGCCCGCTCCAGCACGCGCGGCGCGCTGGTCTCGAGGAAGCGGTAGCTGCCCAGGAGCTTGGCCACGGTGGAGGTGCGCAGGTGCAGCTCGTTGCGGCAGTACGCATCGAAGTCCTCGAAGCCCCATCGTTTCCACGAGCCGCGGTGCTGCACGCTGGCCAGCGCCTCGGCGAGCTCGAGCCAGGTTCGCTTGAAGGCGCGGGCCTTGGCCAGGGTGTCCGCGCGCTCGGCGTCTCCGGCGACCGCCTGCTGGCGATCTTCCATCTGCCGGTCGGTTTTCGTGATGATCTTGGCACCCATCGCGGGCGCACAGTAGGGCAGGGGTATGATCCCCGGTGGCGGCGCCGGGCCTCAAGGCCACCTTCGCAACGCAAAATGTAGGAGCTACGAAGCCTTCCGCTTCATCTAGCGCTATAATCGGGGCCCTCATGACCATGGACGGCTCGCCGCCCGCCTCAGGCTCCTTCCCTCAAGCGCCCAGCGCGTCTCTGGTGGGAGAGATCCTTGATGGACGATACCGGCTGGTGAGCAAGCTGGGGGAGGGCGGCATGGGCGAGGTCTATGCCGCCGAGCACGTCCACATCGAGAAGCGCTTCGCGGTCAAGCTGCTGCGGCAAGAGATCGTGTCCAACAAGGAGGCGGTCAGCCGCTTCCGCCAGGAGGCGCGGTCGGCCTCCTCGATCGGCCATCGCAACATCATCGCCATCGAGGATTTCGGGCAGCTCCCCGACGGGCGCATCTACATGTGCATGGAGCTGCTCAACGGCGCTCCGCTCAACGACCTCATCAAGCAGCCGCTGTCTCACGAGCGCTTGATAAACATCCTCATCCAGACCGGGCACGGCCTGGCCGCCGCGCACGCCAAGGGCATCATTCACCGGGACATGAAGCCGGAGAATGTGTTTGTCACCTGGACCGCCGGGGGCGAGGACATCCCCAAGCTGCTCGACTTTGGCATCGCCAAGGTCGCTGGCAACGAAGGCCAGAACAACCTGACTCGCACCGGGACCATCTTCGGCACGCCGTACTACATGGCGCCGGAGCAAGCGCTCGGCACGCAAGTGGACCATCGCACCGACATCTACGCGATGGGCGTCATCATGTACGAGGTGTTCGCCGGCTCGCTGCCGTTCCAGGGCGAGTCGTTCATGGGCATCTTGACCCAGCACATCACGACGGATCCGGAGCCGGTGGCGCAGCGCGCCGCCAAGGCCGGGCGCACGTTGCCGCCGGGCATCGCCGAGATCATCTCCCGCTGCATGCAGAAGGATCCCAACGCGCGCTTCTCGTCGATGGACGAGCTGGTGGCGGCGCTGGTGAGCGTGTATCGCGCGGTCGCTGGCGCGGGCATGAGCTCGTACATGGAGGCGTTCCCGCAGAGCCCGCAGAGCTCTTCGCACCTGAACCCGATCCACACGCCCAACAAGATGACGCCGCCGCCGCTCACCGGCCCGGTGATGATGGGGCAGGGCGGGCACGCGGGCGCGATGGGCGGGCACGCGGGCGCGATGGGCGGGCACGCGGGCGCGATGGGGCCGCCGCCCACCACGGGCCCAGGCCCAGGGCAATCCGCGCCGTTTCTGCCCAGCGGGGGCCACCCTGGTATGGCGCCGCCGCCGTTTGTGCCGCCGCAGCAGACGGGGCCCTATGGCAGCTATGACCCCGGCTCGTCGGTGGTCGTGCAGCCGAAGTCCAAGGTGGGGCTCATCTTCGCGATCATCAGCGTGGTGGCGGTGATCGGCACCGTGGTCGCGTTCCTGGTCATCCCCGGCAAGGGCAAGCGCCAGGCCGCCGATCCAGACGCCGGGCCGGTGGCCGTGGACGCGGCGCTCGCCACCGTGCGCGCGGACGCGGCCGAGCCCGACGCTGGCGCCTCCGGTAGCGAGGACGCCGGCGCGGCGCCGCAGGTCGACGCCGCGGTCGCCGCCAGCACCCCGGATGCAGGGGTCACCGGGCCAGACGCCGCCGCGCCGCCGGACGCCGCCTCCCCGGTGGATGCGGGGGGAGGGCCTGAGCTGCCTGAGCTGATCGAGATCACGTTCACGGTCACCCCCGCGGACGCCAAGCTGTATGACGGAAACCGCCGCCTCTCGGGGATGCGGATCAAGATCGAGCCCAGGAAATCCAAGAGGATCACGGTCAAGGCGCCGGGCTACAAGTCGAAGACGCTGACCGTCAGCAGTCGCGACACGCGGGTCTCCGTGGCGCTGGAGAAAGAGAGCGCCACTCCGCCGCAGCTGGATTGCCGCAACAGCGTGGTGGATCCCTCCAGCGCCGCGTGCATCAGGCAGTACTGCAAGACCCACAGCGCCGCGATCGAGTGTACGGAATAAAGATGCGCGTTTGGGTACCGCGGTGATGCTGCGCACAGCGGCGGTCGCCGGGGTGCATCTTCGGCGCGCATCCGGGGCGCAAGTCTGGCAAAGTAGCGGGGAGGTCGTCATGTTCATCTCGCGCTCTTGCTCCGGCCGCTCCGGCCGCTCCGGCCGCTCCGGCCGCGGCCGCTCCGGCCGCTCCGGCCGCTCCGGCTTCTTCGCCGCTCGCGTTCTCTTGCTAACGACGCTGGTGCTCGGAGGCCTGACCGGCAGCGTGATGATGACTGGCGTGGCCATCGCGCAGGAAGATCCCAGGGTCACCGCGCAGAACCACTACCGCGCGGGGCAGAAGGCCTACGCCGCCGGAGACTACCGCCAAGCGATCCGCGAGTTCGCCTCGGCCGAGCAGCTCCTCCCGTCCGGCTTCAACGACTACAACCTGGGCCTCTGCTACGACAAGCTGGGCGAGGCGGATCCGGCGATCCGCTACTACCGCTCGTACCTCGGCCGGGTGGCAGACGCCAAGAACCGCGCGGCGGTGGAGGCCAGCATCGCGCGGCTGGAAGCGGCGCTGGCGTCCGCGTCGTCCAAGGCCGAAGAGCAGCGCCGGGCCGAGCAAGCGCGGCGCGACGCGGAGGCCAAGGCTGCCGCGGACAAGGCGGCGGCCAAGGCGGCAGAGGAAGCCGCGGCGAAGGCGGCGGCAGAAGAGGCGGCGGCCAAGGAGGCCGCCGAGGAGGCGGCGCGCAAGGCCGCGGCGGCCGCGACGCCGGCAAACCCGGACGAAGTTCCGCCGTTGCCGACCAACCCGGTCGGGACGCAGGGCGCGCCGAGCACCAAGTCTGCCCCGGCCACGGGCAACCCACAGCTTGACCGCGCCAACGCGATTGACCTCGACGCCATCCGCGTCGAGCGGGCGCCGCTCCTGGGGCAGCCCACGGCGCCGGCGGGCGCGCAAGGGGGCACCAGCGCGCCGAGCGTGCCCGGCTCGCCCACGGCGCTCGCCGCGGGGCAAGACGGGCAGGGCAAGGACAAGGGCGCCAAGGCCAAGGAGGCCCCGCTCTACAAGAAATGGTGGTTCTGGGCCATCGTCGGCGTCAGCGCGTACGTGGTCTACGGCATCGCCACCGAGGAGAGCAGCAGCAGCGCTGCCCGCCTGGCGCCCGAGGCAGGCTCGAGCAACGCCGGCGCCACGCTGCTACGCTGGTGAGCTGCTTGCCCGAAATGATCTTGCTCGAGTTTTGAGCTGCCCGCGGTGCCCCCGCTATGATGTGCCCGTGACGCCACCACGCTCTCCTCTGCTGACGGCCCTGCACAAGCTGGCTGCGCGGCCAACCGAGCACGGCGCCTGGCTGGCGCTGGCGGCTCAGCTCGCCGCTTCCGGGTACGCCGAAGACGCCGAGCGAGCCCTGTGGATCGTCGGCCAGTCGGGCGTGCAGGGTGGCCAGGTGGCGCTGGCGGTCGCGTGCGGTCGGCTCCTGGCCCAGCGGGGCAACGTGCGCGGCCCCGAGCTGCTCGAGGAGGTCGCGGTCACGTACTGCCAGGGCAGCGCGCTGGTCTCGGAAGACGGGCTGCCGGCGCCGCACGCCGAGGCGGTGCCCCTGGACCTGCCCGCGGACCTGGCTTCGGAGCAAGAGCAGGTGGCGGCGGTGCGGACCGCGTTCGAGCTGCTGGGGCCCGTGGCCACCCGCCCGGCGCCGGGCAAGCTGCCGCTGGCGCCGCTGCTCTCGGCGCTGCCGGTGGGCGGGGCGCGCGCGCTGGTCGGGGTGATGAGCGCGCGCAGCGTGCGCGCCGGCGAGGTCATCGTGGACGTCGGTCAGCCGGCGGCCTCGCTGTACTGGCTCGCCTACGGCTCGGTGGCGGTCCTCCGCGACGGCGTCCGCCTGGGGGAGCTGCACGGCGGCGCCTTCTTCGGCGAGATCGCCCTGGTCGGCGGCACCTCGCGGACGGCGCAGGTGGTGGCGCGGACCGATGTCTGGCTGCTCGAGATCCCAGCGCGCGCGGTGGAGGCGGCTGCGCAGCGACACCCGCAGCTCGCGGAGGTGCTGGCGGCGCACGCCAAGGCGCGGTTGCTCGCCAACCTGATGCGCACGAGCGAGCTGTTCGCCGCGCTAGGCACCAAGGAGCGCGCCGCGGTGCTAGACAAGTTCACGACCCAGATCGTTGACGCTGGCGCCCAGCTCATCCACGAGGGCCAGGTGGGCTCGCATCTGTGGGTGGTGGTGGCGGGGCGCTGCGACGTCAGCAGCGCCGGCGCAGAGGTGGCACGCCTGGGCCCCGGCGCCGCGGTTGGAGAGATCTCGCTCGTCTCTGGCAAGCCCGCGGTGGCGGACGTGTTCGCCGCCGAGCGCACGGTGCTGCTGTGCCTGGCGCGCGAGGACTTTCACGCGGTGGTCGCGGCTCACCCGGAGCTGCTGGCGCGGGTGGAGAGCCTGGTGGTGGCGCGCGAAGAGCAAAACCGCGCGTTGTTCCACGACGCCAGCGATCTGCTGGTGTAGCGCAGATGCGCTCTTCAAGCCGATCCCGAACGCAGCGTGCCATGCAGCAAGCTCCCCGTCGTCTCATCGATCCCGAAGGCCGGCCCGAAGGCCGGCGCGAAGGGCGGCCCGAAGGCCGGCGCCGCGCGGCCTGGGGCGCCGCCAGCTTGCTCAGCGCGGCCTGCGTCGCCAGCGTGGCTTGCGTCGCCTGCATCGCCTGCATTGATCGCGGCGCGGGCCCCACGCCCGGCGCCGATCCGTCGCTGGTCTCCGCCAGCCAGCGGCCGGCGCCGCCAAGCGAGCTGTCGCCGCGCCTCGACGCGGCGCTTGGGGACAGCGTGGTGTACCTGGGCAACCTGGTGGATCGGGAGGTCCTGGTGCCGGGCGAGCCGGTGACGGTTCGCCACTACTGGAAGGTGGTGACGCCGCCAGGGGAGCGCTGGCGCGTGTTCTCGCACCTGCGCGGCGGCGGCGGTGACGCCGGGTTCATGAGCCTGGACGACTCCCCGCTGCGACGCGCGCATCCCCCGGCGAGCTGGCGGGCCGGCCAGATCTTCGAGGACGCGCAGACGGTGGTGCTGCGCGCGGACTGGCCGTCACCGCAGGCGGTGCTCCGGGGTGGGGCTGGCGCCGCGCGGACGTCATCGCATCGCGGACCGCATGCCGGTGCGCAGCGGCCCTGCGGAGGGCGGCGCCGTCGTGGCGCGCCAGTTTCGCGTCGATCTGACCAAGGCGCCACCGCCGCCGGGCACCGTGGTGGTGCGCAAGGCCTCCTCCCCGATCGTCATCGACGGCGTGGGCGATGATCAGGCGTGGCAGGCCGCGCCTTGGTCGAGCGACTTTCCCACCGCCGAAGGCACCCGCGAACCGGTCGGGCGCGCGCAGGGCAAGCTGAGCTGGGACGATCAGGCGCTGTACTTGCTGGTACACGTGGAGGACAGCGATGTGGCCAGCCCGTATCGCGGCCATGATGACCCACTCTGGAAGGCGGACTGCGTGGAGATCTTCATCGATGCAGACGCCAACCGCCGGCAGTACGTGGAGCTGCAGGTCAACCCGCACAACGCGCAGTTCGATTCGTACTTCGCGAGCACCCGCGCCCAGCCCGGCGACACCGGGTTTACCGCCAACCTGCAGAGCCAGGTGCGGGTGGTTGGCACCGTCGATCAGAGCGGCGACACGGACAGCGGCTGGGACCTGGAGCTGGCGATCCCGTGGGCCGCGGTCAAGGGCGGAGATCCGCAGATGGCCGTGCGCTTGCCCCCCGCGCCCGGGGACAGGTTTCGACTCAACGTGGTGCGGGTGGACAAGCGCGCGACGGACAAGCACGTGACCGCCTCCTCCTGGAATCGCATCACCGCGGCGGACTTTCACGCGCTCGATCGCATGTTGACCGTGGTGTTCGCCGAGGGCGGCCCGTGAGCGGGCGCGTGCCCAAGGGGGGCGCCTCGGGGCAGGCGGGCGGGCGCGCCGCGCGTCGTGCGGCCGCGGTCATGCGTCGCCTCCTCGCGCTCTTCGTGCTGGCCTGGCTCGGTGGGCTGTCGTGCGGCCCCACCACGCGCCCCGAGCGGGTGGGCGCGTCGCCGAGCTGGCGCACCAAGGCGGCAGCGCCCGCGTCGTCTTCTTCGTCGTCGTCTTCTTCGCCCTCGTCGCCCTCGTCGTCGTCGGCAGCGGCAGGCGCCGCGTCGGGGTCACCGTCTGCGGCGCGCAGCCAGTCCGTGGTGTTTGCCCCCGAGTCCGCTGGCGCGGCCATGTACAACCGCGTGGCGCGGGTGGCCAAGCCGACCCGGCTCGGGGAGGCCGCGATCAAGGCGGTGACCGAGGCGGCGCGCAAGGCCGGGCTCGAGCCGCCGTTTGCAGATGAGCGCGCTGTTTCGCGCCTGCGAGGAGCTGGCGCAGATCGTCCCGGAGGAGGGCGTGGTGGCGTACCGCGTGGTCGAGTTCGCCATGCACCGGCAGGGGCTCATCGAGCCCTCGCCACACCTGCTGGTGGTGTGGGATGACCTCGACGATCCTGCGCTCATCATCAAGCAGCTCCAGCCAGCCTTTGCCGACATGTTCGCGCGCGGCGCCACCACGCGCATGGGCATCGGCGCGGCGCTCCGCAACGACAAGGGTGAGGGGGCGGTGGTGTTCGCCCTGCAGTCCTCGGCGGTCACCACCAGCCCGATCCCTCGCTGGCTCCCGTCCGGAAGCTCGGCCCGGTTCGAGGGCAAGGTCTCCCCTCCATTTCGCGACCCGGAGCTGCTGATCACCTCGGAGAACGGCGACACCCGGCGGGTGTCGGTGGGGGCGCGGCGAGCCTCCGGAGAGATCACGGCGGAGATCTCCTGCAGCGGACGCAAGGGCCGGCAGCAGGTGGAGATCAACGCCAGCGACTCCCATGGCTCTACCGTGCTCGCCAATTTTCCGGTGTGGTGCGGCGAGGAGCCGCCCACCTCGATCCAGGTGGCCTCCGCCCACGCCGATCCGGCACCCACCACCGCCACCGAGGCGGAGCGCCGCCTGCTGGCGCTGGTCAACGGCGATCGTCGTCGCGCCGGCCTGGCCGAGCTGCAGTGGGACGACGCGGTCGCCGCGGTGGCGCGGCGCCACTCGGCGGAGATGCGTCGCACCCAGGTGGTGGCGCACCTCTCGCCCACCACCGGCTCGGCCGCAGACCGGGTGCGCGCGGCCAAGCTCAAGAGCTCGATGGTGCTGGAGAACGTGGCCCGCGCCTACGGCGTGGCCGAGGCCCACGCCGGGCTGATGGACAGCCCAGGGCACCGGCTAAACGTCATGTCCCCGCTGGCCACGCACCTCGGCATCGGCATCACCCTGGGCGAGCTTGTCTCGGGGCGACCGGAGATGTTCGTCACCCAGGTCTTCACCCGCGTCAACCCGCCGATCGACGAGGCGGACACCGCGGCGGCGCTGCACTTGATGCTGTCCCCGCGGGGCACCATGCCGCGGGCCCCAGCGCTCGACCGCATCGCCCAGAAGGTCGCGGCGAACCTGGCGCGAGGCACGCCGCGCGAGCGCGCCTGGGAGCCGGTGGCCGCGGAGATCGCCGCGCTAGGCAAGACCTACCGCAAGGTCAACAGCGTCATCACCGCGGTCGCGGACTTGTCGACCGCCGAGCCGGCGACGCTGATGTCGAGCCCCGCGCACGAGATCGGGGTGGGCGTGGCGCAGGGCCCGCACCCCGAGATCGGCGATGGCGCGATCTGGCTGGTGCTGCTCCTGGCCGAGCGACCGTCGAAGTAGCCGAGGTCACCTCGCGCCGAGCGCCGAGAGCACCGCGACCTCCAGGGCGTCCGCCGCGGCGTACAGCGCCTCGCCGTCGGTGAGCTCACCCTGCGGCGCTGCTGGTGGCGTGGCGTCGACGCGCGCCGCGGTGACGCGAAAGATCTCGGCCAGCGTGGGCGCGCACTCGGCCAGGTGGGCGGCGATGCCGATCACCGCCTGCACGTCGCCGGCCGCGGTGCCGGCGCTCGGCTCGCCGAGGCCAGAGGCCAGGAGGGTCGGGACGTGGTTCTCGTCCACCACCACCGTGCGGGGCTCGATGGCGCCGTGCCATCCACCTAGCTCGTGGATGGCGGCGATGCCGCGCGCCAGCCGCTTGAGCACCCGCGCCAGCTCCGCCGCGGAGAGCTGGGGGCGGGCGTCGGCCAGGGTCGCGCCGCTTGGCGCCTCGAAGACCGCGGTGCGGGTGAGCCGGTCGAGGCTGAGCGCGCGCTGCAGAAACGGCGTGTGCGCGCGGGCCAGGAGCCGGACGTGCTCCATCCGCCGGTCGGCGTCCTCGGTGGTCTCGAAGCGCTCGAGGATCACCGAGCGCTCCAGCACCGAGTCCACCGCGCGCACCAGCGAGGACAGCGCGGTGGCGCCAAGTGGCGTCTCGAAGCGGTAGCGCGGCTCCTTGTGGGCGCTGGCGGCGGCCGCGGCCGCCTCGGAGGGGCCGGCGTCGCTGGCGCCAGAAACGGCGGGGCGCTGCGCGCTGGAGCGCTGCGCGGCGGGCGCCGTCACCGGCGCGGAGCGACCGCCCAGATCCAGGTGGTCAAGCTCCGCTCGCAGCTCCACCAGGCTGGGCGTGCGCTCGGCCGGGTTCTTGGCCAAAAGCCGCGCCAAGAGCTCGTTCCAGCCCGGGGCCACCAGCGGATCGACGTCGGTGGGGCGCGGCGGCGGCTCCCCCAGGTGCTGGGCGACGAAGTCTGGCCCCAGGAAGGGCAGGCGGCCGGTCAGCGCCTCGAACAGGGTGACGCCCAGGCCGTAGAGATCGGCGGCCACGCTGATCGGCGCGCCGGTGATCTGCTCCGGCGACATATAGGCCAGGGTGCCGATGAGCCCGCCGGTCTGGGTCTGGCCCAGGTCCACCAGGTGGGCCACGCCGAAGTCGCCGAGCTTGGCGCTGCCGCGCGAATCGAAGAACACGTTGGCGGGCTTGAGGTCGCGATGGATGATGCCGCGCTGGTGCGCCGCCGACAGGCCCTCGATGAGCTCGAGCGCGAGCCGCCGCACCTGCGGGCCGCTCGGCCGCTCCCCCTGGGCCAGGCGCTGCGCCAGCGAGCCGCCGTGCAGGAGCTCCATCACCAGAAAGCCCAGATCGATGGACACCTCGTAGACCTCGACCAGGTTCGGGTGCCGCAGCGCTTGAGCCAACCTGGCCTCGCGGGCGAAGCGCTCGAAGGCGGAGCTGCCGCGCGCCTCCGCCGCGAAGAACATCTTGAGCGCCACCTGACGCCCGCTGACCTCGTCGGTGGCCAAGAACACGCGGCCCGAGCCGCCGGCGCCCAGCGGCCTCTCCAGCCGAAAACGTCCGCCCACCAGATCGGGCTCTTTGGAGCGTGGCCGGCTGCTCGGTCGGTCGCGCCACCAGCGCAGGAAGGCGTCGAGATCGGCGGGCAGGTCGGCGGGGAGATCGGCCGCCAGGTCGTCGGGCAGACTGGCTGCCAGGTCGTCGGGCAGCGCGACGCCGTGCGCCGGCTCGGCAGCCGCGGGGCCGCGCTCGCCTGGGAGGGCCGCGGGCACCGGGCCCTCTGGCGCGCGTCGCAGCTCCAGCAGCAGATCTCTGGCACCGTCGCGCAGGCCCAGCGCCGCCAGCGTGACGATGAGCTCCATGGTGGCGGCGCGGGAGAGCGCGGGCGAGGTGCGGGCGCTCTGCAGGAACGTGGCGGCCTCCGCGTGCGCGCCGCGCCGCGACAGGATCTGCCCCAGCGCGAGCTGGAGCGAGGGCTTCTCGTCAACGGTGGCCAGCTCGAGCGCGCGCTCCAGGATCTGACCGGCCCTTCGGTCTTGGCCGAGCTGTTGATAGATGCGCGCGGCGTCCAGATCTCGGTGGGCGCGCAAGTAGCTCTGCGCGGCCTCGTCCGCGAGGCCCAGCTCTTCGTAGAGCGGCGCGGCGTCGCCATGCCGACGGAGCTGCGCCAGGAGATCCGCGGCGGTGCGCTGCCCGGCTTGGTCTCTCGCCAGCAGCGCGACCAGCTCGCCGATCGCGGCCTCGTCACGCGCCGAGACGGCGCAGCGCAACGCCCGCGGCAGATCTCCAGCGGCGCGGGCGGCCGCGCTCGCCCGCGCGAAGTCCCATAGCTGCTCGTAGAGCCGGGCGGCGTGGCCCGGCAGGCCCCGGGCAAGCGCCTGCTCCGCTGCCGTGGCGTGCTGCCCTTGGCTCACCAGCGCGGCGAGGTCGGGGGGAAGATCAGGAGGCTCCGCGAGGCCGCTAGCCGAGGGGGCCGACGGCGCTAAGGGGGTCGACGGCGGCGAGGGGGCCGACGGCGGCGAGGGGGCCGGGCTCCCTGTGGGTGACGGGGCGCCGATGTCTGGCGTCACGGTCGGGCCAGTGGCCGGTTCGGCACGGGAGCCCCGTTCTGGCGGGTTCGGTGAATTGCTCGACACGCACAAATGATGGTACCAGAGCGCGTCCATGCACACTCGCAGCGCTCATCGCTCTCTGCTCGTGGTCGGGTCGGTCGCTCTCGACGACATCGATGGTCCCTTTGGCATGCATCGCGATCTGCTCGGCGGATCCGCGTCGTTCATCGCTCGGGCCGCCTCCTACTTCACGCGCCAGGTCGCGGTGGTGGCGGTGGTGGGCGATGACTTCCCGGCCCGTCATGTGGACGAGCTCGCCGAGCGCGGCGTCGATGTCTCCGGCATCGAGCGTCGGCCCGGGGAGACCTTCCACTGGGTCGGCAAGTACGCCGATAACTTGGCCACCCGCGAGACCATCGACACGCGCCTGGGCGTGTTCGCGGAGTTCGCGCCCAAGCTCGAGGCGCACCACCGCAAGGCGGAGCTGGTGCTGCTAGGCAACATCGATCCGGCGCTGCAGCTCGACGTGGTCCGCCAGGTCGAGCGGCCCATGCTGGTGGCGGCCGACACCATGAACCTGTGGATCTCGATCAAGCGCGACGACCTGGTGTCGGTGCTGCGCAAGGTCCACACCCTCATGCTCAACGACGAAGAGGCGCGGCAGCTCGCGGAGGAGCACAACCTGCGCAACGCGGCGGCCAAGATCCTCAAGATGGGCCCGACCTCGGTGGTCATCAAGCGCGGCGACGCCGGGGCGCTGCTGTTCCACGGCGGCGGCTCCTTCGCTGCGCCGGCGCTGCCGCTCGCGGACGTCCGCGATCCCACGGGCGCCGGGGATAGCTTCGCCGGTGGCTTCCTGGGCTATTTGGCGTACGCCGGCAACTTCGAGCCCGAGACCATTCGCACCGCCATGATCATGGGCAGCGTGATGGGCTCCTTTGCGGTTGAGAAGTTCTCGGTGGACGGGCTGCGAGATCTGTCAGCCGAGCGCATCCAGCAGCGGTTTGACGAGATGGCGGAGCTGGTGCGCTTCGAGGGCGTGCGGCTCTGACGAGCTGAGCGCAAGGCCGCCGCGGCTGCACCGGCGCCCTTGGGCGGACTGCCACCATCGGGTACACCCGGGGTGCGACCCGGCGCCAGGCGGCGCCTTTTTTCGAATCAGGCGCCGAGGTCCGCACGCGGGGCCGTGCCAGGTATAGTCCTTGGCATGGCCTCTGAGCTTCTTCATTCGCTGCTGGTCGAGTGCGGCCTCGCCGACAACGCCGTCGCCGTGGACGATCGCTTCGTTCGCCTGCAATACGGCTCGGCGTTCGTGCTGGTCGGCATCTCGGGCACCGCGGTGGTCGCCGTGGCGCCCCTCTTTCGCCAGCTTCCGGACCGCAACGTCGAGGCGTTCTACCGCAAGCTCCTGGTCAACAACGCGCAGATGGGCGGGGTCGCGTCGTTCGCCGTGCAGGCCGATGGCTGGATCGTCCTGCACGCCGGGCGCTCCATCAAGGGGCTCGATTCCAACGAGCTTGGCGTGCTGATAGGCGGGGTCGGTCGCTTCGCCGATCAGTACGACGACGAGCTGATCGCCGAGTTCTACGCGCCGGCCTCGGCGACGGACGCAGCGGTGGCGGCCAGCGGCGACGCTGGCGGCTTGGCTGGCCCAGCGACGTGACCGCCGCCGGGTCGCCGCGGCGGCGCAGCCTGTGGGGCTGGGGCTTCTCCGACCGCTTCCCCGATGAGCCCGCGCGCCAGGGGCTGTGCGCGGTGGCGCGGGCCTTGTTGCCGCACAGCCAGCCAGCCTTGCTGCCGATGCCGTCGGACGAGCCCACGCTGGCCGCGCCGCGGATGGCGCCGCCGCCGGGCCTCGAGGCGATCTCGTCGCAGTCGCCCTGGGACCGCGCCGCCCATCGACGCGGCCGCGCGTATCCAGATCTGGTGGCCGGCTTCCGTGGCGAGTACGACGGCGCGCCGGACCTGGTGGCGCGGCCGCGCACCGCCGCCGAGGTCGCGCAGGTGCTCGAGTCCTGCCACCACCACCGGCTCGCGGTGGTGCCGTTTGGCGGGGGCACCTCCGTCGTCGGCGGCGTGGACTCTGGCCTGGCCGGCGCAGGTCACGCCGGCGTCGTCAGCCTCGATCTGTCTCACCTGTCGGGCCTGCTGGAGCTGGACGCGGTGAGCCGGGTAGCGCGGCTCGGCGCGGGCACGCTGGGGCCGGCGCTGGAGGCGGCGCTGGCGCCGCACGGGCTGACC
>JADJJK010000039.1 GCA_016706545.1 Myxococcales bacterium
GCCCGCGGCCGAGCCCGCAAGCCGGAGCCGTCGCAGACTCAGCGACGCCAGCGGCGCCAGCACCGACCCCCGCGGCGCCCTAGGGCACGCTGGGCGTTCAGGAGCCCAGGCTCTGCGCTAGCTTGCGCGCGTCGGGCAGCCGCCGCGCTGGATCTCGCGCCAGCGCCGCGGCCACCAGCTCGTCGAGCGCGGGGTCGCCCAGCGAGGGCACGTCTTCCTCCATGATGGCCTGCATCGAGCGCCAGGCTGGCCCGCGATGATACAGCCGGCGTCCCGCCAGCAGCTCCCAGAGCACCACGCCCAGCGCAAAGACATCCGTCGCCGCGGTCCACGGCTCGCCGCGGATCTGCTCCGGGGCCATGTAGGCTTGCGTGCCTTGCACCGGGCCGGCTGCGCCTTGCCGTCGGGACACGCCCAGATCGCACAGCACCACCACCGGCAAGGCGCCCTCGACCAGCAGGTTGGCCGGCACCACATCACCATGGACCCAGCCAAGATCATGCAGGTGGGCCACCGCGTCGGCCGCGTGCATCACCACCTGCAGCGCCTCCGAGGTCGGCAGCGCGCGCGGCTGCGGCGCAACGCCGCGCGCCGCCGTCTGTCCCTCCATGATCTGCCGCAGATCGCAGCCTTGCACGCGGCGCATCGCCACCCACGGCCGTCCGTCGCGCTCGCCTTGGCCCAGCCCGTGGACCACGCCGGGGTGGCGCGGCAGCTCGTTGAGCAAGCGCCGCTCGTGCTCGAACAGCGCCCGGGCTGCTGGGTGGCGCAAAAGATGCGTGTGCAGCCGCTTGAGCGCGGCCAGCTCACCGTCGGCGCTGCGCGCTTGCCAGACCTCGCCAAGGCCGCCCACCGCGATGAGCTGTTCGAGCTGCCAGATCCCGCAGCGCTCTTCCATGGACCAGGGGCGATGGTACCATGCCGCCGTGGCATTCGACCTATCGCTGACCGAAGAGCAAGACGCCCTCACGCAGACCGCGCGCGAGTTCACGCGCAAGGAGATCATCCCCAAGGCTGCTCACTACGATGAGCACGACGAGTTCCCCCGGGAGGTCTTGCGCCGCGCCTGGGAGACCGGGCTCCTCAACGTCGAGGTTCCGGAGGCGTATGGCGGGCTCGGCGGGAGCTGCCTTGACCACTGCCTGGTGCAAGAGGAGATCGCGTACGGCTGCGCCGGCATCAACACGTCGGTGTCCGCCAACATGCTCGGCGCCATGCCGATCTTGATCGCCGGCAACGAAGACCAGAAGAAGCAGCACCTGGGCCGGCTGGTGAGCGAGTTCGGGTTCGCGGCGTACTGCTGCTCGGAGCCTGACGCCGGATCCGACGTGGCGAGCCTGCGCACCAGGGTCACGCGCCACGGCGATGACTACGTGATAAACGGCCAGAAGCGCTGGATCACCAACGGTGGCGTCGCGGACTTCTACACCGTGCTGGCCACCTTCGACCCGGCGATGAAGCACAAGGGCATCGCCGCGTTCGTCGTCGACGCCAAGGCGCCGGGCGTGCGCACCGGGCGCAAGGAGAACAAGATGGGCCAGCGCGCCTCGAACACCACCGACGTGTTGTTCGAGGACGTGAAGATCCACAAGAGCCAGCTCCTAGGCGCCGAGGATGCAGGCTTCAAGATCGCGATGAAGACGTTTGATCGCTCGCGGCCCTGGATCGCCGCTGGCGCCGCCGGCGTGATCCGGCGCGCGCTCGACGAGAGCCGCAGCTACGCCCTGGAGCGCAAGACCTTCGGCGTCGCCATCGCGCAACATCAGGCGGTGCAGTTCATGCTGGCCGAGATGGCCATCGCGTACGAGACCACGCGGCTGCTCACCCACAAGGCCGCGTGGTGCGTCGACACCGGTGACATCTCCAGCATCGTGTCGTCCTACGCCAAGGCCTACGGCGCGGACGCTGCCATGCGGGTGACCACCGACGCGGTGCAGATCTTCGGAGGCTATGGCTACACCAAGGAGTACCCGGTGGAGAAGCTCATGCGCGACGCCAAGCTCCTGCAGATCTACGAAGGCACGTCGCAGATCCGGCGCATGGTGATCGCGCGGTTCGGCCGCTGGATGGCGGCGCCCGAAAACCGCGCGGCGGCACTGCGACCCGACGCCGCGGCGGCGGCCGCTGCTGCTGCGGCGGCGGTCGCGGCGGCCGCTGCGCTCGCGCTCGCGCGCACACGGCCAGCGCCTGGTGCGTGGGCTGAGCGCCGCGCCAGCATGTTCGTGCGCACCGTCGCCATCGGCGATCTGCAGGCCAGCGCGCAGCGCGTGTTCGAGGTGCTCGCGCACCATGAGCTGCTGGGCGAGGACGGCCGGCTGCGGCCGGAGGTGCAGCTCCTGTCCATCGGCGATCACTTCGACTACGGCACGCGCGCCAGCGGTCACCTGGAGCAGGCGCGGCGTGATGGATCGGATGTCCTGTCGTACCTGGCGGCGCACGCGCCGGAGCAGGTGGTGATCCTGGCCGGCAACCACGACCTGGCGCGCGTGATGGAGCTGTGCGCGGTGACCGAGGAGCGGTTCGCTCAGGCGGCGCCGCTGGCCAGTGAGCTGGTCTGTCTGCGACAGACGGATCCCGAGGCCTTCCAGGCGCGGCTCCTGGGCGACTACTTGCCACAGTTTCCAGAGCTGCCAGGTCCGGGGCTCGTGCACCGCGACTACTCCGCGTTTGGCCAGGAGCAGCGCGCGCTGGTGCAGGAGTTGCTGCTCGCCGGGCGCCTGCGCTTGTCGGCGACCGCGCGCCTGCCGAGCGGCGAGTCGGTGCTGGCCACTCACGCCGCGGTGACCATGCGCGAGGTCGCCATGCTGGACGTGAGCGAGGTGAGCGCCTCGGAGCTGGCCTCGGCGCTGGCGCGTCGGCTGGCCTCTGCGGTGGAGGCGGTGGCGCCTGCGTGGCAACGGGGCGAGCTGGCGGCGCTGTCGCTGGCGCCGCTGCATCTGCCAGGGGCCACCGGTCGCGATGGGCTGGGCGATCTTCCGGAGGGCGGAGGGATGCTCTATCACCGGCCCGCCGATCCCGAGCGCGATGGCGCCGACCGCTCCTGGGAAGCGGCGCCTGGCCGGCCCAGGCGCTTTCACCCGCGGTCCTTGCCGGCGGGAGTCTTGCAGATCGCCGGCCACACCGGCCACCCCAAGTGCGTGGAGGAGCTCGCGCGCTGGTCCCCGGAGGACATGCACGAGGCGCCCTGCGGCCGCCGCTCTTTGCGCGTGCGCGGCGACGAGATCCGCTACGAGCTGGGCGCGGCTCGGCCGGACGATGGCGAGGCCATCCTGTACCTCATCGATCCGTCGATGCACCGGGCGCACAGCGCGCAGTCGGTGGAGCTATTCGAGCTGTTGCCCGGATCCCTGCGCTGACGCCGGGGGCTGCTCGGGGGCCGTCCCGAGGGCTCGTCGGGGCGTGCCGAGGGCTCCTCGGGGCGCGCCGAGGGCTCCGACGACCGCGCCGGGATCTCGGCGTGCTGCAGCGCTCGCGCCCTGCGGGCTCGTCGGCGCGACAGCTCCACCCCGATAGCCGGCAGGCCGTGCGCGTTGGCCGCCGCCAGGATGCTGCCCAGCCCGCAGAACGGATCCACCACGGTGCGGCAAGGCGTGGACGAAAGGACGAAGCGCACCGCCGCGTCGCAGGCCGCGCTGCCCATGGCGCGCGACCAGCTCATGGCGCCCAGCGCCGGCAGCACGTCGGGCGTCGAGGTACCTGGCGCCAGGCGCAGCGTCCGGCTGACGCAGATCAGGTGCGCGTACGCAGGCCGGCCGAAGGTGGTGGTGCCCGCGGGGACCCGGCACACGATCTTGTGCCACAGCAGGTGACTGTCCGCAGCGTCCGCCCCGCACAGCACCAGGTGGCCCTTGTCGATCCAGCGGCCCTCGTGCTTCACATCGGTCTGGTAGAAGATCGCCACCGCGTCGTCGGCCACGCTGCGGCAACACAGCGCGACCGTGTCGATGAACCACCGCCGCCAGGTAGCCACGCCCAGCGTCGGCAGCTCGCTGTGGTCGGGCAGGGAGGTGATGATCGCGCAGTCGGCCGCGAGCGTCGTGGTGCGCAGAAACTCCAGCCCATCGCCTTGATGCACCGTGCGGCCGGGGCCGCTGCCCGCCCGCGCGGGGGCCGGGTCATCAGAGGCAGCCGGGTCATCAGAGGCAGTCGGGTCATCAGAGGCAGCCGGGTCAGCCGGATCGGAGCGACGCACCCGACGGTCGTACCACGCGCGACCTGTCCGGAGGCGATGGGATAGCCCTGCGGCCGCCGCTGCGGGGTGGCGCGCCCGGCGCCGTGCGTCGACGCGGCCCAACGTGCGCGGCACGTACTCCTCCGGTCGAAGCACTAGGCGACCCGGCCGGGTGCCTTGTGACGACAGGCCTGCTACTGTGCCAAGGTCCGGCCGATGGCGGTCGGGCGACCTGTCATGGGACTCGATCGCCAGCCCAACAACTTCACCTGCGGCCCCTATGCGCTCAAGCATGCGCTGACCATGCTCGGCGTGCTGGCCGAGCCGCAGAAGGTGTCGCGCTTGGCCAAGACGCACTGGTGGTCTGGCACGGACGAGGTCCGGCTGGCGCGGGCGGCGCGCGCCTACCACTGCGACATGCCGCTGCTGCGCAAGCTCAACGAGCGCGACGCCCGCAAGACCATGGTTCGCTCGCTGACCCGCGGCGAGCCGGTGCTGACCTGCGTGGACGAGTGGCAACACTGGATCGTGGTGGTGCATCACGAGAAGGGGCGCTTTGTCGCCATCGACTCGCGCGAGATGCCCGTGGTGGTGGTGATGACGTGGAGAGAGCTGGCCAAGCGCTGGGTCTACGTCGACACCGAGGGCGAGGACGAGGCGGCCGGCTCCGAGATCTACGACATGTTCCCGGTGCGCCCGCGCGCGCGCCGCAAGCTGCGGGCGAGGTTCTCGGTGGCGCGGGCGCGCATGTTGCGCCGCCCGGAGAACCGCGACGTCAGCCTTTGCTGGGATCAGTATCTGGGAGATCTTCTGGCGGTGTGCCGCCCTCGCTCGCCGCATCACGTGCAGCCGTTGACGCTGGGGGAGTTCCTGCGCCGGCACCAGAAGCTGGTGGTGGAGCGGGTCACCTACTGGCACGGCGCGGTGGAGCGGGCGGAGGTCAACCGAGTCCTTCGCAACTTGCGCTTCGTGGCCGATACGTATGGCATGGTGATCCCCGCTGCCGGGACCCGCCGGGCCTTCACTGACATCATCGCGCTCCTGACTCTGTGGGCGGCCGGTCGGCGCGCGGTGGACCCGATGTACATGGTCGCCAAGAGGTCGAGAAAATGAAGGCGAGGCAGCGCAAACCGCGGGCCTTGGTGCTCTGGAACCAGGTCGGAGAGGACGAGTACGAGGCGCTGGCTGAGCAGGGACCGGTGGCGCTGTCCTGGAACCCCGAGCAGACCGCGGCTGAGGTCGGCACGGTGCAGGACGAGATCGACGCCATCGTCGAGGCCTGCCGCAAGAGCGGGTACGTCACCAGCGAGACCAACATCGCCGACGACTTCGATCGCCTGAGCGAGGCGGTCCGCAAGTTTCGGCCAGACGTGATCGTCAACCTGGTGGAGTTCTTCAACGACGAGGCGGCGCAGGAGGCCTACGTCGCTGGCCTGTTCGATCTGTGGCGCATCCCGTACACCGGCTCGCCGCCGCTGACGCTGCTCACCTGCCAGCGGAAGTTTCGCACCAAGGTGCTGCTGGAGGCGCAGGGCGTGCCGACCCCGGCGTACACGATCTTCTACGAGCCGGTGCAGAAGCCGGTGAGCCTGCCGTATCCCCTGATCGTCAAGCCGGCGCGTGAAGACGCCTCCGGCGGCATCGACGTGGACTCGGTGGTGCATGACCACGCCGCGCTGGAGGCGCGGGTGCGGCTCGTGCTCGAGGATCATCAGCAGCCTGCGCTGGTCGAGCGGTTCATCGACGGACGCGAGATTCACGTCGCCATCCTGGGCAACTCGCCGCCGGAGGTCCTGCCCATGCTCGAGTTCGAGTTCGAGGCGCAAGACGAGGACTTCCCGCGGCCGCAGATCTTGACCTACGAGGCCAAGTGGGACCCCACGAGCCCTGATTTCTACGCCAGCGACGTGCAGGTGCCGCCGCGCAAGCTACCGCGTCGCCTGGGCAACCGCCTGCAGAAGGCGGCGCTGGCGGCGTACCGCCTCACCGGCTGCCGCGACTATGCCCGGGTGGACTTCCGCATCGACTCCGACGGCGAGCCGTACATTCTGGAGGTCAACCCCAACCCCGATCTGGCGCAGGGTGTGGGCTTCTCGCTGTGCGCCGAGAAGTCCGGACGCACCTTTGATTCGCTGGTCGGTGAGCTCCTGGCCATGGCCCTCGCTCGTGGCGAAGATCTCACGCCATGGCGAGGGCCGCGCGCGACGCGGAGCAAGAAGAAAGCGCCGTAGGAGGCGCGGGCTGGCGCGCCCTCGCGCGGCTCGCGCCGCAGGGGGGCTCGCGAGGGCTCGCGAGGGTTCGCGAGGCTACCGGCTGATGGCCAGGCCCAGCAGGCCCTCCAGGCCGATGGCCGTGCGCTCGCCCGAGCCGGCGCCGAGGTGGACGCGGCCGTCGAGCCGCAGCTCGATGCCGGGCGCGTGTTGATAGCGCAGCGACATGCCGGCGAGGCCGAGCAACGCGGTCTCTGGACTCGTGGCGCCGTCGCGGGCGGTGAGCGCGAGCGCGCCGAGCCCGAGCACGCCGTGGCTGGACACCGCGCCCTCCTGGTTCATTCGCACCGAGACGGTGGCGCGGGCGGCGAGCAAGCTGGCGTAGTCCGGCCGGTCGCGCACCGTGTTGCGCAAGGTCGCCACCTCGCCGGCCAGCTCCACGCTGGGGGAGAGCAGGTAGCCGGCGCGCAAACCAAAGAGCAGACCGCCACCGAGCTGATACGTCGCGTCCTCGCTGGCGGTGGCAGCGCCAGGCAGCGCTCCAGGGCCGAAGCCTGGCGCGTGCGCGCGCGGGAACTGCAGGGCGCCCAGGAAGGCCCCGACGCGCCAGCGCGGGGGCTGCGGAGCTGGCGCGGCCACCGGGGCCGGGGCAGGAGCCGGGGCCGGCGCGAGCGGCGCCGCGGGGGGCGCGGGGCGGGGCGCGGGCGGCGCCAGCACCTCGAGCATCACCGGCTCGAGCGCGCGCCCCTGGTCCTCGCACTCGAGCCGAGCGGGCCCGGGCAACGTGGCGACCAGCTCGGCGACCTTGGGGCCGCCGTCGAAGCCGCAGCGTAGCTGCGGACCGCGCAGCACCGTACCGACGGCGAGCACGGCGCGGCCCGGCGCGCCCGGTTCGCCCGCCGCGCTCGGTGCGCCCGCCGCGCCCGCCGCGCCCGGCGCGGCGCCAGCGGGCGGCGCCAGGGTCACCACGCTGACCAGGAGCGTCTGCTCCACCGACCACGGGCTCTCGAAGCGCTCGGCATCGAAGGCCGCGACCTTCACCGAGTAGATGCCCGGCGTGGCGTCGGCCAGCTCGAAGCGCGTGGTCTGCGCTGGCACGGCCACGGACTCCACCTCACCCGCGCCTTGCCGGGAGATCACCACGCGATAGCCCGCGGCGCCGACGACCGAGGCCCACTGGCCGCGCAGCGTGACCTTGGCGTCCTCGCCCAGCACCACCAGGCTGGGCGGCGCGCCTTGCCAGGCCGGCGCTGGCGGCAGCGGACGTGGCGGCTCCGGCGGCTTGCCGCGCTTGACCCGGCTGCCCATCCCTGCGTTCACCGCCACCGGCTTGCTGGTGGGGCGACGTCGGGCGTCCACCGAGCGCACAGCCACCGCGGCGCCGCCGCGATTGGCGATCACGCTGGTGCCACCTTCGTCCACCGAGATCACCGCCTCCGAGCGCCCGAGCTCCGAGGCCGCGCCGCCGCTGTACACCCGCACGGGCGCGCCGGCTTGCGCCAGCCGGTGCTCGAGCGTGCCTCGCTCCAGCACCGCCTCGCGCGGCGCCTCCTTGGCGCGCGACGCCTTGGCGCTGGCCCCGAAGATCACCACCACGGTGTCGTCGCGCAGGTACAGGCGGGACGCATCCTGGAACGTGACCTCCGCGCTGGACTGCGCGCGCGAGCCGACGCGCCAGGTGGAAAACAGCGCCATCCCCACCTGCGCCTTGTCCCAGAGGCTGGCGGCGGGCGGCCTCACCTCCACGCGACCCCGCGCCGAGGTCAGGCGTGCGTCGGCAGCGCTGGTGGTGCTTGGCAGCTTGAGCACGGAGCCCGGCACCAGCGTGTGCGGCTGCTTGCCGAGCTGCGGGTTGAGGCGGTGGATGACGGCGTAGGCTCGCCGATCCGAGAGCTCACGGCGGGCGATGCTGATGCAAGTGTCGCCGGGGCGCACGACGTAGTCCCGCAGCTCTTCGGCGGCGGCGGGCCTTGTGCTGGCGACGAGCGCCGCCGTGGTGAGTGAGAGGCAAGCCAGGGTTCGATAGGTCATGTTCTTCTCCGCTTACGTAGGATGAGTCGCGCGATCTTTCGGACCACGTCTTCGGGGCGATACGGCACCGCGACCACGTCGCGGACGCCGGCCCCAAGCAAGCTGGTGACGGTGGAAAAGTCGGTTGCGTCCTCGGTGACCACCACCACCCAGGCGCCAGTGGCCAGGAGCTGGGCGAGCTGCGGTGGCACCGCGAGCGCTCGCTCCGCTGCTCGCTCGCCTTCTGGTCCAGCTTCTCGCGCTGCTGCTCGCTCGGGCGCTCGCGCTGCCGGCCCACCAGGCCCACCACGCCCACCTGGCATCGCCCACAGCACCAGCTCCGCGTCGCCCGCCTCGCTGCGACGCTCGGCGAGGTAGCCCGCCGCGCCCAGCGCGAGCACCACCGGGTCGTCGATCGCGCCGACGATCGCCACCGTGCCGAGCGCGCCGGTCCCGGCGCCGGCGAGCGGCAACCGCTGCGCGAAAACCACAGGCTGCGGCTCGCCGAGCTGCGGGCTGCTCCAGGTTGGCGAGGTCCCGCTGACCGCGCCCCGCGCCAGGTCGGACACGCTAGCTGCCGCCGCGAGCGCAGTCAGGTCGGCGGCGACCTCCGCCATGGTCGGTCGGCCTGCCGCGGTCTTGGTCATCATGGAGTGGACCAGCTCATCGAGCGCCGGCGTCACCTCGGGGACCACGTGCCGCAAGCGCGGCGGCTGCGCGAACGCATGCGCGGTCAGGATCTCGGCCGCGGAGCCGTCAAAGGGCAGGCGCCCGCTGAGGCTCTCGAACAGCACGCAGCCCAGGCTGTACACATCGGACGCTTGCCCGATCTCCGTCGCCTGGCACTGCTCGGGTGACATGTACGCTGGGGTGCCGCAGATCATCCCGTCACCGGTCAGCCGCCCCAGCGCGGTGCCCTCGGCGTCGCGCTGGAAGGCCAGGCCAAAGTCCAGCACCACCGCGCGCTCGATCCCGTCGCGCAGATCCAGGTACACGTTGCTGGGCTTGAGATCGCGATGCACGAGCCCGAGCCGGTGGCAGTGCGCCATCGCGGTCGCGGTGGCGCCGAGGATCTCGAGCGCGCGCCGGGTCGACACGCCGCGCCGCAGCCGCTCGTCGAACGGCTCGCCGGTGAGCCGCTCGCTGACCAGGTAGGGCACCCCGTCGGCCTCGCCGTAGTCGAGGATGCGCAGCACTCCCGGATGATTGACGCTGGCGGCGACCTTGGCCTCTCGGGCAAACCAGTCCCGCGCGCGCGCCGCGCCGCGCATCATGAGCTTCACCGCGCACGCTCGGTCCATGCGCAGGTCCATCGCGCTGTACACCGTGCCCATCGCGCCGGCGCCAAGCTCAGCGCCCAGCTCATAGCGGCCGGCCAGCACGCGGCCGGTCCACCGCGGCTCGCTCCACGCGGCTCCCAGCGGCGAGTCATCCACCATCACGCCAGGACCTCCACCACCTCCACCGCAGCCGGCATGCCGGCGATGGTGTGGAGGCCAAGCGAGTGGGTCTCGAACTCGGGGCCCGCCGCCTCCTGCGTGGCGCGGGTGATGAGGATCTGCTGCGGCCGAGCCAGGTGCTCCAGCCGCGCGGCCAGGTTCACGGTCTCGCCGATGCACGTGTACTCCATCCGCGTCTTGGAGCCAAAGTTGCCCACCAGCACGGTGCCGGTGTTGATGCCGATGGCCAGCTCGATGTGGATGCCGAAGCGCTCCCCCCAGCCGCGGTTGCCCACCTCGAGCCAGGCCATCATGTCCTCCGCGCACGACATCGCGCGGCGCGCGTGATCTGCCTGGTCGCCGGGAGCGTTCCAGAACGCCATCACGCAGTCGCCGATGAACTTGTCGATGGTGCCGCCGTAGCGAAAGACGATCTCGGTGAGGATGGTGAACAGCTCGTTTAGGATCTTGCCCACCACCTCCGGCTTCTGCGTCTTCACCAGCTCGGTGAAGCCCGCGATGTCCGCGAACATCACGGTGACCACGCGGCTCTGCCCGCCCAGGTCGAGCTCCTGCTCGCGCCGCGCCACGCGGTCCACGAGCTGCTGCGGCAAGTAGCGGCCCAGGTCGGCGCGGATGGCGGCCTCCTCTTGCAGCCTGGCCTCGCTCGCCGCCAGCGATCTGGCCGAGGCAGACATCGCGTCGGCCAGCACCTCGAGCTCGTCGTTGGACGACAGCTCCATCGGGCGGTCGAACTGGCGCTTGCCGAGGGTCTCGGCGTAGCTGACCAGCTTGTGGACTGGCGCGGCCAACGTCCGCGCGAACCACAGGCCGATGGCGATGGACAGCGCCGCGGCCAGCGCGATCGCTCCCAGGATCGCCAGCCGCACCCGCGATAGCTGTTGTTCCACCACCGCCGCGGGGAGCTGCGCCACGAACAAGAGGGGCAGGTCGGCCATGCCGCTGACCGCGGCCATGTACTCCTGGCCACGCGCGCGATACCGCTTGACCACCAGCATCCGGTTGCCGGTGAGCACGGGGAAGTTCGCGGCCAGGCCCAGCGCCTGCATCTGCTCGTCGCCAGGGCGCACCGCGCCCGCCTCCGCCACCGGCTCGAGCGCGCGGTCGAGCACCACCACCGCGATCTGGTGCTCCAGCGTCAGGATGAGGTCGTTGGCGCGGCGATCCAGCTCGTCGAGCGGAAGCGGCGCGCACACGTACCAGGTGAAGGCCGTGCCGCGCACTGGCAAGATCAGCGGCAGCCAGGTCCCGCCGTCCTGACGAAGGAGCGGTGTCACCGCGTATCCCTGATCGCGCACCGCGGCGCGCAGCTCGGCGGTGAGCCTGGGTGGCACCGGCGTCTCCCGCTCCTCCGCGCCCTTCATCAGCGAGTCGATCGGCTCGCCGTTCTCGTCGTAGATCTGGGCGCGTGAGAAGGCCAGCGCGGACGACATCGCGATGCGGGTACGAGCGATCCGCTCGGCGGCGGGGCGGTCGCCATCGGCGAGAAACGAGGCGATGACCTCGAGCTGCTGGCGCGCGCCACGGATCTCGGCCTCCGCGGTGTGCGCCAGGTCCGAGGCCACGGTGTAGAGGCGCTGCGAGTACGACTCCTCCAGCGAGCGGCGATAGATCGCGAGCAGCGTCCAGGCCAGGGCGATCGCCGGGACGATGGTCAACCCCAAGGTCAGCACCGTGAGCTTGCGCCGGAACTTTCCACGACGCCTGGGGGAGGAGGTCATGTCGTCACTACACCAGGTGTGACGTGGGCATGGCGGGTACCCGGTGGGTAGAGGTCGGGTACGGGTCGGCGCGCTACCTCGCGGCTATCCCAAGCGCTGCTGGCGCCGCGATCGCGGAAAGAACCGTGAAAAAGCACCGCGCTTGCGCAGCCCCCGGCGCCAACGTGGCCATGGTACGTGACCTGCATGGAGCCCTCCCGTCGCCGATCTCGTTTGCCGTCGTCTGGATCCCCTGTCCTGGGCCGTCGTCGCGCGGGCGGGGCGCGTGGGCTGGCGCTGGTGGCTGCGCTGTGGCTGCTGTCGTCCTGCGGCGGGCGCGCTCTGCCAGCCACCGGCCACGCCGAGCCGCCGCCGGGTGGCGTCGCCGCCTTCTTGTCCGAAGAGGCCTGCCCGGAGCTGGCGCCGTACCAGGCCCTGGATGCGTTCGGCAAATGGACCTTCCCCGAGCAGACCTACGAGGCGGTGCGCACCAACTCCGCGCTCGAGTGTCGCCGCATCGAGTACGCCAGCGACGGCGCCCGGGTGTCGGGGCTGCTCTTGCGGCCGCGGCACCCCGGCACGCGGACCTGGCCGGTGATCTTGTACGCGCGCGGCGGCTCCGGAGACTTCGGCGCGATCGACGCCCTCACGCGCGTCGATCTATCGGTGCTGGCGCAGGCTGGCTACGTGGTGCTGGCCACGAACTATCGCTTCACCGGCGCGCTGGCGCGTCAGGACGAGTGGGGCGGCAAGGATCTCGATGACCTGATGAACCTGGTGCCGGTGGCCCGTAGCTTGCCGTACGTCGACGCGGCGCAGCTCTTCCTGCTGGGCCAGTCGCGCGGCGGCATGATGGTGTACCTCGCCCTCAAGCGAGGGATCGCGGTGAAGGCCGCGGCGGTCGTCGCCGGGGTGGCGGATCTGATGAGCATGGCAAGCGAGCGCCCTGAGTTCGTGACCGGGACCGAGGACTTCGACGGCTGGGCCAAGGTCTGGCCCGACTTCGCGCAGCGCAAGGACGAGCTCTTGCGCGAGCGCTCCGCCATCTTCTGGCCCGAGCAGCTCTCCACGCCCTTGCTGATCCTGCACAGCCGGGATGACTCCAGGGTGCCCGTACGGCAGTCGCTCCTGCTCGCCGAGCGGCTCCTGCTAAACGGCAAGGAGTTCGAGCTGGTGATCTACGGCCACGATGGCCACTCGCTGCCGCTGTCGCGCGCGAGTCGCAACGATCACATCGTGCGCTGGTTTCGCGCACACGACGGGCGACCACAGCCCCCGGCCTCGCCGCCGCGCTGAGCGCTACGAGGGGCCGTCGCGGCGGGTCAGGTTCTCGAAGCGGGTGAACCGGCCTTCAAAGTGCGTCTCGACGGTGCCGATGGAGCCGTGGCGGTTCTTGCCCAGGATGACCTCGGCGATGTTCGGGTTCTCGGCGTCCTTGTTGTAGACCACGTCGCGGTAGATGAACAGGATCACGTCAGCGTCCTGCTCGATGGCGCCGGACTCGCGGAGATCGGAGAGCTGCGGGCGCTTGTCGGTGCGCTGCTCGAGGCTTCGGTTGAGCTGAGACAGGGCGAGCACGGGGCAGTGCAGCTCCTTGGCCAGCGACTTGAGGCCGCGGGAGATCTCGGAGATCTCTTGCTCGCGGCTGGCCTTCTGCGCTTGCGGGGAGCCGCGCATGAGCTGCAAGTAGTCGATGACGATGAGGCCCGTCTTCTTCTCGCCGAACAGCTCCTTGTTGGAGCGGAAGCGGCGGGCGCGAGCGCGCACCTCGCGCAGCGACAGCGCCGGGCTGTCGTCGATCAGGATGGGCGCGCGCGACAGGGTGTTGGCCGCGTACGTCAGGTTGGTCATGTCCTGCCGCTGGAGCTGGCCGCGCCGCAGCGCAGAGGAGTCCACCCGCGCCTCGGAGCACAGCATACGTTCGGCGAGCTGGGTCGACGACATCTCCAGCGAGAACACCAGGCATGGCCAGTTGCCGGAGATGGCGGCGTTCTGGGCCAGTGACAGCGCGAACGCGGTCTTGCCCATGGCGGGGCGGGCGGCGAGGATGATGAGCTCCGTGGGCTGCAAGCCGGCGGTCTTCTGATCCAGGTCGGCGAAGCCGGTGGGGACGCCGGTGATGCCATCCGCGGACGCGAAGCGCTCGTCCAGCGAGCTGAAGACCTTCTTGATGAGGTTCTTGATCGGCTCGGGGCCCACGCGATCGCGGCGCTGGGTGACCTCGAAGATCTTGCCCTCGGCCTCGTCGAGGTAGTCCCGGACCTCCAGCGCGTCATCGTAGCCGCGCTCCAGGATCTCGCCGGACGCCAGCATCAGCTTGCGCGCCTGGTGCTTGTCGGTGACGATCTCGGCGTAGTGGACGACGTTGTCGGGCGTGGGCACCCGCAGCGCCAGCTCGCCGAGGAACGACAGCCCGCCGATGGCCTCCAGCTTGCCGCTCTTGGCGATCTCGTTCTCCAGCGTCACCACGTCGATGGGCTTGGCCACCGCTTCGAGCGCGCGCATCGCCGCGAACACCACCTTGTGGCGGTGGTCGTAGAAGTCGTCCACCTCAATGGTGTCGAGCTGGCTCAGCACCTCGTTGCGCAGCAGCACGCCGCCGAGCACCGAGGCTTCGGCCTCCAGGTTGTGCGGCAGGACGCGGCGATCACGGGACATCGGCGAACAGCTTTACACCGAAAAGCCGACGGCGCGAAGCGTTGCCGCCCCGCGCCGTCACGATCACTGCACGGGCCAAGCCCGTCAGTCCATTGCAGCCTGTCGGCTACTTGTCACTTGTCTTTGCCGACAACCCAGAACTTGAGGTTGGCGTGGACTCCGGAGGCCAGGCGCACGATGACCTCGTACTTGCCGAGCGCCTTGATCGCCTGGTCAAGCTCGATGACGCGGTGATCGAGCTCGATGCCCGCGCGCTTGAGCTGATCAGCGATGTCACGGTTGGAGACCGAGCCGAAGAGCTTCTCGTCGTCGCCGACCCGACGCTCGAACTGCAGCGTCATGCCGTTGAGCCGAGTGGCGATCTCGGTAGCGGAAGCCCGCTCCTTGGCCACCTTGCGCTCGATGGCGCGGCGCTCGTGCTCGAGCTGGTTCTTGTTGTGGAGGGTGGCGGTCACGGCCAGGCCGCGCGGCACCAGGTAGTTGCGCCCGTAGCCGGGGCGCACGGTCACCAGCTCCCCGGCCTTGCCGAGGTTGGCGACATCTTGAGTCAAAATGATCTGCATGGGCATGGTGAGGCTCCGCGTTAGTCGCCCGTGACGGAGAAGGGCAGGAAGGCGAGCATGCGCGCGCGCCGAACCGCCAGCGAGATGACGCGCTGCTGGCCAGCGCTGGCGCCGCTGATGCGGCGCGGGACCAGCTTGCCGCGGTCGGTCACAAACGACCGCAAGACCTGCGGGTTCTTGTAGTCGATCTTGGCCACGATCTCTTCGCTCAGCACCTTGCGGCGGGTGGGGCCGCCACGGCCTCCACCTTTGCCACCACGGCGGTCATCGCCATCGCGATCAAGCCCATCGTCAGCGTCCATCCGGCTCATGGCTTATTCCTTTCCTTCAACAGCCGCCTCGGGCGCGGGCGCCACGGCGACCGCGGGGGCTTCAAGTGCTTCCGCGTCAAAGTCGTCACCCTCGCCCTCGGCAGCCTCGGGGCTCTCCTCGGCGCCGCGCGACAGGAACATGTCCTCCTCGTCGGCGGCGGTGGTGGCGGCGCGGTCATACGCGGTGTCGTCGATCTCGCTCGGGCGAGCCGCGATGTCGATGTTCTCATCCACCTTGACCGTCAGGTAGCGGATCACGGAGTCGAGCATGCGCAGGTTGCGCTCGGTCTCCTCGACCACCCCCGGGCTGGCCAGGTACAGCCAGTACAGGTAGATGCCCTTGCGCTCCTTGGCGACTTCATAGGCCAAGCGGCGCTTGCCCCAGTTGTCCACCTTGAGGATCTTGCCGCCCATGCCCTCGATGATGCCCTTGACGCGGGTGTTGACCTCCGCGACCTGCTCATTGGGGGTGTTGGGGCGCAAGATGTAGATGGTCTCGTACTCGCGCGAGGTGTTCGGTGTGTCTCGTAAACTTGCCAGTCGTGCCATGATGATTCCTCGTGGGTGTAAAGCCCGCCGTGTTCGACGAGCGAGGACCGGCCTGTCGGCCGGCTGAAAAAAAGAGCGCTACGCAGTCCCCAGGTTGGGCCGGTTGTTTAGCAGGTTCATCGCCTTGGCGACACCGCTGCTGGCCACTGTCTCTACTGCCTCGACGGCAGCCTTGATCATGGCGCGGACGGTGGCGGCCTGGTGGGAGGGGAAGTCGGCCAGCACCCAGCCCGCCACGTCCTTGTCCTTGCCTGCCGCGGTTGCCATCCCCTGGGCCCGGGCGACCGCGGCCCCGCCATCGGCGGTGCCGGGGACGGGGCCTGGCTTGCCCACGCCCATGCGGACGCGAACAAACCCGGCCTCTCCGAGCTGTTCGATCATGGAGCGCAGCCCGTTGTGGCCGCCGTGGCCACCGCCAGCCTTGATCCGCACCAGGCCGAAATCGAGGTCAATCTCGTCGTGGACGACGAGCACCTGCTTGACGTCGACCTGGTGGAAGTCCACGAAGCGTTGCACGGCGAAGCCGCTCAAGTTCATGTACTCCATGGGTTTGATGAGCAGCGCCTTGGTGCGGCCAGCGGAGGTGGTCAGCATCCCTTGGGTCGAGTCGCCGCCCAGCTTGCCGCGCTTCCACTCGGGGAAGCCGTGCTTGCTGGCCAGCTCGTCGACCACCTCGAACCCGATGTTATGGCGATTCCGCGCATACTTGGGTCCGGGGTTGCCCAGGCCAACCACCATCCACATGGACTACTTCTTGGCGGCCGGCTTGGCCGGCGCTGCGCCCTTGGCGGGGGCAGCGCCCTTGGCGGGCGCGGCGCCCTTGGCGGCGGGGGCCGCCTTGGCGTCCTTGGCCGGCGCGGCCTTGGCGTCGGCAGCCGGCGCGGCAGCCGCGGCGGTGGCTTCGCCAGCCGCGGGAGCCTTCTCCTCTTCCGGCGCCACGCAGGTGATGACGGCGAGGTCCCGGCCGGTGACGCTGACGGCGCCCTGCAGGCTCAGGTCCGACACGTGGACCACGTCGCCGATGTCGAGCGGCGACACGTCGACGGTGATCTTGACCGGGATGTCGGCCGGCTTGGCGCGCAAGGACAGGCTGCGCAGGAGCGTGCGGAGCTGCCCGCCGTCGATCGCGCCCTTGTGCTTGCCCACGAACTCGAGCGGAACCTCGGCGATGACCTCCTTGTTGGGGTCGATCGCGACGAAGTCGACGTGCGTGATCTCGCGGCGCAGCAGGTCGATCTGGTAGTCCTTGACCAGCGCGGTCAAGGTGCGGGGCGCTGCGCCACCTTCGACGGTGAGGTCGATGACAGTGTTCTGCTTGCGAACCGGGTCCAGGGCGGCGCGCAACGCCTTGACGTTGACGCTGACCGGGAACGGCTCGATCCGTCCCGTCACCGAGCTGCCGTAGCAGACTCCGGGGACCAAACCGTTGGCGCGGAGCTGGCGCGCCGCGTTCTTGCCGGCGCCGGTGCGAACCGAGACAGTGAGTTTTCCGACTTCCATGACGATCCTCTTTGGCTTCGAACCAGTGCTTCGAACGAGTGGCTACGAGTGGCTACGACGTCTACTTACACAAACAGCGAGCTGATGGAGTCCCCGTGGTGGATGCGCTTGATGGCCTCGCCAAGCAAGCGCCCCACGGACCTCACGCGAACCTTGCCACAAGCCTGGCTCGCCTCGGAAGGGGGGATGGTGTTGGTGACGACCACGTGGGACAGCGGCGAGTCGGTGATCCTCGCCACCGCCTTGCCGGAGAACACCGCGTGGCTCGCGCTGGCGGCGACCGACGAGGCGCCCGCGTTCATGATCGCGGTGGCGGCGTTGGTGAGGGTGCCGGCCGTGTCGATGATGTCGTCGACGATGACGGCGCGCTTGCCCTTGACGTCGCCGACGATGTTCATCACCTCGGAGACGTTGGGGGAGGGCCGCCGCTTGTCGATGATGGCGAGCCCCGCGCCCAGCCGCTTGGAGAACGCGCGGGCGCGCTCCACGCCGCCGGCGTCCGGGGACACCACGACGGTCTGCTCCCCACCGTACCCAAGGACCCGCAGCTCCTCGATGAGCACCGGCATCCCGAAGAGGTGGTCGAACGGGATGTCGAAGAAGCCCTGGATCTGGCCGGCGTGCAGGTCCATGGCGAGCGCGCGGTCTGCGCCGGCCGCCGTGATGAGGTTGGCCACCAGCTTGGCGGTGATGGGGGTCCGCGGCTTGGCCTTGCGGTCCTGCCGGGCGTACCCGAAATAGGGGATGATGGCGACGATGCTGCCGGCCGATGCGCGCTTGAGCGCGTCGATCATGATCAGCAGCTCCATGAGCGACTGGTTCACCGGGGTGCAGGTGGACTGCACCACGAAGCAGTGGACCCCGCGCACGTTCTCCCCGATCTCGACGTAGATCTCCCCATCCGAAAAATGGGTGACGTCCGCTCGACCGAGAGGTATCTCGACGAACTTGCAGATCTCCTCGGCCAAGGCACGATTGGAGTTGCCGCTAAAGATGGAAAGGGCCTTCAGCACCAGGGTCACTCCGCGAAGGAACCGGCGATCTACCGCTTTCACGCGCGGAAATCAAGCCGAAACCCCTTGCTGTTTGAAGACATAGCCAGCGTAAAAACGCCGATCTTTCAGCCCCTCTTATGGGCCTATCTCACTGGAACTAAAGGCTTGAATGACGTTTCACGCCGCCCAATTCGCTACCCCGCCGGCTTGTCTGCGCGCTGACATAGCGCGGCTATCGCCTCGGGGCTGGCGGAGGTCGCCTCCTCCAGCAAGAGGATCGGCACCCCGTCTTCGATCCGGTAGACCAGCCCTGCGCGTTCGCTGACCAGGCACTCCGGATCCTGCTCCGAGGCCATCACATGGCGCAGGGGCTCACGAGTCAGCGGGCAGACCAGGACAGCGAGGAGCTCGGGCGCTAGCGCCATGGCGCGAGCCTACCACGGGGCAGGGCCGCCGCGCCGCTGGCCGAAAACGACAAAGCGAGGAGGGACTTCCCCTCCTCGCTTGCCGGTCACCTGGGCGGCCAGGGCCTCGCGGCCTGTGCGCGTCCTGGCGGTCGCGTTACTGCAGGTTCGAGATCAACTTGAACTCGACGCGGCGGTTCTTGGCGCGCGCCGCGGCGGTCTTCTTGGGATCCACCGGCACGGTGTCGCCAAAGCCCTTGGCGATGATGCGCGCCTCGTCGATGCCCCTTGGCCTGGAAGTACGCCTTCACCGACTCCGCGCGAGCTTGCGACAGGGCCTGGTTGTCGGCGAACTTGCCGCCCCGCTTGGGCGCCTGGTCATCGGTGTGACCCTGGACTTCGACCTTGACGTCGCCGAACTCCTTGAGCACGGCCACGGCCTGGTCGAGCACGTTGTTGGAGGTGGCCAGGATGTCCGAAGAGCCGGGCTTGAAGTTGATGCCCTTGATGGCGCCCGTGAACTTCTTGACCTTGGCCGGGATCTCGTCCGGGCAACCATCGGCGTCCTGGTACCCGTTCTTGGTCTCCGGCTGATCGCCGCAGCGGTCCTCGGTGTCGTTCACGCCGTCACCGTCGTTGTCCAGCTCCGGGCAGCCGTCCTCGTCCTGGAAGTTGTCCTTGTCCTCCGCATCGCCAACGCACTTGTCCGCGCCGTCGAGCACGCCGTCGTTGTCGTTGTCAGGATCCGGGCAACCGTCCTCGTCCTGGAAGCCATCCGCGTCTTCGGCTTCCATGGCGCACTTGTCAGCGTCATCGGCGACGCCGTCGCCGTCGTTGTCGAGGTCCGGGCAACCGTCGTCATCCTGGAAGGTGTCCTTGTCCTCGGCTTGGTCGGGGCACTTGTCAGCGTCACCCACCAGGCCATCGCCGTCCGGATCAGCCGGCGGCGGCGGCGGCGGCGGCGCGGACTCGCCGCGGCCGAACTCCTTGTACACCGAGAGCAGCGCTTCGAAGTCGGTGGTGATGCCGTCCTTCTCGGTGCTGGGCGGGAACAGGATGCGCGCGTCGAAGCGCAGGCCCCAGCCGTTGTCCACGCGGTACTTGGCGCCGATGCCAGCGTAGGCGTTGAAGTCGGTGTCCTCGTAGAGGACCTCGGCGTCGTCGGTCTTGAACAGGTTGGTGATGCCGGCGCCCGCGAGCACGAACGGCAACAGCTTGTTGCTGGGCTCGGCGGCGCGGAACTGGAACAGCACGTGCGCTCGCGCGACCATGTTCCAGACGTCGATGATCTGCTTGCGCGACTCGCTGGGGATCACGCCCGCCTCGGCCTCGAGTCCGATCATGTGACCGAAGGTGAAGCCAGCGCGCAGCCCAAACAGCACCGAGTTGCGGATGGTCGTTGCCTCGGACGAGTCCGGGGTCCCGAGCTCGTTGGTGTCGCTGAAGATGTGAATACCGGCGGTGCCGCCGATCTCAACCCCGGCACTCGCCACCGAGGAGGAGACCGCGAGACCACCCACCGCGATGGTCGCGGCAAGAGAACGTCGGGACAGGCGGTTCATGGAAGCTCGATCCTTTTTTTTCGCCGCGCACTGGGAAGATTGCGGACGTTTGTTTGCAGCCTGTTTATCTGCAAAGGGCCTTGGATTCCAGCGTTGTGGCAGCTTCTTTTGTCGGCCGTCGTGACCGCGACAACCTGTCATGATCGCCGAATTTTCCATGGAAGACACCGAGTTGAGATGTCAACGTGAGGAAACTTCGCACCGCGTCGGCGTACGAAGCCGACGATGGCCGTAGCTGCGATGCTCACACCGATGCTGCGCCGGCTCGTCGAGCCAGCGCAGCCACCGCGCTCACCCACTCCGGCGACGAGTTCAGGGATGGAATCATGGTCAACTCCTGTCCCCCCGCGGCCTGGAACTGCTGCCGCGCTCTCATCCCGATCTCCTCGATGGTCTCCAGGCAATCTGCGACGAACGCCGGACACAGGACCGCGAGGTGTTTGGTCTTGGCCTTGGCGAGCTGGTCGATGACCTCATCGGTGTACGGCCGGATCCAGGGCGTGCGCCCGAGTCGGGACTGGAAACACACGGTGTAGCGGTCGGCCGGCAAGTCCAGGAGCGCGGCGAGGCCGCGCGCGGTGGCGTAGCACTGCGCGCGGTAGCAGTTGCGGTTCGCGTCCACGATGCGATCGCAGCACGAGCTCTGCGCCAGGCAGTGCGCGCCCGACGGGTCGCTCTTGCGGATGTGGCGCTCGGGCAGCCCGTGGAACGACATCAGCACGTGGTCCGCGCTGTCCACCTTGTGGGCGCGCGCCACCGCGGCGAACGCGCGGAGAAAGCCGGGGTCCTCGTAGAACGGGGGCACCACGCTGAGCCACGGGGTGTTCCATTGCTGGCCGGCCACCTCGAACACGCGCGCCAGCGCGGTGCCCGTGGAGGAAGAGGCGTACTGCGGAAACAGCGGCAACACGACGATGTGGTCGACGCCCGCCCGCCTCAGCGCGTCGAGGCCCTCGGGGATCGAGGGCGACCCATAGCGCATGACCAGCTCCACCTTCCAGTCATCGCCCATCGCCTTGGCCACCGCGTCGGCCAGGTCGCGAGAGTGGTAGAACAGGGGGGAGCCGCGCTCCTTGTCCCAGATGGCCTGGTAGGCGTGGGCGCTCTTCTTGGGGCGGAAGGGCAGGATGATGAGGTTCAGGAGCAGGGCCCGGCCCACCGGGTTGATGTCGATGACGCGCGGATCCGAGAGGAACTCGCGCAGGTACCTCCGCACCGCGGGCGGCGTCGGCTCTTCAGGCGTTCCCAGGTTGATGAGCAATAGTCCGGTGGCCATGTCGTCGAACCGCAGGGTACGTGTCCGGCCGCGGTCACGCTACTTGCCGTAGTCGAGAAACGCCCCGGCATACGGCGCGGCCACGTGACACCGATTCCAGCACAATGAACGATAGGACTCGCTGGCGCCGGGCTCGGCGGCTTGCGTGAACAACCAGCCGGCCTCGTCCTCCACGCCGAGCGGCGCCGGTCCGATTCGCCGCATGATCGCCAGGTACTTGAGGTCGCCGGGTGCTTGCCCTGCGCGGCCGCGGATCTCCTTGACCAGGATGGAGCCCTCCGGGTAGTTGCCGCCGGCGTAGGTGAGCGCGACGTCGTTGATGTAGATGATGCGGTAGCTGTCGCCGTGACCCGGGAGGTCCCCGACGGTGTCGATTCGCTTCCACGAGGTGTAGTCGCCGAGCGGCTCCGGCGTCACCACGTCGCCGCAGGCGCCGAGCGACGCGGCGGCGGTGAGCGCGAGGCAAAGTCGTCGGCCAAGGAGGTGCGGGTGCATGGGGCTCCGATCAGGGCTCGTCGTGCGGGTTGGTCACGCTGGTCATCACGCTGGTCATCTCGCCGGTCATCACGCGGTCATCACGCGGTCATAGCTCGGGCGCGCCGGCGAGGAGCCAGCGGGCCAGCCGATCGCGCAGGTCCACCGGCAGCTCGTTGCCGCGCCGCCGGGCCGACCCAGGCGGCATGGTCTGCGCCACCACCGCGCGCTGGAAGATGCGGCGGCGCAGCGCGAACACGCCGGGCGCTCCGGCGGTGCCGCGGTACGAGGTGAAGTCCAGCGTCAGGCCAGGGATCCTGGCGAAGCTGCCGTGGCACGCCAGGCAGTGGGGGCCCAGCACCGCGGCGGCGATGCTGGCAAAGGTGTCGGCGGTGGTCGCGTCGGCGATGCGGAATCGGCCGCTCTGCACGCGGTGGCTCGCGGCGTCGTCGCTGACGGTGGCGACCACGCGATAGGCGACTCCCGCGGGGGTCGCGGCGGACCCGAGCGTGAGCACCACGCGCCCGCCGGCGACGGTCTGGGTCTTGCGCTCCACCACGGTCGCGGGCTCGCGGTCGTCGATCAGCTCGACGCTGACCTGCACCGTCGCGGTGTCCGAATCGCGGACGTCGAGCTCGATCGGAAACGGCAGCTCTGCGGCGGCGAGATACGAGCCCTGCGCCAGCGCGGCGGCGGTGGCCTCGGACATGGCCAGGCGCGGCGGCGCCGGGCGCGGCGGGGTCACCGTCACCTCGCCCGCCATCAGGCGCAGCTCGCCAGCCCCGTCGTCCACCGTGGCGGTCAGCGGGAAGGTCCCGGCGGGCAGGGTCGCGGTGTCGAGCACCAGCACGCCTCGCCCGCTGCGCAGCTCGCCGAGCCTCAGCTCCTGGCCGGCGACCTGCGCGGTCAGCGCGCCCACCACCAGGTCGCGGTCGGGATCGCGCAGCTCATAGCTGAGGTCGATCGCGTCGGCGCGCGAGGTGGCCTGGACCTGCAGGGTAGGTCGATGGTTGTCCGGCCTCGGCGAGCCGCGCGGCGGCGCCAGCGGCCCGCTGGCGCCTGGCTTGGCTTGCGCGGCCCAGTTGCCCAGCACCTCGACCTCGTAGTCGGAGAGCGGGAACCGCGGCGGCATCGAGCCGTCGGCCGCGCGCTCGGCGATCCACTCGGCCATCGCGGCGGCGCCGAGGATCTTGCCCCCGGGCGCGTCGGTGTCGTCGTACCGGTCCAGGCGGAACGTCGGCGGCGCGCCGCCGATGGCGGGGGCGCCGTGGCAGCGCACGCAGCCGGCGGCGAGGATGGGCGCCACCTCGGCCCAGCCTGGTGTCGACGGAGCGTCGTCGCTGCAGGCCGCGAGCAGCGCGAAGGGCACGAGGACCGCGGTGAGCGGGACGAAGGTCGCAAACGGCGTGGCGGCCACGGCGCACCTCACAGGTAGTAGTGGAGCTGCAAGAGGCCAAGCAGCGAGGGGTGATCGAAGTCGTTGCCCACCGCCTCGAGCCTCCCCAGGAGGTGAAGCTCCAGGTGGGCCAGCGGGAAGACCTGCAGGTTGAGCTCGGCGGCGCCGCGCGAGGAGGAGCGCAGCGCGAGATCCGGATCCCAGAGCTGCAGGGCGCCGGTCACCATCCAGCCGGGCAGCATCATCCGGGTGGCGCCCAGGTAGCCGGCGAGCTGCCAGCGCGCGGCGCCGACGTCGAAGCTCTGCCGTTGCACGTCGAGCTCGGCCAGGAGCAGGAGCTGCGAGGTCGGCACCCACAGCTTGCCCAGGACGCCGGCGGCGGCGCGCACATCTTCGCCGGTCACCGCCACGCGGCTCTGCACGGCCCAGGCGGCGGTGTCCTCCCGCGCGCGACGCTCGTACGAAAGCGCGCCACCCCAGGCTCGCGGCCCGGCGCCCAGGATGGGGACCGGCTGCGGCGCGAACAAGGAGGCATGCAGCTCGGAGCGCTCGCCCTGGTGCGCCAGCGCCACCGTGTAGGGCTCTTCCAGCGTGTGCTGGCCGAGGTACCTCCGCACATAGGCCGTGTGATCCTGGCTGCGTAGCCCGAACACGGGAAAGAACCTGCCCAGGCGCACCGAGAGCCCGGAGCCAGCCTCCGGCTGATACATCAAATAGTGCTCGCGAGAGGCGAGCCGGTACAAGAGCTCCGGTCGGGGCTCCCGAGCGACCCCGCGCAGCCCCGCGATCACGTTCGCAGACCACGCGCCGACGACCACGCGCGTGTAGAGATCGGCCTGCATCGGGAAGCCGAGCACCCGGGTGCGATCTTCGTGGTCCTTGACGCCGAGCGCGCCGCGGAGGTCGCCGCCGAGCTCGAGCCAGGACGGCGGCTGCCACAGGCCGTGCAGCAAGCGGCCATCGCCGCGCTGGCTCACGGTGCTGCCGGCCTCATCTCGCCCGAAGGCGTTGAGCAGGCCGCCGCCGCCTGGCGAGACATGGCAGGCTTCGCACCGATCGGCGCCGGTGGTGAGCTGGAACTGCGGATAGGCGAGCGCGGCCCGGGGCCAGGCGATCAGCGCCAGAAGTCCTGCGCACAGCCCAGCGAGCGCGGCTCGGGCCAGGGGCCGTGGGCGTGGCGCGACGCGGGTCACTGGCATGACGCACCGTCCAGGATCCAGCGCTCGATGATGGCGATCTCGGAGTCGGGCAACGGCGAGTCAGGCGGCATGATCGTGGTGCGGTTGCCCCGGAGCAGGTACAGCAAGCGGCTGCGCTCGGGCTGAAACGGAAAGACATAGTTGCCGGCGGCGTCCTGCGGATGCTCGGGGGCATCGCACGGCCGGCCCAGGAGGTAGGAGTACGCCGCTGACGGAGTCGACAGATCGATCCCGGCAGCCGAGCTGGCGTTGCCATGGCAGCTCGAGGTGGAGCAGGCCGGGCGCAAGATCGCGGCGTGGACATAGGCCCAGGAGGCCGAGCGCTCGCTCGGGGCGTCACATCCACCGAGGGCGAGCGCCGCGGGGAGGGCGGCAGCCAGCGCAGCAGCCGAAGCAGCAGCCGAAGCAGCAGTCAGCGCAGCGAGCGCGCGCTTGGCTTGGCCAGGTGCGCGAGCCCAGGCGGCGGCTGTGCTCGCTGCGCGCGCGTCGCTCGCGGTGCGCGCGTCGCTTCGGTTCGATGGGGCGCGCACAGCGCTTGCTCTCATGGAGCGCATACGGGCCGTTCTCCACTGGTTACGCTCCGGCGCCTCGCGTTGGCCACGGCGAGGGGGTTGTCAAGGACTGATCACCTCGTAAGTGCTGAGAATGGTTTGATTATATGATTTCATCGGGTTAGTCGTCGATTGGTATTTTCTCTTACGGCTTGCTCAGCGCACGCCTGCTGAGGCGGAATGGGCACTTGAGCGAAGGCGCGGGCTTCTTGTTTGACGACCGCCCAAAACGCTGCAGTATCCCCCAATGGCCGGGACATCGGGGACCCCCCTTCCCAAGCGACTGGGCATCAAGAGCGGGCAGCTCGTGACGCTGCTGAACGTGCCGCTGGCGTTCGCCCGATCGCTGGACCTGCCAGAGGACGTCCGCTGGTCCAATCAGCTACGCATGGCGGTCGACGTGGTCGTGCTCTACGCCGATGGCCTGGAAGAGGTGGAGCGCCGCATCGGCGGGATCACCGGGCGCCTGCACCCGCATGGCTCGGTGTGGGTGGTGTGGCCCAAGCGTCGAGCCAACGGCCTCGACGAAGATCTGATCCGCAGCATCGCGTTGGCGGCCGGGATGGCCACCAGCAAGGAGTGCGAGCTGGGAGAGTCCTGGGTTGGCGTGCGGCTGGCGCTTCGCGCCAGCAATCGCGACGCAGTGGCGTACCGGATCACCGATCGCCTGGGAACGCCGAGACGCGCCCGCCGCGCGACGGTCCCCGAGCGGGTGGCCAGCGGCGCCGGGTCGACCTTGCGCCGCGCGCGAGCGCGGTCCAGCAAGTAGCTGCGAAGGTCGCTGCGCAGGCAACCGCGAAAGTCGCGCAGCGCTGGTGGCGCCTGCGGCTGCGGAGCACGAAGTTTCAGGCAGATACGCTCTGGCACGAGAGGTGCTCAGGTTGCCGTCAGCCCAATGACGGACCGAGAATCTCGAAACCGTGCGGTGCGCATCCTTGCAAAGTCGATCTATCGTGATCTCGAAGCACAGGGCTTCGACGAGAAGCAGATCGTTGCACTTGCCACCGAGCTCATCAGCGAAGTCACGTCGAAGATCGCGAAAGACCAGGGTAAGCAACAGCTCGCGTAAGGCGTGGGTGGGCGTGGGGGGGCAGGCGAGTGGGAACGCTTGCGGGCCGCTGCTGCAGGAGCTGCCCGCGGCGCAGCGCTGGATAGGCGGCCACGCGGCCGCTGGTCCGGTCTGTCCTGTCGGTACGAGCCAGCTCGTGGTGTCCATGTAAGGTCACCGACGTGACCGGGCGGACCTGAAGTTGCGCGGCAGGCCGCGCTATGGGACGCTGGCTGCCGATGACCGCAGAGCCAGACGGGTCCGCGCTAACGGCTGACGGCAAGTCCACGCTCGAGGTCCTGGCGCAGATCGACATGTTCAGCGGCTTGCCCGCTGAGCACCTCAACCGGGTCGTCGATATCGGCGTGGAGGAGCAGTACAAGAGCGGCGCCACCGTGTTCTCCGAGGGCGAGCCCGGCGACAAGTTCTATCTCATCGTCGAGGGCGCGGTCCGGATCAGCCGGTTCGTGCCCGGCATGGGAGAAGAGGCGCTGGCCGTGCTGCGGCCGGGCAACTACTTCGGCGAGATGTCGCTCATCGATGACGCAGCGCGCTCGGCGACCGCGGTGTGCCACGAACGCTGTCGCCTGTTCGTGGTCAACCGCAAGGACCTCGAGGATCTGTTGTTCGTCGACCGGGAGCTCGCGTACGAGCTCTTGTGGAACTGGGTACGCACGCTGTCGCGTCGCCTGCGCGCCACCAACGACAAGATGACGTTTCTCGCCACGACCTCGAAGTTCTAGGCCGCAATGCAGCGCCCGCGCGCGAAGCGATCCAGCCACCACACGTCGCGCAGCTCGCCCAGCACAGTGGCGGTGGCAGCGGCGGTGATCGCCGCGGCGCTGAGCTCCCTCGCCGCTGCCGACGAGCTGCCGCCAGGTACGGTCGGCGCGGTGGTCGGGGCGCAGGCGGGGACCTCGGGGTCGTACACCTCGCTCGGCGTGGGCGCAGCCTATGGGCTCAGCGCGGCGTGGCAGCCGATCGCGGATGACAAGCGCGTGGGCTGGGGGGTGCGGTGCAGCGTGCTCTTTGGCTACTTTCCAGATGCCTCCTCCGCCCCGGTCAGCGGGGTGCTGCGGCTGGTGGAGCTGGACCTCGTCGCTCGTTTGCGCATCGCGCCAACCGCGCGCCCCGGGCGCTATCTCACCGCCGGCCTTGGCGCTTCGCTGCTCCGCAGCAACGAGCCGATCAAGCCCGACAACCAGCGCGCCTTCGCCGGTCCCATCGCCACGTTTGGCTACGAGCACAACGCCTGGGGATCTGCGCTGCTGGGCATCGATGTGCGCTACGGCATCATCGAAACCGGCCCCACGTCGATCGGACTTCTCGTCTTCGTTGGGACCGCTCTAAGATAGCGGGCACGGCGCCACGTGCGCGCGCTCCATCATGCCTCGCCTGTCGACGCCGCGGTTCTCTCTCGTGCCGATCACGCTCCCGATGCTGGAGGCGGTGGTGACGAATCATCGCGCGCTGGCGGAGCAGCTAGCCGGGGCGGTGTTCCCCGACGAGTGGCCAGGCGAAGACCTCATCGCGCGGGCCTTCCCCTATTCCCTGGAGGCGGTGCGCGCCGATCCGCAGCGGCGCCTCTGGGGCGACTCGCTGGTGGTGCGCCCGGCGCAGGCCCGCGGCTGGCCGCCACGGGTGGTGGGGAGCGTCATCTTCCATGGACGCCCGGAGGATGGGGTGGCCGAGGTGGGCTACGGCGTGGAGTCCGACTCTCGAGGCCAGGGGGTGGCGACCGAGGCCACGCTGGCCTGCGTGGAGTGGGCGCTCGGGGAGCCGGGGATCTGCGCGGTCCAGGCGACGACGTTCCCCTGGCACCTGGCGTCGCTGGCGGTCATCCGCAAGCTCGGGATGGAGCTGATGACCACGCGAGACCACGACACGCTGGGCGAGCTGCTGGTGTTCGAGCGTCGACGCTGAGCATGGCGCGGGGCCGCGTCAGCCGGCGCCGGGCCGACGCCAACCCAGGCGCTCCGAAAACGAAAAAAAGCAGCCCACCAAGGTGAGCTGCCCTGCATACCCGGATTCGCGCGAACCGGGAGAGCTAGCTTTAGATCTTGCCCATGAGCATGAACGCGATGATGAGCGCGTAAATGACGAGGGACTCGATGAGGGCGAGGCCGAGAATCATCGGGCCGCGGATCTTGTCAGCGGCGCCCGGGTTGCGAGCGATGCCATCGAGCGCCGTCGCGGCAGCGCGGCCCTGACCGAGCGCGCCACCGAGGGCGGCGAGGCCGAGACCGAGACCAGCGGCGAGAGCGATGTAGCCGCCCTGGTTGGCCTTGGCGGCCTCAACGGAGATGCCGGCATCCTGCGCGTAGGCGATGCTGGCGATGCTCATCACCACGATCGTGGTCATCATCGAGAGAAGAGTCTTGACGGTGCGCTTCATGGAAATTTCTCCTGGGGCCTTGAGAGGGTGAGGTGGTTCGCGCGGAAAACGCGGGCTTCTTACTTCAGTTTGGATGCGTGGTAAAGGGAATCAGGTGTGCAAAACGCGGATCGAGAACCGGATCGAGAACCGCCGGTGATCTCGGCGAGCCTCGTTCAGTGCTCCTCGTGCTCCACGGCCATGGACAGGTAGACCAGGGTCAGGGTGCAGAACACGATGGCCTGGACCAGGCAGACCAGCAGGCCGAGCAGATAGAACGGCAGGGGGACCAGCAGGGGGACCAGGGTGAAGAACGAGAAGATCACCTTGTGGTCCGCGAGCATGTTGCCCATGAGCCGCAAAGACAGCGACATCGGCCGCGCCAGGTGGCTGATGATCTCGATGGGCAGCATCAGCGGCGCCAGCATCGGGCTTGGGCCAAGGAAGTGCTTGAAGTACGCCAGGCCGTGCTCCTTGATGCCGTAGACGTGGGTGGCGAGGAAGATGGTGAGCGCCAGGGCGACGTTGGTCTTGAGGGTGTCGTTGGGCGAGATGAAGCCCGGCACCAGGCCGATCAGGTTGCCAAACAGGATGAACATCCACAGCGCGCCCACCAGCGGGAAGAACCGCGGGGCGTTGTGCGCGCCCATCGCGCCCTCCACCATGCCGTAGAGGCTCTCGGCCATGGTCTCGAACACGTTGCCGAGCGTCATCTTGCGCGGCGGGACCAGGCCTTCGCCCTTGCTCGCCAGGCTGCCCTTGAACGCCATGGCGCCGTAGATGACAAAGGCCACCACCACGATCGTCACCAGCACGTGGGTGAGCGAGAAGTGGTTGCGGCCGAACATCATCCACTCCCACTCGCGCCCCATGATGTGCCCGAGCTTCTCCTGCAGTGGCCCAAACCACGAGAAGCGATTGAGGAAGTCGAACCAAGTGCCGTGTTCACCCATGGCGTTGTCTCATTGCGGTTGAGGGTCTTGGGGCGGCCGCAGGGCCGCGTGGACGCTCTCGACGAGGATCGAGACGATGAAGATCGAGTATCCGGCAGCAAACGCAGCGGCGTTGATGGGCAAGAGCCAGAGGCTCGCCACCACCGCCGCCATGAGCAGCATCATCTTGGGCAGCACCAAGAGCATGTGGTTGCCGGCGTCGCCGCGCGCAGCGTCCCGCGTGTAGCGGGCCACCAGGCGGCTGACCACCGCGAAGTTCAGGCAGGTAAGGGCCACGCCCACCGCGATGCCGAGCGCGATGGAGCGGGGCTGGCTCAGCGCCGCGGCGATCACCGCGATGCCGCCGAGCGCGTAGTTGAGGCGCTCGATGCGGACCATGCTGTCGAGGTTCACGGCTCGGACTCCGTGCGGCTGGCGCGATCCATCGCGCGCATCACCGAGCGCAGGCCCGCGGTGAAGCCGATCGTGAGGCCGAGCAACATGAGCCAGGGCGTGGTGCCGAGCCGGTTGTCGACCCAGCGCCCGCCGAACATGCCGAGCAAGACCGAGATGGAGAGCTCGATCCCCACCGACGACATGCGCAGGCTGCGCATGGTCTGGCGGGTCCGCGCGGCCACCCGGTCCGAGACATCGCTGGAGCGGACCGCGGCTTGTCCGGCCGGCGTCGCCGTCGCCGCGCTGACGCCTCCCGGCGCGACCCCCGCTGGAGAATCCATCGGGATCTCCCCGTTATGCGCGTGGTCGGCGGCCATGGTTCTTCGATGCGGCGACCTCATATCATCGTCGCATCCGGGGGTCAATCGATGGCGGCGGCCAGTCTGCTGTGCGCTGGCGTGGTTCCCTGCCGCGGGGCTAATTATTTTGAATGACTCATATAGTTCGCCGATCCCGGGCCGAGGGCTCGGGCCGTCTGCGAGCACCGCGCGGTCGCCGGCCCAGAAATCGCGTAGGCCGTTGGAAAGCCTTGGTTTCGGCGCCTTGATCGGCGCACTTGTGCCATTGCTCGCGCGTCGGTGCGCCCCTCCGGCAGTCCGTCAACCCTTGGAAACCATGGCGAGTCATCTGGAGCCGCGCCGCCAGGCGTCGCCGAGCGTGGCGCCGGGGCCTGTTTGACCGGCACTGGCAGACCGCGGTAGGAACGCGCCTTCATCGGCCGCCCCTGGGGAACCAGCGGCAGCCGGTCGAAGGAGACTCCATGTCCAGTCCGGTCCCCGGTGCCCACGCGGCCCACCCTAGCGCCTCGCCGTCTCGTTCGGAGCTGGTGGCGCTGTCGCTCGCCGCGCTTGGCGTGGTGTATGGCGACATCGGGACCTCGCCGCTGTACTCGCTCAAGGAGTGCCTGGCTTACCCGTTCATCAAGCACGCGGTGCGGCCGGAGCCCGACGCGGTGCTCGGCGTGCTCTCGCTGGTGCTCTGGTCGCTCCTGCTGGTGGTGGTGGTCAAGTACCTGACGTTCGTGCTGCAGGCCGACAACAAGGGCGAGGGCGGCATCCTGGCGCTCGCCGCGCTCCTGCCCCCCAAGGCGGCGAAGGCTGGGCTTGGCGTGGCCACGCTCGCGGCGTTGCTCGGCGGCGGGCTCCTCTACGGCGATGGCATCATCACGCCCGCCATCTCCGTGCTGGGCGCGATCGAGGGGCTGGCGGTGGCCACCGACGCGCTGGAGCCAGCGGTGATGCCGATCTCGATCGCGATCCTGATCGGCCTGTTCGTGGTGCAGCGGCACGGCACCCACGCCATCGGCAAGATCTTTGGCTGGATCATGCTGGTGTGGTTCGTGGTGCTCGGGGTCGAAGGCGTGTTGTGGGTGGTCAAGGAGCCCAGCGTGATGCGCGCGCTCAGCCCGGTCTATGGCGTGCGGTTCTTGCTCGACCACGGCACCCACGGCTTCTTGCTGCTTGGCTCGGTGGTCCTGGTGGTCACAGGTGGCGAGGCGTTGTACGCGGACATGGGCCACTTTGGTCGCAAGCCTATCCGGGTGGCCTGGTACACGGTGGTGTTGCCGGGCCTCGTGCTCAACTACTTCGGGCAGGGCGCGCTGTTTCTCATCAAGCCCATCGGCACCGTCGAGAATCCGTTCTTCGAGCTGGTGTCCGGCCCGTGGATCTACCCGCAAGTGGTGATCGCCACGCTGGCCGCCATCATCGCCTCGCAGGCGCTCATCTCCGGCGCGTTCTCGCTGACCCGCCAGGCGGTGCAGCTTGGATACCTGCCGCGCGTCTCGGTGGTCCACACCTCCGCCAAGCAGGAAGGGCAGATCTACATCCCGGAGGTCAACGTGCTCCTGGCGGTCGGTACCCTGGCGCTGGTGGTGGGCTTTGGCTCCAGCACCCGGCTCGCCGGCGCGTACGGCATCGCCGTGACCATCACCATGACGATCACGACCTGGCTGTTCTATCAGGTGGCTCGCCACCGCTGGGGATGGAAGCGGCGTCGGCTCGTCCCGCTGGTGCTGATCTTGTTGCCGTTCGACCTGGCCTTCCTTGGCGCCAACGCCGCCAAGATTCCGCACGGTGGCTGGGTCCCTCTGGGCGTGGGCTTCTTGGTCGTGCTCATCATGACGACGTGGTGGCGCGGTCGCTACGAGATGTCGCAGTCGATGAACGCGGGCTCGATCCCGGATGACCTGTTCTTCGCCGACCTGACGGAGACGCGGACGCACCGGGTGCGCGGCACGGCGGTGTTCATGACCTCGTCGTCGGAGGGCATCCCCAACGTGCTGATGCACCACCTCAAGCACAACCAGGTGCTGCACAAGCAGGTGGTGTTGCTCTCGCTCATCACCGAGCCGGTGCCGTTCGTGCCGGGCAATAGCGCCATCGAGGTGCATGAGCTGGCTCACGGCTTCTACCGGGTGATCGCGCGGGTGGGCTTCATGCAGTCGAGCGACGTGCCGCGGATCCTCGCGCGCTGCGCGCCACGGGGCGTGGACGCCGAAGAGATGACGACGACGTACTACCTGGGGCGGCAGACGCTCTTGACCACCGGGCGCATCAAGATGGCGCGCTGGCGCAAGCGCCTGTTCTCGTTCCTGATGAAGAACGCCCGTCCGCCGACCGACTTCTTCAACCTGCCGCCCAACCGCGTGGTCGAGCTGGGCGTGCAGATCGAGATGTAGATCGAGACGTTGCGTCATCGCGACTCGGCCATGAACGACGTGTTACAGCGCAGGTCTCCCGCAGCTCACCCATGGTGGGTGAAGGAGATCTGCGCCTTGGCGCCCGCGGCGCTCATGCCGCGATAAGGGCGCGGCCGACGCCCTCAGCGGGTCGGCGACGAGCGAGGAATCCATGTCCACACCTGTTTCGGCTGCTCATCACGCTGGACCTGCCACCGGCAAGGAACTCACGACCCTCTCTCTCGCGGCGCTCGGCGTCGTCTACGGCGACATCGGCACCTCGCCTTTGTACGCGCTCAAGGAGTGCCTGGCGTACCCGGCCATTCCGCACGCCGCGGTGCCGGTTCCTTCCGCGGTGCTCGGCGTGCTGTCGCTGGTCTTGTGGTCGCTGTTTCTGGTGGTCATCGTCAAGTACCTGACCTTCGTCATGCGCGCGGACAACAAGGGCGAGGGCGGCATCCTCGCGCTCGCGGCGCTGGTGCCCAGCGCTCGCGGCAAGCTTGGGCCGCTCACCGTGGCGGCGCTCTTGGGCGCGGGCTTGCTCTACGGAGATGGCGTGATCACGCCGGCGATCTCCGTGCTGGGCGCCATCGAGGGGCTCGGCGTGGCGACCGACGCCTTGACCCCGGCGGTCTTGCCCCTGTCGCTGGCGATCTTGGTGGGGCTCTTTGCGGTGCAACGGCACGGCACCCACCGCATTGGCCGGGTCTTTGGCTGGATCATGCTGGTGTGGTTCATCGTGCTCGGCGTGGAAGGGGTGATCTGGGTGGTGCGAGAGCCGGGCGTTATCCGGGCGGTCAACCCTTGGTATGGCGTGCAGTTCTTGCTGACCCACAACTGGCATGGCTTCCTGCTACTCGGCTCGGTGTTCCTGGTGGTCACCGGCGGCGAGGCGCTGTACGCCGACATGGGCCACTTCGGCCGCAAGCCCATCCGCGTGGCCTGGTACGCCGTGGTGCTGCCGGGGCTCCTGCTGAACTACTTTGGTCAAGGGGCGTTGTTCCTGAGCCGACCCGTGGAGACGGTCAAAAATCCGTTCTTCGAGCTGGTGTCTGGCCCGTGGATCTATCCGCAGGTGATCTTGGCCACGCTGGCCGCCATCATCGCCTCACAGGCGCTGATCTCCGGCGCGTTCTCGTTGACCCGGCAGGCCATGCAGCTCGGCTTTCTGCCTCGCGTCTCGGTCATGCACACCTCTGCCAAGCATGAGGGCCAGATCTACATCCCGGAGATCAACGCGCTGCTCATGGTTGGGTGCCTGGCGCTGGTCGTGGGGTTTGGCTCCAGCTCGGCGCTGGCGGCGGCCTACGGCATCGCGGTCACCGGCACGATGGCGGTGACGACCCTGCTGTTCTACCAGGTGGCGCGCAGCCGCTGGGGATGGCCGCTGCGGAAGGTCTTGCCGCTGGTCACCATGTTCCTGGTGTTCGATCTGGCGTTCTTTGGCGCCAACGCCGCCAAGATCGCGCATGGTGGCTGGTTCCCGCTGGCGGTGGGCGGCGGCGTGCTGCTGCTGATGCTCACGTGGTGGCGTGGTCGCCAGGAGCTGGCGCAGTCGATGAACGCGGGCTCGATCCCGGATGACCTGTTCTTCGCCGACCTGACGGAGACGCGGACGCACCGGGTGCGGGGCACGGCGGTGTTCATGACCTCGTCGTCGGAGGGCATCCCCAACGTGCTGATGCACCATCTCAAGCACAACCAGGTGCTGCACAAGCAGGTGGTGTTGCTCTCGCTCATCACCGAGCCGGTGCCGTTCGTGCCGGGCAATAACGCCATCGAGGTGCATGAGCTGGCTCACGGCTTCTACCGGGTGATCGCGCGGGTGGGCTTCATGCAGTCGAGCGACGTGCCGCGGATCCTCGCGCGCTGCGCGCCACAGGGCATCCTCGCCGAAGAGATGACGACGACGTACTACCTGGGGCGGCAGACGCTCTTGACCACCGGGCGCATCAAGATGGCGCGCTGGCGCAAGCGCCTGTTCTCGTTCCTGATGAAGAACGCCCGTCCGCCGACGGACTTCTTCAACCTGCCGCCCAACCGCGTGGTCGAGCTGGGCGTGCAGCTCGAGATGTAGACCGAGATGTAGCTCGAGATGTAGACCGAGATGTTGCTCGAGCTGTAGCGCGAGGATCCGACCGAGCGGGTCAAGCCGCGGCGGTCACCGGGAGCTCCACCACGAACCTCGCGCCGTCGCGGTAGCTCTCGTCGAGATGCAGGCTGCCGCCGTGGCGCTGGATGATGTCGTAGCCGATGGCGAGCCCAAGGCCGGTCCCTTGCCCCGGCGGCTTGGTGGTGGAGAACGGCTCGAACAGTCGGGGCCGCACGCGCGGATCGATTCCCGGTCCGGTGTCGGAGACGGAGATCTCGAGCTTGTCCTGCTTCGCGCGCCCCCGCACGGAGACCCTGCCGCTTGCCCCCACGGCCTCCAGCGCGTTCTGCAGCAGGTTGAGCCAGACCTGATTGAGCTGCCCAGGCTGGCAGGTGATGGGGGCAGGGGCTCGAGGTCGACCTCGACGGAGACGCCCGCCGGGGTGCGTCGCGCCAGCAGCGACACGGTGGCGCGGATTCCCTCCGAGACGTCGGCCAAAGCCAGCCCTGGAGCATCGCCGCGGATGAAGGTGCGCAGATCGCGATGGACGTGCATCATGTGCTCCACCGCCGCGCTCATGCTGCCGAGCGCGTCGTCGATGTCGGTGATCCGCCAGTCCAGCTCGCGCTGCTGCCAGGCGGCCGAGAGCGCTTCCGGAACGTCGGAGCCGTGCGCGAGCTGGAGCACCGCCACCATCTCCGCCACGTGCTCGCGGACGGGATCGAGGTTGTTCTTGATCACGTTGACCGGGTTGTTCAGCTCATGCGACAGGCCGGCGAGCATGCGCCCCAGCGCCGACATCTTCTCGTGCGCCACCAGGCGAGCCTGCGCCTCCTCGATGCGTAGCAGCGCCACCTCGAGGTCGGTGTTGCGCTGGGCCAGGGCGAAGCTCGCATCGAACGCGGCGTGGTATGCGGCCCGGCGCGAGTGGCAGGCCGCCGCCGAGAACGCGCCGGCGACCAGCAGGTAGAGGCCGGTGCCGACGGGGTTGGTGATGGACATCGACGTCGGGGCGAGCAGCGAGGCCACGACGACCGACACGATGTGCCAGGACAAGGACGTGGTGGTCCACCGCAGCGGCCAGGACAGCCCGGCGGTGCCCCAGAAGTAGGAGGAGTAGCCGATGAGGTACGCGCTGTAGTGCTCGACTCGCGGCAGGATGAAGGCGACCATCGGACCGGTCGTCGCGATCGCGAACAGAAACCACGACCGCGCGCCCACCACGGTCTTCGCGCGCTGGATCCCGACCAGGCAGGAGAGCCAGATCGCGCCACCGACGATCCGGATCCACACCAGCGTGCCGAGCAAGGCGGGCTCGAGCAGGAAGTCATGTACGTAGTAGAGCGGAAACAGCACGCAGCCGAGCGCCGCGGTCAGCAGGAATTCTCGCCGCTCGCGGACAAAGCAGGTGGTCTCCCAGCTCGCGGCGCGACCTGGCTCGGTCGCGCCGGTCATCGAGCGGTCCGGCTCGCCGTCGGCACTGCCGCGGTCACCGCGGTTCGAATCGTCTCGCGGTCCCAGGGCTTGGGCAGGACTCCAACGCACAGCCCCTCGGCGATCAGCGCCGAGACCTCGCTGAGATCGCCAAATCCCGTCAACAGGTAGCGGGTGGTCTCTGGCCGCGCCTGCCGCAGCGCCGCCAGGACCGCGGCGCCGTCCATGCCAGGCATCCGGAGATCTACGAAGGCCACGTCTGGCTGCGTGTCGACGATGGCGGCCAGCGCGGCGGCGCCGGAGGCCGCCGCGATGATCCGGAACTCCTTGCGAAACACCCGCTCGAAGACCTTCAAGTTGGCGACTTCATCGTCGACGACGAGCACGGTCGCCTTGAAGAGGATGTCCTCCATGGTACGGACATCGACCGGGTTCGCCACTCGTACATCTTTGGCAGGTAGGATGACCGGGTGCTGACACGGCCAAAGCGGTGGACGACGCGGTGGATGACGCGGTGGACGACGCGGTGGACGACGCGGTGGACGACGCGCCAGGCGTCCCGGCTGCGGTCGCGGGCCTGGCTTGACACCGGCCTTGGCACCGACCTTGGCGCCGGCCTTGGCGCCGACCTTGGCACTAGGCCGCGGCTCGTGCTGGCGGCGGCGTTTCTGGCGATCGGGCTCATGTACTGCGGCAACCGCGACATGGGCGGAGATCCGCATACTCCGCGCGGCGATGGCGTGTATCGCCCGGTGCTGGCGCGCGGCGACGGTCACCTGAGCTTCCTGATGGCGAGATCGCTGCTGTTCGACGGAGATCTACGCTTCGAGAACGATCTGGCGCGCTTTGGCGATCCGTTCCGCAACGCCGCACCCGGGCGGCGGGCCACGATCCCTCATCCGATCGGCCCACCGCTCTTGTGGGTCCCGCTGCTCGCGGTGGCGCAGGCCGGCGCGGTGGTGGCCAACGTCTTTGGCGCGGACATCGCGCTGCATGGCTACACCCAGTGGCATCAGCGCATCGCCTTCTCCTCGAGCGCGCTGGCGGCCATCCTCGCGATCTGCCTCGGCGTGGCGGTGGCGCGGCGGACGCTGGGCGGCGGCTACGCGCCAGCGTACGCCGGCGCGGCGATCTTGCTTGGCACCTCGCTCACCTACTACGCGACGTTCATGCCCAGCTACGCGCACGCGCTCGACGCCGCTGGCGCCGGCGGGTTCCTCGCCGCGTGGGCGCTCACCTTGGGCAGGTGGGATCGCCGTCGCGTGCTGCTCCTGGGGTCGCTCTTGGGAGTCGCTGCGCTGGTGCGCACCCAGGAGCTGGCGCTCGGCGTGGTGGTGGCCGTGGAGGCCGCGGTGACCTTGGCGCGGCCCGGCGTGGCCGGCGACGGGGCCAGCGGCGCGGCCAGCGGTGGACCTTGGCGCTGGCGCGCCCGCGTGCTCGGCGCCAGCGCGGCGATCGCGGCGCTGGCGATGGTGGTGCTGCTGCCGCAGGCGCTGGCGTGGAACGAGGTCTTTGGCCAGTGGACGTCGTTGCCGCAGGGCCCCAGCTACACCCGGCCGCTCTATCCTCGCGTCGCCGAGCTGCTGTTTGCGGCGCGCAACGGCTGGTTCGCGGTGCATCCGCTCGCCTACGCAGGGGCGCTGGGGCTGGTGGTGCTGCTGGTGCGCGGGCCCACGCCCGCCCGCCTGGTGGCAGGCGGCCTGCTGGCTGCGCTGGGGGTCCAGGTCTACCTCAACTCGATCATCCTCGACTGGTGGGCGCAGGCCAGCTTCGGGCAACGTCGGCTGTGCTCGATGACGCTGCCCCTGGTGGTGGGGCTCGCCGCGTGGCTACACCTGGGCGCCGCGCTGCTGCGACGGCTCGCCTGGCCGCGGCTCGTCGGGCACGTCGCGGTGGTCGTGGGCTGCGGCTGGTTCGTGGCCTGGAACCTGGCGCGGGTGTGGCCGCTGCGCGCTGGTCGCGCGGCGCAGTTTGGCGTCGGGCCGGCCTGCTGCCGGGTGGTCGGCCCGCCGCTGGCGTGGCTCGCGCAGCCGGTCTACGACGCGCTCGGCAATCCCTTCGCGTTGCCGGCCAGCGCGTGGTTCTCCTGGCGCTTTGGTGTGCAGCTCCAGCGCTGGGATCTGGTGCAAGGGGACTACCCCTGGTTGCCGCCCATGGACTACACGCGGGACAGCCTGCGCGGACAGTCAGTGGCCTGGCCGCTTGGACGCCCGCGCACCGATCGCCACGCGCTGCGCGGGCTGGGCGCCGGGGATGCCAAGAACGGCCTGCGCTGGACCACCGCGCCGGTGGCCGAGATGATCGTGCCCAATCTCCTCCCCGAGCCGATGGAGCTGACTCTGCGCCTCTTGCCGAACCTTGGCCCCAGCGGTCGCGGCAAGGCTGTGGCGGTGCGCTGGAACGGGCGCCTGGTGGTGGAGCAGGTGCTCACCGAGGAGCGCGAGGTGAGCTGGCGCATCGCCGGCGACGTGGGCGACAACCGCTTGTCCGTGCAAGCCGCCCTCGACGACGCCACGAGCGACGTCACCGCGCGCGGCGCTCCCAGAAGGGCAGGCGTGGCGCTTGGCGAGCTGCGCTTCACCGCGCGGTGAGCGTCGCCGTGCTCGCCTTGCGTCGCCTCGCGTCGCCTTGCGTCGCCTCGCGTCGCCTTGCGTTACCTTGTTTCAGGCGCCGGCTTGCGCCTTGAGCGCCTCGGCTTGATCGTTGGCGCGCAACGCCTCGACGATGTCGTCGACCGCGCCGTCCATGACGGCGGGGAGGTTGTGCTTGGTCAGCCCGATCCGATGGTCGGTGAGCCGGTCCTGCGGGAAGTTGTAGGTGCGGATCTTCTCGGAGCGGTCGCCGGACCCAACCTGCGCCTTGCGGTCGGCGCTCTCCGCGGCTGCCTGCCGAGCCTGCTCGGCCTCGAGCAGCCGCGAGCGCAGGATCTTCATGGCCTTGGCGCGGTTCTTGATTTGCGAGCGCTCATCCTGGCAGGCCACGACGATGCCGCTGGGCAAGTGCGTGATGCGGACCGCAGAGTCCGTGGTGTTGACGTGCTGTCCACCCGCGCCGCTCGAGCGGTAGACGTCGATGCGGAGGTCTTTCTCTTCGACCCGGACGTCCACCTCTTCGGCCTCGGCCATCACCGCCACGGTGGCGGCAGAGGTGTGGATCCGGCCTTGCGCCTCGGTCGCGGGCACGCGCTGCACGCGGTGGACGCCGGACTCGTACTTGAGCTTGGAGTACACATCCTTGCCCTCGACCAGCGCGATCATCTCCTTGAGCCCCCCGGCGGTGCCCTCCGAAGCGGACATCACCTCCACCTTCCAGCCCTGGCGCTCTGCGAAGCGGGTGTACATGCGGAACAGGTCGCCCGCGAACAGCGCCGCCTCGTCGCCGCCGGTGCCGGCGCGGATCTCGAGGATGATGTTCTTGCCGTCGTTTGGGTTCTTGGGCAGGAGCTGGATCTTGATCTCCTGCTCGAGCTGCTCGCGGGCGACGTCGAGCGCGCGGATCTCGTCTCGAGCCAGCTCCCGAAGCTCAGGATCTGACTCGGCCTCCACCATCTGGCGGGCCGCCGCCAGGTCGGCGCGGATCCGCTGATAGCGGCGCCAGATGCCAACCAGCGGATCTAGCTCGGCGTGCTCGCGCGAGAGCTTCGCGAACTCGGCGCGGCGCGCGATGATGTCGGCCTGCCCGAGCAAGGCCGAGACCTCCTCGTGCCGGCGCAGGAGCGTGTCCATCTTGCCGTGGAAGGCTGGCTCATCAAACATGGCGCACTACGCAGGTTCAAGCCGCCCGCGAGAGGAGCTCGCGGGCCAGGGTCGACGTTGACAAAGAGGACGTGCGAATCCGCACGAACAAGAGGGTCGCCGGCCCTGATGGGAGCTCCACCTGACCGGCGAGCAACCGCGCGCTAGCTGCGGTTGTACTTCTTGTTGAAGCGCTCGATGCGGCCGGCGGTGTCCATGAGCTTCTGCTTGCCCGTGAAGAACGGATGACAAGCAGAGCAGATGTCGACAGAGAAATCGCCGCGCGTCGAGAACGTGTCGTGGATGGTTCCACAAGCGCAGGAGATCTTGGCCGGGCGATAGTGCGGGTGGTTGGCGGAGTCTTTCATGGCGTTCCTCGTTGCCGGCGCGAGGCCGGGTCTCGAAAAAGGGTGGCTACAAACGAGCGCGTATCTATAGTTAGGCTGGGGCAGAAAAGCAAGGCTGCGCGCGGCAGCAACGGGTTCTCCAGCAGTTAGAGCAGCTTGAAGCGGGGAGGTGAGCCGGGATCGGTGGCCAAGGTTGTCGGCGAGAGGTCACCGGCGGCCTTGCCCCGCCAGGTGGCGTCATGCGCCGCGGCGCACCTGCGGCGCCTGCTCCCTACCTGCGCCTTGCCTGCTACCCGTGGCCGCCGAGCCGGAGCGGCGAGTGGGTCGGATAGAGCGGCAGGATCTCTCGTCCCACCCGCAGATCGTGGACCGTGCGATAGCGCGTCCCCAGATCCAGCTGGACGTACACCTTGTTTGCATCGAAGACGCCAAAGCTCGTGGACACCACCATCTGCTCATCCCCGATGCGCTCGAACCCCTCCGGGATGACGTCGTGCCCGTAGATGCTGACCGTGCCGCCGAGCGCGCGCAGGAAGCGCCGAGCCTCGGCCGGCGCGGCCGAGCGGGCCCACAAGATCTTGCCCACCACCGGCGTGTCGAGGACCTCGAGCGGGCTCCCATAGCTCTGACCCGAGAGATCGGCCTGCTCGATGTCTCGCACGGAGTCGATGCGCGCGGCCGGCGCGCCATGCGTGAACACCGCGCCGCACGGCGCGATGGCGGCGAGCGCGAAGGTGTCGAGGATCTGGCGCATGCGCCGGGACTCGGCGGCGCCGAGCAGCCGCTCGAGCAGCACGACTTCATCGGCCGCGAACTTGGCGGTGTGCGGACCGCCCATGTGGCCGTGCTCGTGGTTGCCGACCAGCGCGTGGACGCGCCCGGGGTACGCGGCGGCCAGCGCCTCGTACGCGGTGATCACGGCTCCCGAGGCGTCGCGGTAGTACTCGCCCAGAAACTCGGGCCACTCTTCTTCTTCCAGGTGCGGCCCGTGGATCAGGTCCCCGGTGAACAGCAGGTGAGCGTCCTTGTGTTCATCGTGCGCCTGGACGAACAGCTCGGCGATGCGCTCGAAGTCGCGCAGGCAACCCTGCAGATCCGTGCAGACCAGGAGCCTGCCGCGGTCAGGGAGCCTCAACACCTTCGCCATCGCAAGATCACGCTACCAGCCCGGCGGCGGCTTGAGAACCACGCCAGGCGCAAAGGCGCGCTGCCAAGGCGCCGGCGCGGAGGTCACCGCGGCGGCCAGGGCAAGGTCACCGCGGCGGCCAGGGCAAGGTCAGGTCAACCCCAGCAGCTCCTGCGCCTCTGGGTCCGGGGGGCGCACGATGAGCCGGTCCATGGTGGCCATCTTGGCGTGAATGACGTCGCACACCGGGGTGAACGCCGCCTTCTGGAAGGCGCGCAGCGACGCCTGGTTGTCCGCGGCGATGAGCGCCCAGGAGCGGTAGGCGTCGGTGGCCCGCAGCTCCTTGGTCAAGAACTCCAGCATCGCGGGCGCCACGCTGCGGCCTCTCGCCGACACCGCGACGTACACGCTGTGGATGTACGCATCGTACTTGGAGAGCTGCAGCACGCGGCCAAGCTCCGGCGCCTCCACCGGGCCGCGCGCGCAGAACGCGATGCCTGCAGGGTGTCCAGCCAGCGAGGCGAGCACGGCGCGGTCGCCGCGGGCGAAGCGCCGGCGCACCACGGTCTCGTCCAGCGCGAGCTGCTGGAGCATCTCCGCGCGCTGCGCGGGCTCCCGCGAGTCGAAGTCGTCCAGGTCGAACATCGCGATGGTGACATCGGCGGGCAGCTCGATGCCGCGGGTCCAGAGCTGGCCGCGGTACAGGCAGAAGCGATCGTAGTGCGCGACGTTGGAGGCCGCGCTGCGGATCCGGCTCCACGCGGCGCGCGCGCCTGCGCCGCCGCCACCGCCGGGGTCTCTCGGGCGCGACGAGCGCGCTTGGCCACCGACTGGTACGTCCGGCCAAGCTGCGCGGTGCTGGTCTTGCTCCACACCTTGAGCGCGATGGAGGGCTTGTGCGAGGTGGGGAAGGTGGGCAAGCGGTACTCGGTGGCGCCGTCCACCACGTCGAGCGAGACCTGGCCGCGGCGGCGGGCGGCCATGGCCTCGGCGTGCAGCAGGCGCGCGGCCGCCGAGCTCGCGCGCGCGATGGGGTCCACCGCCATCGCCAGCACCACCGCGCGGTCGCCGTCGTCGACGATCAGCGCCACCGCGATGGCCTCGCCGGCGGCGTCATCCAGCCGGGCGACCCGGACGCGGCCCTCGGTGTGCAACCTGGCCACCAGCTCTTCGAGCAGCGCCTCGGCGTCGTGGTCGGCCAGCGGCGACATCTCGTCGCGGTCCGCCCACTCCAGGCGGGACAGCCGGCGCAACGCCGAGAGCCCCTTGCGGAGCTGGGCCAGATCGTCGTGGTACGCGGTGACCACGCCGCCGCCAGCGTCGGTGGTCTCCACGTCCATGGCCAGCGCCATCTGGTGCGCGCCGCCCGCCGAGTTGGAGCTCTCGACGTGGAAGCCGGCGGGCGCCAGGCGCGAGACCATGTTGGCGCGGACGCGCGACGGATCGTCGAGCGGCTCCAGGTCGAGGAGATCCCACTCTTCGCTCTGCTCGATGAGCACGCGGGCCAAGGTCGCGCCGGCGCGATCTTCCCACCCCGGCGCCGCCAGCAGATCCAGCGCAGGGGGACGCGGCCCCGCGTCACCCATCAGCCGCAGCTCGGTGAGCTCCAGCAGCGCGACCTTGGAGGTGCGGCGGTAGAGCGGGGCGAGCAGCACGAGCTGGCCATCTGCGTGGCCGCAGATGACGTGGAGCTCGGCGCCGAGCGTGCGCTGGTAGGCGTGCCACCACGGCACGAGCCAGGCCGGGCCTCGGAACAGCTCGCTGGTTCCGGACTTGGCGAGCGACTGCCACTGGGCTTCGATGGTGGAGAGTTGCGCGGCATCGCGGACGACGGTGACCTCTATCGACATTCGGTCTGCAAGCTAGCACGACGCGCCACGCGATGCGGCGTCACGCGGGCGCGGCCGTCAAGATCTGCGCGAAGAAGCCATCGGTGCCGTGTCGATGCGGCGTCACGGTGAACACGTCGCCGCCGAGCTGCTCGGCGCGCGCGCCGAGCACCTGCGAGAGCGGCACGGTCGACAGCCGCGGCTGCGACGCCACCGCGGCGGCGACCACGTCCTGGTTCTCGCTCCGTAGCAGCGTGCAGGTCGCGTACACGATGCGCCCGCCGGGGGCGCACAGCGTCGCGGCCCGCTCCAGGAGCTGGCGCTGCGTGCCGGCGAGGCTCTTGACGTCCTTCTCGGTGAGCCGCCAGCGCGTCTCGGGGTTGCGCCGGAGCGCGCCGATGCCGGAGCACGGCGCGTCCACCAGCACGACGTCCGCCTTGCCAAGGGACGCGGCGAGCTGCGGCGGCCACTCTCCGTCATCGATGGTGACGGCTTGCGCGACCGACACCTTGGCGCGCCTGGCGCGGCGGCGCAGCTCTTCGAGCTTCTTGCCATCGACGTCCGAGGCGATGATGCGCCCTCGGTTGCCGAGCCGCGCCGCGATGGCCAGGGTCTTGCCGCCAGCGCCCGCGCACAGGTCGATCACCAGCGGCCGCGCCTGCGGTGGGCAGGCGAGCTCGGCCAGGAGCTGGCTGCCTTCGTCCTGCGCCTCGAACGCGCCGTGGGAGAACGCGCTGGTGGCAAACAAGTTGGTCCGCGACTCGACGATGAGCGCGGTGTCGCACCAGCGGCCGGGCGTGGTGGTGAGGTGCTCGCGCGCCAGCTCCGCTGCGAGCGCCTGCCGATCTCCGATCAGCGTGTTGGCGCGCACGGTCATCGGCGCGCGCTGGTTGAGCGCCAGCGCCAGCTCGTGCGCCTCTTGTCCCCAATCGTCGAGCAGCCGCCGCGCCAGCCAGTCGGGCAGCGACGCGGTCAACGCGAGGCGCGTCACCGGATCTCGCTCCTTGGCGATCACCTCGGGGGCGGTCTTGCAGCGAGCCCAGTCGAGGCTGCTGCTGCCGCGCGCGGCCTCCGCTGGATCGAGCGTGCCGTCCAGGACGAGCAACGCCAGCAAGCGATCCAGATCTCTTGGCGACGCGGTGCGGCGCGAGCCGAGCGCGATCGCGAAGTCGATGGTTCGAAGATGACGCACTAAGCCATACAGCGTTTCGCTGATGAACCGGCGCTCATGGGAGCCGATCCACCTTTCTCTGCGAAATACCGACGACAGCCGATCTGTGACGAACCCCCAGTCCATGCGAGTTCGTTGCCACAATTCGAGAATCGTGGTGGCGACTCTGCCGCCATCGATTAGCTGTCGGGCCAGTTGTCGTGCGATGGTTTGCTCGGCTCTGGCCGAGGTCTGCGCTTTGTCGCCGTCGATCATTGAATCCACTCGGAATCACCGGTAAATGCTCGCCAGGCCGCTCAAAAAGGAACCCCAGCATGAGCACCGATGCCAGCGCGAAAGCAAGCCCCAAGCAAGCCGATACAGCACCTAGCCTGAAGGATCGCGGCAACCTCTTCGAGATCGCCGGTCGCCAGGTCGACAAGGCGATGAAGCTGATCAACCTCGATGACGATGTTGCTCAGATCCTCGCGCAGCCCAAGAACGAGATCATCACCAACTTCCCGGTCCGCATGGACAACGGCAAGTTCCAGATCTTCAAGGGCTACCGCGTTCAGCACAACAACATCCTCGGGCCGTACAAGGGCGGTATTCGCTATCACCACGAAGCCAACCTCGACGAGATGAAGGCGCTGGCGTCGTGGATGACGTACAAGTCCGCCTTGCACGAGATCCCGTTTGGCGGTGGCAAGGGCGGGATCAAGGTCGATCCGCGTCAGCACTCCAAGACCGAGCTCGAGCGCATCACGCGCCGCTTCACCGCGGCCCTGGGCTCGAACATCGGCCCGGAGTTCGACATCCCCGCGCCTGACGTCGGCACCAACGAGCAGACGATGGTGTGGATGATGGACACGTACATGAACATCGTCGCGCAGTCCGAGCGGAACTCGGTGCGCGGCGTGGTCACTGGCAAGAGCGTGACCTCCGGCGGCAGCTACGGCCGGCGCGAGGCCACCGGCCAGGGCGTCGTCCACTGCATCACCGAGTGGGCCAAGGACAAGAACTTCAACCTCGATGGTGCGCACGTCATCATCCAGGGCTTCGGCAACGTCGGCACGTACACCGCCCGCCTGCTGTCGCAGAAGGGCGCGGTCGTGGTCGGCGTGGGTGACGTGGGCGGCTACATCGCCAACCCCGAGGGCATCAACCCGCACAAGCTTTCGGAGCACGTGGCCAAGACGGGCTCGGTGGCGGGCTACAAGGGCGCCACCAAGGTCACGCGCGAAGAGTTCTTCGGCCTCGAGGCCGATATCTTCGTGCCGGCCGCGCTCGAGCTGGAGCTCGGCCTCAAGGAGGCCAAGGCGCTCAAGGTCAAGATGGTGGTCGAGGGCGCCAACGGCCCCACGTACCCCGAGGCCGAGGACTATCTGCTCGGCAAGGGCGTGGACGTCATCCCGGACATCCTCTGCAACTCCGGCGGCGTCATCGTCTCGTACTACGAGTGGCTGCAGAACAAGCGCTCGGAGCAGTGGGACACCGCGGACGTGCTCGCGCGCCTCGAGAAGCGGATGAAACAGACCTACGCCAACGTCCGGCAGTACGCGCAGGCGCACAAGACCGACTGGCGCACCGCGAGCTACGCCATCGGGCTCGAGCGGCTGCAGCACTGCTACCGCGAGCGCGGCATCTTCCCATGATCGTCGCGGCGCGCGGCTAGCGCAGGCCAGCGCAGCGAGCGCCTCGTCTCGGCGCAAGATGCCGCTGGAGGTCGCCGGCTCCCGGGAGGCGGTGACGTGCTAGGCTAGCAGGGCATGCCTGGCAATCCGTCGTTGCTCGTGCGCGTGACCTGGGCTCTGGTCTGGCTGTGCCTGCGCATGCTGTTCATGGTGGTGCGGCCGATCTTGCGGCTGCCCCGCCGGCTGCGCTGGCTGCAGGTCGTGCTGGTGGTCGCCTTCGTCCTGGCGTTCTTCTACCAGCCGGCCATCGCCTACTACTGGTTCTGGGGCGCGGCCATCCTCGAGGTCTCGCTGCTGCTGCTGCCAGCGCTCTGGCAGGAGCGCGATCGCCTCCGGTCCTGGCTGCGGCGCTAGCGGCGCAGCGTTACCCGCCGACCACGACGTTGGTGGCGCCTTCGATGAGGTTGCCACTACCGCCGCAGTGCTTGGTGCCATCGCCCTGGCGATGGGCCTTCTGACCGTTGATGATGACGGTGCCGCTGCCGGCCTGTGCCTTCCACATGTTCGGTCCGCAACAGGCGGCGTGGACTCCCGGATCGCCCACCCGCAACGCAGGCCGACCGTTCACGTTGGTGTTGGGGGAGCCGGCGATGGCCGGTCCGGTGCAGGGGTGCGGGCACGCGGGGCAGCCGTGCGCGTCCGCCGGGACGAACGCCTTGTCTCCGAGTCTTCCTTGGGGCGGCATGAGCAGATCTCCTGGGCGGTCGCGCGAGCTGGCAGATCAGGTGAAGCCCGAGGGCATCATGGTGGCGGTCCCGATCACGGGACCTGCAGGAACGATGGGCGGGGCGAAGGTTGGGATCGCGCCCATGCCCATCACCTTGGTGACCATCGTCGAGACCTTCCAGAGGTTGTAGCACTGCTCGAACGCGGTCGCGATGGCCTCGAAGAGCTGGGAGTGGAAGGGCGCCTGCGGATCCCCGAGCTGCGCCACCATCTGAGCTTTGAGGATGTTGGCCGAGATCGACACCGGCACCTGGGTCAGGGCGGCGAAGGGGACCGGGGCGGGGTTGGGGATGCCGGGCGGCGGGACCAGCGGTCCGGGGAACGCCGCGAACATCGGGAACAACGGCAGGCCCGGGATCTTGACCGTGGCGGTGAAGGCGAGCCAGCCGGTGGAGATCACCGTCGCGATCACGTTGGAGTACTTCAGCTCCATGGGCGACGCCTTGGGGGCTGAAGCCAGGATGAGCGGCTGCAGCGGCGGGCCCACGATCTGTCCCACCGAGGCCACCGGGCCGGAGACCACGATGCCGACCATCGTGGCGGCGGTCTGCCACTGGCTCCAGGCCGAGCAGATCGCCGAGCAGGTGCCGTCGATGAAGGCGCCGATCTTGGCGACGTGCATCTTCTGCGAGTCGGTGTGGTACTTGTTCATTGTCGCCGGCTGAAACAGCGGCGGCATCCCTGGCGTGGTGTTCTTTTCCGAGGCCTGGAAGGCTCGGTCGTACTGGTCCTGGTCCGAGGGCGACTGCCAGTTCGCAGGCACCTTCAGGTTGAAGGACATGAACTTCGCCCGGGCGAGCTGCTGCATCTGGGAGGCTTGCGGAGCCGGCATATTCGAATCCTCTACGTAGACGATATACCGTTCTGTGCGCGGGGAGCTTCCCTGCGCCATGGCATCGAGATTTCCGTGAAGGTTCGCCGGCTTTCCGGGGGCTGTGCTACCGTTTTGCCATCATGTCGGGACCCGTCAAGACCGCGCTGACCGAGCTTAGCGAGCACGACGAAGAGGCGAGCGAGCAGACGAGCGCCCAGGAGCTGTCCCTGCGCGAGGGCCGCCGGCTCCGGGTGAGCGACGCCGGCTCCGAGCAGCTCGTCGAGATCCGCAACGAGTCCGGGATGCTGGAGGTGCGCATCAAGCTGACCAGCGAAGGCCCCATCCTGCAGATGGAGAGCCTGCGGCTCGAGCTCCGCGCCCAGGAGGCGGTCCAGATCGAGTCGCCGCGGGTGGAGATCAAGGCCAGCGAGGCGTTGCAGCTCGCCGGCGGCAAGGTGGCCGTTCAGGCGGAGGAGGATGTGAGCGTAGAGTCCGCCGGGGACGTGCGGGTGGTCGGCAAGATGATCTACTTGAACTGAGCGCCTGCGACCTTCGTCGTCGCCAGGTGGCCGTCGCGTCGTCACGCGATCAGGCGTAGCGGCCCTCGACGAAGACGCGGTCGACCTCGGGCAAGATCTCGTGGCGGGCGAGCACCATGATGCGCTCGGACTCCATCTTGCTCCAGAACAGCCAGCCCAGCGCCAGGAGCGTCATGATCGCGAAGATGACGAGCGGCACCACGCCGACCTTCGCGGCCACCGCCGCGGCGACCGCCCCCCACGCCATGCCGACGCCGAGCTTGGCCTTGCCCAGCAGCATCTTCCAGGCAGTTCCCACCGCCATGCCCCCGGCGTCGTAGCTCGGGTAGGTGGCGGACTGGATCATCTTGAGGTCTTGCGTCTGCGCCATGGACGCCGTGACGATGGCCGCGGCGACGGAGTCAAAGAAGGTGCCGGGCACGCTGCGGCAGTACTGCAGGGCTCCCTTGGGGTTGCTTCGCAGGAGGTTGACCAGCGTCAGCCGGGCGACGGCGTAGTTCACCGTCATCGCCCAGGCCTTGCTCACGGCGAGGACCACCGTGACCATGCCGACGATCGAAAGGCCGTAGCAGAGGAGCCCCTTCACTTTGAACATCCTACCGCCAATTCGTTCGCGGACGCCAGCCTCCGTAGGGGAGGTGATCAGGCGGCGAGCGGATGGTCGGCAGATGGCCGGCAGATGGCCGGCGGATGGCCGGCAGAGGGCCGGCAGAGGTGGGATGTTGCCCGAGGCGTCGGTGAGCGCGCCGCGCGGGCCCCGAGGTGAGCGCGCCGCGCGGGCCCGAGGTGAACGCGCCGCGCGAGGCCCCAAGGGCGCCGCTCACGTCGCTGGGAGCTCACGGCGTGGGGGCGACCACCGGCTGCTCGGGGCTCTCGTCTGTCGCGCCGTCAGGGGCGGTCTCGGCCTCGGGCGGCGCCGTCTTGCACAAGGGCGCTGGCGACATCGCCAGCACCGCCAGCGAGAGGCCCGCCTTCTCGGAGAGCCGCGCCAGCTCGCGGCCGGTGCCGACGTCCCACAGCCGCACCATGCCATCGGGATCGTCGTAAGCCAGCGTCGCTTCGTCGAGCCATCGGCTGGCAAAGCGGCTGCGGCCGGTGAGGACGTGGCGCAGCGCGCCGGTCTTGGCGTCGGCGACGTACAAGGACGGCGCCGCGTCGGTGCTGCAAGGATCAGCGGCGGTGGCGAACGCGATGTGCGCGCCGGCCGGGCTCACCGAGATCGAGCGCCGCTGCGCCTTGCCGGATTCCGGAATCCGCAGCTCGCTCGCCGCGGCGCCGCCCAGAGCGGTCACCAGGATCGACGAGACCTCGGCCTCGCCGTCGGCGACGGTGACGCCGGGCACCGGGCTCTCGACCTCTCCGTCCTCCAGCGTGATCGAGATCTTCGCCTCGATCTGCGCGGCCTGGGGCGGCTGGGTCTTGGTGGTCTTGCCGGTGGTGCGATCGATCGCGACCCAGCTCTCGGCGCCCAGGTTCCATCGGCCATCGGCGGGGGCCGTCGCCGCCAGGAGCTGCTCGCCGGGCCCATACGCCACGGTGACCTGCCGCCCCTTGGGCAGGGTCGCCCGCTTGCCCAGGGGCAACAGGGTGGTCGCGTCGAGCGTGAGCGCCCACGGTCGCGCCAGCAGGGCGGGCTTCTTGCTGTCGATGCCGGCGCCGGCGCCGTCGGCTGGGAACTCCACCTTGTCGTAGCCGATGAGCGCGATCTCGCGCCGTGACGGCGAGCGCACGAAGCCGACCACGGTGTGGTCGGTCTCGCTCAAGCGCAAGAAGCGACCCAGCTCGCGGTCATAGGCGTACAGCTCGCCGCGCGAGCTGAGGGTCTGCGTGCCGGCCTTGGCGGGCAGTCGAAACGCGCTCCGTCGTCCCACCAGCCACAGCCCGGCCTGGCCGCGGCGCAGGTGCTCGGCGGCGATGGTCTTGGCGCTCTCGGCGAGCTGCTTGCCCACCGGCGAGCCCCAGAACACCGCGAAGTCCGGGTCCTTTGCCACCGCCGCGCCAAAGCGCAGCCAATCGCCAGCCAGCGCGGTGAGCAGGTGAGCGGCGGCGCCGCTGTAGTCGCCGTCCTGCGCCAACGCCGCGGCGAGCAGGCGATGCGCGTCCAGGTGGAAGGCGTCCTTGGCCAGCGCGGCCTCGGCGTGGGTGCGCACCGCTGCCCAGTCTCGCTCCTTGGCCTTGTGCGCGGCGACCGCCTTGTCATGAGCGGCGGCGCCGTCGCCGTAGAGGTAGTTGAAGCGGCGGAGCTGCTCGGCGCCGAGCGCGGGGACCGACAAGGCCGGCAGCGCGGGCTCCGGCGCAGGGGCCACGGCGCTGCCGCCGCCTTTGCCGGCGGAATCGCCGCTCTTGCCGCAGGCCACCGCCGCCGCGCCAAGCGCGCCCGCGCCAGCGATGCACAGCGCCATCCTTGTCCAGAAGGTCATCGCGTTTCTCCTCGTCGAGTTCTAGTCGAGTTCCAGTCGAGTGAGTCGAGTTCCAGTCGAGTGCCAACGGGTGCTGCCGGCAGGTGCCCCGCTGCATGCTGGGCGGCCGGTTGTGTCGGAGCCTACCCGATCGCGGCGATCAGCGATCGTCGTACCATCGTTGTCGGCCTGGCGCCGCCTGGCCGGTCGAAATGCCGGCGCTGGCGAGGGAGCCGGGAGATTTTTCCGCTACGCTAGGGCGCACGTCATGGCGCTCGAGCACGTGGCCTCCGGGCAGATGCGGTTCTACACGCCCGGGATCTCTCCGGATCCGCGTGGCATCGCGCTGGGGCGCTTGGCGCTCATGACCTTCCCGTCGCTCGAAGGGGCGGTGTCGTGGCTGCGGATGTACTCGGCGGAGGCCTCGCTCGATGAGCTGATCTCGGGCATGTCGATCAGCAAGGTCCGCACCCAGCTCGGCAGCCGCGAGGTCGTGATCCAGATCCCCGCGGTGTCCTCGTACACCTGTGATCGCGCGGCGCGGCTCGCGCGCATGGTCGGCGGCGCCATCTACACCGGGTCCGCCAAGCACTTCGTCAAGTACCGCGATGACAAGTCGCCGTACGGGTACGACGCCATCGACATCGGCGCCATGCCGGCGAGCGTGGAGCTGATGGTCCACGGCGAAGGGTTCTCGCAGGGCTACCGCGTGGAGGGCGACCTGCCGTTCGATCGCCTCCTCTTTCGGCTGACCATCCGCAAGCTGCCAGGCGCCGAGCGGCTGGAGCAAGAAGATCGCGGCTCGCTCTTGCTGGTGGTGAGCCACGGGCTGGTGGAGGGCGTGATCCGCTATCTGTGGCGCAACAAGGTGGCGGCGTCGGCCGGGATGTTCTCGCCGCGGCGCGGCAGCGCGTTCGCGGGCGGCAGCGAGCCCAGCTACATGGTGCTGGCGGTGCGGGATCTGCCCGAGCGCATGCTCAAGCTGTTCCTGGGCACGCCCGGCATCGATGTGTTTCGCCCGGTCGGCGCCGCTGCGGCGATCGCGGTGGGCTACGCGCACCCCATCGAGCTGTCGTCGTGCGCCAGCGTGTTCGCGGCGGACTCGTTTCACCTCTTCTGGCCCAAGGATCGCGTCGATATCCTGCCCGGCCCGCTGCAGCTCTCGGACATCGCGCACCTCACCAAGGTCGAGCTGTCGGTGGAGACCGCGGCGGTCAAGGGCGACGACAAGCGCAGCGCCGAGCCCTTTGATCCCATCGGGGTCGATCTGCGGCTGGCGCCGTCCATGGGGCCGCCGCGGCGGGTGGTGGGCACCTTGATCCAGCTCGCGCACGCCGAACGCCTCAAGCGCCTCCTCTATGCGCTGCCCCCGCCAGCGCTGCGCGGCCAGCGCGTGGCGGTCACCGATCGCGGCATCGTCCTCATCGGCGGGGAGAACCTGGACGTGGTCCCTCTGGGGCAGCTCCTCGCCGAGCTGGCCCCAGGTCTGCTCGTCCCGCTGGGGCTCGATCTGGTGCCGCGGGTGTCGCCGGAGGTCCTGTCCCGCGCCATCGGCCATCACGCCGGGCTCATCACGGTGTTCTGCAGCGAGGCGCAGCCCTTTCAGCTCTCGGAGTCCGCGCTGGTGCCGCTCGAGCGGCGCGCCCTGGCCAAGCTGGCGGTCGACCGCGCGGAGATCCAGGATCTCTCGGTGGCCCAGGCAGACCGCCCGAGCCTGCGCAACGAATCGGTCGGCCGCTTCTCGTTGTGGGGGTTCCCTGCGCCCGCCGAGAGAAAGCTCTTGCCCAAGTGAGCCCGGCCCCCTGCGCCCGGCGCCGCGATCGCGCGCTCGGCTAGTCCCGCCATGGTCCGCCACTCCGTCGCCAGACACCTGACCACCTTCGTCCTGCCGTTGGTGCAGGGCAAGCGCGTCTACGTGGGCGCGCCCATCTCTCCGCCGGCGCTTGAGGCCATGCAGCGCGAGCTTGACTCCGCGGTGGTGGAGCAGGTGGCGGTGGATGACGCGCGGATCGAAGTGGCGTCGCTGCTGGTGTGTCGGCCGCCGCAGCTCATCCTCGAGGCCGAGGACCTGTCGCTGACCGCGGGCCTGTACAACGCGCTGGCGGCGATCCACCCGGGCACCGACAGCGTGCTGGTGACCGAGAAGCAGCGGCGCCGGGTGCTCGACGCCGCGCTGACGATGGTATCCCAGCCCTTGACCCACAGCCGGCAGCGCGTGCTCGGCCGTCACGCGCTGTTTCACAACCTGTTCCAGCTCGAGCGGATGGACACCACGGTGTCGTGGTGGACCGGCAGCGCGCGGTTTCTGGGGCAAAGCCCGCCGCACCGCCTGACCTCGTGGCGCTCGGTGCGCCGGGTCCAGGAGGACGTCATCGTCACCGGGTTCGAGGAGCTGCTCGGCACCGCGGAGACCTCCCCGGTGGTGGCGACCTTGCTGCGCCGCTCGCCGCTGACCCAGCTCCTGGGCGCGACCCGGGCGGCGCCTCCGCTGCACTGGGAGGACGCGGTGTTCGTGCTGCGCGACGTGGAGCTGGCTCGCGCGGTGGCGTACCGGCTGATGCCAGAGGCGCCCTCGCGCGAGCACCTGCTGGGGCTGGCGCGGCTGTCCGCCGCGTTCGAGCAGATGCTGGAGCGCGCGCCGGCTCGCGCCGACGTGTGCGCGGTGGCGGCGTTTCTCTGCCACGTCAACGCGCTGCTCTGCCTGGCCGAGATCCACCTGCGCGAGCCCAACGCCAAGTCGCCGCTGGTGGCCGCGGCGCTCGCCACCGACTCCGCTGGCCAGCGGCCGCGCGGGCTGGCCACGCTCCTGGCGTTGCCCCAGGCTCTCTCCGTGGTGGAGCCGGCGCTGGCCGAGCCGCCGGGGCTCGGCGATGAACCCAGGTTGCTGGCGCGCTGGCAGGCGCACCGCGCGCAGGTCGTGGAGACCCTTGGGCGGCCGGTGATCGATGCGCTGGTCGGTCGGCTGGCCCGCCACTTTGCCGCCGTCGAAACGCTCAGCTCCGCGGGCGCCACCGGGTAGGCGTCGAGCCTTGGATTGAGGTATGCTGGCGGTCCTTCATGGTCGCGCCTCCTCCTTCCCCTCGGGCGTTCGTGGTCGATGTCGCGCGAGCCAGCGCCGCGTTTCAAGACGTGGCCCGGCAGATGGGCAATCAGTTCCTCGACAAGCAAGAGATCATCCGGCTGATGCTGGTGTCCGCCATCGCGGGCGAGCACATGGTCATCGTCGGGCCGCCTGGAACCGCCAAGTCGGCGATGATCGACATGTTCGCCCGGCTCATCGACGCCAAGTACTTCGAGTACTTGTTGACCCGGTTCACCGAGCCCAACGAGCTCTTCGGGCCGGTGGACATCGCCGCCTTTCGCGAGGGTCGGTATACCCGGCGCGTCGAGAACATGCTGCCGAGCGCCGAGGTCGTGTTCCTCGACGAGATCTTCAAGTCCAACTCGGCGATCTTGAACTCGCTCTTGCACCTCATCAACGAGCGCAAGTTCCAGAACGGGCCGGAGGTCTTGCAGGTCCCGCTCATCTCGCTGTTCGCCGCCTCCAACGAGGTGCCCAACGACGACAACCTGGCGGCGATGTTCGATCGCTTCCTCATCCGGGTGCTCTCGGACAACCTGGACAGCTATCACTTCCACGAGCTGATGAAAAAGGGCGTGGCGCTGGAGGTCCGCAAGATGACCGGGCGCCAGTCGGAGCTGCGGCCGGCGTTCTCGGCGCGCGACCTCCGCCTCATCCAGAGCAACTTCGACAAGTTCATGGTCTTCCCGGAAGAGTTCTTGGCCAAGTACAAGAGCATGATCTTCCAGATCCGCAGCGAGGGCATCTCGGTCTCGGACCGTCGCGCCGTCAAGCTGCTCAAGCTGTTCGCGGCCTCGGCGGTGTTCGACGGCCGCACGCGCGTCCACGACGGCGACTTCTTCGTCCTCCGCCACATCTGGAACAACCTCGATCAGGTGGAGCTGCTGGCCGAGATCGTCAACCCGGTGGTGGACGGCTACTACCGCGAGCACCCGGCCGAGCGCCGCTTCATCGGACCGCAGGCCAGCATGGACGACCTGCTCGCCGAGCTGGGGCTCATCCGCGAGCTGCTGACCTCCACCAGCGCCGAGCTGTCCGACATCCAGCTCTTCTCGCAGCTCAAGAACCTGTCGGAGATCAAGATCGCGCTGTCGGCCATGCCCGGCGAGACCTCCACGCGGATGATCCGCGAGGTCGATCAGCTCCTCGAGACCGTGTTTGCCTCCTCGAAGTTTGGAGCGTGACGCGATGACCGCTGGCCCTCCGACGCTTCCCCCAGAGTCCAGCGAGGTCGGCGCGGCGCTGCGAGTCGCGATCTTCGACGACGTGGTGGCGGCGCGCGCCGAGCAGTTCCACATCCCGGGGTTGCAGGTGCAGGTGTTCGCGCACGCCGACGAGGTGGTGCAGATCTGCGAGCGCGGCGGCTTCGACTACGTGTTCATGGACTTCGCGCTGGGCCGCGGACATCAGAGCGGCGACCTCGCGACCTCGGGGCTGCGCGCGTCCGGGTTCGCCGGGAAGATCATCGCGATCTCGAGCGATCCGGAAGCCAACCAGTCGATGCTGCACGCCGGGGCCGACGACAGCCTGGCCAAGAAGGCGCACCTGCGCTCCTACCTGGTTCACCTGGGTGCGCAGCACCTGTCCCGAGAGCCGGAGCGCTCGTCGCCGTAGTCGGCGCCGTCTGCCATGGCGCTCTCCGCCGAACAGCAACGCAGCTTCCTGGCTCGTCAGATGGGCACGATGGTGCTTTCGATGGCCGCGGCCGAGAGCCCGATGGCCGCCGTGCGGGCCGCGTCCTGGCACAACTCGCTGGCCCGCATGGGGGTTCACCTGCCCCTGTTCCTGGTGCATGACCTCGGCGTGATGCTCAGCATGTCGCGCGGCAGCGGCGGCTACACCTTGCGCCCGCGCGAGTCGCAGCTCGCGCGGGTGGCGGTCCCGGCCACCGGCAAGGCGCTGCTGGACCAGTACCGGCGCCTCCTCGACAACGTCGCCGAGTCCGAGGTGCTCGACCGGCTCAGCGGCCTGCGGCTGCGCGACGAGATGATCGCCGTGCTGCTCGGGCGCATCCTCGCGGACTGCTACAACCGCTGGCGCGATCGAAGCAAGGGCGCGGGCAGCGAGCCGTTGCCGCTGGATCTCGGCGTGTTCGCCGACGTCGACTACGCGGAGCACTACCGCGAGTTCGACACCCGGCCGCTGTGGGCGTTCATGGAGCACCTGGTGGGGCAGGCGATGCACGTGTACACGCAGGTCGAGCTGATCGACCTGGACACGGTGCGCTTGCTGGGCCTGTTCAAGGAAGAGACCGCCAGCGGCAGCGAGGCGCTGGGGGCGACCATCGATCTGGTGGACCTGTTCGCGGTGCTCAGCTCCCCGGAGTCGGCGGACGTCGCCAACTTCTCGCTCGATCTGTTGCCGAGCGTGCTGGAGACCCGGCGCTCCACCGCCGCCCAGACCTTCGCCATCGACGGCTATGCGTCGATCGAGCGCAAGGGCCCGGTGGACTCCCTGGTGCTCTCCGAGCTGGCGTATGACCGCGAGATCTTCGAGCAGAAGGTGGTGGACAACGAGCTGCTCTACTACGGGCACGACAAGCAGCGGGAAGAGGAGCGGGTCCTTCAGTACGTGCTCATCGACTGCTCCGCGTCGATGCGCGGTCAGCGGCAGGTGTTCGCGCGCGGGCTCGCGCTGGCGCTCATCAAGAAGCTGACCTTGCAGGGCGACGAGGTCTGGCTGCGCTTCTTCGATTCGCGGCTGCACGAGACCATGAAGATCCTTCGCTCGGGGCAGGTGCCGGTGCCGTACGTGCTGTCCTTCCGCTCCGAGCGCGGCCGCAACTACGGCAAGGTGTTTCGGCAGCTCGCGGTGGAGGTGACCAAGCTGCGGCACGACCAGAAGCGCCGGACCATCCTGTACATCATCACGCACGGGCAGTGTCACATCGACCCGGAGATCATCTCGGCGATCAAGCAGCATACCTTCGTGTACGGTGTGATCGTGCTGCCCTCGGAGGAGCAGCTCCCGGAGTTCGTGGCGCTCTTGCACCGCCAGCAGATCGTCGGCGCCGAGGCGCTGTCCAGCCGGGCGGAGCGGCAGCGCCGCGCGCTCGACATCGTGGGTGACGCGGGGCGCCCCAAGCCAGGGCCGCGCAAGGCCGCGGGGGAGTAGCGCGTGGTCCGTCGCTTCAGCTCGATCAGCAACACGTCGGAGAACGCGGAGCTCTTGGCCGGGCAGGGCCGCTGGACCGAGGCCGAGCGCCAGTATCGGGAGCTCATCGGCCAGACCCACGTCATCAACTACGAGTATGACGATTGGCTGCGTCGGCTGGGCGAGATCTATCGCCAGCTCCGGCGCAACCGCGAGGCCGCGTTCGTTCACCTGTATCTGCACGAGCTGTCGCTGGTGCGCAGCTTGGCGTCGACCCCGGAGCTGACCGCGCTGCGCGCGCGCCTCGCCGAGATCGAGAAGCGCTGGGCGGACGCGGTGCGCCTCTACCGTGAGGCCAACATGCCAGTGCATGCGGCGGTGGCGCTGGAGCGCGGGGACGAAGTCGGCGAGGCGGCGGCGGCCTGGGAGTCGCTGCGCCAGCACCCGGGCCTGGCCCGGCGCGAGTACGAAGCGGCCCTGACGAGCTTCAACTACGGCATGGCGGCCGAACGCCACAGCCCGGGCTCGAGCGAGGCGCGGCGGGCGCTCATCGACAGTCAGCGCCGGCTCGAGCAGGTGGCCGACGAGCTGGAGACGGTCGGCGAGCGCGAGCGCGCGTTCGATTGCTTCCAGATCCTGCTGCGGCTGGGCAAGGAGTCCAAGCAGTTCGAGAACCTGGCGGAGGGCTACCTCAACTGCATCCGCGTGCTCAAGGACGACAACCTCAAGTTCTACGCGCTGCAGTACTACGAGGACTTCATCCGGCTCGCGCTCGAGCGCGACGAGTACCACGCCGCCGCCACGCTCTATCAGGAGGCGGCGGCGTACTCCGCGCGCGCCGGCCTGCCGTATGACCGTCACTATCAGCACAAGGCGGCGCTGACCTGGGTGCGCTGCGCGGAGACGTTCGTCGAGCGCGGCGCGCCGGTGCAGATGGTGGAGAACGCGCTCCTGGCCGCGACCTCGCAGTTCTCGGCCGTGGGCGACTACGCCTCGGTGCGGACCAGCTTCGAGCGGCTGGGCCAGCTCGAGCTGCCCGATCGCGCGCGCAAGCGCTTCCGCGCCATCGCCGCGCGCTACGCCGGGATGCCGGGCGCCGCGATCAACGTCCCCGGGTTGCCGAGCTATCTCAAGCAGCAGCACGCCTACGCGGACATCTGGTTCGCCGATCTGCTGGAGTGGGAGATGGACGGCGACCCGCTCGCGGTCGCGGCCTCGATCATCGGAGATCTGAAGTACCCCAACGGGATCCGCCGCCGCGCGCTGGTGGTGGCGCTCACGGTGTGTGACGCGCAGCAGCGGCAGGTCTACGGGGAGCCCGAGGTGATGGCGCAGCTCGCGGAGCTCTTGGGCGAGCTGCAGACCTACGCGGCGCTGGCGCCGCTGGAGAAGCTCTACGCGCGCGCCGAGCCGGTGGTGCGGCGGGCCGCGGTGGCGGCGCTGCGGCACCTGTACTTCAAGCGCTCGTTCGTCATCTTGCGCAAGGCGCTGCAGGACGCAGACTCGCAGGTGCGAGAGGCCGCCGTGCGGGCGATGCTGGAGCTGCACTTCCCGCACGCCTTCAACCCGCTGGCCCGCATCTTCCGCGAGAGCACCGACGAGCGCGTGCGCGGCGCGGCGCTCAAGGCCATCAGCATGATCCGGAGCGTGGAGGCCGGCGAGTTCCTGATCATGGTGATGCGACACGACAGCGGCGACGCCCGCGCCGCGGCGCGCGCCGGCCTTGCGGCCATGGACAACCCCGACGTGTTGCCCATCATCCGCCAGCACTTCGAGATCGAGCCCAACCCGGAGGTGCGCGAGGCGCTGGGCGAGATGCTGCGGCGGGTGTGAGGGCCGCGGCCGACGCGCGACGTGAGGTATGCTACGCAGGCTCTGGTGCTTTGCACCGGGTGATTGACACCACGCTCCTGGCGGCGTGCGCATGACCCAAGGCAACCCAGGAAGGGACTCATGAGGAATCAAACAGCACTGCTCGCGGTGAGGTATCTGGCGCTGGCCGCCTGGGTCCTGGTGCTCGGCTGCGACGCGCGCGCCACCGCGACCGATCCGCAAGCCGCGGCGCCGCGCGCCGAGCAGAAGTCACGCGAGTACGAGTCGTGCGGCGCCACGGTGCATTGCGCCGATGAGCTGCGCTGCTACGACCAGCTCTGCTTGCGCACCCAGCGCTCGGTGGTGGGCGACTACCACGCGGCGCTTGGCGCTGCGCTGCGTGGGCGGGGCAAGGTAGCCGAAGCGGTGGTGGCGTACGCCGAGGCGCAGGCCCGCTACCTGGCGGACAAGGTGCCGCTGCCGCCGGATCTCGACTGCGCCTACGGCGGCGCGCTGGCGGCGAGCTCGGGCAAGAAGGAGCAGAGCGAGCTGGCCGCGCGGGTGCTGCACCGGTGCTTGATGGCGCTGCCGGTGGGCGGCGACGCCTACCGACGAGCGCTGGCTGACCTGGCGCTCCTGGCGGAGGCCGGGCTGGATCCGGAGGTCCTGGGGAAGCCGGCGGCGGCGGACGTGTACTTGACGAAGGGACCCGCTCGCAAGCCCTCCGACGCGGTGACCGTGACCGCGACCGCCAACCCGATGCCCGGCGGCAAGACGTTCCCGCTCCTGGTCGAGAGCATCTCCAGCGTGGCGCTGCGGCCGGCGCTGATCGCGTGCTGGGAGGCTCACCTGGCGGCCACTAGCAAGGAGGAGCTGGTGGTCACGCTGGGGGTCAAGACCAAGTACACCGAGGAGTACGACGACGAGCCGGGCGTGAGCCAGGTGACGTTCGACGCTCCCGCGGCAGGTGGCGACAGCGCCGCCGACACGTGCGTGCGCGCGGCGCTGGAGCCGATCAAGAAGACGCCGGGCCTGCGCGACAACGCGGCCACCAAGCTGACGATCACGATGAAGTGAGCGCTGGTGTCAGGGCGACGTCGCTGCGGAGGCGCTCAACGGGGATAGGGCACAGCCAAGCGCGGGGCGGCCTGGGCGACGGCCGCGCGGTCCACCTTGCCGTTGGCGTTGCGCGGCAAGCGCGCGAGGAGGACCACCTGGCGCGGGCGCTGGTGCGCCGGCAAGTGGCGGCGCCACAGCGCGGCGGCGCGCGGTAGGTCGAAGTCCTCGGCGGTGACGAGCGCGGCGGCCACCACGTGGCCCCAGCGATCGTCGGGGACGGCGAACACGCAGGCGTCGAGGACGCCGGCGGTGGCGCGCAGCTCGTCCTCGAGGAGCTGCGGCGAGACCTTGTGCCCGCCGGTGATGATGAGCTCGTCGGCGCGGCCGAGCACGTGCAGGACGCCGCGCGCGTCGAGCCATCCCAGGTCGCGGGTGACCAGGCGCGGCGCCGGCAGCAGCGGCTCGCCGAGATACCCGGCCATGCAGGTGGGGCCCTCGATCTCGATCTGCGCGGGCGCGTCCTGGGTGCCAGCGCGGACCGTGATCCCGGGCAGCGGCGGGCCGATCGCGGTGGCGTCCGAGTCCGGGGCCACGTCGAGGTGCGCGGTCGCCACCTGCCCGAGCGTCTCGGTCATGCCGTAGGTCACCAGGAGCGGCACGCCGCGCTGCCACGCGCGCGCTCGCAAGACCGCGGGGCAAGGGGCGCCGCCGAGCAAGATCGCGCGCAGCGCGGGGGGCGCGGTGAAGCGCTCGTCGCTCAGCAGGTCCCAGAGCTGCGCCGGCACCAGCGAGACCTGGGTGGCGCAGGACTCCGCCAGCGCCTGCGGCAGCGGCCAGCGCTCGTGCTCCTCCACCAGCGCCACGGGTCTGCGTGCCACCAGGCTGCGCACCAGCGCGGCCAGCCCACCGGCGGCCGCCAGGGACAGCGTGACCAGCGTGAGATCGTCGTCGCGCCAGGGCAGGCGCTGGGCGTGCGCGCTGGCGGCGGCGAGCAGGGACGCGCGGCGGTGGACCACCCCGCGCGGCGAGCCGGTGGTGCCCGAGGTGAAGAGCACCACCGCGGCGTCGGCCGGGACCGGGTGCGCCGTCAGCGCGTCCTGCGCGAGCTGGCGGGCGCGCGCCGACTGCTGCGGGTGCAAGAGCCCAAGCGGGCGTCCCGCCTCCAGCGCGGCCCAGAGCTGCAGCACGGTGCCAGGCGTCCGCTCGGCGGACAGCGGCGCGGCGTGGAGGGGGGAGGCGCTGGCGGTCGGGCTCGAAGCCGGCGCTGGCGCGCGGTCCAAGAGCTCCGCCACCTTCGCCGCCGCGTCGGCGAAGGTCAGGCGCGCCGTGCGGGTGATCAGCGCCAGCCGCGTCGGGTGCTGCGCGGCGGCCGCGGAGATCGAGAGCGCGATCGACAGCGCGTCGTGCGGTCGCGGCAGCGTCATCGCGGTCCCCTTCTGCCGCCGGCGTCGCTGTCGTCGCTGTCGTCGCTGCCGCTGCTGTCGCTGCTGCCGACGCTGTCGTCGCTGTCGCGTGAGGCGAAGGCAAACAGCTCGTCCCCGCGCTGCTCGAGCCCAAGGCCCGCGTCGCCCGCCTGGCACACCGCGCCCTCCGTGAGCTGTGGCGGCGCCACCGGCCAGGCTGCCAGGCCCGGGTGGTGATCGAGCCCGACCGCGAGGTCGCCGCCCCCGGGCTGCGTCGGCGCGAGCGCGCGCGCCAGCTCCGCGCACGCCGCGAACGCCACCGGGCCCTCCAGCGCGTGGGTGGTCACCGTCGGCTTGCCGCAGCGCGCGGCCAGCGCGGCCAGCGCGCGGCCAGCGGTGAGCCCGCCCGCGCAGGTTGGCTTGACCACCAGCGCGGCGACCTGCGGCGAGCCGAGCGCCTCGGTGAGCTCCTGCTCGTCGAGCGTGAGCGCGGACTCGTCGAGCGCCACCGGCACCGGCCAGGCCACGCCGCGCGCGAGCTCGGCAGCAAGGTTGGCGCACGGCTCCTCGACGTACTCGAGCCCTGCGGGCGCCAGCTCCGACAGCCGCGCCGCCACCTCCGCGGCCGGCCACTGGCCGTTGGCGTCGCCGCGCAGCCGGGCGGTGGGCCAGCCCTCGCGCAGCGCGCACAAGAGCCGCGCGTCGGCCGCGGTGTCCGCCCCCAGCTTGACCTTGAAGCAGGAGACGCCGCGCGCCCAGGCCGCGCTCGCCTCTGCCGCCGAGCCGACCACGGCGTTCACCGCGACCCGCCGCGCCGCCGAGGCGCAGAGGAGCTGCGCCAGCGACACCTCGCGCCGCCGCGCCATCGCGCCGAGGAGCGCGGTCTCCAGCGCGAAGCGCAGCGCCGGCCAGGGCGCGGCCAGCTCACGCGCCAGCGCGGCGCAGCCGTCGACGTCATCGAGCGCGCGCCGCTCGCGCTCGGGCAGCTCCACGAGGGCGCGCGCCAGCGACGCCAGCGACGCGAGCGACGCCAGGTGGGCCAGGTGGGCCACCTGACGCTGAGGCGCGCGCGCGGTCGCCGCCGACAACCCTCCGAGCGGCTGCAGCGAGGACCGCCTGGGTGCCGCGACAGGCAGGGGGCAGGCCTCGCCCAGGCTGGTGGCCGAGCTGCCCTCGCGCTCGGGGCCGGACCAGGTGAGCTGCAGCAGCGTCCCCTCACGAAGCTGCGGGCCAAGGCGGATCGCCGCCCCGGTGCCGGCCACCGCGAAGCGGAGCGAGCGCCACTTGACCCCGATCACCGCGACCTCGGCGCGCGACGAGGCCGGCGTCATGGCCCGTGCTCCGCGGCGCGAGCGCGGGGTCGCGAGACCTCGCGCCGGGGTCTGCCAGGGGCCAGGAGGGACTGCAAGCCACCCACGCTCGTCGTGGTAGCACGGCGCGACGCGGCCGTCCTGGCCTCGGCGAGACGGCCATCGCCAAGCGCGCAGACCACAAGCGCCACCGGGCCGTCGCAGATCACTGGTAGGCGCGCGCGAGCACGAGCCCGGCGGCCAGCAGCATGGAGTACAGCAACATGAGCTGCGCGGTCTGCGCCAGGCAGCGGTTGTGCGCGGGGCCGTCCTTGGCGGACCAGAGCTGACGGGCGCGCGCCACCGCGAGCGGCGCCGACCCCAGCGGCAACAGCAGCCACAGCGAGCCGCGCGCGACGGCCAGCGCCAGGGCGGTGCCGTACGCGCCGCAGAGGAGCGCCAGGTACTCGCCCCAGGCGCCGCGGCGCCCCAGCCGCACCGCCAGGGTGCGCTTGTTCGCGCGGGTGTCGGTGTCGATGTCGCGCGCGTTGTTGACGACGAGGATCGCCGTGGCCAGGCAGCCCACGCCGAAGCCGGCGTAGAGTGAAAGGCCTGGCACCTGGCCGAGCTGCACGTACGCGGTGCCGGCGACCGCGACGAAGCCAAAGAACAGCATCACGAACACGTCGCCCAGCCCGTGATACGCCAGCGGCCACGGCCCGCCGGTGTAGGCCAGCGCGGCGAGGATCGACGCCACGCCGATGCCCACCACCGGCCAGCCGCGCAGGGCCACCAGGTAGCTGCCCACTGCCAGCGCGGCGAGGACGCACAGCGCGGTCGCGAGCTTCATCGCGCGCGCAGAGATGAGCCCCGCCGCCACCGCGCGCACCGGGCCGACGCGGTCGGGTCCATCGGCGCCGCGCTCCGCGTCAAAGACGTCGTTGGCGAAGTTGGCGGCGAGCTGCAGGAGCAGCGCGCCGGCCAAGGCGGCCAGCGCAGGTGCCGCGGCCACCGCGCCCGCGACGTGTGCGCACGCGGTGCCGACGACGACCGGCGCCACCGCGGCCGGCAGGGTGCGCGGTCGCGCGGCGGCCAACCAGATCTGCGAGCGTGAGGAGGCCTGAGGGGGCATGGCGTCCGCCGGAGGGCTCACGGGTAGCGCGGGAACTTGGAGAAGTCCGGATCGCGCTTCTCGAGGTAGGCCTCCTTGCCTTCCTTCCCCTCGTCGGTCGTGTAGTACATGAGCGTCGCCGAGCCCGCGAACGCCATCATGCCGGCCTGGCCGTCGCAGTCGGCGTTCATCGCCATCTTGAGGAAGCGCAGCGCGGTGGGGGAGTGCTCCAGCATCTCGCGGCACCACGTCACGGTGGTCTCCTCGAGCTCGGCCAGCGGCACCACGGTGTTGACCAGCCCCATGTCCAGCGCTTCCTTGGCGCCGTACTGCCGGCACAGGTACCAGATCTCTCGCGCCTTCTTCTGCCCGACGATGCGCGCCATGTACGAGCTGCCAAAGCCGGCGTCGAAGCTGCCCACCCGCGGCCCGGTCTGGCCGAAGCGCGCGTTGTCGGCGGCGATGGTCAGGTCGCACACCAGGTGCAGCACGTGGCCGCCGCCGATGGCGTAGCCGGCCACCATCGCGACCACCGGCTTGGGCAGGTAGCGGATGCGCATCTGCAGGTCGAGCACGTTGAGGCGCGGCACGCCGTCGCCGCCGACGTAGCCGCCATGGCCGCGGACGCGCTGATCGCCGCCGGAACAGAAGGCGTCGGGGCCCTCGCCGGTGAGGATCACCACGCCCACCGAGGCGTCGTCGCGCGCGTCGTCGAAGGCGCGGATCATCTCCATCACCGTCTGCGGCCGGAAGGCGTTGCGCACCTCGGGGCGGTTGATGGTGATCTTGGCGATGCCATCGCCGCTCTTGTCGTAACGGATGTCTTCGTAGCCAGCGATGGAGGTCCAGGTAACAGCAGTCATTGAAGGCTCCTTACACCATACATAGCGGGGACGCAGGGAGAAATGACGGATCTCGGCGGCGCGCCAAGCGGAAGGGGCTGGGCGGACCTGCAGCGGAACGTCACGGCGTCAGCTCTGCGAGCGCGGCGGCGCGCACTGCCTTCGCCCCGTCGCTTGCCACCGGGGCGTGGATCAGCGTGGCGCCCGGCGTGGTCAGCGCTGCGCGCACCGCGCTCGCCACTTCGCCGGCGCCGCGCGCGAGGGTGGCGCGCACGCCAAAGCCGCGCGCCACCGCCACCGGATCCAGCCGCGGCGCGGTGGTGAAGTAGCGCTCGTAGTCCGCGGCCGGCAGGCCCGCGCTCGCCACCGGCAGGTGATCGAAGATCCGTCCGCCGCCGTTGTCCACCACCAGCAAGGCCAGCGGCGCGCGCGCCGTGGCCGCCACCGCCAGCGCGCCTGCGTCATGCGCGAACGTGACGTCGCCCATGATCGCCAGCACGGCGTGTCCATCCACCGCGGCGCCGGCGGCGCCTGCGATCATGCCGTCGATGCCGCTGGCGCCGCGCTGGGTCGCGACCGGCAGCCACGCCGCCAGCCGGCTGGCCGGCGGCAGCGAGATCCAGTCGAGCACGCGCACCGGCAGGCTGTTGCCCACCACCAGCCGCGGCGGCCGGGGCTCGGTGCTCGCGAGCTCAGCGCAGGTGGTGAGCGCCGCGGCGAGCACCGCGACCTCGTTGTCTGGCACCGCGGCGATCGCGGCGCGCAGCGCCTTGGCCGCGCGGCGCTCGGACTCTGCCCAGCACGCCGCGAACGGAAGGCCCCGGGCGGCCAGCTTGTGCCGCTGCACGGCCAGGCGCAGCCGATGCAGCGTCTGCGCCGGATCTCCGAGCACCACCCGCGCGGTCGATGAGGCGTCTTGCCAGCGCCGCGCCACCACCCAGCGCTGCGCGCCAGCGGTGAGCGCCGCGGCGGCGGCGTGCCAGCCCGGCGCGACCGGCTCGGCCCCGAGCTGGAGCAGGAGCCTCGGCGCGGCGGCCTCGGGTGGGCCGTCAGTCCAGCTCGACAGCAGCAGGTCCGCGCTGTCGACGCCGACGACGGCCGCCGGGCGAGGGCCCAGGCGGAGCTGACTCCCGGCCTCGGCCAGCAGCGGATATCCCGCGAGCTCGGCCAGCGCCAGGAGGTCGCCGCGCGCCGCCGCGAAGGACTCCGGCAGGGCGCCAACGACCAGCAGCCCGCGCGGCTCGGCCGCGATGGCCTGCGCCAGCTCCTCGATCATCTCGGACGCGGGCTCCAGCGACGCGGCGTGGGCGGCCACCGGCTGCGCGACCAGCCGGCGCGCCTCCGCCGCCAGCGCCAGCTCGGCCTCTCCAGCCGGGGAGCCTGGCTCGAGCGGCTTGCGCAGGGGCACGTTCACGTGGACCGGTCCGGGAACCGGACCGCGCGCCGCGGCGACCGCCTGCATCACCCGTCGGCGCACCGCGCGCAACCCAAGCGCCGAGGCGGTGGGCGGCCCCAGGTCCGCGTGCAGCCGCACCTGGTCGCCGAAGATCCGCGCCTGCGCGATGGTCTGCGAGGCGCCGGCGTCCTGCAGCTCTGGAGGGCGATCCGCGGACACGATGACCAGCGGGATCTCGGCCATCGCCGCTTCGATGACCGCGGGCAGGTAGTGCCCCGGCGCGCTGCCGCTGGTACACAAGAGCGCGGTCGGCCGGCCGCTGGATCTCGCCACCGCCAGCGCGTAAAACGCCGCGGCGCGCTCGTCGATGATCACCGTGACCGGCAGGCGCTGGCTGCGCCAGAGCGCGGTCACAAGCGGCGTGGACCGAGAGCCGGGGCTGAGCACGCACCGCTCCACGCCGGCCTCGGCGAGCGCGGCCACCAGCACGTCCGTCCACAAGGTCTGCAGCGCGCTCATTCGTCGAGACCCAGGGCGCCGCGCAGCGCTCGCAGCTTGACCTGCGTCTCGGTCAGCTCGCGCGCGGGCTCCGACGCGCCGACGATGCCAGCGCCGGCCCACAGGTGGGCGTGGTCCCCGGCGAACAGGCCGGAGCGGATGCCCACCGCGAGCTCGCCGTCGCCCTGGCGATCGAACCAGCCGATCGGCGCGGCGTACCACCCGCGCGGCTGGCTCTCGTGCTGGCGGAGCCAGTCGATCGCGGTGCTGGTGGGCGTGCCGCCGACCGCCGGCGTGGGGTGCAGCGCCTCCGCGATCTCCAGCACGTGGGCGTCGCGGGTCAGCTCGCCGCGGATCGGCGTGGCCAGGTGATGGACGTGGCGCAGGGTGCGCACCTGAGGCGCGCTGGCGTGTTGCACCTGCACGCCCAGGCGGCGCAAGGTCTCGGCGATCGCGGTGACCACCAGGTCGTGCTCTCGACGCTCCTTGTGGCTGGCCAGGAGCGCGGACGACTCCGCCGCCAGCTCGCCGCGGCGCGGGATGGAGCCAGCGAGCGCATCACAGGCGACCTCTCGCCCGCTCTTGTGGACCAGCCGCTCTGGCGTGGCGGCCATCCAGACGGCGCGCTCCGGGGCCATCATCACGCGGTAGCAGTCGGGGTGGCGCTCGGCCAGCGCGGCCAGCACGTCGCCAGCTCGCACCGGCTCACCCAGGCGCAGGTGCTGACAGCGCGCGGCGACGATCTTGTCCGCGCCGCCGGCGTTGATGAAGTCGCGCGCCGCGGCCACGCACTCCATCCACGCCTCGCCATCTTCGGACAGCTCGGCCACGCGCGCGCGCGGGCGGCCGGCGTGGCGGCCGTTCGCCAGCGCCTTGTCGTACGCCGCCAGCTCGGCGCGCCAGCGGTCGCGCTCCGCGGCGTCGTGACGATCGAGGGTCAGGGTCAGGTGCGCGCTGGTGCCGTCGCTGACGTAGGTCCAGCGCGGCAGCATGAACCAGGCGTCGCCGAACTCGGTCCACGGCGGCGCCGCCGCCGAGCCCGGCGAGAAGGCGAGCCCGCCCAAAAGGCGCGGACGCGCCGGCCCCAGGTGAGGCGAGGTCGTGGACAGCTCCCCGGCGACCACGCGGCTGTCGATGCGCGCGCAGATCTCCTCGGCGCGGTCGCGCACCTCTCGCCAGCGCGCCGCCCCGTGGCCGCGCACGATCTCCGCCGCGCCGAGCCCCACCACGGTCTCGCCGCGCGGCGGCCACCACACCGCCACCGCCTGCTGCGGCTCGCCGAGCGGGCTGGTCATCGCCGCCAGCAGCGCTGGCTCCGCCACCTCCGCCGGCAGCACCACCGTGGTCAAGCCGGCGTTGCGCGCGGCCCGCTCGAGGCCAGCCTCGAGCCACCCCGCGCGATCGGCGGTGCGCAGCCGCGCGCTGTCGGCGCTCTCGGCCGCGTCCTTGGCCGCCAGGGAAGGCGCAGCCGCTGGGGTCGCCGGATTCATGACGCGCCCTCCAGCTTGGCGGGCCCGGACGCGGCGTCGATGCGCTCGGGGCGCCGCGCCACGAACAGCGTGCAGACGCCAAACATCATCGGGCGAACCTGCTCCACCACGAGCCCCGCCTGCTCCATCATGCTGGCGAAGGTCTTGGCGTCAGGGAACGCGGCGATGGAGCGCTGCAGGTACTCGTACTCGCGGTGGCCAGACAGCAAGCCGCCGATCCACGGCACCACGCGGTGCGTGTGGAAGCGCGCGGCGCGCGCCAGGAGGCCGCGGCGCGGCTCCCCGAGCTCCAGCACGCACACCTTGCCGCCGGGGCGCACCACGCGGGCCATCTCGCGCAGGCCGAGCAAGCGATCAGGGACGTTGCGGATGCCAAAGGCGATGGTCGCGGCGTCGAAGCTGTCGTCGGCGAAGGCCAGCGCCTGGGCATCGCCAAGGGCCAGCTCGATCCGCGAGGCGAGCTTGCGCTGCGCCACCTTGCGCTTGCCCAGCTCGAGCATGTTGGCGGACGGGTCGACGCCGACCACCGTACACGCCGGGTGCGTCGCCGCGATCTGCAACGCAAGATCGGCGGTGCCGGTGGCTACGTCGAGCACGCGGCCTGGCTTGTGCGCCAGCGCAAGGGCCCGCACCGTGCGCTTGCGCCAGCTCCTGTCGATGCCAAGCGACAGCACGCGGTTGAGCAGGTCGTAGCGGCTGGCGATGCGGTCGAACATCTGGCCGCTGCCCAGCGCCGCGGTGGCCAGCGCGGTCTCGGCGGCAGGCGCCTTGGCGGTGGAGGGCTCCGCGCTCACGCGGTCCTCCCCAGCGAGGCGACCGCCACGGTCAGGAGCTGATCTTTGGCCATCCCGGGCTCGATGCAGGCCAGCGCCTCGAGCGCCAGCTCGACGTGCCCCTGCGCGAACGCGCGCGTGGCCTCGAGCGCGCCGGATCTGCGGACCAGCTCGACCGCGCTGGTGACCGCGGCGGAGGTGGCCTCCGGCGCTTCTCCATCGGCCACCAGGGCGTGCAGCAGCTCGGAGAGCCGCGGCTCGCGGTCCAGCGCGACGATGAGCGGGTAGGTCAGCTTGCCCTCGCGCAGGTCGGCGCCGGGGTCCTTGCCGATCGTGGCCACGTCCCCGCCGTAGTCGAGCGCGTCGTCGACCGCCTGGAAGGCCACGCCCAGGTGCAGCCCGAACTGCTCGAGCGCGTTCTCTTGCTCGAGCGTGAGCCCGCCCGCTCGCGCCCCGGCGAACATGGCCCAGCGAAACAGGGCGGCCGTCTTGCCCTCGATGATGCGCAGGTAGTCCTCGACGCTGCCGTCGATGCGCCCGCGGCGCTCAAGCTGATGCGACTCCGCGATGATCATCTCCTCGATGATCGCGAGCATCCGGTCGAGCAGGCCGGGCACCTCGGTGGCCCGCACGCGCTGCAGCGCGCCCACCAGGAGCCAGTCGCCAGCGAAGATCGACGCGGCGTTGCCGTACGTCACGCGCGCGGTCGGCCGTCCGCGTCGGGTCACCGCCTCATCGACGACGTCGTCGTGCAGCAGGGTGGCGGTGTGGACAAGCTCCACCGCCAGCGCGAGCTGGCGCGCGGCGGCGGAGAACCCGCTGCCCAGGCGGCTGGCCAGGGCCACGCACATCGGCCGCAGGTGCTTGCCCCGCAGATCCAGCAGGTGATGGGCGGCGGCGTTGATCATGCGCTCGTTGCGCGGCACCTCGTCGAGCGCGCGGTCGACGTCCTGGAGGTTGTCGCGGACAAAGCCCTCCAGCTCCAGCAGGCGTCGTCCGAGATCGCCGATGCCGCGATCGATCGACAGGCTGGCGAGGCGGCTAAGAACGGGATCTCGAGCGGCTTGGGGGGCCACGGCGTGGGTCATGGGGATCTCCGCTGAATAGGATGCCAGCACATCGTTCAAAGAATCATGAAAACAGTGAAATGCGCGGATGAACTGTCCTAGTCGCTCATAACTACTGACAATTCTGTTGCGGCGCGGCGCACTCTAGCAGGAAGCCGAACGGCGAGCGCGGCCACTGTGAAGTTTCGTCCGGGCCGCCTGAGACCCGTGTGCTGGCGCGCGGCTAGCGCACCGCGGCGAGCCTTGGGCGCGGTCCGCTGCGGAGCCACCAGGCCGTTGGCTAGGGGTTCTTCTCCCAAAACAGGCGCTCGCGCACCACCTGGCGGTAAGCTCACGCCGTGCCTTTCGGTAGAGGTCGAGCGCAGCGCGTCGTGGTCGGGTGTCGGATCGAGTTCCAGCGTCCGGCCGGGCCGGTGGTCGCGGAGACCGAGGACATCTCGCCGCGCGGGGTGTTCGTGCGCACCGAGGAGCTGCTGCCGATCGGCGAGCTGACCCGCGTTCGCCTGACCTTGCCCGACGGAAAGGAGATCCCTTTTCTGGGCCGGGTCATGCACATCCGGTTGCCGTCGGCGGCGCGCGCGTTGGCGCGGGCAGCCGGCATGGGGCTCGAGCTTCGCGGCGAGCCGGCGGCGTTCCGTGAGCTGGCGCAGCTCCTCGAGGCGATGCAGCGCGAGTCGACGGTCCCCGAGCTGCCGTCGGCGACGCAGGCGCTGGTGGCTGAGCCCTCGGCGGAGCTGCGCGCGCGGCTGGTCAACTGCTTGAGCGTCGTGGGGTTTCAGGTCTCCGCCTTCGAGTCGGCGCTGGAGGCGGTGTCGGCCTGTGCGATCTGGCGACCCGAGGTGGTGGTGGCGGCGGCGGCCATGCAGCCGATGAACGGCATCGAGCTGGCCCACGCGATGGCCGAGCACACCACCCTGTCCGGCGTGCCGCTGGTGCTGCTGGGCGGCGAGGCCAGCGACATGCTGCGGCTCGAGGCGTATCGCGCCGGGGTCACGGACTTCATCCCTTCGCCGTTTCTCGACGACGAGCTGGTGATCCGGGTCAGCCGGGTCGCGGTCCCCGGCGCGCAGGTCACGCCAGCGTTGCGCGGCAACCTGCAAGATGTCGGCATCGCGACCCTCTTGTCCCTGTTCGAGTTCGAGCGGAAATCTGGGGTGCTGCTCTTGCGCGCCGGAGAGCTGCTGCGAGTCTTCTTGGCTGACGGCTCGATCCAGAAAGTCGAGGGTGGCGATCTGGGATCGAGCTCGACCACGCGCGTCATGCGCATCTTCGATTGGCAACACGGACGCTTCGAGTTCACCTCATGCCCGGTGGCGGTGGTCAACGAGGTCGGCTCCAGCACCACGTCCCTGCTGCTGGAGCACGCGCGTCGGCGCGACGAGGGCTTGCCACGGATCTCCGGGATCTCCGGGATCTCCGGGCGTAAGCCGCGCTGAGGCTCATCGTCCGTGGGGCGCGGCGCGCCGCAGCAGGGCAACCGCAGCTCGGGGAGGCTCAGGGATGCTCTGGGTACCCTGGTGTGCAGTGGCGCTTTGTGGCGGCTCTCGAAAAACCACCGCTCGCGGCTCGGGGATATGGGAATGTCGAACCCGTAGCTTTGGTCTGGTTGTCCGTTGTCGTCCGTTGTGTCGTCCGTTGTCACCTGGTCTTCTTGTCCACCGCGCGCCTTTGCCAAGGATCTGACTCGCCATGACGCTGGGCAACCGCTCGATCGCTTTTGGCACTCGCGGCATTCGCGGAACTGGGGGCGCGTCGGGGACCGCGGTGACGGTCTTCGTGGCGTCAGCGGCGATCTCGGCGCTCATCGCCAGCGAGGCGTTCGCTGACGGCGTCCCCGCGGCGAACTCGAGCTCCAGCGCGGGGAGCGTCGTGACCGACGTCGCTGCGACAGCCGCGACAGCTCCCGGCGTCGCCGGCGAGGCGTCGACCTTGCAGCTCGCGGCGAGCCATCGCGCGCAGCGCCGCGCTGGCTCGATACACGTCGACGGCAAGCTCGACGACGGCCCCTGGCAGAAGGCAGCGCGCAGCCGGGGCTTTCGTCAGCGCTTCCCCAAGGACGGCGCCGCTCCGGCGCAGTCGACCGAGTTCGCGTTGCTGTATGACGACGACGCGGTCTATGTCGGCGTGTGGGCCCAGGACTCCGAGCCGCACCTCATCAAGGGCCTGCTCACCCGGCGTGATCAGCAGTCCTCTTCGGACACCGTGATGGTGGCCATCGACTCGTATCACGATCGTCGGACCGCGTTTGCCTTTGGCCTGAATCCATCCGGCGTGCAGCGCGACATGATCATCTTCGATGACACCTCGTCGGATGATTCCTGGGACGCGGTGTGGTCGGGCGCTGCGTCGATAGGCCCCGAGGGCTGGGTCGCCGAGTTCCGCATCCCGCTGAGCCAGCTCCGCTTCTCGTCCAGCGAATCGCAGCAGTGGGGCCTGCAGGTGGTGCGCTCGGTGGCCCGCACCGGGGAGGAGTCGTCGTGGTCGCCGTGGCCTCGCTCCAGCCCGGAGATCGTCAGCCGCTTCGGCCTGGTGGATGGCTTCGAGCGCGTGCGGCCGGGCCGCCGCATCGAGCTTTTGCCGTATGCCACCGCCGGCTTCGGCGCGCGGCCGGTGGACGCGGGCGATCCGCTCAATGACTCGCTGACGCGGGAGGGCAACCTGGGCCTGGACGCCAAGCTCGGCTTGTCCTCGGCGTTCTCGTTGGCCGCGACCATCAACCCGGACTTTGGCCAGGTGGAGGCGGATCCCTCCCAGGTCAACCTGGGCACGGCGCAGCTCTTCTTCCCGGAGAAGCGCCCGTTCTTCCTCGACGGCGTGGAGCTGTTCAAGATGGGCCTTGGACAGGGCGACGACAGCCGCGAGACCTTGTTCTATAGCCGGCGCATCGGCGCGGCGCCGCATGGCAGCGCCAGCGGCGACTTCGTGGCGAGCCCCTCGTCCACCACCATCTACGGCGCCACCAAGATCAGCGGCAAGACCGACGGCGGCTGGTCCATCGGCGTGCTGGACGCGGTCACCGCCGAGGAGCAGGCCTCCTTCATCGACGCTGACGGCGCGCGCGGCCGTCAGGTAGTGGAGCCCTTGACCAACTTCGCCGTGGCCAAGCTCAAGCGAGACTTCCGCGAGGGCAAGACCACGGTCGCGGTGGCGGCGACCTCCGTGCATCGCGCCCTCGGCGACACCGAGCTCGCGTCCGAGCTGCATGACCAGGCCTACACCGGCGGCCTGGAGGTGTTTCACCGCTTCTGGCGCGAGCGGCTCTCGCTGTCTGCCAAGGTCATGGGCAGCTACGTGCATGGCAGCAAGGAGGCCATCGCCGAGACCCAGCGCCTGCCGCGGCACCTGTATCAGCGCCCGGACGCCGGTCACCTGACGTTCGATCCAGCGCGGACGTCGCTGGTGGGGGCGGGCCTGGTCGCGGACCTGTCGTTTCGTTCAGCCAACTGGCGCGCCGCCACCGGCATCGATCTGCGCAGCGCTGGGCTCGAGGTCAATGACCTCGGCTTTCAGGACGCCACCGATCAGTTCGTTCACTGGGCCTACGGCGCCTATCTCGACAACGATCCAGGGCGGGACCTGCTGAGCTATCGCATCAACACCAACCTGTACGCCGCGTCCGATCTGGACCCGCGCCTCATCTCGGTGGGCGGCAACGTCAACGCCAACGCGCAGCTCGTGAACCACTGGGTCGTCGGCGGCGGCGTGGAGCTGGGCCGCGACCGCTTCAGCACGCGCGCGCTGCGCGGCGGGCCAGCGCTGCGCCAGCATGACGCCGCGGCCATGTGGGCCTTCCTCGAGAGCGACGGCCGCAGCCGGGTGGCGGCCGGCGCCAACGTGCAGGTGCGGACGGTGCCAGCGAGCGCCTCGTACCGGAGCCAGGCGAGCTTGTTCGCGCGGATCCAGGCCTCGTCGAACCTCGAGCTCATCGCGGAGCCCGGGCTCTCGATCGAGGAGGACGACGCGCAGTACATCGATCAGGTCGAAGGGCAGGACGGCGCCACGCGGTACCTGGTGGGGCGGATCCGGCAGACCTCGGCCTCCTTGACCTTGCGGGTCGCGTGGACGTTGACGCCGCGGCTGAGCCTGCAGGGGTACGCGCAGCCGTTTCTCGCCACCGGCGGCTACGAGGACTACAAGGAGATCGCAGACGCGGGCGCCGTCGATCCCGCGCGGCGCTACCACGTGCTCGGAGGCCGCGACACCACCATCATGGGCGATACGATCGCGGTGGATCGCGACGGCGATGGCGCGACCGACTACTCGTTCGAGCGCCCCGACTTCGGGGTGCGTGAGCTGCGGTCTACCGTGGTGGTCCGCTGGGAGTAACCGCCCGGGCTCCTCGGTGTTCGCGATCTGGAGCCACGGCCAGTCGAGCTCGGACGGGGACGGTCAGTTCGCGCTGGGGCGCGGCTTGTCGCGGCTGGGGGACGCGCAGGCCGAGGACCTGTTCATGATCAAGGCCAACTACTGGATCGGCGTCTGAGCCCATGGCGCTCGCGGCGCCGCCAAGACATCGGTGCTAGCCTTTTCACCAGCCATGCAGCGGAGCACCTGGTCTTTGATTGCTGCGGTGGCCTGCGCCGCCGCGGCGGGATGGATGACGCTGGAGAACCGCGAGCTCCGCAGAGAGCTGGCGTCAGCACGGCAGGACAGGCGCGCCGCGCCGCCTGCGTCGGCGTCACCGACGGCTTCGACGGCCGCGCCATCGGCGACCTCCTCGAAGCCAGGCGGCGGCCTGGCCGCGCTTGGTCGCGCCCTGTCAGGGGCCCAGCCGCCGCCGACGCTGCCGGATGCCCCCGAGGAGAGCCGGATGCAGCGCCGCGCTCGCCGGCAGGCGGAGATCTCCGCCATGTTTGGACGGCTCGACGGCGAGACCGAGGCCGAGTACCGCGAGCGCGTGGCGCCGTTTCTCGCGATGGTGCTCGACAAGCCGCGCCAGCGCGCGCTGGAGATGCGGCGAGAGGCGGAGCAGAAGGCGGGCGTCACCGCGGCGCAGTCAGCCAAGCTCGATCAGGCGTTCGCCGCCGCGTACGACGAGGTGCTCGACTACACCAACGCCGCCATCGCCGAGGGCCAGCTCTCGCCCTACGAGCGCAACGTCTCCGGGTGGCTCGGCTACGCCGGCGGGCTCGGCGGCATTCTCGGAGGCGTAGAAGCGGGCGTGGCCGGCGTGCTGCGACCCGAGCAGGTGCGCGCGATGTCGGATGCGGGATTCGAGTGGGGGGAATTCCTAGGCGTCAGCGTCCCCTGGGAGAAGCTCCGACCTCCGCCGCCACCGTCGGAGAAATGATCGAGCGCGGCAGCGAGCGGCGGCGGCCGGTGCGCTGGCTGCGTGGTAGCGTTTTGCGTGAGCTCCTCCTCTCCGTCGTTGCGCACGCCCACGCTCGCGTTGCCGGTGAAGCTGGCGCTGCGTGGTGAGTCGCTAACCTCCGCTACCTTGTTCGTGCCGGACGTGCCGCGCCAGGCGCGGGCGCAGTTGCTCGAGGACGTCCGGCTGCTGCTGGAGCAGGAGCGCGACTTTCTGCCGGTGGATCTGGACGGGGCTCGCACGCTGGTGAGCCGCGCCGTCATCTCGTACGTCTCGGTGGCCCGGCGGCCGTCCGGCCTCGTCACCTCGTTTGGCGACGACGAGGTCTCGGATGTCCACACGCTGTTCGATCATCGCTGTCCGGTGCTCGTCACGCTGGTCGACGCCAAGACCCTGCGCGGCACGCTGCTGTTCTCGTCTTCCGCTGACCGCGCGCGCCTGATGGACTTCATCAACCTTGGTCCGCGGTTTCTATCGCTGTGGCGGACCGACGACCTCCTGCTGGTGCAGCGCAGCGCGATCCGCAGCATCATCGAAGTGGCGGAGGGGTAGGGCATGCCGAAGATCGACGCATACCTGCGCAGCATCGAGCGGTTTGGCGCCACCGGTGCGCTCCTGGTCTCCGGCCAGAGCGTCACCCTGCGCTTTCCCACCGGCGACCGCCACGCGACCCAGGTGACGCCGCACGATCTGCTGGTCGCGCTGGTGCGTGAGGTCGCGCCGGCCGCCGCGATCGCCGCGCTGGAGGCGGAGCGCGCGGTGCGCTTCACCCTCGACAGCGGCGGCGCGCGCTTCGGCATCGAGGTGGTGCCCCGCGCCGGCGAGTGGCAGGTGACCATCGACAGCCACGCAGCGGGCGCGGCGGCGGCGGGCGATGGCGCCGCGGCTCGGCCCGCGGGCGGAGCAGAGCGGCCGGCGGCCCCGCCGCACCGAGGGGAGCGAGGGGAGCCGGCGTCCGCGAAGGCCAGCGGCGATCCGCGGTCCAGTCCGCGCACGCCCATGGTGGTCGCCGACGCCGATCGCGTGGGCGAGATGGCGGCGGCGCTGTCCATCGAGCGGACGCCGTTCGATGTGGTGACCGCCGCGGCCGGCAGCGGCAGCGCCTTGCTCGACCGGCTGCTGGCGTGGGCGCGGCAGCACCGCGCGACCGATCTGGTGCTGGCCGCGGGCGCGCCGGCGATGGTGCGCGTCGACGGGAGATGGAGCAGCGCCGGCGAGCAGCAGGCGCTCGACGCCGATGTGCTGTCGCGGGAGCTTGGGGTGATGGCGCCAGCGGTGGCGCGCGCGGCGTGGTCGGAGCGCGGCGACAGCGTGTTCGCCACCGGCGATGCCACCGGGCGGATGCGGGTGTGCCTGGGCCGCGACGCTGGCGGGCCGCGCGCGATCGTCCGCTTCTTGCGAGCGGAGCCGCCGACCGCCGAGCAGCTCGGGGTTCCTGCGGTCGCGCTGTCCTGGCTGCGTGCTCGCGGCGGCGTGCTGGTAGTGGCAGGTGGCCCAGGCAGCGGCAAGTCCACCACGCTCGCCGCGCTGGTGCGCGAGCTGGCGTTGACGCAAGGCCAGGCGGTCGCGACGATCGAGGAGCCCATCGAGCTGCTGCACCGTCGCAGCGCGCTGGTCAGCCAGCGCGAGGTGGGGACCCACGTCGCGTCGCTGGCGGCCGGCGTGCGCGGCGCCATGCGCGAGGGCGTGTTCGCGATCGCCGCGTCCCGCTGTGATGACGCGGAGACCGCGGCGGCCGTCGCGGGCGCGCTGGACGCAGGTCACCTGGTGTTGCTGGAGGTCAGCGCCGCGTCGGCTGCGGCGGCGCTGGCGCGCTTGACCGGCGCCATGCCGCAGCCCCGCGGTCGCGAGGCGCTCGCCGAGGGGTTGCGCGGCGTGCTGGTGCAAGCCCTGGTTGGCCGGCGCGATGGCGGCGGGCAACTCGCGGCGTTCGAGGTGGTGCCTGGCGGCCCCGAGCTCACCCAGATCGTCGCCGAACAACACTGGGGCGCGGTGGCCGAGCTCACGGCGCGGCGTGGCCCCGATGGCGCCGTCTCGATGGCGGCGGCCATCGCCGGGCTGGTGCAGCGCGGCTTGGCCAGCGACGCCAGCGCCGAAGAGCTCGCCGCTCGATGAACGTGGGCTGGCGGCGGCTGCTGCAGCGGTGGCCTACCTGGCGCAGGCCAGCGCCTATGTGGGCGGGTCTGCGACGCTTTTGTCTGGTGGAGCGGCGATGCGCGATACGAAGTTGCCCGCCCCCCACCGGACCGCGATAGGATTTCCCTCAGGTCCACGCGGGAGGCTAGGCTCCCAGGACATCCTTGAGGCGCCATGAGCACCGTACGCGACGGCGGAACTCTGATCTTGCCACGACCGATCGCGCCGGCAGAAAAGCCGGTGGGCGAGTCGTGCCTGGTCCTGCTCCACCCTCCGGGTCCAGATCTGGGGCGGCGCACGGCGCTCGAGCGGGCGAGCTACGTCGTGGGCCGAGATACCGACGCTGATCTCGTGGTGCCCAGGAGCTCGGTGTCGCGCCAGCACGGGCGGCTCTATCGCGACGATCAAGGCCACTGGTGGATCGAGGACACGCGCTCCACCAACGGCACCTTCGTCAACGAGAAGCGCGTGACCACCACTCGCCTCGTCGAGGGTGATCTGGTGCGGTTTGGGGACGCCATCTACAAGTTCCTGTCCGGCTCCAACGTCGAGAGCGCGTACCACGAGGCCATCCACACGATGGCCATCCAGGACGCGATGACCGGCATCCACAACAAGCGCTACTTCATGGAGTTCCTCGAGCGAGAGGTGGCCGCGGCGGGGCGCCATGGGCACCCCCTGACCTTGGTGATGCTCGACGTCGATCACTTCAAGAAGATCAACGACCAGCACGGCCACCTGGCAGGAGACGCCGTGCTCAAGGAGCTCGCGGCGCGGATCCGCCAGCGCATCCGGCGCGAGGACCTGTTCGCGCGCTATGGCGGCGAAGAGTTCGCCTGCGTGCTGCCCATCACCGCGTTGCCAGGCGGCGTGATCTTCGCGGAGCACATCCGCACGCTCATCGAGGACCGCCCCTGCCAGTACGAGGGGCAGCCCATCAGGTTCACCATCAGCCTCGGGGTGGCCACGTTGCAGCGCGAGCTGGAAGCGGACGCCACCACGCTCATCCGCCGCGCAGACGAGCAGCTCTACGCCGCCAAGCACGCGGGGCGAAACCGGGTCGTCCCTCGGATAAGCGACGTGTTGCCCGGGTTTGGCTGAGCCGAGACGGGGCGTGACGTCGGGCGGGGCGGCGACGGTTCCTCGCGGCTCTGCGACGGTTCCTCGCGGCTCTCGAGGCGCCGGGGTGAGCCGGTTTTTTGCGGTGGGTTACGAGGGCGTGTTACTTTTTTTTTCGTGAGGCTAGGATCCCATATCGCGCTCGAGCTCGTGGTTGGCGCGGCGCTGCTGGGCGGCGCCGCCGCGGGTACTGTGATGCTCGTCCCGTCGCTCCTGCCTCGGCTCGCTGGGCCCGCAGCGCACGCCGCCGCGGTGCCGCCGGCGCCGGCCCCCGCCTTGGGGGGGGCAAGAGAGGCCTGCTGCGCCGTCGAGCGCTGCGCCGTCGAGCGCTGCGCCGCAGAACTCCGCGCAACCAGCGGCGTCGCCGGGGACTGCGCCAGGGCCAGCGCTCCCTGATGGCCCCGATGGCGCTGCCCTCGCGGTGCTGTCTAGCACCACCGGCGGTGGCCTCACCAGGCCCCTCGAGCCCGAGCTGCCCGCGTCGCCGCCGACGCCGCGAGATCCCATCGAGGATCCCGCGGTCGCCGTGCCCGCCGCGGCCCCTGCTACCGGGGCGAGCGTCACCGTGTACGGCGCCTCCGACGAGGCGCTGCTGGCGCCGCTGCGCAGCTCGACGGTGACCGGCTGCAAGGTGAACCTGGGCGGCACCACGCTGTCGCTGCGGCTGGACTTCGCGTCTGGCGGCCGGGCGGCGTTCAAGCCGGAGCAAGTTCACCCCGGCTCGCAGCCGCGCCGCGAGATCGCGGCGTTCTTGATGGATCGCATGCTCGGCATCGGCCGGGTCCCCCCCGCCGCGTCGATCTCCGTCTCGGTGGAGCAGATGCTGGCGGCCAGCGCGCCGGCGGTGCGCGGCGAGGTGACGGCGCGGGTGCGGAGCGAGGCCCGCGCCAAGCGCGGCGTGCTGCGGGGCGCCGCCTCATGGTGGATCCCCGAGATCAAGGTCGCGGCGATCGGCAAGCATCCGATCGACAGCACCGACGGCATCGTCACCTGGAAGCGCTATCTGACGATCGGCGCCAGCCGGCCGCCCGAGGTGGTGTCGCTGGTGGCCGCGATCAGCGACATGGTGCTGTTTGACTTTCTCATCGACAACAGCGACCGCTGGAGCGGCGGCAACGCTCGCACCTCGCCGGACGGCCAGATCCTGTACTTCATGGACAACACGATGTCGTTCTCCACTCGCCGCCAGGGGCACACCCGCACCGCCACGTATCTGCGCCGTGTGCAGCAGTTCTCGCGGCGGCTGGTGAAAGAGGTGCGTTCGCTCACCCGAGAGCGGCTGGTGGCGATGCTGCATGTCGCCGCCGAGGGCGAGCTTGGGCCATTGCTCACCGAGGCGGAGATCGACGCCGTGATGGCGCGCCGCGAGATCGCGATCACATATCTGGATGCATTGCTGGCGCAGCATGGTGAGGATCAGGTGTTGGTATTTCCATGACGAGCTGTCCCGTCTGTCAGAAGCCTGTTGTCCCCCTTCGTGCCCGCCACGTTCGCGTGGTCGGTATCAAGGTCACCCCGTATTGCAGCGCCGAGTGCCACGACATCGACGCGGCTCGCGCGAGCGCGTCCGCAGGCGCCGCGACGTCCGCGACGTCCGCGACCTCCCGGGCCGTCGAGCCGACGCTGCCGGTCGGGTCCGCAGGCGCCAGCGCGGCCGCGCCGACCGCCGCGGCCAAGAAGGCCGAAGGCGTTGCCAAGGCATCCCCTCCGTCCGCATCCGCGAGCAAACCGGAGAGCAAGACCGAGAGCAAGGACGCGAGTAAGCCGGAGAGTAAGCCGGAGAGTAAGCCGGAGAGTAAGACCGAGAGCAAGGACGCTGGCAAGCCGGAGAGTAAGGCCGAGAGCAAGGACGCCAGCAAGTCGGAGAGTAAGACCGAGAGCAAGGACGCGAGCAAGGACGCCAGCAAGCCGGAGAGTAAGACCGAGAGCAAGGACGCGAGCAAGGACGCCGGCAAGCCGGAGAGTAAGACCGAGAGCAAGGACGCCGGCAAGCCGGAGAGTAAGACCGAGAGCAAGGACGCGAGCAAGTCGGGGCCCAGGTCCGACGCCAAGCCCGCGGCGCGAACCGAGATCAAAGGCGAGGGCAAGAGCAACGGCAAGGACACGCCGACCAAGGCCGCCAAGGCCGACGCCAAGGCAGCCGCCAAGGCCGACGTCAAAGCCGACGCCAAAGCCGACAGCAACGGCAGCAAGCCCGCCGTGAAGGACGCGACCGCGGCAGCCACCAAGGGCGCTGCCGTAGGCGCCAAGGCGTCCGCCGCCGAGCCCGCCGCGGCGCAACCAGAGACATCGACCGGCCGGCGCTGGCTCCCCTGGATCATCATCGCGCTGGCCCTCGCGGGCGGCGCCGTGTGGTGGCTCACCCGGCCACAGCCCGCGGCGCCCCCTCCGCCTCCTGCGCCCGTGGTGGAGGCCCCGCCCGCGCCGCCGCCCCCGCCGCCCACCTACGTCCCCGCCGAGGCCAACCGGCGCGCTGTCGACGTGCTGCGCGCGCACCTGGCGGTGGAGTCGCTGCGCGTGCGCCGGGTCGCCGCGGCGGCGCTCGGCCGACAAGCGGATCCGCAGGCCATCACCACGCTGCTCGAGCTCTTGCCCACTGAGCAGAGCGAGATCGCCAAGCTGGACATCGCCTATGGCCTGGCGCGCGCCACCGACGCTCGCGGCCTGGAGATCTTGGTCGCCGGGCTCAAGTCGGCGCGCCGGGACGTCAAGGCGGAGGCCGCGCGGCTCCTGGCGTCGCTGCGGGATGCGCGCGCGGAGAGCACGCTGAGCGCGCTGGCGAGCCTCCCGCAGTTCCGGATCAGCGCCTCCGAGAAGCTGGCGGTGCTGGGCAACAAGCCGGCGATCGCGCGCCTCGAGAAGATCCGCCTGGACGAGCAAGCCCCCGAGGAAGATCGCAAGCGCGCCACCATCGCGCTCGGCTACGCTGGGCAGGGCTCGGTGGTCGAGCCGCTGCGCGCGCTCCTGCCTGACCCTCGCTTCAACGTGGGGGCGGCCGGCGCGCTCGCGGTCCTCGGCGACACTAGCGGCCGCGCCTTGCTCATCGGCCGGCTGTCGCTGTCCTCGCTGCGCGTCGAGGCGGCGGTCGCGCTGCGTCGGCTGGAGCCGGCGCTGGACGCTTCTTCGATCCTGCACCCGCTGATGGTGAGCCTGGCTTCGGAGAAGGACACCGAGCGAGTCGAGGCGGCCGAGGCGGTCCTCATCTTGACCTCGCCGGCGGCGATGGCGGAGCGCGATTGATGAGGGCAGGCGGCGCTCGAGGCGCGGTGGTCCAGGTGACCGCGCCGACGTCGGCTGCCGATCCACTGCGGCGCGAGCTGCGGCTGTTCTATCTGTTCCGGCTGCTCGCCACCTCGTACCTGTACGTGCCCATCTTCATGCTGTTCCAGGAACAGCGGGGGCTCTCGTTCTTTCAGCGGCTGGCGCTCGGCGGCGTGTACAGCGCGGTGGTCATCCTGGTCGATGTCCCCACCGGCGTGTTCGCGGATCGCCTCGGGCGCCGGCGCTCGATGATGCTGGGCGCCACCGCGATGGTGATCTCCTGCGCCGTGGCGCTCCGCGCCGAGTCCTTCGCCAGCTTCGCCGTGGCCGAGGCGCTGGCGGCGATGTCGATGGCGCTGTGCTCTGGCGCGGACACCGCGTACCTCTATGACCTGCTGGCGCGGCATGGCCGTGGCCACGAGTATGCGCAGCGCGAGTCGTCCGCCAGCGCGATGCACCTCCTGGGCAGCGCGATCGCGTTCGCTGGCGGCGGGCTGGTCGGGGCGGTCGACCTGACGCTGCCGTATGTGCTCACCGCCGCGGTGGCGGCGCTGGCGCTGGCGGTGGCGATGGCCTTGTCAGACGACCGCGCCGCGCGACCGTCCTTCCGCCGCGGCCTCGCCGGGGCCAGGCAGCCCGGCCGCCACCGCGGCGCTGCAGGGCTGGTGGCACGACGTGGTGGCCGCGCTCTCGCTGGTGCGTCGCCGCCCGCGGCTGGCGTGGCTGGTGGCGTACTCGGCGGTCGTCTTCACGTTGCTGCGCGCCACGATCTACGTGTACCAGCCGTACCTCGAGCAGCGCGGCTTTGGCCTCATCCAGATCGGCCTCTTGTTCGCGGCCATGTATGTGGTGGCCGCGGTGATCGCCTATCGCACGCACGCGCTGCGCGCTCGCTACAGCGAGGATCAGCTCCTGTGGGGGCTGCTCGGCGTCCTGGCCGCGAGCTTCCTCTTGCTCGGCCAGGTCCACTCGG
>JADJJK010000040.1 GCA_016706545.1 Myxococcales bacterium
CCTTGCCCAGCTCGCCTGCCGGGCCCGACCCGACAGCGGTCGGGCAAGCCGCGATGAACCGTGTCTTGCGCGCGTTCGCGACCTGGAGCCAGGGCAAGAGCGAGACGTCGCCGTGTCCTACGGTGCAGGAGCTGCGAGCAGCGGGGCTGGAGCTGCCAGATCTCCTCGCGAGCAAGCTGCGGACGACCTGCCGAGAGCAGCCCGAGGGGCAGGCCATCGGCGTGGTCTGGGCCGGTGCCGACGGCAAGCTCGGGACCAAGGACGATCTGCGCTCCTGGCTGCAACCCGCGCCGGCGGTGCGGCCTGCGCTCGGCCCGCGCTGGGGCAAGAAGCTGCGCCCGCCTGCGCCGCGCTCCACGCCGCGAGAGTCAACCAAGTTCGTCGACAAGGATGGAGACGGGATCCCCGATGTGCGGTGATCTCTTGCGCGCCACGAGGTCGATGCGGTGGCTGGCGTCGTGGCCAGTCGCGCGCGGCTCTTGAAGGAGACTGTCATGCCGGTCCAGATCACGCATCCCTGGTTCGCGCTCTGGTTCACGCTGAGCGTGGGCCTCTTTCCTGTCGTCGCGCTTGGCCAGCCAGCGGGAGACGCAAGGCGGCGCGCGCTGATGCGCTGTTCGAGCAAGGCAAGGCCGCGATGGCGGCCGGCAAGATCGGCGAAGGCTGCACCGCCTTCGATCAGAGCTATGAGCAGGATCCGCGCGTGACCACGCTGGCCAACCTGGCCAACTGTCGAGAGAAGAATCAGCAACTGGCGACGGCGTTGCGGCACTTCTCCGCGGTGGCGCGAGAGCTACAAGGCACCACGGATCCCGGTGGCGTGGCGCTGCGCGAGCTGGCAACCCAGCGCGTCGCGAGCCTCACTCCTCGGGTGCCGCGGTTGACGCTGCAGGTGGCGGAGGCGGGGCGACCCGCGGGGCTCGAGGTGTTGCGCGATGGCGTCAGCCTTCCGCCCGAGCAGTGGGGGCAGGTGCAGCTCCTCGACGGCGGGGACTACCAGTTCAGCGCGCGCGCGCCCGGGCACCAGCGCTGGGACATCAAGGTGACGTTGCGCGCCGAGGCGGATGCGCGGACGCTGGACGTCCCTGCGCTTTTGCCGGTGGTGGTCCGCGATCAGCCTGTCGCCGAACGCGGGCCACTGGTGGAGGCGCCACGTCGGCGCTCGCTGGTCCTGCCCGTCAGCCTGGGAGTTGCCGCGCTGGCCCTGGGCGGCGTGGCGGTGGGCGTGGACCTCGCCGCACGCCGGCTACAAGACGACGCCGAGAGCCTCGCTGACCAGGGACGGTTCGTAGAGGCGGTCGATCAGAATGATCGAGCCAACACTCGCCGACATCAAGCGCAAGGGATTGGTGTGCTGGCAGGAGTGTGCGCTGGCGCCGCGGTGTATTTCTACTTCTCCGGACGCAGCGCTCCGTCTCCGACCGCCACCGCGAGCCGGCGGATCACTCCGGTGGTAGGCCGAGGCGTCGCGGGCATGGCGCTGGTTGGCTCCTGGTGACGCTCGCGGCTACGGCGCTGTGACGATGCGCTGCGCGCGCTGAGCGCTTGAACTCCCGGTGGCGGTGGGCGTGGTCAGCGCCCGGCCTGGTTACGTTTCTGCGGGGGGCGCCTCGCCAGGAAACGGGGCGTTGCTGCAGAAGGTGAGCAACTCCCCGGTGCTTGGGTGCCGCAAGCAGAGCTCGCTGGCGTGCAGCAAGAGGCGAGGCGCCGCGAGCGGGTGCCCAAGCGTGTGATCGAGCGGGTGCCCAAGCGCGTGATCGTGCGCGTAGTCGAGCGGGTGCCGACGCGGGTGATCGAGCGGGTGCCCAAGCGTGTGATCGAGCGGGTGGTCGAGAGGGTGATCGAGAGGGTGATCGAGCGCGTCGATGACCGAGCCCTGCCTCGGTGCGAGGCGGCCATAGAGGCGGTCGCCGCAGATCGGCGCGCCGAGGCCGAGCGGATGCGCGGCGTGGACGCGAAGCTGGTGCGTGCGGCCGGTGCTGGGCTGCAGCTCGACCAGCGTATGTGCGGCCTCGACGCGCAGCACGCGCCAGCGCGTGACCGCGGCCTTGCCATGGATCGGGTCGTAGATCTGGCGCGGCCGATCGTCGAGATCGGGCCGCAGCGCCAGCTCGACGGTGCCGCAGGCGCCGGTGATCTGGCCATCGAGCCACGCCAGGTAGCGCTTCTGCACCTGGCGCTGCGCGAACTGCCGCTGCAGGTCGGCGTGGGTGGCCGCGTGCTTGGCGGCGATCAAGAGCCCGGAGGTGTCGAGATCCAGGCGATGCACGAGCAGCGGGCCGCGCGCTTCGGGGTAGCGCTGGCGCAAGCGGGTCAAAACGGAGTCCCGAAGCTCCGGCGTTCGGCCCGGCACCGACAGCAGGCCGCAGGGCTTGTCGATGACGAGCAGCCACGGGTCCTCGTACACCAGGCAAAGCTCGAAGGCGGCGCCGGGCCGTGATGGCCGGCGTTCGTCTGGCGTTCGCGGGGGCTGCGCGTCGTGCAAGTCGTGCGACACACGCGCTTCCTGCGAGGCGTGCGACGCCTGCGCGTCCTGCGAGTCGTGCGACGCAGGCGCGTCCTGCGAGTCGTGCGACGCAGGCGCGTCCTGCGGGACTCCGAACACCGGCGCTGGATCGACGTCGAGCCCCTCGAGCATCGCAGGCAAGAGCGGCCCGCACTTGCCGCGGCACGCCGGATAGAACTGCCCGTGATGACGGCCGCCTCCTGGTGGCGGCGGTCCCCACCAGAGCTCGGCGAGGGCGAGCGGGCGCAGGCCGTGGCGTAGCGCGTAGCCGAGGAGCTTGGGGCCGGCGCAGTCGCCCGCGCCGCTTGGGGGCTCCTGCGGCGCAAACAGCTCGCGCAGCGGGCGCGCGCTGCCATCGGCGCCTGGCACCACGTACAGCTCGAAGAGCTGGCGCTGAAAGGCGGCAGAGCGGCCGGCGCGGAGCTGCTCGAGGTGCTCGACCTGCTGCGCCCTGCTTGTGCGCGCGGACTCCAGCGCCTGACGCTCCTCGGCGTGAGCTGCCTCCTGGCGGCGCCGCTGCGCCTTGTCGCCTCGGCTCTGCTGGTCCAGCGAGTGCAACCACGCCGCGCGCGCTGCTGGCGGGCCCTCGGGCGGCGGCCCGGCGCGCTCGCGGTGGCGCTGCGCTCGTCGCTCGCGGTGCTCGTCGCTCATCGCCTCGAGCTCCCGCTGCTGCCGCTGCTGCAGCGCGCGCCAGGCGTCTTCTTGCGCCAGCGCCGCGGTCCCCACGCGCAGCTCGGCCAGCTCTTCTTGCCATCGCCCAAGCTGCGCCTGCGCCTGGGTCCACCAGGGCTCCCGCGCTGCTTCGTCGAACAGCGGCGGCACGAATCCGGGCACCTGCCAGCGGCCCTCCAGCATGCCGGAGAAGGCGCGCAGGTACCCGATGGTGCCGCCTCTGGCCTCGGCCACCAGCACGGCGAACATCTTGCCTTCGGTCAGCCGAAGGCGGACAAGCGGTTCGCCGCCGTCTTGCGCGTCGAGCGGGCCTGTCGCCTGCGTCAGCTCGTCGAGCAGCGCGCGGGCAGCGCGCAGCGCCAGCGGGTGCGGTCCGTCGTGCGCGAACGGGCTCGGGAACCGGCTCGGCAGGTCACCCGGCGCCGGCGCGGGGACGAGCGGCACCAGCAGCGGGGGCTCGCCCGGGGCCACCGCGGCGAGCTGGCGCGGCGGCTCCCCGTCCACGGTTGCCGGCGGCGGCGAACTTGCACTGCCGTCAGTCATCATCGCGGCGGAACCAGGTGAAGAGTTCGCTCAGGAGCCCTGGCCATGCATCATCGTGACCATCAGAGGCAGGCAGGGGCAGCTCGCCTGACAGGCGCGCGCCGGAGCCGGCGGCTGCCTGCCGAGCTCGCCGGCTCGCGGCCTCCTCGCTGGCCGCTCGCTCGAGTCCGCCGCCGGCGGCGAAGTCGGCCACCGCCCGCAGCTCGCTGGCGTCAAACCAGGTGCCGTGCGCGGCGCACTGGTCGACGACGACCTTGGCGCCGGGCGCGAACAGCCTGCGGCTCATCAGGCCCGCGCAGCGAGGACACTTGAGGTACATGGGCCCGCTCGCCGGTTCGGCGCGGACCTCGCGCGGGTACTCCGAGCGCACCTCGCCGCCCAGGTCCAGCGCGTCGGTGATGCGCGAGAGGGTCCGCGGATCCACCAGCACGCCGCGACAGCTCTGGCACTGCTGGATCGAGGTGTCGCCCAGGGGCCGTGGTCTTAGCGTTGCGCCGCAGCGTGGGCAGGCCAGGGCCAGCGTGGGATCTGCGCGGTACGGAGCCATGCAGACCCAGGGTATCGCAGGTCAGCGCCGCGCGGCGGCGGCGCTCGCTCGGTCTGGCTCGCTGGTCCCAGACGGAAGGGTCGCGCGCGCCTGGGCGAACCTCAGACGAAGCTCAGATGAGCCAGGTCTCCGTGTGGGGCCGCAGCTCGACCTCGTTGCTCCAGGCGGACTTCGGTTGCTGGTGGACCCAGAGGTAGCTCTTGGCCACGTCGTCGGGGTCCGCCACGTCATGTGGATCAAAAGCGTCCCCCATGATGCGGCGAACCAGCGGGCCGTCCAGCGCGCAGTCCAGGCGCATGTGGGCCACGTGGACGCCCTCCTTGGCGTAGGTCCGCCCCAGGCTCTGGGCGAGCCCGCGCAGGCCGAACTTGCCGATCGAGTACAGCGGCGTGGTGGCAGAGCCCCGCAGCGCCGCGGTGGCGCTGGAGAACAGCAGGGTGCCGCGATGGCGAGCGATCATCCCTGGCAGCACCGCCTTGGCCGCCGCGAACGCGCCCACGACCTCGAGCTCGAAGACATCCCGCAGCTCGTCGTAGGTCATCTCGAGCGGCGGCTTCCACTTGGGTTCGCCACGGACGTTGTAGATGAGGATCTCGATGGTGCCCATCTCGGCGCCGATCGCGCCCAGCGTGCGTTCGAGCGCCTGCGGCTGCGTGGCATCTGACTGGAAGAACCTCGCGTTGCACGCCGGATCCGCGGCGTTGGCGGCTGCGACCGCCGCGCCACCGCCCCCCCTGGTGCGAGAGATCAACGCCACGTCATGGCCGGCACCGGAGAACACCGCGGCCAGCGACTTTCCAAGGCCGCCACCGGCGCCTACCACGACACATACTGCTCTTGTCATACCCCAGTCCCCGCGAAATTTTGGGGGCAATGTACTCTGGGTCGACAGAACGAAGCAAGCGGCTCGCTGGCGGTGTGGCTTTGGTAACACTCGCGATGGTCGGCGTCAGGCCGCAGGGTTACCGCGATGCTAGTCACCGATCACTGTAGTCGCGGTGGTCGCGGTGGGCACAGCGTCCCCGCCGAAGGTGTCAGGTCCTCGGCGGAAGGCGCAGCGGCACAAGCTCGGCCGGAAGCTTGTGCTGGTCCGGCATCAGCAAGCGAGTGACGATCTCGCCACCGACCAGGTGGCGTTCGATGATCTCCACGACATCTTCGCTGGTGACTGCGCCGTACCACACCTGCTCTGGATAGACGACCACGCTCACGCCGTGCTCGCACTGATCGAGGCAGCCAGCGTTGTTGGCGCGAATGAGCTTGCTGAGGCCACGCGCCGTGAGCTCTTGCTTCATCTTGTCGCGCAACGCGACGGCCCCCTTGCTCTTGCAGCATCCCCGCGGGTGGTCCGCTGCTCGCTCGTTGGTGCAGACGAAGACGTGGCGTTCAAAGCCCGGCATGGCGTCAGGGTAGCTTGGAATGGACGTTGCCAGAAGCCAGCGGGCGCCGAACCTGAAGATGAGGCAAGCAGCGCGAGCTCGAACCCAAGGCAGCGGACGTCAGCGCCGCGTGCGGGGCTTGGCCTTGGCAGCGGGCTTGGCCTTGGCAGCGGGCTTGGCCTTGGCAGCGGGCTTGGCCTTGGCGGCAGGCTTGGCCTTGGCAGCAGCCTTGGCCTTGGCAGCAGGCTTGGCCTTGGCAGCAGGCTTGGCCTTGGCCTTGGCAGCAGGCTTGGCCTTGGCGGCAGGCTTGGCCTTGGCAGCAGGCTTGGCCTTGGCGGCAGGCTTGGCCTTGGCAGCAGGCTTGGCCTTGGCAGCGGCGCTGAGCGTGCGCACGAAGGACAGCACCTCTTCCGCGTGGCCTTTGACCTGCACCTTGGGCCAGTGCCGCGCGACCTTGCCGTCGCGATCGATGACCACCGTCGAGCGGATGACGCCGGCGATCTTCTTGCCGTACATCATCTTGTCGCCCCACGCCTGATACGCATTCATCATGGCGCCATCCGCGTCGGTGAGCAGGGCGAACGTCAGCCCGTACTTGTCGCGGAACTTGCAGTGCGACGCGATCGAATCTCGGCTGATGCCAAACACCGTCGCTCCGGCGGCAAGGAAGCCCGCGCTGCGATCGCGGAAATCCTGCGCCTCCACGGTGCAACCGGGGGTGTTGTCTCGAGGATAGAAGTACAGCACGGCGATCTTGCCGGCGAGATCCGCCAACGCCACCTTGCCGCCTTCCGAGGACTCCAGCCGAAACGAGGGGGCTTTGACACCTTGCGATAGCATGCGGCTTCGTACCACGCAGGCGCTGGCCTCGTCTCGTCAGGTGGCCGGACGATGCTCGCCGTCGGTCACCTTCAGTCGTCGTCGGGTGGCCTCGGTCGCCGTCCGCTTCGTCGACGAGTCGTCGACTCCTTCGACCACTCCTCGGCTAATCGTCGATCTCGATGATGATGGCTTCCTGTAGCTCGATCACGTCGAGCGCGTCGAGCAGCTCCTGCTCGGTCGCCGGGGCGGGCAGCGTCGCTGCTCCGGGCGGCGGTGGGCTGGCGGAGGCGCTCGCTGGGCCGACGCTGGCCACTTCCTGCGCCTCGCGTGCCTCATCGCTCGCCTCCACCGGGGCGATCCCTGGGCGCGGGGCCAGCGCTTGGCCGCCGTCTTCCTTCCAGTCTGTGGTAGCGACGGTCCCCGCGCTTTTGGGCCACGCTGGAGCTTGGCCGCCCCCGCGGCAGCCGACGGCGCTCGCGCACAGCGCTGCGCAGACCCCCAGGTGCAGCAGGCGCGCGCCGCTCATCGACCCGTTGGTCGCGCTCGTCGACCTGCTCGTCGAGCTGCTCGCCGAGCTGCTCGTCGACCCGTCGGTCGACCAGCCGTCGCGGTCGGGCCGATCATCGCGGCACCACCGTGTTGTTGAGGCAGAACAGCGGTCGCGAGGCCGGAAAGAAGTACCCGATGGCCATGCACATCTCATCGGTGACCGCGCTGTCGCCATCCTGGATCACGCGAGAGGTTCGGTTTCTGTACTCACAACGATAGTTGAGGCCGCCGGTGGCGAAGGAATAGAACGGCTCCTCGGCGAAGATCCTGGCGCCCGGGTGCTCCCAGTCTCTGGAGTCGAAGAGGATCTGGTCGCCATCGAGGATCTGGGTGCGCACCGCTTGCTTGTGGGCGTGCGTGGACATCGTGAAGAACCTGGCGTTCGCGGGCACCGAGCAGATGCCGCCGGCGGTGGCCTCGCCGGGGGTCGCGGGCGTGCCGGGGGGCACGCTGATGTTGGAGCTGTACGTGACGAACGCCGCCGCGGGCGTGTAGGTTTCGTCCGCGGCGTAGGTGCTGGCGTTGAGGGTGACCCGCACTGGAAGCGTCTTGTCGGTGGCGTTCAGATAGTGCATCTGGATGAACGCGGGCTGAGAGGCCTCCACCGCCATGCCGATACCTGCCGGCATCGCGAACGTCACCTTGGGTTGCTGCGCGGAGTACGCCCAGATCCCACGCCCGGAGCCGCAGTTCTGCGCGGTCAAGGTCCCCTCCGGCTGCACCTCGGTCGAGGTGAAGTACAGGATCATGTGGTGGCTGCCCGGCGTCATCTGGGACTCCCACTGCTTGACCCCGACCGTCTGGGAGATGGGCATTCGCGTGTAGTAGCAGTAGGTGGCCTCTTGGCCGGGCGCGAGCTCGATGATCGGCGTGATGATCTGGAAGCCCTGCGCTGGTGCGGGGAGGTCCTCGCCATCGCCCACGTCGTCTGGCGGTACGTCATCGCTGGCGCTGCACGCCGCGAACGTCGCCAGCAGCGTTGTCGTCGCCACACGAGGGAGCCACCGGCTACGTCTGGACATGGACCACGAGCTTGGCATGTGAGCCACGCAAAAGGAAGGATGGACTCACGAGCCGCCAGCGCGTGGCGCGACGCCAGCCACGCGCTCGCCGCGCGACGTCAAGAGAGCCGGTTGCGGTAGTCCTCGTAGCCGAAGCGCCGAGAGACCGTGATGAGCCCGGTCGCCGGGTCATGCGTGGCGATGGACGGCAGGCGAACGCCGTTGAACGTGGTGGTCTTCACCATGGTGTAGTGCGCCATGTCCAGGAACACCAGGCGGTCCCCCACCTGCAACGGCGAAGGAAACGAGTAGTCTCCGATGACATCTCCAGCCAGGCAGCTCAGGCCGCCCAGGCGGTAGGTGTGCGGCAGCACGCCCGGAAGGTCCGCGCCGAGGATCATCGGCCGGTATGGCATCTCCAGGACATCGGGCATGTGCGCGGTGGCGGAGGTATCCAGGATCGCCAGGTGCATGCCGTTGTCGATGAGATCCAGCACCGAGGCGACCAGCACGCCTGTGCCCAGCGCGATGGCCTCGCCGGGCTCGAGGTACACGTCCACGCCCCAGCGCGCGCGGAAGTTCTGGATGAGCCGGATCAGGTGCTCGTGGTCGTAGCCCGGACGGCTGATGTGATGGCCGCCGCCGAAGTTCACCCATGACAGCCCCGGGATGAACTCGCCAAACTTGGCCTCGAAGGCCGCGAGCGTGCGCTCCAGCGCATCGGGCCCCAGCTCGCACAGCGTGTGGAAGTGCAGGCCGTCGAGGCCGGCCAGATCCTCCCGGGACAGGTTGGCGCGGGTGGTCCCCAGGCGGGAGCAGGGCGCGGCGGGATCATAGAGCTCGACCTCGACCTCGCGGTGCTCGGGGTTCACGCGCAGGCCGCAGCTCAGCTTGCGACCTGCCGCTCGGGCCTGCTCGATGATCGGCCGCAGGCGTCGCCACTGTCCGGGCGAGTTGAGCACGATGTGGTCCGCCAGCGTGACCAGCTCGCGCATGTCGGTTTCGGAGTACGCCGGGGCGTAGGCGTGGACCTCGCCGCCCAGCTCCTGGCGCGCGAGCCGCGCCTCGGCCACCGAGCTGGCGGTGGCGCCATGGAGGACCTTGCGCACCAGCGGGAAGGTCGACCACTGGGCGAAGCCCTTGAGCGCGAGCAGGATCTTGCAATCGGCGCGCTCCTGGATCATCGCCATCAGCCGGAGGTTCTGCTCGAGCGCGCCCAGATCGGTGACGAAGCACGGCGTCTCCACGGTGGAGACGTCGATCTTCGCGGCCATTTCGGCGCCGAGCGAGGCGCCCGCGCTCATCGCTCCTCCACGTGCCAGGGCAAGCCGCGCTTGCCGACGTCCTCGAGGAACGGATCCGGGTCCATCTCTTCCATGTTGAACACGCCGTGGCCCTTCCACTTGCCGGTGGCGATCATCACGGCGCCGGTCACCGCCGGCACGCCGGTGGTGTACGACACGGCCTGCGCGCGCACCTCGCGATAGGTCTCGGCGTGGTCACACACATTGTAGATGAGGTAGCGCTTGCGCTTGCCGTCCTTGATGCCCTCGCAGAGGCAGCCAATCGAGGTCTTGCCGGTGTAGCCAGCGGCCAGCGAAGCAGGATCTGGAAGCAGCGCCTTTAGGAACTGGATGGGGACAATCTGCTGGCCCTGGAACTCGACCGCATCGATGCGAGTCATGCCCACGTTCTGCAGCACCTCGAGGTGCTTGAGGTAGCTCTCGCCGAAGGTCATCCAGAAGCTGATACGGCGCAGGCCGCGCAGGTTCTTGGCCAGCGACTCCAGCTCCTCGTGATAGAGCAGGAAGCTCTTGCGCTTGCCGACCCCCGGGTAGTCGAACATCATCGAGACGCTGAGCGGATCCGTCTCCTTCCAGTCGCCCTCCCAGTACCGGCCGGCGGCGGTGATCTCGCGGAGGTTGATCTCCGGGTTGAAGTTGGTCGCGAAGGCCTTGCCGTGCGAGCCGCCGTTGCAGTCGACGATGTCGACGGTGTGGACCTCATCCAGCAGGTGCTTCTGGGCGTACGCGCAGTACACGTTGGTGACGCCGGGATCGAAGCCGGAGCCAAGGAGCGCCATCAGCCCCTTGGCCTTGAAGCGGTCCTGGTAGGCCCACTGCCACTTGTACTCGAACTTGGCCACGTCGGGCGGCTCGTAGTTGGCGGTGTCGAGGTAGTCCACCCCAGCCTCCAGGCAGGCGTCCATGATGGGCAGGTCCTGGTAGGGCAGCGCGACGTTGATGACCACGCGCGGGCCGTAGCTCTTGATGAGCGCGACCAGCTCGGCGACGTTGTCGGCGTTGACCTGCGCCGTGCGGATGGCGCGGCCGCCGAGCGCGCGGATCTCGGCGGCGATCTTCTCGCACTTGGAGCCGGTCCGGCTGGCCAGCATGACCTCGGAGAACACCGCGGTCTCGGCCGCGCACTTGTGAGCCACCACGCCGCCGACGCCGCCGGCACCGATGATCAGAACCTTGCTCATGTTGGTTTCTCTTCCTTGTGCTAGCGACGGGGATGCTGCCGATGCGGACAGCCAGGTCCCGCCGTTTTTTCGTACAATGAAGGCCAGAACGCCGTTAGGCAAGCGGTGCCTGCAGGTTCGCGGCGGGGCGGCTCTGCCACCGCGCGGGCCCGCCGCCCACGCCGCGCTTTGCGGGTATGGTAGCGACGATGGACGACTTCTCCGCTGCCTCCATGCTCGCTGCGCTGGGTGACGGCCGCTATCGCTGGGACGTCCCCGATGGCTGGCAACAGGGCAAGGGCGCCTTCGGCGGCCTGGTGCTGGGCGCACTGGCGCGGGCCATGGAGGGCTGCGAGCCGGATCGTCAGCGCAGGCTGCGCTCGCTCACCGGCGACCTGTGCGCGCCGATGTTGCCCGGCCCCGCCGAGCTGACCTCGACGATCTTGCGGCGCGGCAGCGGCGCGACGTACGTCGAGGCGCGCGCCGTCCAGGGCGGGCAGACGATCGCCCGAGCCAGCGCGCTCCTTGGCGTGGCGCGCCCGCCGTCGGCGCTGCGGCTCGCGGTCTCGCCGCCCGTGTTGCCGCCGCTCGAGGAGGTGGCGGTGGTCCGCATGGGGCAGCCACCGACGCCGCGGTTCGCGGCACACTTCGAGCTGCGGCCCGTGGGACCGCTGCCGTTCTTTGGCGCCAGAGAGCCGGTCGCCGCGGGCTACCTGCGCCTGATGCCGCCGCCTGATGACAGCGCAGGGCCACCTGGTGGCCCCGTTGGCTCCGTTGGCCCCGTTGGCCCCGGTGGCTCTGCGGCGCGTGCGCCGGACGCGGCCGAGGTCATCGCGCTGCTCGACGCCTGGTGGCCGTGCGCGCTGGTGGTGGAGCCGCAGCCGCGCGGCATGGCCACGGTGACCTTCGCCGCCGAGCTGATCGCTGACCCCGCGGAGCTGGACGCCACCTCGCCCTTTGCCTATTGCGCCGAGCTAGCTGGCGCCGCAGACGGCTACTCGGTCGAGCTGCGCCAGCTCTGGCAAGGTGGCCGGCTGGTGGCGCTCAACCAGCAGGTGTTCGCGGCGCTGTAGCTCTGGGGCGCGCGCGGCCCACGCCAGCGCGCGCCGCCTCGGCCAGCCTCAGCCGCCCTGGTGCAAGTGGGTGGCGTGGGTGATCGCCCCGCCGGCGCGGATCGCCGCGGCGACCAGCGCGGTCTCTGCGAGCTCGGCGTCCGTGGCGCCAGCGTCGCGCGCCGCCTTGCGATGCAGCTCGATGCAGTACGCGCACTGGGTGGTCAGCGCCACGGCGATGGCGATGAGCTGCTTGTTCTTGGCGTCGATGGCGCCAGGGGCAAAGGCGGCCTTGTCGAAGGCCCAGAACGCCTTCATGCCCTCGGGCGCAGCTTCCTCGAGCTTCTTGATGTTCTGCAGGTTCTTCATCTCGAACATGGGACACACACTCCGGTAGGGGATTGGCAACTCGCGGCAGTGCTCGCGACCTGGCAGCGCGGGCGTCCTGATGCGGGCGGCCTGGCTGCACGTCGTGGACTCTCGAGTGCGGGCATCCTAGCTCGAGAGCCGTCGGTTCGGAAATCCCGCGCGAACGTGTGCGCTGCGATGCAAGGTTTCTCGCCATCGTCGCGCGCGAGCCGCGAAGGATCGCGGGTCAATGTCGAGCGCGGGGCGGCGAAGCGGCCTTGCGCAGCACCTGGCCGGCGCGCGCGCCGGTGTGTCCGCCATCGCGAACGGTGAACTGGCCGTTGACCAGCACATGCAAGAGGCCCTCCGGCGAGCGGTGCGGATCGGCGAACGTCGCCCGGTCTCGCAGCGCCCCCGGGTCGAAGAGCACCAGGTCGGCGGCCTGGCCAGCGGCGAGCGTGCCGCGATCGACGAGGCCGAGCTTCTGCGCCGGCAAGCCGGTCATGCGGAAGATCGCGTCTTCGAGCGTGAGCAAGCCCTCGCCTCGCACGTAGCGCTCGAGCACCCGAGGGTAGGTGCCGTAGGTGCGCGGGTGCGCCTTGCCCTCTCGCAGCGCGTAGCCGTCGGTGCCGATCATCGTGCGCGGGTGACGCAGCACGGCGCGGACGTCGCGCTCGTCGATCAGGTGGGCGATGGCGGTGACGGCCGCGTCCTCTTCGAGCAGCAGATCGTACACGGCCTCGTACAGCGGCTTTCCGCGCGCGGCGGCCAACTCGGCCAGGCTCTGGCCCTCGTGCTGTCGCTGACGCTTGACCGAGTTGATGATCATCGCCTTGGCCAGGGTCTTGAAGATGACGGGCGCGAGCCAGCGCTTGGGGAGGGCGGCCAGCACCCCGGGCAGCGTCACCTGGTCGAGGAGCTGCGCCTTGGCGTCCCGGATCATGCGCGCGCGCAGGGTTGGGTCGGCCAGGCGCTCCAGCAACTTGTCGAGCGAGCCCTCGAAGGCCCAGCGCGGCAGGAACACGGTGGCCAGCACGCTGGCGCCCGCGGTGTAGGGGTAGACGTCGCTGTGAACGTCGAGGCCGCGCCGGTTGGCCTCATCCACCATGGCCAGCGTCTTTGCCACCTTGCCCCAGTTGGGCTTCCCCACCGCCTTGTGATGGGAGAGCTGCACCGAGATCTCGGCGCGCTCGCCGATCTCGAGCGCCTCGGCCACCGACTGCTCGAGCCTCGAGCCCTCGTCACGCAGGTGGGTTGCGTACAGCCCCCCGTAGGCCGCGACCGCACGCGCCACCTCTACGAGCTCATCGGTCTCGGCGTACGTGCCGGGGGCGTACACGAGGCCAGTCGACAGGCCGAACGCGCCCTCCACCATGGCCTTGGCGGCCTCGTGGGTCATGATGGCGAGCTCGGCGGTGGTGGGGCGCCGCTCGGCCATGCCCATGGCCATGGCGCGCAGGTTGCCGTGCGCCACCAGCGGCGCCACGTTGACCGAGACGCCCTCGGCCTCCAGCCGCTCGCGGTAGGCGCGCAAGCTCGGCGAGCTCTCGGCCCCGGTCTCGCCAAACACCATCGGCGCCAGGTGGCGGACCATGTCCTCCACCGCCGGGTTCGCCGGGTAGAGCCCCATGCCGCAGTTGCCGATCACCTCGGTGGTGACCCCCTGCAGGAGCTTGGACGGGGCCAGCGGATCGCGCGGCAGCGAGAAGTCCGCGTGGGAGTGGATGTCGATGAAGCCGGGCGCCAGCACCAGGCCACGCGCGTCGATCACCTCGACGTCGCCGCCGGCGCGCTTGCTGGCGCCGCCCAGCGTGACCAGATCGACCTCGACGATGCGGCCGTCTTCCACCGCCAGGTCTCCCGTGCGCGGCGCTGAGCCGAGTCCGTCACACAGCAGGGCCTCTCGAAACACGACGCGACGCGACATCTGCGCCCACGCTACCGCCAAACCGCGGCGCGCTGCACGATCTGGCGCAACGATCGCGCGGCCGGGGCGCCTGCTTTCACCCGACGCTTTGGGCCCCGGCGTGCTCAGGGGCGCCGCTCGGGGAGGCCGTTTGGGTCCCGGCGCTGCGCTCGCTCATCCTGCCGCTCCACACCGCCAGCCCGATGCGCAAGGCTACCGTCAGGGTGATGAGGCCCACCGCCCAGATGCCGGCGCTGATCTTCCACTCCACGAAGGTGGGCGTGTACTCCACCAGCTCGTGCAGGGTGGACGGGATGAAGCCCGGCACGATGAGGCCGATGCCCTTCTCGATGTAGACCCCAACGAACGCGCAGCCGCAGGCGGCCAGGAGCCAGCGCTTGTCGTCTCGCGACTGCGGCAGGTGCAGCAAGATGGCAGAGGCGACGTTCAGCACCACGGCGGTCCAGATGTAGGGCAAGAGGGCGTGGTGGCCGTGCAGGCCAAAGAACAGGTATCTGACCGACGCCGCGTGCGCGCCGCCAGCGTAGAGGGCAGTGAACAGCTCGCTCACCAGCATGAACAAGTTCAGCAGCACGGTGATCCGCATGATGCGGGTCAAGGTGGTGGTGGGGCCGTCGCCAAAGCGCAGCACGCGGGCGCGGCGCACCACCTCGAGCAGCACGATCACGAACGCGGGGCCGGAGATGAAGGCGGTGGTGATGAAGCGAGGCGCCAGCAGCGCGGAGCTCCAGAACGGGCGCCCGCCCAGGCCCTGATAGAGGAAGGCGGTCACGGTGTGGATCGAGATGGCCCAGCCGATGGCCAGGAACACAAACGGCCGGTACCAGCGGCGGCGGGGAGCCTTCTGCAGATATCGCTGATAGATGAGATATCCGGTGATGTGCAGGTTGAGCAGCAGGTAGCCATTTAGCACCAGCACGTCCCAGGCCAGCATCGACACCGGCCAGTGGAACCGGCCGATCCACGGCAGGATATGCCACAGCCGATCGGGGCGCCCCATGTCGACGATGACAAAGCCCAGGCACACCACGATGGCGGCGATGGCGACGATCTCGCCGATGATCACGACGTCGTGCATGTCGTGGTCGTCGTAGAGGTAGGCTGGGATCACCATCAGCACGGCGCCGGCCGCCAGGCCGACGCCGAAGGTGAAGTTGCCGATGTAGAGCCCCCACGACACGTGATCGGAGAGGTCGGTCACCGCCATGCCGTGGCGAAGCTGAGTCCCCCAGGCGTGCAGCCCCACCAGCGCGATCGCGGTGAGCACGATCATCCAGGCATAGAAGCGCCAGGAGCCAGAGAAGGCGAGGCCCAGCGCGCGGCGCAAGAAGCGAAGGTAGGTGAGCGCCGGCGGCTGCGCGGGCGACTCGGGGAGAGAGGTGGTGTCAGCGGGGCCGGTCATGTGGGCTCCTCACACATCAAAGAAGTAGAAGAAGCGCGGCCGGGTCCCGAGCTCTTCCTTGAGCACGTAGACCCGCTTGTTATCGAGGACCCAGCGGATGGGGCTGTCGGGATCGAGCAGGTTGCCAAAGACGCGCGCACCGGTCGGGCAGGCCTCCAGGCACGCGGGGAGCCGTCCGGCGCGGGTCCGGTGCAAGCAGAACGTGCATTTCTCCACCACGCCCTGCGGTCGCAAGCGGTTGGACAGGTAGCCCTGATCTGGGTTCATCTCCTCGGGCGGGATCTCGGGCGCGGTCCAGTTGAAGCGCCGCGCGTGGTAGGGGCACGCGGCCTCACAGTAGCGGCAGCCGATGCACCAGTCGTAGTCCACCACGACGATGCCGTCCTTCTCTTTCCACGTCGCCTCGACCGGGCAGACGGTCACGCACGGTGCGTTGTCGCACTGGTGGCACTGCACGGGCATGTAGTACTTGCCCGGCGCGGGCACCGCGTGGTCGTAGTCGACCTTGCCGCGCTCCATATCGAAGGAGCCCTGTTCCATCTCCAGGACCCGGATGTAGGAGTTGTTGGTGCGCCGGTCGTGGTTGTTCTCGTGGTGGCAAGCCTCGGCGCACTTGCGGCAGCCGATGCACATGCTGAGGTTGAGGGCATAGCCAAACGACACACCCTCCTGCGCCGGCAGATCCCGGATCTGCACGTCGACGCCGTGCGTCTTTTTCGTTTCCTCCTCTAGCCGGCGCAGAATCTGCGCGAGCTCTTCTGCAGAGAGCTCCTTGTAGTGACGACGCAGCGTCTCCTCGAGAGAGAGCTCGGCGGTCCACTGGGCCAGCGGCCGGGCCGCATACGCGAAGGCACCTGCGCCCAAGGTGCCGCCGAGCACCTTGAGGGCCACGCGCCGGGTTGGGCCTGCGGTCATCGGCGTGCTCCTTGTGTCGTCGAGGAGCGAAGCGCCCCCGCGCGGGTCAGGCCTCGATCCGCAGGTGGCAGCACCGGCCGACTGGCCGGGATCTGCGGCGCGTGCGCGTCGTGGCAGTCCACGCAATGGTTGCGCGTTCGCGGGCCCACCGAGAGGTCCCAGTGCCCGCTCATGCCGCCATGCGCGCCGTGATCGAAGTCGCGCGCCTGGGGGCCGTGGCACTGGCGGCACAGCTCGATGGCATCGAGCAGCGGGATGGCGGTGCCATCGGCGCGGCGCAGCGCGGTCTGATCCCCCAGCAAGTGGCACGAGCCACAGCTCAAGGTGCCATGACGGAACACCAGCCCCTGGTGGAACTCGTCCAGCTCGGCCGGGCTCTGCGGGAGCGCCTTGGGCTGGCGCATAGAATGACACATATTGCATGCAACGTTGCGTTCGATATGCATAAAATCGTCGTACTCTGCGGAGATGCCGCGCAGGCGGTCCGGGAGGTGAACGTCCACGCGCGCGATCGCGGGGCCCGGCGCAGGCCGCAGGGGCCGCGGCACGTCCGAGGAGCAGGCGGCGGCCAGCGCGAGGAGCAGCGCCGCCGTCCCACTCGTCTCGCTCGTCGAGGCGGCGCGAGGGGGAGGTGCGGGAGGTTGCGAGGGCGGCGGTGGACAAGACGGCGAGCCAGCACTGCCGCGTGCGCAATGCACTCGCCGGGCCAGCGAGTCTGCACGCTGGTGGCATCGTCCTTGCTCAGCGTTGGGTCCGATGATCGTGAGCGCCCTCGTTGTCACGCTGTCCGCAGATCCGCTCTTGCGCGCCGTCGCGTTGCAGAGCCTTCAAGAGTGTCCCGGGGTCTCCCTGGGCGAGCCAGTGGCGAGCCGGTTGCCGCTGGTGGCAGAGACCGAGAGCTCGGCCGCGGGGGCCCGGCTGTGCGAGGAGCTGGCCGAGCGCGCAGGCGTGCTCCGTGTCGATGTGGTGGCGATCGACTTCGGGGACGAAGCGGCCGGCGCCCCGAGTCGAGCGGCCAGCGAGGCCGGCGAGGCCAGCGTGGACGCACTCCCTCGCTCGCGCGGAGGTGGTGTGATGGACCGCCGAGAGTTCCTCAAGGCCAGCGCGATGGCGACCGCAGCGGCGGCAGCAGCGCAGCTCGCGCTACACGACCAGGCCGCGGCGCAGCCCACGACAGCGCGGCAAGCGCCGCCGCCGCCCGCACCGCCGCCCGCCGAGGGCGTGCGATGGGACAAGGCGCCGTGCCGCTTCTGCGGCACCGGCTGCCACGTGCAGGTCGGGGTCAAGGCAGGCAAGGTGGTGGCGATCGCCGGCGATCAGCACGCGGAGGTCAACAAGGGCCTGCTGTGCGTCAAGGGCTACCACGTGGGGCTCGCGCTCTACGGCAAGGATCGGCTGACCCAGCCGCTCTTGCGCCAGAACGGCAAGCTCGTGCCCATCACCTGGGAGCGGGCGCTCGAGGTCATCGCCGACCGCGTGCTCGCGGATCCGAAGGGCTTCGCCATCTACGGCAGCGGCCAGTGGACCATCCCCGAAGGGTACGCCGCGCAGAAGCTCATCAAGGCGGGCCTGGCCAGTAACCAGATCGATCCCAACGCGCGCTTGTGCATGGCGTCCGCGGTCACCGGCTTTCTCTCCACCTATGGCGTGGACGAGCCCGCCGGCTGCTACGACGACCTGGATCGGGCCGACGTGGTGATCATGTGGGGCAACAACCCCGCTGAGATGCACCCGGTGTTGTTCTCGCGCATCGTCGATCGGCGGCTGCGCGGCGAGAAGGTGGAGCTCATCGACCTGACGACCCGCCGCACTCGCACCAGCGGCTTCTGCGACCGGACCCTCCTGTTCACGCCGCACGGCGATCTGGCGATCGCCAACGGCATCGCGCACCTGCTCCTGGCGAGCGGCACCTGGGACAAGGAGTTCGTCGGCAAGTTCTGCAACTTCCGCCAGCGCACCGAGCCGCCGACGCTCGATGGCAAGGCGCTCGATCTGGACGGCTACCGCGCGGCGCTGGCGTCCTACACGCCCGAGAAGGTAGAGGAGCTCTCCGGCGTGCCGGCCGAGGACCTTCGCTACCTCGCCAGCTTGTTTGCGCGCCGCGACCTGCGCATCACCAGCCTCTGGTGCATGGGCATGAACCAGCACACGCGCGGGACCGCGATAAACGATCTGGTGCATGGCATCCACCTCCTGTCCGGTCACTTCGGCCGCCCGGGCGACGCGCCCACCAGCTTGACCGGGCAGCCATCGGCTTGCGGCACCGTGCGCGAGGTCGGCACGCTGGCGCACGCCTTGCCCGGCGGGCTGGTGGTGACCAAGGAGGAGCATCGCAAGGAGGCCGAGGCGCTGTGGAACCTGCCGGCGGGCCGCATCAACGCCAAGCCCGGCTACCACACAGTCGAGATGTGGAAGCGCTTCTCGACGCCGGCGGACAAGGGCGGGGACATCTCCACGATCTGGGTGCAGGTCACCAACCCCGCGCGCACCTTGCCAAACCTAAACACGCTGTTTGCGCCCAGCCGGACGCTGCCCGGCAAGTTCCTGATCGTCTCGGACGTGTACCCAACCGCCACCGCGATGGCCGCGGACCTGGTCTTGCCAAGCGCGATGTGGGTCGAGAAGAACGGGATGTTTGGCAACTCCGAGCGCCGCACCCAGCAGTGGTTCAAGATGGTGCCGCCGCCGGGGCAGGCTCGCGACGATTGCTGGCAGACCATCGCGGTCGCGCGCAAGCTCTTCGAGCGCGGCGTGCCCGGCATGAAGGACAAGGACGGAAAGTTCCTGTTCCAGGTCGTCGACGCCGCCGGCAAGGAGGTGCCGATCTGGCAGTGGGACAGCTACTACAAGGTCAACGTCGACGAGCAGCTCTTCAACGAGTACCGTCGGTTCTCGCGGCACAAGCACAAGGACCTGGCGCCCTACAGCGAGTACGTCAAGGCGCGCGGGCTGCGCTGGCCGGTGGTGCAGACAGCGGATGGGAGCTGGCGGGAGACCCGCTTTCGCTTCTCCAAGGCCGACGACCCCTACGCCACCAAGGCGGAGATCCAGTTCTATCATTCGGTGACCAAGGACGACCGGGCGCTCATCTGGTTTCATCCCTGGGAGCCGCCGCCGGAGCGCCCGGACCGCGACTATCCGCTGTGGCTCTGCACCGGGCGCGTGCTCGAGCACTGGCACACCGGCACGATGACGATGCGCATCCCGCAGCTCCGTCGCGCCATGCCGCAGGCGTACTGCGAGATGAACCGCGACGACGCGCGAGCGCTGGGCATCCACAGCGGCGAGGTGGTGGTGCTGGAGAGCAAGCGCGGCAAGCTGGAGCTGCCGGTGTGGCTCGACGGCCGCGGCCAACCACCGCCGGGCACGGTGTTCGTGCCGTTCTTCGATGAGTCGTTGGCGATAAACCTGGTGACGCTGGAGGACTACGATCCGCTGTCCAAGCAGCCCGACTACAAGAAGTGCGCGGTGCGCGTGCGCAAGAAGGGGGCGTCGTGAGCGAGCGTCGCGGCTGGCATCTGGGCGTGGCGCTCTCGCTGGCGGTCGCCGGGATCGGGCTGTGGGCCGGCGTGCGAGGCACCGGGCGCGAGGTGCAGGCCAAGGCCTCGGCGCGCGCCGCGGTCGCCAGCGCGGCGGTCGCCGGGGAGGTGGGGGAGTCCCGCTCGTACTCGGACCTGCGGCGCGGCATGACCGGCCCCAACGCGGAGCTGCCGGCGCGCTGGTGGGCGGCGCTGCCTGACGCCGAGCTGTTTGCGCCGGTGGTGCAGAGCGCCGCGGACCGCGAGGCGGCGCTCACCCGACGCGCCGCCCGGCGCGCGTTCGACGGCGCGCCTCCGACGGTGCCCCACGCGGTGGACCAGCTCGGCGCGCCGGCCTGCCTGCGCTGCCACGAGCGCGGCGTGAAGATCGCGCAGCTCGTGGCGCCGCGCATGAGCCACCCGCCGATGGGGAGCTGCGTGCAGTGTCACGTGGCCAGCGAAGATCCTCGTCGCCGGGAGCCCGGCGCGCCAGCGACGCAGAGGGCCGCGACCGAGGTGGCGCCGAGCCTGCCGCTTCAGGAGGTGGCGGACAGCGCCTTCGTGGGCCTGCCAGCTCCCGGACGAGGTGAGCGTGCCTGGCCCGGCGCGCCGCCGACCATCCCGCACACCACCTGGATGCGCGAGCGCTGCGATAGCTGTCATGGCGTGTGGGGCGCCTCCGGCCTGCGCAGCACGCACCCGTGGCGGCAGTCCTGCACGCAGTGCCACGCGCCAGCCGCGGCGCTCGATCAGCGGCCGGTGTGGTCCCCCGCCGGCGCGGCTGCGACGGCCGCGGCGGCGCCGCGCGCATCGACCAGCGCGGGAGCGCCGTGATGATGACCCGACGCGAGCTGCTTGGGCTGCTGCGGCCCGGGGCGTCGCTGCGCGGCGCGCGAGGGGCCACGGGGCCTCGTGACGGCTCGCCGTCGACGCTCGCGGCAGCGGTCGCTCCGGCGCCGAGCCCCGCTGGCGTGACGCGCTGGGCCCCGCGCCGGCAGTTTGCGCCGCGGCTGCCACCGTCGATGGTCCCCTCGGTGGTGGGCGCGCGCTGCCTGGCGCTCACCTCGTTCTGCGCGGTGTGCGTGGAGCGCTGCCCGGCGCCTTCCGCCATCGCCCTGCGCGGCGGCCTGCCGCAGATCGATCCGGCGCGCTGCGATGGCTGTGGCCAGTGTCTGGCCGCGTGTCCGGCGCCGGTGCTGGCGCTCGCGCTGGTGCCGCGATGACGCAAGCCGCGGCCGACCTGCCGCTCGCGCCGCTGCAAGAGGCGCTGCTCGACGCGGCAGCGCTGGGCCAGCTATGTTGGGACCTCAGCCAGGCCGCCGAGCTGCTGGCGATCCTGGAGCGCGGCGCGCGCGGCGCTACGCCGCTGGCGCGGCCAGCCACCCCCGAGGGGCTCGAGGCCGTGCGCGCCGACCTGGTGGCCGGGAGCCTGGCCGCCGTGCAGCTACGCTATCGCTTCGCGGGCGAAGAGTGGTGGGACACGGTCACGTGCGTGCCCGCCGGCTTTCGCTTGATCCGGATAAGTCACACCCGCGCGCGAGCCGCGCGCGATCCACTGTCTCAAGGAGAAGGTTCATGAGTTGCGTGCTGAGTAGTCGTTCGTGTCTTGGCGCCGCGGTCCTCGCAGGCGCGCTCTTGGGGGGCGTATCCGTCGCGCGAGCGCAGGCTGCGCCACCGCGGCCCGCCTCGCTGACCTTGCCGGCCGGCAAGCTCAACGTCATCGCCACCGTGGAGCTCGAGGCCACCGCGACCAGGGCCGGCAAGCCGATCTCGCTGGCGCCGGACGTGTCCTATGGCGTCACCGACGCGCTCACGGTCTCGCTCCTGCATTCGACGTTCGCGCTGACCGGGTTCCGCGGCGGCGCCGGCCGCGGGCTCTGCCTGACCGGCGAGGACAAGGGGTGCGTGCAGCCGTACAACAACGTTGGCGCCGAGGTCCTGTACTCGCTGGCGCGCGGCCCCCTGGCGCTCGCGGTCAACGCGGGCGTCCACGCTACCAACCTGGACGCCGGGTTCTACGCCGCCAAGGCCGGCCTGCGCGTGCGGCTGCAGCAAGGCGCGCTGTCGCTGCTGACCGCGCCCAGCGTGCTGGTGGCAGTGAACGAGCGCGACGCCACGCCCGCCAACAAGGACCAGCTCTTCATCCCCGTGCTGGCCATGTACAAGGCGGCGCCGGTGCTGTCGTTCGGCTTCGGCTCCGGCGTCAAGGGCCCGCTCGATGGGCTGGGCGATGCCTGGGAGGTCTCGCTCGGCGCGCTGGTGACCTACGCGGTCTCGCCCAAGCTTGGCCTTGGCACCTCGCTCGTGTTCGGCAAGTTCTGGGGCGGCGCCGAGGATCCGCCTGCGCCAGCGGCGGCGGCCACCGGCGCCCGCTACCGCGCCGTGCAGGCCTGGGCCAGCTTCACGCTGTGACCTGCGCGGCGCGGCCGGCCCGATCGTCGTGGCGCGCTCCGTGACCACGAATCGTCCACACAAGTAGCCAACACAAGTTGTGTGCTCTCCGAGCTCGTAACGAACGCCAGTTGACACGACGCGGCGCAGCCGCCCAGCTGGTCCGGCCCGCAACCTCGGAGGGAGCTGGAGATCCCAGGCGTTGCCCTGCCAACCCGAGGCCGGTACGCGGAGCGCGCGGCTCGTGCCCGTTGGCGCGCGGCTTGCTCGTTTCGAGCAGATGCAGGTGCATCGTGACGGAACCAACGTACTCGTCCCCCGTTGGGTTGCCGCTCGCTGCTCCCACATTGACTGGCGCGCCGTCGAGTGAAATGGTCGCGTGTGAGGACGCTGGGCAAAGGGTAGGCAATGCAGGCAATGCAGGTGATGCAGAACGAAGGCTCGGGGCGTGCGATCCGCGGAGCGCTCCGAGGTGCATGGGCTGTTGTGCTCTGTGTCGTGGTGGCGTGTGGCGGGAACCCAGGAAGCTCTCTGGGACCCGACGCGACGTCCCCGGATGGCGCCAGCCCCGACGCTGGCGTTGTCGACGCGGGTGTTCCAGACGCGATGCCGCCCGACGGCGGCGTCGAACCTGGGCCGTTTCCGCGCGATCCCCACGCCGGTCAATTCGAGTGGGCGGTGCTCATCCCAGGCGTCGGGAGCCAAGTCGTGCTGGCCAACGGCCCAGGCGGCAGCATCTTCGTCGCCGGCAACCACAACGGCGCCATCGACGCGGGTGACGTTCACTTGCCAGCCCCCACGGGGCAGGCGATCGCGGTTTTGAAGCTAGATGCGCGCGCTCGACCGCTCTGGGGGCGCTCGCTCGGGGTCGGAGCCTCTCTCTGGGGGACCAACGTCCGCAGCGCCACGGTCACGACCAGCGGCGACGTGGTGATCGGCGGTTCCTTCGTTGGAACGAGCTTCGATGCCGGCACGGGCCCTCTGCCCGCTGTCGGCAACACCGAAGGGTTCGTGGCCAGGCTCGATGGAGCCACCGGCGCGACGCAGTGGGCTAGATCGTTTGCCGGCGGGGGCGAAGACGACGTCTCGACGGTCGCCGCGGATCCCTGGTCCGACGACGTCTACGTCCACGGTGAGATCGCCGCTCAGGCCGTTGGCGGGAGGTGGCAGCCAGGATATGCGTTTTTGGACCGCTACGACGCCAGCGGCCTACCGATCTGGTCGCGCCAGCTCGAGATGAAGGTGTCGTGGCAGCACGAGCTCGCGGTCGACCACCTCTACGGCCCCGTGGTGACTGGTCGGTACTACGGCAGCTTGGTGGTCGACGGGTTCCGCCTCACCGTCGATCCTGGCGACATGGAAGGGAACCTGGCGGTGATCGGGTTTGCGCCCGATGGTCGAGCGCGGTTCGTGCGCCAGCTCTTCGATGAGAGTGACGGCTTCCACCAGCGCTTGCTCGCGGCCCCCGATGGGCACCTCTACATCAGCACCACGGTCGACGAATCTGATGGGATCGCTTTCGACGATGACCATGTACTGACGGGGATGAGCGGCCTGGATGACGTGGCGCTGGTCCGGTTGACCGCCGATGGCGCTCGCACGTGGACCACGGTCATCGACGCGGAGCGACCGGAAGCCCCCAAGATGCTCGCCGCCGATGCCGAGGGCGCCGTGTACCTCCTGGGCTCGTGCAATCGAGCGATCCGCTTCGCACCTGTGATCGACTGCGATAGCAATGACAGCTTCCTGGTCTCCTACGGGCCAAACGGCGACTATCGTTGGTCGACCTACGTCTTTGGGACCCCGGGCTGGGCGCAGGCCATCGCGGCGGTCCCGGGGAGAAGCCGGTTGCTGGTAGCAGGCGAGGTCCTGGGCGCCGCCAGCTTCGGCGGAGCCGAGTTGCAGGGCACCGGTCTGTTCGTGGCATCTGTGGTCACCGGGCCGGCCTACGCCAACCCGTTACCGCCTCCGCCCGTGGTGACCTCGGTGGTGCTCGAAGGCGTCCTCGATGGACAGCTCCGCCAAGGGGGCGCAGGTACGCTTTCCGTGAGTGGAGAGCACCTCGCGCAGATCAAGAGCGTCCGGGTAGGATCGCGCGATGTCTTCGTCGCCAACGCGACGAACAACCTGCTACGGATCCCCTACGCGGCGCCTCACGGCGAAGCGCTTGGACCGTTGCGACTCGTCTTGACGCATCCGCGCGGCCAGCTAGGCGTCACGACTCCCCTCCAGATCACGCCCATCGTCGTATCGCAATCGGGAACCGATACGGGGCTCGGCACGTTCGCCTCACCGTTGCGCCTCTGCCGCGATGATTGGTCGACGCTGGCCCGGCTCGGGGACACGATCCAGCTGCTCGCCGGGAATTACCCCTGTGAGCAGCGCCTCGTCCTCCGACGAGGTGTGATCGTCAAAGGCGAGGGAACCACCCAGACCAAGCTGGGCGCCATCGGGCGACCATTTGGCCCGTTCTCGGTGGGCTACGGGCCTCATGGCACGACCCAGTTCTTGCAGCTCAGCTTCCTCAGCAGCGCGAGTGACGGCGCCATCCTCAGTGCCTCTTCGGTCGACCTGTCGCTGCGCGATATCGACTTCCTCTCGCTGTCGGCGTTCGGGCTGAGGTTGGACCGCGGTGTTGGGCGAGCCTCGCTCGAGCGGGTGCGATACCTCGACGGCAAGGCCAGCGCGATCTACTCGAACGGCGATATCCAGATCGATGGGCGCCAGGTGACGATCCAGTCCACCATCAGCGAAGGCGTGACCTTGCGGGCGGGCCGGCTGATCCTGAGAGACTCGGCCATCACGGCGTTCAGGACCGCGATCGAGATCGGAGCCCTCACCGAGGGCGGCCCGTTGCCGCACCACCTCCTCCTCGAACGGAGCACGCTATCTGCCTACCATGGCGTGCGAAGCTACCATGCCAACGTCGAGGTGTTCGACAGCGAGCTGGTGGGGATCGGGCAACCCGCCGGTGGGTACGGGATCGATCTCGTCGATGGCTCGGCCACGGTTGCTCGGACGCGCATCCGCGGGTTCATGAGCGGCCTCTCGCGATCGTATTGGAGCCCCGACCACAGTGGTAACGTGGACCTCGACCAGGCCGACGTGGCAGCCGCGGGCTGGGGAGTCGTTTTTGGTAGCGACCGCACCGGCGCGCTGCGAATACGGCGCTCGATGATCTCGGGTGGCAGCGCCGCGCTACGCCTCTGGGGCTCGTTTGCGTCGGTCGATCTGGGCACCGCCGCAGAGACGGGAGCGAACGCCCTGTCTAGCTCGCCCACCGGTCACGCGCTGCTCGACGATCGGGGCGCGGTCGGTGCGCCGATCGACGCGATGGGGACGACGCTGAACGGCAACTCCTACAGCGGCGAGCTCCGCGGCCCGAGCAGCACGCCAGACTTGATGCAGAGCGCCGCCAACGTCGTCCGGTTCTGACCCAAGGCGCCGGACCAGCAACCGAAACGCGGCGTGGCGTGGTCCAGCGACGGGTCAGTACGCCAGCACGGAGGGCAGCATGCGCTCGACCTCGACGATCGAGGTGCCCAGGCGCCGGGCGTAGTCCTCGATCTGGTCGCGGCCGATGCGGCTGATGGCGAAGTACTGCGCCTTGGGGTGCGCGAAGTACATGCCACACACCGAGGCGGTGGGGGTCATGGCCAGGCCCTCGGTGAGCGAGACCTGGTGGTGCTCGCCGCCGCCCAGGAGCTCGAACAGGCCGCGCTTGGGCAGGTGATCGGGGCAGGCCGGATAGCCGAACGCCGGACGGATGCCGCGGTACTCCTCCTTGAGGATCTGCTCGCGGCTCAAGGCCTCGGCGCCGCCGTAGCCAAGCTCGACGCGGGCCCGGTGGTGCAGCCACTCGGCGCCGGCCTCGGCCAGGCGGTCGGCCAGGGCCTTGGCCATGATCGCGTGGTAGTCGTCGTGGTCGCGCTCGTAGTGCGCGGCCAGCGCGTCGCAGCCGATGCCGGCGGTGACGATGAAGGCGCCCACGTGATCGCCGCGGCCCGCTGGCGCCACGAAGTCCGCCAGCGACAGGCACACGTCCTTGTCCTCCTGCTGGCGCAGCATGGGGATGCGCAGGCGCTCGCCCTTGTGATCGTCGGTCTCGATCACCACGTCGTCCCCGTCTGCGTGTGCCGGCAGGAGCGCGTAGGTGGCGCGCGCGGTCAGGCTGCCCTCGGCGATGATGCGGGCCAGGAGGGCCCTGCCGTCGGCCAGCAGCTTGCGGGCGGCGTCGCCCTTCTTGGGATCGTCGAGCAGCTTGGGGTACCGCCCCGACAGCTCCCAGGTGTGGAACAGCGGCGACCAGTCGATCCACTCGGCCAGCTCGCCGAGCGGCAGCTCCAGGTTCCAGGTGCCGGTCTTGGCCGGGCGCGCCAGCTCCGCGTCGGAGAAGGAGGGGACCAGGCGGCGCTTGCGGGCCTCCGCCACCGGCAGGAGCGGGCGCTCGGTGGCGCGGGCGTACTGCGCGCGCGCGGCCTCCTGCTTGACGCGGATCTCGCCGAGAAACGTGGGCGCTTGATCGCCCAGCAGCTTGCCCATCACGCCGACCGCCAGGGACGCATCGGCGACGTGGATGGTGGAGCCCTGGTACACCGGGGCGATCTTGACCGCGGTGTGCTTGCCGGAGGTGGTGGCGCCGCCGATGAGCAGCGGCGTGGTCATGCCGCGGCGCTGCATCTCCTTGGCCACGTTGATCATCTCGTCGAGCGAGGGGGTGATGAGGCCCGACAGGCCGATGACGTCCGCGCCCAGCTCGGTGGCGGTGTCGAGGATCTTGGTCGCCGGCACCATCACGCCCAGGTCGGTGACCTCGTAGCCGTTGCAGCGCAGCACCACGCCGACGATGTTCTTGCCGATGTCGTGGACGTCGCCCTTGACGGTGGCGATCACCATCTTGCCCTTGGCGGTGGACACGCCGGTGCGCGCCTTCTCTGCGTCCATCAGCGGCTCGAGGATGGCCACCGCCTTCTTCATGACGCGCGCGCTCTTGACCACCTGCGGCAGGAACATCTTGCCGGCGCCGAACAGCTCGCCGACGACGTTCATGCCGTCCATCAGCGGGCCCTCGATGATCGCCAGCGGCCGCGGGTAGACGGTCAGCGCCTCGGCGACGTCGACGTCGATGAAGTCGGCGTTGCCGACCACCAGCGCGTGCGCCATGCGCTCGGCCAGCGGCAACTTGCGCCAGGCCAGCTCGTCCTCGCGCTTGACGGTGTCGCCGGAGAAGCTGGCGGCCAGGGTCAGCAGGCGCTCGGTGGCGTCGGGCCGGCGGTTTAGCACCAGGTCCTCGACGTGCTCGCGCAGCACCGGGTCCAGCTCCTCGTACACCGCGAGCTGGCCAGCGTTGACGATCGCCATGTCCAGGCCGGCGCGGATGGCGTGATAGAGGAAGACCGAGTGCATCGCCTCGCGCACCTTGGGGCTCGTGCGGAAGGAGAACGACAGGTTGGACACGCCGCCGGAGATCTTCATGCCCGGGCACGCGGCCTTGATGAGCCTTACGGCGTCGATGAAGTTGACCGCGTAGGCGTCGTGCTCCTCGATGCCGGTGCCGATGGTCAGGATGTTGGGGTCGAAGATGAGGTCTTCCGGCGCGAAGCCGACCTGCTCGGTCAGGATGCCGTACGCGCGCTTGGCGATGACCAGCCGGTGCTCCACCGTGGTGGCCTGGCCGGTCTCGTCGAACGCCATCACCACCACGGCGGCGCCGTAGCGGCGGACGATCCGGGCCTGGCGCAGGAACTCGGCCTCGCCCTCCTTGAGCGAGATCGAGTTGACGACGCCCTTGCCCTGCAGGCAGGCCAGGCCGGCCTCGAGGATCGCGAACTTCGAGCTGTCGATCATCACCGGGATGCGCGAGATCTCGGGCTCGGCGGCGATGAGGTTCAGGAAGCGCCGCATGGCGGCGACGCCGTCCAGCATGCCCTCGTCCATGCACACGTCGAGGATGTTGGCGCCGCTGTCGACCTGCTGCTTGGCGACCGACACGGCGTCGTCGAAGCGATCTTCCTTGATGAGCTTGCGGAACTGCGCCGAGCCGGTGACGTTGGTGCGCTCGCCGATCATCACGAACGGGATCTCCGGCGTGATGGTCAGGGGCTCGAGCCCCGACAAGCGCATCAGGGGCCGCGGGGTGACCTTGCCGCGCGGTCGCACGCCCGCGACGGCGCTGGCGATGGCGGCGATGTGCTCTGGCCTGGTGCCGCAGCAGCCGCCGACCAGGTTCAAGGTGCCCTCGCGCGCCAGCTCGCCGAGCACGCGCGACATGTGCGCCGGCGTGTCGTCGTAGCCGCCGAACTCGTTGGGCAAGCCGGCGTTGGGGTAGCACATGACGCGCTGACCGGAGATGCGGCCCAGCTCCTCGACGTGCGCGCGCATCTCGTCGATGCCGAGCGCGCAGTTGATGCTGATGGCCAACAGGTCGTGGTGCGCCACCGAGGTGTAGCAGGCCTCCACGGTCTGACCGGACAGGGTGCGGCCAGAGCGATCGGGGATGGTGAAGGAGGCGATGATGGGCACGCGGCGCGCGCCGGCGGCGAAGGCCTCCTCGAAGGCGAACAGCGAGGCCTTGAGGTTCAGCGTGTCGATGTGGGTCTCGGTCAAGAGCAGGTCCACGCCGCCCTCGATCAACGCCTCGGCTTGCTGGCGATACGCGGCCACCAGCTCGGCGAAGGTGATGGCGCGGAAGCCCGGATCGTTGACGTTGGGCGACAGCGACGCGGTCTTGGTGGTGGGGCCAAGCGAGCCGGCGACCCACCGCGGCTTGCCGTCCTCGGCCATCGCGCGCTCGACCGCGCGGCGCGCCGCCTCGACGCCGGCGAGGTTTATCTCGCGCACCGCGTGCTCGAGCTGATAGTCCGCCATGGCCACGGTGGTGGCGGAGAAGGTGTTGGTCTCGATGATGTCGGCGCCGGCGCGGGCGAACGCGAGGTGGATGTCCTCGATGGCCTGGGGCTGGGTGATGCTGAGCACGTCGAGCGCCCCGCGCAGCGCGGTGGGGTGGTCGGCGAAGCGCTTGCCGCGAAAGGCGTCCTCTTCGAACTTGTACCCTTGGAGCATCGTGCCCATCGCGCCATCGAGCACGGCGATCCGGTTCTCCAGAAGCTCGCGCAACGTATCAGCAGACGTCCTGGCCATCGGCTGTCGTTAGCATTTCTGGCGGCCCGTCGCCATGGCTGCGAGGGCCTTGCGCAGGCGGGGCGCGCCGCCGCCGCGGCATGGCCGGCGCCGCGGCGCCGGCCTGACGGTGAGGCAGCCTACACCACGCCTCGCACCGAGGCGCCTGGTGCTTCAGCGGCCTGGCTCAGTTGGTATCGATGGCGTGGGCGACCAGGTCGTCGAGGTCGACGATCTCGAGCGCGCGGGCGTGGGTGGAGGACAGGACGACCGGGGGCGCGACGCCGAGCGCGAGCGCCTCCTTCCAGCGCGCGGCGCACAGGCACCAGCGGTCGCCAGGCTGAAGGCCCCGGAAGCCGAACTCGGGAGCGGGGGTGGACAGGTCGTTGCCGGCGCGCTGGCTGGCGGCGAGGAACTCCGCGGTCATCTCGGCGCACACAGTGTGCGAGCCGCGGTCTTCCTTGCAGGTGGAGCAGACCCCGTCTCGGAAGAAGCCGGTCATCGGGTTGGTGCTGCAGGACGTAAGCGGTCCACCGAGCACGTTGACGTCTTCGACCTTGGTTGGCACGGCAGCAAGATACACGGGGCCCGGCAGGGGCGCGAGCCAAGCGAGGGCGAAGCGGGCGGCCGCTGGGGCAACGGCAGCGAGCCGCAAAGGCCAAAGCAGCTCAGGCGCCGCCGACCACGCCCCGCGAGGCCTCGCGCAGGGTCTCGGCCAGCAGGCGGAACTCGCGCAGCCGCGCCGACGACGTTCGCCACACGATGCCGAGGTTGCGCGCCGGCGCGGGCCGCGCGAAGCGGGCGGTGGCCACCGGGCCGCGGCGCGGGGCCAGGGCGGCGGCGGCGGCCTCGGGCAGGAGCGTGATGCCCAGCCCGCCGGCCACCATCTGCACCAGCGTGGGCAGGCTGGTGGCGCGGACCTCCAGCGGCTCCACCGCGCCGCCGCGCTCGCACACCGCCAGCGCCTGGTCGCGCAGGCAGTGGCCGTCCTCGAGGAGCAGCACCGCCTGGCCGGCCAGATCTCGCAGGTGCAGGTTCTTGCCTCGCTTCAAGATGGGCGCGGCCTTGGGCGCGGCGACCACGAACTCCTCGCGCGCCACCGGCGCGGAGGTGAAGTCGCCGGCCACCGGCAGCGCCAGGAAGGCGCAGTCGATCTGCCCGGCGTCGAGGTGCTCGAGCAGGCGGGCGGTCTGCTCCTCCCGCAAGATGAGGCGCAGCTCGGGGAAGGCCTTGCGCAGCGCGCCCAGGAGCGGCGGCAGCCAGTACGGGGCGACGGTGGGGATGACGCCCAGGCGCAGCTCGCCGACCAGCGGCTTGCCGCGGTGCCGCGCGGTCTCGCTGACCTGATCCACCGCGGACAGGGCGATGCGGCAGCGGGCGACGAGGTCCTCCCCGGCGGAGGTGACCAGCACCGAGCGGCGGTCGCGCTCGAAGACCTGCAGGCCGAGCGCCGCCTCCGCTTGCTGGACCTGGGCTGACAGCGCCGGCTGGGTGATGCCGATCGCGGCGGCGGCCTTGCGGAAGTTGGCGTGCTCCGCCACCGCCACCAGGGCCTCGAGCTGGCGAATGGACAGCCGTTCGTTCATCAGCACATCTTATCACGCGCATAGCCAAAGGCGATTGGAGCTATCAGCGGCGTTGCGCCAAGGTGCCTCCACCAACCCGAGCACGAGGACCCAACCCATGTTGACCGTAAATGATCGCTTCCCGTCGTTCTCTCTCAAGGCCGTGGTCTCGCAGGAGCCCGGCAAGCAGTTCGTCGACCTCACCGAGACCTCCTTCGCCGGCAAGTGGAAGGTGGTCTTCTTCTGGCCCAAGGACTTCACCTTCGTGTGCCCCACCGAGATCGCGGCGTTCGGCAAGTTGAGCCGGGACTTCGCTGATCGCGACGCTCAGCTCCTGGGCGTCTCCACCGACAGCGAGTACGTCCACCTGGCCTGGCGAGGCAGCCATCCAGACCTCAAGGATCTGCCGCTCCCGATGGTCGCTGACATCAAGCGCGAGCTGTCGGCGGCGTGCGGCGTGCTCGACCGCGCCGAGGGCGTGGCGTTGCGCGCGACCTTCGTGGTGGATCCGGAGGGCGTCATCCGCTTCGTCTCGGTCAACGACCTGTCGGTGGGGCGCAACCCGCAGGAGGTGCTGCGCGTGCTCGACGCGCTGCAGACCGACGAGCTCTGTCCGTGCAACTGGCAAAAGGGCCAGGACACGCTGCAGGTGGCCTGACGTGATGTCGAACGCCACGTCGAACGTCATGTCGGGCGCCACGTCGGGCGCCACGTCGGGCGCCACGTCGGGCGCCACGTCGGGCGCCACGTCGGGCGCCACGTCGGGCGACACCTTCGACACCTTGCGCCAGCTCCTGCCCGACTGGGCCAAGGACACCCGGGTCAACCTGGGCATCGTCGCGAGCGCCAGCGCGCTGACGCCGCGGCAAGCGCACCTGGTGGCGCTGGCGTGCGCGGCCTGGGGCGGCCAGGCGCGCGTGATCGCCGCGACCCGCGGAGAGTCCGCGGCGCACCTGGACGCGGCACACGTCGACGCCGCGTTCGCCGCCGCCACGGTGATGGCGATGAACAACGTCTACTACCGGTTCGTTCACTTCATGGGCGACGCCGCTGACTACGCCGCGATGCCGGCGCGCTTGCGCATGCAGGTGATCGGCAAGCCCGGGATCGATGGCCTGGACTTCGAGCTGGCCTGCCTGGCGGTCAGCGCCCTGGGCGGCTGTGAGCGCTGCGTGCGCGCGCACGAGCAGGCCATCCGGGAGCGCGGCGGCAAGAAGGAGCAGGTCCACGAGGCGGTACGTATCGCCTCGGTGCTGGCCGCGGCCACCGCGGCGATGCGAGCAGCGGCGGCGGCGGCTGCCTCGGCTGCCTGAGCTGAGCTGAGCCTTGACCTCAGGGCCCCGCGGTCTTGACGGGCGGCTCTTGCACCACCACCGAGAGCCAGAGCGGCAGATGATCCGAGGCCCTGACGCTGGTGGCGACGCCAGAGGCGCCCGCTTGCAGGCCGCGGGTGTAGATGGCGTCGAGCCGCATGTTGAGCCACTTGCTGGTGGGGCGCCCCTTTGACACCGGCGTCTGCAGGCCGGCGGCCCGCACCGCGGCGTTGAGCCGGTCGTCCTGCGCGCCGGTAGGGATGGGCAAGAGGTGCAGGAGCCAGGAGAACGGGCTGGTGTTCATGTCGCCGCCGATGAGCACGGCGCCTTCGAAGCGCCGCGCGTGACCCAGCACTGGCGCGAGCTGCGCCACGCGCGCGGCCGGGCTGATGCGGTTCTCCAGGTGGACGGAGATCACGCGCAGGGGGCCAGCGGCGGTGTCGACGGTCGCGGCCAGCGCGATGCGCCGCGCGGAGTTTATCACCGCGTGTTGATACGGCAACTCGATGACCTGCGGGTCCCGCAGCGGCCAGCGCGACAGGATGGCGACTCCCGAGGTGCCGCCGTCTTGCTGATGTCCGGGGGCGTACAGCGAAGCAAAGCCTAGCTCCTTGCCCGCGGCGCAGGCGGCGCTGCACGCGCCGCGCGAGTCCACCTCTTGAAGCAACAGCAGATCTGCCTGCGCGGTATCCGGATCTTCGCGCAGCGCCCGGGCGGTCAGCTCGCCGGAGATGCCGTGCAGGTTGTAGGTGACCGCGCGCAGCCTGCGGGGCGCGAGCGCTGCAGCGGGGCCGGCGTCGGGGGCAGCCGCGGCGCCGGCTCGCCAAGGTGCCGGGTGGGCCACCAAAGACGGATCTCGCGGCGGCGCGTGGTTGAGGGCCGCGCAACCGGCGAGGGACAAGACGAGCGGGCACCAGCGGAGCATGCTGGCCATGCACGCAATGGCCGTGCCACCCGTGCCTGGCCCGGGTGATGTCGATCCCACCAGCGAGGCGGCGCGCCGAGCGCAGGGCGCGCGACGAAGCAGGCCAGGGCTCGCCGGGGGCTCACGAGGTCGTTGAAGTCCTGTCGCTCGGGCCGTCGCGCTCACCAGGGTGTCGGGTTTCCCCCACCGCGGGCCCGTAGGCAGTTCTCGACAGCCTGACGGGGCGGCCCGACAGCGTGCCGTGCCGCACAGCAGCGCTGTCGGGGCCGGCCGACAGGCGCGCCCTGCGATCCGCTAACCACGCGCGCGGCGGCCCAGCGGTTGTCGGGTTTCTCCAGCAGGAGGTGTCGGGTCTGGAACAGACGATCTGAAGAAGTAGATCTGCAGTCTGTGAGTCCGTGTTTATCGGATATGTGTGTATTCCGACGGTGTGTGGTGTCTATTGATCGAGAGTCGATTGACTTGAAAACATGAAGTCAGGAGAAGCAATGTTGAGGAATATACGATTCATGGCGCTGGCGGTCGCCGCGGCGTCCTGTGGCGGCGGTGAGCCGTCTCCCGGCGAAGACGAGGCCGCGAGCGCGCAGGCCGAGGTGTCTGCCATCACCCCGGTGGCTCCCTCTGCCGCCGAGGTGGGGGTGGCGGCGGTGTCGCCAGCGTACGCCAACGCCCCTGCGCTTTCTGGAGCAGGCCACGTTTGGCCCCCGTCCGGTGGTGATCGGACAGCCAGTTCCCACCGAGTCCGTCGAGCACGTGCTGTCGGTGGGCATCGGCGCCGCGCTGGTGGCGCAGCTCGATGAGCCGGCGGGGGTGTTCGCGCCGACGCCGCCGCGGGCCGCGCCCTGCGACGGGGCGTTCCCGGCGGAGCTGGATCCCGGCTCGCAGTTCTTCGTCGACACGTTGACCGGCGAGGACCAGCTCCGGCTGCGCACGACGTTCGCGCTGAGCCAGATCCTGGTGGTCTCCACCAATGGCATCCCGGAGAACCGGACGACCTGCAACTCCGAGAAGCGCGACGCGATGGTGCGCTATCTCAACGCGCTACGCGCTGGCGCGTTTGGCTCGTATCGCGAGCTGCTGGAGCAGATCACGCTGGAGCCGGCGATGGGGACGTTCCTCAACATGGCCAACAACGTTGGCATGGGGCCAAGCGGCGCCATCACCGCCAACGAGAACTTCGCCCGAGAGCTGCTGCAGCTCTTCACCCTGGGGACCTACAAGCTCAACGATCGAGGAGAGCGCGTCCTGGTGGGCGGCGTGCCGCAGCCCGCGTACAACGAGGGCGACGTGAAGGCGTTCGCGCGCACGCTCACCGGCTGGACCTATCCGTCGCCGTCGGGCTGCCCGACGAACGTGGGCGGCAAGCTCCCTGCCCGCTACGACGGGCCGATGATCCCGTGCCAGCAGAACCACAACAGCGCCAAGGCGACGTTGCTGGTCTATCCCGGCGCGCCCGCCGCTGGGGTCACCACGGACGGCGCCACCGCGCGCAAGCACCTCGAAGAGGCGCTCGACAACGTGTTCTATCACCCGAACCTCCCGCCGTTTGTCAGCAAGCAGCTCATCCAGCACCTGGTGACCAGCAACCCCAGCCCGGAGTACGTGGCCCGGGTGGTGGACAAGTTCAAGGATGACGGCTCCACGCTGCACCGCCGCGGCAACCTGCGGGTGGTGATCCGCACCATCCTGCTGGACCCCGAAGCGCGCAACCCGACCATCCTGGCGAGCTATGGCCGCCTGCGCGCGCCGGCGGAGCTCCTCACGCGCGTGCTCCGCGCGCTCGCCGTCGCGGTGGACTCCACCGGCGGCAAGACGCCCGGCACGTATCTCAACCAGCGCAGCGGCCTGCTGGGTCAGAGCGTGCCCAAGCCGCCGTCGGTGTTCAGCTACTACCCGCCGGATCAGCCAGCGCCAGGCTCCGACCTGGTGGGACCGGAGTTTGGGCTGCTCGACACCAACACGATCACGCAGCGCGCGGCCTTCCTGCATGCGCTCCTGCACACCAACGTGTTCACCAACGCGGGGATCGATGTCGGCGCAGGGCTAGCGCTGGTGCCGGGCACCCCCGTCGAGCTGATCGACTGGATCGATCAGCACCTCTTGCACGGCAAGATGTCGACCGGGCCGGCGGGGCTGCGTACCACGCTGACCGAGGCGTTGGCCGACAGCCGATCCGGAGATGCCAACGCCAAGAAGCGGCTGGCGCTGTTTCTCACCATCCTTTCCCCCGAGTTCGAGATCCAGAGGTAGCCATGACCATTCAACGACGTAGTTTCCTGCGCGGCGCAGCGGCCGGTCTTGGCACGCTCGTCGCCTCCAGTGGCATCTCCCGGCTGGCGCGCACCGTGTACGCCGCCTCCACCGCGCGCTATGCAGGCCACCGCTCCTTGGTGGGCGTGTTCCTCCTGGGCGGCAACGACGGCAACCAGCTCCTCATCCCCGCTGACACCACCCGCTATCAGCAGTACGCGGCCGAGCGGCCGACGCTGAAGCTGGCGCTGGCTGACCTGCGCAAGATCAGCCCCAACGGCATGGCGGCCAACTCGTTTGGTCTGCACCCCTCGATGCAGCACCTGCAGTCCTCCTTCGCCGCGGGCAAGGCGTCGATGGTCTGCAACGTTGGGCCGGTGTTCCTGCCAACGACCAAGGCGCTGTACGGCCTGGGCACGCACCCCAAGCCGACGAACCTGCTGTCGCACTCCGATCAGCAGGACGCCTGGTCGAGCGCCGCGCCCATCCCGTCGCTGGTGGGCGCAGCCGTCGCGCGCTCCGGCTGGGGCGGGCGCCTGGGCGGGACGTTTCTGGGGGTGAACCCCTCGTTGCCGTCGAGCGTGGAGTACCCCGGCTCCACCCTGCTGGGAGGGCGGCGGCTGTTCGTGGCAGGTCCAAACCCCGCGCTGGTGCTGGCGGCCAACGGCACCATGGACTTCGTCAAGCACCCCAACGCCGGGTTCGAGGCGCTGCGGCGCGAGCGGATGAGCGAGCTCGCGGGCATCCACGACACCTCGCTGGAGGAGGGCTACGGCGGAGAGCTCGGCGTGTCGGTCGACGTGGCCGAGGAGCGGACCCGCGCCATGGCGGACGCCTGGGCTGCGTTGCCCAACCACGCGACCATCGAGGCGCTGGTGGCGGGGGTGCCCGCCGAGTGGACGCTCCCCGGGCAGATGCTCTCGGTGCTGCGTGAGATCGTGGCGGCGGCGACGCCCAAGCCGGTTGGGCTGGGGCTCAAGCGTCAGGTGATCTCGCTTGGGCTGGGCGGCTTCGACACGCACGCCGGGCAGGGGCCGGTGCAGGCCGACCTGCTGGCGCAGCTCGACAAGGCGCTGCAGGTGTTCTCCGCCGGCATCGACCTCATCACCGCGAGCTGGCCGCACGCCAACCTGCCGCCGCAGTCCACGCTGTTTGCGATGAGCGACTTTGGTCGCACGCTGAGCGAGAACTCCGACGGCGGCACGGATCACGGGTGGGGCAATCACCTGTTCGTGCTGGGCAACCGCGTCGCCGGGAGATCTCTGTTTGGCGTGTATCCCGATCTGGATCTCGCCACCTCGCAGGACACCACCGACGGCCGCGGGCGCTGGATCCCGACCACCAGCGTGGATCAGTACGCCTACGATCTGGCGCTGTGGATGGGCGCGACCGGCACCATCAGCACCGGCGAGCTGGCGTCGATCTTCCCCAACCACGCGGCGTATGTGCAGTACGCGGTGGACAACGCCATGCCGGCTGCCTATCGACGAGTGCGCCTGGCGATGACCCTGCCAGACGTGTAGCCGAGGGAGGGCTTGGGCGCGGCGCCCTCACGAGCGCGCGATGTGCGCGAGCTGCGGCGCCGGATAGCGCTCCCCGGCGATGGCAGCGGGGCCGATCACCGCGCCGAGCTCGGCGGCCTCTGCTGGCGACAGCGGGTGAGCCAGGGCGCCGAGCGCGTCCTCGAGCTGGGCCTCCGTGCGGGCCCCGATGAGCGGCACGTCGTTTGGCCGCGTGGCTCGCACCCACGCGATCGCGGCCTGGCTGGCGGTCATGCCGCGCGCCGCCGCGAAGGCCGCGAGCTGCGCCACCGCGCCGCGGTTTCGCTCCAGCGCCTGACCTGCGAAGCGCGGCAGGTGGGCGCGAAAGTCGCCAGCCTGGGGCTCGCTGCCGCTCAGAAGGCCGCGCGACAGCACCCCGTAGAGGGTCGCCGAGATGCCGAGCTCGTCGAGCGTCGGGAAGATCTCGGCCTCGCCGTCGCGGCTGATGAGCGAGTGCTCGAGCTGGACGTCGGCGATGGGGTGGATGGCGTGGGCCCGGCGGATCGTCGCCGCGCTGACCTCGGAGAGCCCGAGGTAGCGGACGTAGCCGGCGCGGACGAGGTCCCCGAGAGCGCCGATGGTGTCCTCGATGGGCACCGCCGGATCGAGGCGCGCCGGGCGATAGATGTCGACGTGATCGACGCCGAGCCGGGTCAGGCTGTAGGTCAGGTAGTTCTTGAGGGCCACCGGGCGGTTGTCGATGCCGTTCCAGCCGCCGTCGGGGCCGCGCAGCACGCCGAACTTCACCGACAGCAGGACCTGGTGACGTCGGCCGGCGAGCGCGCGGCGCAAGAGCAGCTCGTTGTGACCGGCGCCGTAGAAGTCGCCGGTGTCGAGCAGGTTGATGCCGCGATCGATCGCGGCGTGGATGGTGGCGACGCTGGCGTCATCGCTGCTGGCGCCGTACATGCCGGACATGGCCATGCAGCCGAGCGCGAGCGAGGAGACCTCAGGGCCGTGCTTACCGAGGGTTGGCATGCGCTGACCTTAGGGGCTGGCAATAAATAGAACCAGTGAATAGGATGGATGAGAAACATGCTCGCCAGTTATGGACGGGACCTGGATCTCAACCTGCTGCGGGTGTTCGTGGCGGTGGCGGACGCCGGCAGCGTCACCGGCGCGGCGTCGAGGCTGTACCTGACGCAGCCAGCAGTGAGCGCGGCGCTGCGTCGCCTGACCACGGCGGTTGGCGCGCCGCTCCTGGTGCGGCAAGGGCGCGGGGTGGTGCTGTCGCGCCGCGGCGAGCGCATGCTGGCGGAGGTCCGGCCGCACCTGCAGGCGCTGCTCGCGGCGGCGCTGGCTCCGCCGCGCTTCTGTGCCGCGGACAGCACGCACGTGGTCCGGCTGGGGATGGCGGACTCGGTGGAGAGCTGGCTTCTGCCCGCGTTGCTTGGCGAGCTGGCGAAGCGGGCGCCCGCGATGACGGTGGTCGTGGTGCCGGTGCAGTTCCGCACCGTCGCGGAGGCGCTGACCACCGGCAAGGTGGAGGTGGCGGTGAGCGTGGTGGACGAGGTCCCGGCGACGGTGATGAGCGAGCGGCTGTTCTCGGGGTCGTTTGTGTGCCTCTACGATCCGCGGCGCGTGCGGCTGCCACGCCCGCTGACGGTGGAGCGGTACTTCGCGCAGGACCACGTGATCGTCTCGTACAACGCGGATCTGCGCGGCATCGTCGAGGACGTGACCGGCCGGACGCGCCGGGTGCGCTGCGCGCTGGCGAGCTTTGGCTCCCTGGGCGAGGTGCTCGACGGCTCGGGGCTGCTGGCGACCGTGCCCGCGGCGGTGGCAGAGCGCCTGCGCAAGACCCGGCCTCATCTGCGCGTGGTGGGGCTGCCGTTCGAGCTGCCGGCCACGCCGATCTCCTTGCTGTGGCCAGCGGCGATGGACGGCGACGAGGCCTGCGGCTTCGTCCGTCAGGTGCTGCGTCAGGTCGTCGTCAAGTCGAGCGTGGCTAGGGCGCGGCCGGCGGCGGGCAGTCGTCTGGCGGCGCGCACGCGGTGAGCGGCGCGTCGGAGAAGCCGTATCGGCTGCTGTCTGGGGCGTCGAAGTGCCACCACTCGCTGGCGATGGGGACAAAGCCCTCGCTGATCATCGTCGCGGCCAGGAGCCTCGCCTCGGCGCCGCCGTGCGCGGCGCGGTGGGCGCGGCGCGGCTGAGCCGCGGCGCTGAAGTCGTCGTGGTCGGTGGGCGTGGGGGCCGGCGTGCCGTCGGTCTGGGCGAGCGCCAGGTCCACCGCCGCGCCTCGGCTGTGCCTGCTGCCACCGGTGGGGGTCCCGTCGGGGGCGAAGGACGGTCTGGCGACGTAGCGCGGATCGGGGACCAGCTCCCACAGCGCGAGCTGGATGGAGGCGGGGCGATAGCAGTCCCAGAGCAAGAGCCGGTGGCCATGCTCGCGGAGCTGCGCGGCGACGCGGGCGAGCCGCTGGGCCACCGCGCGGCGCAGGAGGCAGCGCGCCACCGGATAGAGCGTCCGCTTGGTGAAGTTGCCAGGGGTCGCGTAGCGCAGCTCCATCACCGCGTCCTGAATCAACGCGGACACGTCCACGAAGTCGTCGTCGCGCGGCGGCGGCCCAGCGGGCGCCGCCGGCGGTGCCGGCGGCGCGGGCGGCGCGAGCTGCGCGGCGACCTCCTGGCGCGGCGGCTCGCCTTGTGGCGGCGCGGGGCGCGTCTCCTCGCCCGTGGCGGCGGGCGGGGCGGGCGCGGTGAGCGCGCCCGCGGGCGCTGGCGCCGCGCTGGGCGCGCACGCGACGACGAGCAAGATGGGCCAGGCGAGCGAGATGGGCAAGCCGAGCCAGGCGAGCGAGATGGGCCAGGCGAGCCAGATGGGCAAGCCCGCCAAGGCCAGCGAGCCGGGCGAGCCTGGGCTCCCTTGTGGCGCGGGCGAACGTCCCAGCACGGCGCGCACGCTGGCCCCAGCGTGGGTGCCAAGAGGCGCAAGGGGCAGGGGGGCCGGCCAGCGGCGCGGCGCGGTTGGGATGCGTGACACCACCAAAGTGTACGCGCGCTGGCCGGTGAGAATTCCTTGCGCGCGACCAGGTGTGGGCTCGCCCCCGGCCGCGACCGCATGTCACCATGGCGGCATGGGTGAAGACGCATTGCCGCCCCACCAGGGCGTCGCGGCGAACGACGAGGGCGCAGGCAAGGTGCTGGCCTCCGGCATGGGGCCGGGCCTCGTATATGCGTTCCTGCTCGATGGCCGGGGCGGCGCCCAGACGCTGACCTGGGAGGCGGTTCGCGCCTGGCGGCCGGAGCAAGGCGTCTTGTGGGTCCACCTGGACTACTCGCACGAGGTGGTGGCGCGCTGGCTGGCGGAGCGGTCGTCGCTCGATGAGACGTCGAGGGAGGCGCTGCTCGATCACGATCCGCGGCCGAGCGTGTCCATGCACGACGACGGCGTGCTCTTGATCTTGCGAGGCATCAACCTCAACCAAGGCGCGGAGCCCGAGGACATGGTGTCGCTGCGGGTGTGGGCGCAGGGCGAGCGCGTCATCACCTTGCGCCGACGGTCCGTCCGGGTGCTGCGAGAGGTGGCGCTGGCGCTGGTGCGGGGCACCGGCGCTCGCACCGCCGGGGAGCTCCTGGTGGAGCTGGTGAGCAAGATCCTCGACCCGGCCGTGAAGTGCGTGGCCACGCTGGACGACGAGATCGACGCCTGCGAGGAGCAAGCGCTCGCCGAGCAGACGCCGGACCTGCGGGCGCGGCTCACGGCGTACCGGCGCACGTCGGTGATGCTGCGGCGGTTTCTGGCGCCGCAGCGCGAGGCCTGGAGCAGGCTGCCGCAGCTCGCGGTGCCCTGGTTGACCGAGGATGATCGCGAGAGCCTGGCGCTGGCCGCCGACCGGCTCGCGCGATCGTTCGAGGAGCTGGAGGCGGCGCGCGATCGCGCGGCGGTCACGCACGAGGAGCTCAGCTCCCGGGTCGGCGAGCTGACCAACAAGCGGCTGTATCTCTTGTCGGTCATCACCGCGGTGTTCTTGCCGCTGGGGTTTGTCACCAGCTTGCTGGGGGTCAACGTGGGGGGCGTGCCTGGCTCCTCGACGTCATGGGGCTTCTGGCTCTTGTGTTCGCTGTTCGCCATCGGCGTCGTGGCGCAGCTCCGCTTCTTCAAGTGGCGAGGCTGGCTGTGACGCCAGCGGGGAGCGCTGTCGCGCTCGTCGGGGCGCTCGGCCTCCTGGCGGCTGGATGTCGCGCAGAGCAGCGCGCCGCGCCGCGGCCGGCGGCGGCTCCAGCGAGCGCGGCTCCGGCGAGCGCGGCTCCGGTGAACGCGGCTCCAACGAGCGCGGCTCCGGCGAGCGGGGCTCCAGCGAGCGCGGCTCCGGCAGCCGCCGTCGCGCCGGCGGACGTCCCTGCACGGCCGCTGGCGCCGGCCGCACAGGCGGGCGACCCAGCTAGCCCGGTGATCGTGGAGTGGCCGCTGGCGTGGACCGAGCAGCGGGCGGCCTTGACCTTGGAGTACCGGCGCCGTCATCACCTGGCCACGGCCGAGGATCTGGAGATCGAGCCGCGGGTGATCGTCTTGCACTACACCGCCGGAGGCTCGGCGAAGGGGACCAAGGCGTACTTCGATCGTGTGACCATCGAAGAGGGCAGAGCGCAGCTCGCCAGCGCTGGGAGGGCCAACGTGTCGTCCCACTTCCTGGTCGATCGCGATGGCACGATCTATCGACTTCAACCGGAGACCCGGTTCGCGCGACACTGCATTGGCCTAAACCACGTGGCCATCGGGGTGGAGAACGTGGGTGACGAGGCGCGCTGGCCGCTGACCGAGGCGCAGGTGACCGCGAACATCGCGCTGGTGCGCCACCTCGTCGCGCGCTTCCCGGTGACCCACCTGCTAGGGCACCACGAGGTGATGCGGTTTCGCGCGCACTCGTACTATGTGGAGCGCGAGCCAGGCTATCGCAACGTCAAGGCGGATCCGGGAGCGCGCTTCATGGAGCGTGTGCGAGGCGCGCTGGGCGATCTGTCGCTGGCCGGGCCACCTGAGCAGTAGTCCCGCTGCTTGGGCCCTGTGAAGGTCACACGCCCTCGAGCCCACCGCTCTCTGGCTTGCGTGGCGCGCGCGCGCGCTTGAAGTCCAGGGTGAAGGACCGGTTGCTCTCGGTGGGGGTCACCTTCACCGAGGTCGCGCGGCCGTCCTTGGTGCTCGACAGCACCACCGGAACGCCGACCGGGACCATCACGGAGATCGGGCTACGGCCGACCTCCTTGTTGTTGACCCGGATGCGCGCGGCAAATGGGATCGTGTTGACCCTGATCTCGATCTCGGCGCCCTTGAGCACGACGGAGAGGGTCTGTGCTTTGGTGCTCGCGGTCAGCTCCTTCACCGTGTCCGGGTGTCCGGCTTTGCGGAAGGTCAAGGTCACGAGCTGGCATGGCAACGGCGCGGTCAGCGGGGTGGTGCCGAGGTCCTTGCCGTCAAACACGACGGTCGCCCCGGCGGGCTGGGACTTGAGGTCGACGTTGCAAGCTGGGTCGCCTGGCGCCCGGGGGACCACGGAGGGCTCGCCCGAGGGCACGATCGCCGGTACGCCCGCGACAGCGCCGGGGTCGCTGGGGGGAGCTGCGCCAGCTCCTGCTGTCCCGTCCTTGGCGCCGGTCGCCTGAGAATCGGCTGGCGCGCCTGCTGAGCGGTCGCCATCCGCAGCGGATCCTGCTGCCTTGTCGTCGTGGGTCGCGGCGTTGCTGCCTGCAGGCGCCTGAGCTGCGGCTCGTGGTGGCTCCTGATCCTGATCCTGATCCTGATCCTGAGCCGGGGTCGCGGGGCTCGTGATCGCACCGGAGCCGGTGACCGGCGCGGTCGGCGTGGTCTTGGTGCCGCCTGCTCGGTCCAGGTACAGGTAGATCGCGAAGCCGGCTAGCAAGACGAGGATGGCCGACCCGATGATCACCATGGTGCGGCTGCGGCGCACGTCTGGAGCGGAGACGAGCGCGGTCTCGTCTCCGGAAGAGACCGCGATCGGGTACGCCGGATCATAGCCGGGGTACGGCGGCTGATATCCATAGGCCGCCGCAGGTGGCGTCGCAACGGGCTCGCCTGGCTGCCCGTTCCATGGCGTGGGGACCTCTTGCCAGGGCCGCGGCGTGGTCCCGGGCAACACGAAGTTGTCCTCGAACGATCGGTCGATGGCCGACTCGGCGTAGAGCGCGGGATCGATCTCGATCTTGGCGTCGAGCGCAGCGCCAAGCTCCACCTGCCGCGCGCGCGCGTGCCGAGCGCTCTCCTCGGAGCGCGGCCGAGCTTGCTCGGTGGAGGGCGCTTCGGGCTGGGCGCCGGTGGGGGGCGTCGCGCTTGCACCACCAGCTCCCTCCGGAGAGAGGCCCTCGAACGGCAGGCCGGGGCGCGCGCCAGCTACCGCGTTGAGCGGCGCCGAGACGCTCGAGGGATCGCTAAATGGCAAGGCGGGGTGAGAGCGTCTCGCGGCGGCGTCTGTGGACGGCGCGTCTGTCTGGGGGGCGGCTGCGCGTGGCGCGACACCTGGCACCTGGCCCAGGTCGTCGTCCTCAACGTCGAGGCCGTCGTCGACTGCGTCGTCGCCCTCGCCGTCGACCTCGCCGTCGACCTCCTCGTCGCCCTCGGCCGCGTCGTCGGGCGCCTCGTCGGCCTCCCCGGTGGCGTCGTCGGCGCCGGGCGCCTCGTCGGCCTCCCCGGTGGTGTCGTCGGCGCCGGGCGCTTCGTCGGCCTCGCCGGTCGCGTCGTCGTCGACGATGAACTCCAGCGGCTCGGCGGGGCCGGTGGGCACCGAGATCTCTTCATCCGCCGGGAGCCGTGCCGGGAAAATCCCCGCCGAGGCCGCACGGGGCGGCGGCATGTGCAACGGCAGGGACGTTGGCACCGTGGCGAACGAGGCGTCCTCGATCGACGTGGGCGCGGCGGCCGCCGCCGAGAGGGTGTGGACCGAGACCGGTCGGTCATGTCTCGACGAATCAGGGAGAGAAGCGCCCAACGCCCGTGAGCTGTCTCGCCGCGGGGCGGCGCCGGCGAGCCTGGCGCCGTTTCCATCGTGGTGAGGAACCACCTCGGGGGCGACGAGCTTCGCCCTGGAGTCCCGGCTGGCGGCCAGCGCTGCTGCTGCGGCGCCGGGCCTGATGGGCACGGTTGGCTGGCTGGGAGGGGTCAGCACGCGGCGCGGCGCGGCGGTGGGGCCAGAGTCGATCCGTCCCGTCGGCAGGTCGGCGTCGAGGTCGGTCTCCGACGAGGTCGCGGTCTGGGCAGCGTCGAACGGTTCGTCTCGCAGGTCGGTGACCGGGACGTCCATCGGGGCAGAGCTGCGCCCGAGGCGCCCCGGGAGCATCTGAGAACGATCGGGCGCGGGCGCTAGCGGCGATGACGGTGGTCGCGCGGACCCGCCGGGCGCGTGAGGGGCCCTGAGACCCGACGAAGCCGGCGAGGACAAGGCGGGCTCGGGCGTGCGCATGGCTCCGCTGCGCATCGCGTCCGCGCGCCCCATCTCCGGCGCGGCCTCGACGCGACGGCCCATGCCAGGCAAGGGCGCTGGCGAAGCCATCCCCGGCGTGGCGGCGCGCGGGAGCGACCTTGGTTTCCCCTCGCGGCGGGTGGCTTGCAAGTCCGAGGCAACCGGGATGGCGGAGCGCGCGCGCGCGTCGCTGGCGGCGGCGACGTCGTCGCTCCGGTCATCGCTCTGGTCATCGGTCCGGTCATCGGTGATGTCGGCGATCTCGTCCCTGGACGCGAACATCGAATCGTGGATGAGCTGCGGGACCGCGGCGATATCTACTCCGGGCGTCGCCACGCGCGGGCCGGCCGAGGGGAGCGGCGCCGCGACAGGTGGCGCTGCCGGCGCGGGCTCGACGTGCATGGCGGCGATGCCGATGGAGGTCTTGCGAAACGTCGCCTGGGATGGCCGCTCGACCATGCTCTCCATTCGCTCCATTCGCTCTATTCGCTCCGGCGGCCGAATGGGCTGGCTCGAGACGCCCGCTTCGGTGCTGCCGCGCGGCGCGGTGACCGAGCCGCTGTGCTCGTTGCGCAGCGCGATGCTCGGCGTCAGGGTGCGTGGGATGGCCGGGATGCTCGGCGTCAGGGTGCGCGGGATGACCGGCATGCTCGGCCGTCGAGGAGCAGCCGCGGTGGGCTGGGCGACGGCGGCGCTGCGATCGCTCGCTGCCCCGCTGCCGCCGGCGGCGGCGGCGAGGTCCCGCGTGCTTGGACGCGCCGCGGGTTGGCTCGAGGCATAGCCGGCGACATGACCTTGCGCCTGACCCGACGGGCCATGGGGGGCGGCGACGTGCGCTGGCGTGGCGGTCAAGGTCGAGATGGCGACCGGGCCCGAGCCAACCTTGGGCATGGGCGGCGGTCCGCCCAGCGTGTTCTCGAGGTCCGCCTCGATGAAGACGCCGGACGCGCCTTTGCCGACGGCCTGAGCCAGCGCCTCCGGCGGCGTTGGGGCGGCGGACACCCCCGGCGTGGTGAGGGTTGGCCCTGACGGTTGCAGCGCTGCCTCGTCGATGATCGGGCCGACCTCGGTGGCGTCGCCGGTCAAGTCTGCGCCGCTGGTGACTCGCGCGGACAGGTCCGACAGCGCCGGCCGCGTCGGGCTCGACAGGGAGACGGCTGTCGAGTGCGGCGCCTGGGGCGCAGCAGACGGCTGGATCTGCGGGATGACGAAGCGCTGCCCGGCGCGTGGCGGCGTCGGCGCGCCCTTGGTCGCCGGCGCGGACGGGATGAGCGCTGCGAGATCTCCAACCACCACGCACTCCGCGAGCGCGATCACCCGATCGCTGGCGGCGCTGCGCAGCTTGACGTCAGGGTGGGTCACCGGCTCACGTAGCCGGCTTGGTCGCGCGGTCAGCGTGGCGGCGAGGCTCTGGCTCTTGAGGGAGAGCTTGGCCTTGTCCAGCGCAGTGAGCGCGTCCTGGCTCGGCGCGTCGACCGAGGTGAACGCGAGCACCATGCCGGTGCGTCCGTAGAGCGCGCTTGGACGCGGGGAAGCGGACACCACGTCGGCTTCGCCTTCGATCATCACGCCACCATCGATCAGCGTGACGGCGAAGTGACCGCGGTGCGCCGCAGGCAGCGGGCTCGCGGTTGGAACGAACAAGCCGTGACGATCCACGTAGCGCCGGAAGGCCGCCAGGAATTCCTCTGGTGTGCCGCACATGGACACCAGCAAGATGGTGGACTCGTCACCAGGCACGCTCCCGAGCATAGGACATGTTGGGCCGCGACCACAAATGCGTAGGGCAGCGTCGGGAGGTGAAGGTGGCGTCAAGCCGCGCTCCCGCCCGAGGCCGCCAGATCTCGCTGCGCGATCACGGCATTCGTCCATTTAGGACCTTTGGGCGCAGGCTGGGTGTGGGCGACCCATCCCCCTGTGCCAACCTAGCGAGATTGCTGCAACGTCTGCTGTCGAGCAGATGTCGCGCAGCGTCAGGCCGCTGGCCAGCCGGGAGCTTCCGTCAGGAGCGCGCTAGCGCTCGAACGCGGTGACAAAAATGTCCGGTGGTGGCGCTCGGTCACCAGGGGCATGCACCGAATGGATCGAGGAGCCCGAGGTCAGGTCGAAGCGGTAGGTCCCGGCCACCACCGGGCGACCTTTGTCGTCGACGGCAAGGGCTCGAGCCTGGTCGTGGTCCTTGTCGCCAAATGTGGTGCTCCATACATGCTTGCCGTTGGCATCCAGCTTCACGACGAACGCATCCTGGTTGCCGTAGCTCGCCTTGGCGCCGCCGCCAAAATCCACGACGCGCTGAAACCAGCCAGCGACGACGACATTTCCGGTCTGGTCCGCGGCGATGCCAAAGCCGATGTCCTCGCGGCTTGCTCCGAACGTGGTGGACCACACCAATTCACCGGTGGGCGAGAACCGGGCGACATATACGTCGGATTCACCGGCCGCCGGCACTTCGCCTTTGCCGAAGTCGATCGACAGATCGAAGGAGCCGGTGATGCTGGCAAACCCCGCCGCGTCGACCGCGAGTCCGCCCGCGAGCTCGTTGAAGGCGTTGCCAAACCGCCGCGACCAGAGGTGGTTGCCATTGGCGTCGTACTTGGCGAGCACGACGTCGTTGTCGTTGCCGTTTCTGGTCTTGAGCGGGTCGCCACCCCAGCTCGCTTCGTCGGCGAACACGCCCTGGACGAAGACGTTGTCGGACGGGTCGACGGCGACGCGCCAGATCATGTCCTTGTACCTTCCGCCGAACTGCTTGACCCAGCGCACGTCGCCCTCGGGGGACAGCTTCACCAGCAAGGCGTCAGTGGCGCCGCGGCTCTGCAGCTCGGTGGTGCCAAACTGCGCGCGACCCGAGAACGAACCGCCGATGATCCAGCCATCCGAGGCGGCGGCGACGGAGTTGGCGCCGTCGGAGTCCCGGCCCCCTGCGGTGAAGGCCCACTGCGCCGCGCCAGCGCGGTCCAGGCACACCGCGAACAGATCGTCGGAGCCAGCGCCCTGCGAGACCAGCGGCGCGGCGCCATCGGCCCCCTGCACGGTGAGCCGCCCGGAGAAGTTCCCCACCGCGAGCACGCGATCTGCGCGCACCGCGACCGCGTTGGCGACGTCCTCTTCGATGCCTCCCATCGGCACGATCCAGGCGGGCGCGCCGTCGTGGTCGAGCGCCATCACCAGCGCATCGGACTTGCCCTTGGCGGTGCGCTCGCCGGCCTTGCCGAACACGGCCTCGCCCGTGAACAGGCCAGCCAGCACGAGGCCTCGATCATCGGCGGCCAGGCCGCGCGGCGAATCGGAGGTGGCGCCGCCAAAGCTCACCGCCCAGCGCGGCTTTCCAGTGGCGCCGCCTGGGTCTGCCGGCAGCGGCGGCAGCGGCGCGGGCGGGCGGACCACCACAGGCGCTGGTGCTGGTGCCGGTGCCGGAGCCGGCGCGGGGGTGGCTTTGGGCGCGCTCTTCTCGGAGGAGCACGCGGACACGACGAAAAGAAGCAGGACCAAGCGCATCCCGCGACGATGGCACCGCGGCGGCGCGCAGGCAACCATCGGCAGAGGCTGGCGCTCGTCGTGCAGCCGGATTGCCTGGCGCGGCAGGGCGCAACCGCCGCCGCGCGATTGTGTCGTGGCGGCAGGTGAGCGAAGCGCCTTCGCGTTACGCTCGCCCGGCGATGACCTGCGCAATGAAACGAACCCCGGTACGACGGACCGCGCAGCGGATTGTACAGCGGACCCTGCTGGCCACGGGCCTGCTGGCGGTGCTGGCGACGCTGTCGTGCGGCGGGCGCGCGGCGCGACGCGCCCGCAACGCCGAGCACCTGCTGCGCTCGGAGATCGCCCAGGCGGAAGCTCGTCGCGAGGCGTCGGTGGGGGCCTTGACCGCCATGCTGTCTGGCGAACCATCGCTGCGCGCGGCGCTGGCGGCGCGCGCGCTCGGGCGCATCGGCGGCCCCGCCGCATCGGCGGCGCTCTTGGCCGAGCTCGCGGCGCCCGATCGCGGCGCAGGGGCTGCGCGCTCGTCCAAGGATTGCTCGTCGCCTGGCTGTCCGCCGTCTCGCCTGGCCGCGGCCGCGGCGGCGCTCGGCGTGGCCGCGGCGCTGCAAGATCCTGCGCCCGAGGAGCTGACGGCGGTGTCCACGGCGCTCGAGCGTGCGCTGGGGCGCGCGTCCACGCCGCGAGATCGCGCGGTGGTGATCGAGGCGCTGGGGCGCGCTGGCACCGCGCAAGCTCAGGCTGCGCTCGCCGCGGAGCTCGTGGGCACGGGGCCGGTGGCCGAGGCGGCCGCGCTGGCGCTGGGCCGGCATGGGCGCCGCCGGCTGCCGTGGTCCGCGCAGACCCGGGCCATGGTCGTGGCCGCGACCGCGCGCGGCGACGCGGCGCTTCGCCTGGCTGCCACCTGGGCGCTGTCGCGCGAGTCGTTGCCGGGCGTGGCGGCGCCAGCGCCGGCCGAAGAGGCCGCGGCGCTCGCGGCGCTGGTGGCCCGCCTGGGTGACGGCGAGCCCGAGGTGCGCGCGGCCGCCGCTGCGGCGCTCGCGCGGCGCAAGCTCGCCGGGCGCGCCGTGCCGGCGCTGCTGCGCGCGCTCGGCGACGCGGACTGGCGCGTCGCGGTCGAGGCGGCGCGCGCCGTCGGCGGCGCTGGTGATCCGGCGGGACTCGACGGGCTCGCGGAAGCGGCGGCGGCCCGGCTCCCAGGCCTTGGCCGCGCTCCGGCCGGGGTGCAGGTGCTCACCGAGGCGCTTCGCCAGCTCGCGGGTCACGGCGGGCGCCCCGCGGTGGCCGCGGCGCTGGAGCAGATCCTCGCCGCCGCGCCGCAGGTGCAAGCGGTGTCGCCGGTGGGCGCGGCCTGGACGCGCTGCCTGGCGCGCGCCGCGCTGCTGCGGGCGCAGCCCACGCCAGCGCTCGACGCGCTGGTCGGTTGCGGCGCCAGCGAGCTGCCGCTCGCGTACTCGGCGTCGGTGGTGGTGGACGCGGTGGCATCTGGCGCTGGCACCGCGGAGGCGCGGCGCACCGTCATCGAGCGCCTGCTGCAGGATCAAGACGTCCGGGTGCGCGCCGCCGCGCTGCCGGCGCTGCCGGTCCTGGCAGCCGCGTCGGACGACGCCGGGGCGGCCCTGGAGGTGGAGCGCGTGATCGCCGCGGTGGGATCGCCAGAGGCCATGCTCGCTGGCGCGGCCATCGAGCTGGCCGGTCAGCTCGTGCTGGTGGTGCCAGACGTGACGCTGGACGCGGAGCCGGGCGGCGCTGGCGGCGCTGGCGGCGCGACCAGCGGCAGGCCCGCGGGGACCGATGGCCAGCCCGATGGCGAGACCGGCGAGCCCCCTTGGCGAGACCGCCCGCAGGCCCGCGCGGCGCTCAAGCGGCTGACCGCGGCGATGGTGGCCCGCGCCGGCCAGGAGCGAGATCCAGAGCTTGCCGGGACGCTCCTTGCGTTCATCGCCGAGCGCAAGCTGGCGAGCGGCTTGTCGGCGTGCCAGAGCGCGGCGCGCGATCGCTCGCCGGTCACCGCGGGCGCGGCGGCGCGCTGCGTGGCGGCGCTGACGAGCGAGGGCTCGGCTTCGAGCCGGCCCGAGCCTTTTGCCGGCCGCGAACCGGCGGTCGCGCCGCCCATCGAGCTGGCGCTTGGCATCCCGGCGGGCCAGCGCTGGACCTGGATCATCACCACCAACCACGGCGAGGTCGAGATCGCGCTCGACGGCACGGTGGCGCCCTGGCACGTGGCCACCGTGGTCGCGCTCACCCGGCGCGGCTTCTATGACGGACTGGACTTTCACCGCGTGGTGCCAAACTTCGTGGTGCAGGGCGGCGACCCCACCGAGAGCGGCTCGGGCGGGCCAGGCTTCACGTTGCCGGCGGAGCCAGGATCTCTGCTCGATGGTGACAGCTACCGGATGGGCGCCGTGGGGTTTGCCGACGCCGGCAAGGACAGCGGCGGCTCGCAGTGGTTCGTCATGCACAGCCGCGCGCCCCACCTGGAAGGGCGCTACACGCGGGTGGGCCAGGTGCGGCGGGGGCAGGACGTGGTGGCGCGCCTGCTGGTCGGCGACCGCGTGATCTCGGCGAGCGTGAGGGCGGAGTGAGGGCGGAGTGAGGGCGCGTGAGGACGGCGTGAACCCGCAGCAGGGGCGCAGGCGCGGCGCATCGCGTTCGCCGGTTTGCGCAAACCTTGCGGGGCCAGGCGGCCGATCATCAAGGCAAGATCCAGCGCCGGCACTGCCGCAGCTCGGTAGATGAGTCTTCTCGCGTGTCTGGCGCCGATGTCGGGCCACCCGTGGCTGGCTCGGCTGGCTCGCGCTGGCGCGGAGCGTTCGCGGTGCTGGCACGCGGTTTGGAGGCGACTACCAGTATGAGCCTCGCCGAAGCGCGCCAGCACATGCTCAAGGATCACCTGATGGCCCGCGGCGTTCATGATGAGCGCGTGCTGGCAGCCATGGCGCAGGTGCCTCGCGAGCGCCTGATCGCGCCGGCTTTGTACAGCGCCGCGTACGATGACCGCGCGCTGCCCATCGACGCCGGGCAGACCATCTCGCAGCCCTATATCGTGGCGTTGACCGCGCAGGAACTGAAGCTCTCGCCCACCGACCGGCTGCTGGAGATCGGCACCGGCTCGGGCTATGCCGCCGCCATCTATGCTGAGCTGGTCTCTCGGGTCTACACCATGGAGCGGCACGCCGAGCTGGCGGAGCGCGCGCGCCGCCACCTGACCGAGCTTGGGTACCGCAACATCGAGGTGCGATGCGGCGACGGCACGCTGGGCTGGGCGGAGCACGCGCCGTATCAGGCCATCGCGGTCGCCGCTGCAGGGCCAGTGGTCCCGCCCGCGCTCCTGGCGCAGCTCGCCGTCGGCGGCCGCTTGATCATGCCGGTGGGGGGGCCGGACCTGCAGCACCTCTTGCGGGTGACCCGGAGTTCTCCGTCGACGTTGACCCAGGAAGATCTGGGCGCCGTGCAGTTCGTGCCGCTGATCTCGGACCCGGAGCGGTAGACAGCAGGACGCGGAGTCCTTGGGCTCGGTCGGCGCGAGGTTCTGGGCGCGAGGATTTGCGGGGTGACCTGACGTGGGCCGCGGCCGTGCCCCGGCGACCCTGCTATGGTGCGCGCCCGGTGTTCGCGGCCACGCTTCGCCATATCTCGCAGGTCCGCGCCACCACGCCACGGGTGTACTGGATCGTCTGGTGGGGCAGCCTCATCAACCGCATCGGCGGGTTCGTGGTGCCGCTCCTGACCTTGTATCTCACCGGAGATCGCAAGCTGTCGGTCGCCGACGCGGGCGTGGTGGTGTCGATGTTCGGCCTGGGGCAGGTCGCCGCGTCGGTGGTGGGTGGGCACCTGGCGGATCGCATCGGTCGGCGGGCGACCATGATGATCGGCATGTTCGGCGGCGCGGCGATGACCCTGGCGCTGGCCTTCGCCAGCACCGTCTGGCAGATGACGGTGCTGGTGGGGCTGGTCGGCTTCGTCGGCGAGATGTACCGGCCCGCGGTGTCGGCGCTGGTCGCGGACGTGGTGCCGTCCGAGCACCGCGCCGGCGCCTACGGCATGCTGTTTTGGGCCGTCAACCTGGGCTTCGCCTGCGCCTCGGTGCTCGGCGGCCTGCTCGCCGAGTTCGACTTCTTCCTGTTGTTCGTGCTCGACGCCGCCACCATGGCGGCGTTCGGCGTCATCATCGCGCTCTACGTCCCCGAGACCCGGCCCAAGGTGGTGGGCCGCAGCGCGGCCTCGCTGTCGGCGATGCCGGCGGCGGCGCGCGCGGAGGCCACGCGGGGGCCCCTCTCGGATCCTCCGTTCTTGCTCCTGGTGGCGGTGACCTTCGGCTTCGCCATCATCCCGCTGCAGAGCATGGTGGTGCTCACCGTCCACATGACCGAGCAGGGCTTCTCGCGCTCGGCCTATGGCGCGGTCATGGCGTGCAACGGCGTGCTCATCGTGTTCTTGCAGCCGGTGCTCACCGCGCTGTCGGCTCGCTTCGACGCGGTGCGAGTGATCGCGCTGGCCATGGTGGTCACCGGGGTCGGCGTGGCCTTGCACGGGGTCAGCACCACGCTGTGGATGCACTTCGTGGCGGTCGCCATCTGGACCACCGGCGAGATCCTGGAGGTGCCGACCCGCTCGGGGATGGTGGCGGCGATGGCGCCGCCGCACGCGCGCGGGCGCTACCAGGGTGCGCTGGTCCTTGTGTGGGGCGCCGGGAACTTCGCGGCCCAGCGGCTGGGCAGCCAGCTCTGGCAGCACAGCCACGCGGCGCTATGGTGGGGTTGCGTAGGCCTTGGGGTGGGCCTTGGCGCGGTCAGCCTGGCCGCTGGACCCATCTGGCGCCGCCGCGTGGCGGCGGGCCGGGCCTACGAGGCCGAGCTGAATCAGCGGGCCTCCGCGGCGCCAAGGGTCACCGTCGGCTCTGGCTCCACGTAGCGGCGGATGATCAGGCCCTTGACCCAGGCGATGTCCTGGCTGGTCATGATGCCGGCGAAGCCGCGCATCTCGTAGTCGGTGGCGTCATCGCCGCTGGTCAAGAGAGCGTCGGTGGGTGGCGCGCCCAGCCTGAGCCAGGGCGTGTTGGCGTCCCAGAAGCGCAGGTGGGTGGGGTTTGTGCCGTAGGCTGCCAGCGCCTGCTTGCGCCAGACCAGCGCGGAGAGGGCGCCGGGGTTCTGCGGGTTGTTGACGGCCAGGACCTGATTGTCGGACTTGACGATGTCGCCATCGTAGAGGCCGTCATCCACGGTGTTGCAGTCCGGGTGGTGGGCACGCGAGCTGCAGTAGTAGTGGTCTGCGTTCTCGGTGGCGCCAGCGCCGGTGGCGATGATGCCGCGCAGGCACACCCCGGACTGGATGTTGTTGATGTAGCAGCCGCGGTGTTGCCACTCGGCCTCCACCAGGACGTCGCGCTCGTCCACCGCTCGGCGAACGCTCTCCTGCGCGTCGTTGCCGTTGTTGTAGGTGTAGTACCCGGCGGCGTTCCACGCGAACGAGGCGGTGTGGCCGGTGCCTTGCCAGGGATCCATCCGGCCCCGGACATACTCCGCGCTGCGATCGACCGTGGCGTCGTCCCACCACAGATAGACCGACGTGGGGCTGACGGCCAGCGGCTGCACCGCCCCGGCGTTGCCGTAGTACAGGTAGGCGCCGGTCCAGCTCGCGCCCGCGGCGAGCTCCACCGGGATGGCAAACCGCACCTCGGCGCCAGCGCCACAGCCGACGCGGTGAAACGAGAGCTCCTTCCAGTTGGGAGCGCTCCACACCAGCAGGCGCAGATCGCGGCAGTCGGCCTGCACCGGCCACCCGGTGGTGTCTGTGGTGAGATAGGCGGTGTAGCCGACGTAGCCCTTGTCCGGCGTGAGGGGCCCGGTGGTCACCGTCACCTGTCGGCGGTGGGACCACTCCGTGTTCCACCATGGCGGATCGAAGGAGCTCCCATCTGTGGGACCATCGATCGGGCCCTCGCCGGGGAGCGTCGCGCTGCCGGAGAAGCCGCAGCCGAAACCGCAGCCGAGGGCGCAGCCGATGAGGGCGAGCGGCGAGATCAGGCGGGAGGGGCGCACCCCCGCAAGATACAGGGAAGACGAGGAGGTGGGCGCCGAGCGACTGCTGTCTGCGCCTGTCTGCGCCTGTCTGCGCCTGTCTGCGCCTGTCTACGCTTGTCCGCGCCTGTCCGCGCCAGGTCACACCAGTCCACACCGGTTCCTCTATGCCCCAGCTCATCTGCGCGGATCAGCGGCGATCGGGGATCCTCTCGCCGTGATGCGTGCGCGCCGCGCTCAGGACGGATCTGGCTTGGGCGTGGTCTTGCCGGACGGATACGGCGTCGGCTCCTTGATGTACTCCACGGGCAGCTCCCCGGTGAGCGCGCGCAGCCAGGTGACGATCTCCGAGATCTGGGTCTCGGTGAGGTCCTTGCCAAGCTGATGACTCGCCATCAGCTTCACCGCCTCGGGCAGGTCGGCCACCGAGCCATCGTGGAAGTACGGCGCGGTCTTGTCGATGTTGCGCAGCGAGGGCACCTTGAAGAACAGCTTGTCTGCCTCGGCCTTGGTGACGTCGAAGCGGCCCAGGTCCTTCTGATTGGGCCACGGCTTGACCAGCCCGGCCTTCTGGTACATGTGGCCGCCCAGGTTCACGCCGGTGTGGCAGGTGGTGCATCCAGCCTCGGTGAAGGTGAGAAAGCCGCGCTTCTCGTCGGCGCTGAGCGCCGCGTCGTCTCCGGACAGGAACTTGTCCCAGCGCGAGGGGGTCACGAGCTTGCGCTCGAACGCGCCGATGGCCTTGCCGAAGTTGTCGTAGGTCACCGGGGTCTTGTCGTTGGGGAAGGCGTCGGCGAAGGCCTTGCCATACTCGGGGATGGACTTGAGGACCGCCAGGACGACCTTGTCGCTGGCCATCGCCATCTCCACCGGGTTGAGCACCGGCTGGGTGGCCTGGTGCTCGACGTGCGGCGAGCGGCCATCCCAGAACTGGGCGAGGTGGCCGGCGGCGTTGTACACGGTGGGCGAGTTGCGAGAGCCGCGCTGGCTCTTGTGACCGCTCGAGGTGGGCTGGTTGTCGACGCCGTAGGTGTCGAGTCCGTGGCAGCTATTGCACGACAGGTCCTGGTTCTTGGACAGCCGCTTGTCGAAGTACAGCCGTCGGCCGAGCTCGATCTTGGCGTCGGTCAGCGGGTTGTCTGGGTTCTCGAACACGGCAGGCAACACCGCGTACGCGGCCAGCGCGCCGCGGTCGATCACCGGTGCGGCGGGCTCCGCCTTCTCTGTGGGGACCGCGGTCGCCGGCTCCTTGACGAGCGGGGCGTTGGCCGGGGTCTCGTCGGTGGCCTTGTTCTTCTTGCAGGCGGCCAGGGAGAGCGCGGTGATGAACACGAATCCAGTGGTGCTTATTCTCATGACGTCCTCTTTGCGCAAAACAGCAGGAAAATACGAAGCTCGACGGCTCCGGTAACCGGCTGTTTGCCAATCTTTTCGTCCACAGATCGTCAGGAGACAGATCGGTGTGGTGGCATCAGGATCTGACGAGAGGCGATGTGATTTTTAGTATTCTGCAGTTCTCTGATGTGCCATCAAGTCGATGATTCGAGATGGTGATGGTGAGATGTCGTACGCACTCGATCCTGGGTATGCGGCGGATGCGGCAAGGAACCACAGGTCCCGCGCGGCGCGGTCCCAGGGCCGTGCGCTGCGCCGGCAGGCTCTGCACCCTCGGTAGGCAGGCCACAGGAAGGTCCTTGCGTCAGACGAGCGCCGGCGCCGGTCCACCGCCAGCGGTCAGGCTTCGCCGCGCTTCTCCACCAGCTCGATGCCGATGGTCCGCAAGAGCTCACCTGGCGCCTGCCCGCCGATCTGCACGATGACGTGGTCGTTGCGGAGCGGCTCCTGTCCACGCGGGGTCTTCAGCAGCACCTCGGCGGGGCGGATCTCCATCAGCTCGGTCTGCAGGTGCGCGGTGATGGTCCGGTCGGCGAACGCGCGCTCGATGGCCGCGCGCACCGAGGGCCGGAGCCGCGCGAGCTCGGCGCGGCGATAGCTTAGCCCCACGCTGGCGCAGCCCTTGAACTGGGCCAGCGCCAGCGCGCAGTCCGCGGCGGCGTTGCCGCCGCCCACCACCAGCACGTGCTGTCCGGCGAAGGGCTCGGGCTCGAGCAGGCGGTACGAGACCTTGGCGAGCTCTTCGCCGGGGACGCCGAGCTTTCGCGGCGCGCCGCGCCGGCCCAGCGCCAGCACCACGTGCAGGGCTTGCTGGCGAAAGCCCTCGGCCTCCACGAGCCAGCCTTGTGGCTCGCGGCGCAGGGCCTCCACGCGCACCCCTTCGCGAACGGACAGCCCGGTGCGGTCGCGGACCTCGTGCCACAGCTCCAGGAGCTGCTCCTTGGACATGGTCTTGCGGCGCACGCGGCCAAAGCCGGGCAGATCGAACGAGCCGGTCATCACCACCTTGGCGCGCGGATAGTGCGCGATGGTGCCGCCGTACTTCTCCTGGTCGACCACCAGCACGCTGCGCTGGTGCGCGAGCAGCGCGAGGGCGCACGAGATGCCGGCGGGGCCGGCGCCGATGACGACCGCGTCGAGCTGGTCGGCTTTGGCGCGCCGACCGGCGCGGGCGATGGCGTCGGCGGCTTGCCGCCCTTGCTCGACCGCGTTGCGGATGAGCCCCATGCCGCCGAGCTCCCCGACGATGTACACGCCAGGCTGGCTGGTCTCGAACGAAGGCGTGAGCTTGGGCAGCTCGACGCCGCGGGTGGCGGTGCCAAACACCAGGCGGATCGCGCCCACCGGGCAAGCGGCCAGGCAGGCGCCGTGGCCGATGCAGGCCAGCGGGTTGACGAGGCGCGCCCGGCCATCGGTGATCGCCAGCACCTCGCCCTCGGGGCAGGCGCGAACGCACGCTCCCGAGCCGATGCACTCGGACAGGTCGATCTCCGGATGAATCGAAGGCGGGAACGCTTCGTCGCCGAGCGCCAGCACGTCTTCGTGGAGGGCGGCGGCGCGCCGGTGGCTGCGCGCGTCCAGCCGGGTCCACGCGATGTACGGCACGCCGGCCACGACCAGGAGCCCGAGCAGGACCAGCAGCGTGGTCATCGCGTCAATCTCGCCCGTTCTGGTGGCACAGGAGGCAGAAGTTGCGCGCGGTGATGTGAGGCTGGGTCCAGGGGCCGGTGCGCGAGGACGTGTAGTTGCGGACCTCTCGGTGTTTGCCGTCGGACCAGGCCACGGTGTGGTGGCAGCCGGACTCGACGCAGGTGGTGTTGGCGCCCTTGGTGTCGACGCCGGTTCGCCGATCGTGGCAGGTCGTGCAATCGACGTTGTGCTCCCCGGTGCGCGGGAACTTGTCGTTGGGGTGCTTGAGCGCGGTGCCCTTCGGGTGACAGGTGAGGCAGAAGTTCGCGACCTCGCCCTGATAGCGATAGGGCACGCCCGTGCTGGAGGCCGCGCCGACGTGCGCGTTGCTCAGGTCGGCGCTGTTTGGGTGACAGGTCACGCAGTCGGTGTTGGCGCCCTTGCTGGAGCGACCGCGGGCCAGCGCGTGGCAGGTGAGGCACGCGGCCTGGGCGTGCGCGCCGCTGCGGATGGGGAACACGTCCTCCGCCGGATGGCGGCCCTCCAGCGCCGGCCGCCAGTCCAGGCGCAGGTGGCAGTCTCCGCACGTGGTCGGGAAGTTGGCGGCGGTCGGGCCGTGCGCCGGCGCGGTGGTGGCCTGGTACTCCGGTAAATGACACACCGCGCAGTCGGCGCCGCGCAGCTCCTGGGTCTTGCCGTGGGACTCCAGGCAGGACACCAGCGCGACGCAGGACAACGCGAGGACGAGGCGGATCATGGCAAGGGCCTCCAGGCGACAAAGAGCATCAGCGCCACGGCGTCGCGGTCCTCGCCCGTCGTGGCGACCACCGACGCGGCCAGATCGAGCGAGGGCTGCGGTGAGGCTCGACCTTCCGCGATGACGGAGTGCATGAGCACAGGGCCTTCGCTGGCGACGTAGTCCAGGAGCTCGGGCCGGTAGCGCAGCGCCACGTCCAGGTGCCGCGCGGGCGCGAACGCCGCGCCCAGCTCGGCGGCGGTGAAGCTCGCGAACGCGACCTTGCCCGCGCTGACGCCGGCCTCCACTCGCACCGGGCCCACCTCGCGCTCGCCGCGCAGCGCCGCGGAGCGCGTGGTGCTGCTGGTCTCGCTGCGGCTGTGCGCCACGGACACGATGGCGTCGAGCGCCCAGCGCCGCCGGCGCAGGCCGGCCGAGGCGGACGCGGACGCCCACCACTCGCCCCCGGGGCAGGTGACGGCGCCATCGCCGATCTGGGAGGCCGGCACGCACAGCTCTTCGAGCGGCAGCGCGGCGGCCAGGCGCAGCGAGCGCTCGGGTCGCAGGTAGGTGACATCCAGGCCAAGCTGTCGCCCGTCTCGGCGCCACTGCGCGGTGGCGCCGGCGCCGGTCAGCTCGACCGCGCTGGCGCCCCAGGGGTTCGCCGAGGCGAAGGCTTGCGCCTCGGCCCATCCGTCGAGCCAGGTGTCGCCGGCGCTGGCGGAGACCGCGGCCGAGAGCCGCCGCTCGTCGAGCTCCCCGTTCCACGTCGAGCCGTGAGCGGTCAGCGCCAGGTGCGGCCGCCACGGCAGCGCGAGCGCGTCGTAGGACAGCTCGGTGCCGAAGCGAGCGGCGCTCGGATCCGGCTTGCCGCTCACCGGATCTGGCACCACGCCGCCAAACGCCGCCACCGCGAGCTGGCCCACCCGCACAGCGGCGCGAGCGCCATCGAGCATGCCGACGGCGGCGGCGGCGTGGCGCAGCCGCCCCAGCGCCAGGCGCGGCGCGCGGGCGCCGCCTAGCCGGAGCTGCGCGGCGCGCACCAGCAGGGGCGTGCGGGCGCCGGCGTTGGCGCCGTCGGCGAAGGCGCGCGCGGCCAGGTCCAGGTCGAGCGCGAGCGGGCGGCCATCCCAGAGCTGGTCCGCCAGCTCGACGGAGGTCAGGAGCCGCCCTTCGACCTGCGCCGCGATCTGGTCGCGGCTGGCGACCGAGTAGGCCTGGCCTATCACCGCGACGTGGAGCCGCCCCGGCGCCCGGCCCTTGCCCAGCGGGACCGCGTTCGGGCGCTGGCTGGCGGCGGGCGGCGCGGCCTGCCGCCATTGCTCGGCGAAGTCGCGCGCGGGCCGCGGGGGTGGCAGCTTGTCGACGACCTGCGTGGCCGCGGCGGTGACGTCCGCGGCGCCGGTGTCCCCGGCGCGCAGCGCCTGCGGACCCAGGCGCACGCTGGCGGTCTTGTCGGTGGCCTCGAGCACGATCGCGGTGTGCCCGCGGAACGTGATCTGGGTGCCCGGGACGAGGCCGGCGGCGCGCCCCGGGGTCACGTATGCTTGATCGCCAGCGACCTCGACCACGGTGACCGCCACCGGCTCCGCGATCGCAGGCGTGCTGGAGAGCGCGAGGGCCGCCAGCAGCGGCGGCACCAAGAGGAGGCTCCGGCCGCCGGGCGAGCGTGGTGGGCAGGCGGCGCGCCGCGGCGACGCCTGCGCGTCTTTGGCCGCGTGGGCACCGGCCGCGTGGGCACCTTGCAGGGGCGCGCCCGCGAGGGGGCGTGCCAGCGCGGCCAGCAGCGGCGCGATCATCGCGGACCTCCTGCCCCGCGTACGCCGCGGGCGGTCGGCCCGCCGCCGCGCTTGCCGCGAGGGTGACAGAGCAGGCACGCCGCCGCCGAAGATGGCACCGGCCCAGCGTGCTGCGCGCGGGTCCTCGTGGCCTCATGGCAGGTGTCGCAGCGCACGCGCTGGGTGCGCCGCGGGTCGATGTGGCAGGACGCGCAATCCGCGCTGCGGTGGCTGCCAGTGGACAGCACGAACACGCCGTCATGCGAGGTGCTGGCCTGGTCGCGAGAGATGAGCGTCGGGTCGACGAAGGCCGGGCTCCACGCCGCGGTGCTGTGGCAGGTGGAGCACTGGCGGGCGAAGGGCGCGGGGCCCTCGGTGCCGTCGTGCCGGTGCGGGGAGGCGGCGCGGCGGTAGTCGTCGCGGTGACAGGAGAAGCAGTCGCTGGGCAGGCCCAGGAAGCGGCGCTCGTCGCTGCGCCGGTGACACGCCACGCAATCGAGCGTGGCGTGCCGGCCGGTCAGGGGCATGCGGGTGCGGCGGTGCTGATCGAGCGCGCGGGTGTCCTGCCACGCGGTGGCGGTGTGGCACTCGGCGCAGGTGCCGTCGTGCCGGCCCTGGTGCGGATCGCGGTGACAGCCCTCGCAGGTGGCCGCTGGTCGTCCCTGGCCCTGGTGGCAGCCGCCGCACGAGGTCTGCACGTGCGCGCCCCGCAGCGCGAAGCCGGTTCGATCGTGGTCAAAGCCGCTGGCCCCGGCGGCCTGCGCCAGGCTCCATCCAGCCTCGGTGTGGCAGGCCGAGCAATCGAGATCTGCGATGAATCCGCCGTGGGGCTTCGCCGGGCGCATGGCGAGCCGCGCCGGCGGAGGCGCCGGTGCCACGCTCGGAGGCGGCGCGGCGGCGGCGCTGCCGCCTGGTGCCGGGCGCGGGGCGTCTTCCCCGGTGGCGGTGGAGAACAGCGCCGCGAGGACCGCGAGCGCGACGAGCGCGACGAGCGCAGCGCTCCTCATGGGGCCTCCTGATGCGGGTTGGCGTGGCAGTCCTTGCACTGCAGGTACCCCAGCCGCCAGCGCACCGCGCTGCTGCCGTTGCGCAAGGTCTCGGCGCGGTGGCACGCATCGCAGGTCAGCGCGCGGTGCTTGCCGGCCAGCGCATAGCGGGTGGTCCCGTGATCGAAGGAGCGCGCGATCCGGAAGGTCTCGATGCCGTGGCAGTCCTTGCATGCTCTGGCCGGGGCGGTCTGCGTGAACTGCGCTGCGTGGACGTCGTCATGGCAGCCTTCACAGTCCCGCGGGATGCCGCGGTACGCCGCCGGCTGTGAGCCCTTGTCCTTGACGCCATGGCAGCGCGCGCACGCGGCCTTGGCGTGGGCGCCGGCCAGCGGCCAGCTCGTGTGGTCGATGCGCGACTGGCTCCAGTCGGCCGCCGAGTGGCAGACTGCGCAGCCGCCCTTCTGCATCTCGGCGGCGAACTGCTCGCCGTGCGGGTTGTCGTGGCACTCCGCGCAGGTCTTCTTGGCCACCCGCAGGTCCAGCCGGGGCCGCTTGCCCAGGTGGCAGGCGCCGCACGGCGTGGCGACGTGGCGTCCCTCCAGCGGAAACGCGGCGGTGGCGTGCGCGGTCACGCCAAACGTCGTGGGCGCGAAGCCAGCGACGGTGTGGCATTGCGCGCACTCGCCTTGCTTGCGCGCCGCGAACTCGCCGTCGTGCCGGTCGGCGTGACAGGCGTTGCAGGCAGCGAACTGGAGGTCGCGAAACCGGCGCGGCGCGGGCTTGTTGGCGGGGTGGCAGCTAGCGCACGGCACCTTGCGGTGGTCGCCCTCCAGCGGGTAGCGGGTCTTTGGGTGATGGTCGCGGCCGACCTGTTCGGACAGGCCGGTCCACTTGATGGAGGCGTGGCAGCTCTCGCACTTGGTGCCAAAGTCCGCCAGATGCACGGCCTTGTGACACGCCACGCACGTCTTGCCCCGCGACGGCGCCCGGTCGTTGCCGCGGTCGTGACACGTCTTGCAGTCCACCCGCGCGTGGCCGTTGGCCAAGGACAGCCACGGGTGGTTACTCCGCATCTTGCTGGCGCCGCTCTCCCAGCCGCCGGTGTCGTGGCACGCAGTGCAGGCCTTGGGGCGAAACTGCCCGCCGTGCGGGTCCTTGTGGCAGGACTCGCAGGTCGCAAACTCCAGCGGCTTCCACTTGGGCGGCGATCCGGTGTGGCACTTCTCGCAGGCGACCTGGGCGTGCTTGCCGGTCAGCGCAAAGCGCGTGTTCTTGTGGTCCAGCGCCTTGCGGTCGAAGTCCGGCCAGTCCTTGCTCACCGCGTGGCAGCTCTGACAGCCCGTGCCAAAGCGGCCGGCGTGAGGGTCCTTGTGGCAGCCGGCGCAGGTGGTCTTGGTGTCGAGGAACACCGCCTTGCCGAGCGGGGAGGTCCTGGTGTGACACTTGAGGCACTTGACCTGCGCGTGCTTGGCCTCGAGCGGATATCCGGTGAGCGCGTGATCGAGCTTCTCCATGGCGCCGCCCGGCCAGCGCACCAGCTTGCCTTTGCGGCCCAGGTGTTCGACGTGGCAGTCCTCGCAAGGCTTGCCCTTGTACGAGCGGCCGTGCAGGCCTCGACCTGCGGCGATGGCGCCGCCGAGATCCTTGTGGCAAGCAAGGCAAAGGCTCGCCACCACCTGCTTTCCGGACTGGTGGCACTTGCCGCAATCGTCGTCGGTGTCGATGCTGGCGTGGCCGGTGATCAAGGGCCCCGGCGAGAGGAGCTGGGCCGCGGCCAGGCGGGGCATCGCCAGCGCGAGCGCGAGCGTGAGCGCGAGCATCGCGACGCGCATCGCGGCTCGCACCGTCGCACGCTTCGCCGCGTGGAGTGCGTGGGCCGCCGTCATTCGAAGATCCACCGGTAGCCGTAGTACCAGGCGACCCCGCCGTGCAGCAGCACCGCGGCGAGCATGAGCAACGCGAAGAACCGATGGAGGCCGCGCCAGGAGCGCAGGAGCGCGGTGACCCCGGCGGCGCGCGCCTCCGCCGCTGCCGCTCGGATCAGGCGATCGGCGGCGCGGCGCACCGCCACCGCCGCCGTCCGGCGCGGCGGCAGCGACACGTGAATGAACGCCGCGCGGGCGCGCGTGGCGCGTCGCCACCTGCGCACCTCGAGCAGGCTGCGCAGCAGCGAGGCGTTCGCTGGCACGCTGGGGCCAGGGCGCAGCGCGATGCCTTCGGCGAGGGCTGCGCGGCTGCCCGGGATGAGCGCGTCCACCTCGGCGAGCGCCTCCCGCAGCTCGTCGTGTACGCCGCCTGGCGCGAGCGCATAGAGGAAGCGACCGAGCAGTCCGGTGAGGACGACCAGGGCGAGGCTCACCGTGCTGATGGTGGCGATGGGGGTGCGGAGCTGGAACGCGGAGTGGAAGGACACCAGCGTGGCGGCGACCAGGCCCGTGCCGACGTGCAGATCGAGCCAGACTCGCATGGAGCCAAGGCTCGCGCCTCCGAAGCGGCGCCGGATCAAGTAGCTCAGGTTCAAGACGATGAGCAGCGCCGCCACCCAGCCATAGCCATTGCCGAGCACTCCGCTTGGTCGCAAGGTGCGGAAATCCGGATGCTCGACGCGATCAGACAGCGAGAGCTGGTAGAAGCCCCACCCGCGATAGCCGAGCGCGACCACGGTGGCCGTGACAACCACCGCCAGCAGCAGGAGCGGGACGGCATCAGAGCGAGATCGAGACGGTGCCATTGCGTGGTTCTGGTGGAGCGGCGCAGCGCGAAGCCCTGTCTATATCCGGAATAGCTGACTGATGATCTATTGTCGATGAATCAGTGTCTTTTGATGCGGAGGAATTGCATGTGCAAGCTCTGCACATGCAGCATTGTTCAGTCGGTCGGCTCCATACCCACGATCTTCGCGGACGATCTCTGCCCACGCCGCGAGGCTACATGTCGGGCAGCGGGAGGGGGGGGGGCGGGGGGGGGCGGGGGGGGGGGGGGGGGGGGGGCGGGGGGGGGGGGGGGGGGCCCCGGGGGGGGGGGGGGGGGGGGGGGGGGGGGGGGGGGGGGGGGGGGGGCCCGGGGGGGGCGGGGGGGGGGGGGGGGGGGCCGGCCGGGGGGCGGCGGGGGGGGCGCGGGGGGGCGCGGGCGGCGGCGGGGTGGAGCGCCCAGCGGGGCAGGCCCCGGGCGCGGCGGGGGCGGAGGCGCCGGCGAGGCGGCACGAGCCGGGCCGGGCGGGGCGCCGGCGCGGCGGGCGCCGCCGGGGCCGCCGGCGGGGGGCCCGCCCGTCGGGGCGGGGCGCGGCGGGCGGCCGCGCGCGGGGGCCGCCGCGCGCGCCGGGGGCGCCCGGCCCCGGGGCCCCGGGGGGCGGGCAGGGCGCCCCGGCGGGGGGCGGGGGGGGGGGCGCGGGGGGGGGGGGGGGGGGGGGGGGGGGGCGGGGGGGGGGGGGGGGGGGGGGGGGGGGGGGGGGGGGGGGGGGGCGGCCGCGGGGGGGGGGGGGGGGCCGGGGGGGGGGGGGGGGGGGGGGGGGGGGGGGGGGGGGGCCGGCCCCGAGCCGGCGGCGGCCGGCGCCGCGGCGGCGGCGGGCGCGAGCGCGGGGGCGGGGGGGGGGCGCCGCCGCCGAGGCCGCGCGGCGCCGGGGGGGGGGGGGGGCGCCCCCGGGCGCCGCGCGGCGGGCCGGGCCGCCCCGCGCGCGGAACCCGCGGGCGGCCGCGCCGCGCGCGCCGCGCCCGGCCCCCCGGCGGGGGCGCCGGGCGTGGGCCGCGACGGCGCGCGGCGCGGCGGCGAGGGGCCGCGGAGCGCCGCGCCGGGGGCCGACGCTGCCGCGGCGGCCGCGGCCGCCCCCCGGAACCCGCGAGCCGCGCGGTGGCGGCGGCCGCCCCGCGATAGCCCGTGCGGCGCCGCGGCGGGGGCGCGGGGGGGCGCCCGGGCGGGGGGCCGGGCGCGCCGCGGGCCCCACGGGCCGGCAAGAAGCCGGCGCCAGCGCAGGGCCCGGGGGCGGGAGCGCGCGGCCGCGCGGGCGGGCGCGTGACGCCAGCGCGCCCGCGGGGGGCACGCCGCGCGCCCGGCGAGGCCACGCCGGGGCGGCCGGGCGGGGGGGTGCACGGACCGGGAAGCGAGCCGGCCCCCCCGAGGGACCGGGCGAGCGCCCGCGCGGCGCCGGCGGCGGGCGCGGGCCGCGCGGCCGCCGCAGGGCGGCAGCGGCCGCGGCGCGGCGGCCCGGGCGGCGGCGTGGAGCCCGGCCCGCGCGCGGGCGGTGCCCGGGCCGCCGCGCGGCGGCGGGGGGCCGCGGCCGCAGCGCGGGCGGGCGCCGGGGCGCAGCCGCGCGGCCGCCCCGGCGCGCGGGCGGCGGCGCCGGCGCGGGCGGCGCGGCCGCGCGGCTCCGCGGCGGCGGCGGCGCGGGCGGGCGGCGGGGCCGCCCGGCGGAGGCGGCGCGCGCGCGGCGCGCACCGCCGGCGGCGGGCCGGGGGCGGGGCGGCGCGGCCGGGGGCGCGCGCCGCGGCCGGCGGGCCGCGCGCGGGGCGCCGCTGAGCTGGGCGATCCGCTGGGTCCCGGCGTTGGGGCGCGAGCTCCCGCCCCGCAGCCACCGCGCCGGCCCGCGCGCGGGGGGGCGGGGGGTCAGCGCACGCCGGGCGGCGTTCCGGCGCGCGCGCGGCGGGCGGCGCCACGGCACAGACCGCGCGGGTCCGCGACCCCGCAGGCGGGCCCGCGCGCCGCGATCAGCCGCGTCGCCGCCGCCGCCGTGAGTCGAGCCCGCGAGCAGCGCAGCGAAGGTCGTGCCACGGGGGCCTGTCGCGTTCGGCGGGAAAGGCGGGCTGGAACCCCCCCGCCCCGGCCGCGGGGCCAGCACGCCCCCGAGCCGCGAACCAACGCCCGGCGCCCCGGCGCCGCCGGTGGAGGAACAGGCAGAGGCGGCCGTGCCCGGGCCGAGCCCGGGGGCGCGCACCGCGCCCGCGGGAGCGCATCAAACGAGCCCCGCATGTCGGGGGCCGGCCGGGCGACGACACCCGCACGCGGCGGCGGCGGGCCAGCGCGCGCGCAGCACCGCGAGCAGCCGCCGCGGCGTGGCGGGTCGAAGTCTGGCTCCACCCCGGCGACGCCCGAGCGCACCACGACGCGCCGACCCGGGGGCCGCGGCCGGGCGTGGGGATCACCGACCAGCGCCAGAGCGCCCCGCGGGCGTTGGTGCGCGGGGGGCGCGGGCGCGCCGCGGCGACGCCCCTGCCGCCGGCCCCCGCCCGCGGTTCACGCCCAGGCGTGCAGCGAGCGCCCGCCGCACCCGTGCGCGCGCGCCCACCGCCCGAGGTTGCCCGGGCCGCACGCGCCGCGGCGACGCACCGCGGCCCGGGCCCTCCGCCCCGGACCGGCGCAGCTCCCACCGAGGCGCCCGGGAAACCCCGGAGGCCGCGAGGTCCCAGGAGCCGTGCACCCGGCGGTCGCCGACGGCTCACGGCCGGGTTGAAGGGAGACTCCTACACAGCTGTCTTGCCGCGGCGGGGATTCTCCAGGGGTGTCGTCTGACCCTGGTGGCGCCTGTGCAGCGCTCGTACATCGACGGACGAGGTTGCGGCAGGTTGTCGCGCGACTGCGCTACGGCTTGCCGAGCTTGGTCAGCTCGCTGAGCTTCTTGATCGGCATGTGGTCGATGGCCTCGCCTTGCAGCATCGACTCCAGCAAGTGCGCGCCGACGCGGGCTAGCTCCGTGAGGCCAGCGACCCGCTCGGCGATGAGGCGGGTGCGCGCGCGGGTGCGCTCGTCTTCACCGGAGCTCTCGGCCCGGTCTGCGCCGCGCGAGGACCTGCGGCTCCCGGGCGCGGCCGGTCCTCCAGGTCCCGGGGCGAGCAGGGCCTGCGCCGCCTCGAATTGCTCCAGCGCGTTCTGGATCCAGCGCAGCTCGCGCTCGCGCAGGACTCGCGACACCATCTTCCAGATGCTCGTCTCCGCCTCGTAGTGCTCCCGGCGCTCGCCCACCACCCAGGTCTTGCGGGTGGCGCCCCACTGGCCCAGCTCGGTGAGCAGCATGGACACCGCGCCGCTCGAGAGCGCGAGCCGCTCGCACAGCTCCGGCGCGGACAGCGGACGATCCTCCAGGTACAGCACGGTCCACAGGCGCCCGAGGTTGCGCTTGAAGCCCCAGGCCTCCATCAGCCCGCCAACCGCGTCTGCGATCTGCAGGACCGCCTCCTCCGTGGCGCTCGCGGTCTTCACCGCGGGGCGCCGCCGCCGCGCCCGGGGCCCTCGGGGCCCTCGAACGGGCCACGGCTGCTGGCGTCGCCGCTCAGGTCAGCAGTCAGCTCAGTGGTGGGGACGCGCGTCACCGCGCCGGCGGGAAGGTTCAGCTCGAAGCCTGTGGCCTGGGCAGAGGCCTGTCGCCGCCGCGCGATGATCTCGGTGATCTCGCGCTGCGACAGGCCGCCGGAGGGGCGGATCGTGACCGAGGCCTCCTTGCCCGTGCGCAGCTCGCGCGCGGTCACGCTGAGGATGGACTCGACGTCGATCGTGAGGACCAGATCGACGCGCACGGAGCCCGCCGGGCCAGGCGGCAGGTCACCCAGCACCACCTGTCCGAGCTTGCGGTTCTTGGCGACGTCGTTGGACTCGCCCTGGTACAGCTCGATGGCGACGAACTTCTGATCCGGGGAGCTGGTGGCAAACTGCTTGCGCGTGCGCACCGGCAGCATGGAGTTGCGGGGGATGAGCACGGAGAATCGTCCGTCGCCAACCTTGATGCCGATGTCGCGCGGCGTGACATCGAGCAAGGCAGCCTCGTCGCTGTCGCCGGCCAGGATGCCGGCATACTGGGCGGCGCCCATCGCGACGACCTCGTCGGGGTTGGCGCCTTTGGATGGCCGCCTGCCAAAGAAGCGCTCGACCACGGCCTCCACGGCGGGCCAGCGGGTCATGCCGCCCACCAGCAGGACGTCGTGGATCTGCGCCGCCGACAGCCCGGCCGCCTGCAGCGCGCGCTGACACGGCGCCTCCAGCCGCGCGACCAGCGCGGAGGTGAGCTGCTCGACCTCGGCGCGGCTGATCGTCCGGTCGAGGTTGATCGGTCCGCCTCGGTCGTCGGCCCCCAGGAAGGGCAGCCGGAGCTGCGTCTGCTTCTCGGTGGAGAGCGCCTTCTTGGCCTCCTCGCAAGCCTCGCGCAGCCGGGCCATGGCGGTGGCGTTCGCGCGCAGGTCGACGCGGTGCTGGCGCTGGAACTCGGCCACCAGGTGCTCCAGCACGCAGCGATCCCAGTCGTCTCCGCCCAGCGCGTTGTCGCCGTCGGTGGCGACCACCTCGAACAGGTTGTTCTCGACGACCATGATGGAGACATCGAAGGTGCCGCCGCCCAGGTCGAACACGGCGATCACGCGCTGGGCCCCGCCGCCGCGGTGCGCCCCGTAGGCCAGGGCGGCGGCGGTGGGCTCGTTGAGGATGCGCAGGACATCGAGGCCGGCGATGGCGCCGGCATCGCGCGTGGCCTGGCGCTGCGCGTCGTCGAAGTACGCCGGGACGGTGATGACCGCGCGGGTCACGGTCTCGCCGAGGCTCGCCTCGGCGATGCTGCGCAGCCGCCGCAAGATCTGCGCGGACACCTCCTGCGGGCTCACCGGCTCGCCGTGGATGCGCAGCCAGGCATCGCCGTTGGGCGCCGCGACGATGCGAAACGGCGCCAGGCCAGCGAACCAGGTGACGTCCTCGGTGTTGACCTTGCGGCCGATCAGCCGCTTGGCGCCAAAGATCGTGGACTCGGCGTTGGTCACGGCCTGCCGGCGCGCGGCGACCCCGACCTCCACGGCGCCGCCCGGCGCGAAGCTCACCACGGACGGAAGCGTGCGCTCCCCATCCACGGTCAGCACGCGCGGCGTGCCCTTGTCGTCGAGCACGGCTACACAGGAGTTGGTGGTGCCCAGGTCAATGCCGATAGTGCGCGACACGCGGCTACTCCTTTTTTCCCATCAGACGAGACAGCAGCCCCTTGCGCTCATTGGTGGCCTGGCGTCGCATCTCGGCGAGCTGCCGGGCGGCGCGCTCGTTGGATGGATCGATCGCCAGCACCGCCTCGAATCGTTGTGCCGCCTCCAGGCGGTCCCTGGCCATCAGCGCCATGAAGCCCTCGCAGAGCTCCATGCCGGCGCGGACATGGCGGTCGGTCGGCGCCTTCTTCTTTAGCCCCTTGAAGGCGGCCATGGCTTCGTCATAGGCGCCAGCGTCGAGGAGCTGCTCGATGGTGGCGAGCTCGACGTCGCTGATGATGCGGCTGCCCGGCAGCGCGGCGACGCCAGATGACATCGACGACGCCCCGCCGCCGTCGAAGGCGCCAGAGCCACCTGCTCTCCCGGCCGGGCCACCCGAGAGGGCTGGCTCTCCCTGGGTGCCGGCGCGCGCTGGCGCCGGGCCCTCGGCGCGCGTCGGCGCCGGGCCCTCGGCGCGCGAGCCGCCGGGCTGCGGCCCTGGGCGCAAGACGGGGATCACGCGCGGCTCGCCGGTGCGGCCGATGGCGACCACGGTGGCGGCGCGGGTCTGCGCGTCGCCGAGCTTGCGGTAGGCATCGCGGATGAGGATGAAGATCTCCGCGGCCAGCCGGCGGGGCTCGCTGGATTGATAGCGGGCGAACCGGTCCGGATGGTAGCGCTTGGTGAGCTCGGCGAAGGCCAGGCGCACCTCGGCGTCGCTCGCCTCGTATCCCAGCCCCAGGATCTGGAACGGGTTGAGGCGGCGCAACGAGTCGATCTCGGCGGTCAGCGCGCTCACCAGCTCACCCTCGGCGTGGCCGACGTCTGGGCGGTCCGCCAGCGGGGCCACGCTGCTCTCGGCCCGGCTGCCCGGGCGCTGCTTGGACTCGGCGGCCAGCGCGGACTCGATGAGCCACAGCGAGTTGGGGGATATCGGCTCGATGCGGACGTCGATGCCGGCGCCGCGGCTGTCGCTGGCCGCGACGTGCGCGCTGATCTCGCCGGTCATCGAGACGGTGGACTCGCTGGGCAAGGTCAGATCGATGCGGACCGGCGTGCCCACGGCGGGCGGGGTCTGGGTCTTGAGGAAGATGGTGTTTCGAGACAGATCTCGTTTGTAAATGATGGATAGCTGCTGCCAACTTGCGCAGCGGAGCTTGATGCTGAGAGCGGGAGACCCCATCGCCTTGATGGCCGCAGTATAACCCAGGCGTCTCCAGAAGGAGCCTCGCTGCGCCCAGCTCGGCGATCTCGTCGCGGGGCCGGGGCGGCCGCCCACATGCGCCGACCGCTCAGCCGCCGAGCAGGTGCCGGAAGAACCGGCTCGGCGCGACGATCGTGGCAGCGTGCCGCTGCTCCACGTCGACCCGCTCCGTCTCGCCTTCGAGCCCGCCTTGCAGCGAGGCGGCGCGCCAGCGCGCCGCGAGCGCGTAGCCGCCCAGGTGGGCTTCGCACAGCTCGAGGTGGCTTCGTCGGTATGCCACGATCGCCTCGTCGCGGCGGCCCAGCAACTCGAGGTGGGTGGCGAAGGTCAGGCCGGCCAGCGCCTGCGTGCATGGCGTGCCCAAGCGCGCCAGCGTTCGCCCCAGCACCGCGACGCTGGCGAGCTGCGCCTTGCGCTGGGCGGGCGAGGTCGCTTGCGCGGCGCTGGCCAGCGTCGCGCGCAGGCGGAGGTGGGTCATCGAGGCGTGCAGGGCATGCACGTGGGCAAGCCCGGCCTTGCGCGCGGCTGGCTCGGCCGCGTCGAGCGTGGCCAGCGCCTTGGCTGGGCTCTGGCGGTACAGCTCGAGGTTCGCGCGAGCGCTGGCCAGGTACCACCGCATCGGCGCGATGCGATGCAGGGTCCATGTACGCTCGGCCTCCTCGATCTGGGACTCGGCGCGGGCGACGTCATCGGCGAGCAGCCAGGCCTCGTTGCTGGTGGCCGCGGTCATCATGGAGTAGGTGAAGGCGTCGTCTCGCTCGCGGGCCTCCTGCGCCCAGCGCGGCACCGTGCGGATGAACTCCGCGTAGTCCCCCGTCATCCAGTAGATCCACGAGGCGTAGGTCTTGGCCTGCCGCAGCTCCCACCATCGCCCGTCGCCACACCGATCGAGCGCGTCGAGCGCCTCGTCGATCGCGGGGCGCGCCGACGAGAGGTCTCCGAGCATGAAGCAGGTCATGGCGCGGGCCAGCGTCAGCCTGGCCGCGTTGCGGGGCGTGCGGTCGTACGCCGACACCTCGGCGGCCTCGCGCAGCAGCAGGTCCACCTGCTGGCGCCGGCGCGGTCCACGCGCCGAGCGCCACACCGCCTCTGCGCACAGCGCGCGCGCATACAGGGCCCCGTCGCCAAGCTGGCGCGCGGCCTCCAGGTGGCGTTGCTGGTAGACCCGCCCGCGCAGCGGCTCGAGCACCCCGACCCGGGTCGAGGCGGTGGCCAGCGCCTCGACGACGAGGCGCGCGCGCGGCTCGGTGGAGTCCTCGGCGCGCGGCGCGAAGCGCTTGCGCCGTAGCCCGCTGGCCAGCGCGCCGCCGACGACGGTGGCCACCTGCCCGAGCAGGCTCTTGGGGGCAGCCTGGCCCAGGGCCGTCACCACCTCCTCGATGAGCTGGCCGCCGGCGTCGACGTTGGCGGCGCACAGCAAGGCGTCGGCGGCGGCGTGTGACAGCTCCAGCGCTCGTTCTCCGGAGGACAGCCGCGCCGCGGCGAGGTACTGCGCGGCGCTGTCGGCTTGCCGGCCCAGGAACCCGTAGAGCTTGGCGAGCTCGGCGCGGATGTGGCGCTCGAGGTCGAGCGGGAGGTGCGCGCGCAGCGACTCCTCGTGGAGCTGGGCCGCGCGCTGTAGCTCGTACCCCGCGGCCGCGCTGGCCGCGAGCTGGGTGCGGCACTTCGCCGCTTGCACCACGTCGCCGCCGAGCTGCCAGTGCCGCATCACGCGCGCGCGGTCCGGATCGCCGCGGCGATCGAGCGCGACCGCGAGCTCGTAGTGGATCGCGGCCACCGCCTCGTTGCTGAGCGCGGCGTCCGCCAGGTCGCGGATGCGCTCGTGGTAGAACTCGAAGACGTCGTCGTGGCTGCGGCCGGTGGCCACGACCAGGTTGCCGTCCACCAGCAGATCGATCGCCGCGGCGATCTCTCCCAGCGAGGTGCCGATCACCTCAGCCGCCAGGTCCACGGTACACACGCTGTCGCTCACCGCGAGCAACTCCAGCACGCGCTGCGCGACCGCCGTGAGCTCCAGGATGTTGCTGGTCAACGCCGAAGCGAGGGTCGGCAGGCCCAGCCCAGGCGTCGTGGCTCCGCGGTCGTCCGCGGAGCCGTTCGCGTAGCCGGCCCCTTGCGGCTCGGCGGTCGGGGCGCGACGCAAGATCTCGAACATGAAGCCGGGGTGGCCTCCGGTGTCGATCGCGATCGAGCGCGCGTCGGTGAGCGTGACGTCCATGTACGAGGCCAGCGCGCGCGCCGCCAGCTCTGCTTCGTCGCCTTGCAGCGGCGCCAGCTCCACCTTGTGCGAGGGGCCGCCGTCCTTGGCGGACTGCGCGCAGAGCTGGTCCATGACGGAGCCGGGGCGGCCCAGCCCCACCACCAGCACCGGCGGCGCGGCCTGTCCGCGGAAGACCTGGCCCAGCAGATCCAGGCTGTCGGGGTCCGCCAGGTGCAGGTCATCGATCACCAACGCCAGCGGCGCGGTGCGCGCCATCACCGTCAGGAGCTCGCGCAGCGCCGCGAAGGCCTGGCGGCGCATGGTCCCGGGATCGAGGAGGCCGCGCACCGGCGGTTCATCGTTGGCCAGACAGCGCAGCACCGGGAACAGCTCCAGGAGCGAGCCCAGCGGGGTCGCGACGCTGGCCGCCAGCGCCCGTCGGTCGGCGGGGGTGAGCGTGGAGATGTGGTGCGAGAGCGAGTCGATCAGCTCGTCGACGGCGCGAAACGGGATGGTCTCGCGGTCGTGGCACCGCCCCATCAACACCACCGCGTTCTGCGAGGTTCGGCGGGCGAAGGCGTCCGCCAGCGCGGACTTGCCGACCCCAGAGGAGCCCACCACCAGGCGGCACTGAAAGCCCGCGGTGCAGGCTCGGCCAAGGTCGGAGGTGAGCTGGTCCATCTCGCGGTTGCGGCCGACCACCGGCGGCGGCGCGATGGAGCCGCTGCCGCGCGCCAGGTGGTCTGGCGGCTCGGTGGCGCGCAAGCTCGGGCGCCGGGCCACCTGGAACACGCGCCGCAGCTCATCGGCGCCTGCGCGCCTGGCTGGATCGCGGGCCAGGAGCTGCTGGCAGAGCCGATCGAGATCTGTGGGGACGCCCGGCACCAGCGTCGAGGGCGCTGGCGCATCCTCGGTGGCCTTGGCCGCCAGCACCTGGGCGATCCGGTCGCCGGGGAAGGGCGTGCGCCCGGTCAGCGCCTCGAACAGCAACACGCCGACCCCGTAGTAGTCAGCGCGCTCGTCCGCCGGGCGCAGCTCGGCGACCTCGGGGGCCATGTATGCGATGGTGCCGACCGCGGTGGCCAGCTCGTGGACGTGCGGCGCCAGCAGCGACGCGGACAGCCCGAAGTCGAGGATCCGCAGGTGACCGTCGCGATCGACGATGAGGTTCGACGGCTTGAGATCTCGGTGCAGGTAGCCGGCGCTGTGGACGTGGGTCAGGCCCTCGGTGAGCTGCGCGAACACCGCGCGCAGCCGCTGGTAGTCCACCTGGGGGCCGGCCACCTGCAGCGCGTTGGGCTTGGTGTCCGCGTCGAACGCGAACTCGCCACCATCGACCATGGTCGGGGCCTCATCGAAGCCCCAGACCCAGGACAGAAACTCGACGCCATCGATGAACTCCATCGAGAAGAAGAGCTGGTCGTCGACCTCGAACAGCTCGTGGAAGCGGACCACGTGGCGGTGGCGCAGGTTGGCCAGCGTCCGGAACTCATGCTTGAAGCGACGAACCACCGAGGTGTCGAGCTGGTGCAGGATCTTGAGCGCCACCTCGGCGCTGCGCTGGCGATCCCAGGCTCGCCACACGGTGCCGGTGGATCCTGACCCGAGCTTCTCATGGAGCTCGAAGCGATCGGCCGCGCCGCGGCGCGTCGGCGCTGACAGCGTCCGGGGCAGCGCGCTGGGCGAGCGGGAGAGCAACCGAGACGGCACGCTGCAAATGTATTTCCCATTCCTGTTATTTCATATTCAGTAATGGGGTAGCGGCAGAGGTCTCAACGCCCTCGCGCATGCTGACTGCAAGGATATCGTAGGGAAATCTAGAGATCGCGAGGACCTGAGCCGTGGGCGAATGTGCTGTGAGGTGCGAGTTGCTCGACCGCGACGCGCAAGGCCTACGTCTCCTTGCCCTGGCGCATCTTCCAGGCAGCGCGTCGTCAGCGGTCGTCAGCGCATCTTCCATGCAGCGCGTCGTCAGCGCGTCGTCGCCGCTTCGTCAGTGCATCGTCAGTGCATCGTCCAGCGTTGCTCGCCGCTGGCCGCGACCTCGGACACCTCGAGCGGAACATCGAGATGCGTCTCCTTGAGGTAGTAGTTGTCCAGCATGTCGCGGTAGTGCGGGCTGCGAGAGTCGAAGATCGCGCCGCCAGGGAGCTGCCACTTGACGCGAATCTTCTTGCCGTTCTCGGCCTCGGCCAGAAAACGCTGGGCCGCGCCATCAGCGAACTGGGCAAAGTCGGTGTCGTGCCAGCCGGCGTCGGAGCGGTTGATGACGAAGGTGTCACCGGCGCGAGAGAAGCCGCCGCCGGGGCTCTCGGCGGCGGTCGGCAGGTTCAGCGCCGCGTTGGGAAACAGCGGGGTGATGGTCAGCCGGTGCTTGGCGCCCCAGCGCCAGGCGGTGGGGGCGGCCGAGCCGAAGCCGGCGCTCGAGGCCAGGTGATCCAGCGCCGCCAACGTCGAGGAGATCGCCATCCGGGTACACGAGTCGTCAGGCCCCGCCACGTCCAGGCGATCGCACAAGATCGGCTGCTGCGTGGTGGCGCTGCGCACGGTGGTGGCGGGCTCCGCGAGCAAGGTGTACACGATGCGCGCCACGTGGTTGTCGCGGAGCCGGCTGCGATCGAAGGTGGCGCGCGTGAGCTCGTCATCGACGGTGGAGGCCATGAAGAAGTGCATCCACATGTTGAAGAGCGACGTGGCCCCGGAGTCGCGGATCTCGGTGGTGGTCGCGTTGGCGGAGGTCGCCGCCGGGGTGCCGAAGCTCCAGGCGGCGAGCAACGTGCGCGCCTCGATCAAGCGGTCGCGCTGTGCCTGGGTGAGCGTGCCTAGATAGGTCACGACGTCCGCAGGGGCTCCGGCGGTGTTGTCGACGTAGGCCAGGGCCTCGAGGAGCTTGGGCGTGAGCTTGGCGCCGATGGTGGAGCTGGAGTCGTGCTGGATCTTGGAGAGATCCGACAAGGTCAGAGGGCCCTTCGCGAGCGCTGCGTCGAGCAGGTTGGAGATGCGCTCCATGCGCACGCCGACGTTGTAGATCGCGCCGACGTACAGCGGACGTCCATTGACCAGCGGCTGGTTCAGCGGGTTGCCATCGAAGGTCTGCCCGGTCGGGTCGGAGTTGGCGGTCGCCAGGTAGCCTCTGGAGGGGTTGATGCTGTGCGGCACGTAGCGCGAGAACATCATGTCCTCCCACTCCGCCGAGCCGTTGCCGGGCAGCACGAGCCAGGGGACATTGCCGTTGGTCACCGCGCCGGGCGAGCGCACCGGGATCTTGACGTGCGAGGTCCAGCCGATGTTTCCGCTGTTGTCGATCATGGTCCAGTTCTGACCGCCAAAGCTGAAGTGCCGGAGCGCGGCGAACCCCTGATCGATGTTCTTGGCGCGGTTGAGCTCCCAGATGGTGCGGATCTCGAAGCTCGGCGAGTACCCGGTGTAGCGCACCGAGAACGCCGACGAGCCACTGCGCGGCACCACCGCGCCATCGCGGACCAAGGGCAAGATCGGCCCGTGGTGCGGGACGACCTCGAGCGTGACCTCGCGCTGTGAGGTGATGTTGCCCAGCAGGCCGACCTTGATGATCTCGGTGCGCTTCTGGATGGGCACCTGCGCGCCGCGGAAGGACACGCAGTCCGCGCTGCCGCACGGCGCCACGGTCTCGGCGTAGACGTCATTGACGTCGTGATACGCCACGGTGGCCGACCAGGCGACGTTGCCGTTGCTGCCCAGGAGGAGGCCTGGGATGCCGGGGAAGGTGACCCCGAAGGCGTCGAGCTCGCCCTCGACGACCAGGTGCGACGGGTAGAAGATCGACGGGTTGGGGAGCTCCAGGTGCTGGTCGGTGGCCAGGAGCACCTTGCCGCCAGCCTTGGACGGGGCCACCGCCCAGCTATTGGAGCCTGCGCGCGGGCCCATGAAGGCGTCGGGGCCCAGGGCGCCAAGCGGACCGGTGCGAAACGACTTGGGGAACATCGTGCGCGCCTGCTCGTACAGCTCCAGCGGGACCTTGGCAGGGACTCCGACGCTGGTCGCGGCGGCGGTGGCGGCGGCCACGGTTGCGCTGGGCTGGTTGCGGCGGCTGCGAGGCGAACGGCCGAGGTCCGAGCGCGTCCCGGTGTCGGTGACGACGTTGGGGAACTCGGAGATCGGGGCCACTTGCCCCAGCGGCTTGAAGCGCAGCAGGTCGGCGATGATGCCGCCGCGCGCCGCCATTTCCGGAGCGCCGGTGCCGTCGAAGACCCCCGACATCTTCTGCGCCAGCTCGGAGAGCATGAGCTCGACGTCCGCAGAGAACGACAGGCTCAGAGACTGAAAGCGCGCCAGCACCAGGGAGTCCACCGCGGTCCACGCCGGGAAGGTCTGCACGCTGAAGGTCGCGCTCACCGCGGGGTCCATGCTCCAGCGGTCGGTCGTGCGCAGTTGCCGCACGTACTCGTTCACGCCGTCGGCGTAGCGCTCGAGGCTGCGCACGACGGCTTGGTCGGTGGGGTCGCTAGAGGCCTTCATCAGCGCGAACGACTCGGTCGCCAGCGGCACGATGCGCTGGACGCGCATCCGGATATCGGTGTCGATGGTGGATGGATCGAGCGAGCCGAACATCTCCGCCAGCGTGCCGGCGCCGAACCGGCGCAAGGTGTCCATCTGGGTCAGGCGGTCGTGCGCGGTTACAAAGCCCTGGGCATAGGCCGCGTCTTCTGAGGTCTTGGCGTAGATATGCGGGACGCCGTGCTTGTCACGAACGATCTCCACCTTGCTTCGCAGCCCATTGCCCTCCAGCTCTTCGGTCGGGAGAGCATCGAAGGGACCAGTGCCCGGCTTGATCGCCAGTTGACCGTCATCGCCACAAGCCAACCACCAGGGAAGCAACACCAACAACAATGATCGCATAGGGCTGCATTCATACCATGGCATGGCACATCCGAGGGCTGCCCCAGAGGCCCTTCCCGGGGGCTTTCGTGTAGAGTGCGACACGATGACGGCCACGACCGACCACCTGTTCTTGCGCGCCTGTCGGCGCCAACCCGTCGAGCGCACTCCGGTCTGGATGATGCGGCAGGCTGGTCGCTACTTGCCCTCGTACCGTGAGGTGCGATCTCGTTCGTCTTTTCTTGAGATGTGTCGTACACCAGCGCTCGCGTGTGAGGTGACGTTGCAGCCGATCGATCAGCTCGGCTTCGACGCGGCCATCTTGTTCTCGGACATCCTCATCACGCTGCCGGCCATGGGCCTCGAGGTGGCGTTTCCCGAAGCGGGCCCCAAGATCCAGGCGCCGGTGCGCACCGCCGCCGGCATCGACGCGCTGGTGGTGCCGGATCCCGAACAAGAGGTCGGCTATGTGATGGAGGCGGTCCGGCAGATCCGCCGCGCGTTGCAAAACCGGGTCCCGCTCATCGGCTTCGCTGGCGCGCCCTTCACCATGGCCACCTACGCGGTGGAGGGCGGTGGCTCCAAGGACTACCCCCACACCAAGGCGCTGTTGTTCGGCGATCCGGCCAGCGCGCACCGGCTGCTGGACAAGCTGGCGCGCACCTGCGCGGTGTACCTGGAGGCGCAGGTCGCCGCCGGCGCGCAGGCGGTGCAGATCTTCGATAGCTGGGCCGGCATCCTGTCGCCGCGGGACTTTCGCGAGTACGCGCTGCGCCACACCAAGACGGTGATCTCGATGTTGCGCGCCTCGCCCACGTTTCGCGACGGCGGCGTGCCGATCATCTACTTCGTCAACGGGTGCGCCCCGTACCTCGCGGACTACGCGGACAGCGGCGCCGACGTGCTCGGCGTGGACTGGCGCATCGACATCGGCACGGTGCGACGCGGGGTGGGGGACAAGGTCGCCTTGCAGGGCAACCTCGATCCCGGCGTGCTCTACGCCTCGCCGGAGGAGATCCGCGCGCGCGTCTTCGAGGTGCTGCGCCAGGCCGGGCCGGTCGGGCACATCTTCAACCTGGGGCACGGCGTGACGCCAGCCACCAATCCGGAGCACGTGCGGGCGATGGTGGCGGCGGTGCATGAGTATCGCCACGACGGGAAGTGACGGTCATGAGCACGAACTCGGATACGAAGACGGGCGCGAAGACGGCGGCGTCAGCGAGCGGCGCGCCGCCGCGCCGGATCGCGGTGGTCGGCGGCGGGCTCGGCGGCCTGCTGGCGGCGCGCGCGCTGGAGCAGGCCGGCGCGCAGGTGTGCCTGTTCGAGGCGGGGGCGCGCATCGGCGGCGTGGTGACGACCTCTCGCGTCGACGGCTACCTGCATGAGCAGGCGGCGAGCTCGTTTCTGGCCAAGGCAGGCGGCATGCTGGACCTTTGCCGCGAGCTCGGCGTGCCGGTCGTCAAGGCGTCGTCGAACGCGCGGCGGCGCTGGGTGTTCATCGACGGCAAGCTGCGCGAGGCGCCGAGCGGGCCGTGGTCGCTCTTGCGCACGGATCTGCTGACCCTGCGCGGCAAGCTGGACCTGTTCGCCGAGCCGCTGCGCGCCGGCCGCGACGTGGACAAGGCCGGCGACGAGTCGGTGTACGACTTCGCCGCGCGGCGCCTGGGGCCGCAGATGGCGCGGGCGCTGGTGGCGCCGATGATCACCGGCATCTTCGCGGCGGATGCGCACGACGTCAGCCTGGAGGCGGGCTTCCCCGCGCTCGCGGAGCTGGACGCCAACGGCGGCCTGGTGCGCGGGCTGGTACGCGGCGCGCTGAGCAAGCTGTGGCGGCGCGACACCGCCGGCGCGGGCAAGGCCGCCAAGCTGGCGCGCGGCGACCGCGGCCTGTGGGCCCCGATGGGCGGCATGAGCGAGGTGGTGGAGGCGCTGGCGCGCAGCCTCAAGGGCCAGGTGCGCCTGAGCTGCAGGGTGCTCGAGCTGGCGCCGCGCCCCGGCGGGGTCGAGGTGGTGACCCCGCTTGGCCGCGAGTCATTCGACGGCGTGGTGGCCGCGCTGCCGTCGGCGCAGCTCGCCGCGCTCGTGCCCTCGGTGGCAGAGGCGGGCCGGCGGTTGACCGAGGTCGTGCGCGCGCCAGCGGTGGTGGTGTCGCTGGGGTACAAAAAGAGCGAGTTCACCGCGCCGCTCGACGGCTTTGGCATGCTGGTGGCCTCCGGCGAGAAGCCTCGCGTCCTGGGCGTGGTGTTCGAGTCGGTTCTGTGGCCGGGGCGGGCGCCCGACGACCGGGTGATGCTGCGCTGCATCTTCGCCGGGTCCCGAGATCCATCGGCGGCCGAGTTCGATGACGCGGCGCTGGTGGCCACCGCGACGGCGGATATCGCCGCCACGCTCGGCGTCACCGCGGCGCCGGTGCATCGCATGGTCACCCGATGGCCGCAGGGCATCGCCGCATTTCGGGTGGGGCACAAAAAGCGCGTGGTGGAGGCCGAGACCGCGCTGCGCAGCCACCGCATCGCGCTGGCCGGCGCGGACTTCCGCGGCTTCGGGCTCAACGGCCTGTGCTTGGACACACCCGCGGTGGTGGCCGAGGCGATGAGCTGGTGAGGCGGCCTTGGCGCGCCGCGCTCGCGCCGCGCGGGCTGGCGATGCTGGCCACGCTGACGGCGTGCGCTCCGCCGACCAGCCAGCCCGCGCGCGGTGACGACGGCGCGGCGCCCGTGCGCCAGGCGCCCTCCGACGCGACGAGCGAGGCGACATCCGAGGCGATGTCCGCGCGCGGCGCGACGAGCGAGGCGACGCCGGGCGCGACGACGGGCGCGGCAGCCGACGCGGCAGCCGACGCGACCACCGACGCGACATCCGAGGCTCCATCCGACGCCGGGCTCGAGGTCCCGCGCGACGGCGCGGCCGGGCTGACCGCGGCGGAGGGCACGGAGGCCTTTGGCTATCGCGTCGACACCGCGGCGGCGCGGGCCGGCGGCGCCGCGCGGGTGGTGGTGCGCTGGCCAGCGCCGCCCGAGGCGTTCACCCTGTCGCCGGGCCCCAGCGCCTGCGATCGCCCGCGGGCGCCAGCGGTGGTGGTGGACGAGCTGTGGGGCGTGGCGGACGTGGCGGTCGCGCTGGAGCTGACGCGCGGCAAGGCCTGGCCCGCGCTGCCTGCCCAGCAGCTCGTGGCCAGGGACTGCGCGCTCACGCCGCGACTCCTGGTGGCGGCGCCGCGCCAGGTGGTGCTGCTTGGCAGCGACGACTCCAGCCCGCGCTCCGTGCGGCTGCGCCGGCACGCCTGGCGCGAGCTGGCGCGGCCTGGCGCGGCCCTGCCGACCCGGGTGCTGGCGCTGCCCTGGCAGGGACACGCGGTGGCGCTGACCGCGCCGGCGCCGGAGAGCTGGGAGCTGGACCTCGGAGGGCGGCACGCGGCCGAGGACGCCGCCCACGTGGTCCTGTCGCCGCACCCGTACGCCGCGGTCACCGACGGCGATGGCCTGGCGGTGTTCACCGAGGTGCCAGCCGGGGAGCACCCGGTGGTGGCGTGGTTGCCCGCGCGCGCTGGCGGTCGCGCGGTGGTGATG
>JADJJK010000041.1 GCA_016706545.1 Myxococcales bacterium
CGACGTCGGTGGCGGCGGTCATGGTGGTGCGGGGGCCCTGTGCCGGAGCAGCCTGCGCCGGACCAGCCGGCGAAGGTGGAGCCGGTGGCGGCGGCGGCGGTGAGGGTGACGGTGGTGCCGTGCGGATAGACCTCGCTGCAATCGCCGCCGCAGACGATGCCTGCTGGCGAGGAGTTGACGCCGCCAGCGCCGCTGCCGGTCTTGATGACGCTCAGCGTGTACGCATTGAGCGCGAAGGTGGCGGTGACCGAGGCGGCGGCGGTCATGGTGACGGTGCAGGGCCCCGTGCCGGAGCAGCCTGCGCCGGCCCAGCCGACGAAGGTGGAGCCGGCAGCCGGGGCGGCGGTGAGGGTGACGGTGGTGTTGAAGGGATAGAGCGCGGTGCAGGCGGCGCCGCAGCTGATGCCCGCTGGTGAGGAGGTGACGGTGCCGCCGCCGGCGCCGGCCTTGGCGACGCTGAGCAGATAGTCGTTGCGGGTGAAGCTGGCGCCGAGGTCGGTGTCCGCGGTGACGGTGAAGGTGCAGGAGCCGGTGCCAGAGCAGCCGGCGCCGGACCAGCCGGCGAAGGTGGAGCCGGTGGCGGCGGCGGCGGTGAGGGTGAGGACGGTGCCGTACGGGACCTGGGCTGCGCAGGTGCCGCCGCAGTCGATGGCCGCGGGCGTGGAGGCGACGTAGCCGGCGCCGCTGCCGGTCTTGAGCACGCTGACCCGGTGCGTGCCGAGCGCGAACGTGGCGGTGACCGAGGTGGCGGCGGTCATGGTGACGGTGCAGGGCCCTGTGCCGGAGCAGGCGCCGGCCCAGCCGGCGAAGGAGGAGCCGGCGACCGGGGCGGCGGTGAGGGTGACCACGGTTCCGCCCAGGTAGGTCTCGCTGCAGTCGGCGCCGCAGTTGATGCCGGCGGGCGAGGATGTGACGGTGCCAGCGCCCACGCCGGCGCGGACCACGATCAGGTCGTAGGGCAGCGCGGTGAACGTCGCGGTGATCGAGGTGGCTGCGGCGACGGTGACGGTGCAGGGGCCGGTGCCGGAGCAACCGCCACCGGTGAACCCGGCGAAGGTGGAGCCCGCGCTTGCGGCGGCGCTGAGCTGCACCATGGCGCCCTGGGCGTAGCTCTCGCTGCAGTCAGCGCCGCAGTTGATGCCGGCGGGCGTGGAGGTGACGGTGCCGGCGCCGGTGCCGGTGCCGGCGCGAGTCACCGTGACAGGATGCATGATCGGCTGGAAGGTCGCGGTGACGGTGGTGGCCGCGGTCAGGGTGACGGCGCAAGCGCCGGTGCCGGTGCACCCGCCGCCGCTCCAGCCGGCGAACAGCGAGCCTGCGGAGGGCGAGGCGGTGAGCGTCACCAAGCTGCCGCGGTTGAAGGAGGCCGCGCAGGTGTCGCCGCAGCTGATGCCGGCCGGATCGGAGGTGACGGTGCCAGCGCCGGCGCCCGTCTTGGTCACGGTGAGGGTCCGCTGCTGGCGCATGAACACTGCGGTGACCATGACGGCGTCGTTGACCGTGAGCGTGCAGGGGGCGGTGCCGGTGCAGCCTCCGGTGAAGCCCATGAAGGTGGAGTCAGCGTCGGCGCTGGCGGTGAGCGTGACGGAGGTGGACGGCGGATAGGTCTCCGAGCAATCCGCGCCACAGGCGATCCCCGCCGGGACCGAAGACACCGAGCCGGTGCCGGTCCCTGACATCGCGACCTCCAGCGACTGCTGGCGAGCGAAGGTGGCGGTGACCGTGATCGGGCCGGTGATGGTGAGCGTACACGGGCCAACCCCGGAGCATGTTTCGGTAGAGCCGGCGGACCAGCCGACGAAATCGGAGGTGGCCCCGGCTTCTGCGGTCAGGGTGAGCCGGGCGCCGTGGGCGACGCGGCCGCTGCAGGAACCCGGACAGTCGAGCGCGCCCAGCGAGCCGACGACGCGGCCGGTGCCGGCGCCGCCGAGGTCCACGGTGACCGCGTGCTGCGCGGGGTTGAAGGTGGCGGTGACGGTGGTGCTGCTGTTGATGGTGAGCTGACACGTGGGCGTCGTGCCGGCGCAGCCGCCGCCGCTCCAGCCGCCGAACTCGGCGCCAGCGCCGGGGGTGGCGGTCAACGTGACCTGCGCGCCGGCCTCGAAGGTGGCGCTGCAGCTCGCGCCGCAGTCGATGCCGCCGGCGCTGCTACGCACGGTGCCCTCGGCGGTGCCGCTGCGCGAGATGGAGAGGATGGCTGGGCCAGGCAGCGAGCCTGGGTCATCCGGGGAGGAGAAGTCGACGTCGTTGACCGCGCACGCGCCAAGGAGCGCGGCGACGAGGAGCGCGCTCAGCGTCCCCAGGTTCTCGAGCATCGTCGGCGTCGCGAGCTTTTTGCCCAGCGCTCGCTGCTTGCTCTCCACTCGCGACACACAACCCTCGTTTCGAACGTCCATCGCCGAATCTCCCCGGTTAGCTCGAAGACAGCCCCGGCTGCGCGGTGAAGGGGTCGTGGTCGATCTATCTGCAAGATCACGTACGACCCCGCGCGCGGTTGCTGGGCACTGCCAGCCGAAACAGTACTAGGAGAGACCTGGGAAAAACACCTTGCACGTGAGCTGTGAAGACCGAACTTGCTTCGCGGGTGGCGTCGGATGTGAGTCAGAGTCGGCGCTTGCAAGATGTCGGCGGACCGCCTGCTACTTCTGATACTTCGCCTTCCATTCGTCGTAGGGCATGCCGTACACGTGCTCGCGGGCCTCGGGATCCGTGAGCGCGATGCCTCGCTCCTCGGCGGCGGCGCGGTACCACTTGGCCAGGCAGTTGCGGCAGAAGCCGGCCAGGTTCATGACGTCGATGTTCTGGACGTCGGTGCGCTCGCGGAGGTGCTGCACCAGGCGGCGAAAGGCGGCGGCTTCCAGCTCGAGTTGCTGCTCGGGGGCGATCGTCGTGGGCATGGCGCGGTCATAGCATCCGCGTCGCCCCGCGCGAAGCGAAGCGGTCTGGGCGCCGCCGCAAAGCGCGGCTATTTCAGTAGACGGCCATGCCGAAGGTGGCTTCGCGCAGGTACTCGTCGTGGCCGCTGTGCAAGCCAAAGCGCGCGGTCAGCGCGATGTGCGTGTTGACGTCGAGCTGGAGCTGGGCGCCGCCGGAGAAGGCCAGGCCGCGGTCGTCGCCGCGCGAGAACCCGTCCTCGAGGCGCCAGGCCAGGCCCACGCCGGCATACACGCCGGCGTGGAAGATGTCCGCGGCCAGCGGCATGGCCTGCAGCTCGATCCCATAGCGCTGCTCGTACAGGGTCTGGCGCACCAGGTTCTCTCGCCAGGCAAAGGACGCGGTGCCAAGGAGCCCGATCTTCTCGCCGGGGAACAGGCCCACGTGGATGACGCCGCTTGGGCCGCTGGTCTTGGTGCCGTCCGCGCTGGCGAGCTGCGAGACCCCAAAGTGGACCCCGTAGGTCAGGCCGCGTCGTCGCAGCGGGGCGCGCTGGAGGAACAAGAACGGGCCCTCGTTGGAGCGGATGACGGCGCGCTGGCTCCACTGGACGATGCCGGGATCGAGGTGGGCCAGCGGCACGATCATGTAGTTGCCGTCGTAGCCAAAGAGATGGACGGGGTGCATGGGGTGGAGCTGGACCGTGCCCTCATAGCGCTGTGCCTCGACCGCGGCGGCGATGACCACGCCAAAGGTGGCCAGGACCAACAGCGCGATCGCCGCGTCCTTGGCGTTGGTGGCCTTGCCGCCGGTGCCGCCGCCCCCGCCGCCGCCGCCGCCACTACCACCGCCGCCGCTGCCAGGCCGCGGGCGCGGCGCCGGATGGCGGGGCCCCACGTCCACCGAGCCGATGACGACGATCTGCGTGTTGGAGGTCACTGGCTGGGCGGTCTCCAGGTCGCTGCCAAACAGCTCCTGTTCGACCTCGACGCTGGCGCCGCGCACCTCCGGAGCGGTGGCGGCCAGGCGCGCGAGCTCCGGCTTGTGAATCTCGTAGGTTCGCGACAGACATCCGCTGCTGGGCACCGCGGCGGCCAGCAGCACCGCCAGGGCGGCACGACGCGAGGAGGAGGCGAGCATGGGGAGTATGGCAGAGGTTGCCTTGGGTGGGGCGGCGAGTTGGCAAAGGCGGGCCGTGGGCCGTGGCGAAGTCACACCAACGGGCAACCTGCGGCGTGCTGCCGCGGTAGCATGCGGTCATGAAGCCGCTGGGGCTTGCCGAGCTCGAGGCATGCGCCGAAGACTTCGACGCCCTGGTGTCCAGGACGCCGAAGATCGATCGCTTCTGCTCTTCGACGGCGTGGACGCTGTCGGCGGCGGAGGCGCTGATGCCGGCGCGGCCGCCGGCGATCCTGCGCGGCGAGCACGGCTATCTGGCGGCGATGGTGGCGACGCACGTCAACGGGGTGCCGTACCTCGAGCCGCTGGAGCTGTCCTGGGGGCTGGCGTGCCCGCTCATCGGCGCCGACGTGGACGCGCTGGTGGATGAGGTGGCCGAGGCGCTGGCAGCACGGAGCGACTGGGGCTTCGTGGTGGTGCCGGGCGTGACCGCGGATGGGCCGCAGCGACGCGCGCTGGCGCGCTCCGGGGCACCCGTGGCTCGTGCGCCGCGGCGCGGTCACGGTGCGGCACATCGCCAGCCTCGACGGCGGGGTGGATGGCTTCTTGCGCCGGCGCTCCGCCAACTTTCGCAAGGCGTTGCACAAGAGCGAGCGCGCGGCGCGCGCCGCCGGCATCGAGCTGGTGGTGGCCGCCGATGGCAGCTCGCAGGGCGTGGACGCGGAGGCGCTGTTTGCCCGGATCATGGCGGTGGAGGCCGGGAGCTGGAAGTCCCGGGAGGGCGTGGGGGTGTCGGCGGGCCCGATGCGCGCGTTCTACCAGGCGATGCTGCCGCGCCTCCTGGCCAAGGGGCGGGCGCGGGTGATGTTCGCGCGGCGCGGGGAGCTGGACATCGGCTACATCATGGGCTCGGTGTTCGAAGGCGAGTATCGCGGGCTGCAGTTCTCGTATCGCGATGAGTACTCGGAGTACTCGATCGGCTCTCTGTGTCAGCTCCACCAGATCGAAGCGCTGTGCAGCGAGGGCGTGGCGGCGTATGACCTGGGCACCGAGATGGAGTACAAGGCGCGCTGGGCCGAGCAGCAGTTCGCCACCGAGCTGCAGATCTTGATCCGCGATCAGTAGACGCGCGGGCGTGCGGCCTGCGCGCGGCGCCTGGGCTGCGTCGACGAGCCCACGCGCGCGGGGTCAGGAGCTCAGGCGCTTGTAGTAGGTGATGAGCGCGTCGCCGTCGCGGTAGAAGTCGGTGAGCACCGCGGCCACCGGGTAGCCCAGGCGCTGATACAGCTTGCGCGCGGCGCCATAGCCTTCGGTCTCGCTGGTCTCGACGCGGACGGCCTTGCCGCCGCGGCGGCCAAGCTCGGCCTCCATCGCGGTCACCAGCGCGCCGGCCACGCCGCGGCCGCGCGCGTCGCCGTGGACCACGATCCAGTACAGGTCCCAGGTCGACGCGGTCATCGGGGTGGGGCCAAAGCACAAGTAGCCGGCCACCGGGAGCTCCGGCAGGTCGGCGACCAGCAGCAGGTAGTCCACCGAGGACTCAAGGCCAAGGTCGATGAGCTCGAGCGCGACCGCGCGTTCGTCGTCCTTGAACGTGGCGTCAGACTGCAGGATGGCCAGCAGGCCGGCGCGATCTTCGGCGCGCGCCGGGCGCACGGTCGCCGCGCTCGGGCGTCGATCGAGCCCGGTCGGCCCCAAAGCCTCCTCGGCGCTCACGCCGGGGTCTTCCAGCGTCGCCAGGCCACCAGGGCGACCCGCTCGACGAGCTCGGGATAGCGCAGCCCCATCGCCGCCGCGGCGCGCGCGGCGCCCGCGTCCGGGGAGATGTCGCAGTTGGGGTTGACGTCGATGACCCAGGGGTTGCCGTCCCCGTCGATGCGCAGGTCTACCCGGGCGTAGTCGGCCAGGCCGAGCGCGGCCCAGGTGGCGCGGGCGATCTGCGAGGCGCGATCGATGAGCGCGCTGTCGGCGGCGCCCAGGCGCACCGGCACGGTGCCCAGGTAGTCCACGTGGGTCTCCTCCCACTTCGCGGCGTAGCTGACGATGCGCGGCCGATCCGCGGGCATGTGCGAGAAGTCGATCTCGTGCAGGGGCAGCACCTGGAGGTCTGGCCCGTTGCCGATCATGGTGACGTTGACCTCGCGCCCGGCGATGAAGCGTTCGGCCAGCACGGACTGGCCAAACTCCTCCATCATGATCGCGGCGCGGGCCCGCAGCGCCGCTGGAGAATGCACCACGTTGTCGGCGGTGATGCCCACCGAGGCGTCCTCGTGCGCGAGCTTGAGGAACCACGGGTAGTCGAGCTCGTCGATGGCCGGGTCTTCCAGGTCCTTGACGGTGGCGAGGAACCGGTGAGGCGGGGTCGGGATGCCGCGCCCGTGCAGGATGTCCTTGGTGCGCGACTTGTGCAGGCACGAGCCGAGCGCGAGCGTGCCGTTGCCGGTGTAGGGGATCTTGTACAGCTCGAGGATGCCGGTCATCGTCGGCTCGTTGCGCGGATCTCCGGCCATGGACTCGCACAGGTTGAAGACCAGATCCGGCGGGTCGCTGCGCAGGCGGGCGATGAGGTCGCAGACCTCCAGGCCGTGCAGCCCCCACAGCTCGGTGGCAAAGCCGCTGTCGATGAGCGCGCGCTCGATGGCCTGCGCCGACGCCTGCACCGCGCTGACCGACAGCTCCGTGCCAGCCGTCAGCTCGGCGTCATAGTCGGTGTTGTAGAGGATGACGATGCGGTGAGGTCGGTCCGGTCCACCCATGGTGGGCGCAGTCTATGCTGTTCACGTGGCGTCATCATCGTCCGAATCGCTGTCCTGCTCGCCGCGCCGCAGTTTTTTCTGCAGGCCAAAGCGGGACAGGCCCAGCAGGCGCGCGGCGGCGGTTTGGTTGCCGCCCGTGCGCTCCATCGCGGCGCGCAGATAGGCCCGCTCGGTGGCGCGCAGCGCCGGGCGCAGGCGCAGGTCGCCGTCGGGCGGCAGCTCCACCACGGGCGCCGCGCCGGGCGCCGCGCGGCGCGCGCCGGTGACGTCCGCGGGGAGCTTGTGCGGCGCGGCGAGGGCGGCGGGGAGGTCCTCCAGCTCGATGACCTCCGCGTCTCCGGCCATGGCCAGGCCGTGGGCGAGCACGTTGGCCAGCTCGCGCACGTTGCCCGGCCAGCGGTGCTGCCCCAGCGCGCGCAGCGCGGCGCGCGCCAGCCGCGGCGTCGGGCGCGCGGGCGACAGCGTGGCGCCGAGCTGTCGCAGCAGGTGCTCGACGAGGGCGGGCAGATCGCCGAGCCGGTCGCGCAGCGGCGGCACGGCGATGGACAGCACCTCGAGGCGGAAGCGCAGGTCCTCGCGGAAGCGGCCCGCGGTCACCAGCTGCGCCAGCGGCGTGTGGCTCGCGGCCACCACGCGGACGTCGACCTTGGTGGTGGCGGTGTCGCCGAGCCGGCGCACCACGCCGTCCTGCAGCACGCGCAGCAGGCGGGCCTGCATGGCCGGGCTGGTGTCGGAGATCTCGTCGAGAAACAGGGTGCCGCCGTGAGCCACCTCGAACATGCCGCGGCGGTCCCGATCGGCGCCGGTGAAGGCGCCGCGCACGTGGCCAAAGAGCTCGCTCTCGAGCAGCGTGTCGGGCAGGGCGCCGCAGTTGACCGCGACGAAGGGCCCGGCGCGTCGGGTGGAGTGGTCATGCAGGGCGCGCGCCACCAGCTCCTTGCCGGTGCCGCTCTCGCCGGTCACCACCACCGGGAACGAGGTGGTGGCCGCGCGGTCGAGCAGCGCCAGCATCTGCAGCATCGGCGGGGAGGTGCCGGCGATGGCGTCGTAGCGGTTGCGCACCGGGGGGGCGCTGCCGTGGCCCTCGGCGGCGCGCACCCGCACCAGCTCAGCGTCGCGCTCGGCGAGCTCGGCGGCGAGCGCGTGGTTTAGACGGTCGATCTCCGCGTTGCGCTGGCGCAGCTCGGCGGTGAGCTGCGCGTTGGCGATGGCGATGGCGGCGATGTCGGCCAGCTCGGTGAGCACCGCGGCCGCGTCGTCGTCGAAGGCGCCGCGGCGCAGCCGGTGGTCGACGTAGATGCAGCCGATGGCCGCGCCGCGCACGCGCAGCGGGACCGCCAGCACCGAGCGCAGGCGCAGCGCCGCCACCGAGCTGGCGGAGTCAAACCGCGCGTCCTGTCCCGCGTCGATGGTGAGCACCGGCTCGCCGGACTGGGCGGCGCGCTCCGCGATGGAGCGGCTGATCTGATCGGCGGCGCCGCCCGAGGAGCTGGCCGGGAAGTTGCGCGCGACCACCGGCGCCAGCAGCGAATCAGCCTGGCGCAGGAGCAAGAAGCCGCGCTCGGCGTGCGCGAGCTCGATGGCCGTGTCGATGACCTCGTCGAGGACGCGGGGTAACTCGATCTCGCGGCTGATCCGCAGAGACAGCGCGAGGAGGCGGCGGGCCACGTGGGGCGCCGGGCCGACGGGCTGGGGCGGGGCCGGCGCCGGGCTGGGCGCGGGGGCGGTCAGCTCGGACAGGGCGCGCCGGTCCGGATCGCGCTCCAGCGCGGGCGCGCTGGTGGCGGGCGCCGCGGTCACGAGCGCGCCGTACGCAGCGAGCGCGCGCTGGGCGAGGGGCGCGGCGGCTGGATCTTGGGCGCGCTGTGCCAGCGCCGCCGCCACCGCATAGCCACGGAAGGCGCGCTCCTGGCGGTCGTCGTCCTGCGCGCGTCGCGCGACGGCCTCGGCGCTGGCGGAGGCCGCCCCGAGCTGCGCCGCGGAGCCCCCCAGGAGCAGGGTGCGCCGCGCGCAGGCCAGCGCGGCGCGCTGTCGATCGTCCTCCGAGGTGGCGAGCGCCGCCAGGTCGTCGTGCGGCAGGCCAGCGCCTGCCTCCGCCAGGCCGACCTGCGCGGAGATCAAGGCGTGCGCGTCGCCGCGCTGCTGAGCGTCCTCGGCGACCTCGGCGCACCACGCGCGCGCGCTCCCCAGGTCGCCGTCTCGCCGCGCGGCTTCGGCCAGGATCAACCGCGCGAAGGCGCGCAGGTGCGGGGACGCCGCCGGATCGCGTTGCGCAGCCTCGATCACCTGGCGCGCGATCGTGGTCTCGCCCAGCGCGACCAGGGAGTTCCCGCGGTTGACCTCCGCCGCCACCCAGTCCGCGTCGGCGCCGAGGCTGCGGAACACGCGGCCGGCGGCCATGGTGTGCGACAGCGCCGCGCCGTGACGCCCGCGCTCGGCCAGCGCGGTGCCCAGGTTCAGATCGGCGGTGGCAGCGGCGTGCGCCTCGCCGGCGGCCGAGAGCAGGTGCGCCGCGTGCGCGTAGCGGTCGCTGGCCAGCGCGAGCTGCCCGCGCTGCTGCGCGACCATGCCGCGCAGCGACAGCGCCCGGCCCAGCGCCACCGGCTGCGCGTCGGCGACCGCGGCGCGCTCGGCGGCGGCGAAATGGCGCTCCGCCTCGTCGAGCTGTCCTCGGTAGAACGCGCACAGCCCGAGCACCTCCGTCAGCTCGGGCCCAGGCTCCGTCTGCGGGCTCCCGGGGCTGCCGCGTGCGCGTGTCGGCGCGCCAGCTCCTCTGCGTCCTCGAGCCGTCCGCGGCCTTGCCAGACTCGCGCCAGCGCCGCCGCGGCGCTGCGCGCGATGGCCGCGGGCGGATCGCCAGCGAGCACCGCGGACAGCTCGCGCTCGGCGTCGTCGAGCTCGCCGCGTCGTCGGTGGGCCTTGGCGGCCAGGAGCCGGGCCGCTGGCTCGCCGCTCACGCGCGCCGCTCGCAGCGCAAAGTCGTAGTCGCCGCGGGTCAGCGCGAGCTCCACGCGCAGGAGCCGCAGCGACCGTCGGACTGGCGCGTCAGGCGCGTCGGCGTCGTCGGGCGCAGCGGCGTCGCCGGGTGCGGGCTGCGCGCTGGCGAGGAGCCCGGCTTCCAGGTGGTCCGCCAGCGCCTGGGCTTGCGCCGGCAAGCCCAGCGCGGCCAGGCGCTGGGCTCGCGTCAACAGCTCGGCTGCCCCCAGCTCGTCGATGGGCAGGTGCAAGAGCGGCGCGGCGCGCGTCGCCTCATCGGTGGCCATCGCCTCGGCCGCCCGCAGCGCCGCGCGCGCCAGCGCGACGCGGTCGCGGGGCTCGAGTCTGGCGAGCGCGATCGTCGCCAGCACGGGATCGACGGTGACCAGAGGCGGGCCGATGCCGGGGCCACCACGACGACGGACCAGCCCCAGCGCCGCGGCGGCCGTCACCTCCGCCAGTCCGATGTCATCTGGGGGCGTCGAGGCCGCAGGCTGTGGGCCTGCGAGGTCTGTGCCGTCCGCGCCGTCCGCGGAGCCCGCCGCGACGAGCGCCAGCTCCACCGGGACCTCGCAGGGCCACAGCGCGATGGTGCAGACGAGCCGCTGCACCGCGGGCGGCGCCTGTTCCAGCCGACGGCTCCACAGCTCCTGCAAAGACGGCGCGGCGCTGGCGGCTTGTCCATCCGGGTCGCCGGGGACCGCGCCACCGGACACGGGGCGTTGCGCCGCGGCCACCAGCGCCGCCGCCAGGACCGGCTGCCCGCCGCTCTGCAGCAGCAGGTCAGCCAGCGCGGACGGAGAGGGGGCGGCGCCGGTCAGCTCGGTGTAGAACCGAGCGAGCTGCTGCGCGGTCAGCGGCGCGAGCCGCGCGACCCGCGCCGGCACGTCCCACCTCGGCTCGCTCGCGCGCTCGGCGTCTGGCGCGTCTGGCGCCGCGGTCGCGCCGCCGATCATCACGGCGCGGCGGAGGTCAGCGGCCGCGGGCTCCTTGCCATGGCCCGGGTCGTCGCCGCGGGCGTGGTCGCCAAGTCCCAGGCTGGCCGCGGCCTCCTCGTCCAGCAACACCGTCACCGCCGCGGTGAGGCCTGGGCGCCACAGCGCGCGCGCCAGCGCCACGGCGCGCTCGTCCCCGATGACATCGAGGGTCAAGAGCCACGGGACCTTGGCGTCCTCGCTCGCGGTCTGACGGCACGCCGTGATCACGGTGGCGAGCGCGGGCTGGGCGCGGCTGGCGGCGGCATGGGCCGGATGGCGAGCCAGGCCGTCGGGCTCGTCGTTGGGCTCGTCGTCGTCCACACCTTCGGGCACCCGTTCTGGCCTTCGCGCGGTGTCCTCCAGGTGGAGTGCGACCTCTTCCAGCGTGCCGCTCGCGCGCCGGGGCGCCGTGTGCCCTTGCAGCAGCCGCTGCAACCCGGCCTCGGCGGCGGCGGCCTCGACCACCGAGGAGCCGCCGCTGGCCGGGCCGCCAACGACGAACACGAGCCCCGGCTCGTCGAGGTGTCGCGCCAGCGCGGCCACGAGCTCGGCGCGCCCGGTGAGCGGCAGCGGCGGGGGCGGGGGCGCTGGCGCCTTCTGCCGCGGCGATGGTTGGTGGCCGGGCAGCGCGGCCACCACCTCCTCGAGCTCGTCCAAGAGCGCGGCGGCGCTCGCCGGGCGCGCGCTGGGCTCGCGCGCGGTCAGCCGATGCACCAGCGCGGCCAGCGGCGCTGGGAGCTGGGGCAACGGCGGGAGCTGTCCGTCGCGCACGATGGCCCACAGCAGCCGCGACAGCGCGAGCTCCTCTGGTGTCGATTGCGGAGGCGCGAACGGCGGTGCCCCGGTGACCAGCGCGATCACGCTGGCGCCCAGACCATAAAGATCACTGCGTGGCTCGGGGCGTCCGGTGAGCGCCTCGGCCGGGAGATAGGGCAGCGTGCCGTGGACGTCGCCGCAAAGCGGCGGGGCCGCGGCCTCTGCGGCTTCCATCGCGGCGGTCGCGGCGACCGCGAGCCCCAGATCCAGCAGGTAGGCACGGCCGGCCTGCTCGTCCCAGTGGAGGTTCGCCGGCGCGACGTCGCGATGCACGAGGCCGGCGCCATGCATCACCGCCAGCGCGCCGCCGACGTCTCGCAGCAGCGAGATCACCAGATCCGCCAGCGGCTCCTTGCTCGGCCGCGACGGGGCCCTCATCAGCGCCGCCAGCGAGCTGCCGCCGATCCACTCGGTGACCAGATACGGCGCGCGCGCTGGCAGCTCGCCAAAGGGCGCCTCCAGGCGGCCCACCTCGAGCACCCGTGGCAGCGCAGGATGTCGAAGGCGACGAAGCTGCCGGAGCTCGCTCCACAGCATGGCCTCGTGGGCGGTCGAGCGCTGGACCTTGACGGCGACCATCGCGCCGGTGCTCATCCTGCGCGCGCACCACCACGCCGAAGCTGCCGCGACCAACGAGCCTCGCTGACCCGCTCGAGCACCTGATATCGGCCAGCGAGCTGCACCCTCTAGTCAACTATGTTGGCGGGCGGTGTCAACTGGATTGGCGTCCCGGGTCGCGGGAAAGGTGTGAGGTGATTCGAGAGTTTGGATTCGCTGTGATACGTTCGCCGGGTGACCGAGGACGATCGCCCTTCCGCTTCGCGCGGCGCGGGGGCCCAAGGGCCCGTCCAAGCCGACCGTCGTGATCCGCGCGACGAGCGAGAGCCAGAGGGACGAGGCGACGCCACCCTGGGGCGGATCGCCAACCTGGCGGACGGTTGGAGCGTCGGAGACGTGGTGGCGCCAGCGCCAGCGCGGCGCCCGAACTTGCCGCCCCCGCGGCCAGGCCCAGGCCCAGGCCCAGGCTCGGCAAAGACGTCACCCCCGCCGCCGCCGCGCGCGTCCGAGGCGCGTCCAAGCAAGGCGCCAGCGGCCTCCGTCGACGCTGGCGCGGCAGCCAGGGAGTCGGCCAAGGGGGAATCGCAGGCGCCGGCCGCCGCACCGGCGGCCCCTGCTTCTTTGGCGGCGGCCTCCCCGCCGCGAGACCCCGACGACTCGGGGACGATCGAGGTGGTGTTCAACGTGCCGGACTCTCGAGACTCGCGAGAATCACGAGAATCACGAGAGCCGCGAGACACGCGCGAGCTGCGAGATGCCGAAGAGCCAAGCGCCGCGAGCTCAGCGACGCCGGCTCGGGTGGCGGCGTCGCCGACCGTGCCGGCCGTGCAAACCGTGCCGGCCGCGCCGGCCGTGCAGACCGTGCCAGTCGGGGAGTTCGACGCACCACGTGGCGCCCACCACGCGCTGGATGGCAAGCTGGAGAGCCGCGGCGATCCGACGATGATCGACGCCTCGCACCTGCGCACCGACGAGACCGAGATCCGCGAGTCGCGCGGCAAGGTGGCGGACGCGGGCATCGCCGCCACCTTGCGGCACGCGCCGGCGCTGCCGCGGCGCCGCGGGCTCTGGGGCGACCTGCGCTATGTGTTCACGGTCGCGCTCGGGGTGCGGCGGGCGCGGCGAGAGCTGGTGGTGCGCGAGCGCGAGCAGCTCGAGCGAGAGCAGACCCGCCGGCGGCACCTGGCGGCGATCGGCCGCACCGCGGCGTCCGCGGCGGAGTTCGATCAGACCCAGATCCGGCGCGCCCGCGACTCGCTCTCCACCATCAACGATGACCGCAACAAGCACGCCTCGCAGGTGGGCGACTGCGACGCCGAGATGGAGACCGTGCGCCGTGAGCGCCAGGCCAAGGCCGCGGCGCACCAGCAGGAGATCGAAGCGCTGGAGGCCGAGCAGACCCAGCTCCAGAGCAAGTACGAGCCGCTGCTTCGCGAGTCGGCGGCGGCGCGGCGCAAGGCCACGGATCTGCGCAACTCGCTCATCAAGCTGGATGGCCGCATTCGCAACGTCGAGGCCGGTCGCGGCAAGTGGGCCGACAAGGCGAGCCAGGCGGCGGAGCTGGCGGCGCTGCGCGCCGAGCGCCAGGGCGTGGCGCGGGACGAGCCCATCATCGCCGCGCAGCTCGACATGCTGGTGCCTCGCATCGCCTCCATCGAGGCCGCGCGGGAGCGCGTCCGGCGCAAGGTGGCCGAGCGCAACGAAGAGGAAGAAGAAGATCGCAAGCGCAGCGATGAGCTGCTGTCTGCCATCGGCGCCAAGCGCAAGGTCGTCGAGCGTGCCACCGCCGACGCCGAGAAGGCGCGAGAGCGCATGCTGGCGGAGCTCGGAGAGCGCCTCTACGTCGACCGGCCCGCGGACCTGGCCAACCACCTGGCGCCGATCGATGGCATCGATCTGGAGCTGGGCGACGGGCAGCGCCGCATCATGGAGATCAAGGAGATCCTGACCAGCGTGGACCGCTGGAAGCTGGCGCGTGGCGTGCTGTGGTGGACGTTGATCTTGGCCGCGCTGGGGGCAGGGGCCTGGTTCTATCTGCAGGGCCAGATCCCGTTCTTGCCGCCGCCCTGAGCGCTCAGCGCCGCGGCGGCTCGGCCCGGCGGGCGGCGCCTGCAGCGTCGCCGCGGAGCGCCGCGCTGCGGAAGTCGAGGTCGTCGTGGCGCGCCGCCTCGTACTCCTCTTTGTCGATCAGGCCGTGGCGCTTCATCGCGCGCAGCACCGTGTCCAGCCGGGTGGCGCTGGCGCGATCCAGCTCGCCAGCGGCGCGGATCCGTCGGGTCATGGTGGTGGGCTCGGGGGTCAGCGCCGCCAGAAACGCGGCCTGGCGCACGCTGAGCTGGCGCGGCGCCACGCCAAACCAGTGCTGCGCCGCCGCTGGCAGGCCCCAGATCGAGGGGCCCAGCTCGATGATGTTGAGGTAGCGCTCCAGGATCTGGCGCTTGTCGAGCCGCGCCTCCAGGCGCCAGGTCAAGATGGCCTCGGTCAGCTTGCGCGCGGCGCTGCGGCGACCGTCGAGGAACTCGTTCTTGATGAGCTGCTGGCTGATGGTGGAGCCGCCGCGCGCCAGCCGGCTCTCGCGCAGATCGATCTCCAGGCTGCGCGCGATCTGCGTCAGGTCAAAGCCGCGGTGCGAGAAGAACCGCGCGTCCTCGGCGGCGACGAAGGCGCCGTCGACATGGGCAGGCAAGCTGCGCAGCTCCACCCACGCGCCAACCCCTGGCCCCACCGCGGCGCGGCTGCCGTCGGCAAAGGTGTGCTCGCGCGAGCCCAGCAGCGAGGCGACGTCGGCCGCCACCGGCTCGGAGCGCGCGCGGCAGCCGCTGCCGAGCAGGTCGGCGACGATCTCGGAGCCCTCTCCCAGCGGCGCGGCGGTGTCGATCTCGACGCGCAGCCGGCCGCCGGTCTCGCCTGACAGCTCGAGGCCCTCGAGCGGCTGCACCAGCGCCCGCGGCACCGACGCCAGGAGCGACTGACAAGGCGCGGGCGCCAGCGACAGGTCGAGCGCGGCGGCCAGCGACGCGCCGCGGTGCGCCTCCACCGTCCCCGCCACCTGGGCTGCGCCCATGGTCAGCGAGCCCGCCAGGCTGAGATCGAAGCCACGCGCGGCCCCGGGCGCGGCGCCGAGCGTGGCGTCTTTGGCCGGCTGCACGGTCGCGGCGAGGTCGAGGTCCGCGGCGACGATCACCGGGGTGGCGGCGAGCACCGGGTGGTCGAGGCGCGCGCCCTCGAGGTGCCCGGCGGCCGCGATCCCAAGCGCCCGGCCGCGGGCCAGCGCCAGCTCGCCGGTGAAGTGCCCGTCGTCGGTCGACAGCCACGTCGGCGCGAGGGCGGCGAGCGGCCACAGCGGGATCCGCTGTCCGGCGAGGGCGACGGCCGGCACGGGGTGCGCGCGCGCGCTCAGCTCCAGCGCGCGGGGCGCGCCGCGGTCATCGATCGTCAGCCGCGCCGACAGCGGGGCCAGCGGGTCCATCCGGGCCACCGACACGGCGCTCAGCGCCAGCACCGCTTGCCCCACGGTGAGCGTGCCGCGGCCGCCGACCGCGACGATCCGGCTCGCGGTCATGCTGGGCAAGGCCAGATCCGCGGCGGCGCGGCCAAGCTCCAGCTCCAGCCGCGCCAGCTCCGAGCCGCATGGCGGAGCCTGGCAGGCGCCGCGCAAGGCGGCAGACAGCCGGACCCGCCCCACGATGGCGCGGACCCCAGCGGGGCTGGGCAAAAGCTCGACGTCTTGCGCGCGCAGCGATCCGACGCCCGCGACCGTCACGGTCAGGTCGCCTTCGCTGACCAGGATGCGCCGCGGCGTCATCGGGCGGCGCGCGCGCGCCGCGGGGGCGCCTCGCCCGAGGGCTCGGCCACTCGCGAGCTGGGTCAGCAACCTGGCAAGATCCGAGCTGCCGTCGGGCGAGACCGAGATCGCCAGCCGCGGCGCTTCGACCCGCACCTCATCTATTTGCATGCGGCCTGACAGCACGCTGCGCCACGAGGTGGAGACCTCGACCACCTCGGCAGCGAAGAGCTGCCCGAGCTTGACGCCGCGGAGCCTGAGCGTGCCGGTCAACCCTGCCTCCACCGAGGCGACCTCGCAGGGCAGCGCCGCGCGCCGGCTCAGGCCGCGCTCCAGGCGGTCCAGGTACAGGCCGAGGGTGGCGTGCCCGGCCAGCGGGATCCCGGTGGCGAGGGCTGCGCCAACAAGCCACATCCGCCGTCGGGGCCGCGCTCCGTGCGCCGGGGTGTCCAGCGTAAGGGGCGCGGCGGGCGAAGGCTTGGAGGGCATGGCGGCCATGAAACCGGCGCAGCGACACACGAGCTGGGCGCTGCAGGAAGGACGCTAGATGCTGGATTCGGTTGGGGCAAATTTTCCACTCGGCTTGACGCCGGATTCGCGACCACGGTACGAACATCGCCCGCGGTGGACGTCGCCGCGCCGTGCTACGACGTCGCCCAACGCCATTGAGGTCAAGACCGGTGAAGAAAGCAGAGAAGGCAGCGAGCCGCGCCAAGAGCGACAAGGCTGGCAAGTCCGCCAGCGCCAAGAAGAGCGCAGCCGCGCCTGCCCGCGCCGCAAAGCCCGCTGGCAAGGCGGCCAAAGCCGAGCCCAAGCCGGTCAAGGCCGTTGCCACGAAGGCGGCGGCGAAGCCCGCCGCGAAGGCCAGTGATCGGAAGAGCGATCGGAAGATCGACAAGGCCCCCGCCAAGGCGAGCAAGCCCGCTCGCGCCAAGGCGGACGCCGCGGCGGCGCAGGAGCTGCTGCGGCTCGCGGACGCGGCCCAGGATGTCGAGGCAGCGCAGGCCTCCAGCGACGCGGCGCGCGCGGACGCCAGCGGGGACGTCGCCCAGGCCAGCGACGCCCGCGAGGGCAGCGATGCCAGCGGCCGCCCCGCGCCGCCCACCGAGCTGAGCGACGAGGAGCGCGAGCTAAGCAGCCTCTACCAGGATGACCTGGCGGCGCCCTCCATCGCCCACGGCGAGTTCAAGGACCAGAAGACCGCCGACGAGGACCGGCCGATGTTGCCCGAGATCAACGCCCGCGAGGAGCGGCGTCGGAGCTGGGAAGATCGGCGAGACCGCCGGCGGCAGGAGCGCGAGCAGCGTCGAGCGGCGCGCCGCGATGGTCACCGCGGCGGGGATCGCAACGGGCCGCGACCGCATGAGCGCGCGCCCGGCGGCGCGAGCAGCCAGGCGGCCCCCGGCGCGCCCGGCGGGGCCAGCGCCAATGGCGCCAGCTCGGCGCCACGCGCAGAGGGGCGCCCCGACCGCGGCGCTGATCGTGGATTCGATCGCGGGGCCGATCGAGGCTCGGGCCGTGGCGGCCGTCAGGATCGGCCGGAGCAGGCAGGCCAGCTGTCGTCTGGGCAGCCAGGGCAGGGCGCACCGGCGGGCCAGCAGCCCCGGCCACCCGAGCGCACGGGCGACCGCCCGTCGTCGCCGCCGCCCTTCGCCGGCGCGACCGCGCCGCTGGTGGCGCCGTCGTCGTTTGGCACCCCCATGGCCTCCGCCACCGCCGCGCTGTTCGCGCAGCTCCGCAATGGCCAGCCGTTGCCGGTCCGGCAGCTCGCCGCGATGCTGCGCAAGCGCGCCATGATCGAAGGCGACCCGGAGCAGATGTGGCCACAGCTCCGCGCCGAGCTGCTCGCCGATGAGCGCGCCTACCGCGCGATCGGCCTGCGGCCTCGCGTGGTCCACCGCGGGCGCGACCTGTTCGCGCCTGGGCCCTCGGCGATGTCCAGCGTCAGCGAGCTGGAAGGCCAGCTCGTGAGCAACGTGACGTCGATCCAGGCGGCCACCACGCGCGGCCTGGCGGCCTGGATGTCCAGCGCCAGCCCGGCGGCGTTCGAGCGGCTGATCCACGCCTACGTCGTGGCCATCGGCTATCGCGACGTGGAGTGGGTCAAGCGCGTCGACGGCATCGCCTATGCGCAGGCGATCGCGCCCGGGATCGATCGCTCGGTGCTGCTGTCTGCGCGCTCCGGGGCCTCGCTCATCGATCGCCGCGGCATCGGCGAGCTGCGCGTCGGCGTGGAGGCCAAGAACCTGCCGTTTGGCACGCTGTTCTCCGCTGGCGGCCTGTCGCCGGAGGCGGAGCGAGAGCTCGAGCGCGCCGGGCGTTCGATCTCGGTGGTGTGTGGTGACGCGCTCGCCAGCTCGCTGATGAGCGCCGGCATCGGCGTGGCTCGAACCGCCGTCTCCGTGCGGTTCCTCGACGAGCAGTTCCTCGACGATCTGGGCTCGCTGCCGGCGTGACCCGCGGGCCAGCCGAGCCAGCCGACCCAGCCCGGCCAGGCGAGCGCGCCGGGCCGGCGCTGCGCTGGGACTTCCTTGGCCGCGCGCGCTACGGCGCGGCCCTGGCGCGCCAGCACCAGGTGCGCGACGCCGTGCTCGCGGGGCAGGGCGCGCCGGCGTTGCTGTTGTGCGAACACCCGCCGGTCATCACGCTGGGCCGCGCGGCGGCGCCTGGCAACGTGCTGACCAGCGCCGCGCAGCTCGCGCGGCTCGGCGTCGAGGTCGTGCAGATCGAGCGCGGCGGCGACGTGACCTATCACGGGCCGGGTCAGCTCATGATCTATCCCGTCATCCCCATCGTCAGCGCGCTGGCGTTTCTGGCCAGGGTGGGGGAGGTGCTCGCGGCGGTCAGCGAGCGCTTTGGCGTGCCGGGCGCGGCCTTCCGCGAGCGCCCCGCGGGGCTGTGGCTCGGCGAGGACAAGCTCGCCGCGTGCGGCATTCATCTGCGCCGCGGCGTGGTGCTGCACGGCTGGGCGTTCAACGTGGACACACCCGAGGCCGCGTGGCGCCACATCCGGCCGTGCGGCGGCGAGGCGCCGCAGGTGTCGCTGTGCCAGGCGCGCGCCCGCCGCGGGCTGGTCCCGGTCTCGGTGGCCGCGGTGGCCGCGCAGGTCGGGCCCGCGCTGGCGACCTCGCTGCTCGCGGTCATGCGACGCTAGGAGCGTGGTGTCAAACACCTAGCCTCATTGTTGGGCATATCACGCTCGAGGCCGCGCTGCGCGACGCCGGCGCTGGCAGCGCGCGCGTCCGCCTGCGCGCCGTGGTGGCGCTTGGGCAGGTGGAGGACCCAACCGAGCGGCGGCGCGCGGTGCCCGCGCTGACCTTGGCCCTGACGGATGATGACGCGGCGGTGCGCGCCGAGGCCGCGGCGGGGCTCGGCCAGATGGGCGAGCTGGCGCCGGTGCCGGCGCTCCTGGCGCGCCTCTCCGACGGCGACTCCGGCGTGCGCCAGTACGCGGCCATCGCGCTCGGCACTTTGCGTGAGCGGGCCGCGTTCGCGCCCCTGGCCGAGGCGCTGCGCGAGGGCCCCTCCGAGCTGCGCTACCAGGCGGTCACCTCGCTGGCCGAGATCGATCCGGTGGCAGCGTACGAGCCGGTGCTCGCCGCGCTCGGCGACCGCGATCCTCAGGTGGTGGCCGCGGCGGCGGTGGCGCTTGGCACGCTGGGCGATGGCAGGGCCGTGGCGGCGTTGCTGCCGCTGCTCACTCACGCCGACGCCGCGGTGCGCTTCGAGGTGGCGTGGGCGCTGGCCCAGCTTGGCGACGGCCGCGGCCGCCCGGAGCTGAACGCGGCGCTGGGGCTTGGCGCCAAGCCGCGCGCCTTGGCGACGGATCCGCATCCTGGGCGAGCGCTCGAGGCGGTGGAGGCGCTGGCGCGCCTGGGCAGCGCCGAGGACCTGCGCGCGCTGGGCCAGGTGGTGCGGCTGGCTGCCGCGCCGGCCGAGGCGCGCATCATGGCCGCGCGGCACGTGCTGGCCTGGCCAACCACCGGGGCGGACCAGGCGTCTCGGGCGGACCATGCTTCACAGCCGTCCCAGGCCTCTCCTGCCTCTCTGGCCGCCGCTCGGGCTGACGACGCCGATCGTTCCAGCGCCGAGACCTACCTGCTGGCCGCGCTCGGCGTGCGGCAGGCGCCGGTGCGCGGGCTCGCCGTGGAGCAGCTCTCGGCCGTTGGCGGTCCGTGGGCGCTGCCGGCGCTGCAGGCGCTCGGCAAGAGCCGGCGTGGCCGTGCGCTGGCGGAGCCGATCGCCGACGCGCTGGCTGCCATCGCGGCGCGCACACAGGCCGGGCCAAGGGGGCCAAGCGCCCCAGGCGAGACGCCGCGCCCGCTCGGCGCAGAGGAAGGTCCGCCGCATGTGGATCGATAGCCACGCACACGTCGACGGCCCAGAGTTCGCCGCCGATCGCGCCGAGGTGCTGGCGCGTGCTCGCGCAGCGGGCGTCTCCCGCATGATCGTCATCGGCGCGGTGGGCCCCCCGGACTCGGCCCAGCGCGCCGTCGATCTGGCGAGCGTCCATGACGACATCTTCGCCACTGTGGGCACCCACCCTCACGACGTCGGACAGATGACCGAGGACTGGTGGGCGATCCATGAGCGCCTCGCGGTCCATCCGCGCGTGGTGGCCATCGGCGAGACCGGGCTTGACTACTACTACGACCACGCGCCCAAGGCCGAGCAACAGACGGCCTTCGCCCGCTTCCTCGAGCTGGCGCACCGGGTGGGCAAGCCGGTGGTGTGTCACATCCGCGACGCCCACGACGACGCGCGCCGGATCCTCGTCGAGGGTCGCGCCGCCGAGCTCGGCGTCATCATCCACTGCTTCACGGGCACCCCCCAGGACGCCGCGGCCTACGCGGCGCTTGGCTACTACGTCTCGTTCTCCGGCATCGCCACGTACAAGAACGCCGAGCCCATCCGCCAGGCGGTGGCTCAGGTGCCGGTGAACCGCATCCTGATCGAGACCGACTGCCCCTACCTGGCGCCCGTGCCCAAGCGCGGCCGCCGCAACGAGCCGGCCTTCCTGGTGCATACGGCCGAGGTCGTCGCGCAGGCCGCGGGGCTGTCGCTGCCTGAGCTGTCTCGCCATACCATGGAGAACACTTGCGCAGTCTTTCGCTTGCCGCCGCTCGCCGAAGCTAGCGGATCCCCCCAGATCGGGGCAGGAGCGGCATAACCCTGGGATCCACCGCGGCGACGTCGCTTGACTTGCCCGCAGCCGCAACGTATACACGCCACCCGTTTTCGCAGGTTTGTAGGAGCCTCCTCGCCATGGCGCAGAAGATTGGCCTTTTGGGCAAAAAGATTGGAATGACCCAGGTGTTCGCCGACGATGGCGAGTCCGTGCCGGTCACCGTGATCCAGGCTGGACCGTGCTTTGTGCTCGGCAAGCGCACTCAGGAGCGCGACGGTTACACCGCGCTGGTGCTGGGCTTCGATGAGAAGCCGCTGCGCCTGGCGCAGAAGCGCCGCTCCGAGATCGGCTGGTTCGCCAAGGCAGAGGTCAAGCCGCAGCGCTTCGTGCGCGAGCTTCGCCTCCCCGCCAGCGAGGTCGACAAGTACCAGGTCGGCCAGGCCATTGGTCCCAAGGACGTGTTCGCTGACAACACGCCGGTTGATGTCGAAGGCATCAGCAAGGGCAAGGGCTATCAGGGTGTCATCAAGAAGCACCACATGAAGGGTATGAAGAGTACCCACGGTACCCACGAGTACTTCCGCCACGGCGGATCGATCGGGTGCCGGCTGACCCCGCAGCGCGTCCACAAGGGCAAGCGCATGGCGGGCCAGATGGGTGACGAGACCGTCACCGTGCAGAACCTCCAGCTCTTCCGCATGTTGCCGGAAGAGAACTGCCTCCTCGTGCGCGGCTCGGTGCCGGGCAGCAAGGACGGTTACGTCGTCGTGACCGTGGCAGCGACCCGCACCACGTACAAGCGCCGTGGTCAGGGCAAGGGAAGAGGTTCGCTCCAAGAACCCGCTCAAGGCCTCCAAGAAGGCCGCCGCGGGTCGCGGGTAAACACCGGCGGCAAGGGGCTGCCGCGCGCTTCGTCGCGCGCGGCAAACCACTGGATTCGTTGTCATGTCGAGACTCGGCGATCGTCGTGTTCGGCGCGACCGCTTCCACCAGCAGGCCAAGCGCGAAGGCTTTCGCGCGCGCGCTGTCTACAAGCTGGATGAGATCGACCGCCAGTTCAGCGTGCTCGCCCATGGCGATCGCGTGCTGGATCTTGGCTGCGCTCCTGGTTCCTGGCTGCAGCACGCAGCCGGGAAGGTCGGCGCGCCCAAGGCGGGCGCGCTGGTGGGGCTCGACCGGACGCCCATCGGTGAGCTGCCGGGTGCGCGGATCCTCGTCGGCGATGTCATGACGATCTCGCCGCAGGAGCTGCTGGGGCCGTTGGCCCACTTCGACGTGGTGCTCTCCGACATGGCGCCGGACACCTCGGGGGTCCGCAACATGGATCAGGCGAGGTCCGAGGCGCTCTTTGAGCGGGCGCTGGAGCTCGCGGTGGCGGTGCTGTCGTCGCCGACGACCGGCGCGGCTGCGCTCGCCGGCTCGGCTGGGCGCGCGCGGCGAGGCGGCAACTTCGTCGGCAAGCTGTTTCAGGGGCCGGAGTTTCAGAACCTCATCAAGCGCTGTCGCGCGCTGTTCGAGGAGGTCCGCCTGTGCAAGCCGGAGTCGAGCCGCCAGGCCTCCATTGAACAGTACGTGGTGTGCCTTGGGTTTCGAGGGAAGCTGCCATGACCGTCGTTCGCCTGACCTTTGACCGCTGGGGCGCGCCGCCGGCGCGCAAGATCGAACGCGCCGTCGAGATCGTCCACGCCGGTGGGGTGGCCGCGTACCCCACGGATTCGGTGTACGCGCTCGGCTGCGCGCTGGAGGCGCGCGACGCCATCGAGCGCATCTACCGCATCAAGCGCATGGCCAAGAACCAGCGGCTCGCGCTCATCTGCCCAGATCTGTCCACCGCCTCGCAGTACGCGATGCTGTCGCAGACCGCGTTCCGGTTGGCGCAGCGCATCTTCCCCGGTCCGTACACGCTGGTGGTGCCGGCCACGCGCGAGGTGCCGCGCACCCTCACGGACGCCAAGCGCCGCACCGTCGGCATCCGCATCACCAGCCACCCCATCGCGCAGGCGCTGGCGGTGGCGCTGGGCCGTCCGCTGCTCACCACCAGCGCGATCTCGCCGACCACGGGCGAGCCCTGCCGCGACGCGGAGGAGGTCCTGGAGGCGTTCGGCGATCACCTCGATCTGGTGATCGACACCGAGGCGACCAACGCCGAGCCATCGACGGTGATCGAGGTCGACGGGGATCAGATCACCGTGCTGCGCCAGGGCCAAGGCCCCACCGACGATCTGTTCGAGTGAGCGGCGGTCAAGGCGAGGGGCACGGCGACGCGGCTCGCCACCACCGGGCCAGCGCACACCACGCCGGCTTGCCGCGCGGCGAGTAGCCAGCGTCGGCGATCCCGCCGTCGCTGGCCAGCTCCCACACCAGCACGCCCAGGATCGGTCGCCCGATGAAGGACGCGGCGAGCGCGGCGAACGCTCGGCGCTGCTCTTCCAGATCCACCGGGCCCTCGCGCGTGTAGTCCCACGGCGCCCGCGCGGCGCCGTCGCGCGAGGGGATCCCCACCTCGGTCAGCAAGAGCGGCAGCCGCAGCCCGTCAGCGTAGCGTGCCAGCGCGATCTGAGCGCCGCGCCAGCGCTGCGCCATGGCCGCGGTGGAGTCGTCGTCGCCCGCGGCCAGCGTGAAGTAGCTGCTGATGCCGATCGCGTCGAGCCGCGGCCAGAACGACACGGCGGTGTAGTGATCCCAGTTGGCGCTGTAGAACAGCTTGCCGGCAAAGCGCCTGCGGGTCTCCGAGATCAGGTGGTACCAGCGGTCTCGCCAGCCCTCGGTGGAGCCCAGCTCGCTGCCGATGCCCAGCCACTGCACGCCGGCTCGCTGAGCGAGCTCGGCGTATCCAAGGACGAAGCGCTCGTAGCTCGCCCACCAGCGCTCGCGATCGGCCGGGCGCAAGGTGCCGCGCCAGTCGCCGTCGCTCACCTGGGTCAGCTCCAGGATGGGGAGCAGCAGCACGGTGAGCCCGCGCTCGCTCGCCGCCTGGATGATCTGCGTCAGGTCGGCGTCGCTTGGCGCCCCGGGGGATCTCGTCACCTCCACCGAGGTGGCGTCGCGCTGGCGGCCCAGCACCACCAGCTCCACGGACGTGGCGTTGAGGGTCACGAGCTCGTCGAGGCGACCCTTGGCCCACTCGACCACGTCGGCGCGACCGCTCCACAGCGGCAGCGCCGCGCCGCGCAGCTTCGGCGACGGCCCGACCCGCGGCTTGGGCGCGCCAGCGCGCGCCACGCCGCGCGCCTGAGCGAGCCGGGGCGCGCTCGGGGCCGGGGCGCGCCAGGCCGATCCAGCTGCGCCGAGGTCAGCGCGGCCCCTGGGGCCCTGGCCCGCTGCGCGCAGGGCAAAGGACGTGCGGGAGCACCCTCTGCCGGCTATTTTTTTGCCGGCTCCGAGAGCTTGTCGAGCGAGGTGGAGATGGCGTCGGCGACCGCCAGCTCCACGGCGTCCTGCCAGGTGACCTCTTGATCGCGCAGCCGGAGCTTCTTGCCGATCTCTTGCCGGATGCTCGACGAGCCATCGCCGGTGAAGCCCATGGTCTGTCCCGGCACGGTCTCGCCGAACAGGTGGACCGATAGCCGCACCACGAGCCGTTGTCCGCCGCGGTCTTCGAGCTGCTCGACCTCCTCGCTGGCTGACGTCAGCTCCACGCTCACCAGATACGCGCCCGCGAGCCCGCGCTTGGTCAGGTACCGCCGGTACTTCGGCCCGTCGCCGCGCGGATCGGGTGCTCCCGGCAGCGCGGTCACCAGCCGCGGATGCGCGGCGAGCTGCTTTTGCACCTCCGCGGTCAGCCGCGGCAGCACCAGCTTCTCCAGCTCCGGCGAGATCTTGGCTTTGGAGGTGACCTGGCTTATCTCGAAGAAGAAGCGCTTCTGCGGTCTGGCCTTGCGGTTGGCCTCGGCGTGTGTAACCGCGCCGGGGATCTCCGCAGGCATCACGGCGGAGGCGGCGCACAGGCATAGGAGCACGGCGGCAAGACGACGCATGGCCAAAGAATGCGCTGGTTCCTGCGGCGCTGCCACCCTGGTGATGACAAACCCCCCAAAGGCCGGCGGCCTTGGTAGGTCGCTGGAACTCTTGAGGCCGAGCTGTTCCGTGGCTGCTTTTCCGTCGCTGGCGCGCCCGGCCCAGCGGCGAAAAGCGGCGGCCAGCGCCCGGTCCGGGGCGGTCAGCTCGCCGACGACGAGGGCCCGGGGGAGGTCGCTGGCGGCGGCCACAGCGCGCGCTCGAGCTCCTTGCCCCAGAGCGCCCAGACCCCTGCGAGCCCCACGCCCAAGATCGCCAGGACAATCAGGACATCGTGCCAGCGCGGGCGATGCACAGAGCCACTGTAGCGCGAACGCCCGCGGGCCGTCGCAAAACCGCCAGCGAAGATCCAGCGGATTTCGCGAGCTCTTTGCGTCACGAACTTGACTGTGAATCCGTAGGCTTAGTACCGTTTCCTCGCCGCGAGATCCTCTCGATCTCCTAAACCGTCCGAGGGCACATGTTCACCATCATCATTCAGGAAAAAGGTGGCGAGCAACGCCGCATGGTGTTTAACAAGGCCGAGGTCACGTTCGGCCGTGTCCAGGGTAACGACATCGTGTTGCCCAAGGGCAACGTCTCCAAGCGCCATGCTCGCATCGTGCTCAAGGACGGCAAGTTCATCATCGTCGACCTAAAGAGCACCAACGGCACGTACGTCAACGGCCGCAAGATCACGAGCCCGCTGGTCGTCAAGGACAGCGACAAGATCTACATCGGCGACTTCATCGTCGGCGTGGATGAGAGCGCCAACGACGCAGACGGACCATCGGAGTCGACGACCTCGCCGCCGGGCGGCGCCGAGGCCTCTGCCGAGCCGCCAGGGCGACCGCCGCGGCCCACCGAGGCGATGCCGATCCCACCAGGCGCGATGATGCCGCCGGCAGGTGGTCCGCCAGCGCGGACAGGTCCGCCGCGTCCAGCTCCGATCAGCCAGCCGTTGCCGCGCGACATCCCTGCGCCACCGGGCGCGCGCAACCGGCCGGGCCCCAGCGCGCCGCCGCCGATGATCCCCTCGCCCTCGCCGATGGCGGGCCCGGGCCAGATGCCGGGCCAGATGCCAGGCCAGATGCCGGGCCAGATGCCCGGCCAGATGCCGGGTCAGATGCCCGGCCAGATGCCCGGTCACATGCCCGGCCACATGCCCATGTCGGGACCGCCACCGTCGGGCCCCATGCCCGGGCCGATGTCCGCTGGCCCGATGGGGCCCATGGGCGCGATCTCATCCTCTCCGTCGGCGCCGCAGCCGATGCCCACGTTCGCCGATCCTGGTCCTGGCTCCGGACCTGGCCCGATGGGCCCGATGGGATCCATGGGTCCGATGGGATCCATGGGCCCGGTGGGCTCCGTGCCCCCGGCCTTCAACAACGGCCCCAGCGCCCAGGCGCCGATGCACTCGCCTGCGCCGCAGCCCGTGGTGCAGTCCGCCGGGCCCAACGCCAACACCGCCTCCGGCCCGGCCTTGCCGCCGAGCGTGGTGGTCCTTCCCTCGGACAAGAAGGCTCGTGGCAGCGCGCCGGTGATGGCGGTCCGTCGGGTCACCGGCCGGCCGATGTCCATCCCTCGTCCCGTGGTGGCGTCCGAGCCGCTTGACCCCAAGGTCATCAAGATGCTCGACCTGCAGACCTCGATCCTCGAGCGCGTTCGCGCCAAGCTCGAGCTCGACAAGGTCGCCATCGATCGGCTCGGCGATGAGGATCTGTGGCAGCGCGCGGAGCGCGCCATCGTCGACATGGTGGAGGCGCTCGAGTCTTCCGGCGAGCTGCCCAAGTACATCGATCAAGACGCGCTCATCAAGGAGACCCTCAACGAGGCGCTGGGCCTCGGGGCGCTGGAGGATCTGCTGGCCGACGACAAGGTCGACGAGATCATCGTCGACCGGCGCGATCGCATCCTGGTGGGCAAGGACGGCGTGCTCAAGGCCGCCGCCAAGGCCTTCTCTTCCGACGACGTGCTGCAGCGCGTGGTGGAGCGCCTGGTCGCGCCCACCGGCCACGTGCTGGACGAGGGCCACCCGCTGGTGGATGTCCGGCTGCGCGACGGATCCCGCATCACCGCGGCGATCCCGCCGGTGGCGCCGCGCGGGCCGTGCTTGCTCCTGCGCAAAGCCACCACCCGCTGTCCAACGCTGGTGGACCTGTGCACCGCGGGCTCCATGTCCAAGGCGATGTGCGAGTTCTTGACGACGTGCGTGACCACGCGCCGCAACATCCTGGTGTGCGGCGGCCCCGGCTCCGGGAAGACCACCTTGGTGGGGGCGCTGGCGCAAGCGGTCGCGCGCGGCGAGCGCATCGTCAGCATCGAGGAGGTCGCCGAGCTGGCGATCGGCCGCGACGAGTGGATCTCCCTGGAGACCCGCCCGGTGGTTCACGGCGCGCAGGCCGCGGTGGATCTCTGCCAGCTCCTGCACAGCGCGCTGCGTATGCGCCCTGATCGGCTCATCGTCGCGGATGTGCGGGGGCGCGAGGTCTTCGATCTGCTGACCACGCTCGGCGCCACCATCGATGGCGCGGTGGTGGTGACGGCAGGCGAGGGCGCGATGTCGTCGCTGACCCGCCTGTCGCAGCTCGCGCGGGTGGAGCCGCACGTCAGCGAGGCCACCGCGCGGGAGCTCACCGCCAACGCGGTGGAGATCGTCGTGCACGTGACCCGCGGCACGGATGGCGTCCTCCACGTCACCGCGATCGAAGAGGTCCTTGGCACCAGCGAGGTCGGCTTCGAGACCGCGCCGCTGTTCCAGCACAGCGGCGGCACGTTCTCCGCTTGTGGGACCGTGCCGCGCTTCTACTCGGAGCTGGAGGCGCGCGGCCTGCCGGCCGACGCCGCCATCTTTCGCTGAGCAGCAGCAGTCAGGCCGCACCGCTACGGCGACCGCGACCGCGGCGGGCGGGCTCGGCCACGAGCCTGGTTGACCCCAGCCTCGTGGTGATCCTGCGCGCCTTTGGCGAGCGCGTCAGGATCGAATGCCGTGGCGTCCCTTGTCCGCGCTTTTGGCGAGCGCGTGATGAGAGCCGTCGTTGCCAACCCGTTGCCAACCACACGCCCCACGGCTCGCTCTCTCTGCGGGATTCCCCCCACCGCGGAGGGAACGAGCCGTGGTCTATCCCCTTCCTCTCCAAAGACGCAGGCCGGTCCCGATCTTCTCGAGCTCGTGCCGAAAGGAGATCACTTCGACCCAGGCGAGGGCTCAGGTGCGCGAATGCGCGCAAAAAAGTCTCTGCCCACCGAGCTTTTCGGTTGAGCCAGCACCTCGGACGCCGGCCCTTGCTCCACCAGGTGCCCGCCATCGAGCACCCAGATCCGGGTGGCCACGTTGGCCACGAGCTGCATCTCGTGGGTCACCACCAGCATCGTGATGCCGCCGCCCGCCACCTCGCGGATCACCTGCATGACCTCGTCGCGCATCTCGGGGTCGAGCGCGCTGGTCGGCTCGTCGAACAAGAGCACCTCGGGCGCGCCAGCGAGCGCGCGCGCGATCGCCACCCGCTGCTGCTGGCCGCCCGAGAGCTGATGCGCGAAGGCGTCGCCGCGATCTCCCAGCCCCACCTGCGCCAGCAGCTCCGCGGCGCGGCGCCTGGCCTCCGCCCGGCCCGCCCCGCGCACCAGGCGCGGCGCCAGCGCGATGTTGTCTGCCGCCGACAGGTGCGGGAACAGATGAAACTGCTGAAACACCAGCCCGACCGCGGCGCGCAGCCGGCGATGTTGCTTGCGCAGCGCGGGCGTCGGCGCCGGACGCAGAGAGAAGCCCGCGATGTCGATCTCGCCGGCGTCGAAGTCGTCGAGCGCGTTGAGGCAGCGCAGCAGCGTGGACTTGCCGCCGCCGGACGGGCCGACGATGGCCACGATCTCGCCGCGCTCGACGGTGGCGGTGATGTCGTCGAGCACCGCGCGCTGGCCGTGCCGTTTACAGAGTCCGCGGATGCTGATCACGGGCCAGCCTCCTCTCCAGTCGACGGGCCAGCTCCGACAGCGGCAGGCTCATGGCCAGGTACAGCGCCGCGCAGGCAAGCCCAGGGATGAGCCAGCCGCGCAGCTCGACCGCGGCGATGGACATGCGCTTGGTCAGCTCGATCACGGTCAGCACGCTGACCAGCGAGGAGTCCTTGAGCAGCGCGACGAAGTCGTTGGTCATCGACGGCAAGGAGATGCGCAGCGCCTGCGGCAACAGCACGTGGCGCAGCGTCTGCGTCGGGGACAGCCCCAGCGCGCGGGCGGCCTCGGCCTGGCCAGGGGGCACCGCCAGCAAGGCGCCGCGGAGGACCTCGGCTTCGTACGCGGCGTAGTTGAGGCCGAGCCCCAAGATGGCGGCCTGCAGCGGGCCCAGGCTGTAGTAGGGCGCGAGCCCGTAGTAGAGGAGAAAGAGCTGCAACAGCAGCGGGGTGCCGCGAAACAGCTCCACGTAGCTGCGCGCCAGGGCCCTCGGCAGCGGGCCGCCATACAGCCGCGTGACCGCCAGCAACATGCCCAGCGGCACCGCGATCACGAACGCGGTCAGGGACACGAGGAGCGTCATCCCGGCGGCGGAGAAGAAGCGCTGCCACTGGACCCAGCCAAAGCTCCGGGATGGGCCAGCGCCAGCCGCCTCGGCGAGGGCCGGCGGGGGCTCGGTCTGGCGGTGATCCCACAGCTTGGCCTTGCGCAGGATCCGCTCGAGCTCACCGTCGGCTTGCATGGCCAGGAGCGCGCCATCCACCGCCTGTCGCAGCGTCTCGTCGCCGCGGCGCAGGCCCGCGGCGTAGGTGCCGCGCGCCACCTCGCCGGGCAGGCAGGTGACCCCGGCGCGCCCACAGCCGTAGCGATCGGCGATCACGTTGTCGAGCAGCACCGCGTCGAGCCGGCCTTGCGCCAGATCCAGGTACGGCTCTTCGTTGCCCTCGTAGAGCACCGGCTCCACCGGCGCCGCGCGCAAGAGGTCGAGCGCGTAGGTCTGGTTGAGCGTGCCCACCCGCTTGCCGCGCAGGTCAGCCAGGCTCCGCGCGGACGAGCCGGTCCGCACCGCCAGCGTCTCGGCGTAGATGAAGTACGGGCGTGACAGCAGGATCCGCTCCTGCCGCTCCGCCGTCACCTCGAGGCCGTTGAACACGAGGTCGAAGTCGCGGCGCTCCAGCGAGGGCAGGAGGTTCGACCAGTCGCACTGCACCATGCGCTGGCGAACGCCCAGCCGGCGCGCCACCGCGTCCATGATCTCGACCTCGAAGCCCAGGAGCTTGCCGGGGTGGTCGGGATCCTCCCACAGGAACGGCTCTCCGCCCTGCAGGTCAGCGCCCCAGGTCAGCTCACCGCGCGCGCGTATCTGCGCCAGCGCGTCGCCGGTGGGGGCCTCCGTGCAGGCTGCCCCCACAAGGCCGCAGAGCAGCAGCGCAGCGCCGAGAACGACGCGCGCGACGCATGCCGCCGCCCGTGAACCAGACAAGCGCTAGACCCAGGCGGCCATCTTGGCTTGCAGGCCCGCGTCGAGCGCGTCGAGGAACGCCTCGGTGGTGAGCCACGGCTGCTGGGCCGAGATCAGGATGGCCAGGTCCTTGGTCATCTTGCCGCTCTCCACCGTCTCCACGCACACCTTCTCCAGCGCGTCAGCGAAGCGCACCACGTCCGGCGTACCGTCGAACTGGCCGCGGTACTTGAGCCCCTGCGTCCACGCGAAGATCGACGCGATCGGGTTGGTGGAGGTGGGCTTGCCCTTCTGGTGTTCGCGGTAGTGGCGGGTCACCGTGCCATGCGCCGCCTCGGCCTCCACCGTCTTGCCATCGGGGGTCAGCAGCACCGAGGTCATGAGGCCCAGCGAGCCGAACCCTTGCGCCACGCTGTCGGACTGGACGTCGCCGTCGTAGTTCTTGCAGGCCCAGACAAAGCCGCCGTCCCACTTCATGGCGGAGGCCACCATGTCGTCGATGAGGCGGTGCTCGTAGGTCAGGCCGGCGGCCTTGAACTTGTCCGCGAACTCCTCGTCGAAGACCTTCTGGAAGAGATCCTTGAAGCGGCCGTCGTACTTCTTGAGGATCGTGTTCTTGGTGGACAGGTACACCGGGCAGCTACGCTGCAGGCCGTAGGTGAACGAGCTGCGGGCGAAGCCGACGATCTGCTCGTCGAGGTTGTACATGCCCATCGCCACGCCGCCGCCCGGGAAGTCGAACACCTTGTACTCGACCGGCTTGCCGCCGTCCTTGGGGGTGTACGTCATGGTCAGGGTGCCGGGGCCGGGCACCACGAAGTCCGTGGCCTTGTACTGATCGCCGAAGGCGTGGCGGCCGATGATGATGGGCTTGGTCCACCCCGGCACCAGGCGCGGCACGTTCTTGCAGATGATGGGCTCGCGGAAGATGGTGCCGCCGACGATGTTGCGGATGGTGCCGTTGGGCGACTTCCACATCTCCTTGAGGCCGAACTCCTTGACGCGCGCCTCGTCCGGCGTGATGGTGGCGCACTTGACGGCCACGCCGTACTGCTTGGTGGCGTTGGCGGAGTCGATGGTGACCTGGTCCGAGGTGGCATCGCGGTGCTCGATGCCGAGATCGAAGTACTTGATGTCGATGTCGAGGTACGGAAGGATCAGCTTGTCCTTGATGAACTTCCAGATGATGCGGGTCATCTCGTCGCCGTCCATCTCGACGACGGGGTTTTTCACCTTGATCTTGGCCATCTCGGGTTCCCTTTTTGCGTGAAGTACCTGGGCGCGGCCGCTGGGACCGACGGCGGCGCCGACGAGCCGCCGTGCCGGTGTTCTTAGCTCAGGCCCGCGGCGGGCACAACCGACTTGGCGGCTGTCGGTGGCCGCCAGGCGGTCATCGTCGGCCGTCGTCGGGCCATCGTCGGGCCATCGTCGGGCCATCGCACAGCCGCCCACGCCGAGGCGCAGGGCGCGGCCGAGGGCTCAGCGGGGCGCAGCCGACCGCACAGCCGATCGCTCAGTCGAGGCGGATCGTGCCGTTGCGCAGGAGCACCACGGTGACCATCCGGCGTTGATCCTCGACCGAGAGCTCACATTCAAACTGGGTGTCCTGGGTCTGCAGGAGGATGCTTTCCGGACACTCGAAGCGGGTGGTGGGGCCATAGCGCTTCGTCAGGTCGTCGCGAAACAGGCCTTCGAAGTAGTCGCCCTTGGCGCGGGTCTCACAGGCGGCGAGCCCGCCAGCGAGCGCCGTCGCCGCGACGAGCAGCCGCGCCCCAGGACCGCGTCGCCAGGCTCCGCTCGGCCAGCTCACACGCAGACCTCGGGGACCTCGTCGCGCGCCGCGAGCGGGGCGCCGGTGGCCGCGACGATCTCCGCCACCGAGATGCCAGGCGCGCGCTCGCGCAAGACCAGGCCCTCGGCGGTGACGTCGATGACGCCCAGCTCGGTGACGATGGTGTGGACGCAGCGTAGCCCGGTGAGGGGTAGGGTACACTCGCGCAAGATCTTGGGCGCGCCGTCCTTGGTGGTGTGCTCCATCATGACGATGACGCGCCGGCTGCCGGCGACCAGGTCCATCGCGCCGCCCATGCCCTTGACCATCTTGCCGGGGATCATCCAGTTGGCGAGGTCGCCCTGCGCCGAGACCTCCATGGCGCCGAGGATGCTGACGTCCACGTGGCCGCCGCGGATCATGGCGAAGGACTCCGCCGAGTCAAAGAACGCCGAGCCGGGGATCGCGGTGATCGTCTGCTTGCCGGCGTTGATGAGGTCCGGGTCTTCGTCGCCGTCGTAGGGGAACGGGCCGATGCCAAGCATGCCGTTCTCGGACTGCAGGATGACGTCGATGCCGGGCGGGATGAAGTTGGCGACCAAGGTCGGCATGCCGATGCCGAGGTTGACGTAGTAGCCGTCGCGCAGCTCACCGGCTACCCGGCGCGCGATCTGATCTCGTTCTAGGCGGGGCATGGATAGCTCCAGAAGGGGAGAGGGGTCGCTTTCGGGCTTTAGGTGCGCGGCCGGACAGTTCGCTGCTCGATGGGCTTTTCGTAGCTGGTGCCCAAGAAGACGCGCTGGACGTAGATGGAGGGGGTGTGGATGCCGTCGGGCGGCAGCTCGCCCACCTCGACCAGCTCTTCGACCTCCGCGACGGTGATCTTGCCGGCCACCGCGCACAGCGGGTTGAAGTTGCGCGAGGTCTTGCGGAACACGAGGTTGCCCCAGCGGTCCGCCTTCCAGGCCTTGACGATGGCGAAGTCGCCGCGGATGGCGGACTCCAGCACGCAGCCGCGGCCGTCGATGATGCGGGTCTCCTTGCCATCGGCGATCTTGGTGCCGTACCCGGTGGGCGTGAAGAACGCCGGGATGCCAGCGCCCCCGGCGCGCAGCCGCTCGGCGAGGGTGCCCTGCGGACACAGCTCCACCTCGAGCTGCCCCGAGAGGAACAGCTTCTCGAAGATCTTGTTCTCGCCGACGTACGACGAGATCATCTTCTTGACCTGGCCCTGCGCCAGCAGCACGCCGAGCCCTTTTTCGGTCGTGCCGCAGTTGTTGGAGACGATGGTGAGCCCCGAGACCTTGCGCCGAGCCAGCTCGCGGATGCAGTTCTCCGGGTTGCCGGAGAGGCCGAAGCCGCCGGCGAGGATCACCGCTCCATCGGCGACGTCGGCCAGCGCGGCCGTTGCATCGGGATAGACCTTGTTCATCGCCAGCAGTGTATCAGGGATCGGCGGACGGAAGGTCCAGCGGAGGTCCAACGGAGGTAGCGGCGGGCCAGCGAAGGCCCAGCGGAGGCAGCGGCGGAGTCATCGGCGGGCCCCTCGGGCGATCTGGACGTGGGCGCCAGCGCGCGCTAGATCAACGAAGGGAGGCGCTTACGATGCTGAGCACGCTTGGCAACCTGATCTGGTTTTTCCTGGGCGGCTTCTGGCTTGGCCTCGGCTGGTGGCTGGCCGGCCTGGTGATGGCGCTGTCCATCGTGGGCTTGCCGTGGGCGCGCTCGTGCTTCGTGTTCGGGGGCTTCTGCTTCTTCCCGTTCGGGCGCGAGGCCATCGATCGAGAGGAGCTCACCGGACAAGGCGACCTGGGCACCGGCGCGTTGGGCCTCGTGGGGAACGTGCTGTGGTTCGTGGTCGCCGGGCTGTGGCTGGCGATCGGCCACGTGATCGCCGCGGGCCTCAACTTCGTGACGATCATCGGCATCCCGTTTGCGATTCAGCACCTCAAGCTCGCGGCGTGCGCGCTGGCGCCGGTGGGCAAGACCGTGGTCTCGAAGGACGTCGCGGCGGCGGCTCGGCAGCGGAACGCTCGCTACCCGAGCTAGTATCGCGCCTTGCGCTGCGTTCGCTCGCCGGGATCGGGCAGCGGGCGGCGCGGGCAGCGCGGATGTGTCCTTGGTCGGTAATGCCGAACGAGGTGCGCGCTCTACCGGCTGCGAGCCTGGCGCGGCGAACCACGCCCCGGACCAGGTGCAGTGCCCCCTTTGGTTAGCGAGGACCCGATGACCCCGACGACGACCCTGACGACGACCCCGACGACGACCCTGACAATCACGACCCCGACAATTACGACCCCGACCCTGACGAACACGACGCCCATCGCCAGGACGCTGCTTGGCCTTTGTTCCGTGGCCCTGGCCGCTGGCTGCGTGGCCGAGCCGACAGACCCCATGGCGCCGGGCGACCAGGCCGAGGTCACCGAGCCGACCTACGGCGAGACCACCTCCGAGATCACCACCGCCGAGCAAGAGAGCGCGATCCCGGTGCCCTCGATCCAGCTCGCGCGCGTGAGCCTGTTTCTGGGGGACCTGGTATTTCGGAGCTCCGACGAGCAAGACCCTGGCGGCACCGCGACCGCGCCGACCATCACGATGATCGAGCAGGCGCGGCCGAACTCGGCCGGCGCGCTGTACACGATCGGCGGCGAGCGTTCGCCGCTGGAGACCTTCTTGCTCGTCACGCCCTCGACCGTGCCGGTGCCGCGCCTGCTGGTGTCCACCGAGCCGTCGCAGGCCATCCGCGACCGCGCGGCCGGACGGGCGGTGGTGGAGACGCTGACCGCGCCGGTGGCCGGGCTGCCGCAGACGGCGCTCGCCGGAGTGACGGTCGCGCTGGGCGCATCTTCTCAGTACTGCTCGGGCACCACGTCCGCGGCGTGGGCCGCCAACATCTGCACGCTCAACAACTGGGACGTGGACTTCTGCCACAACGGCACCTGGTTCTCGGTGACCGACGAGGTCGGCAGCAGCAACAAGAAGCGCAACTCGCGCGGTCGGACGCTCGGCTGTGGCGCGAACTCTCGCGTGCGCCACTACTACCGGCTCGGCAGCGCCTGGTACAAGCCCATCGACGAGACCTTCCCGGCGGGCCAGATCTGGACCACCACCAAGAACGGCAACTGGGCGCTGGCGCGCGCCATCACCCACAGCCGCACCGCGGCGGGGTTCGTGCGCGCGGCCTCGCACTTCAACGTTCCGTTCTGAGGCGGCCAGCCTCTTGTCAACCAGACGCCCGCCCGAGCCTGCCAGGCTCGCGCGGCGGGCTTGGCCTCACGCCTCGCGCGTGAGCTTGGCCTTCTCGAGGTCGAGCCGGTACATCTCGACGTGCCGGTACACGAACATCCCCAGCATGCCCGCGGTCTGGGTGACGAACAGCATCCAGGCCAGCAGGTCCAGCCGGCCCCAGAGCAGGCCCAGGCTGACCCAGAAGAACAGATCCATCTCCTCGAAGTAGACGATCTTGGTCCAGGCCCGCAGGTACCAGGTCACCCACTGCGCCAAGGTGCGATCCGGCGGCGTGGAGATCTGCGGCGGGCGGGTGAAGCGCTCCACCGCGGCGGCTGGATCTTCTCGGGCGCGGAGCCAGCGCAGCTTCTCCGCCTCGGCGTTGGCGGCCCACTTCATGTAACCGCGAACCGCCAGGGCGAAGGCCGAGCCGTTGATGAGCAGGAGCAGGAGCGCGTCACCGGTTTGCACGTACGCGCGCCAGCCCAGCGCCAGCGACATGGCGCTCCAGGTCACGATGTCGCTGGCCTTGTCGTAGAAGGACCCGAAGATCGTGAACGTGCGCTGGTAGCGAGCGACGGTGCCGTCGAGGTGATCGAAGATCGCGCCCAGGTGCAGGAGCACGACGATCGCGATCACCGAGACCAGCGGGGACATCCCGAGCGCCGCGGCGACCCGCTGCTCCACCGAGGGCACGAGCAGGGCGGTGGCCATGATCTTGAAGACGTTGGCCAGGGTGGTGAGGCGGTTGGGGGTGAGCAGCCGCCAGTCCGCGATCCCCAGCATCAGCAAGATGCTGAGCGGCCGCAAGAGCACCGCCGGATACCAGTCCTGGCTCTGCCAGTTGCGAATGCGTCGAAGTCGATCGCGGTCCATCGCGCGCATCCTACTGCCCGGCCTGCGCCTGACCAAAGCGGGCGGCTGGAATGCGCCGGCACAGGACGGAAATTTCTCGTGCCGCCGCGCGCGGCCGCCACGACCTGCGTAAGGTGGCCACGCCCGGTTGTCCCCCGCCGCGGGCGAGGGTAGCGTCAGATCATGCCCGTGGTGTTCCTGGATGTCGACGGTGTGCTCAACCGCGTGGGCTACTGTCCGGAGCGCTCCGAGGGCCTGCGCGACTGGATCGAGCCGGATCTGGCGCAGCAGCTCGACCGCGCGGTGCGGGACATCGACGGCCAGCTCGTGCTGTCTTCGGACTGGCGCCGGGGCCGCGAGCTGGAGGTCTTGCGCGAGGAGCTGCGCGCCGCCGGGATCGAGGCGCCGCTCATCGACGTGACGCCGGTGCTCGAGACCGCGCGCTGGCAGGAGATCATCGCGTGGTGCGACGCGCGTCACTGCTCGCTGGGCCAGATCGCGGTGATCGACGACCGCATGGACATGGGGCCACTGGCCCAGCGCTTCGTGCGCACCTCTCCTTTGTGCGGCTTTGACGCCGCGGCGGCGGCCGCGTTGCGCGCGCTCTTTGGTGAGGGGCCGGACGCTTCATGTGTACCGGGCGTGCCGGGCGTCCCGGGCGCGCGATGATCCCAACCCGAGGGAGGGGCCACGCATGATCATCACGTTGACCACGGACTTCGGCGCGCGCGACGGCTTCGTGGGCGCCATGAAAGGCGTCATCGCCAGGCTGACGCCCGAGGCCCGCGTGGTGGACGTGGCGCATGACATTCCGCGCCACGACATCGCCCACGGCGCCTGGGTGCTGGCCACCGCTGCTGGCGATTTCCCCTCCGGCACCATCCACGTCGCGGTGGTGGATCCTGGCGTCGGCTCCGCGCGGCTCGAGGTCATCGTGGCCGCGGGTGGCCAGCTCTTCGTCGGCCCCGACAACGGGCTGTTTCAGCACGTCGCGGCGTGGGGCGTCGAGGGCACCTGGGCGATCACTTCGCCGGCGTTTCGCCTGCCCGACGCCGCGCCCACGTTCCACGGGCGCGACGTGTTCGCGCCGGCGGCGGCGGCGCTGGCGCGCGGCCTGCCGCCCGAGGCGGCGGGGCCTGCCACCTGCCTCGCGGGCGCGTTGGCCTGGCCGCCCGCGGTCGCCGGCGGCCTGCGCGGGCACATCGTCCACATCGACGTCTATGGCAACCTGATCTCGGATCTGCGACTGCCCAGCGGGCTGGCGCCATCTGCGCGCGTGGTGCTGGGGACGCACGTGCTGCCGATCTCGCGGACCTACGCCGACGTGCCAGCGGGCGCCGCGCTGGCGTACGTGGGCTCTGCGGGGACGCTGGAGCTGGCCCTGCGCGATGGCGACGCCGCGGCGGCCTGGCGGGTGCGGCGGGGCGCCTGGATCGAGGTGCAGGGTGGCTGACCGGCGCGGGTCGCGCCGGCCGCGTCAACGCTCGGTGCCGCCGCGCCGTGACCCCGCAGCCCCCGGCGCCGCGACGCTCGAACTCTCGATCTCTGGCCTGGCCGCAGGCGGAGATGGCGTGGGCCGCGACGCTGGCGGGCGCGTGACCTTCGTGCCGCGCACCGCGCCGGGGGACCTCGTGCGGGTGGCCGTGCAGCAGGAGACCGCTTCTTTTGCGCGCGCGGAGCTCTTGGCTGTGCTGCGCCCCGGCCCGGCCCGGCGCCCGTCGCCGTGCGCGGCGTTCGACGCCGGCTGCGGCGGCTGCCAGTGGCTCCACGTGACCGACGAGGCGCAGCGCGACGCCAAGCACGCGCTGGTGGCCGGCGCGCTCCGCAAGCTGCCGGAGCTGCAGCTCGCGCCCATCCTGGCCGCCGCGCCGCCGCTGGGCTGGCGCCGGAGAGCCCGCTTTCACGTGCGCGCCGGGCAGCTCGGGCTGTACGCTGCGCGCAGCCATCACGTGCTCCCCATCGAGCGGTGCCAGCAGCTCGACGACCGCCTGGCCGCGCTGTTGCCGCACCTGGCGGCGGCGCCTGCCGGACGGCGAGCTCGCGCTGGCGGTGTCGATCAGCGGCCAGATCGCGCTGGCGCACGACGCGCCCTCCTGGCCGGGGGCGCAGGCGCTCGTCGGGCGCGCGGGCGTGGTCGGGCTCGCCACCGCCACCGGCGCCTTCGGGGAGCCGGTGATCGAGCTCGAGCCAGGCCTGTGGGGCCGCGCCGATGCGTTCGCGCAGGCCAGCGCGCAGGCCAACGCCGCCATCCTGGCGGAGGTGGTGGCGGCGCTGGGCCCTGGGCGCGGCCGCGCGGCGCTGGAGTTGTTCGCTGGCGCCGGCAACCTCACCCGCGCCATCGTCGGGGCGGGCTGGCAGGTGGTGGCGTGCGACGTGGTGGCGCCGGCGCGGCCGATGCCCGGCGTCGAGCTGCTCGTGGCCGAGGCGCAGGTGGCGTTGCGCCAGCTCGCCCCGCGGCGCGGCACCTTCGCCGCCGTCGTGCTGGATCCGCCGCGCGCTGGCGCCCGTGAGCTGATGCCCATGCTGGCCGACCTGGCGCCCGAGCAGATCGTGTATGTCTCGTGCGACGCCGCCACGCTGGCGCGGGACGCGGCGCAGCTCGTGGCGCTCGGCTACCGCGCGCTGCGCGCTCAGCCCATCGACGCCATGCCGCAGACCTCGCACGTCGAGACCGTGCTGCACCTGACTCGAGCGACTCGAGCGACGTGAGCGGACGTGAGCGGACCGGTCGTAGCGACCGTGGCCACCGGTCAGGGCGCCAGGTCCGCCTCGGCGCCGGAGCGCTACCTTTGCCAGCTCGCGGGCGGCGCGAACGAGGCCAGCGCCTTGCGGACGCGAGCGCCATCCCTGGACCGAGGGGGCAGCTCGGCTGCCGCCAGGATCGTGTACGTGCGGAAGAACAATAGCCGGAGCAGCAAGGTCTTCCCGTCGCGGTCCTTGGCCTGCAGCTCGAGCGCCGGCACCCCCGCGGCCGTCAGCTCCTTGCGCTTCGTGCGGCGCAGCCCGCGGCAGGTCTTGGTCGGGCTCCCCGTCGGTCTCCCCATCGGGCTCCCCGCGGCGTCCCTGTCCGAGCAGGCGGCCAGCAGATCCTCCTCTACGCGGTCAAAGTACGCCTCGCGCGTGGACGTTCGCCACGCCAAGGGGTTGGGCGAGTCAAAGCGCAGCACGACCAGCGCCAGGTCTGCGGCCGCCTGGCGAGGCCGGCGCTGGGCCGGGTGACGAAACGCGGTGACGATGCGCGCGGGGCCGAGCTGCTCGGCGCCAACGCCAGCGGACTCGAGTGACGGCACGGGTTCGATCGCGCTCCAGCTCGCGTCCAGCACGAGCTGCGCCGGGGTCTCGGGGAGATCGATCGTCGACCGGGTCGTCGACCGGGTCGTCGACGGCCCCGAGCCGGCATGCGCGGTGGCGACGACCGCGCCGGTGAACCAGAGCCCCACGGCCAAGATCAGCGCGCGCGGCGCGGCCGCGTACTTCGAAGCGCGGACCGCCGCGTGCTCGGCCGCACCGCCGGACGACAGCGAGGCACTGCGAGCGCGCCACGGCCCGCTCGAGCTCACGGCGCGCTCACGGCGCGCATCGGCCCGCATCGGCCGCTCGCGGCGCCCCGTCACGACGAGGCGTCGCCGCTGCCCTGGGAAGCGGCGACCGGTCCGCTGGACTCGCCGGACTCGTTGGACTCGTTGGACTCGTTGGACTCGCCGGAGTCGTTGGACTCGCTGCCGTCGCCGGCCGTCGCCGCGTCCCTGGCCTGGGGGCTGGCGATGAGCGGCAGCACCGCGTGCATGACGCGGCGCTGATCGGCCTCGTTGGCGAACCAGTCTCGCGGATACAGGTATGCCTGGCCAGCCGCCTCGATCACCAGCACCGGTGCGCTGCGGTTCCATGGCACGGCGTGACGCAGGAAGTACGCGGCGCCCACCTCGGTGGCGAGCACTCGGGTCGGCTCGCCCTGACACAGCCCGGTGGGGAGCTGAAGGGCCTTGCCATCGACCACCACCGAGCCGGCGTCAAAGCGCAAGGTGCGCAAGAAAAACCAGGTGTGATACGCGCCGGCCAGTATCAGCATCACCCCTGCAGCGGCGGCGACGGTGCCGAACTTCGACACCAGCAGCCCGCCCAGCAGCAGCCCGCCGAGCATCCAGCTCGCGCGCCGGCCCCGGTCCGACACCAGGTACACGGTCACCGCCTCGACGCGCGCGGCCTTTGCTGCACGCCCAGAACGCCCGTCAGGCGAGCCGTCGGGCTTGGGCGCGATGCGCTGCTCGTCGGGTTTTGCCTCGGGTTTGCCGTCAGGTTTGCCCTCAGGCTTGCCAGGTGCTGGTGAGCTCCCGGACCCGGGCTTGGATTTCGCTTTGGTCGACATGGACGAGGCGTCGGTCTTTGACCGAGGACTGACCATCTACCACGACGTCTGTGATGGCGCGAGCGGACAGCGCATAGACCACATTTTTTTCCAGCGCTTGCGCTGGCCACAACGAGGGGTCGTCCAGATCGAGCGCCACCAGATCGCAGCGGTACCCGGGGGCGATGCGGCCCACCGGCAGGCGCAGCACGTCGCCGCCTCCCGCGGTGCCCAGGGAGAACGCGGTCTGCGCGGTGACCGCCTGGCCGCTGAGCTTCTGGACCTTCTGCAGCAGCGCGGCCATGCGCATCTCGTCGAGTACGCTGACCCGGTTGTTGGAGCAGCCGCCATCGGTGCCAAGCCCCACCCGCACCTCGCGCGCCAGCAGGTCGCAGAGGTCCGTCACCCCATCACCCAGGAACATGTTGGAGCCTGGGCAGTACGCCAGCGAGCCGCCGCGCTCGGCCAGCAGCGCTCGCTCACCTGCGTCGAACCAGCAGGCATGCACCACGATCATGTTCGAGAGGTCCACCGGCAGCTCCGCCACCGCGTGCAGCGGGCGCTTGCCGAACCGGCGCAAGGACTCGTCGACCTGGTAGCTCTCCTCGGCCAGGTGGATGTGCCAGGGCACGCCCAGGTCGCGCGCGCAGCCCGCGCCCGCCTCGATCATCGCCGGGGTCGCGCCGTGCTGGCTGTGCGGCGCAGGCTGGATGGTCACCAGGTAGCGTTCGCGGTCCTGGTAGCGGCGAGCCAGCGCCTCGAAGTTGGCCACCGCCTGCGGGACGGTCTCGCGGTACACCGCCGGCGCGCCGTCCCAGTCATAGAAGCAGCGCGCCATCACCATGCGCATCCCCAGCCGTCGGGCCGCCTCGATGGTCGCCGAGGCGTGGTCGTTGCCTTGCGCGTTGAGGTAGTAGAAGTCGCAGACGGTGGTGACGCCGTGCAGCAGCATCTCGCCAAAGGCAAACAGCGCGGCGGTGCCCATGTCCTCGGCGCCGAGGCGAGGGGAGTAGCGGTACAAGGCGCGGTCGCGCCACTCGAGAAATGGCAGGTCATCGCCGATGCCGCGCAGCAGCGATTGGAAGGAGTGGTTGTGCGCGTTGACGGTGCCCGGGATCATGGCGCGCCGGTCCCAGCGGATCACCTCGGCGCCCGCGGCCATCGGCGCCGCGAGCACCGCGGCGGGGTCGCCCACTTGCTCGATCTGTCCGTCCACCGCCAGCACCGCGGTGGCGCCGCGGGCCTTGCCCTCGACGATGGCCGCGTCGGCCACCACCACCACTGCTCGACGGCCAGGCTCCAAGGTGCTCACCATGGCTGACCTTTCGCAAATTTCGCAGGTCCGGGCAAGTGGACGTTCGCAAACGTCGCCGCGCTTTGGCATGCTGCCGCCGGATGGATGATCTCGTCGCCTCAGCCCGCGCCGGTCGGCTGGACCCGGTCTATGTCCTGTCGTCCGAGCACCCGGTCCTGATCGAGCGCGCGGTGGCCGCCATCCGGGACGCCGCGGTGCCGCCAGCGGCGCGCGGCTTCAACTACGACGTGGTCGAGGGCAAGGCCAGCGGTCAGCGCATCGCCGCGCTGGCGCAGACCCTGCCGATGATGGCGCAGCGGCGCATGATCTTCGTCCGCGAGCTCGGCAGCATGAACGCCGACGACGCCGAGCCGCTCTTGTCCTACCTGGCCTCGCCCAACCCCAGCACCGTGCTGGTGGCCGTGAGCTCCAAGGTGGACAAGCGCCAGAAGCTGTACGCCGCGGTCGCCAAGAAGGGCTGGCTGCACACGCTGGCGGCGCCGCGCCAGCTCGCGCCCTGGGTGCAGCACGAGGCCGCGGCGGCCAAGGTCAGCATCGCGCCGGCGGCGGTGACGCGGCTCCTCGACGTGGTCGGGGCGGACCTGTCTCGCTTGACCCTGGCGGTGGCGCAGCTTGGGCTCTACGCCGGGGACCGGGCGGTGACCGCGGACGACGTCGATGATCTGATCGCCGACACCCGCGAGCGTACGGTGTTCGAGCTGACGGACGCCATCGGCGCGGGTGATCTGGAAGACGCGCTCGCCGCGGTGGCCAAGCTGTGCGACCAGCGCGAGAGCGCGGTCGGCGTGGTGGTGATGCTGGCCAGGCACCTGCGCCAGGTGGCCGCCGTGCATTCGGCGCTCGCCGCCGGGGTGCCGCGGGGGCAGTGGGGGGAGCGGCTGGGAGTGCCGCCCTTCCTGGTGGACAAGCTGGCCCAGCACGCGCGCTTCCTGGCGCCCGCGGTGGTCCACCGCGCCACCGCCAACCTGGCGGCGGCGGACCGGGCCCTCAAGGGAGATCCCACCTTGACCGGCGGCTACACCGGCCCCCAGCTCAAGGTGCTGGGCCGGGAGCTGGGGGAGCGGGTGGTCCTCGAGCGGCTGGTGACCTCCGTCGTCGAGGCCGCGCGCGAAGCGGCCAGGCACACACGCGGCGCCACCAGCCCACCAGGTGGGGGGGCAGGGGGGCGGGCCGGCGGCTTGCCGGGATCCGGCGCCGCCGGATTCCGGCGCGGCGCTTGACAAGATACGACGGACCGCGCTACACGCTCCGTCCGCACGAAGGAGCCACCCGTGGCCAATATTAAGTCGGCCGAAAAGCAAAATCGTAAGATGATCAAGAACCGGGCGCGCAACCGCTCTGCGATGAGCGCGTTGCGCACTGCCATCAAGAAGGCGCGCGTTGCCGTCGATGGACAGGCTGATGATGCAGTCGCGGCGGTGAAAGCCGCCGTGTCGATCGTCGACAAGGCCGTGTCCAAGGGCATCCTCAAGCGCCAGACGGCCTCGCGGTACGTCTCGCGCCTGTCGCTCCGCAAGGCTCCCTGACCCAAGCAGGGAGCAGGGGCGCTCCCTGCCTCCAACTGGTGGCGCGCTAGGTCGCGTCGCCTCTGCCGTGACGGAGTTCGCTCTGGAACGGTAGGCTCTTCATTTGTTGGCGGTTGACGTCGCCAGGTGCGGATTGCATCGAAAGATGGCGGTCCTGCGCTCATCGTCGGGGGTGCCTCGGCTGCCTCGCGCATGAGTCAAGTGTACCGGCGCTGGCCGTCGGGTCGGCGCTGGCCGTCGGGGCCATCGCTGGCCACGCGATTTGAAGCGCGTTTGAAAGCGCGTATGAGACGGCAGCAGGTCGCTGCGTGGTGCTGGTGAGAGATCCCAAATCGCTCCCAGCACACGTCTCGTCGTCCAGTGGCCCAGCCCACCACCATTTCTGGAGTAGGGTCCTTGGCCATGCGTGGTGCTTCGCTAGCTCGCCTGGTTGAAATCATGGATCGGCTGCTCGCTCCCGATGGCTGTGCCTGGGATCGGGAGCAAACGCTCATCACGTTGCGAGCCTTCCTCATCGAAGAGTCGTACGAGGTGCTCGAGGCGATCGATCGCGACGATCCAGTCCTGCATCGCGAGGAGCTGGGCGACCTGCTCATGCAGGTGGTCTTTCAGTCCGCGCTGCGCCAGCGCGACGGGCACTTCGACATCGACCAGGTCGTCGAGGGGATCTGCGACAAGCTGGTCCGCCGCCACCCGCATGTCTTTGCGGCGGAGGCCGAGAAGCTCGACGATTCGAGCAAGGTCCTGGCGCAATGGGAGCGCATCAAGGCCGCCGAGAAGCCGGCCGGCACGCGCGTGCTCGACGGCGTCACCCAGGGCCTGCCGGCGCTGGCGTTCGCGCAGAAGCTCGGGAGCAAGGCGTCGAGGGTTGGCTTTGATTGGCCTTCGTGGGAGGGCTCGGCGGCCAAGATCGAGGAAGAGGTGGCCGAGGTTCGCGAGGTCGCGCAGAGCGGCGACGCGGACGGCCGCCATCATGAGATCGGCGACCTCTTGTTTGCGACCGTGAACCTGGCGCGCAAGCTCGGCGTCGACGCGGAGGTCGCGTTGCGCGACGCCAGCCGGCGCTTCCAGAGCCGGTTCGAGCACATCGAGGATCACCTGGCGGCGCAAGGGCGCCATCCCCGGGACGCTTCGCTCGAGGAGCTCGACGCGCTCTGGGACCGCGCGAAGATCGAACTCGCGGGCTTGTCAAAAAAATGACCTTTTTTTGTGCAGATCACCTCAGGCACGCGCGATCACTGGCGGATCGCTCTCGGGAACGCGGCTACGCCCGCAGGTTATCCACATCATGCGTGGATACTCCCGCCAGCTGCGCCCAGATCTCCGGCGTCAGCCGGAGCGTCGGGAGCGTCGGGAGCGTCGGGGGCTCGATGATGCGCCGAGCTCGCGGAGCTTCGCCGATCTTCGATGATCGTCGGCGCACGCGCGGACCGGGAGTGCGCGCGAACGCCGCGGATGACCGCTTCGCGGTTCACCGGCGGCAACCAGCGGCGCGTTCCGGCGCGTTCCGGCGCGTTCCGGCGCGTTCCGGCGCGTTCCACCGCGTTCCGTACCGTGTCGCCGCGGCCCTTGTGATAACTTCTTCTCTGCGCTGGGCCGCAGGATCGCCTGGTGCATCCAAGATCGACCGTGACCACAGCCAAGACGATTCGTCGCGACAAGCTAGCGTTTGAAGACGCAGAGGCGCTGCAAGCGCTGTGCGGCAGCAACAACAACCGGCTCAAGCTCATCGAGCGCACAGCGGGAGCATCGCTCCACCTGCGCGGCAACGAGATCACCATCGAGGCCGATGAAGCGACCACGCCGCTGGTGCGGTCCGCGCTCGAGCAGCTCTACGACCTGGCGCTGGCGGGGCGGGCGTTCACCGGCGACGACGTGGTGCGCGCCGTCAAGCTCCTGCAAGGCTCCCAGACCGCCGAGATCCACGCCATGTTCGGCGAGACCATCCTGGCGCCGCGCGGCGCCAGGCCCATCGCCGCCAAGGGGGCGGCGCAGCGCGCGTATGTCGAGCTGGTCAAGCAGAACGATATCGTCTTCGCCGTCGGCCCGGCGGGCACCGGCAAGACCTACCTGGCGATGGCCATGGCGGTGCGCGCGCTGCTCGAGCGGCAGGTCCGCCGCATCATCTTGACCCGGCCCGCGGTGGAGGCCGGCGAGCGCCTGGGCTTCTTGCCCGGCACGCTGGAAGAGAAGGTGGACCCGTACCTGAGGCCGCTCCACGACGCCCTGGCCGACATGCTGGAGCCGGAGCGGCGCGAGCGCTACATGATCGAGGGCGTGATCGAGGTCGCGCCGCTGGCGTTCATGCGCGGTCGCACGCTCAACGATGCGTTCATCGTGCTCGACGAAGCGCAGAACACCACCTCCGAGCAGATGAAGATGTTCCTGACCCGCATCGGCTTCGGCAGCAAGGCGGTGGTCACCGGGGACCCGACGCAGACCGATCTGCCGCGCGGTCAGCGCAGCGGCCTGGTGGACTCGCTGGAACTGGTGGCGGGGATTCGCGGCATCGGCCGCGTCGACTTCACCGACTCCGATGTGGTGCGTCACCCGCTGGTGGCGGCGCTGATCCGCGCCTATGACCGACGTGATCGCCAGCGCAACGGCGTCGCTGAGCCAACGCCCGCGGCGGCCACGTCGCTGCCGGCCGTCGCGGCGGCCGGTGACTCTGCCGGCGACTCGGGCGCTCCCGCCTGCCGTTTCCGCCGTGCCCGCCGTGCCCGCCGTGCCCGCCGATCCGGCCGCTGGCGAGTAGGTCGTCCGCCTCGGCCGGACGCCGCTGACATTCGGCACCGGCTGGCGCCGCGGCCTCTGCTACATTGCCGGCCGATGCAGATGGTGTCTTCCCCGGACGACCTGGTGGCCGCAGTGGCCCGGGAACGCAAGATGTCGGCATATCGCGTGCGACGCCAGGGGGAGGGGTGGGTGGAGCTGGAGGTGGTGGCGCAGCGGGTGCGCGGGGTCCCGGTGCTCCTGGTGGTCGCCTGGCCTGAGCTGTGGAGCAGCGCCGCGGCGCTCGAGCCGCACCTCTTGCGCGCGCGCTCTGGCAACTACGGGCTCTTGCTGCTCGGCGCGGACGCGGACTTCGAGCAGGTCTCGTTCGACCTGCACCCCGCGGACGCAGACCTGATGACGTTGCCGGCCCCGCTGTCGGTGGCGCACCTGCTCCTGGCCTTGCGCTCGCGGGGCGAGGCGTGCGCGCAGCGCCTGGCCGCCGCCGCGCTGGAGCTGGAGGTCGAGCGCGCGCGGCATGAGAACGACATGCTCATCACCATCGGCCGCGCGCTGTCGCAGGAGCGAGACATCAAGTCGTTGCTCGCGATCATCTTGCGCCGCGCCTGTGAGGTCACCGGGTGCGACGCCGGCTCGGTGTACACCGTGGAAGACCACGACGACGCCGAGAAGCGAACCCTGTCGTTCGTGGTCTCGCAGAACGACAGCCGCGCGGTGCAAGAGGGCGGGTTCTCGATCCCGGTGTCGGGCCGCTCCATCGTCGGCGCCTGCGTCCTCAACAGCCAGATCATCAACATCAAGGACCTCTACGGCCTCGACGAGCCGGGCGCCGGCAACAACCCCTGGGGCTTCGTTCACGATCGCAGCTTCGACGACAAGTACGGCTACCAGACGCGCTCGGTGCTGGCGGTGCCGATGATCTCGGCGCGCGCCGAGGTCATCGGCGTGCTCCAGCTCATCAACAAGCGAGCCAAGGGCTGGATCGGCCTCGAGCTGCCCAGCGACTTTCAGGTCGGCGTGGTGCCGTTCGACGACGTGTCGGTGGCGTACGTGTCCACCCTGGCCTCGCAGGCCGGCATCGCGCTGGAGAACGTGCTCCTCTACGAGGAGGTCAAGACGCTGTTCGAGGGCTTCGTCAAGGCCTCGGTCACCGCCATCGAGTCGCGCGATCCGACGACCTCCGGCCACTCCGAGCGCGTGGCGCAGCTCACCGTTGGCCTGGCCAAGGCGGTGGGCCGCTCCACCTCCGGTCGCTATCGCGACACGCGCTTCAGCCGCGACGACCTGGTGCAGATCCAGTACGCCGCGCTCTTGCATGACTTTGGCAAGGTCGGCGTGCGCGAGCACATCTTGGTCAAGCCCAAGAAGCTCTACGATCACCAGCGCGAGTTGATCCTGGAGCGCTTTCGCACCATCCGACGCGGCTATCAGATCGAGGGGCTCGACAGCAAGGTGCGGTACCTGATGCAGGCCTCCCGCGAGCGCATCGCCGCCGAGCTGCACCAGATCGACAGCCAGGTGGAGGCGCGGCTGGCGCAGATCGATGACGCGATCCGGTTCATCCTGCAGGCCAACGAGCCGACGGTGCTGGACCAAGGCGGCTTCGAGCGCATCGCCGAGATCGCCGGCATGACCTATCGCACCGATGACGGCGACGAGCTCCCGATCTTGACCTGTGACGAGGCCACCGCGCTGCAGATCCGCCGCGGCTCGTTGACCGAGGCCGAGCGCCTGGAGATCAACAGCCACGTGGTCCACACGTACAACTTCCTGTGCGAGATCCCGTGGGGCCGAACGCTGCGCGACGTCCCGCACATCGCCGGCGCCCACCACGAGAAGCTGGACGGCACCGGGTACCCGCGTGGCCTGCGCGGCCAGGAGATCCCCGTGCCGGCCCGCATCATGACCATCGCCGACATCTACGACGCGCTGACCGCCAAGGATCGGCCGTACAAGCGTGCGCTGCCTGCGGAGAAGGCGCTGGATATCCTGGCGGATGACGTGAAGAAGGGCGCCATCGACGCCGAGCTGTTTGCGATCTTCCAGCAGGCGCAGGTCTGGGCGCTGGTGAGCAAGTGACCGCCGGCAAGCGCGCCGCGAGCAAGCGCGTCGCGAGCAAGCCGGTCGCGAGCAAGGCCGGCGGCAAGCGGACCGTCGCCAGCAAGCCCGCCGCCGGCAAGCGCGTCGCGGCAAGCGCGTCGCGAGCAAGCCGGTCGCGACCCCGCGGCAAGCGGACCGTCGCCAGCAAGGCGGTCGCCCCCAAGCGCCCCGCGGCCTCGGCTCGCCTGGCCGCCGTTCGCGTCACCCTGGAGCTCGGCGTGGATGACGCGGTCCTCGCCCACGCGCCATGGCGCGCGCGCCTGCGTCGCGAGGTGGCGCGCATGCTCACCGCGGCCGCGCGCACCGAGCGCCGGCAGACCCTGGAGGCCTCGCTGCGCCTGACCGACGATCCGACGATCCGCGAGCTCAACCGGGACTTTCGCCACAAGGACAAGCCCACCGACGTGCTGGCCTTCGCCCAGCGCGAGGGCCCATGGGCCGGCGTCGGCGCCGAGCTGCTGGGCGATATCGTGATCTCGGTGCCCACCGCGCGCCGCCAGGCCAAGCGCAAGTCCCCCGAGGGCGTGTACCTGGAGGTTCGCTTCCTCGCCGCCCACGGCCTCTGTCACCTCCTGGGCTATGACCACCGCGATGACGAAGAAGAGCGCGTCATGAACGCGCGCATGACCGCGCTCCTGGCCCAGGCCAGCGGCTCCGGCCGCGTCCACGCCGCGTAGCCAACGCCGGTTCAACGCGGGTTCAACGCCGGTTCAACGCCGGCCGCTGGGCGACGTCCGCCTCGGCCGTAGGCCTCAGTCGACAGGTGCTCATCAAGGCCCCAGGGCGCGCCGGGCACGCTGGCCGTCGCAGGCCGCGGTCCTTCGTCTCGAGCCTGCGCGCGCGCGATGCAATGCAACGAAATTCATCGGGTTCCGCAGCCGCTGCCAGGCCGCGCGCCGCGGACTCGCCAGCTCGGGATGCCTTGGCACGCCGGGTGCTTTTAGACCTGCCACGACCTTCGCTCCTGCACCCGAATCTGGAGGCACCATGTCCACCCCCACGTTGCGCACTTCTCTCTTCTTCGCCGCCCTTGGCCTGTGCAGCGGCGCGCTCGCCGGCACCGCGGTCGCGCAGAGCACGCGCGGCGCCAGCGCCGAGGTCAGCGCCGATCCTGCCGTGGTGGTGTTGTCCTTCGATGGAGATGATGATCTCGCGGTGTCGGCGCGCTCCACGGTGCTGGCGCTGGTCGACCGCGACTACGAGGTGGTGCCGCCGCGCATGTGGCGCGACGCGCTGGACATGGACGCTCGCGGCCGCACCGGCAAGGCGGCGTGGGCCCCAGCGGCGCGCGAGCTGGGGGTCGCCGCGGTGGTGGAGGGCGCCGCCATCAAGAGCCGCGGCGGCGGCATGCTGCGGCTCTGGGTGAGGGACGCGCACACCGGCAAGGTGATGGGCGAGGTGTCCGCGCCGCTGTCGCGCGACGGCCTCGATGAAAAGGCCAAGGCCGCGCTCGAGATGGAGCTGGTGGACGCGCTGTTCGCCGCCACCGACGGCCAGGTGGCCAGCCGCAAGCGCGAGGCCGCGCGCGCGCGCACCAGGCCGCTGCGGCAGGAGCTGGTGAGTGATCGCGACGACGCGGGCGCCGACGAGGGCGACGAGCGCGCGGACGATCGAGACGACGACGGCGCGAACGAGCGCGACGGGCGTGACGAGCGCGCGGACGAGGGCACCCGCAGGTCGCGGTCGCCGCGCGGCGCCACCGCGGTCAAGGTCGAGGTGGCCTCTTCGCAGTCGGGGCTCGAGGGCCAAGATCGGCTCGCGCTGTTTGACGCGCCGCAGACCGATGGATCGCAGGCGCCGTCGCTGGTCACCGCGGCGCCCGTCGTCGCGCGGCCATCGATCGCGGAGGTCTCCTTGACCGCCTCGGCGATCTCGCGCCAGTTCGGCTTCACCGGCGCGATCTTGCCGGCCGACTACCCCGGGAGCACGGTGACCAGCGTGGGCCTGGCGGCGGCGGTGTACCCGATGAGCCAGCGCGACGCGCGTGGTCGCCTGAGCGGCTTTGGCCTCGCTGGCGCGGTGACCACCGCCGTCGGCTCGGAGGTGCCGGTGGAGATCGATGAAGAGGTCTTCGACTTCCCCGTCAGCCAGCGCACCTGGCAGATCGGCCTGCACTATCGCTGGCCGGCTGGTCCCGCGCTGGTGGATGGTCACCTCGGCTACGGCTCCATCACCCACTACGTCGACGACATGCCGGAGGACGCCGATCTGGAGCTCGACCTGCTCGACGCCGAGTATGGCTTCCTCGACCTCGGTGGCCGGGTGGAGATCGAGGCGGGGCCGCGCACGACGCTCGGCTTCTCCGCCAGCTACCTGTACATGACCCAGGTTGGGATCGTCACGGATCCGGACCTGCTCGGCGGTGTGAAGTCGTGGGGCATGAAGATGGGGCTCGATCTCAAGGTGCAGCTCAAGAAAGGCGTCTACGCCGCCGCCGGCGCGGACTACCGCCGGGTCAGCATGGTGTTTGACGGGGACGGCGAGCTGTTCGACGAGGTGGACGTGGACGACGCCAAGGACACCTTCGTCGGTGGCCACCTGGATGTTGGCGTGGCGTTCTGATCCGATTGCCATGGCGCGGCGTCGCTGACGCCGCTGGCGCCGCTGACTTCGACCTGACGCTGACGTCTCCAGGGTCTCGCCCACGCGAGGCCCTTTCGGCGTTTTCGGGCTGGGCGTCTGCGCTCGCGGCTCGGGTCGACCCGCGCGGTGCGTCGGCAGCGTCCGCCGTCCGAGCTCGTCTGCCTCGCGACGGCCAGGCGCGCGCGGCGGGCAACGGGCGCGCGACCCGGGCGACCCGGGGGCGATCGGGGGGCAGCCGATGTCCCAGGTCGACGAATCGCTCGTTCGGCTCCATCGACCGCGGTCGACTCGTCGACGAACGCCGACGAAGTGGCTGGAACTTCTAGGTCGCGAACCTGGCGCTGCGCTCTCGAGCCGTGGCACGGGCGCTGCAATAGAGCACGACCACAAGCGAACGCTGTCCTCAAGGAGAACTGCCATGTCGAAGCCATCTATTGACCCGCTCCTCTCGCTCGACCCCGCGGCTCTCGAGACGGCCGCGGGCGGCCGCCGCGCCGCCTCCGGTACCTCGTCTCGTCGTGCCGCCGACGCCGCTGTCCTCGATGCGCTGCAGGACGTGGAAGACGCCATCCGTGACATGGGACGAACCCAGAACCAGGGTTCGAACCAGAGCAACGACATGATGATGGCGCTGATGATGTCCAAGCTCGCCAGCAACAACTCAGCACCGCAGGTCGTGTGCTGCGGCGGTGGCCGCAAGCGCCGCTGCTAACAGATCTCTTCTTTCCTTCTCACCTCTCTTCTCCCCGCCCTCAGGAGTCTCCCATGTCCAAGCCCAAGAGCCCCGTCGTCGCCCTGACCACCATCGATCCCAATGACCTGTCCGCGGCCAGCGGCGGTCGTCGCGCCGCGTCCGGCAGCTCGTCGCGCCGCGCCAGCGACGACGCCATCCTGTCCGCGCTGCGCGACGTGACCAGCGCGCTCAAGGATCTGGGGCAGAACGCGGCCAACAACGCCAACAACAACTCCAGCAACAGCATGATGATGATGATGATGACGCTCCTGGGCAACCAGCAGCAGCAGCCGCAGGTGGTGTGCGGCGGCGGCAAGCGTCGCTGCTGAGGGTTTCTCCCAGGCGATCCAGAGATCGACGCGCCCGTCGCCAATCCGGTTGCGCCAGCAGCCGGCATCGACTATTCCTCCGCGCCCGTCGCTCTTCACGCCTGGTCGCTTCACGACTCCCGCACAGCCGCTGATCTCGTTCGCCGTCTCGCTCGCAGCGTCGGGTGTCGACCCGAGGGGCGATCGTCTGGTCGACCGTCTGGTTGACGCTCGGCCCCAGGCCGGTCGCGCCCCGCTCGCCGAGGGCGATCCCGGCGCTGGCGGCGCGCGCCCGGAGTCCGCCGTGACGCCCGGCGACCTCCGGCTCGGCAAGCAGGCAGCGGCCAAGCCTGGCCTTCCTTTTGCGCCGGGGCTGTGCAAAGTAACCGCGCATGAAGACGGCACTGATATTTCCCGGTCAAGGATCCCAACGGGTGGGGATGGGGCGCGCGCTCGCCGAGCGTGAGCCGCTGGCTCGTCGCACCTTCGAAGAAGCGGACGATGCGCTCGGGTTCTCGCTGTCGCGGCTGTGCTTCGACGGGCCGGAGAGCGAGCTTGTGCTCACCGCCAACACCCAGCCCGCGATCTTGACCACCTCCATCGCGGTGTGGCGGGTGCTGGCGGCGCGCGGGCTGACGTGCGATGTGGCCGCCGGTCACTCGCTGGGAGAGTGGTCCGCCCTGGTCGCCCTTGGAGCGCTGGAGCTGGCCGACGCGGTCATGCTCACCAACCTGCGCGGCAAGCTGATGCAGGAGGCCGTGCCAGCGGGCGCCGGGGCGATGGCGGCGCTCCTGGGCCTCTCGCTTCCGGCCGCCGAGGCGCTGTGCGCGGAGGCCAGCGCGCCGGGCGAGCCGGTGGAGCCGGCCAACCTCAACGGCGCCGGGCAGATCGTGATCTCCGGCGCCGCGGCTGCGGTGGAGCGCGCCATCGAGCGGGCCAAGGCGGCGGGCGCCAAGCGCGCGGTCAAGCTGGCGGTGAGCGCGCCCTTCCATTGCTCGCTGATGGCGCCGGCTGCCGCTGGCCTCGCCGAGGCGCTGGCCAAGGTGGAGCTGCGGACGCCGCGCGCGCCGCTGGTCGCCAACGTGACCGCGGCGGTGACGAGCGACCCACAGGAGCTGCGCGAGCTGCTGATCCGTCAGGTCACCGGCACCGTGCGCTGGGAAGAGTCGGTCCAGACCCTCGCCGCGTTGGGGGTTCGCCGCGGCTTCGAGCTGGGGCCTGGCGCGGTGCTAAAGGGCCTCGTCAAGCGCATCAGCCCAGACCTCGAGGTGACCTCCGTCGGTGAGCCCGACGAGGTCGACGCGGTCCTCGCGGCGCCGTGACGCGCCGGGCCGGAGCCAACCGGCGCGAACCGAAGCGAGCCGGCGCAAGCCGGCGCGAAACCAGACAGTGAAAACGATCGGGCGCGACCTTTCACAACCGTCGGTCAGCCCAGGTAAGGTGCCCTCATGTCGATCGTCGATCAAGCGTTGAGCAATCGCGTTGCACTCGTCACCGGCGGATCCCGAGGGATCGGCCGCTCGATCGCGCGGGCGTTGGCCCGTCGCGGCGCCAAGGTCATCGTCAACTACACCTCGCGGCCAGAGTCCGCGGCGGCGGTGGTGGCGGAGATCATCGCCGCCGGCGGCCAGGCGGTGTCCGCCGGGTTCGACGTCAGCAACTCCGCCGGGGTCACCGAGGCCATCAAGGCGCTGGGCAAGGAGCACGGCGGGCTGGACATCCTGGTCAACAACGCCGGCGTCGCCATCAACGGCCTCCTGATGCGCTTCTCCGACGAGCAGTGGGCCAAGACCATGGCCATCAACCTGTCGGGGGCGTTCCACTGCATCCGCGCCGCCACGCCGCTGCTGCTGCGCGCCAAGGAGGCGGGGCGGGTCATCAACATCACCTCGGTGGTGGGCGAGATGGGCAACGGAGGTCAGGCTGCGTACGCCGCGTCCAAGGCGGGGATGATCGGCCTCACGCTGGCCACCGCTCGCGAGCTGGCGTCGCGCCGCGTCACCGTCAACGCCATCGCGCCCGGCTTCATCGAGACGGACATGACGGCAGATCACCTGCCCGAGGACCAGCGGCAGAAGCTCCTGGCCGACATCCCGCTGGGCCGCATCGGCGGCGCCGACGAGATCGGCGACGCCGCGGCCTTCCTGGCCGGACCAGAGGCCGCCTATATCACCGGTCAGGTGCTGCGCGTCAACGGCGGGATGTTGATGTAGCGCCCGGCCGGGTGTTGCTGCGGCCGGCGGATTGGACTACAAGCAGACCAGCCGGCGCACGCCGCGGTTTGAAAGGAACACCAATGTCTCCAGACGAGATCGAGAGCAAGGTCAAGGAAATCATCTGCAATCAGCTCGAGGTCAGCCCGGCCCAGCTCAAGCCGGAGTCCTCGTTCACCGACGACCTCAAGGCGGACTCGCTCGCCGTCGTCGAGCTCGTGCTCGCGTTCGAGCAGGAGTTCAAGATCACGATCCCGGAAGAGGACACCGAGCAGATCAAGACGGTCAAGGACGCCGTCGGCTACATCAAAAGCCAGCTCAAGTAACCGCCACCCGGCGGTCCTGCCCCCCGCGCTCTGGAGATGCCATGCGTCGCGTCGTCGTCACCGGCATAGGCCTCGTCACGCCTATCGGAAACTCGCTCGAGTCCACCTGGACCAACTTGCTGGCCGGGAAAAGTGGCGCGGCGCCGATCACCCTGTTTGATACCAGTCAGTTTGCGACCAAGTTTGGTTGCGAGGTGAAGGGCTTCGAAGGGGAGCAGTGGTTCGACAAGCGCGAACTCAAGCACCTCGATCGCTTTCTGCAATTCGGCGTCGCTGCGGCGCTGATGGCGGTGCGTGACGCGGGCTACGAGGATGGCAAGGCGCCAGCGGCGGAGGCGGATCGGTGGGGCGTGTACCTCGGCGCTGGCCTGGGTGGCCTGCGGACCATCGAGGACACGCTGCTCTCGACCAAGGCCAAGGGGCCGCGGTACGGCATCTCGCCGTACTTCGTCACCGACATCATCATCAACGAGCTGCCTGGCATGGTGTCCATCCGCACCGGCGCCACCGGGCCCAACTTCTCTCACGTCTCAGCCTGCGCCACCGGGGCCCACTCCGTGGGTGAGGCCATGCGCGCCATCCGTCACGACTATGCCGACGTGATGGTGGCCGGCGGCGCCGAGGCGACGATCTCGATCCTTGGCGTCGGCGGCTTCAACTCGATGCGCGCCATGTCGACCCGCAACGACGAGCCCGAGCGCGCCAGCCGCCCCTTCGACAAGGACCGCGACGGGTTCGTCATCGGAGAGGGCTCCGGCGTGCTGCTGCTCGAGGAGCTCGAGCACGCCAAGCGGCGCGGCGCTCGCATCTATTGCGAGCTGGCGGGCTACGCGGCGAACTCGGACGCCCATCACGTGGCGGCGCCGGCGCCGGAGCACCGCGGCGCCCAGGCTTGCTTCCGGCTGGCCTTGCGGGACGCCAAGCTGGACTTGTCCAGCATCGGCTACATCAACGCGCACGGCACCTCGACGGACTTGAACGACAAGCACGAGAGCCTGGCGGTCAAGGCGGTGTTCGGCGAGCACGCGCGCAAGCTGGCGATGTCGTCCACCAAGTCGATGACCGGGCATACGCTGGGCGCGGCGGGCGGCATCGAGGCGGGGATCACCGCGCTGGTGCTGGCGCGCGGCGTGTTGCCGCCCACCATCAACTACGAGACGCCGGACCCCGACTGCGACCTCGACTACGTCCCCAACGTCGCCCGCGAAGCGCAGGTGGAGGCGGCGATGTCCAACAGCTTTGGCTTTGGCGGCACCAACGCGGCGATGATCATGCGCCGGTACCGAGGAGACTAGCGCGTGGCCCGCTGGTTTGTCGGCTGCGACCACGCCGGGCTCGCGCTCAAACGCCAGCTCCTGGCGGTGCTGGTCAAGTGGGGCGATGAGGTGGAAGATCTGGGCACCAACGACGAGAGCAGCGTGGACTACCCCGCGTATGGCGCGGAGGTCGGCAAGCGCGTCGCCTCTCATCCTGGCACCAAGGGCCTGGTGGTCTGCGGCAGCGGCATCGGCATCAGCATCGCCGCCAACAAGGTGCCGGGGGTGCGGGCAGCCCTGGTGCAGGACCCGTACTCGGCGCAGATGGCGCGCGCGCACAACGACTGCAATGTCATCGCGCTGGGCGGTCGGACGATCGGCGCAGGCATGGCGGAGGCCGCGCTCCGCGCCTTTCGCGACACGCCCTTCGAGGGCGGACGCCACCAGCGTCGCGTCGATCAGCTCGCAGAGCTGGACCGCCTGAAGTAGCAGTCGCCGTAACAGGCGGCGTCACGGCAGGGCAGGCCACGTGACCAGCAAACGTCTCCTGCGGCGCCACGGCAGGCAGTCGGGGTCACGGCGGGGCAGGCGGAGTGACCGCGGCGCGGTAGCCCTTGGTAGAGTTCAGGGCAGGATCGTGTCGAGCATGACCGTCACGCCCTCGGCAGGGATCGTGACCTTCTGCAGCCCGGTGAGGTCTCCGGCCTGCTTGGAGAGCGCGTCGCTGTCTTGGTCGTAGCGGACCGAGACGACGATGTCGCCAGCGAACTGGGTCCCCGCGATCATCTGATCCGCCTCGGTGAGCTGGAACGCCAGCTCCTGGCCCACGCTTGGCCATTCGAGCCGGGTCACCGCCAACGGCGCCCCAGCCACCGGCTGGCCGCTGGGGTCGGCCTTCTTGGCCACCACGAACACCGCGGTCCCGGGCTTGACCTTGTCCTTTAGCCCCGGCGCAGTCTTGATGGAGCCGCGGACGAACTTGCTCGGGTCCACCGGGCGGTTCGGATCGGGACCTTGCAGCCCCATCTTGGTGACGTCGACGCCGCCGCCACCGCCACCCGTCATGTCCACGCCCGCGTGGGGGTCGTTCATGTCGACGCCAGCGTGCGGGTTGGCAGCAGCGGAGGCGCCAGCGGGGCCGGTCATGGCGGCGGCAGAGCCGGCGGCTCCTTCGCTCCAGTTCTGGGCTGGGGGGAGCCCGGCGGCCTGGTGCTTGCGCTCGCAGCCGAGCAGGGCGCAGGCGATGAGACACAGCGAAGTGATACGCAACATGCGACGGACTGTAGCAGCTCCAGTCACCTGTCGAGCACTTCGACGCACGTCGCAGGTGCGGTGTCAGCAGGGGCCAGCGCTGTGAGGGACCTGGCGCACCAGGGAGGCAAGCCTTTGGGGCGGCCGCGCGCCCGTGGTATACGTGCGCAGCGATGCCGGACTACTCCAAGTTGCATGATCTCATCAGCCACCGCGTCACCATCGAGTACGACACCGGGGCGCGCGTCACCGGGTACCTCGAGTCTTGCCAGCCCTCGACGGGGCCGGTGGAGTTCATCACCCTGTCGGAGGCCAAGCTCGTCGATTCCAAGGGGCGGCTCATGCGCGAGACCGGCCAGCTCGTCCTTTGCCCCAACGTGCTCACGGGCATCGCCCTCGACGAGGGTCCGCGCGGTCGCGACGTCCGGTAGCCGGCGGTCCTTGCTAGGGACCTCGGATGAGGGGCTCATGTTCCAGGGCACTAGCACGTGATATCTTGACCTCATGGCGATCGCCTGGAACCAGAGCCAGCGACTGCTGGTGGAACGCGCGCTGGCTGACTATCCAGTTAGCAGCGGTCGGTGCGAGTCCGCCGCTTGGGCCATCTTGCCGGCCTGCCGGGAGCAAGACTCGGGCTCGGTCGTGTGGCGGTTATCGCCGACTGAAGGGCGCTATCTTTCACCAAAGGCCGAGGTGGGCGGACCGTGGTATCACCACGTCACAGTCGAGCTGCTAGCCCACTGCGTGGACTCCCTGACCGGAGCGGATGGTACAAGTCGGTCGTCGTACCTCGAAGAGCACTGGCAATACCCTGACGCAATCTCCTGGAACCTTGAGGAGGAACCTCCCGATGAGCCCTGGTGAAAGCCGATTGCTGCAGTTTGTCGAGGCACGCCTGGAGAGCATGCTGTGTCGGCCCGCCGCTTGGGGCTCTCTGGAATCCGTGGAAGACCAGATCTTGCAGCTTCTGGAGCTGAGGCGCTTCGTCCTTGATCCTCGAGCGGATCCTCAGGTAAGCGCGTCCAATACTCAGCCCTTGATGCGTCGATATACCCGCTACATCTCCTGCGTGCTTCCGGAGGCTACTGCGGCGCCTCTCTCTCTCCAGCTGACAGCACGGGGGCGCGCTGAGGAGTTCTCCGCGCTGATGCGCCAGTTCGTGCAGAGAGACCTAACCGAGGTCGTGGCCGAGCTGGGCGTGAGTGGCGAAGAGACGCTGCCCGCAGATCGCCTGGAGGTCACGGCGCGAGTCCTTGAAGGCCTGGGGCATGCGGTGCGCGTTCGGCGGCCGCAGGAGGTCCCTACGGCATTGAAGTTTCCCGATCGGAAGGCGAGCTGATGGCGAGCACGAGGGGACAGGCGCAGGTCGCGTTCCTTTCGTCGGTGAAAGCCAGCGGTGGAAAGATCGCTGGCGCGCGGTTTTCCTTGCAGCGAGGGCCACTCAAGTTTATCGAGCCGACGTACTGGTTGACGCTGGATCAGGCAGGCGGTCGTTCTCTGCAAGAACTCCCGTGGACGTCGGAGCTGGAAGAGTATCTGCTCTTTCAGCTCGGGCTGAAGATGGATGCTGAGGACGACGAGAGCCAGCGCTTCGCTGCGATCTTGCTGAACAATCTCCGCAAGGCGGAGTCGATTCATGGGAAGGACTATGCGCGCGCGGTGCTCGTCGAGGTGCTGCGAGCCAAGCCGGGGTACGATCTGGCCGATCTGCTGGACCGCGCCGCTACTCCAAGACCGAGTTCCGGCAGCGAGCACTATCGCGACTGCAGGACCTTCCTCGAGCATTCGGTCGATGGTCTTCGCGACTCTGCACAGCTGAACCTGGAGTACGGCCCCGACGAGGCCAGTCGTCTCATGGAGGCAGCTTTGCGGATCACCCTTGACGAGGCTTTCCACATCTCCACCGCAGACCTGCTGTTCCCTCGTCAAGACGCGCGAGGGTAGGCGCCGACGGAGCGGCTACGGCGCGAGCTTGACGCCAGCGGTCCACACCTCGGCGGCGAGGTTGGCGCCGACGCGGTAGGGGATGGCGGCTGGCTCGGCGGTGTCCCAGACGACGAAGTCGGCGCGCGCGCCGGGGCGCAGCACGCCCACATCCTCGCGGCGCAGCGCAAGCGCGGCGTTGCGCGTGACGCCAAGCCACGTCTCCTCGACGGTCAGGCCGTAGTGGGTGGCGGCCAGCCACATCGGCACCGCCAGCCCTTCGGCCCAGCTCGTGCCGGGGTTCCAGTCCGACGCCACCGCCATGGGCACGCGGCGACGGCGCAGGGCGGCGACCGGCGGCGGGGTCTGTCGGAGCTGCACGCACGAGGTCGGGATCATCACCGCGACGACCCCGGCGGCCGCGAGGCCCGCTATGTCTGCCTCTCCGATCTGCTCGAGGTGATCGGCGGACCAGCCGCCTAGCTCGGCGAGCAGCGCGGCGCCGCCGACGTCTGCGAACTGGCCGACGTGGGCGCGCACCCCCAGGCCCGCGGCGCAGGCCGCCGCGAGGATGGCGCGGGTCTCGTCGAGGCTGAACGCGCCTTCGTCGCAGTACACGTCCACCGACGAGGCGAGGGCGGCCTCGGCGACGCGCGGCACGAGCTGCGCGGCGAACTGCGCCACCCAGGCGGCCCGCGCCGCTGGCTCGCGGTGCTCCGCCGGCACCACGTGCGCGAGCAGCGTGGGGCAAAGGCTCACCGGGAGCTGCGCCTGCGCCGCGGCGATGGCGCGCAGCAGCCGCTCCTCGCCGGCCAAGGTCAGATCGTAGCCGCTCTTGGCCTCGATCGTGGTGACCCCCAGCGCGGCCAGCCGGCGGGCGCGGTTCACGATCACCTCCACCAGCTCGTCGAAGCTGGCGCCGCGGGTGGCGGCCACCGTGGAGGCGATGCCGCCGCCGGCCGCGGCGATCTCCTGGTAGCTGGCGCCGCGCGCGCGCATCGCGAACTCGCCGGCGCGGTCGCCCAGAAACGGCAGATGCGTGTGGCAATCGATGAGGCCGGGGGTCAGCAAGCGTCCGCCCAGATCGATCACCTGCATGGGCGCGCTGCGCGGCCGGTGCGCGCCCACGGACTGGATCTTGCCCTCGGCGACCACCAGGTACCCGTCGTCGATGATGCCCAGCGGCGCCTCGGGGGGGCCGTCACAGGTCATCACCCGCCCGTTGGCAAACAAGACCGGCGAGCGCGCCACTAGCCGCGCATCCGCGGGATGACCACGCCGCGCTCCTTGGCGGTGTGGATGGCCTCGTCGTAGCCCGCGTCGGCGTGGCGGATGACGCCCATGCCCGGATCGCAGGTGAGCACGCGCGACAAGCAGCGCGCCGCGCGCTCGGTGCCGTCGGCGACGACGACCATGCCGGCGTGCAGCGAGTAGCCCATGCCGACGCCGCCGCCGTGGTGGAACGACACCCAGGTGGCGCCGGCGGCGGTGTTGACCAGCGCGTTGAGCAAGGCCCAGTCCGCGACCGCGTCCGAGCCATCCTTCATGCCCTCGGTCTCGCGGTTGGGCGAGGCCACCGAGCCGCAGTCCAGGTGATCGCGACCGATGACGATGGGCGCCGAGACCTTGCCCTTTTTCACCAGGTCGTTGAAGCGCGCGCCCACCCGCTCGCGCTGGCCGTAGCCCAGCCAGCAGATGCGCGCGGGCAGGCCCTGGGAATGCCACCCGCTCTTGCGCCATGGCGATCCAGCGCGCCAGCGCGGGATCATCCTTGATCTCATCGAGCACGGTCTCGTCGGTGACGCGGATGTCGGCCGGATCGCCCGACAGCGCCACCCAGCGAAACGGCCCCTTGCCCTCGCAGAACAGGGGCCGGATGTAGGCAGGCACAAAGCCCGGGTACGAGAACGCATCCTTGACGCCGCCGAGCTCGGCCTGCGCGCGCAGGTTGTTGCCATAGTCGAAGACGTGCGCGCCGCGGGCCTTCATGGCCAGCATGGCGGTCACCTGCGCCGCCATGCTGGCGCGAGCGCGAGCCACGTACTCCACCGGATCTTTGGCGCGCAGCTCGGCGGCGGCGGCGAGGTCCAGGCCCTGCGGGATGTAGCCGACCAGCGGGTCGTGCGCCGAGGTCTGGTCGGTGACCAGGTCCGGGGTGATCCCACGGCGCACCAGCTCCGCGTACACGTCCGCGGCGTTGCCGAGCACCGCCACCGAGCGAGCTTGTTGGGTGGCGCGCAGCTCATCGACCCGCGCCAGCGCGGCGGAGAGCGAGGGCGCCAGCTCGTCGAGATAGCGGGTCTCGAGTCGGCGCGCGATGCGGCTCGGGTCGATCTCCACGCACAGCGAGACGCCGCCTGCCAGGGTCACGGCCAGCGGCTGCGCGCCGCCCATGCCGCCGAGGCCCGCGGTGAGCACCAGGCGACCTGCGAGCGTGGCGTCCGCGCCCCAGTGGGTGCGCGCGGCCTGCGCGAAGGTCTCGAACGTGCCCTGCAGGATGCCCTGCGTGCCGATGTAGATCCACGAGCCGGCCGTCATCTGGCCGTACATCATGAGGCCCTTGGCCTCGAGGTCACGGAAGTGCTCCCAGGTGGCCCACTTGCCGACGAGGTTCGAGTTGGCGAGCAGCACGCGCGGCGCCTCTTCATGGGTGCGGAAGACCCCGACGGCGCGGCCGGACTGCACCAGCAAGGTCTCGTCATCGCCGAGCCGGCGCAGCTCGCGCACGATGGTCTCGTAGTCCGGCCAGGACCTCGCGGCCTTGCCGGTGCCGCCGTACACCACCAGATCTTCGGGGCGCTCGGCGACGTCGGGGTCGAGGTTGTTCATGAGCATGCGCAGGGCGGCTTCCTGGGGCCACCCTTTGCAGGACAGTTGCGTGCCGCGTGCGGCGCGAATCGGGGAGGACATGAGCGCGCGCAGCATAGCAGCTTGCGAGCAGGGCCGCGTCGTTGGCGCCGCCGGGCAAGGCTGACGCGGCGAGGTGCTCCGCCGCGGTGCGGCGAGCCAGGGCCAGCGCGGCCGGAGCGACGTGAGCGCGACGTGTGCGCGGGTGCAGCGACGTGGACGCGAGGCGGCAAAGGACACGGCGCAGATCCTCCAACTTGACCTGGACATCAGGCGCGTCTACACCAGCGCGGTGCCCGCCATCGCGCCTTTTGTCCTCGGTCAAGATCCTCTCACTCTCACCGTGATCGCCGAGGTCGCGCGCGGCGCGCGCGGCGTCACGCTGGCGGAGCAAGCCCGCGTGCGCATCCGCAAGGCGCGCGCGATCGTGGACGCGGTGGTGGCCGGCGGAGACGACGCGCCGGCGGTGTACGGGATCAACACGGGCTTTGGCGCGCTGGCCGAAGTGCGCATCTCCGCGGCCCAGGTCGCGGAGCTGCAGCGCAACCTGGTGCGCTCGCACGCGGCCGGCGTGGGCTCGCCCCTGCCGCGGGACGCGACCCGCGCGATGATGCTGCTGCGCGCTGCGGTGCTGTCGACCGGGCGCAGCGGGGCGCGCGAGCTGGTGGCGCAGCGCCTGTGCGAGCTGCTCGAGTGCGGGCTGCACCCGGTGATCCCGGCGCGCGGCTCGGTGGGCGCCTCCGGAGATCTGGCCCCGCTGGCGCACCTGGCGCTGGCGATGATCGGCGAAGGCCAGGCGGAGCTCGGCGGCGAGATCTTGCCGGCGGACGAGGCCCATCGACGAGTCGGCCTGACCCCGATCTCGCTGGAGGCCAAGGAAGGCCTGACCTTGCTCAACGGCACGCAGCACATGACCGCGGTGGGCGGGCTGGCGGTGCATGACGCGCTGCAGACCTGCCTGGTGGCGGACCTCGCCGGGGCGATGTCGCTTGAGGCGCTCAAGGGCACCGCGCGCGCGTTCGACGCCGACGTGGTGGGCGCCCGCCCGCACCCGGGGCAGATCGAGGTCGGCCGCATCTTGCGCTTGCTCCTTGCCGACTCGCCCATCGCCGACTCTCACCGGGACTGCGGCAAGGTGCAGGATCCGTACTCGTTGCGCTGCATGCCGCAGGTCCACGGCGCCAGCCGGGACGTGCTGGACTTCGCCCGCGCCGTGCTCGAGCGCGAGGCCGGCAGCTCCACCGACAACCCGCTGGTGTTCGCCGACCGCGGCGAGATGATCTCCGGCGGCAACTTTCACGGCCAGCCGGTGGCGCTGGCGCTCGACGCCGCGGCGATCGCGGTGGCCGAGCTGGCCAACATCAGCGAGCGTCGCGTCGAGCAGCTCGTCAACCCGCACCTGTCGAGCGGCTTGCCGCCCTTCCTGGCGCCGGACTCCGGGCTGCACTCCGGCTTCATGATCGCGCAGGTCACCGCGGCGGCGCTGGTCTCGGAGAACAAGGTGCTGGCGCACCCGGCCTCGGTCGATTCGATCCCGTCGTCCGCTGGCCGCGAGGACCACGTGTCGATGGGTGCGACCTCGGCGCTCAAGCTGTCGATGATCCACGATCAGGTGCGGACGGTGCTGTCCATCGAGCTTCTGTGCGCCGCGCAGGGCATCGATCTGCGCCGGCCGCTCTGCACCACGCCGGTGCTCGAGGCGGTGCATGCGGTCATCCGGCGCCGCGTGCCGATGATGGCGGTCGACCGACCGCTGTCCCCTGACATCGCGGCGGTCCGTGCGCTGGTGGACAGCGGCGAGCTGCTGTCCGCCGCGCTTGGGGTCTGCCCGGCGCTGGCCGGCGGGTAGGGTGAGGGATCGCTTGGGCTCGCTGGGGGCACGTGACACCGGTAGGAGTCCAGCAACGCCAGGTAGCGTGCGATGCCAAAAAAACGTCGGGTTTCCCAAGGTAACGTCGTGAAAACAACCGGCCTGAATTGACACGATCGCATCTTCGAGGCGATCGTTTTTCCCCCGTGGGGTCGCCGCCCGAGAAGTCCGATCGGGATCCGGAGTTGTCCGGATCCAGCCCATCGCCAGCGTCAAGCTTGGCGGACCGCATCGACGCGCTGTTGGTGTTCGACGCGGATGGCGCCGTCGACGGCGACGGCGAGATCGCGGGCGACGACGGCCCCATCTCGCTCATCGACGACGCGGAGATCTTGACGTCGGGAACCGCGGCGGGAGATCGGACGCCGGCTTCGTCCGCGTCGACGCCAGCGACTGCTGTCAGCCTGCGCAGTGAGGCCTCCGTGCCAGTTTTCCCAGACGAGCCAGGCATTGAGCCAGACGTCGAGCGAGTCGACGAGCCAGGCATTGAGCCAGACGTCGAGCCAGACGTCGAGCCAGACATCGAGCCAGACGTTGAGTTCTCCGAGCCCCTGAGGAGCGCTGACGCCGAGCAAGCATCGGTGATGGAACGCGAGCCGCAGGGCCCGGGCGCCTTTTCCCTGGATGCGGCGAGCGACACGTCGTCGGTCACGTCCTCGGCCATGTCGGTCACGTCCTCGGGCGACGCTGAGCTTGCGTCGGTCACCAGGGGAGGCGCAGCGGACGCGGGGCTCGGCTCGAGCCCGAGCGAGGTCTCGGCCGAGGTCTCCGCCGAGATCTCCGAGGAAATCTCGGAGATCTCTGAAATTTCCGAGATCTCCGAAATCGTCGCGAGCCCGGCGCGCAGCAGCGCGCCCGCGTTGCCGCCAAAGGCGCCGCCGCCGCGGCTGCCGCCGCGCCCGGTGCGTCCGGTGGCCACGGTGACGGTGCCGCCGAAGCCGCCGAGCCCGGCGCGGCCACCAGCGCCGCCAGCTCCGGCCCCCGCGCTTCGCGCCGGGGCTGCGGCCGGAGATCCGTTTGACGCGCTCGAGGCCAAGCTGTCAGCGCTCGAGGACCGGGTGGACTCCACCCTCGACGAAGAGGTCGAAGACGACGACGCGCTCGCTGGCGGCCTGCGCCTGGGCGGTGCCGGCGTGGCTGGCCTCTCTGGCGCGCCAGGCGGCGCTGGCGCCAAGAGTTCGCCGGGCGACTTCGAGCTCGGGCTGGGTCGGCAGCCACGCGACGCCACCGAGGCCGAGCCTGGCGCCGAGAGCGGGCCCTCCGCCGATCCAGACGCCGAGTCGGAGGTCGAGCTGGACCTGGACTCCGAGCGGGTGCAGCGGGACCCTGGTGCGCGCGACGGCACGATCGGGCCCAGCGCGAGCGGGCCGATGCCTGCCATGGCCGCGCCGCTGGAGAGCCTGCTCGAGAACCCCACCGCGGTCGATCGCGCCGCGGATGAGCTCACCGACGCGGGCGCCGAGCGTCGCGCCGAGGAGCTGTCCCGGAAGATCGAGGACAGCGACGATCCCTCCACCGCGCTCTTGGCCTACGAGCTGGGCGAACTCTACGAGCGCCGTCTCGCCGATGAGGCGCGAGCTGTCAAGGCCTACGGCCGGGCGCTCGTCCTCGACGCATCGTACCGTCCAAACCTGTGGGCGATCCGCCGCGTCTTCTACCGGCGCAAGCTGTGGCCCAACCTCATCAAGCTCATCGACGCCGAGCTGCGCTACGTGCGCAGCGACGAGGAGCGCGCCGATCTGCTGCTCGAGAAGGCGCGCATTCTGGCGCATCAGCTCGCGGACTTCGCGGGCGCGCGCGCCGCGGCAGAGGAGGCCGTGGCGGTGGCGCCAGGACAGCAGCTCGCGCTGCTGGAGCTGGAGCGGCTGGTCGCGCGCGAGCAAGACCTGGCGGCGCTCAAGGACGTCTGGGAGCGGTTGGCCGAGGCGGCCGCGCACCCCGCGCGCAAGGTCGCGACGTTGCTCGACGTGGCGCGCGCCTGTGGGCCCGACGAGCTGGCGCGCGCGCTGGCGGCGCTCGACGCTGCGGCGGAGGCCGCGGCCGGCAGCGCGGGTGGCGCCGAAGGGATCTCCGGCAGCGACGAAGTAGATCTGGAGCGGGTGGCGCGCGAGCGCGTGCGGATCTGCGAAGCGGCCGGCGCGCATGGCGAGATCGTGAGCGCCATCGACAAGCTGGTGGCGGTGCTGCTGCGCGGCTTTGGACCAGCGCAGGTGGCGGCGCCGGCGCTCGAGGCAGGCGAGGGCTCTTCCTCCAAGCGCGACGTTCCAGACCGCGCCACCGCGCTGCGGCTGGAGATCGTGGCGCTGCGCCGATATCAGGCGCAGCTCCTGCGCAAAGAGGCGCCGCAGCGCTCGTGGGATCTGCTGCAAGACGCGATGGTGCTGGCCCCGGGCGAGCCCATCCTGCTCGGCGACCTGACGGATCTCGCCGAGGAGCTGGGGCGGTTTGAGGACCTCGCCGAGCTGGTGGCCAACTGGCAGGCGATCGAGGGCGATCCCAACCGGGGGCTCGTGCTGTCCATCCGCCGCGCCGACGCCTTGTTGCGTGGCGGGCGCCGCGACGAGGCCAAGGCGCTGCTGGCGTCACTGGACGCGACCGCGCCTGGCTTCATCGTGCTGACCTCGGCCGCTGAGCGCGACGCCCTGAGCGAGCGCGACGGCGCCGGGCTCGCCTCGGCGCTGGCGCGCGCTGCGGCCGCGGCGGCGCTCGGCACCTGGATGGGCGCAGCGGGCTCGGCGGGCGCGGGCGCTGTGCCCGCGGACCCGGCGGCCGCCGCCGCGCTGTATGTCAGCGCCGCCGAGGTGTTCGCGTACGTGGTGGCCGGCGATCAAGGCGCGGCCGACGCCAAGGCCGCGCTGGGCAAGGCGCTGGAGCTGGTCCCCGGGGACGCGGCGGCGATGGAGGCCTCGATCGAGCTGGCGGATCACCTGGGCGACGTCGCCGGGGCGCTGGCGTTGATCGATCGGCGCATCAACGACACCATGGATCTGGACGGACGGCGGGCGCTGCTCGAGCGGGCCACCCGCATCGCCAAGAGCCATGGCGATCTGGAGACCGCGCTCGCCACCGATCGCAAGCTGCTGGAGCTGACCCCGGGCGATCGCAGCCTCAAGTGGCGCGTGGAGGCGATGCTCGGGCAGCTTGGCCGCGAGGTCGAGCGCGCGGAGCTGCTTGGCACGCTGGCCACCGAGGAGTCCGACCCGACGCGCCGGGTGATGGCGCTGGTGGCGGCGGCGCGGCTGCGCGAGCGGCTGGGGCAGATCGACATCGCCACCGACCTGTACCGGCAGTCGCTGGTCATCTGGCCAGACGACGTCTTCGCGCGCGAGTCCCTGGCCGATCTGCTGCGGGCCCAGGAGCGCTGGGCCGAGCTGGTGGAGGAGCGGCGGGCGGAGGCGCGGCTCTTGCCGGACGGCCCGGCGGCGCGGCGGGCGCTGCGCGAGGCGGCCTGGGTGCTCGAGCATCGCATCGGCGATATCCCGGCGGCGCTGGCGGTGTACATCGACTGGTCCGAGCGCTTGCTGGATGATCGCACCGCGCTCGAGGGCGTGGCCCGCTGCTATGCGCGGCTGGGCGACGCGACCAACGAGGTCGCGATCCGGGGCCGCCTGGCGGACCTCGAGGGATCGCCGGTGGTGATCTGGGAGTGGGCCCGCTCGCTGGAGCGCGCGGACAAGATCGACCAGGCCATCGAAGCCTATCGGCTGGTGCTCGACACCGAGAACGCGCTGGCGGCGGAAGCGCGGGTGGGCGTGGCCGGTCCGCTGGCGGCGATCACGCTGGGCGAGCTGGCGGTGCAGCGCAACGACGCCCTGCTCGAGGTGGAGGCGATCGCGGCGCTGGCGGCGCGCACCACCAGCTCGGAGCTGGGGGCCGCGCTGGCGGAAGAGGCGGGCTGGCGCTACGCGCTGGTGCTCGACGACCTCGACCGCGCCTCGCAGTCGTTCGCCGCGGCGCTGGCCATCAGCCCGCTGCGCAAGGGCGCGTTGCTGGGCGCGGGGCTGGTGGCCGCCAAGTGCGGTGACGTCATCGCCCAGGGCGCGGCCTTCGAGTCGCTGGCCGGCGCGCTGACCATGCCCGAGGCCGCAGGCGCCTTGTACCTGCGGGCCGCGGCGATGGCGGCGGCGCAGGGCGATCGGCCGCTGATGCAGCGCCGGGTCAACGCGGCGTGGGCGGCCGCACACGAAGACGTGAGCTCGCTGGTGGTGGCGGCCGAGACCTGGGAGTTCCCCGACGCGGTGGCCATGGCCAGCGAGAGCCGAGACGGCGACGGCGAGCGCTCGGAGGGCGCGGCCATGGACAGCGCGCCCGTCGTGGACGCGCTGCTGGCGCGGGCCGAGGTGCTGGAGCGCCGGGCAGCGCTGACCGATGATCCGGTGGCCCGCTCGAGCTGGGAGCTGGATCTTGCCGAGGTGCTCGAGCGCGCCGGACGGCTGCGCGAGGCGGGCGACGTGGTGGCGGCCGTGTTGCGGACCTTGCCCGACGACGTGCGCGCCCTCAACGCGCTGCGCCGGCTGACCAAGCGCGGCGGTCAGCGCAAGCTCTGGGCAGACGCCAGCTACCGGCTGGCACGGCAGCACACCCTGGTCTCTGCCAAGCTCGGCCTCTTGCGCGACGCAGCGCAGGTGTATGACGGCAGCGAGCCGGGCACGCCGCCAGCCTCGCTGCCGCACGCGCTCGCCGCGTACCGGCGCATGTTCGAGCTGGATCCGGGGATCCCGGAGCTGACGCGGTACCTCGAGCTCATCCGACAAAGCGGCGACGTCCCTGGCTTGCTCGCCGCGCTGTCCACCAGGCTGTCCTGGCTGGACGAGGCCGAGGGCCCAAGCCGCGCGGGGGTGCCGGTCCTGCTCGAGCGCGCGACGGTGCGCTTCGGCAGCGAGGATCAGGTTGGCGCCATGGCTGATCTGGACGATCTCCTCGAGCGCGACCCCGCCCACCTGGAGGCGCTCCGCTTTCGCGCGGATCTGGCGCTGTCCACCGGCGACGCGCCTGGCGCCGCGGAGCGCTGGCGCCGGTGCCTGGAGCTGGAGCGGCGGCCCGAGCGGCGCTCCGAGATCGAGCTGGCGCTGGCGCGCGTCCTGTCCGAGGACATGGCGGACGTCGAGGGCGCGATCGAGCAGATGGTCCACGTGGTCGCGCAGCAGCCCACCGACGTCGGGCTGCGCGAACGCCTGCTGGGGCTCTACGTGCGCGCCAGCAACTGGGAGTCGGCGGCGCGCGAGCTGCGCGAGCTGACCCGGCTTCGCCCGACCGCCGAGGACAAGGCGCGCGATGAGCAGCGCCTCGCGGCGATGCTGCGCGACAAGGTCGGCGACCGACTCGGCGCCAGGCTGGCGCTCGATCGCGGGCGCAACCTCGATCCGCTCAACCTCGACTGTATCCGCGAGCTCGCTGATCTGCTGGATCCGCCAGCGCGCCACCAGATGCTGGCGTCGGCGGCCGACAAGCTGCGCGAGCTGATGACGCTCACGCCGGTCAAGGCGTCGCTCTATGATCGCCTGGCGGCGGTGCAGGGCTGGCAGAGTGACGTCGACGGTCGGTGGCTGGCGCTGGCCGCGCTGGAGGCCGTGGGGTCGGTCACCGCCGAGCAGCGCCAGGTGCTGGCCGCCGGCCGCAGCCGCGCGCGCGCCCCCGGCAACTCGGCCAAGCGGCTGGACGCCCCGGCCTGGGCCCAGCTCACGCCGCCGATGCCCACCGCCACCGTGGCCGAGTTCTGGCGCGCCATCGCCGCGGCGGTGACGACGTCCATCAACCTCGACGCGCAGAAGCTGGGGTTTGGCCGCGGCGATCGGGTGCCGCTCAAGAAGCTCGCCGAGCGCGATCGGCAGCTCGCCGCCGCGCTGGCCACGTTCGGGCTGGCTGACGCCGAGCTCTACGTGGCCGAGGGCCACGACGCGCGCGCCACGGTGGCGCGCGTGCTGTCCACCGAGCCCGCCACCGTGTGCCTGGGGCGGGACATCGCCGGCGCCTCGACCCCGGCGGCGCGGTTCCAGCTCGGGCGTGCGCTCGCGCTCGCCGTCAACGGGTATGGCACCCTCGCCGAGATCCGCGATGGTGAGCTGGAGCGCTTCGTGGTGGCTGCGCTGCGCGCCGCCGAGGCGCAGGTGCCGGGATACCTCGCAGAGTTCGTGGCCGGCGAAGACGCCGCGATGGCCGAGAAGACTCGATTGATGCGCAAACACCTCTCTCGCAAGGACCGCTCCACTGTCGCCCAGCTCGCGATGCGCGGCGACGCCATCGTCGACCTCTCCGGCTTCCGGCGCGCCGCGCTCGGCTGCGCCAGCCGGGCTGGCCTGCTCTGGAGCGGCGACCTGGCGGCGGCGCTGTCCTCGCTCGACGCGGGCAAGGGCGGGCGCTCGCTGGCCGACAGCCCGGGGGCGCTCGATCTGGTGGTGTGGTCGGTGTCGGCCCCGTATGCTCTCTTGCGTGAAGAGCTGGGCCTTGGCCTGTCGGGGGCGACATGAGCACCAAGAGCAATGAGCCCAAGGGGTTCCTTGGCACAGACGATCTGGACCTCGATGCGTGGGACGCCACCTTCGATGCGCTGCATGTTCCGGAGGCCGTGCTGGAGGGCGCCGAGGGGCAGGGCCAGTACGCAGAAGACGACGCTGCCTATGACGCTGACGGCGGCACGCAGGCATCGTTGCAGGCCGCGCCGGAGGCGTCGGGCGATGACGCGGAGGCGGCCGACGAGCTCGCGGCGGACGCCGCCGACGAGTTCGCGGCGGAAGTCGCCGACGAAGCCCAGGAAGCCGAGGCCGACGCTCAGCGCCGGCGGAGGTCTGGGCCGCGCATGTCGGGCGTGGGCGAGCTCACCTCGGTCAGCGAGGTCTCCGCGCCCCCGCTGTCTCTCGACGATCTGGAGGACGGACTCGAGTCCGATTCGACCTCGGTGCTGCACACCGGTGCGCGGAGCTCGACCGCGGTAGGCCTGTCGGAGGACGCCTTCGCAGGCGAGGCCGACGGCGAGTTCGAAGAAGAAGAGGCCGAGGCAGCCGGCGAGCTTCAGGCGACCAGCGCGCCGGCCCTCGCGCCAGCGGAGGCGCCACGGCCGCGGGAGCCCGGCGCGGCGTTCGCGGCGCATCCCTCGGCGGCGCCCTTGGCCAGCGCGCTCCCCGAGGAGGAGGCCCAGGAGCCAGAGAGCGTCGAGCTGGAGGCCGAGGAGGCGGGGGACTTCGAAGAGGTCAACACCGTCGAGCTCGGCGAGCAGGCGATGCTGGCAGAGTTCCACAACTTCGAGGAGGCCGCGCGCCGGGGCCGCACCGCGAGCCGGACCTTCGCGCCGGTGGTGCCGCGCCGCGCCAAGCCGGGCGACGCCGCGTCTCCGGGGACAGGCGCCAGGGCTGGACAGCCCCCGTCTCCCTCGTCGGTCACCACCTGGCCGCCGCCGGTGGTGAGCAGCGACGACCCTGACGTCTACACCTCCGCCGCCCGCCCGCAGACCAAGAGCGACCTGCCGCGCGTGGCGCCGCCGATGGCGTCGCGAAACCTGGTGGGCCGGACCCCCACGCCGCAGACCGTGCTGCCACGGACCATCACGCCTGGCCAGGTCAACCCGATGCTGGTGCGCAGGAGTGATCTCCGCGACGATCCTTCTCGCCGCTTCGACACGCACGAGCCAACTCGCATCGCCGACTCCGAGGAGATCGAGGTCAGCAAGTCGCGCAGCCGCGCCAGCGCGTCCTCCCTGGGGGAGGTCACGCCGCCGCCGCAAGAGGTGGTCATCGCCGAGGACGACTACGCCGATATCGAGATCGGCGCCTCCGGTGACTCGCTGTCGTCGCCGGTCATCGACGTCGCCGCCGAGTTCGCTGACGAGCGGCAGTCTTCGGCGTCCCTGGTCTTGCCACCGGTCATGCCCGCGGCTGGCGCCGCCGGCGCTGGCCGTCGGACCGCGCACGTGCTGCGGCGCCGCGGCCCGACGACCAAGCCGCCGCCGTTTGGGGAGCACGGGGAGCCGGGAACCGAGCGGCGACAGAGCTCGGCGTTCACGGTGCCCTCGGTGCCCGCCGCCGCGGCGGTCTCGCCACGCGCGGACCGCGACGACCGCGCGGACCGCGACGAGGACGATTTCTCCGAAGTGCTCGGCCTCGACGAGCCCGCGGACCGCACCTCTGCCGGCCTGGGCGCCGACGTCACGCGCGCCAGCTCGCCCGAGCCGGCGCCGGCGGCGACCGCGCGCGGCAGGTCGCTCCCGGCCCGCGACGAGACCCTCACCGACGAGGCGTCAGAGCGCCGCGCGCAGCCCGCGATCTCGGGCTCCGGCTCGGGCGTTTCGGGCGCCAGGTCAGCCCGCCCCGCCAGCGCCGTCCGCCCCGCCAGCCCCGACGGCCCCGCAGGGCTTCGGCAAGACACGCTCGATAGCCTCGATCTGAGCCTGGAAGCGGACGACTCGACCAGCGTGGTCGAAGATCGGATCGCAGATCAGGGCGCAGATCAGGCCCGGTTCGACGCGCAGGCCCAAGAGCAAGGCGAGGCGCTGCCGCTGCCGTCTCGGTCTTCGCTCTGGCCCGAGCCGCGCTCTGGCACCTCTGCCGAGGATGACGTCGCAGATCCGCCGACCCATGTCGCGGGGCGAGCCGCCCCGGCGCGCTCGGCGCTGTCGCTCGGCGATGAGCCCGAGGAGCCGGCGCGCCCGACCTCCACCGAGGACATGGCCACCTCGGTGATCGAGCTGCGCAAGGCGCCGAGCGTCGCGCCGCCGGCCTCGGCGCGGTCGCACGCGCCCGCCGCGGCGTCCTCGCCGTTGAGCTCGTCTGGCCCGTCCGCACCGCACGCGGTCGGGCAGGTGCCGCTGGTGGCGCGAGTCAAGACCCCGACCTCGGTTCCGCCGTTTGCACGGCAAGCCGCGGCGCCGCGGCCGTCGACCTTGGGCGATCTGTCGTTTGAGTCGCTGGCGGTGGGCGCGGAGCCGGAGCTGTCGCTGGAGGGCATGTCGTTGCCGGCGCAGGTGGCGCCGCTCGCCGCCTCGGGGCTCGACGAGTCCTTCGCGCAGTCGCTCGCGATCATCGAGGAAGATCTGGAGGCGATCGACGATCGCGAGGGCTCGGCGATGCTGAGGCTCGAGGCTGGACGGCTGGCCGAGTCGCTCGGCGAGGTGGAGCGGGCGCGCAACCACTACGAGGCCGCGGTGCTCGCTGATCCGCGGCTTGGCGCCGCGGTTCGCGGCCTGCGACGCCTGGCGCTGGTCGCCGGGGACATCGGCGGCGCCACCCGTCAGCTCGACGCGGAGCTGGAGGTCGCGGGCGCGCTGGAGCGACGGCCGCTTGGTCACTATCGCGCGGATCTCTTGATGGCGGCGGCGGAGCAAGATCTGGCCCGCGTCGCGGTGGGCGAGATGCTGGACGCCGCGCCCTCCGACGTGCGCGCGCTCATCGCCCAGCTCGAGCTGGCCTATCTCGATGGTCGCCATGACGAGCTCGGCGCCACGCTCAGCCAGCTCGGGCAGGCGGTCAGCGACGCCGGGCTGCGCGCGGCCGCGGACACCGCGCGCGGGGTGCTGGGCACCCGGCCCGAGGTGGCGGCGCAGAACACCGACCAGAACCTTGGCCAGATCTTCCTGACCGCGGCCTCCATGGATCCCTCGGCCACGATGTGGCGCCTGGCCGCGGCTCGCCACCTGGTGCTCGACAACGAGGCCAGCCTGGGCGCGGACGCGATGACCCAGGTCGCGTTCCAGATCGCCCTGGGCGACAAGGACATCGCCGCCGCGCTGGCGGTGCGCGCCCTGCTGTGGGGCGCCCCGGACGGCGCCGTGGATCTCGCGGCCACCGCCGCGCCCGCGGATCCGATCGTGGCGCAGACCATGGTGGAGGCGGCCTCGCCCAAGGACGCCGCCGCCGCGCTGTCGCGTTGCGCCGACAGCGCGCCCAGCCTGGCGCGCCGCAGCTACCTCGCTGGGCTGGCCGCCGAGATCGACACCGCCAACTCGGCGGCGCACTGGGCCCACGTGCTGGCCGCCGATCCAGGCGACGACTACGCCGCGGCGCAGCTACGCACGAGCCACGTCGCCGCCGATTCGGCGGGCGCCGCCATCGAGGTGGATCTGGCGGCCTCGCAAGATGAGAGCCGCGAGCGCAGCCGGCTCCGCGCCGGCTTTGGCCTGGCGGGCCTTGGCCAGCTCGAGCGCGCCATCGAGGTCTTGCGCGAGGGCAAGCGGCTGCGGCCCAACTCGCTGCCCATCGCCGAGGCGCTGGCGGAGGTCTACGCCCAGGCCTCGATGTGGCAGGAGCGCGCCGAGCTGTTCTCCGAGCTCGCCGCGTCTGGAAACGACAGCGTGGATCCCGAGCTGGCGGCGATGCGCAGCGCGCTGGCCTGGGAGGACGCGGCCACCGCTGCCGACGCTGATGCGGCGGACGTCGCGCGCCGCAAGGCCGCGGCGGCCTGGGACGCCGTGCTCGAAGTGGCGCCGGCGAGCCCGGTGGGCAGCGGCGCGCTCATCGGCCTGGCCAAGGCGCTCGAGGACAAGGAGCTCTTGCGCAGCGCGCTGGCTCGCGCCCACGCGGTCGAGCGCATCCCCTGGATGTCGTCGAGCATGGCGCTGCGGCGCGCGCGTCACGCCGCGGCCGACGAGGCCGACAGCCTGCTGCGCGACGCCGCCACGCTCGGGGTCGACGACCCGCGGCGCCTGACCATGGCGAGCTGGCACGCTGCGCAGCGCGGCGACCTGGACGAGATCGCCACCGCGCTCGACGATCGCGCGCGGTACCTCGAGGAGCTGGACGTCTCGCACACCGCGGAGGCCGCGTCGTTGCGGCTGCGCGCGGCCCAGCTCGCCGCCCAGGCCAACGATCCCGCCCGCGCGGCGGCGTTGTTCGCCGCCGTCGGGGAGGCGTTGCCGACCTTGTCGGTGGTGCCGGATCTGCTCGCGTCGGCCCGCCGCCGAGCTGGCGACCAGCCGCTTCTGACCACCGCGGTTCGGCGCGCGTCGCCGTCGTCGAGCGGCGACGAGTTCGCGCGCTGGGTGCGCGAGGCAGACTACCTGGCCAACCAGGGCGACGCCGCTGGCGCGCTCGGCCTCTACCAGCGCGCGCTCGATCTGCGGCCGCAGGATCCGCTGGCCGCCGAGCCGCTGCGCCGCTGCGCCACCACCGCCGGGGAGTCTGCGCCCATCGCGGCGCTGGCGCTGGCGCGCCTGCGGCACGCCGAGAGCGGCGGCGATCAGCCTGGCATCGCCGATGCGTACGAGGTGCTGGCGGAGATCGATCTCACGGTCCGCCGCGACGAAGGCGCGGCCATCATCGCGCTCGAGTCGGCGGTCAAGGCCGACGCCCGCCGGCTGGTCGCGCTGCGCCAGCTCGCCCAGCTCTACGCCGGCCGCGGGCAGGTGGCAGACCTCTTGCGCATCCGCAAGCTGCAGCTCGCGCAGGTCGCCGCCAACGCGACGGATCGCGCCGCGTTGCTCTTCGACGTGGCCGCGCTCGCCGAGCGAGACGGCCGCTCCGACGACGAGATCTCGGAGCCGCTGGTCGCCGCGCTGGCGCTGTCGCCGCGGCAACGCCTGGGGCTGTTTCAGCTCGAGACCCTGGTCCGTCACAAGGGCCCCAGCGCGCAGCTCGCCGCCCTGGAGGAGCAGATCTCCTGCTACTTCGACGACGACGGCCCCGCCGCCGCGGCGTTCTTGACCCGGGCCGGCGAGACCTTCGCGGAGATCGGCGACATCGAGGCCGCGATCTCCCGCTTCCGCTGCGCCGAGGAGGCGTGCGAGGGGCACTTGCCCGCGCTGCGCGGCTGGCGGCTGGCGGCGCTCAAGGGCCAGCTCTGGCTGGACGTCGCGGAGTCGGCGAGCCGCGAGGCGGCTGCCACCGAGGAGCTCGCGGTGCGCGGCGAGCTCTATCACCTGGCCGGCGTGGCCTTGATGGACAAGGCGCTCGCCGCCGAGCGCGCGATGGTGCCGCTGCAACGCGCGCTGACCGCGGTGCCATCTCACCGCGACGCCTTCTTGCGGCTGCGCATCCTGCTCGAGGAGGACGCGCGCCACGAGGACCTGGCCACGCTGCTGGAGCGACGGCTCGCCGTGGAAGAGGAGCAAGCCGCGCAGATCGAGCTGCACCGCGCGATCGCGGATCTGCACCGCAACTTCCTCTCGGACCGCGAGGTCGCCAAGCAACACTATCGCTCCATCCTCGAGCTCGACGCCGACGATCTGCGCGCGTATGGCGCGCTATCGGACATCGCCTGGGAGCAGGGAGAGTGGGCGGAGGCGGCCGGTGCGCTGCAAGCGCGCGCCCGCCTGGAGCGCGCGCCCACCGTCTTGCGCACGCTGTACTACCGCCTCGGCCTCATCTACGCCGATCGGTTGCCAGATGTGCAGGCGGCCATCGGCTGGCTGCAGAAGGCGCTGCAATACGACCCCGATGATGACGCCACCCTGGTGCGGTTGGCCGATCTGGCGGCCGGCGCAGGTGAGTGGAAGCTGTCGCTGTCCGCCTGCGACCGCCTGGTCAAGAACGAGACCGATCCGGACCGCCGGGTCGCCCACCTGCACCGAGTGGCCCGAATCTTCGTGGACGGGCTGGGGGACCGCAAGCGCGCCGAGCGCGCGCTCAACCTGGCGCTCGACGGCGCGCCGACCAACGAGATCGCTCGCAGCGAGCTGGTGCGGTTCTATCGAGCGACCAGCGACGCGACCTCCATCCGCATCCACCTGACCCGGGTGGCCGGCGCGATGCGCACGCGGCTCGAGGCCAACCCACGCGACACCGAGGCCTACCAGGTGCTGTCGCGCACCATGACGGACCGGGCGACCGCGATGGCGCCTGGCAGCGGGGCGGTGGCGAGGATCGCCGCCGAGCTCGCGCTCCTCACCGGCGGCACCGGCGAGGCGGAGAAGCGCCTGTGCGCGGGCGACGCGACCCCGCGGCTGGCGGCGCTCTTGTCGGCTGACGCAGATGATCTGCTGTTCCCGCGCACGGTGGCCGGCGAGCTGCGGCAGATGTTTCACCTGCTGGGAGACCGGCTGGCCAAGCACGTGGGGGTGGACCTCCGCGTGTATGGCGCGACCCGCGGCGAGCGCCTGCGAGTCAAGGACAGCGCGGTTGCGCGGGTGGCACAGGAGGTCGCCACCGGCCTTGGCTTCGGCGAGATCGACGTGTACATCGCGCCGCGCATGCCCTGGGTGTACGCCACCGAGCCGACGAGCCCGGTGTCGCTCATCCTGGGCAAGGAGCTGGCGGCGGGCAGCGAGGCTCGCGTCCGGTTTGCCTCGGCGGCCGCGCTCAAGCTCGCGGCCTCGTCGCTGTCCATCGCTGCGCGCTTGCCGGCCGAGGAGCTGGGGGTGCTGGTCGTCGCGCTCCTGCGCCTGTTTCATCCGGAGTTCCAGTGTCCCGGGGGTCGACGCGGCGCTGGTGGCCACGCAGGTGCAGAAGCTCAAGCGGCTGATCCCGACCAACCTGGTCAACGAGCTTCGCCCTTACGCGCTCGCGATCGATGGCTCGCGGCTCGATCCCGTGGCGCTGTCGGCGGACCTGCGCGCAGCCGGCCTTCGCGCCGGCGTGGTCGCGACGCAGAGCCTGGTGCCCGCGCTGGAGATCCTGGCCGCCGGCAGCGAGCCGGCGAGCGCCCTGGGCCAGCGGACGAGCGCCGAGCTGCTGTCGTTTGCGCTCGGGGAAGACATGGTCGCGCTGTCACGCTAGCTGTCACGCTGCCTGTCACGCTGCCTGTCATGCTGCCTGTCATGCTGCCTGTCATGCTGATCGAGCGGTGACCCGGCGAGCCCAAGCGGGCGCCTGGTGGCAGGCACGCTGAGTGGTCGCTCCGCGCGCGCCTACGAGGGCGCGCCGAGCGACGGCACGCGACTGCGCGGCTGCATACCGGCCGCCGCTCATCGCATCACAGGTGCGACGATCTGCGCACCGGCGCACCTGGGTGTACCGGCGACCGCGCGCTCGCCAAAGCCGGCCGCGCCGCCTGCAGTCGTGATATCTAGCCACGGTATGAACGAGCGTCGCTTGTTTGGAACGGATGGAGTTCGCGGCGTCGCGAACCAGGAGCCCATGACCAGCGCCACCGTGATGCGCCTGGGCATGGCCATCGCCGCGCGCCTGCGCCAGGGACAGCGCCACACCCGCATCGCCATCGGCAAGGACACGCGCCTGTCGGGCTACATGTTCGAGTCCGCGCTGGCCTCTGGCATCGTGGCCATGGGCGCCGACGTCTGGCTGACCGGCCCGTTGCCGACCCCGGGGATCGCGTTCATCACCTCGTCCATGCGCTGCGACGCCGGCGTGGTGATCTCCGCGTCGCACAACCCGTTTGCTGACAACGGCATCAAGATCTTTGCCCGCGACGGCTACAAGCTGCCCGACGACGTCGAGCTGGAGATCGAGCGGCTGATGGAGTCTCCGGAGCTGGAGGGCCAGCGCGCCGCGCCGAGCGACGTGGGCTACAGCCGCAAGATCGAGGACTCGCGCGGTCGCTACGTGGTGTTCTGCAAGAACACGTTCCCCTCCGAGCTGACGCTCGACGGGCTGCGCATCGTGGTCGACGGCGCCAACGGCGCCGGCTATCGCGTGGGCCCGGCGGTGTTCGAGGAGCTGGGCGCCAAGGTCATCGCCATCCACACCAACCCCGACGGCAAGAACATCAACGCCGGCTGCGGCGCGCTGCACCCCGAGACCATGGCCAAGATGGTGCGCGAGCACGAGGCGCACCTGGGCATCGCGCTCGATGGCGACGCCGATCGCCTGGTCTTGTGCGACGAGCACGGCGACATCCTCGACGGGGACACCGTGATGGCGCTGTGCGCCACGCGCATGATCGCCGAGGGCAGGCTGGCCAAGCAGACCCTGGTCACCACGGTCATGAGCAACCTCGGCCTCGATCTGGCGATGCGCCGCGCGGGCGGCAAGATCGTGCGCACCGCGGTCGGCGACCGCTACGTGGTCGACGCGATGCGCAGCGGCGGGTACAACCTGGGCGGGGAGCAGTCCGGCCACCTGGTGTTCCTGGATCACGCCACCACCGGCGACGGCATCGTGGCCGCGCTGCGCGTCCTGGCCATCATGAGCCGCGAAGGTCGGCCGCTCTCGGAGCTGTCCAAGGTGATGACCCGCACGCCGCAGGTCCTCATCAACACCGCGGTGCCGCGCAAGGTGCCGCTCGACCAGCTCCCCGAGGTGCAGGCGCTGATCTCCTCGGTCGAGCGCGAGCTGGGCGAAGAGGGCAGGGTGCTCGTGCGCTACAGCGGCACCGAGTCCAAGGCCCGCGTCATGCTGGAAGGTCCCAACGAGGCGCGCCTGCAGGTGATGGCGCAAGACATCATCGCTGCGCTGGTCCGCGGCTGCGCGCCAGCCGCCGCTGACGCGCGATGATCCGGCTGGTCAGCGCGGCGCAGATGCGCGCGCTCGACGCCGAGACCATCGCCTGCGGCCTGCCGGCGTTCACGTTGATGGAGACCGCCGGGCGCGGCGTGGCGGAGCGCGTGCTGGCGGCGATGCCGGGCCTTTGCCGGGTGGCGGTGGTGTGCGGCGCTGGCGGCAACGGCGGGGATGGCTTCGTCGCGGCGCGCGTGCTGCGAGATCGCGGCGTGGACGCCACGGTGTACCTGGCCGCGCAGCCGGCCGCGGACAGCGCCGCGGCGCAGCACCGCCAGCTCTTCACGCGCGCTGGCGGCGTCGAGCGCTCGCTCGCGCAGCCGGCGCAGCTCGCGCAGGCCCGCCCCGAGCTGCTCGGCGCCGAGCTCGTGATCGATGCGCTCTTTGGCGTGGGCCTCACCCGGCCGGTCGAGGGACACCTGGCCCACGTCATCGAGGTCATCAACGCCGCCGCGCGGTGCTGGTCCATCGATATCCCGAGCGGCCTCGACGCCGATCGCGGCGCGCCGCTGGGCGCCTGCGTGCGCGCGCAGGCCACCGTGAGCCTGGGCCTGCACAAGATCGGCGTGGTGACGGCGCCTGGCTGCGCCTACGCCGGAGCGCTGCACCTGGTCGACCTGGGGCTGCTGCACCAGCTCGTGGCGGCGGTGTCGCCGGTGGTGGGGCTACTCGAAGACGACGACTGCGCCCGCCTGTTGCCGGCGCCGAGCGTGCTCGATCACAAGGGGCGGCGCGGCCACGTGCTGGTCTTGGGGGGGAGCGCGGGCATGCGCGGCGCCGCGGAGCTGGCGAGCACCGCGGCCCTTCGCTGCGGCGCGGGGCTCGCGACCTGGGCGGCGCCGCGAGGAGCCTCGCAGGCGCCCGCCGGTGAGCTGCGCGCGAGCGAGCTCGCGGTGATGGTGCGCGAGCTCGAGGGCCCCGCGGCGCTGGCGGCGCTTGGCCGCGGCAAGGCCGCGTGGTGCGTGGGCCCGGGCCTTGGCCGCGAGCCCTGGGCCGCCGAGCTGGTGAGGCAAGCGATCGCGTCGGCCTCGCAGCCGACGGCGCCAGACGTCGCCGCCGACGCAGCCGCCGCCGACGCGCCAGACGCAGCCGCCGCGACCCCCGCGCTGGTCCTCGACGCCGACGCGCTGTTTCACCTGGCCGCGCAGCCGCAGCCGCTCGGTCGCTGTCGCGCCGTGATCACGCCGCACCCCAAGGAGGCCGCCACCCTGCTTGGCCTCACGGTCCAAGACGTGGAGGCAGATCGGCTGGCTGCGGCGCGCGCGCTGGCCAGGGGCCTCGGCGTCATCGCCGTGCTCAAGGGCGCCCGGACGATCGTCACCGACGGCGAGCGGGACTGGATCTGCGCCGCTGGCACCGCGGCGCTGGCTACCGCCGGCACCGGCGACGTGCTGGCCGGCGCCATCGCGGGCCTGTGCGCGCAGGGGCTGGCGCCGCTGCACGCCGCGCTCGTGGCGGTGCAGGTACACGGGCACGCCGGGCGCCGGCTCAGCGAGACCCTGGGGCCGCGCGGCGTGCTGGCCAGCGATCTGCCGGCTCAGCTTGGACTGGAGCTGGCGCGCCTGCGTGTGGCGCCCTGACCGGGGGCGCGGCGGTGCGCGGCGGTGCGCGGCGGCGCGGCGCGCTCAGGCGGCACGCTCAGCGGCGCGGGCGGCGCGGGCTGCTGCACGCTCAGGCGGCGCGGCGCAGGCCGTAGTCCGCCGCCGCATAGCCGGCGAGCTCTGCTTCCAGCTCGCGCCGCGCGCGGAACAGGCGAGACATCACCGTGCCGATGGGCACGCGCAACGAGTCCGCGATGTCGCGATACTTCTCGCCGCGCAGATCTGCGCGCTCCACCACCTCGCGGTACTGCGGCCCGAGCTTGGCGAGCGCCGTGCGCACCTCGTCGCCGAGCTGATTTGCGGTCAGCTCGACCTCAGGGTCGCGCTCGTGGTCCTCATCGCGACCGTAGAGCGCCATCAGCGCGTCGCCGGGGCGCTCGGTGGCCAGGCGGTGATGCCGGCGCCGCTTGCGATAGCCGTTGATGAAGGCGTTGGTGAGGATGCGCAGGAGCCAGGCGCGGAGGTTCGAGCCGGGGATGAAGCTCTCGTGGGCCACCATGGCGCGCAGCAGGGTCTCCTGGACCAGGTCGCCAGCGTGGTCGGGGTTGCGCGTGATGCGCAGCGCCATGCCATAGAGCTCGCGCTGGTGGGCGACGCACTGCAACGCGAAGCTGCGCATGGCCTTGTCGGCCATGACCTCGACCGGCGCCGCCTTCTTGGGCTCGGCGGCCGCGCGGGGAGCCGGAGCGGACTTGGCGGCGGACTTGGCAGAGGCGGCGATCGAGGTGAACGGCTGCGGCATGGTGGGTTCTATAAGCAACCCTGGTGCCATGTTTATCTACCTGTTTTATATGTGGAATATTATGTGTGCGGGTGTGGTGACACAGAGCTGTTGCCCGGTGGACGCGAGGATCCCCGGGGAGCTCGCAAGGCGGCCCACCTGACCGCACGTGCCTTGGATGGAGCTTGCATGAACAAAGACGGTGGTCCGCGCCACTAAGCGGAAGAAGGTATGCTGCAGCTCGTGAGCCCAAGGGCCAGCCAGGAGCACTCATCCGCGCTGGACCAGGCGGCGGAGTCCGCGCTCATCGCGCGCTGTCGCCAGGGGGAGCGCGCAGCGCAAGAGGAGCTGTACCACCGCTTTCGGCGCCAGGTAGCTGGCAACCTCTATCGCATCCTGGGCGACCGCCAGGAGCTCGAAGATCTGGTGCAAGAGGTCTTCGTGATCGCGTTTCGCGGGCTGGATCGCTTTCGCGGCGAGGCCCGGCTCTCGACGTGGATCTACCGGATCTGCATCAACGTCTCGCTCGGCCGGATGCGCACCAAGCGGCGGCGGCCCGCCGCCATCGGCGTGGCGGATCTGGACGCCACCGCGGCAGCCCAGAGCTCGGCGCTGGTGCAGCCGATGGAGAGCCCAGACCGCGCCAGCGAGCGCAACGACGCCGCGCGGGCGGTGTATCAGGCGCTGGCCCAGCTCCCGGCGGCCAAGCGGATGGTGGTGTACCTGCACGAGATCGAAGGGCTCGATCTCAAGGAGATCGCCTATCTGGTGGACGCCAACACGGTCACTGTGCGCACCCGCCTGTTCTATGCGCGCAAGGAGCTGTACCGCATCTTGAGCGAGTCTCCGGAGCCGCCAGACGCCAGGACGCCAAAGGCGTCAAGGGCGCCGCGGATGCGAGGGACGCCACCAAGGATGCCCTGGACACCAAGGACCGGCCCCGCGCGTCGGCAGCGCTCGCCGTGCGCGAGCCCGCGGGCGGCGGCGGCCCGGTCGGCGGCAAGCAGGAGGACGCATGAGCCTGCTGTCGCGGCACATCTCGCCAGAGCGCTGGGCTGACTTGCAGGCCGGGCGGATGTCGGAGCACAACCAGCGCAAGCTGCGCGCCCACGCCGCGCGCTGCGCGCGCTGTCAAACGGCCCAGCACCGCGTCGCCCAGGCGCAGCTCGCGATGGCGGCGCTGCGCGACGCGCCGGCCCCCGAGCTGCCATGGGACTCCATCCGCGCCAGGCTCCGCTGGGAGCTGTCTCCGGCGGGCTCCTCGGGACGCCGCGCCGCGGTCGCGCCGTCGCTGGGGCAGCGGCTGCGCGGCCTGCCGATGGGGGCGCGCCTCGGCGCGCTCGCCGCCGCGGCGGTCGCGGGCTCGCTGCTGTTGCGCGCGCTCACCGCCGAGACGGGCACGCGCACGACACAGCGCCCGGCCCCGGCAGCGCAGGCGCAGCTTGGGCAACAGGCGCGGCCTGGGCAGCCGGCGCAGCTCGCGCAGCCTGTGCAGCTCGCGGCCCCGGCGCAGCTGAGCGCGGTGGTGACCCGCGTCCGCGGCGTGGTCCAGGTTGACGGCGAGCGTGACGCCGCGCAGCTCTTCGAGCGAGCGGTGGGGCAGGGGGCGGTGCTGGCCAGCGGCGCTGGCGCCATGGATCTGCAGTTCGGCGAAGGCAGCGCGCTGGCGCTGGGCCCGCGCTCGACGCTGCGGCTCGCGCGCTTTGACTCGGCCGCCATCGAGCTGTTCATCGATGGCGTGGTGGACCTGGAGGTCGCGCCGCTCCTCCCTGGGCAGCGCTTCGTGGTCCACGCCGGGGCGCAGACCGTCGAGGTGCGCGGCACCCAGTTCCGCGTCGAGCACCGCGCCGATGAGACCCGCGTGAGCTGCCGGCACGGCCTGGTGCATGTGCGCGAGGGAGCTCGGATGGTGGAGGTTGGCGCCGGGCTTGTCACCTCCGCGCAGACCGGCCAACCGCTGCCGTCGCCGGTCAAGCTGACCAGCGACGAGCTGGTCGCGCTGACGCTGGCGCTGCCATATCGCCTGCCCTGGGAACCCACGGCGACGCTGCTGTCGAGCTCGGCTCGCCTGGAGGTGGACGCGCCCCTTGGCCATCGCGTGCGCCTCGATGGGGTGGAGCTTGGCGATGGCGCGGCGACGGTGCGGGTCCTGCGCGGTCGTCATCTGGTGGAGACCGCGCCAGCGGGCGGAGCCTTTGGCCGCGCCGGCTGGGCGGAGGTCGCCGCGGGGGTGCGGATCGCTCGCTTCGAGGCGACGTTGCCGGGTGACCCCGGCAGCGCTGGCGCGGCGCTCGCCGAGGGGGATGCCCGCCGCGCTCGCCTGCGCCGGCTCGCCGAGCTGCGCGGTCAGCTCGACCGCCGCCAGCTCGCGCGCTGCGTGCGTTCCATCGTCAAGCAGGGCGTCTCCGATACGTTCGTCACCGTGGAGCTGGCGGTGGGCCGCGAGGGCTCGATCGCCTACCTGAACATCGTGGACACGGATCTGCCGGCGGAGCGCGCGGAGTGTGTTCGCTCGGCGCTGGCGAGCCTGCGCTTCGGCGTGGGCCCGGCCGCGACCTTGCGCGAGCGGGTCGAGCTCTGAGCACGCCAGGGCCCGGCCGCGACCTTGCGCGAGCGGGTCGAACTCTGAGCACGCCAGGGCCCGGCCCTTGCGCGAGCGGGTCGAGCTCTGAGCACGCGGGCCGCCCCAGGACCAGGACGTCAGCGTTGGCGCTGATCGCGTGCCGCGCGCTGGGCCGGCAGCCCTGCGTTCACGCTGCGCCGGGGGCGGCCTTGCGCCGGCCCCGCTTCTTGCCGGCTTCCAGCGCAGGCGCCGCCACTTGCGCGGCTCGCTCGCGAGCCAGAAGCGGCGCCAAGAACTGGCCGGTGTAGCTGCGGTCGACCGCGGCCACCTCCTCTGGCGTCCCGGTGGCGATGATCTCGCCACCCCCGGCGCCACCTTCCGGGCCGAGGTCTATCACCCAGTCCGCGGTCTTCACGACGTCCAGGTTGTGCTCGATGACGAGCACCGTGTTGCCGCTGGTCACCAGCCGGCCCAGGACCTCGAGCAGCTTGCGCACATCGTTGAAGTGCAAGCCGGTGGTGGGCTCGTCGAGCAGGTACAGCGTTCGTCCGGTCTGCACGCGCGCCAGCTCACGCGCCAGCTTGACGCGCTGCGCTTCGCCGCCGGACAGCGTGGTGGCCGGCTGGCCGAGCGAGAGATACCCAAGGCCCACGTCCACCATGGTCTGCAAGGTGCGCCCGAGCTGCTTGTGGTGCTGAAACAGGAGCAGCGCCTCTTCGATGGGCGTGTCCAGGATCTCGGCGATGGTCTTGTCCTTGTAGGTCACGCGCAGGGTGGCGTCGTTGTAGCGCTTGCCGCGGCACACCTCGCAGGTGACGAAGACGTTGGGCAGGAAGTGCATCTCCACCTCGCGCACGCCAGCGCCCTCGCACGCCTCGCAGCGACCGCCGCCTTGCTTGGCGGAGACGTTGAAGGAGAAGCGGCCGGCCGCGTAGCCATAGGTGCGGGCCTGCGGGACCTGCGCGAACAGCTCGCGGATGAGATCGAACGCCTTGGTATAGGTCGCCGGGTTGGAGCGCGGGGTGCGGCCGATCGGCTTCTGGTCGATGACGATGACCTTGTCGATCTTCTCTAGCCCGGTGAGCGACTTGTGCGGCCCCACCCGGTCGAGCGACTGGTGGAGCTGTCGGCTGAGCGCCGGAAACAGCGTGGCGTTGATGAGCGAGGACTTGCCGGCGCCAGAGACGCCGGTGATGGCCACCATCACGCCGAGGGGGATCTTGACGTCCACGTTGCGCAGGTTGTGCTCGCGCGCGCCGGTCAGCTCGATCCACCCGCTGGCGCTGCGCCGCTGCGCCGGCACCTCGATGCGCTCGGTGCCGGCGAGGAAGCGCCCGGTGATCGAGGACGGCTCGGCCTTGACCTCCTCGGGCGTGCCCTGCGCCACCACCTTGCCGCCGTGGCGCCCGGCGCCGGGGCCAAAGTCGATGAGCCAGTCCGCCGCCGCCATGGTGGCCTCGTCGTGCTCCACCACCAGCACGGTGTTGCCCAGATCTCGCAGCCGGTGCAGGGTGCGGATCAGGCGATCGTTGTCGCGCTGGTGCAGCCCGATCGAGGGCTCGTCGAGCACGTACAAGACGCCGGACAGCTCCGAGCCGAGCTGCGAGGCCAGCCGGATGCGCTGGGCCTCGCCGCCAGACAGGGTGCCGGCGCCTCGGTCGAGGGTGAGGTAGTCGAGCCCCACGTCGAGCAAGAACGACAAGCGGTTCTGGATCTCCTTGAGCACCTCGCCGGCGATCTGCGCCCGGGTGCCGGTGAGCTTCATGCTGGACACGAACTCCGAGGCCTGGCGCACGGTCATGCCGGTGACCTCGATGATCGCCTTCTTGGCCACGAACACCGAGCGCGACTCGGCGCGCAGGCGGGAGCCCGTACACACCACGCACGGCACCGCGCGGAAGAAGCTCTCGTAGTGGGCGCGGGTGCGCTCCGACGAGCTCTCGCGATGCCGCCGCTCGAGCTGGGCCAAGATGCCCTCGAAGCGCATGGCCCACTCGCCCGTGGAGTTGCGGCCCTCCCACGCCACCATCACGCGCTTGTCCCCCGTGCCGTGCAGCAGCACGTCTCGCTGCTTGTCCGTCAGCTTGTTCCACGGCTTGTCGAGATCGATCTTGAACGCCTTGGCGAGGCTCTTGACGATGTTGGCGGTCCAGCCCGCGTCCTTGCCGATGGACTCGCCCCACACCGCGACCGCGCCGTCGCGGATGCTGCGCGACGGATCGGGGATCACGAGCTCAGGGTCCGCCGACTGCCGCTCGCCCAGGCCGTTGCACTCCACGCACATGCCCAGCGGGGAGTTGAAGGAGAACGACTGCGGCGACAGCTCGGGGAAGCCGATGCCGCAGGTCGGACACGAGTTGTCCTCGGAGAACACCCGCGGCGCGCGCTCGCCGGTGATGTCGACGACGATCTTGCCCTTGCCCTCGCGCAGCGCGGTCTCCACCGAGTCGTTGAGGCGGCCCCGGTCACCGGAGTTGATCGCGATCCGGTCGATCACCAGCTCGATGGTGTGCTTCTTCTGCTTGTCGAGCGCGTCGACGTCCTCGAGGCGGACGATCATGCCGTCGATCCGCACGCGGGCGAACCCGGCCTTGCGCGCGTCGGCGAACAGGTCGCGGAACTCGCCCTTGCGGTTCTCGGCCTTGGGCGCCATCACGGTGACCTGGGTCTTCTCGGGGAGCTGCGCCAGCTCCTCCACGATCTCCGCCGAGGTGCGCGCGCTGACCTCGCCGCCGCACTGGTGACATCGCTGCTCGCCGACGCGCGCGTAGAGGACGCGCAGGTAGTCATAGATCTCGGTGACCGTGCCGACCGTGGAGCGAGGGTTACTGGACGCGCTCTTTTGCTGGATGGCGATGGTGGGCGACAGCCCGCGGATGCGCTCGTACTTGGGCTTCTCCATCTGGCCCAAGAACTGGCGGGCGTACGCCGACAGCGACTCGACGTAGCGGCGCTGGCCCTCCGCGTACAGGGTGTCAAAGGCCAGGCTGGACTTGCCGGATCCCGACGGCCCGGTGATGACGATCAGCCGGTGCTTGGGGATGCGGAGCACGTCCACCGCCAGGTTGTGCTCGCGAGCGCCTTCGATGACGATCTCGTCTGGTTCTCGTCGAGGATCTTGGCGACCAGGTCCGATGGCGCGGGTCATGCGCGGGGAAGGCTACGGAACGAACGTTCAGGCGTCAAGGTGCGCGGCGAGCGGAAACGTCGGTCAGCGCGCGGACGGACCCGATGACGGACGCGCTGTCGCGCCCTCGTCGCCGGGTCGCGCGAGCTGGGTGAGCGCCCACTGCACCTTGTCGCGGACGCGCGCCGGCAGGTCGAGCGCCAGGAGCTCCTGGTACTCGCGCCGGGCGGCGGCGCGGTCGCCGTGCTTCCAGTGCAGGGCGCCGAGCGCGATGCGCGGGCGGGCGTCGCCGGGGGCGAGCTGCTTGGCCCTCGTCAGGGCGACGGTGGCGCCGGCGACATCGCCCTGGCCGTGGCGGATGATGCCGAGGTCGTGCCAGGTCGCCGCGTCGTCGGGCGAAGCGGCGACCACGCGCTCGAGCTCCTGGACCGCGGCGCCAAGCTCCCCCCAGCTCACCAGGGTCTCGGCGAACTCGCGCCCTGCCAGCCGGCCGCCGGCGGTGTCGCCAGCCGCGGCGGCCAGCGCCACCGCGGCCTGGTAGTGACGGCGCGCGGTCAGGTGGTCGCGCGCCAGCTCGGCGCGCTCGGCGTGGTCGATCTGGGCGCGGACCGCGGCGGTTGGCTGCGCGCTGCCGCTCGTGCCGCGATGCGCGCACGCGGTGGCCAGGAGCAGGCCAAGCGCGGCCAGGCGTAGTAGCCTTGCGCCATGCAAGCTGCGCAGCTCGTGGATCTGCTCACCCGTCTTGGCCTGCCGCGCGACGGCGAGGTCTTCGCGTGCCCGGCCGGGCACCTGGTTACCGTGTACCTGGGGCTTGGCACCGAGCCGCTCATCATCGACCGCGTCGCCCGGATCGACGTGGCGGGCGAGCACCTGCTCATCACCGGCGTGCGCAAAGATCGCTACGCCACCGCGGTCGCCCAGGTGCTCGCGGTGCGGCTGGCGGCGGACTCCAAGTAGCCGGGGCGCTGCAGGCACGGCGCTCACTTGGAAGGCTTGCCCGAGGGCGCCGTCTTGGGCGGCTGCGGCATCCGCTGCACCACCGACGCATGACGGCGCGCCGGCGGCGCGACCTCGATGTCGGCCTCGATGTCGTCGGGGTCCACCTCGTGGGTCTCGCCGGGGCGGCGCAGCGCCGGCAGCGAAGGCTCCATCGAGCGGGCGACCAGCTCCTCCACCTCGGCCAGCGGCTGCTGGCTGGTGACGTCGGCGTCGTCGGGATAGCTCGGCATGGCCGGCGAGGTGTCCACCGCGGCGAAGGACTCGAAGGTGGCGCGGCTTGCCGAGGTCATGACCTGCGCCGAGCCCTCGGAGCCGGTGAACGGCTGCACGATCGACTGCGCTGGCTCCGAGAACGGCGAGTCTTCAAACTCGTCGCCCAGCGCGGCGAGCTGCGCGTCGATGCGGCGCGCCAGGCTGGAGTCCGGCTGCGGCTGGGCGGCGTGTGGCGCGGTGATCGCCACCTCGCTGGGGCTGCCGTGCAGCGGCAGGGGCAGGCCGGCTCGCCCAGGGGTCGCTGGCGGCCCGGACGTTGCTGACGTCGCTGACGTCGCTGGCGGCGCTGGCGGCGGGCCGGCGCCACGACGTCCGCGCGACGGCGAGCTGGCCGAGCCCGCCGACGGCGGAGCCGCGAGGGCCGAGGCCGATGACGAGGGCGATGACGAGGGCGATGCCGATGCCGACGCCGATGCCGACGCCAGATCGGCCGGGTGGGTGGGCGCGGCGCCGAGCGCCGCTGCGGCCGCCGCCGAGCTGGCCGCCGAAGACGTCGCTCCTGGCCGCGGATGGTCGACCGCCGTGGTGGCCAGCGCGTCGGGCCGGGCCTCCGCGGCGCGCGCGCCGTTGCGGCTGTGCCAGGCCGGGCGCGGGGTGTCCAGCGAGTCCAGCGGCGGCTCGAGCCGCGGCAGGGTGGCGTCCGCGCGCTCGCCTGGCGCCGGCGCGGCGCGGGTGCTCTGCGCCGCCTCCTCTTGCCACGGGTACTCGATGCGACCGTGGTGGGCGTGGCGGATGGTCTCGCGCAGGCAGTCGCTGATGCGCCGCAGATCGGCCATGGACAGCCCCGATTCGTCGAGCTGGCCCAGGTGCAGCTTGCCGTAGACGATGCGCTGCACGAGCTTCTCCACCGCGTCGGCGCCCGGCTTCTTGAGCGTGCGCGCCGCTGCCTCCACCGCGTCGACGATGGCGAGGATGGCGGTCTCGCGGCTCTGGGGCGGCACGCCCGGGTAGCGGAACGCCTCGATGGACAGGCCGCGCGGGTTGCCCTCGCGCTGGCACTTGGCCCAGAAGTACTCGAGCACGCCGTTGCCGTGGTGCATGTGCATGAAGTCGATCACGCGCTCATGCAGCTTGGCGCGCCGCGCGGTGACCAGACCCTCGGTGACGTGCGCGAAGATCGCGTCGCACGAGACCTCGGGCGGCAGGCGCTCATGCGGCGAGGCCTCGCCGGGCTCGAGGTTCTCGATGAAGTACTTGGGCTGCAGCGACTTGCCAAGATCGTGATAGTAGGCGCCCACGCGCACCAACCGGCCGCTGGCGAAGATGGCGTTGGCGGCGATCTCCGCCATGTTGGCCATGGCCAGGGTGTGCTGCCAGGTGCCCGGGGACTTCTCGGCGATCTGGCGCAGCAGCGGGTGAGACAGATCGGAGAGCTGGGTCAGCCGGCTCGACGTGATCTCCCCGACCAGCACCTGGTACACCGGCAGGAGCGCGAGGCTCGCCACCGCCGCCAGGACACCGCCGACGGTCGCCGCGACCCAGCCCGAGGACGCCGGGTGGGTCAGCTCGGACAGCGGCAGGATGCCGGTGGAGAGGTAGGTGAAGACGCCATAGGTGAACGCGGCCACCACCGCGGAGGCCAGCCCGGCGAGCAAGGTCGCGCGCACGCGGCGGCGCGGAGCTTCGGAGATGAGGAGCCCGGCGGTGGCGGCCTGCGCCACGAGCACGGTGGTGACCCCGACGTCGAAGGGCACGAGCAGGCTGAGGATGATGGCGGACAGGACGCCGGTGGCGAGCCCCACCGTGCGATCGAAGACGAGGGTGGGGACGATGGCGGCGATCGCCACCGGGACCGCCAGCACCGAGCCGGAGGTGGTGGCGAGCCCGATCTTGGTCGCCACCACCACGGCGGCCAGCGTCAGCAGGTTGACGAGCTGCACCCGCAAGAGCCGCCCG
>JADJJK010000042.1 GCA_016706545.1 Myxococcales bacterium
TGCCGCTCGCGGTCACGCGCTTCGTCCCCACGGGTGAAGGTGGTGGCGATCAGGCCGAGCGGCAGCGCGTCGAGCGGCAGCGGGTCCTCGGGCCAGACCGTCCAGCGGCGGTCGCGCTCGCTGCTGCTCGAAACCAAGAAGGTACACTCGGTCGGTGGGATCCGACGCCGGGCTTGCGCCTCCGCCACCGCGACACGCGCGACCTCGATGTCTTCGAACACCTCGGCTGGCCCGGGAAGCGAGTACCACGAGGTCGCGCTCGACGGGCCTCCACCCAGACCGAGTTCCACGTCGACCGAAAGGCGCCCGTCGACCCGGCGAAGGATCGAGGCTCGGAAGCGCTGGCGGTCGTTCTCCCAGTCGGAGCGCTCCACGATCTCGAGCACGAACTCCTCGGGACGTGCGCGGGCGTGTCGGAGCAAGGCCGCGCGCACCTCATCGACTGGATCGGCAGCAGACGACCATGCATGGTCCTCCACCCGTCCACGAAACGCGAGGAAACGGAGCGACCGCGTCATCATTCAACGACTCGGGCGTCGCTTCGCACCAGCACCGCCTCGGCCAGCCGGTGATCCGCCGGCCGCGCCCAGCGCGCCGATATGCACGAAGGCATCGACGGTCTCCGCGAGGATCGAGAACTGGTTCCACACGAACTGATCCATCCCACCATTGGTGATCTCGGCCCGGAAGGGGAAGAACACGGTGGCGGCGCGCAGCGCTGGCGGCAAGCCGCGGTAGCGGCCGACATCCCTGGCGCCCTCCTGGCCCCGAGGACGACGGAGGTTTGGGAGCTCCACGCCCAAGCTGTCGAGCCAGCAGTGCTCCGCGTCGCCCATGGAGTCGATGCAGTCGACATGCGCGATGACCCCGGCGCGGGTGCTGAACGCCATCGCGAGAAGCTACCACGTCGACTGATCGCGATGCATGAAGGCCGCGGGAGGAGGTCCTTGCCCAGCGCGCCCGCGCGCGCTTGGACATGTCCGAGAGGCGCACGGTCCGGAGAGGCGCACTGCCGCACTGGCGTTCGGCTGGCGCGGTCCCCGGCAGCTTGGTGAAGCCAACGGGAGAGATCGCATGAAGGCTGCAGTCATCGATCGATACGGCCGATACGGCGCGCCGGAGCTGGTCCACGTCGCCGAGGTCCCGTCGCCCGCGCCGAAGGCCGACGAGGCGCTGGTCCGGGTGAGCGCGGCGGCGGTGACCTCGGGCGACCGCGCATCCGGGTGGGCGGTTCCCGCCGGTCCGGGCTCCTGGCCCGGCTGGCGTTCGGCGTCGTTCGGCCGCGACGTCAGATCCTCGGCAGTACGTTCTCCGGGACCGTCGAGGCTGTTGGCCCTCGATGCCGCGGCCTCGCGCCAGGGGACGAGGTCTGCGGGATGACGGAATGGCGATGGGGCCCATGCGGAGTACGTCGCGGTGCCGGCGAGCGTTCGCGCGCAAGCCAGCCGCGGTGACGCATGAGGACGCCGCCGGCCTGCTCTTTGCGGCACGGCGGCGCTGTTCTTCCTGCGGACAAGGCCTCGACTGCGCCTGGCATGTCGGTGCTCGTCAACGGAGCGTCCGGCGCGGTCGGCACCAACGCGGTCCAGCTCGCCAGCACTTCGGTGCCACCGTCATCGGCGTCACCAGCACGCCCAACGCGGCGCTGGTCACCCGCTGGGCGCCGACCGCATCCTCGACTACACCAGCACCGACCTCACCACCACCGGCGAGCGCTTCGATGTCGGGCTGGATACCGTCGGCAACCTCTCGATCGCGACCGGTCGGCGCCTGCTTTGCCCCGGCGGCGTGCTCCTGCTCGCCGTCGCGAGCCTGGGAGATACGCTCCGAGCACGCGGCAACGTCGCGGCCGGGAGCGCGCCCGAACGCGTCGCGGACTACGAGTTCCTGCTCCAGCTCGTGGCCAGCGGCTCGCTCACCGTCGTGATCGATCGGTCTACGACCTCGAGGGCATCGTCGAAGCCCACCGCCGCGTCGACAGCGGCCACAAGCGCGGCAACATCATCGTGCGACCGTGACCTCGCTAGATGCGTCCACGCCGACGACCTGCGTCGACGACCAGCGCTTCGTGTTGAGCGCGCCGGTGGCCAGGCGGCCGGCACACGCGGTGCTCGATATGACTGCCAAGGCGACGCTCGAGCCGGCAGATCACCACCCCCTTGCCAGGCACCGCCACGATGTAGGTCGCCCGTTTAGGGGGCGCCGCGCAGGCCGAGCCCAGCGCAAGTCCCACCAAGAACACCCAAGTACCAACGGCATGCATGTGCTTGACTGCAGCAGATATCGACCACGCGCACAAGCGGGATTCGATCTGCCCCTGGCTCGCCATGGCGCTCAGGGATGCGTCTGATGCCAGGTGTCCAGGAACTTGCCGACCACGTTGCCCTCTTCGCTGCCATCGGGCCGGCTGATGGTCCAGTCCTCGACCTCTTGCTCGGAGAACTGAACCGGATCCCCGACTTGTAGCCGGCCAGGGGTGGCGATCCGTTGGCGATCCGGCCGCTCACCTTGCCGTCCTTGATCCGACACCCTGATGAAGACCGTCTCGTGCTTGGGGCCTCTCTCAGAGAGACGGTGACGAAGAAGTGATGCCCTGACGGCAGGCCGGCGAGAAAGCGGCTCTTCGCCGCGGGGTAGGTCCGCTTGGCCTCCGCGCGATACGGCGCGACCGCCTTGGCCATCGCCGAGACCTCGTCCTGACCGGTCGTCGCCACCGGACGATCCAGCGGCGCGGCGGCGGAGAGCTCCGGCAGCGGCCTGGGTGCCGTTTCCGGAGCCGTGACTCGCGCGCCAGCTGGCTGGGCGCCAGGATGTCCTGGACGCCTGGTTACAGGCGACGCACACCATGAATATCAACAGGCTCAGCGAGCGGAGCATCCCGGTTCGTACCACGGGCGCGACCCTCCTCCAGCGCCGCCATCCTGCCGGCAATCCGGGACCGCGCCGGCTCTTCGCCGTATGCTCTGCCGCAATGGCCAGCCCTGAAGCATCGCTGTTTGGCGTCCGCGGCCGGGTCCTGCTCGTGGACCTGGGCGAGAAGCGACACTGGGAGGAGTCCATCGATCCTGCCGTGTATCGCCAGTTCCTCGGCGGCTATGGCCTCGGCGCGTGGCTCCTCTTGAAGCACTTCCCGGCGAAGGTGGATGCGCTGGCGCCAGAGGCTTGCTTCGCCATCTGCTCCGGCTTGCTGACCGGGCTGTCCACGCCGTTCTCCGGCCGCATCCAGATCGTCGGCAAGTCGCCGCTGACCGGCACCTGGGCGGACTCCAACCCGGCGGCACGTGGCCGCGCATCTGCGCCGCGCAGGCTATGACGCGCTGGTGGTGCGCGGCAAGCGCAGCGGAGCCCACCGTGCTGGTCATCCGCGACGGCGAGGTGCGCTTCGAGGACGCCGGCAAGCTGTGGGCCAGGAGATCCCACAGGCCTTCGACTCGCCTGCGCTCTACGGCGGCAAGCGCGACGTCGGCGTGTCCGCCATCGGCCCGGCCGGGGAGAAGCAGCTCCGCATCGCCTCGGTCATGAACGACCGCTACCACGCCTTTGGCCGCCAGGGCTTTGGCGCCATCTATGGCGCCAAGAACTTGAAGGCCATCGTCATCGGCGGCACCGGCGAGGTGCCGGTGGCCAGGCCGGCCGAGCTGCGCGCGGTGTGCAAGCGAATCACCGACGAGTACAAGCGCGACCTGGGCCTCATCCAGCGCATCTCGTGTACCTGGCCAAGCCCAAGGGCTACCTGGCCTGATGTACCGGCTGATGACCCGGCTGGGCGCCAAGATCATCGCGCCCACCGCGTCCATGCGGCAGCTCTGGTCGCAGCGCGGCACCACCGCGGCGGTCGCGCTGTCGGTGGAGAACGGCGACGCGCCCATCAAGAACTGGCTGGGCGTCGGCGCGCGACTTCCCGCTGGCCAAGAAGGCGATGAAGCTCGACGGCGCGGTCGTCGACAAGTACGTCACCAAGAAGCTGTCGTGTGGCGATTGCCCGATGCCGTGCAAGGGCATCGTCAAGGTACCCAAGCGCGGCCTGTCCGACGTCCGGCGCCCGGACTACGAGACCATCGTCGGCTTTGGCGCCAACCTGCTCAACGACGACCTCGAGCTGGTCACCGCCTGCCACGACGCCTGCAACCGCTACGGCATCGACGCGGTGTCCTCGTCGGCCACCCTGGCCTGGGCCTGCGAGGCGGTGGACAAGGGCCTCCTGACCAGCGCGGAGCTAGACGGCATCGACCTGCGCTGGGGCAGCGGCGAGGCGGCGCTGGCGCTCACCGTCAAGATGGGCACGGGCGACGGCTGCGGCGCCTGGCTCGGCAACGGCGTGCAGCGCGCCGCCGCGCACCTGGGCAAGGGCTCGACGACTTCGCCGTGCATGTCCACGGCGGCGAGCCCGCGTACCACGACACGCGCTTCACCTCGCTGATGGGCGTGACTCACATCGCCGATCCAACCTCGGGCGGCACACCGCCGGCTCGGCGTCGTGGAACGAGACTTTCGGCGCCGGCTTCACCTTTGCCTGGCGCGGTGGCGAAGAAGGACTGGAACGTCAAGTGGAAGGGCACCGAGGGCAAAGGGCGCGGGCGCAGGCGCACTTCTCCAACGCGCACCAGACCATGAACGGCCTGGGCCTGCATGTTCACCATGCTCACCGGCTCGCTGCCGTGGGCAGAGCTGGTCAACGCCGCCACCGGCTGGGGCGTGGACGACGCCGAGCCGCTGCGCTGCGGCGAGCGCATCCAGAACCTGCGCGCCGCGTTCAACCGGGCGAGGGGCATCTTGCCCGGCGACTTCCAGCCGCACCGCCGCATGCTGGGCGAGGGCGACGGCAACCTCGCCGCCGGCTGCTGCGCGGCGTGCGAGTGCCGCTGCCGGTGCTCAAGGACGACTACTACCAGGCGATGCACTGGAACCCCAAGACCGGCGCGCTGTCACAGGCGCGCGCCAGGGAGCTGGGCATCGCCAGCCTCCTGGAGGGCTACCTGGAGGCCTAGCGCACCATCATGGGCATCTTCGATCGCATCCGCGGACAGTCGATCCGCGTTCATGTGCTCATCCGCGGGCGGATCGGAGAGGCGTGGCAGGAAGTGGATCAGCACCTTCGGGTGCCGCAAGGCACCACCTTGGGCAAGCTGGTGGAGGTCGCGGGCGCGGCCGGCATCCCGCTGCAGCAGGCGCTGGACTCGAGCCCGCACCTGGCGCACACGCTGATGGTCAACGGCGAGCGCTGCCCGCTGGCAGAGCACGGCGAGCGCGCGCTCGCCGAGGGCGACGAGATCTATCTCCTGGCCCCGCTGGCGGGCGGGTAGCCGCAGGAACGCATGGGTGGAGATGCCAGTATTTCGGCTCGATGATCGGCTCGTGTTTCCGCCCGTCCACCTGGCGGAGGACGGCCTCTTGGCCGTGGGCGGCGACCTGCGCCCGGAGCGCCTGATGCTGGCGTACTCCAAGGGCATCTTCCCGTGGTACGGCGAGAACCTGCCGATCTTGTGGCACTCGCCAGATCCGCGGATGATCATGACCACGCCAGATCTGGTGGTGCAGCGCAGCCTGCGCAAGGCCATCCGCCGCCGGCCGTACGAGCTGCGCGTGGACACCGCGTTCTCCCAGGTGCTCGACGGATGCGCCGCGGCGCCGCGCCCCGGGCAGAACGGCACCTGGCTCATCCCGGAGATGAAGGTCGCCTACGAGAAGCTGTTCGAGCTGGGGTTCGCCCACTCCTTCGAGGCCTGGCGAGAGGACGAGCTGGTAGCGGCTGCTACGGCGTCTCGCTCGGCGCGGCGTTCTTTGGCGAGTCCATGTTCGCCAGGGCCAGCGACGCCTCCAAGATCGCGTACACGGCGTGCGTCAACCAGCTCCACCAGTGGGGCTTCGGCCTGATCGACAGCCAGGTCCACACCGAGCACCTCGAGCGCTTCGGCGCGTACGAGGTCCCGCGCCTGGGTCACATGGAGCTGCTCGCCGTCGCGCTCGACCAGCCCACCCGCCGCGGACGCTGGCAGCTCGAGCTGGATGTGGACGACTTCGCCGCCCGCGGCGGCGCCCTGGGCAGCGCCCCGGAGGAGGCGCCGTGAGCCGCGCCTCGGCGACGAGCCATGCCTGCGTTGACGCCACGGCACCTCGAGCTGCGTCCGGCGCCTGGAGCTCGGGTCCTGGCAGGTCATCCACGATCACCTGGCCGCTGCAGGACACCACGGTGCTGCAGGTGCGGACGGAGCAAGGCGGCGACGTGATCGTCAAGGCCAGCGCGACGAGCCAGCACCTGCCTCGAGAGATCGCGGCGCACCGCGACCACCTGCGCTCGCTGCCTGGCCTGGCGCCGCTCTTGCACGCCTCGGCGGAGGACCGCATCCTCGTCACGCGATATCTGCCCGGCCGCCTCGTGGAGGGCACGCCCGAGGAGTGGCAGCCCGAGTGTTACCGCCAGGCCGGCGCGCTGCTGGCGCGCCTGATGGTGCCGCAGGGCACCTCGGACATCTATGTCGACAAGATCCTGCGCCGGGCCGCCGAGTTCTTGCGCAGCGCCGAGCCGCTCCTGGCGCCAGGGCTGCACGCCGCGGTGACCCGCGCGTTCGACAGCTTCGCGCCGGAGCCGGTCTCTCTGGTGCTCACGCACGGCGACTTTCATCCGCGAAACTGGCTCATCCACCAGGGCAAGGTCGCGCTCATCGACTTTGGCCGCACGGCAGCTCGCCACTGGACGTCCGACCTGGTGCGGCTGCGCCACCAGCAGCTTCGCGGTGAGCCCCAGCTCGAGCTGGCGCTGTTCGCCGGGCTGGCGCGCGAGCTCGACGCGGACGATCTGCGGCAGTACCGCCTCGAGGAGCTCTTGCAGGGGCTCGCCACCGTGTGGTGGGCCCATGGCATCGGGGACTCTCTACAGAGAAGACGGCAAGCGCATCCTGAGCGCGCCGTTGGCTGGCCCGCCGACGACCGGCCTTCGACCGCGCTGTAACGTCGCCCGGTGGCGCGCATCCAAGCACCATGACGCCCTCGGTGCTGCGACCCGGCAAGAGCGTGGAGGTCTTCTTCGACGGTGACTGCCCGCTGTGCCTGCGCGAGATCCGCATGCTGCAGCGAAAGGACCGTGATGGACGGATCCAGTTCACGGACATCGCGAGCGCCTCGTTCGACGCGCAGACCTACGGTCGCACGCTCCAGTCCTTCATGACGCGCATCGCCGGACGCTCGCCAGACGGCACCTGGCTCGACGGCGTGGAGGTGTTTCGCCAGCTCTACAGCGCCATCGGTTGGCGCCGGGTGGTGGCGGTGACGCGCGTGCCCGGCATCTCGCACGTGCTGGAGCTGGCGTACACGCTGTTTGCCAGAAACCGGCTGCGCCTCACCGGGCGCTGCACACCGGATGGCGTGTGCCAGGTGCCGGTGCCCAGCGAGCGGAGATGACCCGGACCTGAGCGCGCGGTGGCTTGTGCGATTGACCTTACCATTGCTCTCTTGTTGTAGAGAGGCGCGCAGGTCGGCGCTCCTGACTTGGGGTGGCCACAACTTCCGCGGGGCAACGCGCAGCCCGCGGCAGAGCCCGACGAGACTGGCACCTGCCGATACACCTGCTCCACCAACGGGCAGACGTACCTCACGCGCAACCAGTGCAGAGCGGCGTGCGGCGGCGGCGTGTGCGTCATCGAGACCTGCTAGCTGCCAGCGAGTTGCCAGCGAGTTGCCAGCGAGTTGCCAGCGAGTTGCCAGCGAACCCTCCCGCGCCTCTCCAAGGCTGTGGTCAACCGCGTTGCGTGCGCGCATCGCGCCTGCCCAGGCTCGACGGGCGCGGTTATCGTAGGGGCGGGTCTTGGACCGTCTTGGACCCGTCCGCGCCACAGTCCACCGCCCCCATGGCTTCCGCGGAAACGCGCTGCGACTCGGATCACACCACGTCTCCGCGAAGGCTTCCGAGCCTCCTCGTGACCCGTGCCTGTGACTCGACCATGCGAGCCCCGAGCTAGCCCTCTGCGAGCCGCAATGCCGCTTGCGCATGCCGCGTGCTGCCCAACCTACGCGGTCGGCGGTGTGTTCGCCGGGGACGTCGGCGGCGTCGTCGGGGCCGCAGGCGCCAGCCACTGCCGCAGCCGCGCGTAGACCTCCGGGTGGTCCAGCAAGTCCAGGTGATCCGCGTCCTCGCAGATCCATCGCTGCGCCTCCGGGAACGCCAGCGTCAGCTCGGCGCGCGGATGGCGGCCCAGCGCGCTGTCCACGGGCACCAGGCCGTCGCCGACGACGGGCGCGGTCCGCGCGCTCGCCAGCCGCGCGGCGATCGCGTAGCAGGACACGCCCGCCGGCAGCGGCACGGGCAGCCGCAGGTCGCGCGCGGGCGCGAAGCGATCTCGGCCGCGCCAGTGGGACTCGATGACGTTGCCGTGGCGCAGGTCCGTGACCCCGGCGCTGCGGATCTTGCCCAGCCGCGCGAGCGGCGCGCTGTGCGCGAACGCGCCCAGCAGCACGTCCACCCAGTGCCCGCCGCGCTCGAGCGGCGCGCCGTGATGCGGCGTGCCCAGGCACACCAGCGCGCGCAGCTTGGGCCGCCAGGAGTGCCCGGCGCTCTCCGCGGCGTGACACGCGCTGCGCGCCACCAGGCCGCCCATGCTGTGTCCGAGCAGCAGCAGCTCGTCCACCGGCGTCGGCCACGCCGTCACCAGCTCCTGCAGGAGCTGCGAGAAGGCTGCCCGTTGTCCGGGACGTGGCGCCCGCTGTTGTAGTGCAGGTGGATCAGGTGCAGCCAAGCTCCCGCGCCAGCGCCTCGCCATGATCGTGCCCGCGCCGGTTCCACTGCAGGTCGTTCATGGACGAGCCATGCACCAGCACCAGCAGCTTGCTGCTTGCCTGCGGAACTGCTCCTCGAGCGCCGCGCGCTTTCGAGCGTCAGCGCGCGGCCCCCTGAGCGCAGCGCCGGGGCGATGGCCAGCGGGTTGCCGGTGTCGTGCAAGAGATCGCCCACCACGCCGCACAGCACCGCGGTCGCCGCCTCGCGCTGCGGCCCCGGCTCGGAGCTACCGAGCCACGGCGCCAGCGCGTCGATGGCGCGCTCCAGCGCCGCGCCCACCAGCGAGGTCACCGCGCGCACCGCGCCGTAGCTCACCGCGGTCACCGCGTGCACGGGCCCCTTGAGCGGCTGCCCCAGCACGCGCGGCCCGCTGCCGATGGCGCGATGCATGTCGCGGACGACGTCGGTGACCCCGTGCGTCGCGGACACCGCCAGCCGCGCCGCGCCTCGAAGAGCCTCTGCGTCGCGGTCGCGCTGGTCATGGGCCACCATAGCGCACGGGATGACGCCTGGCCGGTCGCGCGTGGAGCTACGCCCCCGCGACGCGCCGGAGCTGGGCGCGCGTCAGCGGCCCGGGGATGCCGTCCACCGCGAGCTGCTGTTGCGCCTGAAACGTCCGCACCGCAGCGACGGTCGGCGGATCCATCACCCCGGTGACCTCCAGGTGCAGGGCCAGCGCCCCGTTGAGCTTGGTCTGCAGCCAGCGGGTCCGCGCCGCCAGATCGAAGTGCAACGCGCGCCCGTCCTGATCCAGCGTCCACGGCACCAGGCGAAAGCTCGGCGACGCGGTGATGACCTCCACGAAGACCACGCCGTCGAGCTGCTTGCGCGTCACCGGATCGATCCCGAACCGCACCTCACCGTACGGCGTGACACCCTGCCGTCCGTTGCAGTAGCGCTTCATCAGATCTGCGCGCAGCGGCCACGTGTACGCCGCGCCCGGCGTGCCCACGATGACCTGCCGCACCTTGGGCTGGCCCGGCACCAGCTCGATCAGCTCGTCCCAGTACAGGTGCTCATGGCCGCAGAAGTAGGCGCTCGCGCCCCCGTGCGCCAGCAGCTCCACCAGGCGCTTGCGATAGTTCATCGCGACATGGGTCATCGCCGATTGCGCCGGCACGTGGCCAAACACCAGCCGCAAGGGAGTGGTCGCCGCCGCCAGATCCTCGCGCAGGAAGCGCGCCTCCTCGTCGTTGACGTTTCTGATCCACCATCGACGCCAGGCACAGGTGCGCGTCGCCGATGCGGCAGGAGTAGGCGTGCGCCGGCCGCCCGCTGAGCCGCAGCGGGGCCACCTGCTGCGCGAGCTGCGACCAGGCCTCCTCGTAGGCCTGGCGATGCACCGCGGTGTACTGATCGTGGTTCCCCGGGATCGGCAGCACGGGGATGCCCGCGGCGCGCAGCGGTGCCAACGCCTCCTTCATCGCAGTCCACCAGGACTGCACCTTTGGCAGCGGCACGCCGTCTGCCGGGTCGCCGCTGGTCAGGTCTCCCAGCATCACCACCGCATCCGGGTGCATCCTGGCGACCTCCGCGACCACCCGCAAAAACGCCGGCGTGGCTCTGCCTGACTGCGTGATATGAGCGTCCCCGAGCAACATCAACCGCATCGCGCGAGCATATCACCGGCACGGCCCCGATCTCTCGCACCTACTGGATCTGCGCGAACTCCACGCGGCGACCGCGCAGCCTCGGTAAGCTGGGCAACGGATGCTCGCGCTCGTCGGTGATGGTGGCGCGGAAGTAGTACGGCTGCACCCGGCCGGCGCCCGGCGGCGAGACAAAGGCGAAGTACAGCGGCAGTCGCTCTCCTGCAACCCCGCCGTGGTGATGAGCGAGACCAGCGCGTGCTCGGCGGCGTGATATCCGCTCTTCCAATGAAACGCCTTGGGCGGCCCACCCTGCGCAAACATGGTCGGGGTCCAGTCGGCTGACACCCACGGCCAGGTGTCACCGCCCTTTGGGTCCACGAAGCGCTCAAACCAGCAGGCATAGCTCCTGGGCAGGTGCTTCACGTACCCGCTGGGCGCGCGGCCCGCCTCCGCCGGCTCGCGCAGCGCCAGCGTGGCCGCCGCCTGATCCAGCTCGGCGAACACCCACCACTGCGAGCCCGCGTCGAGCTTGCCGTCCGCGCGCAGGCCCGAGGCCCAGCAACCAGACGGCTGCGCTGCGCGCGCCAGGAGCGGCGCCACGTGAGGGCGCGCGAAGTCCACCAGGTCGGCCTGCCCGGTCGCTTGGCCCACCAGATACAGCATCCACAGGGACTTCATGGAGTGGCCAAAGTCGGTGTGGCGGCTGCCCAGCTTGCGCTGCGCCGGATCGTGCAACGTGCCCCAGAACATGCCGTGCTCCGGCGCGAAGTACCGGTCCTTGATCACGCGCGCGAGCAGGAGCATGTCGCGCTGCCAGGCCGCGGACTGCGCAGGATCTTCGAGCAGCGGCGCCAGCAGCAGCATGTATGCGTTGATCTGATCGAGCTGCGACACCAGCTCTTGTCGCTGGCTCTCCCCTGGCGCTCCGCCGTCGGACAGGACCCAGCGGAGCTGGCCGCCGGCGGGCGGCGGCGCCGGATCCCAGTACGCCTTCATCATGTACTGCTCCAGGCGCACCAGGTCAGCCAGCACCTCCGGATCTCGGGTCAGGTAATAGTAGAAGGCGAGGCCGAGCTGCGCGTACGCCAGATCTTGCGCGGTGCGCTGCGGCGCTGGCGGCTGCGGCTTGCCGTTCTCCCAGTACGAGACGGCGCTGCCGGTGTCGCGCTCGTAGGCGTGCTGGCGCAGCCAGGTCACGCCCGCGGCGGCCGCGGCCAGGTACGGCTCTTGACCGGTGACGTGGTAGGCCACTCCGTAGACAAAGGCCTGCCGGGACTTCATGCGCGTGTAGTCGCGCCCCAGCTCCTGCTTGATCCAGCCGCCCGCCTCCGCGAGCTCCGGACAGGCGCCGCTGGCCGAAACGCGGTGCCGTCGTTGCATCGGAAGGTGGGGAAGTTGCCGACCGGCGAGCCCAGCGCATCGGGCGTCATCCAGAACGGCATCAGCTCGTCCGTGAGGTGCGTGCGCCAGCGCGCCACGGAGGGCAGCTCGCCGGCCGCGACGCGCTGCGCCGTCGCCAACGCCGCGGCCGGCGGATCGGCCGGGCCGATCGTCTTTGCCTTCGGTGGCGCCGAGCACGCCAGGACCCCAACGCACCACGCCGCGGACCAGAGCACTGCTTTCATGCCGCGACGATAGGCCAGGGCCCACGGCTCGTCATGGTGCGACAACAGATTGTTGCGGCAGGAGCCGCGCCGACGACGTCCGCTGCGCGAGCCGCATCCCCGCTGCGCGCAGAGGTTGTTACCTTCGGTAACGCTGCGCGCACCCGGGTGTTACCGCTCTGGCGACGCCAGCGCGCGCCGCGGGCGCGGCTAGTCAGCGCAACTACGATCCGAGGAGCCCGCAAGAACCTGGCCCGCCGCTTGCGGAGTGCCTTCCCATGCGCTCATCGAAGCTGCCCCTGCTGCGGTCCCTGGCCCTTGCGCTCGTCGGCGCGTCCCTGTCAGCGCCGCTGTCACCCGCGCTGGCCGAGAAGCTCCTGTCGCGCGACGACACCACCATCAACCTCGGCGCGCTCTTGCAGCCGCAAGCGGTGGTGGCGCAGGACGCGGCGCCTGACGGCGGCGCCGGTACAGACTTCTTCCTGCGCCGCGCCCGGCTCATGCTGCACGGCGATCTCAGCAAGCGCATCTCGTTCTTCGTCGACACCGAGCAGGTCAACCTGGGCAAGGACGGCAACTGGGAGACCTCCATCTACGTGCAGGATGCGTACGCCTCGCTGCGCCTGACCCCGGAGGCGTCGCCCGGCGCGTTCCTGGATGCCGGCATGATGCTGGTGCCGTTCACCCGCCACTCCATGCAATCCGCGGTCAGCCTCAACGCGCTGGACTATCACGGCCGGCTCATCCTCTATCCCAGCCAGTCCACCCGGGTGTGGCGCGATGTCGGCGTGCAAGGCCGCGCCACCTGGGCCGGTGCAGCTCCGCGCCGGCGTGTTCAACGGCGTGGAGGGCAGCGCGGGAGACGGCAACGCGGTGATGGCGAAGAACCCCGGAGATCTGCCGCGGCTCGCCGGCCACGCCCGGGTGGCGCTGCTTGGCGAAGAGAAGGGCTTCTTCTATCCCGGCATCCAGTTCACCGACGACCCGGTCCTGTCGATCGGGGTCGGGGTGGACTGGCAACGGCAGGCCATCGCGATGGCCGGCATGGACGAGGCCGCCAACCACCTGGCGCTGGCCGCGGATGTGTATCTGCACCTGCCCACCGGCCCAGATCAGGCGCTGGTGGCGCAGGCCACCGTGGTCCGTTATGACGATGGGGACGTCGCCGCCTCCACCGGCTGCCGGCGGCTTCGTGGAGGCCGGCTTTCGCTTCGGCAGTTCGAGCCCATCGTCTCGTTCGAGCGCTTCAACTCCGACCAGACCGCTGGCGACCTGACCGCCTTCCACCTCGGCGGCGCCGCCTTCCTCGATCAGCACCGCACCAACTTGAAGCTCGACGTGGCCCGCACCCGCGCGGGCGCCACCACCGCGACGTGGTCCGCCACGCTGCAAGGCCAGCTGTCGTTCTAGCGAGATCTAGCGATCTAGCGAGTTCTAGCGAGTTCTAGCGACGCTTGCCCTCGCCCTTCGCCCCGCGCCCCCGCGCCGCGCCTGGCGCGCGCCTCACCAAGGAGCTCCCATGTCCTCCCCACCTGCTGCCTCGGATCCGCTTCGTTCGAAGAGTACCGCACGATGTACGCTCGCAGCCCTCGCCGATCCAGACGGCTTCTGGTCCGACGAGTCCAAGGTCCTCGAGTGGTTTCACCCCTTCGGCCAGGTCTTCGACGCCGATCTGGACGAAGTCGACTTCTCCTGGTTCGGGCACGGCCGCCTCAACGCCGCCTACAACTGCGTGGACCGCCACGCCCGCGCCCAGCCCAACAAGCTGGCCATCCGCTGGGTCGGCAACGAGCCCGGCCAGCATCGCGACATCACCTATCGCGAGCTCAAGCACCTGGTGGCGCGCTGCGCCAACGTGCTGCGCGACCACGGCGTCCACCGCGGGGATCGCGTCTGCATCTACATGCCGATGATCCCCGAGGCCGCCGTCGCCATGCTGGCGTGCGCTCGCATCGGCGCCGTCCACTCCGTGGTGTTCGGCGGGTTCTCCGCGGACTCGCTGCGCGACCGCATCCTGGACGCCGGCTGCAAGCTGCTCATCACCGCCGACGAGAGCCTGCGCGGCCCCAAGCGCATCCCGCTCAAGCGCACCTGGCCGACCAGGCCATCTGCCGGCCTCGACCAGGTGGAGACCGTGCTGGTCGCGCGCCGCACCGGCATCGACGTCCCCATGCGCGCCGGTCGTGACTTCTTCCTGGATCAGGAGATGGCGCGTCACCGCTCGACCTGCCCGGTGGAGTGGATGAGCGCCGAAGATCCGCTGTTCATCCTCTACACGTCAGGATCCACCGGCAAGCCCAAGGGCCTCCTGCACACCACCGGCGGCTACCTGGTCCACGCCGCCTCCAGCTACCAACGCATCTTCGACGCGCCCCGACGACGTCTTCTTCGCCACCGCCGACATCGGCTGGATCACCGGCCACACCTACGTGGTCTACGGGCCGCTCGCCTCCGGCGCCACCATCGTCCTGTTCGAGGGCATCCCGACCTATCCGGACCCCGGCCGCTTCTGGCAGATCGTCGACGAGCTCGGCGTCACCGTGCTCTACACCGCGCCCACCGCCCTGCGCTCGCTCATCCAGCAAGGCGACGAGTGGGTCAAGCGCCACAAGCGCCAGAGCCTGCGGTTGCTCGGCACGGTGGGCGAGCCCATCAACCCCGAGGTCTGGCACTGGTACCACGACGTCGTCGGCGAAGGTCGCTGCGCGGTCGTGGACACCTGGTGGCAGACCGAGACCGGCGCCGCGATCCTGATCACGCCGCTGGCGGGCATCACGCCCACCAAGCCCGGCTCGGCCACCCTGCCCTTCTTCGGCGTCGAGCCGGTGCTGGTGGACGAGCCGGCGCGGTCATCGAGGGCAACAGCGTCAGCGGCACCCTGTGCCTGGCGCGGCCGTGGCCCGGCCAGGCGCGCTCGATCCGGGGCGACCACCGGCGCTTCCAGGAGACCTACTTCCCGCGCTTGCCAGCCCGTACTTCACCGGCGACGGCTGCACGCCGCGACGCCGACGGGTACTACTGGATCACGGGCCGCGTCGACGACGTGCTCAACGTCTCCGGCCACCGCCTCGGCACGGCCGAGATCGAGAGCGCGCTGGTCGCGCATCCGCAGGTCGCCGAGGCCGCGGTGGTCGGCTTCCCGCACGATATCAAGGGCACCGGGCATCTGCGCCTACGTCACGGTCTAGGACAACACCGCGACCTGTCCGGCGACCAGCTCGAGGGGCGCTCCAGGAGCAGGTGCGCCAGGCCATCGGCGCCATCGCCACGCCGGACCGCATCGTCGTGGTCTCCGGGCTGCCCAAGACCCGCTCCGGCAAGATCATGCGCCGCATCCTTCGCAAGGTCGCCACCGGCGAGACCGGCGACCTCGGCGACATCACCACCCTGGCAGATCCGAGCGTGGTCTCGGAGATCATCGCCACCGCCCCCACCCACGGGAGACTATAGATGAGCACGCAGGCGTCGCTAACCGTGGCACAGTCCCTGGCTGTGCCCAACCCAGATCCCCACGTGGCCGACGAACCCCTGCCGGCCGAGCTCGCGGAGCTGGCCCAGCTCTCTGCCCGCCGCGGCCGGCTCGCCGCGGCGCTGACCACGATCATGATGATCGGCTACTTCGGCTTCATCTTGCTGGTGGCGTTCGCCAAGCCCACCGCCGGCACGCTCCTGGCCGGCGACCGCGTGAGCGTGGGCATCGTCGCCGGTGCGTGCGTCATCGTGCTGGCGCCCATCCTGACCGCCATCTACGTGCGCTGGGCCAACCAGCACTATGACGCAGCGGTGCGCCGCCTGCGCGGAGGCAAGGCGTGATGTCCACGATCCTCTCCACCTTCGCCGCCGGCACTGGCGCCGACGCCGCCAAGCCGTCCAGCACGCTTGGCCAGCCCAACGTCACCGCCATCGGCTTCTTCCTGCTCTTTGTCTCGATCACCCTGGCCATCACCTACTGGGCCGCGCGCCGCACCCGCTCCACTCGCGAGTACTTCGCCGCGGGCGGCCAGCTCAGCTCGTTGCAGAACGGCTTCGCCCTCGCCGGCGACTACATGAGCGCCGCCAGCTTCCTCGGCATCGCCGGCCTGGTGTCCATGTCTGGCTTCGACGGCCTCATCTACTCCGTCGGCTGGCTGGTCGGCTGGCCGGTCATCACCTTCCTCATCGCCGAGCCGCTGCGCAACCTCGGCAAGTTCACCTTCGCCGACGTGCTGGCGTATCGCCTGCGCCAGCGCCCGGTGCGCATCGCCGCCGCCAGCGGCACCCTGACCGTGGTGATCTTCTACCTCATCGCGCAGATGGTGGGCGCCGGCGGGCTCATCCACCTGATGTTCGGGCTGTCGTACAAGATCGCGGTGCTCATCGTCGGTGGCGTCATGCTCCTGTACGTGCTCTTTGGCGGCATGATCGCCACCACCTGGGTGCAGATCATCAAGGCCGTGCTGCTGCTGATGGGCGCCACCCTGCTCGCCGGCCTGGTGCTGTCGCGCTTCGGCTGGAACCCGCTGGAGCTGTTCGCCGCCGCGCGCGACCGCTACGGCAGCGCCGTGCTCGCCCCCGGCAAGCTGGTGTCGAGCCCGCTCGAGGCCATCTCGCTGGGCATCGCGCTCATGTTCGGCACCGCCGGCTTGCCTCACATCCTGATGCGCTTCTACACCGTCCCGGACGCCGCCACCGCCCGCCGCTCCGTGGCGCTGGCCACCAGCATCATCGGCGCGTTCTACCTCGTCACCTTCATCCTGGGCTTTGGCGCCTCCGTCCTGGTGGGCCGCGAGACCATCAACTCCGTCGCCGCCGGCGGCAACATGGCGGCGCCGCTTTTGGCCGAGGCGCTCGGCGGCACCGGCTTCCTTGGCTTCATCTCCGCCGTCGCCTTCGCCACCATCCTCGCCGTCGTCGCCGGCCTGACCCTGTCCGGCTCCGCCGCGCTGTCGCACGACCTGTGGAACCACGTCGTGTGCAAGGGCCAGTCCCCCGAGCACGAGCAGCTCCGCATCGCCAAGATCGCCACCGTGGTCCTCGCCATGCTCGCCATCGGCCTGGGCATCCTGTTCGAGGGCCAGAACGTCGCCTTCATGGTCGGCCTGGCCTTCGCCATCGCCGCCAGCGCCAACTTCCCCGCCTTGCTCCTGTCCATGGCCTGGAAGAACTTCACCACCCGCGGCGCCGTCGCCAGCATGGTCACCGGCACCGTCTCCGCCCTGGTCTTGATCCTGCTCTCCCCCACCGTCTGGGTCGACCTCCTGCACAACTCCTCCGCCGTCGTCCCGCTCAAGAACCCCGGCATCATCACCGTGCCGCTGTCCTTCATCGTCGGCATCGTCGTCTCCCTCCTGGCCCTCGAGCAATCGGCCCGCGACTACGCCGCCGCGCACCGCCGCATGCACCTGGGCCCGGTGGGCGAGGCGCACATCGCGAAGCATTGACCCCGCCTCATCGGCGCGGGCCTCGGTCAGGAGCGCCGCGCCACCGCGAAGTGACAGGAAGCCTCGAAGCGCAGCGACCGATCTGGGCCACCTGACATCGCGAGGAAGGTCGAGAGCACGGACTGCTCGACAGCAGCCAGCTCGGCCTCCGTGCACGAACCGATGAGGGCGCCCGTCCCAGGGTTCTCACGCATCATCTCCCACATCACACGTGGCGTCGGGGCCGTGAGGACCGCGTCGAACACGCTCACCTCGATCTCGGAGAAGCCGCAGCTCGAGAGCTCCTGTTCGAGCCCCTCCGCAGACGCGATGTCGAGCCACCCGGGGCGAGGGAGCGCATCTCGAACGCGCGCCGGGAGCGCTGCTATCACGGGGCCCATCTGGAGCCGAGCGAGCGCGTTGTCGTTGGGGCCTCGCCACACCGCCGTGGCGAAGATCCCGCCCGGCCGGAGGACCCGCGCGGCCTCACGCCAACCGGCGTGGCGGTCCGGGAACAAGAAGATGCCGAACGCTGAGAAGGCGGCGTCGAACGACGCTGTCTCGAGCGCGAGCGCCTGCCCGTCCTGCACCTCGCAGCGGACGAGGTCGCCCGCGTCGAGGGCGCCGAGGTTCTTCGACGCGAGCGCCACCATCTCCGGCGCGAAGTCGGTGGCGACCACGCCTCCCGTGTGCCCCGACGCTGCGCGCTCCGCGAGGCAGTGCAGCACGGCCGCCCGCGAGAGCTCGCCGTTGCCGCACGCGACGTCGAGGATCTGCGGCGCCGGTGGCAGTCGCCCTGCCACCGTGTGAAAGAGCGACTGCGAGATGTACCCCGTGAAGGGCGCGCCAAGCCGGGCATACGTCCGCGCGTGACGGCTCCATGACGTCGAAAGGTCGGTGCTCATACGTCCAGACTATCCAGCGAAGTCCTATAGCGGGTCCAGGGTCATCACCAGCCGAGGCGAGGTGCTGCTCGCGCCGGGCGAGCGATGAACCGCGCCACGCCCGGTATTGTCGGGCCAGGCCTCACCCTTGAGCAGGACCACGTCGCCGGCCTCGGCCCGTCGAATGCGCGCGCCGCGTCGGAGCAGCCCAGACGCTTCATCGCTGGCCCCTTGCGCTGCATGTCCGAGCCATCGCCGGTCCACGTCTTCCTCGGCCAGGTACTCGGTGCCGTTGCCCGCGAAGGTGCTCACGACTCGGACCGTCACCTTGTCGACATGAAAGCGAGGGCACATCGCGGCCTCGAGGCGAGCCAGCCGAACGCCCACCCGCTCGCAGCCCGTCAGGTCCGCGAGCACCTCGGTCCAGAAGTGGAGCTCCGCGGCGAGGTGCGAGAGCTCCGGCAACTGGGCCAAGAGCGCGCCTGGACCGTTGCTCGGAGTGATCGACGTGAGCAACCGAAAGGACGGCTGGGCGAGCGCCACCCTCGCCTCCTCCACGATCGCCGCGTCGAGCCTCCGCGACAGCGCGACGATGTTCACGCCTTCCTCGAAGATCGCGCTCAGCCCCGCGACGCTGTCGACCGTTCGGTCAGAGCGCACCTCGTCCGCGCGCCCAGGGGCGACCGCGCCCATCGACATGAGCTGAGCGTCAACGTTCACCTCGCTGTTCACCTCGCTCATGGCGTCACCGATGGCCGCGGCGCCAGGCTCGCGAGCCTGTGGTTTGGCAGGGTCGCCTTCCCTGCCCCGAGAACTCCACTGAGCACCGCTACAGGCAATCGCAGCATGAAGCCTCCGTCCGGATCGACAGATGCGACACTCTCACAACTGCAACATGCTTGCAATTGAACCCGACACGTTCTTGCTCGGTCCCCCGCGAGTCGATCGCGACCCGCGCGCGCCTGCGCCCCGGCGCGCCTGCGCCGCGCCTCGCACGCCAGCCGTATCCGGCCCTCGCCCTACAGCCGATGCTCGTCGAGGAACTGCTCGATGGCCGCGTGGACCGCGTCCGGAGCTTCGACCTGCACCAGGTGGGTGTGGCCGGGGAACACGACCAGCTTGCTGCCGGCGATGGCGCGCTGCATGCGCTCGGCGGTGGACACCGGCGTGAGCTGATCTCGATCTCCGGCCAGGATCAGGGTGGGCACGGTGATGCTCGGCAAGGTGTCCTCGGCGCTGTGCTCGAGGTACGAGGCCACGACGTTGCCGATGAGCTCTGGCTCGAGCTCGGCGACGTGGGCGAACAGGCCCTCGAGCACCTCGGGCGGGCAGCTCGCGCGGTGCGCGCCGCCGCTCAGGTAGGCCAGCTCTCGCAGCGCCCGCACGCCCAGCCGGCTACGCAACAGGCCCAGGAGCGGCGCCGCCAGCGCGCGCCGCTGGCCGAGCTGGCGAACCGCCGCGCTCACCGCCTGGCGCAGCGGCGCCGCCGACGACACCCGATCTAGCGGATGCCCGGGCGTGCCGCAGATGAGCACCAGCGCGCGCACCGCCGCCGGATGCCGCCGCCACACCTCGAGCGCCACCTGCACGCCAAAGCTGAGGCCCACCACCACGGCGGGCCCCAGGGCCGCGGCGCGCCACACCGCCGCCGCGTCGTCGGAAAACTGGGCCACGCTGACCGCGCGATCCGCGGGCGCCGCCTGCCCGCCGTGGCCCCGGTAGTGCCACGACACCACCGCCCGCTGCGCCGCGAAGTGGGGAAGGAAGTACGTCCAGTGATGCACCGAGGACACCAGCCCGTGCGCGGTGAGCATCGGCGTGGGCGCGCTGCCGTCGGCGCGCTCGCGGGCAGGCGCGTCGAGCTGGTAGCCCAGCGCCTCGCCGTCGTCGGTGTACGCGATCCCGGTCGTCGTCATGCTACTCACGCCGCGACCTTACAATGATCCCGCGCCCGGGTGCGGGCTGGCGCCAGCGCCGCCAGCGCCGACAGCGCCACCAGCGACGGGCGCCGGAACAAACGGCGAATCGTGCATCATGACCGCCAGACCTTGGTGCATCCTGCGGTGTGCGCCGCATCCTCCTTCGCGTATTTCTGGCCGTGCTCGTCCTCGCCGCCTGCGGTGGCGGCTTCCTGTGGTGGAAGCTGCGTTCCCACGTCGAGCCCATCCCCACCACGCTGGCGCCGGTCGAGCAAGATCCCGCGCGCATCCGGCTGCCGGGGCTGGACCAGCAGCCGGCGCTGGAGATCGGCGCGCTGCGCGGCTCGATCGCGTACTTCGTGCTGGAGAGCCGGGAGAGCATGTCCGCGGGCGAGGGGCGCGAGCTGTCGCGCGCGCTCAACCGCTGGCAGGTCGGCGACGACGTCAAGGGGTTCTTCATCGGCGAGGTCGAGGGGCTGGGCTTCCTCAAGTGGAAGCTCGATGAGTTCGCCGACGCCATGCAGCGTGAGTCGCGGCTGCCGATGTACATGGACTACGAGGGCGCGATCCTGCGCGGCTTCAAGCTGCCCAAGGGCCACACCGCGGTGGTGGTGCTCGGCAGGCAGGGCGAGCTGTTGTTTCGCCACAGCGGCAAGCTGGGCCCCGCGGACCTGGAGAGCCTGCGCGTGGCGCTGACCGCGCGCGAGCCGCCGCCGCCGCCGCCCGCGCCCGACTTCCGCGCCGGGCCACTGTCCAAGGCGACCTGCGCCGGCAAGGGCTGCGCGCTGATCTTCCTCGCGCGCGCCGTCAACGTCAAGGCGGTGCCGGGCGTGGAGGGCGGCGCCAAGCGCAACGACCGGACCGCGTGGGCCGATCCGGACGCACGCCTGGTCGCGATGATGAGCGATCAGCCGTTGCCGGAGGGCAAGAGCCTCGGCGTGTTCGTGGGCGCGCTCGAGGGCGTCAAGCTGGCGGCCGGCTGGCACGTGGTCGCCGACGATGCCGCCTTGCGCGCGGCGCTGGAGCTCTCGCCAGGCGAGACGGCCATCGTGGTGATCGACCGCGAGGGGCGCCTGGCCATCCGTGAACGAGGCCACGTGGCGCTCTGGAAGCTCGACCCGCTGCGCGACCTGCTGAGCTTGCCGGAGCGCCGGTAGTCGCTGATAGTCGCCGCCAGTCGCCGCCAGTCGCCGCCAGTCGCCGCCGAGGCATCCCACCCAGCAGGCGGCGGGCGAGCCCAGCACGCCGGCACATGCGGCTGGCGAATCCCCGCGGACGCCATCCGCCGCGCTATCCTGCCGCGCATGGACACCTCTGCTCGCATCCATCCTGCCGAGCCGGCGCGCGTGACGCTGGCGCACCTGCCCACCGGGGGCCACTGGCTGCGCGAGCGCTGGGGCGGCGTGCCGGTGTGGTTGAAGCGCGACGACCACACAGGCGGCGAGCTGTCCGGCAACAAGATCCGCAAGCTCGAGTACCTGCTCGCCGAGGCGCAGGCGCAGGGCGCGACCTACGTGCTGACCTGCGGCGGCGAGCAATCCAACCACGCGCGCGCCACCGCGCTGGCCGCGGCGCGGCTGGGGATGCGCAGCCTGCTCATCTTGCGCACCGACAACCCGCGGGTGCCGCCTGCGCTCACTGGCAACATCACGCTGGATGTGATGGCCGGCGCGGACCTGCGCTGGATCTCGTACGCGCAGTGGCGAGACCGCGACCAGCTCCTGGCCCAGGAGGCCGAGCGGCTGCAGCAGCGAGGAGAGCGGCCTTACGTGATCCCCGAGGGCGGCTCCAACGCGCTGGGCACCTGGGGCTACCTGCGCGCCATGCATGAGCTGGTGCAGCAGCTCGACGCGGCGCAGGTGCCCCGGCCGGCGACCATCGTCTATGCCTGCGGCTCTGGCGGCACCGGCGCGGGGCTGGTGCTGGGCGCCAAGCTCCTGCGCCTGCCCGAGCGCGGGCTGTCGGTGGCCGGGATCAACGTGTGCGACGACCGCGACTACTTCGTCCGCAAGATCGCCGGCATCTGCGCAGAGGTCGAGGCGCGCTGGCAGCTCGGCGCCAACGTGACCGAGGCAGACATCGACATGATCGACGGCCACGTCGGCCTGGGCTACGCCAAGAGCCGCCCCGAGGAGCTGGCCACCTTGCGCCGCGTCGGCCAGCGCGAGGGCGTGGTGCTCGACCCGGTGTACACCGGCAAGGCCTTCCACGGCATGGTGACCGAGCTGAGCCGCGCCCCGCGGCGGTTCGGCGAGGCCGTGTGCTTTGTCCATACCGGCGGCATCTTTGGCCTGCTCGCCGGCGGCGTGAACGTGCTGGGCTGAGCCAAAGCCGTCGCCCACGGTCGTGGCGGGCGGATCCTCGACCACCTCCACGGCACGAACGAGGGCGCTCGGATGGTCGCACGAGGCATTCAATGGCAAAGATCACACCATCCCTCAGCGGTCCTGCGGGTTGCTATGCGAGCGCGCTCGAGTCGGTTAGCTTCCCGGGCCTCGACTCGTGACTCGACGCTGCACGACGTTATCTGGAACCGGAGCCTACGAATGAACCGATATATGTTTGTCCTCTGCTGTCTCGTCGCCTGCAGTGACCCGCCGGGCGCGCCCGACGCAGGCGTGCCCCCCCTCGATGCCTACGTGAGCAGCCTGGGCAAGCTGTGCCCGTTCACCGCGGGCGGTGGCGGCGCGACGTGCCCGGCCGGCAACACCTGCACGATCGTCGCGGGCTACGGCTCGACGACGACGGGGTACTGCACGCCGCCGTGCGACAACAAGGCCGACTGCTTGAACGGCTGGGTCGGTGATCCAGGGCTGAGCCCATCGTGTAACACCGCCGACCACACTTGCTCGATCGTCTGTACGACCGCGCGCAACGGTTGCCCGACCGGGATGACCTGTGTCCAGGCAAGCACCAGCGGGATCGTCTGGCTGTGCGTGGCCCCCTGAGCTCGGGTCGGTGGCGACCTGCCCGTCGCCACCGGGCTTGACCCGCCCACCGTGCTCGAGCCACCCACCGTGGCTTCCGCGAACTCGATACGACGTTGCGCCCGGTCGCCTGCAGCGGCGGCCCAGCTCAGCGCACCTCGGCGTGCGGCAGCGCGGAGTCCGAAGCTGCCGCGTCCCCCGGCGGTGGCTGCCGCCGCGTGCTGACCAGCGACGCCACGATGCCGGTGCCGATGATGCCGGCGATCATGCCCAGCACGTAGAAGTTGAAGTGCTCCCCGAGCCACGCCTTGAGCCAGCCGTGCGCCATCATCTTGGCGCCCACCACCACCAGCACGAACGACAGCGAGACCTTGAGATACTGGAACCGATCGATCATCCCGGCCAGCGCGAAGTACAGGCTGCGCAGGCCCAGGATGGCGAACACGTTGCTGGTGAACACCAGGAACGGGTCCGTGGTGATGGCGAAGATGGCCGGGATGGAGTCCACCGCGAAGATGAGATCCGTGATCTCCACCAGCACCAGCGCCAGAAACAGCGGGGTGGCGAGCAGGAGACCCTTGCGCGCCGTCGCCACCACGCCGTCGTGCTCCTTGGTCGCCCCGGGCACCGGCGGCTCCTCGCTGCCGGTCGAGCCCGCGCGCACGAAGAAGTGCGCGCCGTGATAGCGCTCGGTGACGGGCACCATCCGCCGCACCAGCCGCACCACGGGGTTACTGCTCATGTCCGCGGGCTTGTCACGCAGGAGCAGCATCTTGACGCCGGTCAGGATCAGAAAGCCGCCGAACACGTAGATGATCCACGCGAACTTGACGATGAGCGCCGTCCCTAGCGCGATCATCCCGCCGCGCATCAAGAGCGCGCCCAGGATGCCCCAGAACAGCACCCGGTGCTGATACAGCGGTGGCACGGCGAAGAAGCCGAAGATCATCGCGATGACAAAGATGTTGTCGACCGCCAGCGACTTCTCCACCACGAACCCGGTGAGGTACTTGAGCAGCGCTCCCGCCGTCGTTGTAGTAGACGGAGCCATCGGAGGCGGTGCGCGCCACGGACATGGCGTCAGGCGTCAGGCCGAGCCCCATCCAGTGCTGCTCGTAGCCCACGTAGATGAGGCCGGAGAACGCCACCCCCAGGCTTATCCAGAACGCCGACCAGCCCAGCGCCTCCTTGACCCGGACCACGTGCAGCTTGCGATGAAACACCCCCAGGTCGAGCGCCAGGAGAGCGAGAATGAGGGCCACAAAGCCCAGGTAGAGCCACGCCATATCAGACTCCAATCAAGATCATGCGATGCGAGAAACGCAGAGAAGAGATGCGAAGACCGGCCGTGCCGACGCTGCTACCCCCGCGCGGGGTGCATCATCCCTTGCGCTCGCTTGAGCGCGCGGACCAAGGTTCGCGCGGCGCGCTCCACCGCGAAGGTCACCGCGCGGCCCACCTCGCGGTCGCTCTGCTCGATGAGGATGGGCGGGAACCCGCGCCCCGCCACCTGCAGCCTGGCCACCTTGTCGATGCCGCCGCGCGGCCCGTTGATGTCCTCCACGGTCAGCTCGGCGCGCTGCACCGAATGTTCAAACCGGCCCAGCCCAGCGCGGATCATCCGCTCGACCTTGTCGAGCAGCTCGCGATGAACGATGACGCCGCGGGTCTTGATCTTGAGCTTCATGACAGTCCTTGGTGTGAATGAGGAACGAAGCGAAACAACGAGGTGCTTGCACTGTGGGTCCTGCAAACGATTCGGACTAATGGATAGTTTGGAGGTTTGACCTCGGGAAAACCGATGAGTCATCCGGCGGTCTGGCCAGGACTCGCGCTCCAGCTTTTGCGCGACGCCTTCATGCGCGCTCGCCCCCGCGCCACCGCCCAGCGTGTCCCCTTCGCGCGCGTTCTCCCCTCCCCAAGCAAGCACCAGGTGTTCAGGCTCACCGAGCGCTTTTTCGTCGGTACCGGGGATGACCGATCGAGAGGCGCCTGCGCCCGGCGACCGCGCCCGGCGACCGCGCCCGGCGATCGCGGTGGCCTCGGTTGCTCTCCTGTGCGGCTTTTTGCCAGCCGTGAGCCGCGAGGCTGTTGTTACAGTCCCACGCCATGAGTATCGCCCAAGCCGTGTGCCGCGTTGCCCTGGTCGCGATCCTGTTCGCGGGCTGCGACGACGCCAGCGGCACCCAGCCAGACGGGCCGCCTTCGCAGCTATGCGAGAGCGGCGCCACGGAGTGCCGAGCCGATGGCCTCTACACCTGCGACGCGAGCGGCGCCTTCCAGCGCACCGAGGCCTGCGCGACCTGCGAAGCCTCGCCGGTGCCTCACTGTGTCGTGTCGTGCGCCGATGCGGGAGTCACCTCGGTCTGCGACGCGGACTCGGTCAAGGACTGCGCGACCGGCGCGACTCGGAGCTGCGAGATCGGGACCTGTCTCCCATCCGGCAAGCAGGCGGTCTGCGCGACCAAGCCCGGCACCTCGACCTGCCAGGGCAGGCGTGCAGACGGGACGCAGTACGTGCTGGCCTGCGCGGACTCGAGCGGCATCTCCGCCTCCAAGGTCTGTGACCGGCGCACCAGCGAATGCGTGACGGAGGAGTTCGATTGCTCGGAGCTGACGGCTGTCCCCGCCAACCGGTTCTCGTGCGACACCTCGTCGGGCAACTACTACAGCTCCTGTACCGCTGGCCAGCCGACCGCGCTCACCTGCAAGGCGGACACGACCTGCGCCAACGACGGCACCACGAGCTGCTACACCCCGCCGACCGCGGGCGCGACCTGCGGGGGACCTGCGGTGTGCTACCCCGGGCTGCACTGCACGCAGCTCGAGGCGAGCGGCGCGAGCTGTGTCCAGCCGGCCGCAGCGCTGGCCTGCAACAGCTTCGACGTGCTGGCCCTCTGCACCGACGTCAACACCGGCTTGGCGTGCGTCAAGGGCGCGGTGTGGTGGTGGAAGAACCTCACGACCTGGGGTGGATCCTGCACGAGCAACCACATCACGCTCGACGTCGGCGGGACCTGTATCCCGGGCCTCGCCGACTGCAAACAAGGCCTCGAGTGTCACCGATCCAGATTCGACATCGCCGGCACCTGCCGCACGCCGGAGCCAAACGCGCCAGCCGAGTGTACCCTCACGGGGCAGGCCTCGACCGGTCGGAGCTGCATCTACGACTGGCACGCCTGCCGCGACGGGCACTACTACGACATCGACTGCCGCATCGTGAACCTCGGCGGCAACATCCTCACGCTGTGCGACTGCTCCCGAGACGGGGTGAAGGGCAACTCGTTCGACGGCGATGCGATCTGCAACGTCACCACCACGCCGATGCTCGACGCCAGGGCGATGGCGAGCTGCGGCTGGCGCTTGACGACCGTGGACGTCGCGCAGTGACCCGCCTGCCCGGCACCAGGCCCGCACCGGCGCCCGCGCGGCAAGACAGTCTTTCCTAGATCGGCCCATTGCCGCGGCGGTGCGCGAGCGTTACCTGGAACCTCATGTCCGAAGGTCCTGCAGATCCAGTGATCAGCGTCCACCCGCTCGGGTTTCCCTGGATCACCTTTGATCCGTTCCTGTTCTGCGTCCACCACGACGACGCCTACCCGCCTGGCAACGAGCACCTGGGGCCCCGCGCCTCGCTGGCCGGCCGCGCGCTTGGCAACGACTTCGAGGGCAAGGACGGCTGGCGCATGTACCACGGGCAGACCGTGCCCGGGTTTCCGTCCCACCCGCACCGCGGCTTCGAGACGGTGACGGTGGCGCGCCGCGGCCACATCGACCACTCGGACTCCCTGGGCGCTGCGGCCCGCTTCGGGCAGGGGGACGTCCAATGGATGACCGCAGGCCGCGGCGTGGTTCACTCCGAGATGTTCCCGCTGCTCGACAGCGAGGGGCCAAACCCCGCCGAGCTGTTCCAGATCTGGCTCAACTTGCCCGCCGCCGACAAGATGGCGCCGCCTCACTTCTCCATGCTGTGGAGCTCGCAGCTCCCGCGCGTGGTGTCAAAAGATGAAGCGGGCGGCACCGCCGAGGTCACCGTGATCGCCGGGCGCCTCGGCGACGCCGCGCCGCCGCCGCCCCCGCCGCGCTCGTGGGCCGCGCAGCCCCGGGCCGAGGTGGCCATCTGGTCCATCAAGCTCGGCGCCGGGGCGCGCCTGCGCCTGCCGGCCGCGAGTCCGGGGCTCGGACGCACGCTGTACGTCTTCCTGGGCCAGGGCGTGACCATCGGCGAGCGCCGCGTGGACAACGGCCGCGCCGTGCGCCTGCGCTCCGACGCCGCCGTGGAGCTGCGTGGCGGCGACGCGCCGGCGGAGCTCTTGCTCCTGCAGGGCCGCCCGATCGGCGAGGAGGTCGCGCAGTACGGGCCGTTCGTGATGAACACGCGCGCCGAGCTCGTCACCGCGTTCGACGACTACCAGCGCACCCAGTTTGGCGGCTGGCCGTGGCCGTCCGATGCGCCGGTGCATCCGCGCGACGCCGGGCGCTTCGCGCGCCACGCCGATGGCCGCCTGGAGCGCGTGGAGCGCGGCGACACGCCGACCGCTGACGATTGATCCCACCGCAGCGTCGTCGCGAGCCTTGAGGGTGACGACGCGCTCGCCTCGTTGCCCGGCCCGCCTCGTTGCCCGGCTCAGCGCAGCCGCACGGCCGCCGCCAGCCCGGGCCGCAGCGCGCTGGCCTGCTCCGCTTGGGGGGCAAGCTCCGCCTCCACGAACAAGAGGCCGGAGGCTGGGTCGAGCACCGGCGACACCTGACGCACGGTGGCCGCCACCGGCGAGGACACGGTGTCGATGGTGGCCAGCACCTGCAGCCCGGGGGTCAAGCGGGAGGCTTGCTCCGGCTCCACCGCGAACCGCAGGCGCAGCCCGCCGCCGTTGGCCGCCGTGCCCACCAGCCGCACCACCGCCCGCCCCGGCGAGAGGACCGCGCCAGCGTCGAGGTAGCGGCGGATCGCCACCGTGCCGTCGAACGGCGCGGGCCAGCCGGCCGTCCCGCAGGTGGCGCGAGCGGTGGTGACCGCGCCTGCTCGACGGCGGCCGAGGCAGAGGCGCGCTGGGCGGCGGCCTCCGCGCGCTTGACGGCGAGCCGCGCCTCCTCGACGTTCGTCGTCGGGCTCACGCCCGCGGTCGCGGCCGCGGTCTCCACGGCGAGCCGCCGCTGCGCGTCCTCGATGTCCACCCGCGCTTGCCGGTGCGAGGCCTCCGCCGCCTGCAACGCCGCCTCGGCCACGCGCAGCTCCTCCTGGAGCGGACGAGGATCCAGCTCCGCCACCACCTGGCCCGCGGTCACCCGATCTCCCGCGCGCACCAGCACCCGCTGCAGCACCCCGGCAAACGGCGCCGCCAGATCCGCCACCTGCTCGGCGATCACCACGCCCACCGCGTCCGCCACGGCCTCTCCTCGCGCGGGGGCCGCCACCTTCTGCGGCGAGCGCTGCGCGGACGGCGCCGCGTCCTGGCCGCACCCGCCCAAGCCGAGGACCGCGGCGGCCAGCGCTGCCCGCGCGAGCTGCGCGCGCCGCTTCACGCCGCGCCTCCCAGCCCGTACTGGTTGGCCACCAGCTGGGCGTACACGCCCCCGGCCGCCACCAGCTCCTGGTGCGTGCCAGTCTCGGCGATGCGCCCCGCTTGCATCACGACGATCTGATCGGCGGCGATGATCGTCGAGAGCCGGTGGGCGATGACGACGCGAGTCATCGCCAGGTCCGCGAGGTTGTGCATGACCTCGCGCTCCGTGGTGGCGTCCAGGGAGCTGGTGGCCTCATCCAGCACCAGGATGGCCGGATCGTGGATGAGCGCGCGCGCCAGCGCCAGCCGCTGCCGCTGCCCGCCCGACAGCGAGGCGCCGCCGTCGGCGACGATGGTCTCGTACGACATGGGCATCGCCCGGATGTCCGCGTCGATGGAGGCCTGGCGCGCCACCGCCACCACGCGATCCAGCGGCGCCGAGGGGTCCGCCAGGCGCAGGTTGTCCCGCACGCTGGTGCCGAAGATGAACGGGTTCTGCGGCACCATGCCGAGCTGCTGCCGTAGCTGCCGGTGATCGAGCTCCGCGAGATCGTAGCCGTCGTAGGTGATGCGCCCCTCGGTGGGCCGGTGCAGCCCCAGGAGCAGCGCGGCCAGCGTGCTCTTGCCCGAGCCAGAGCGGCCGACGATGGCCACCGTGCTGCCGGCGCGGATGGCCAGCGACACCTCGCGCACCACGTACGGCTCGTTGGAGCTGTAGCGGAAGGACACCTGGTGCAGCTCCACCGCGCCGGTGAGCCGCGGCGGAGCCATGGCGCCGCGGCGCTGCTCCGGCTCGGCCGTCAAGACGTCGTCGATGCGCTCGACGTAGCTGCCCAGGAGCTGGAGCGCGAACCCGGAGCTCACCAGGGTGCCAAGCGGCGTCAGGAAGCCGGTGGCCAGCGCCGTGGTGGCCAGCATGGTGCCCAGGCTGAGGCCGCCATCGAGCACCAGCAACGTCCCCACCCCGAGCAGCACCAGCGGCCCGGCGGACTGCAGGAAGCCGTTGACCGCGTCGATCATCATGGTCATCCGGCTCCGCGCCAGGGACACGTTGAGCTGATCGACATACAGGTTGGTCCACTGCTCCAGCGCGCGGTTCTCCGCGCCGGCGACCTTGAGCGTCTCGATCCCCACCAGCATCTGCATCAGGTAGGCGTGCGCCCGCGACTGGCTCTCCAGATCTTGCGACGCGAGCTGCGCGAACCGCTGCCGCGTCACCAGCAGCACCACCACCTGCAGCGCGCCGAGCGCCACGCTCACGCCGGCGAGCGTGGGCGAGAGCAAGAGCAGGAGCAAGAGGCAGGTGAGTTCAGCGCGCTGTCGAGCAGCGTGGACAGCATGCTCGACGTCAGGAGGTCGCGGATCTGGGTGCTGGAGCCGATCCGCAGCATCAGGTCACCAGCCGAGCGCTTGGTGAAGTACGCATAGGGCAACGACAGGAGGTGCCTCACGAAGCCGAGCGTCATTCGCACATCGAGCGCGTGCGCAGCCGATCAGCAGGTGAGAGCGGATGAGCGAGGACAGGAACTGGAAGCCCAGCACGAACAGGGTGCCCAGGCCGGCCACCATCAACATGCTGGTGTCGGCGCGCGGCAGCACCCGGTCCACCACCATCGCGGTGAGCACCGGCAACGCCAGCGCCAGCACGCGCATGGCGATGGAGGTGAACACCACGCGACGCACCAGGCTGCGCTCGCCAAAGAGCTGCGCCAGGTACCGCCAGGCCTTGCTGCGGCCTGGCGGGTAGGCGCAAAGTCCGCCGCGGGCTCGAACACCAGCGCGATCCCGGTGAAGTGCTTGCGGAACTGCAAGCGGCATCCGGCGCTGGCCTGAGCGCGGATCCACGAACTCCACGTCCGGCCCGCGCAGCCGCTCGAAGACGACGAAGTGGTTGAAGTCCCAGTGCAGGATCGTCGCCGCCGGCAAGCGGTGCAGCTCGTCGATGTCGAGTTGCACGCCGCGCGCCCGCAGCCCGAGCTGTTCGGCGGCCAGGACCAGCGAGCTTGCGTCCGTGCCCCGCGTGGTGCCCGCGAGCTGCCGCACCTGGTCGAGCGGCACGTGGCTGCCGTGGTAGCCGAGCACCATCGTCAGGCAAGCGGCGCCACAGTCCGCGGCCTCCATCTGGCGAACGAATGGCACCTTGCGCCCGCGCAAGGTGCGCAGCCTGCCGAACGCGGTGCGCAGCCGCGCCTCGGCCTCCGTCGCCTGGCCTGCCGCCCGACGACCCTGGCGACGGCGTGTTTGCCGACGTGCCCGGCGTTGGCGCGTTTGCCAGCGAGCCCGGCGGCGTGCCCGGCGTGCCCGGCGTTGGCGACGATGGCGATGCGCTGGCGCCTGAGCCTGCCATCACAGCCTCCGCAGCCCTGGGATCAACGCAAACAGCACGCGCTCCGAGCGTACCTGAACCATCGCCGTGCCCACCATCCCGTCATGCAGCCGATAGCGCTTCGCCATCGATGGCCACCTCCGCGCCGGCCAGGCGCCTGCGCACCAGCACCACCGGCCCGCCGAGGCTGACGCTCTCTTCACCTGCGGCCCGAGCACCCGGCGCGCCTCGGCCGGGCCCAGCACGTTCCGCGGACACGCTGTCGATGAGCAGCGATTGATAGGCGTAGCGATAGCCGGAGATCTCGACCCGCATGGTCATGCCCGCGGCGAGCTGGGGCCGGTCCGAGCCCGGCAAGAGCGCGATGACCTCGAGCGGGCTCTCGCCGTCCACCATCGCCGCCACCAGGTCCCCTGGCTCCACCCGCTGGCCCGGACGCGCGGACCTCGGTGACGACCCCTGCGCCCGGGGCTGCGCACCAGCCGCTTCCTCCAGCGCGGCGCGCGCCGCGTGCAGCTTTGCCGTCGCTGCCGCACCGCGGACTGGCGCCAGCGTCCGCTGGCTCGAGCATGGTTGCGCAGCTCGGCGGCGAACTCGCGCCCGCGCGCGCGAGCGCGGCCCGCTGCGGCCCATCGTCGAGCCGCGCGACGATGGTCCCCACTCCACGGCGTCGCCGATGTCGACCTCCAGCCGGCTCACGTTGCCGCTGGTGCGCGTGACCAGCTCCAGCTTGGCGCTGGCGCGCAAGAGCGCCGGTCCGGTGGAGTACGTGGAGACCTTGGCCAGCGTGACGAACACCGCGAAGGCAACCAGCAGCCCGATCACCAGGTAGTACGTCCAGCCCACCCAGCGCGGCGACAGCCGGACCAGCGCGCCGCGCTGCGGCGCCTCCTGCGCCAGCATGGCCTCGGTGCGGAACATGCCATCCGCGGACTCGTCCACGATCAGCGACTGCTCGCTGGCATGCACCGACATCTGATCGAGGAACGGCGACAGGAGCTGCGCGAAGCGCTCGAAGGTGGCCAGCTCCGCGATCGAGAACGGCGTGCGCCGGCCGCCGCGGCTGACCACCAGCACGCCATGCACCTCCCCGGAGCTGGACACCACCGGCTGCACCGCGACGCGCTCGCTGCCGTCGCCGGCGGATCATCGAGCGCCGCCACCCAGCGCAGGTCCGCGCCCGCGCGCTCCACCACCACCTGCCGATGCGCGCGGCGAAGCCGGTGAGCCCGGCGACGGCGCGCCGCTCGTCGCCGCGGCTGTCGAGCTGCGCTTGCGACCACAGCGCCCACGCGTCGTCGCAGAACAGGCACTGCGCGCGCTCCGCGCTCATCAGCTCGAGCAGCGCGTCGATGGCCAGCGCCTCGGTCTCCGCCAGGCTCCCCGCCGCCGCCAGCTTGCGCGACGCGGTGAACGCGCTGCGCGCCCCGCGCCTCGGCGCTGCGCGCCGGCTCCAGCGCGGGCGTCGGAGCGGGGCGGCCCACCAGCGCCTCCAGGAGCTGCGCCAGCACCTCGCCGGCAGGCCATGACGCGCCACGTACGCGGCGCGAGGATCCACGTGCCCAAGCTCGCCGATCACCACCACCGGCGTGGCGCCTCCGCGGTCGAGCACCGCGGAGGCTTGCGCCGCGGAGGCGATGATGACCGCGGCGCCGCTCGCGCTGTCCTGCAGCGCGAACGCCGAGGAGCCTCCGTCAGCTCGCGGCGAACCCAGGCCGCGTCCTCGGCGGCGGCTGCGATGGCGACCCGGATCATGGACAGCGCAGCTCGTGGCGCCACCTGGCACGCGGCGCGGCCCTGTCCGCACCTCGTCTCCTGACGATCGAGCCATAGCCTTTCCTTTATAACATCGGCGACCAGCCGGGTGATCCAGCCCACGCATCGAAAGGCTCGCGCGAAGGGGCATACAGCCACGCTGAAGGTTCCCTCGCGGGACGGGACGCGCCCCGTACACGCCGGCGGTTCACCGGTGGGCTTGCTTGACAGGCCAGGACCCAGCCGACGAGCGGCGACGAGCGGCGCCACGCGGCGCACCCGCGCGCCGCCGCGCTTGGCGTCCGCGGTCGACTCGGCGCTCCCGCCGGACTACCATCTCGCCATGGCCGCCAAGCTCTTCGCCGCCGCGCTCGCCGCCCTGGCCCTCTCCACCGTGGCGGTCGCCGGGCCTGCCTGGGCCGGCCCCGGACATGCCGAGGATCCGCCGGCCTCGCCGGCCCCACCTGCCGCGCTGCGCCTGCCCGCGCCACCGGCGCCGCCGCCCATCGCCCCGCTCTCGATCCAGGAGGCGGCCGCCGTGCTGTACGCCGGGCAGGTCCCCGCGGCCTGCGCTGGCCTGCAAGCCGCCGCCGTCGCGCCAGCGCAGGTCACCCGCGACGTCATCGAGTGCATGCTGACCGAGCGCTATCGCAAGGACCGCAAGGCGCAGGACCTGGCGCTCGCGTTCTATCGCACCTCCGGCAGCGTGGCCGGCGTCGGCGAGCCGGAGACCATGGACGGCGGCTATCGCGGCACCATCCGCCTGGTGCCGCAGCTCCCCACCGGCGCGCACCGCCTGCACCTGGCCCGCGTGCTGGCCGCCTCCGCCAGCTTCGAAGAGCTGTTCGCCAAGCTGTCCGCGGGCGCCGCCGCCGCGCCGCAGTTTCGCTGGCGCAACCTGGTCGTGCGCTTCGTGCGCTCGGTGGCCAAGCGCACGCCCAGCGCATATGCCGTGGACTGGACCGTGACGTACAACGTGCGCGGCTCGCTCTTGGGCAGCGCAGACGGCGTGCGCGAGACCCTGTTTCACGAGATCTTCCACCTCAACGACTTTGCCCACGGCGACTGGTCCTCCCGGACCTTGACCCGCGACTATGACGCCATCCTCGCGCGCTGCCTCCCCAAGCTCACCCGCGCGTGCCTCGCGCCATACGCCCCCGGCACAACCACCGTGCGCGGCGGCACCTACTACGCCTTCCAGCAGGACAACGGCACCAGCGTCCACGAATACGCTGCCGAGCTGGCCCTGCGATACTACAAGGAGCACCGCGAGCTATTGGCCACCGGCAAGCTCACCGCGCCACCTTTCAAGTGCGGCCCCCCCGAGAACGCCCGCGCCTGGAAGGCGCTGGTGACCGAGTTCTTCGCCGGCATCGATCGAACCCCTGCGTGCTAGCACCTCTCTGGCGCGACTCGAGCGCATCCTCGAATGACCTCGCGAGCGCTCCAGCGAAAGGCGCCGCGCCCTTCGCTTCATCGCGCGCTCACTCGATCGTGAAGCTCACGCTGCCCAGGACCGCGTCATCGGCGCCGAGCACATCTACCGAGTAGCTGCCCGGCTTGCTCAGCTTGCGGCGGGAATACGTGGTCCAGCGCTTGGAGCGAATCTTGTGGTTGGCGGTCCACACTGGCTTGCCGTCCTTCTTCCACACGTGCTTGGCGGCACCTTCGGAGTTGCGGAGGAGCGACCAGCACCACACCGTGGTCCCCGCCGCAAACGTGGTGCCCTCCTCGACCGGCTCTCGGTTCTCCACGCCCTTGGCCGCCTTGACCTCCGCGGTGGCGGCCGTCGCGGGTGCCTCTGTCTGCGCCACGGCAGACCCAGCAACCAGACCAAGACAAAGGAAGATCAACGCAAAGCGATTCCACATAGTAGCTCCCCTAACCGTTCGATCGTTTGCAGACAGGCAGCGCCCCCATGGCGGCCTCGTCGAAATCAACGCCCCAACCAGCGCGCGTATTCGAGGCGGCGGTGGCACGTCCGGTGACGAAGCGCCCAGCGGCCCCGACAGGCGCGTCGTCGCCGACGAGGCGTCGACAGGCGTCGGCAGGCTTCGCCAGGCCCTGCTTGGTCCGCTTCTGAACGTGGCTCACCTGCAGACAGGACGCAGCCGCCGACAGATCTTCTCAAGATCACGCTCATCGTCCCAGCAGTCCACGCTCGTCGCGCCAGAGGTCCTGGGTTCGATCGTGGAGGTAGACGGTGCGAGCCAGGTCAGGCCAGCACTACTGCGTCAGTGTAACGTCGAGCGAGACCAAGCGGCGGTAGGTAGATCGCGGCGCACGCCCGGAGCGCAGCGACGAGTGTGGTGGTTCCACACGCGAGAGGCGTTTTCGCCACCGAGCGGAGCTCAAGAGCGGCTCCGGCGTTGAGGTCCGGGCGATGTGCCGGTAGCTTCTCAGACGCCCTCGGCTCGGTCGCACAGGTAGGTGTGCAGGGTCTGGCGCGTGGAGACCCAGAGCGAGATCGCGCCGTCTGGGTCATCGCGGGTGTGCTCGGCGATCGAGCGCAGATCTTTCTGCAGCGGCTTGGCCACGTGAGTGGTCAGCCGCGTGGCGACGTCGCCCAGCGTTCCCAGATCGCCGTGCGCCAGCGCCCAATCCGCGCCGCGTAGCAGGTCCGAGATCAACTGAAGCTGCTCCATGGACATCAGCGACTGCACCATACGGCCCTCCCTTGAACGACGCTTTCGACCGTCTCGGCATTGCATTCAGCGCGCCAGGGACACTTCGTTGACTCCATGAACCGCTGCCAGGTGTCAGCCATCGCAAGTCGCGGCGGACCTGACAGGATGCCGCCAGGTGGAGCTCCCCGACCGCGCCACCGCTGCCAAGGTTGACGGTGCTCGGAGCGGTCGATGCCACGGGGGACCTGTGGCGGTCGTCACGCGACGGGCGGTGAGTTGACAGCGCCGAGAATTCACGCTGTCATTGGAACCCATGGGGACCTTTGGGCGTGCGCTAGCGCTGGGATCATTTCTTGGGTTTGGACTCTGGGCTTTGGCGAAAGAGAGCCAGGCGGACGCACCGGCGGCCCCCGCGCCAGCTCCGCCGACCGCGCCAGCTCCGGGCGCGGCCTCCCCTCCACCCCGCGGGCCGGCGCCGGCGCGACCATCGCATGCGGTGGTCTCGCCGGCCGCGCTCGAGGCCATGCGGGTCAGCGGCAACAAGCTCATCGTCCCTGACGACGTGGAAAAAGTGGACCTTGCGCGGAGCGGCAAGTCCAAGCTGGTGACCACGTACAAGCTCTGCGTCGATCCCAAGGGGGTGCCCAGCGCTGTGGTGATGCTCAAGGGCAGCGGCCTGCCGGGCTACGACGCCAAGATTCAGGCGGAGATGAGGCAGTGGAGGTACCGGCCCTACACTGTCAACGGCCAGGCCATGCCGGTCTGCACCTCGGTCACCTTCATTTATCAGCAGCGAAACGGATCTCCGCCGCCCAACGAATCCGCGCGGGCTGCCTGGTTCCAAGGACCACAGGCCATCTTCAGCGGCCGCCAGCTCCGGAGCCGAGCTGGGGTGGTGCTTCCCGTTGCCGACGCGACCCTGGCCATGGCGCCAGTGGCCCCCGCTGGTCAGCTTCCGGACGGCACGCCGCTGTCGACTCTTCGCTTCTTGTCCCTGGATCAGCGGTACGCCGTGGAGCTCTTGGTGACTCCAGATTCGCTGGCCCCGGTGGCCCAGGCGCCGGTCGCGCTGTCCGACTCCGCTCGCCCCGCCAACGAAGTGACCAGCTCCTCCACGCCAGGATGCCGCCTGCGACGTGGCGCGCCGGTCCAGGTCTCGCAGCCCCAGGGAGAGGGGAACTGGTGGCATGTGACGACGCTCGCCGGAGCAAGTCGCGTGAGTCGCGTCTCCGGCTGGGTGTGGGCCGCCTACATTGGCAAGGCTTTCGCCGGAGAGGAAGACCCCACCCCCAAAGGGGACTGGGTCGCGCTGCCGAAAGGCACCGCGCTCCGCGACGCCCCCGGAGGCCGCCCGCTGCCCGCGGCTGCCGGTGCCACGCTGCCTGTCCATGCGCTGGCGATCAAGCGCAAGGACGGCCACGCGCTGGTGATGGTGGAGGAGTTCTCGTGGCGGTGTCTTGGCTGGGTGCCCGAGACCGGGCTCGCCCCGGGCACAGCACAGGCTCCCCCCACGCTGGCCATCCGCACGCCCAGGCCCCAGGACCGCACGCAGCACCGCCCGCTGCTGGCGGTGCCGCTGTCGACCCGGCTCCTCGACGCTCCCAAGGGCGCGACCGTCGGCATGGTCCTGGAGGCACATCAAGCACAGGTCCTCGCGGTCCAGAACGGCCACAGCCAGCTTGCGATCGAGACCGCGCTCGGCGTCCTCCACCTCTGGGTGGCGCGCGCGCCGTAGCCCCGCCGGGGCGCAGGCCTGGCCGCGTCATGGCCGGCCAGGGATCAGGCGCCGCGCCGATTGCTCAACAAAAACACGGGCGCTCGCGTGGTTTGGGGAGCCTGCCGCCGCCTTTGAAGACGGCATCGAAGCCCCGTCGAGGACCTCCGTCGTACCCCGTCGAGGACGCGGCGTTGTGCCCTGCGCGAAAGCGGTGGTATCATCGCGACATGAGTAGGATCGCCTATGTATTGCCGCTCGCCTCTCTGGTGACCGCTGGTCTCTTCTCCGGTTGTGGATCCGTCAACACCGGACCGGATGCGTCCACCACGGATGCAGATATCAGCGGCGCCGCGACCGTCGAGACCGAGGCCGCGCTCTTTGGCGGCTCCATCGGCACCAACGTCGGCAACATCGACATCATCTCGATGCTGCCCAACAACACCGTGCTCGAGACGGTCAAGACGGACGCTGCCGGCAACGCCTCCATCAAGGTGTATCCGGGCGGCTCGGTCACCGCCGTGTACAAGCACACGGTCGACATGGGCGCGGACCTCATCACCTACGTCGGGGTCAAGCCCGGCGACACGCTGGTCTTTGGCAGCCGTAACTTCTCGCTCGCCGGGCAGACTGGCACAAACCTCGGCTCCCAGACGTACTCCTGGCCGGTGCAAGCCGGGGTCGCGAACCACTGCATCTTCACGTCCTGTGGCGGCTCATGCAATGGAGTGAACGCCTCCACGACGCTCTTGGAGTCCTCCACCTGCCACCGCGAGCCGATGGACATCCTCTACGTCGGCTTGAACCCCAGCGGCCTCATCTCTCACTACAACCTGCGGTCCAACGTGGCCTTCACCAACGGGCAGAACGTGGCCATTGGCGGCTGGGCGGTGGCTCCCAACGCCACCCTCACCGTCAGCGGCGTCCCGCCAGAGGTCGCCACCGTCAGCGGCAACTGGACCTCGGTGGTCGATGCCGCAGTCGACAATAGCATCTTTACTCTCTTTGCTCAGAGCTACAACGGCGCCCCCACCGGCGGCGCCTTCAGCTCGACCTTCGCCTTCCACAGCACCGGCGACCGCACCATGGGACGGGTGTTCCTGACCCGGCCGAACTTCCAGGCGATCCAGATCGTCGACCAGTTCAACGCCAACACCCTGACCCAGACCGTCGCGGCGCCGGCGTTGACCCCCTGGCTGCAGGGCGCGGTGGCCGTGAGCGCCGCGCTGCGCACCGCCTCCTGGTTTCTGATCTCGGACGCCAACTCGGTCTCGGACGGCCTCGTCTTGCGCCTGACGTGGAACCACGTGGTCTCGGCCATGAACAACGCGCACCAGTGGCACATCATCATGCCGCCTGGCCAGACCTCGATCGCCCTGCCCAAGCTGCCCGCGGCCTTCAACGACAACCTGCCGGCGTCGCAAGACTTCATCAACGGCCAGGTCCGCGTGTTCGACATCTCCACGGTCAACGGATATGACGCCGTGCGCACCACCGTGCCTTCGCGCAACATCATGTGCGTGGACTGCGCCCTGCGCGCCGGCGACTTCCAGCGCGTCGTGTCCTCGGGCGCGGTGCAGTAGCCACCAGCGCAGCTCGCCGGACCTCCGGCGTAGACGTCGCCCAACCGCCGCCCCGTCCCCGACGGCTGGCCTCATCAGACCCGGCTGCTATGCAAGGGGCCATGCGGCTGCTCCACACCTCGGACTGGCACCTCGGGCACGTGCTGCACGGGATGTCACGCGAGCGCGAGCACCGCGAGTTTCTGCGCTGGCTCCTGGCCACGCTGGCGCAAGAGCAGATCGACGTGCTGCTCATCACAGGCGATATCTTCGACAGCGCCACCCCGCCGGCGGTGGCGGAGACCGCGTGGTTCGATCTGCTGGCCGAGGCCCGGCGGATACGGCCTTGCATGGACATCATCGCCATCGCCGGCAACCATGACTCGCCGTCGCGCCTGACCGCGCCGTCCGCCATCTTGCGGCGGCTCGGGGTCCACGTCGTGGGGCAGCTGCCGCGGCTGCCGCGCGCGGACGGCGGCGCCATCGACCCCGACCGGGTGCTCATCCCGGTGGCCAATGGACGAGGGTTGGTGGCGGCGGTGCCGTTTCTTCGACCGCTCGACCTGGGCCCCGCCAGCGACGACGCGGATGGCCCGGCCGCCGTCTACCGCGAGGTCGCGGCGCTGGCGCGCGCGCGGCTGTCGGGCGAGCAGGCCTTCATCGTCACCGGCCACCTCTACACCGCCGGCGCAGATCCTTCGTGGCTCAGCGAGCGACGCATCGCCATCGGCGGGCAAGAGGCGCTGGCGCCCGGCCTGTTTCCCGAGGACGCGAGCTACGTCGCGCTGGGGCACCTGCACCGCGCCCAGCGCGTGTTGGCCGATCACGTTCGCTACGCCGGGGCCCCCATCCCGCTGGCGGTCACCGAGGCGAACTACCGCCACCAGGTGGTGGTCGTCGAGTTCGAAGGCCGCGCCGTGAAGCAGCTCCGGACGCTCGACATCCCGCGCGCCACCGAGATCCTGCGCGTGCCCCGGCAGGGCGCCGCGCCGCTGACCGAGCTCCTCGCGCTGCTGGCGGAGCTGCCGGCGCTGGGCGAGCGCGGCGAGGCCGATCCGACGCGGCCGTTCCTGGAGGCGGTGGTGGCGCTCTTGCGCCCCGAGCCGCGGCTGCGCGCCAGCGTGGAGGCCGCGCTCGAGGGCAAGCTGCCGCGCCTCATCAAGCTCACGGTGGAGCACACCGGCGACGGCGCGAGCCTGGGCGACCACCGCCGCGGCCGTCAGCTCGCCGAGCTCGCGCCCACCGAGGTGTTCGAGAGCTGCTGGAACCGGCGCTACGGCGACGCGCCAAGCCAGGCGATCCGCGGCGCCTTCCTGCGCCTCTTGACGGAGGTGCAAGGCGTGCAAGGCGTGCAAGGCGTGCAAGGCGTGCAAGGCGTGCAAGGCGTGCAAGAACCCCGGCTCGCCCAGACCGAGCGCCCGGCCCACGCCGAGCGCCCAGAGCCCCCGCGATCATGAAGGTCCTCGCCATCCGCGGCGCCAACCTGGCCAGCCTGGCGCGCGAGTTCGAGGTGGACCTCGCGCACGGCGCGCTGGGCGCCAGCGGCCTGTTCGCCATCATCGGCAACACCGGCTCTGGCAAGAGCACGCTGCTCGACGCCATGTGCGTGGCGCTGTTTGACCGCACGCCGCGCATCGGCGATCGCCAGCGCACCGCCGTGCTCATCGGCCGCGGCGCCGATGACTCCAGCAAGGTCGGCGCGCATGACGTGCGCGCCCTGCTGCGCCGCGGCGCTGGCCGGGGCTTCGCCGAGGTGGACTTCCAGGGCGACGACGGCAAGAGCTACCGCGCGCGCTGGGAGGTGCATCGCGCGCGCGACAAGGCCGACGGCGCGCTGCAGGCCCAGGAGATGTCGCTGCTGGCGCTGGAGGCGGGCGAGCGGCTCGGCGGCACCAAGACGGAGACCCTGGCCGCCATCGAGGAGCGGCTCGGCCTGTCCTTCGATCAGTTCCGGCGCTCCGCGCTCCTGGCCCAGGGCGACTTCGCGGCGTTTCTGCGCGCAGACGCCAAGGACCGCAGCGAGCTGCTCGAGCGCATGACGGGCACCGAGATCTACTCGCAGCTCTCCATCGCCGCGCACCGCCGCGGGCAAGCGGCAGAGGCGCGCATCAAAGACATGGGGCTCGGCCTGGCCGCCATCGAGATCTTGCCGCAGGCCGAGCGCGACACCTTGCAAGCCGAGCTGGGGCAGGTCCAGGCGGCACACGAGCAGGCCAAGGCCGCGCTCGCCGCCGCCGAGCGGGCGCTCGACTGGCACCAGCAGCGCGCCCAGCGCAGGCGCGAGCTGCGCCAGGCGCAGCAGGAGCTGGTGGGCGTGGTCGAGCAGGAGCGGCTGGCCAGCGCGCTGCGCCAGGAGCACGAGCTGCGGCGCCGCGCCGAGGGGCTGCGCCCGGCCTGGCAAGCCGCGCAGCGCACGCTGCGGCAGGTCAGCGAGCGCGCCGAGAACGTGCGGGCCACGCGCGCCGCCGCGGAGGACGCCGCCGCCGCCGCCCACGGCGCGCAGCAGGCGCTGCGCCGGCTCGACGAGCTGCTGGGCCCCGTGCGCGCGCTGCGCCAGGCGCTGCGCCTGCCCGCGCCAGGGCCGGCCGTGGGCTCCGCCGCCGCGGAGCCCACCATCGAGCACCTCGCCGTCCGGCTGAGCGAGCCCATGACCTGGCTCGACGCCCGCCAGCACCTGCACGGGCTGGCCGCGGCGTGGCCGGAGATCTTGGCCATGGAGGAGCGCGAGGCCCAGCTCCGGCAAGCCGCCGCGGCGCTCGAGCGCACCGCCCTGCGATTGACCGAAGAGGCCGAGCGCCTGGCGGCGCGCCGCGCCCTCCTGGAGCAAGACCGGCAGCGCGCTCGCCACGCCCATGATGAAGCCAAGCGCCGCGCCGCCATCGCCGGCGGTCCCGCTGGCGCCGGCGACAAGCAGGGCACCTCGCTGGACCAGGCGGCGCGCGCGGTCGAAGCGGCGCAGCGTGGCCTGGAGCAGGCCGAGCTCTTGGGCCAGGTGCTGACGGCAGCGCGCGCCGCCGCAACGGCGACCAGCGAGCTGGCGCAACGCCAGCAGGCGGCGCACGCCGCCATCGCCGCTGCGCAGGACACGCTGGCCGCGCTCGACGTGCAGGACCAGCGCGAGCTCGGCGCGCTGACCCAGGCGGAGGCCGCGCTCGCCCGCCTGACCACCGCGGCGAGCCTGGCCCACGCCCGCGCCGGCCTGGTCAGCGGAGATCCATGCCCGCTGTGCGGCGCGCTGGAGCATCCGTGGGCAGGCCGCGGCGCGTTCGACGAGCTCATCGTCGAGCAAGAGGCCGCGGTGAGCGAGCTGCGCCAGCGCGGCGCCAGCGCCGCCACCGCGCGCGCCCAGGCCCAGGCCCAGATCGGCTCGCACCAGGCCGCGCTGCACACCATCGCCGCGGAGCGCGCCGCCGCCGACGAGGCGCAGCGGACCGCCGCGCAGAGCTGGGGCGCCGCGCTCCTGCAGCTCGGCGAGCTGGCCCTGGTCACCGAGCCCTCCACCGCCGCGGCCGAGACGCTGGTCAAGGACCACCTGGCACGCGCGCGCCGCACGCTGGAGAGGGCGCGGGATGAACGGCGCAAGGTGGACGCCCTGGCCAAGGCCACCGCGGAGGCGCAGGCGCTGATCTTGACCAAGCGCCATGACCTCGAGTACGTCGAGCACAACCTGGCCGAGCTGGACAAGGAGCGCCAGGCGCTCGAAGACAAGCGCACCGAGGCCGCGCGCGCCGCCGCCGAGCAGCGCGCCGCTCGCGCCGAGCTGCTGGTGACCCTGGCCGCGCGCCTCGAGCCCTTCGGCGTGAGCCGGCAAGAGGCCGACACGGAGCTTGGCCGCGTGCTCGAAGATCTGCGCCTCACCGTGAGCACCTGGCAGCGCCACGCTGGCAAGCTCGCCGAGCTGGAGGCGGCGCTGGCGCGGCACCAGGAGCGCAGCAGCGCGCTCGCGGCCACCGCGCAGACAAAGCTGGCGGTGGCGCACACGAGCCTCGCCACCTACGAGGACCAGCACCGCAGCGCAGAGAAGGAGGCCCGCGCCGCCGCCGAGGAGCTGACGGCGGCCTGCCAGGCCACCGGCCTCGACGTCGAGCAGCTCGCCGCGCTGATGACCGCCTCGGCGCAGCGCGTGCATGAGCTGGGTGAGCTGCTCGCCGAGGTGGCGCGCCGCGGAGACCGCGTGCGCTCGGTGGTCGAAGAGCGCACGCGCGCGCTGGCCGAGCACGAGCGCAGCGCGCCAGAGCTGGTGCGCGCGCTGGCGGAGAGCCTCGGCGCCGACGCTGGCCTTGGCCCCGACGCCGACCTGAGCACCAACGCTGGCCTTGGCCCCGACGCCGACCTGAGCACCAACGCTGGCCTTGGCCCCGACGCCGACCTGGACGCCGACGCCGACCTCGGCGCTCAGCGGTTTCAGCAGCTCCTGCTCGAGGCCCACGCGCAGGTGCGGACCAAGGAAGAGCGCCTCCTGGCGGTGCGCGAGCGGCTCTCCCGCGACGACAGCGACCGCAAGCGGCGCGACACCATGGCGCTCCAGGTCACCGCCGCGGAGCGCGCCGCCGAGGTGGACCGCGCGCTGGCCGCGGCCATCGGCTCGCATGATGGCAAGCTCCTGCGCACGTTCGCCCAGAGCCTCACCCTGGACACCCTGCTGGAGCTGGCCAACCATCACCTCGACGAGCTAGCGCCGCGCTATCAGCTCGAGCGCGTGCCGCGGCACGACCTGGAGCTGCAGGTCATCGACCGCGACATGGGCGAGGAGGTGCGCGCCGTGCAGAGCCTGTCTGGCGGCGAGAGCTTCCTGGTCTCGCTCGGGCTCGCGCTCGCCCTCTCGTCGCTGGCCGCCGGCAGCGTTCGCGTGCGCACCCTGCTCATCGACGAGGGCTTCGGCACGCTCGACCCCGCCACCCTCGACAGCGCCCTGGCCGTCCTCGACGCCTTGCAGGCCACCGGGCGCCAGGTCGGGATCATCTCGCACATCCCCGGCCTCGTCGAGCGCGTGTCGGCGCACGTCAAGGTCGTCCAGCGCGGCAGCGGCCGCAGCGAGGTCGTCGTCGCCGGGTGAGCGCACCGAGCGCACCGAGCGCACCGAGCGCGCCGAGCGCGCCGAGCGCGCCGAGCGCGCCGAGCGCGCCGAGCGCCAAGCACGGCCTGCACGATGTGGAGCGCGCCCGTTGGGTCCGCCGCGGATTTCGGATATGCAGGAGCTGGTGAGCGAAGCAGCCAAAGACCGCGCAGCCCCAGCTCCTGATGGCGCGCCGTCGGCGTCCGCGCAGCCGGCCAGCGAGCCCGGCACACCGCGCGAGCCCGGCGAACCGCGCACACCGCGCGAGCCCGGCGAACCACGCACACCGCGCGAGCCCAGCGCACCGCGCGCACCGGCCGTGATCGCCGTCCTCATCCCTTGCTACAACGAAGCCGTCGCCATCGCCTCGGTGATCGCCGACTTCCGCGCCGCCCTGCCCACCGCCACCGTCTACGTCTACGACAACCGCTCCACCGACCGCACCGCCGAGGTCGCGCGCGCAGCCGGCGCCATCGTGCGGCGAGAAGAGCGCCCCGGCAAGGGCAACGTGGTCCGCCGCATGTTCCAGGACATCGAGGCCGACGTCTACCTCATGGTCGACGGCGATGACACCTACCAGGCCGCGCAAGCCCCGCGCATGATCGAGCGCCTGCTCGACGACCGCCTCGACATGGTGGTCGGCCGCCGCGTCGAGATCCACCAGGACGCCTACCGCGGTGGCCACCGCCTGGGAAATCGCCTGCTCACCGGCCTCGTCGGCGCCCTGTTCGGCAGCCAGCTCGCGGACATGCTGTCTGGCTATCGCGTGTTCTCACGCCGCTTCGTCAAGAGCTTCCCGTCGTCGTCGCGCGAGTTCGAGATCGAGACCGAGCTCACCGTCCACGCCATGCAGATGCGCATGGCCTGCGCCGAGATCGACACGCCGTACAAGGAGCGGCCGTCCGGCTCCGTCTCCAAGCTGCGCACCTTCCGCGATGGCTGGCGCATCCTCCTGGCCATCACCAACCTCGTGCGCAACGAGCGCCCGCTGATGTTCTTCGCCGCCATCGCCGCGCTGCTGTGGATCGTCGCCGCCGCGCTCGGCGCGCCGGTGGTGCTGCACTGGCTGGACACCGGCAAGGTCCCGCGCTTCCCCACCGCCATCCTGGCCTCGGCCATCGTCGTCGTCGGAGTCATCGCCCTGGCCACCGGGCTGATCCTCGACCTGGTGGCCCATGTCCGTCGCGAGGTCCGGCTCCTCGCGTACCTCTCCCAGCCGGCGACGCCGCCCCGCGACCCGGCGCCTCCGAGCACGCCCGCGCCCCACAGCTAGCCCCGCAGCTAGCTCCGCCTCGGGCGCCGCCGCCGCGCCCCGGCCGCCAGCGCGATCAAGAGCCCAGCCAGCGCCGAGCGCCCGCCGCCTTTGCGCGTCGCCGCACACCCTCCGCTGTCGTCGCCGTCGTCGCCATCCGCGGCGTCTCGGTCCTTGACGTCGTTGGGCTCCGGCGGCCCCGCGCCCGCCCCGTCGTCGGCCGCCAGCGCCGGCACTCGTTGCAGCACGAAGTCCAGCTCCGCGGGGACCGACGTGTGCAAGTCATACCCGCGGCGACAGCTATCGTCCGTGCCGCCAGAGGTCACGCCCACCAGGTAGCGCTTGCCGCCCACCTTGACGAAGGTGGGCCCGCCGCTGTCGCCGTAGCACGTCCCGTCGCCGTCGAACGCGGACAGGCAGAGCAGCCGGTCGCCGCGCACATCCGCCTCCCCCACCGTGGCGCAGTCCAGGGTCTGCGTCGCCAGCTTGCGCAGCACCCCGTCTCGGCCTTGCCCATCGCTGGAGTCGCCGTAGCCAAGCTGCAGCACCTCCGTGCCCGCGGCGATGGGCACCCGCCGCAGCGGCGACGGCACCCGGTCCGAGATCGGCTGCGCCAGCTTGATGAGCCCCACGTCGTTGTCCCACACCCGGTCGTCGTACTGCGGGTGCGAGTAGATCTCCGCCGCGCTCACCAGCGTGCCGGTGTCTGCTTCCAGATCTTCGGCGCCATAGTGGACGCTCACTCGCCGAGCCTCCGTCCCCACCAGGCAGTGCGCCGCCGTCAGCACCCACTGCGGATGGATCAGCGTGCCCGTACACAGCGAGCCGGAGAATCGCACCGCCACCACGCTGGGGAAATCCGCGCTCTTGGCCAGACTGCCACCCAGGATCTCGCGCTGGATCTCCCCCAGCGGCGGCTCCCCCTGCGGCGCTGCGTCTGCGTCGACGAGACATCCGCCAAGCCCGAGCGAAAGCAAAAGCCAGGTCCAACCTGTCTGCATCCCTGCCTCTTCAGCAACCTCCGTGCCGACGCCTGGCCCAGCAGGCTCGCGGCGTTGCGCTCCCTCACGCCGCCCAGGGTGGGGCGACCGCGCCAACCTGCGGCGCCGCGGCGACACCGCGCGCCGGCGAGCGGCGCAGCAGGGAGCGTCTCGCCGCACCGCGGCGCGCCACAAGCCGCCACAAGCCGCCACAAGCGCCACGCCGCTCTCCCCAGCGATCCCCTGCGCCCCCGGCCGCGGAAATGCCTGGACCCCCGATGGACAGCGCCCGCCGCCGCCCGCGACAATGGTCCACCGTGTCAGCACGCTCGAAGATCGGTGTCGTCCTCTCGGGTGGCGGGTCTCGCGGCGCCTACGAGGCTGGCATCCTGCACTACCTCCGCACGGACCTGGCCCGCCGCCTGGGCCGTCACGTCCCCATCGACATCATCACCGGCACCAGCGTCGGCGCCATCAACGCCGCGTTTCTGGCCGCCACCATGAATGATCCAGACGCGCAGGCGCGGGGGCTCGAGGCTGCCTGGCGCTCGCTCCGCATCGAGCAGCTCATCGGCCTGACGCCCGCGGACCTGTGGAAGGCCGGGCGGCTCATGGTCGGCCGCGAGCCGCCGCCGCCGGAGCCCGGCGCCTTCCGCTATGGCGGCGTGCTCAACACCAGCGGCCTCGAGCAGTTCGTCGTCCGCACCATCCCGTGGAGCGGCATCGAGCGAAACCTGCGCTCGCGCGCCCTGCAAGCGCTGTCGGTCTCCGCCACGCACATCGGCACGGGCCACACCGTGGTGTTCCTGTCCAGCGCAGAGCCGGTGCCCCGCGAGTGGAGCCGAGATCCGTTCGTCCGGCATCGCGCGGCGCGCATCGGCCCGCGGCACGTGCTCGCCTCCGCCGCCATCCCGCTGCTGTTCCCGGCCGTCAAGATCGGCGACCACTTCTACACCGACGGTGGCCTGCGCCAGAACACGCCCATGTCGCCGGCCATTCGCCTGGGCGCAGACCGCCTGCTCCTGGTCTCGCTGCGCCACGTCGCCGAGCCCTCGGCTGACCTGCAAGCGGAGCACGTCGCTGCGTTTCCCAAGCCGCTGTTCATGCTGGGCAAGGCGCTCAACGCCCTGCTGCTCGATCACACCGAATACGATCTGCAGCGCATGCAGCGCATCAACGCCATCCTGGACGCCGGCAACAGCGCCTTTGGCCCCAGCTTCGAGCCCGTCATCAACGAGCGCCTCGTCGCCTCGCGCGGCGCGCCCCTGCGCCGCATCCACTCGGTCCACATCCGGCCCTCCGTCGACATCGGCGCCATGGCCTCGCAGTTCGTCACCAGCGGCAAGGTCAAGGTGGAGGGCCGCATCGCGCGCCGCCTCATCCAGCGCCTCGCCGAGGGCGAGTCCCCGCGCGAGAGCGATCTGCTGTCCTACCTGCTGTTCGACGGCGACTACGCCGCGCAGCTCATCGACATGGGCCGCCGCGACGCCGCGCGCAAAGAAGACGCGCTCGCCGAGCTCTTCTCCGTCGACGACTGAGCGCCTGTGCGCGCGCACCGGCGGCGCCAGCGCGGATCAGGAGCCGCCGATCTTGGCGCGCTGCTGCGGATCGAGCAGCGCCCGGCTCTTCATCCACGCGCCGATGCGCGCCTTGCGGATCGCCGCCTCCTGCGCCGAGATCCGGTCCACGAGCGCGTTGACCTGGTCGGGCGAGGCGCTGGGGTTGCGCAGCGCGGCCTCGAGTTGCTCGCTCAGCTTGTCGAGCTGCGCGCGGGCGGGCCGGATCTTCGCGTCCGTCTCCGCGCGCACCGCGCGCAGGCTGGCCCGCTGATCGGCTCGGAGCTGCAGGTCGGTCACCGCCACCGCCTCGTCATCGGCGTCAGCGTCGAGGACATCGAAGCTCGGCACGCTGGTCACCGGCGGCGCAGGCGGCGCGGGTGCCGCAGGCGGCGACATCGGCGAGGGCGGCGAAGGCGGCGCGGGCGGAGAGGGCGGCAGCGGCCTCGTCGAGAAGTCCCACGGATCGTCGCTGTCGTCGGCGTCGTCGTCGTCGCTGATATCGATGTCGACGCGCAGGTTCCCCAGCGCCTTGAGCTTCTGCAGATCCGACAGCTTGTCCAGATCGCCAAGCTGCGCCAGGCTGCGCAGATCCAGCGCGCTCCCGAGCACTGCCTCCAGCTCCGAGTCGAGCCCCTCCAGCGCGGCCTCGACCTCGCTGCCCAAGCCCTCGAGCTGCTCGCCCAGCGAGTCCAGATCCGACAGGTTGAGCCCGGCCAGCCGGCGGTCGACGATGGTGCTGATCCGGTCAAAGCGCGCCAGCACCTTGGCCCGCGCCTGCGGCGGCAGCGGCGCCACCGAGATCGCCTGCCGCGCCTCTCGCAGCCGCCCGCTCACCATCGTGCGGATCGCCCCGGCGTCGATCGATCCAGACGCAGCCCCCGAAGCCTTGGCGCCGCGCGTCGACGAGGACCACGTCACCGTCCGGGTCCGCCCAGCCGGCGCCGCGGCGCTGGCCGCCGGCTTGTCGTCCGCGTTGCCAAACGGCGAGTACAGGAGCAAGCCGCCCAGCACGAGGGAAGGCGCGGCGATGGACAAGATCTTGGAGAGAGACTTCATGATAGCTCCTGGCTGAGCGAGTCAGCCGTTCGAGAGAAGAGAGCGTGAGGACGCGGCCTGGCCGCGCAGGCACCGGGCAAAGAGGACGCAGCAAGGACCAGCGTGGACCGGCGCCGGGGACGACGAACCCGCTGCTGCAGCAGCAGGGACCGCCACCGCGCCAGGCCCACGCCGCTCATCGCTCGCCCTCGTCGCCCTCGTCGTCATCGTCGGGGAGTTCGACATCGCGCGTCGCGCCGTCATCCGGCGGCAGCGCCATCCCCACCTCCAGCAAGAGCTGGCGGTACGGGCGCAGCGGTCGCTCGATCTTGTCCCAGTCAGCGGACACCGGCGCCGCGTGCGAGCGCGCGAGCACCAGCAGCGCCCGCGCGTCGTGGTCACCTTGCTCGCCAATCGCGGCCACCTCGTCTGGCGTCAGCCATGGGTCCTTCGCCCCTGCCAGGTCCTGCTGCTTGGGCGCGGCGATGGCCGGCAGGGCCTCGGCGGCGACTGGGTCCTGGGGCTCCGCCACCGCCTGCGGCGCCGGCCTGGACGGCTCGCGCACCAGCGCGAAGGTCAGCATCGCCGCCGCCGTGGCGGACAGCGAGGCGTACCCCACCACCCGCCGCCGATGCCGCGTCACCAGCCGCTGCGACGCCACCACGGTCATGCGCGCCGTGAACCCGCGCGCTGGCTCCACGCTGCGCCCGGCGTGGCCGACCCCGGTAGCGAGCAGGCTCTGCGCCGCCAGAAGGCTCTGACAGCGTGGACAATCATCGGCATGCGAGGCCAGCTCGGCCAGCGGCTCGCCGCAGGCCACACGCTCGGCCACTCCATCGCACGGGGACATCATCGGTGTTCCTCCATCAGATCTCGCAGCTTGGCCAGGCCACGCACGAGATGAGTCTTGGCAGTCGCCATCTCCACGCCCAGCAGCTCGGCGATCTCTGGCACGCCCAGGTTGTGCCCGTAGCGCAAGACCAGCGCGGTGCGCTGCTGCGCCGAGAGCGAATCGAGCCGCCGCAGCAACGCCGACAGCTCCTGCCTCCCCGCCAGCGCGGTGTCTGGCGGCGCCGCCTCGGTGCCGTGCATCAGCGCCGCCACGTGCGTCGGCTCCGTGGGCGGCAGCTCGCGTTCCGGATCTTCCCGACGCTCACCAAACACCAGCCGGCGCAGCTTTCGTCGGCGCAGCGTCCGCAGACACATCGTGGTGACGATCCGCAGAAACCAGGCCGGCGCCGCCACCGGATCTCGAAGGTCCGAGATGTTCTCGCACGCGCGCACCAGCGCCTCCTGAACGGCCTCCTCGGCCTCGGCGCGGTTGCCGAGCAGATCGTACGCAATCCCGTAGCCGCGCCGAGCTGGCCCCTGCGCCAGCTCGGACAGCATCTGGCTTCGCGCATCCGAGATGGACATGGTCAGCTCCATCGGTGCGCCCGCGACATGAGTGGTTCTTGGTTGCACGGTTCCATCCAAGGAGCCCTGCCCCCGTCCGCCGGTGGACACTCCGAAATCAGATCGAGCGCCAGCGCCGAGCCCCGGCCCGCGCCCACGGCGCCACCCCCGCGAGATCCCAGGGAAAGCGCGCCGCGCCCGTTCTCTTCCCAGCCAGTGAACACCAGGCGATCCAAGGAGTTGCAACCTAGCATGCCAACCGCGCCCCAGCATCGCACCGAAATCGCGTCGCCCCAATAGCCGCGCGCCGCCAGCTCCGGCCCCCCCAGATGGCTGCCAGCCAGGCTCCCGAAGAGGTACTAACGCACCCGGATCGCGTCGGCGATCACCACCGCGCCAGGCGTCTGCCAGCGCGACAGCACCACCCGGTTCCAGCCGGCCGTGAACGCATAGGTGCCGAGCGGGTTCCACTGGCTGCCAGCCACCCGCTGGTCGCGCGCCACCCGGCCAAGCTCCGCGCCCGCCGCGTCGTAGGCGATGAAGGTCGCCGCGGTCGAGCGGTTGGCCCCCGCCACCCACCACGCATCGATCGTCCGCGTCCCCGCGCTCGCCAGATAGAAGGAGAACGTCGCCGGCGCCGTGCTCTGCTCGGTCGCCGCCCAGCGGTACTCCGTGCCGTGGTACCCCGCGGTCGCCGACGTGGAGGTCCACGTCCCCGCGTACTCCACCTTGGCCAGCGCCGCGTCGTTGGCCGCCGGGCTACTGTCGATGATGACCGGCGCGCCGCCCCCCACCTTGGTCACCACCGCGCCCGGGTAGTAGTGCTCGACGATCCAGGCGTGCCCCTTGCCGCTCTGGCTGGCCCAGCGCTGGCTGCCCCACTGGCAGGCGCCGCGCCCATGCCCAAAGCGCGTCTTGCCGGCGCACAGCGAGTCCGAGACGCCCGTCGCCGTCGGGTGCCCGTTCTCCGCCGAGTACTCCGCGAACACCGGCGCGCCGTTCTTCATCACGAACGACCCCGCCGTCGCCTCCACCGCGGCGTCGGTCACCGCGAAGGTCTCGTCCTTGTAGACCTGGGAGGCGGTCGTGTCGTCCAGATCTGCGCACGTGTACTTGCCCCCGCTGGTGACCCAGTTCGCGGCGTAGGTCCGGATCACGATGGCCCCCGCGCGCAGCGACTCGCCGTGCCAGCTCCGGATCCACTCATGCGGCAGCACGCCCCGCACGTAGCGCTCCAGCGGCAACACGTCCACGCGCCCCCGGCAAGAAGAGGTGGAGCCGTCCAGCCCGCGTCGCCACACCCGGATCGTCGTCGGCGCTTGCCACGCCGCCCCCACCGGGGCTTGCGGCTCTGGCGCGGTCCCGTCCGCGCGCGCGGCGATCAGCGCCAGCGCCTGCGGCCGCAGATCGCCCGAGACGTCCTCATCGACCTCCACGCCTTGTGACCAGCGCTGCGGTTGCTCGTACTCCGGCGTACTCTCCGGTGCAGCGGCGCTGGCGCAGCCGACGAGGGGCGCGGTCCCCACCATGCAAACCAGGGGCAGCACGCGAGCCCAGGGCGCGCCGCGGGAATCAGCAGGTAGCGAGGAGTTGCTTCGAAGTTTCGGGTTCATGCCCCGCTGCAATGCACGGCGCGGACCACCAACGCCGCCCCGCCCTCTCCTGCGCTCCTGACCGCGACGTGCGCAGCCAGCAACCCCGCGGTACCTTGGGTGGCGTATGCAGCGAACGGAAGCGCGGATCGTCGAGGACAAGAACGTCCTGGTCGTCGACTCTCCTTGGCCGGAGCACCAAGCCTCGCTCAAGGACTTCTGCGGCTCGGTGATCGCCGCCGCGGAGCTGCCGGCGCGGCTGGCCGAGCTCGCAGGCAAGACGGTGTACCTCGGCGGTGACGTCGCCAGGCTCCAGGGGCTCGAGCTCGGCGCGGCCAAGCGGGTGCTGGTCGTGCGCGAGCTCGCGCGCGGGCACGAGGAGGCCGGCCATCGCTGGCCGGTCGTGGAGGCCGCGCGCCTGCCGATGCTCGTGCGCGGGCTCGGCGTGTACTACCGGCGCTTCTTCGACGCCAGCGCCGATACCTACCAGCAGATCTGCCGCGAGCACACGTTCCAGACGCTGACGGAGTCCACCAAGCCGGGGACCGCGCACCGCACCGGGATCTATCTCACGCCCGTGCAACAAGCCGGGGACGAGCTCCACTTCCGCCTGCTCCGCTGCTCGACGAACCTCTCCGGCCCCACCGAGAACTTCCGCGCCAACGACCGCCAGCTCGTCGATGCGCTGAACCACGAGGCGGCAGCCGTGTTCGAAGACCAGGCCCCGCTCAATCACGTCCTGGCGCAGCGCTACCACAACACCCGCTCGGCCACGACGCAGAAGCAGGCCAAGGCCAAGATCTCCGCGCACGCGGACAAGACGAAGGACATGCCTGGCAACGGCATCATGGCCTTCTGCACGTTCTACGATCAGCTCGACAAGCTCGGCCCGCTGCCCGATGACCCCTTCGATCGCGGCCATCATGGAATCAGCGGGCTCACCAGGCTGCGGTTTCGCCGCAAGGAGCAGGCTGGCGAGCGCGCCGCGCCCGGGCTCCCCGACGAGGTCACGCTCACGCTGTACCCCGACTCCGTGTTCTTCATGCCGCTGTCGACCAACCGGCTGTACACGCACGAGCTCCAGTCGTCGATGCTCGACGCCGAGCGACTGCCGACCCGCCTGGGGTATGTGGTTCGCTGCTCGAGCGCCGAGGCGGTTCACAAGGAGGGCCACACGTTCCTCAAGACCAGCGGCGGCCTCGTGAAGCTGGAGCCGCCCACGCCAGAGGGCATGAAGGATCTACGCCAGCTCTACGCGGAGGAGAACAAGACCACGGACGTCATCGAATACGGCGATCGATTTCGGTTCAGCATGAATCAAGGCGACTACACCGCGCCACGACTGTAGGCATGATGAATGGCTTTCACGTCTACCCGCTGCCTGCGAAGGACGCCCTCTTCGAAGAGCTCGCCGCGTCCGCGCAGCTCGAGGACGTGGGCAAGGGCAGGCGAGGAGGCGTGCTGACCTTGGTCGACCAAGCAGGCGTGATCCCGCTGGTCCGCACCACCACCAGCTACCGCGCTCCCGCCCAGCCCTTCGACGCCGCGCACACCAAGCTCGCCCGACAGCTTCAAGAGCGAGCCGCTCTTCTGACCGCCTTCAACAACGCGCTCATCGAGACGTACACCCGCGAGTACACCACCATGGGCGCTCACTCAGACCAGGCGCTCGATCTCGAAGAGGGCTCGGCCATCGCGGTGTTCTCCTGCTACCAGCGCCCGGATCTCCCAGGCTCGTTCAGGACGCTGCTCGTCGAGGAGAAGGCGCCTGGCGAGCGCGCCGCTGCGGTTCCCCTCCTTCACAATCACGTGGTCGTGTTCTCGGTCGATACCAATCGCCGGTTCAAGCACAGGATCGTGCTGTCGCCCGCCGCGTCGCCGGTCGACAACCCATGGCTCGGCATCACCTTTCGCACGTCCAGGACCTTCCTGCGGTTCTCCGACGAGCACGCCCGCTTCCTGGATGGCTCGCGCCTGACCTTGGCCGACGACGAAGAGCGACGCCAGTTCCTCCAGCTCCGGCGCCGCGAGAACCAGGAGTCCAACTTCACCTACCCCCGGATTCCGTACACCCTCAGCGAGAGCGACCTCTTGCCACCGGCTGGCAGCCGTTGAGACCTCCTCGCCAGCGCATGCGATGCCCCTGGATCGAGGTTGGATCGAGGTTGAATCGAGGTTGACTCCGCGGCTCGCGGCGGGTGACCCTGGACAAAGCCGGCCCGAACTCCAGGAGCGATCGTGAGAGAGGAACCAGAGCGCCAGACGACAGACGCTGGCGCGGTGCGCGCTGGCCCCGCTTCGCAGTCGGCGCCTGGCAAGCAGACCGCGGTGCAGGCGCGCGCGGCCGAGCCAGCGCCGGGCGACGCGCCGGCGGGCGCCGCTGGCCCCACCGGCGCGCAACGCGCCGGAGACTGGGACATGAGCCCCGAGCTGCTCTCCGCGATGGGGCTCGCCGGCCACCCAGCAGCAGCGGCGATCTCGGCCAAGGGCCCGCAGGCCGGCGGTCCGATCTCCGGCCTCGGAGGCGCGGACCGGCTCCGAGAGCTGCAGGCCAAGCCGCCCACCCAGGTCGCCAACAACATCTCCGATCCGCCGTTTGGCTGGATGTCGGCGTACGAGGTCGTGTTCACCGACACCGAGGTCCAGCTCAAGATCAAGGCCAAGCTCGAGCCCCAGGCCGGGGTGAGCAAGGACGATCTCCTCGATGTCGGCGCGCGCGCCAGCGACGCGTTTCGCTCGTACTACGACAGCAAGTTCATCCTCACCGACAACGCCAACGAGAAGCAGTTCCTGCTCCGCTGCGCGGTCGCGTTCGTCGAGAGCGGCGAGCACTACGCCATCAAGGTCCACCCTGGTGGCAGCGCCAACAGCAGCGGCAATCGCCGAAAGTGGTTCGTCGGCTGGCCGGGCATCGTGTGCGCCCACGAGCTGGGCCACCAGCTTGGCCTCAAGGACGAGTACATCGACGCCAAGGCGCCGGACCGCGCCACCGCCAAGTCGCCAGGCGTCCACACCGACAACTCGCTCCTGGGCGACTACGTCACCGAAGGGAAAGACAAGGCAGAGGTCAAGCTCCGGCACGCCCAGACCATCGCCGGCCACATCGGCGGCGCGTCCGGGCGCGCCTTCACGGTCTCCAAGAAGTGACCTCCCTCAAGTTCATCGCGACGGCGCTCGTGGTCGCGCTCGGCGCCACCGCGGCAGGCCCATCCTGCGGACCGAGCGGGACCAGCCGACCGAGCGGGACCAGCGGACCGACCGGGCCGACCGGGCCGACCGGGACCAGCGGACCGAGCGGGACCAGCGGGCCAAGCCATCCGCCACAGGAGCCAATCGACATGCACCACGAACCGAACCACCAGCTCCTGCAGGTCAGCGCCGATCCCGCGCTCGAGATCATCATCCGCACCGGCACCCAGCACTGGCAAGACGGCGAGCTCACGCTCACCGTGCGTGGCAACGGCGCTGTCGAGGTGACCCAGCGCCAGGCCGCGAAGACCGCGTCCTTCGCGGGGACGTTGCCGACCGCCGAGCTCGACGCCTTCGGACGGGCGCTGCACACGCATCGCTTCACCGCGCCGCGGACCTCCGAGCTGCCGCGCGAGCCCGGAGACACCCCGGTCATGCTGGCGCTGCACCACGACGGCAAGGTCACCTTCGCCGCGCGCATCTGGAGCGCCGATCGCGACACCGACGCCGACCTCGACGCGATCTTGCGCGCCGCCGAGCGCCTGACCCATCGCGTCAGCGCCGGCAAGCTCGGCCAGCCCTAGCGACAATGCCCCTCACTTAGTGTCTATGAACGCAGATGGCGCTCATATGACAGGCCTCAGCGTGCGCACACTCCGTACGCGAGCCCACGCAGCGTGGCTGGTGCGTGCCCGCCTCGCAAAACAGCCTCCGGTCGGGTTCTGCCGCGATAAACAACTACAATGGCAGTACAAGATACAACGTACCCGTTCCGTCACACAGCGAATTTCCAGCATTGACATTAAACCCCTGAGTGGCAAGAAATGCACCCATGGAGTTGTATGTTACTATATTAACCACATTCACGCGTGGTGCATTGTAAAACTGCAAAACATTGAATCCCCCGCCGTTCGAGTTTGCTGTACCGTTGCTCACGTAACCATTGACAACTCCATTAACAGTAATTGCAATGCGAAAGCGCAGCGTTGCTGCCACATTGCTGGGGATCGGATTCAAAAAATCGTCGACAAGAAGAATCTGCCGGCTCAAAAAGCATTGATTAAAAAACCAATCAAGATTCCATAGCGACAGATGCTTAGCACGGAAGGTAGCTGTAACCTGTTGCCCCCCAGAAAACGATGACGAGATGACTGCCGGCGCTTCGCCTTCGTAGGTCCACTCACCAGTGTTCGAATCATTGCTCCAGACCGGGATCATCGATCCGTTCGTGATCGGTGCTCCTGTGACGGGATGGCGCATACCGGGAGGAATGCTGATCGAAATCTCCAGGCCCTCTCCACTGAAGTTTTTTGCAGATCGCCCCGCCGTATCGTGAATCTCCACAGACACCATTCCAGCCGATGCAAAACCACCAGAGGTATCTCCGCCCGGAGCGCCGTTGACCGTCACATCTAGCCCTCCAGGAAAAGCCAGCAGAGCGTCCTCGCTTCGTGGACTATAGTACGCAAGCTCTGTAGTTAACACGCCAGTCAGCAGTTGCCCGCTCGCGTCTGTAACGACTGTCCCTGCTGGAATGACCACAGTCGCAGCCGCCCCCGTCGTGGCATCCGGCGGCGTATTCACAGAAACCGTGGCCAGCACTGCGCCGTTTGCCCCAGCGGCCGAAGACGAATCACTTACGAGGCTCACACCAGCGGGAGGCGCTGCCTCGTTGATAACTCTGGTCGAAAGGGTTGTTGCAGCAGTCGAAGTGATACTTCGCGTCACGCTCGTGCCTGCAATCCCTTCTCCATCAACGACAAAGACAAGCTCCACAGGATTGACAGGTGACGGAGCCGCGGCGCTTGCAAGCTGCACGGCCAGCGTACCGTTCGTCACTGTAAATGATGTCCGAGGCTGCCCGTTACTATCGCGTACGTACTGAGCACCGCGGCCGACGATGTTTACACTGAGGGTGGCTGTGACCGGCTGACTCGTAGCGGCATCAACGAAAGACATCGTGACGCTCGTGGGCGGTGCCGCGGGCATCGCTAAGTCAACATTGTTGATACCCAACGGCAAGACTGCGACGGAAGCGCTAACGGACTCTCCATTTGCGCTCGCAACCACAGAGTACACCCCTGGCACCAAATGAGCCCTTAGATAGCCACGTGCTCCAAATCCCGTGTTCGTTACACCCAGCACAGTTCCATTTGCGGTCACCACCGCACCTGACAGCGGAGCACCGTTTGCACTGAAGACGTTGAACCCAACTGTACCCAGCAAACGCCCTCCAATTACTGCTCTCCGCCGCAGCTCGATTGGGCACGCCTGCGTTGCCGCTGGAGCTCCAAGCACGATTTGTTGGACGCAGGAGCCAAGAAGCTCCCGCGGGCCCTCTGACACATCCGCAAACGTGAGTGTCACCGTCACTGGCCCATACTGCATATTTGCAAACACTACGTCCCCTAAAAAATCCCCACTCGAGCTCTCTGCAATGGTGACCACCTGCTCTTGAAATGCGTTCGTTGGCCCCACAACCGAAGCCATGACCTCCAAGTCGCTGATGCCACCACTCTCAGCAATGACATCATCCGGCAAGCTAACGGAAAAGGCTGCAGCTCCACCAGCCCGGGAGAATGAGACTGATGTCTCTCCGGCAAGAGCGACAAGATCCATCTGCAGTGGCTCTCCAGGCGAGATCACGACATTCTCCTGTGTTGCGATCGACCTGCCAATCTGCAACGATCCGTCATAGAGGCGCAACGCGACAACGTGAGCACCAGAAGGGATTCCGATATAGGCGCTGGTCCTCCCTGTCGCGCGGCTCACCTGATAGATCGTCTCGAGGCCGTCGTCGATCGACACTCCGATCCGCGGATCTGCAATGTCGTCGAAATCACTGGGGGCGTATTGAAGCCTAAACTCGCCTAAACGAGAAGCGACTTCTGCTGTGATGTCAGTTGCGCCAATAACTGGCCGGATGGTCATCTGCAGGGCATTTTCGCCATCTCCAATTTCCGCATCTACAGTACCAACATACTGCTGCGCCGTTCCAACACTGAGCACCAGAGTGAATCGATAAGCGCCGGGTGCGAGAATCACGTTTCGGTTCGACTCAATCTCCAGAGTCTCCGGATCGACATCTACGGACCATGAGAACTCCGCTGTCTCATCTGAGTCCAAATCGTAGACTGTCATCACACCAGCCACGACAGCCTGTGTTGAAATGTCTCCTGCTCCCGTTATACGAGGTGGCGATTGTGGCAACACCTGCTGCAACCGCCAAGCCGCCGCTTCCATATCAAATGTAACTTCATGCTTCCTCTCAGGCCGGGAGCACGAAAACAGAAGAGCAAACCACAAAGACAACATCCACCTTGATTTCATACGCACCTCTCTCTGTTGCATGTATTGAAACAGCTTCTACGCCAGAGCAATAATAGACAATTGCAGATCGCGCGGACGCGCAGCGCTGCGGTTCGAATTGATCTAGTGATAGAGATAGATCGCGCCGGCGTTAGATGCGGCGTTGTCAACGGAGACAGGACCAACCTGCGTAGACTGACTATCTTCACCCGTAGATGGTGCGCCGACCCATGCGCCGTTGCGAGAGCGCGACGGCTCGTGCGCCGAATATGTCTTGCGCTTCAGTGTTTGAGATTTTACATAAGCTTGCCGTGCCCACGACGGTCGGCGAGGCACTAAACACACACACGGCGCCAGCGTTCGCCGCTGGATTATCTGCGCTCAAGCTACTCAGCCCCGTCGTTGAGCTGCTCTCGCCGGGAGCGCCTACGGCAAAATGCGCGTCGCCAACTGCACAGCTTGACCCGAAAGAGTCTCCGGGGTCCGAATTGAAGCTCTTTACAAAAGCTATCTGCGACCAGGAGTCTCCTGCGCGGCGGAACGTGTAGGCGGCGCCCGAGTTTACTGAGAGGTCATCGAACTGGAGTCCGTTGACACCGCGAGAGGAGCTGTCCTCATTTGGTGCTCCAACGATGAGCAAATTTCCAGAAGGTGACAGCGCGACACAGGACCCAAACAGATCACTGGCAGATGTATTGCTTGCTTTCACGTAGGCATAATAGCTCCATGCAGTGCCAGTACGTCTAAATAGATGAACGGCTCCGGCGCCAGACGCTGTGTTATCGAGAGATGCAGTAGCGCTGACACCCTGTGACGAACTTGCTTCGAGCGGAGCCGCAATGGCAACTAAACTACCATCGAATGACACTGCCACGTTGCGTCCAAATTGGTCATTTGGGTCTGCATTTGGCGCCTTCAAGTAGGCTTGCTGGATCCAAGAGCTGCCGCTTCGATAGAACACATACGCAGCCCCTGCGCTAGATGCGGCGTTGTCGGCCTGGTCCCCATCAATGAGGCGGGCGGAGCTATCCTCGCGGTGCGCGCCGATGACAAGAGTCTGCCCGTCGCCCGATAGCGCTGCGGAGTGACCGAATTGGTCATCCGCATCAGGATTTGATGCCTTAATATACGAATTCTGCAGCCATCCCGTTGGCGTTCGCAGAAATACATACGCTGCTCCGGCAGAGGGGAGCGAGTTATCAAGAGGCGAACCGTTAACGCCTGACGAGTTGCTCGCTTCGCCTGGAGCGGTGGCAACCAGCGTGCGGCCGTCGCCTGAAAGGGAGACGTTCCAGCCAAAGACGTCGGCGAATCCGGGGTTGCTTGGTTTAACGTAGGCTTCGTGGGTCCATTGGTTCGGTGCGGTGCGACTGTAGACATAGGCAGCTCCGGCCTCATCCAAGGAATCGTCAGCCATATCAATTGCTGAGCCGCTATCTTCCTGAATTGCACCGACGGACAGCGTCAATGCGTCAGCGGACAATGCTAGACTGTGACCGAAGTTGTCAGAAGGGCCGGTATTCGCGGCCTTCACATAGAAAGCAGCGCTCGGAGTGCACGTGGCATCACACCCATCTCCAAATGAGATGGCGCCATCGTCACAACTCTCACCACTATCGACAGCCCCATTTCCACACATAGCTATGCACGTGCTGTCAGCGACGCAAGCGACATCGGCACAGTCAGCTAGGCCGTTTCCATCTTCGTCGCCCATCACCGCGCAGTTCTCGAGCGGTGGTGGCGGACCGGCGGAGAACTGAACTGCATCTACGGAGCATGCCGTCAGGCACAAACCGAGAGTTAAGACGAAAATACGCAGTGCGCAGGTATCCCCCATGCCCTCTCCTCGTTCAGGCAGTCATAGAACGGTCGCCGCGCTACGAGCAACGACTTTCTTGGAAGATTTCTTAGGACGCGTGCGTAGGTGGATGCTGAGCCTATATGTACGCACATTGCCTCTAAGTGTCTGTGAAGACGCGGCATGCGCCGCGGCTTATTGGCGAGGCGCGACGAAGTGGCGACCTTCACCCGCGTGGGGCTGCGCCAGCGACGTGACCCATCAGCGACAACGGGATGACACCGCCCAGCCTCGAGGGTGTCCAGGAGGATCCCAGTGGTGTTGGTGGACTCGACAACCCGCGGAAATCTTGCCCGGGTCTCGCCGGCAGCACCGAGGGCGCCCACCGCGCCTGCGTCCTGCGCGGCATCGTCGCGACCTGCAGCGTCTACATCAGGGCCCAGCGATCGGGGCTCGGCGAGCAAGGGTTGATCGATGGGCAAGCCGCCAGGAGCGGCAGTACATGCATCGCGAGCCGTCGGCGGACGCGCAGCTGTGACCGCACGCTTGGGCCCCCGGATGTGGCCCACGTCGCTGCGCATCCGTCCGCCGCGCATCCACTACGTGTCCGGCACTCGTCCGGCTGCCGGACGCGCTGGCCGGATTCCGCCGGACACAGCGCTCGGTTTCGGCCGCAAGTGACTGGAAGCAGCGACGCGGAGCCCCGGCATAGGCCTTGCTTGGCACTCGGGCGTGATCACCTCCACCTTGTCCTGCACTCTCATCGGCGTCGACGCCGTTCCTGTGGACGTCGAGGTGGATATCGCCCAGGGCTTGCCCTCCTACAACGTCGTCGGCCTCGCCGCGCAGTCCGTCAAAGAGGGCGGCGTCCGCGTTCGCGCCGCCTTGCAGGGGCTGGGACATGACCTGCCCTTGCGCAAGATCACCGTCAACCTCGCTCCCGCGGACCTGCGCAAGCCAGGCGCCGCCTTCGATCTGGCCATCGTCATCGGCGTCCTCGCCGCGGATGGCATCTATCCGCTCGCCCCTGCCACCGATCTCATCATCCTCGGCGAGCTCGGCCTCGACGGCGCCGTCCGCACCGTCCGCGGCACCCTCGCCGCCGCCCTCCTGGCCAAGGCCCGCGGCTGTCGCGGCGTCCTGGTCCCCGCCGTCAACGCCCATGAAGCCTCCGTCGTCGATGGCATCGAGGTCTACTGCGCCAGCCACCTCTCCGAAGTCATCGACGCCCTCGCGGGTCGCACAAGCCTCCCCCAGCCCGCTGACAGATCCCCCCGCCGCCCGCGCCGTCTCATCGAGGACATGGCAGAGGTCCGCGGCCAGGCCATCGCCCGCGCCGCCATCGAGATCGCCGTCGCAGGCGCCCACAACGTCCTCTTGCACGGCCCGCCAGGCAACGGCAAGACCATGCTGTCCAAGCGCATCCCCTCCATCTTGCCGCCGATGACCCACGACGAGGTGCTCGAGACCACCAAGGTGTACTCCGCCGCCGGCATGGCAGACGCCGGCCTCGTCGATGAGCGGCCGTATCGCTCGCCGCATCACACCGTGAGCACCGCCGCGCTCATCGGCGGAGGCTCCCAGCCGCGGCCAGGAGACATCTCGCTGGCCCACAACGGCGTCTTGTTCCTCGATGAGCTCCCGGAGTTCTCGCGCTCGGCGGTGGAGGCGCTGCGCCAGCCGCTGGAAGACCGCGTCGTCACCATTGGCCGGGTGCAGGGCACCATCCGCTTCCCCGCGTCCTTCCTGCTGGTGGCGTCTGCAAACCCCTGCCCCTGCGGCTGGCTCAACTCGGGCATGCGCGAATGCACGTGCAGCGTGGGCGCCATCGAGCGCTATCGCTCGCGCATGAGCGGCCCGCTGCTGGACCGCATCGATCTGCAGATCTTCGTCCGGCCAGTGCCGCTCACGGACATGCGCAGCGCCAGCGCAGGGGAGCCCTCCACCGCCGTGCAAGCGCGGGTGACGCGGGCCCGAGAGCGCCAGTGCGCGCGCCTGGCGCCATGGGGCGTTCGAACCAACGCGGAGATGAGCCACGCAGCGCTGCGGGCCACCTGCAAGCTGGACGCGCAGGCAGAGGCCGCCCTTGAATCTCTCACCAAGGCCAACCGCTCGCTCACCGGCCGCGCCATCGACCGCATCATCAAGGTGGCCCGCACCATCGCAGATCTGTGCGAGCTGCAGGACATCGATGAGGGCGCCATCCTGGAGGCCGCGACCTATCGCGGGTAGAACCATGCAGCTCCGAGCTCCCCCTCTTCGCCGCTTACCTGCCCCGGCAGTCCTCGCCCGTGGGCCGGACTTCGCGCAGGCCATAGCCTGTCAGCCAGCGATCCCGCGTGCGTACGTTCGGCAGATCATCAGCCACCGTCCAGCGCCCAGATCGGGGCGTGTAGCACGGCAACCTCAGCGCGTCGCCAGCGTGCGCGGATCGCAGCCGCTCCATCCTGTGCGCAAACTCCCCCGCCCGGTGATGATACACGGTCACCAGCTTCAGGCAGTGCAGCAAGATCAGGCACGCCGTGCTCGCTGCGGTCGAACGCAGGGCGCGCGCCGTCAGGAGCCGCGGAGAGAACCAGGTGGCCACCGCCACCACCAGGAGCAGCGTCGACGCCCAGTACAGGCGAAGGCCCAGCTTCGGCGAGGCCAGCAGCAGCCCGGACATCATCAGCGAGACCGCCGCGAACCACAGCACCAGCTCGCAGCGCGGCCCCACGGGTGCGCGGCGAGAGATCGCGAACAGCGGCAGCGCGACCCCGGCCGGCAAGAGCCCAAGGGCCAGCACGCCGAGGTTGGCCCAGGCGCCGCGCGCCGCGATGACCTGCAGCGCGGGCACCTGGCCAGCCCCCTCGTAGCGAACCATCTGCCCAGGCGCCAGGTACAGCGCCGCATACCCGATGACGACCCCCAGCCAGCCTGCAACCATCCACGGCTCGAGCCGCCGTCCGCGGCGCAGCCGTGCCACGCAGTACACGCCAAGGCCCACGATCACCGCCGGACCGGTGTGCTCGTTGGTGAGGCCGGCCACAGCGCCCAGCAGCGCCAGCGCCCCGGCGGCGCCAGCAGCACGCCACTTCGTGACCGGCGACGGCGAGTCCTCGCGGCGCCAGCTCTTGCGATACGGCACCAGCAGCGCCAGGTACAAGCTGAAGCCATAGACGTAGTTGCTGACATACGGCCGATAGAACAGCATCGGACCAATATTGAAGACCATCACCAGCAAAAGCGCCGTCACCAGCCCCACCAGGGTCCAGTCACGACCATCTCGGAGACTCGGCCAGCGCCCCTGCACGAGATAGCAACTCGCCAAGATCGTCGCGACGATCACGCTCGGAGTCAGCCAGACATGCAGCCGGATCTCATACAGCGGGTACAACACCATCTGTCCCAGCCGCGGATTGCCATGGTGATAGGCATGCCAGGCGCGCGCTATCACGTCGCTCCACGACAGGCCCCTGCGCTGCAAATCGAAGTAGTGATTCCAGCCATCGTGAAGGACGGGCTCCTTCCAGCAACAGAACACCAGCGTCGCCACAAACACCCCCGCAACGCACCACCCAAGGAGCACGCCCTGCGCAGCGCGCCGCTGCGCGCCGGCCGCGCGGGGACCCAGGCCACGGGTTCGCGCCCGTCCTCGACTGTGATGGACGTCATTGGCACTCGACGAGCTTGCGGGCACGAGGCGCGCGCAAGTGCAGCCGCCATGCCACCACCTGGCCGCGCAGTCTCCGCGGTTACCGGCCTGCCCGATGGAAACCTGAGGCCACGCCTCGGCTCCGTCGACAACGAGTGCCTGAGATCACTGCGCGAACGCGCGCGCGGTCACACTCGGCGCCCAGACCGAGTAGCGCACCGGGGGCGCTGCTCACTCGCCGCCGTCGCCGCCCATCATCCGCCACGGCTTGGGATACCAGGACCAGCGCCCGTTGACGTGGATGAGCCCGTCATACGCCATGCCAGCGGTCTCGCCCGGCTTGACGTACTTCCAGCGATACACCACCAGGCCAGGCTTGAGCTTGGCCGCCACCCGCTTGTACCCGCCCGGGAAGTTGGCAGACGCCTCCCCTGTCCACTGCTGCAGCTCCTCGGAGGTAGCCTTCCACAGCGCGAGCTCCGTGTTGGCCGGGTCTGCGCCGATCACCGCGTTGGGATCGCTCCAGAGCTTGGCGTAGGCCTCCTCGAGCTTGCCGGCCACGTCGTCCGTGAACACCGCCTTGTAGTCGGCGCTGGTCGGCCGCAGCGCCAGCGTCATCGCCTTGGCGTCGCTGCCACGGATCTCGGTCAAGAGCTGCTTCGCCCCTTCCTCCGTGCCCGGATACTTCGAGAGCGAGCTCGCGCCCGGCGCGCCGGCAGCGCCGCCTTCTTTCTTGCAGGCCGCAACGGCAAAGATCAGCAACATCATCGCAACCACCGTGCGTCGTCGAGTCATCGTCAGCTCCTTGGAGGGTACCCGTCACCAGTATCGCACTCCCTACCTGTGGGCGGTGCGACCAAGGTCTGCGGATTCCCACAACCACCGGGACAGGGAGTGAGAGGCGATCGTGCATGGTGTGAGCCCCTGCCAGCGCGTCCTGTGCAAGGCTCGTGAGCGCGCTGCGTTGACAGAGAAACCGCGAGGAGAGCTCATGCAAACGATGGCAAGATTCACCAAGCTGCTGACCACGATCGCGCCCATCGCGCTGATCCTGTGCTTCGGGGCCGCCTCGGCGCAGGCGTTCTGCGGCTTCTATGTGGGCGGCGCGACCTCGGACCTGTTCAACAACGCCACCCAGGTGGTGCTCATGCGCCAGAGCACCACCACGATCCTGTCCATGCAGAACAACTACCAGGGCCCCCCAGCGAACTTCGCCCTGGTGGTGCCTGTGCCGGTGGTCATCAAGGAGGAGCAGGTCAAGACCCTCCCCCGCGAGCTGTTCGCCAAGGTCGATCAGCTCGGCGCCCCGCGCCTGGTGGAGTACTGGGAGCAAGATCCGTGTGCCCCCGAGCAGTATGAAGACCTCGTGTTCAGCAGCGGCAACGAGGTCATGTCCATTGAGGCCACCTCGGACCGCGCCAGCGACGACGACTATCAGGTCACCATCGAGGCCCAGTTCTCTGTCGGCGAGTACGACATCGTCGTGCTCTCGGCCAAGGACTCCACCGGTCTCGAGCGCTGGCTGCGCGACAACCGCTACCAGATCCCCAAGGGCGTGGAGCCGCTCCTGCGCCCGTACGTGGAGAACGGAACCAAGTTCTTCGTGGCCAAGGTGGATCCCAAGAAGGTGAAGTTCGAAGGTGGCATGGCCACGCTGTCCCCGCTGCGATTTCACTATGACAGCCCCGAGTTCATGCTGCCCATCCGCCTGGGCCTGGCCTCCTCCCCGGGCACGCAGGACTTGATCGTGAACATCCTCGCGCCCCAGCGATACGAGGTGGCCAACTACCCCAACACCACCATCCCCACCAACATCACGGTGCGGGACTCGGTGCGCTCCCGCTTCGCCGAGTTCTACGCGGCGTTGTTTGATGAGACCTTGCGCCATACCCCTCGCGCGGTCGTGACCGAATACGCCTGGGACTCCAGCACCTGCGATCCGTGCCCAGGGCCCACCCTTACCCCGGAGGACCTCGCCACCCTCGGCGCGGACGTCATCGAGCAGACCTACCGCGACGCCGATGCGTACTCGCTCACCCTCACGCGCCTGCACGCCCGCTATGGCAAGGACACCACCGAGGACCTCGTGTTCCGCGCCGTGCAGCCGCTGGCCGGCGGTCGTGGCACCCCGGCGCCCGATGGCACCATGTCCATGGCGCTCGAGCCTGAATCCTCCAACAATTTCCAGGCCCGCTACGCCATCTTGCACCCATGGACCGGCCAGGTCGCGTGCGCGGCGCCCCAGCGCGGTCGCTGGGGCGGCCCGCCAAGTGACCAGCAGATCGTGGCGCCCAACGCAGGCGCGCCCACCGCGGCCACAAACCTCGCCTTTGCTCCGCGCGGCAAGCTCAACCTCGCCGAGCACGTCACCGCGGACGTGAACATGGTGGGCGTCCTCGCCTCCAACAAGGCCCCCTTGGCCCCCCTCTTGCGCAAACCCCGCACCTGCGGTTGCAGCTCTGCCGCCGGCAGCGCCAGCGCCAGCCTGCTGGTGCTCCTCGCCCTCCTGTTTCGCCGCCGCCGCAGCGGCAGCAGCAGCAGCTGACCCGGCAGCAGCCGCAACTGATCCGGCAGGAGCCGGCGCTTTCCGCCCCTCCCCGCAACCCGCAGGAGTCACACGCCTTCCTGCCGCCCGCGTACACAACCCCGCCGCCCACACCTTGACCTCGGTCAACTTTCCGGTATCGTTGGCCAACCGCTGCGGGATTAACTCAGTGGTAGAGTGTCAGCTTCCCAAGCTGAACGTCGTGGGTTCGAATCCCATATCCCGCTCGAAGCAGCTCCTCGATGACGGCCGGTTGGAGGGACACCCTCTCCGGCCGTCGGTCGTTTCGGCGTCGCTTACGCGAGCTGCCCGCCGGGTTGTGCGCCACGGCTCGGCCCCGGAGCTTGATCTCCACTAGCCAACGAAGGCTCCGACGAAGATTCGCTCGAGTTTTGTCATCGACCTGACGAGGAGGCGGTAGGTTCACTACGATCGAGTACAGCGCTGGCCACGACCTGCGGCGTGATCCGCGCTGCGCCGCACACCGACGATGGAGTATGGTTCCGTGGCCCCGCCCCCCCCCCCCCCCCCGCCCGGGTCAGCCCCTGACGAGTGACTCATGAACCATCCCGGATTTTACAGCCTGGTGCGCTTCTGCCCTGACATCGAGCGAGGCGAGGCCGTGAACGTCGGTGTGATCGTTGGCGCGCCAGGGCTTGGGATGCGCGTGAAAATGGCCGACCGGAACGAGTACGTGAAGCGTCGATTTGGAGCCGAGGCCTTCGACAACACCCGCCTGACGCTCGTCAAGGACGGCTTTGCCGAGCGGCTCAAGGAGATCGAGCCCACGGCCGAGGCGCTAGCTGCGTTCGGTGCCGCAGAGTCCGGAAAGCTCCAGATCTCGCCGCCTCGTCCGATGGTCGTGAAGGGCCTCGATGGCGAAGTGCTGGCGCTGTTCTCTCGCTTGGTCGAGGACCCCGAGATCGCGCGGCGCGAGCGCCGAACGCCCAAGCCGGATCTCTCCCCGATCGTAGACAGCTCGTCCGCCGGAACGTCCCCATTCAGCGGCGTCCGGAGGTCAGCGTACCGATCTTGGATGAGCCGTTTACCGCTGACTTCGCGTTCCTGAACGGCGCACGGAACCTGGTGAAGTCCGTGGGACTCTCCGGTCGTGAGGAGAATGCGCTCGAAGAAGCGAGCGACCTCGGCTCGAAGGGCTTGCTGCTCGCGAAGCACCCCAATCCTCAAGGCACCAAGAGCAAGCTGGTCATCGTCGCCGACATCGATGACCAGCAACTTCGCCAGCGTGTTCATCGCTTGCTCAGCGACCACGACGTCCGCTTCGTCGAGGTCGACGAGCTTCCAGGCTTCGCCGACGAAGTCGAGCGAGTCGCGCACTGAACTCCCACGACCGCGCGCAGGCGCGGCGCCTTCCTGCCCCGTCGCGCGCGCACTTTGGGACGCGTTGAGCACACCGTCAACAGATCTCAAAACGTCACGGTTTCACGATCGGCTCGATCGGGCAGGTGAGGAGGAATGCCTTGGCGAAGGCGGCGGCGGTTTCGCAAGCGTACGTGGTCCAGTCGGGGTGGCGCTTGAAGCCGACGATGTCGCTGATGCCGCGGATGGCGAGGAAGGAGACGCTGCGGCCGTGGGTGGCCTTGTAGATGCCGGCGGATTCCATCTCTACGGCCACGACTTGGCGCGAGATCTTCAGCCAGACGGCCAGGGTCTCATCGTCTTTGATCAGCCGGTCGCTGGAGGCGACGGCGCCGGTGACGGCGAGCGGTGGGCGCGGCGGCTTGCCGGCAAAGTGGCGTTCGAGCTTGTCGCGCACGGACTTCTGCCAGTCATCGGTTCCATAGAAACGATCGTCCGAGAGATCGACGGATGGTCGTTCTCGTGTGATCGCTTCGGGGGAGTTCCAGCCCGTAAGCTCGTCATCAACGATCATGGCGCTGAGGTCGGCGGCCAGCTTCGCCGCGTCCGGGTGGAGCGGCCCACCACCTAGCGCGTACTCACGCTTCTTTCCTCGGATGACTGCCTCTACCGAGAAGTCCGCGATGCGGCTGGAGACCACGACGTCGCCGAGCGAGAACTCGTTCGCCGGCACACCGCCGGCGATGCCGACCACGAGCAAGAAGCGAGGCGCCAGATCTTCGATCATCGCGCTGGCCGCCGCCTGGGCGTCGGCGTTCCCTTGCTCCAGGCAGCGGAGCACGGCGAGCGTGTAGGCGCCGCCGCCGGGGAGCTTCAAGCTGCGGATCCGGTAGCGGCGTTGCTGCTCGTCCGTGGCGACCTTGTCGAACCGGCGCAGCACGGCGGCGTTCTCGTCTTCGCGAATGGTGAGGATACCGAAGTCGACCCTGCCCCGGTAGCGGCTGTCGGGGCGACGATGGCGCCGCGAGGCCGGCTCGCCGACGTCCGAGTCCTCGATGTCGTTGGGCGCAAAAGCAGCGGTACCAGCGTCGCGGCGACGATGACGGTGAGATCCGTCGTCGCGCACGCCTTCGAGAAGCTCGCGCACAGAGTATTTGCGGAGCGCGTTCTCGGGGCGGTACGTGTATTCGAGCCCCTCCTCTCGCTCGAGCATGGCCAAGTGCTCATAGCCAACGTCCACGTCGGGCTGATCGGGCAGCGGGACTCGTTCCTCAACCTTGAGCTTGGCGTAGTGGCGATGCACGGCGTCGAAGTGGTTGCGCACGATGCTCAGGGCGGCGCGCTGGCCGGTCTTGCCGGCGACCAAGATTTCGACGCAGTTGGTAGCAGCGTCGCCACGCACCAGGATGCTGCAGCCCTCGGCGCCGAGCACGACCCCGGTACGCCACCATGTACGCTTGGGTTGGTCAGGTTGTAGTGGCCCTGCGCGATGAAGCGCGGGATGAACCCAGTCGGCAACCAGTACTGGTAACGAAAGCGCAGCGCGTTGACAGGCCACACGCCGTAGTCCGGCTCCTTGACGGGCAAGGCGTCGGGCAGCAGGTAGCGCAGCGGGTTGGAGCCAGCGATCGGCAAGCACAGGCCCAAGGCGGGCTCTTGCATCATGCTGAGGATGAGCTCGTGCCACCGCGCCGGGTAGCGCGCCGGATTGAGCAGTTCAGTGAGCTGGTCTTGGCGTAGCTCGCCGCCCTGGTCGCGCACCCTCGGGCTGTTGACGAGAGCGTAGATGGCTCCGGTCAGCCAGTTGGGATCAAGGACGGTGATCTCTCGTTGGGCGGCCCGTCGCCTCGTCCACGCAAGCCCCATGGGCCACCACGACACCAGGTCGTGCAAAGAGGACGAGCAGCGCACTCTGCTCGTTAAGGGTAACGAGATAGTTCTACGTTGGACGGTGCTCTACACGGAAGGACGAAGTCCTGAACGGGCAACACCGAGCGCTGCCGCGCCTGCTCGGCGATGGCTTCCTTGATGCGAAGCCAGGACAGCGGGATCGGATCGCGCACGTGCTTGAGCCGCTCCGAGTCGCTGATCGTCGCAGCGATCTGGGTGCGCAGCGCCGCGATGCTGTGGGCCGCGGTGTCGCCGGCGTTGCAGCTCGTACGCGCGAAAGCCGGCGATCGCCGGATGGGTGCGGCACAGCATGACCTCATCGATCTGCCGCTGAGGCACATCATGGTCGCTCTTGTTGATAACCACGATCACCGGCGAGTCGCCGCCGCGCTGGGCGATGATCTCGAGCCACTCGTAGATGGAGCGGTCGTCCTCGCGGCGATCTTCGAGCACGAGCAGGTACAGGCTGCGCTCGGTCAGGAAGAAGCGGAACGTCCCACGCATGATCTCCTGGCCGCCGAAGTCCCAGACGTTCAGGCGCACCTGCGACTGGTGTGGCGACCAAGTGCTGACCTCGATCTTCTCGTGGATCGCCGTGCCCGGCGTCTTCCGTTCATCTGGATCCCGCGGCTGACCATGGACGAGGTAGCGGATGAGCGAGGTCTTGCCGACGGCTTCGTTACCGACCACCACCAGCTTGGCCTCGTTGAGCGGTCGCAGCGTCTTGCGTCGTCCTGCCTCCCGATACCGCCGGTAGGCAGCGAGGATGGCCTGAGCATCGGTTGATTCAAGAAGCTCCGGGGGCAACCCAGAGGCCAGCTCGCCGTTGTTGCGAAGATCGAGATATTGCGGTGTTTCTGACCGGGGGATCTCGCACCAGGCGTCG
>JADJJK010000043.1 GCA_016706545.1 Myxococcales bacterium
ACCACGCACGGTAGTGGGGGTCACCCATGGTGGGTCAGGCTCGTCGTCGGCGGTCTGCGTGCAGGATGCGCAGGATCATGAGAGCCCGCTGCCAGGTCGCGCGGGTCAGGCCTTGATCTGCGCCATCTCCGGATCGTACATCGGCCGCAGCGACAGCCGGCACGGCCACCGCTTGTCGGCAATCTCGACCTCCCAGGTGCCGTCGTCGAGATAGGCCTGGGTGATCGGCTGGTCATCCTCGATCATGGCCAGGCCCACGGCGCCGCCCAGCGTGTGGCCATAGGACGCGGCGCGCACGTAGCCCTTGGCCACGCCGTTGCGCCGCACGATCTCGGCGTGGAACATCAGCGGCTCCGGATCGGTCACCAGCACCTGCACCAGGCGCTTCTTGAGCGGCCCGGCTGCCTTCTGCGCGAGCACCGCCTCCTTGCCGATGAAGCCGCCGGGCTTCTTGAGATCCACCGCGAAGCCAAGGCCCGCCTCGAGCACGGTGTCGGTGTTGTCGATGTCGTGCCCGTAGTCGCGGTAGCCCTTCTCCATCCGCAGGCTGGCCAGCGCCTTGAGGCCCGCGTGGACCAGCCCGACCTGCTCGCCGGCCTCGGCGATGCGATCGTAGACATGCACCGCTTGCTCGGTGGGGATGTACAGCTCGTAGCCCAGCTCGCCCAGGTAGGTGATGCGGATGCACAGGACGCGCGCAAAGCCCAGGTCCAGCTCGCGCGCGGCGCGATAGGGGAAGGCCTGGTTGCTCAGGTCCGCGCTGGTCAGGCGCTGCAGCAGCTCGCGTGAGCGCGGGCCCTGCACGTTGAGCTGGGCGTAGGCGGAGGTCATGTCCGCCACGAAGGCGTGCGCGTCGCCGAAGTGTCGCTTCATCAGCGTGGCCACGTGGCGATGGGTGTGTCCGAAGACACCACCCAGAAGCGCTCGTCGTCGAGCTTGGTGACGGTGAGGTCGGCCTGCAGGTTGCCCGCGGGGTCCAGCCACTGCGTGTACGTGACCCTGCCCGGCGGCGCCGTCGACGTCGTTGGCGGACAGCGGCCGCAGCCGCCCGGCGTCGCGGCCCTGACCAGGAACTTGGACATGAACGACATGTCCATGGCGATGACGCCGGTGCGCGCGGCGCGGTGCTCGCGCTCCCACTGCGCAAACCAGCTCGGGCGGCCCCAGGTCAGCGGGCCTGGATCCGGCTCCTGTCCCGGCCCGGCGTACCAGTCCGCTCCCTCCCACCCGCTGACATCGCGAAAATACGCGCCGTGCGCGGCTAGCCGGTCATGCAGCGCGGAGCGCTTGGCGCCGCGCGCCGTCTGCATCGCGCGCGTCGGGTAGTGGCACTGGTAGACCATGCCCAGCGACTCCACCGTGCGCGTGCGCCGGTACTCCGGCGTGGTCTGGTACGGCTGCAGCCGATCGATGTGCATGCCGGTGACGTCGACGTCTGGGCTGCCGTGCAAGATCCAGTGCGCCATCACGCGACCCAGGCCGCCGCCGGTGAGGATGCCGATGGAGTTGAGCCCGGCGGCGACGAAGTAGTTCTTGCACTCTGGCGCCTCGCCGACGACCGGCCGCAGGTCCGGGGTGAAGCTCTCAGGGCCGCAGAAGAACTTCTTGATGCCCACCGAGCTGGAGATGGGGATGCGGCTCATCGCCTTCTCGACATATGGGCCCATGCGGTCCCAATCCGGTGGGATCTCGCCGAACGAGAAGTCCTGAGGGATGCCGTCCACCCGCCAGGGCGCGCACACCGGCTCGAACAGTCCGATCATCAGGCCGCCCACCTCCTCGCGGAAGTAGCCATACGACGCGGGGTCCTCCAGCACCGGCCAGGAGCGATCCAGGCCGGGGATCTTCTCCGTGATGAGGTAGTAGTGCTCGGCGGCCTGCAGCGGGATGGTGACGCCGGTGGCGGCGCCGAGCTGCCGCGCCCACATGCCGGCGCAGTTGACCACGACCTCGGCCTCGATGTCGCCGTACGCTGTGCGCACGCCGCACACCGCGCCGCCGCGGGTGAGCACGCGCTCGACCGCCACGCCCTCGAGGATGGTGGCGCCCGCGAGCCGCGCGCCAATGGCGAGCGCGCGCGTGGTGTCCACCGGATCGGTGCGGCCGTCCTCCTTGACGTAGAAGCCGGCGAGGAGGTCGTCGGTGCGGGCCAACGGGAACAGCTCGCCGACCTGTCGCGGCGAGAGCTCCTGCACGTCGATCCCGCAGTGACGGTTGAAGGCGGAGACCCGCCGGTACTCCTCGAGCCGGTCGCGATCGGCCGCGACCTCGATGAAGCCGACCGGGCGAAACCCGGTGGCCTGCCCCGTCTCTTGCTCCAGCCGGCGATACAGGTCGCGCGTGTACTTGCGCAGCTCCGTCGAGGTCTCCGAGGTGGAGCCGAACGTCACCATCAAGCCGGCGGCGTGCCAGGTGGTACCCGAGGTGATGCGATCGCGCTCGAGCAGGAGCACGTCCTTCTCGCCCATGTGGGCCAGGTGATACGCCACCGAGCAACCGATGATGCCGCCGCCGATGACGACGACGCGCGCGCGCTGGGGCAGGGCAGGGACAGACGGAGGTGCCTCGGACATCTGCGGGCCAGGATACCTGGAGCATCGGTGGGCGGGGGCCGGCCCGGGCCGCAATGCGCGAGCGAATGCAGCCCACGAGGGACCTGGCGCGGTGCAGCAGTTCGCGCTGGCGCGATGAGCCCGACGAGCGCGACGAGCGCGACGAGCGCGACGAGGCCGACGAGCGCGACGTGAGGCCGGCTACAGCGCCGGCGCCGCGCTGATCCCGTCGATCCGGACCGCGGCGCGCGTCGTACCGGTCTGGCGCGCGATGATCGCGACGGCCTCGAGGCCTCACGGCGCCGCGCGCTCTATCCTCACGAAAGGCAGTCCTATGTGGAGACGTTCTGGACTTGGCGCCGCGGCCGTGGCCGCAGCGCTGGCAACGGCGGCGGCGTGTACGAGCGCGCCAGAGCACCCGACCAGCGCGGTGCAGCTAGCGGTGGAGGCGGCGGACACGCCGCTCGACCAGGCGAGGGCCCTGGTGACCTGGGTGTGCGAGGAGAACGCGCCCAAGCGCACGGAGGGCACCGAGACGCGCGACGTGCCCGCCGGTACCTGGCCCGACTCGGGTGTCACCAAGATCACGTACAAGATGGTCGTGATGCCAGTGCTCGAGTACCGCGCCAAGCCGGCCGGCTCGACCTGCACGGGGCGCGAGGCGAGGGTGACTCGCTGGGAGGTCGCGATCGTGGCCACCGCCTACGACGCGCAGAACAAGATGGTGATGGCCGCGGTACACGGCATCCCGATCACGGGCGGCAAGGTGGAGCGCCCGCTGGCGCTGTGGGCCACCGTCGGTGGCGAGACCTTCGCAGTGTACCAGGGCGAGAGCGCGGAGCGCGACGCATGGCTGCTCAAGAGCGCGCAGACGATGGTGGAGGTGATAAACAAGGTGTCCGCGGGGCCAGCTCCCGCGCCGTGCGGCGAGGAGGACGAGACCTGCGAGGCGCCACCGCCCGCGGTGCCCGACGAGCCGATGCCGCCGCCAGTCCCCGGCGAGGAGCCGCTGCCGCCGATGCCGCCGGCGCCCGAGGAGCCCACGCCGCTGCCCGAGGAGCCCACGCCGCTGCCGCCGATGGAGAGCCCGGCCGAGCCGCTGCCCGCGGAGCCCACGCCGCTGCCCGCGGAGCCCACGCCGCTGCCGCCGATGGAGAGCCCGGCCGAGCCGATGCCCGAGGAGCCCACGCCGCCGCGCCCGAGGAGCCCACGCCGCTGCCGCCGATGGAGAGCCCGGCCGCGCCGCTGCCCGCGCCGCTGGCCGATCCGAGCTCACCGTCTACCGTCGCCGGGCTCACCGTCGCCGGGCTCACTGTCGCAGAGTCCTACGTGTTCCTCGCGCCGCCGCTGTGCAAGGAAGAAGAAGATGCGCTGACCTTGGCCACCATCAACTACGCCCTGATCGTGATAAACGGCAAGGCGCAGGACTCAGATCTGGTCTGGCTCGCCGCGTACGCGCTCTATCACTACACGTGCTTGAACGGCCCGCAGCAGGTCTACCAGTTGCTCAAGGTGATCTTGCCCGCGGTCAACCTGGCGCTGCCGCGTCCGCCGATCGCCGGTGGCAACCCGATCGCTCCGCTGCGACCGCCGCCGCCGATTCCGCCCAAGGCACCTGCGCCGCTACCCAACCCCAATCCGGCGCCCGCGCCGGAGGTTGCGCCAGCGCCGCGACAGGTGCTGACCGTGCCGGCCTCTCCGCTGGATCTGTCCATCGCCCGCGCGCACCAAAACATCCTGACCGCCCCGGGCCTCAACAATGCGGTGCGCAAGATGTCGCTGTGCAACGCCACCGGCGCGATCAACCGCTCCGTGGACCTGCTGTTCACCGTGCAGTGCAGCAACTTCTTCAACCCGCCCCCTGCCGGCTTCGAGGAGGTCATCACCGTGACCCCCACCCTCGCAGCGAAGGGACAGGCCGGAGACTGCGTGGCGCTGTTCGAGCAGATCGAGCCGCGCTTCGCTTCGCCGCCAAACCAGAACTGCATCGTCACGCGCGTGGCGATGCAGACCCCGCTGGCGGTGAACCTGTACAAGATCACGCGCGCCGGCGACACCTTCACGCTGGCGCACGCCGCGAACTGAGCTGCCGGGCGCTCCGCGGCGAGGGTCAGATCCAGAGGTCGTCGAGCGCGGCGTCTTCGCTGGACCTGCTGTCGCGCGGGCCGTCGTGGTCGTCGTGCCCGATGGGCCCGTCGGCGCGCGTGGCCTGCGCGCGCGGCGGCCTGGCCGTCGTCGCCGATGCGAGGCCGGCTCCTGGCGCTGCGGTCAGCTCTGGCAGCTTGCACAGCGGGCAGCCATGCGGCGCATGCGGCGTATCGCGGCGGTGCAGATCCAGCACGGCGCGCGAGATCTCGGCCAGCTCGCGGCGCACCTCGCGCCGCGCCCCGGCCACGCGCGGGATGTGCAGGTGGTCGTACGCGGTGGTCTGATGCCGCATCCACGCGATGGTGGCGGCCTCGGCGCGCTGCTGCACCGGGATGCGCTCGGTGCGCGCGACGGTGCCGCTGCCAACCGGGGTCGCATGAACGGCGATCTTCTGCGCCATCGCCTGGCCGAGCGTCTCCCAGCGCGGCGCAAAGCGCAGGAACGCGCGCACCGCCTCCTCGAAGGTGACCACGTACTGAGCCTGGGCGCGCTCGCGCCGCTGCACGTCCGCGGCGCGCTTCTTTGCATAGCCCTCGGTGGCGCGCTCTTGGTCCAGCGCCGCGCGCGCGGCCTCGATGTTGAGCCGAGGCGCCCACAGGCCCCTGGAGAAGGCCTTGCGGCCGCGCTTCTCGATCACCGCCCACCACGGCCCTGCTGCCTTGACCCGGCGCGTGAGGCCCGCGTCGCCTGGCGGCAGGCAGGCCCAGCCGTCCGGCGGCCGCAGGCGGCGGCCATCTGGCGCCTGGAAGACGTTGGGATCGGCGGTGGGTGCCAGGGTCAGGCCTTCGTCGCTCATCGTGCCGGGCCACGTTGCCGAAAGGGACCCTCTCCCACAAGGGGCAGCGCCTCGTGCCTGCCGTGCGAGATCGGCTCGGGGGACCTCCCTCGCTGCGGCGGCGTCTTGCTCGGCGTGATGCGCCAGGTCGCCGCACGGTAGGCCAGCGGTCCATGGCTGGACGTTGCTAGGCGAGATGCCACCACCTTCGCCCGCTGGGCCTTACGGATCTCGAGGGGTTGCGAGCTTTCGTCACGATGATGGTCACGAAACGGCGGGAAGGCCGCACGTGGGGGCAGACATGCAAGGGTACGCTCCGGCCAGCACGACACCTGCGGCGCCCAACGGTCCTGGTGGGCCCAGCTCGCCAGGTGCGGCTGGCACGCCCGGCGCGCGTGGCACGCCGGGCACCGATGTCGCCGAGGAGATCTCCTTGCTCATGCAGCAGGGAGAGCACGGCGAAGCGCTCACCGCCTGCTGTCGGGCGTACGGCGCGGTGCTGGGCCGGCTGTGCATGGCCTTGCTCGGCTCGCAGGCAGACGCCGACGAGGCGACGCAGGAGACGCTCTTGCGCGCGCATCGCGCGATGGGGAGCTATCGCGGCGAGGGTTCGATCAAGGCGTGGCTGTGCGGCATCGCGCGCCACGTCTGCGCTCACATCCTGGAGACGCGCCGCAAGAGCCGCGAGCTCGCCGAGCTGGTGGTCGTGCCGGCGCACGACGCGGCGCGCTTCGCCGACCTGCAGCGCCTGCGCTCGCTGCGCCTCGCGCTGCAGCAGCTACGGCCCAGTGAGCGCGATGTGCTGGTGCTCCGCTTCGTCGCGGAGCTGAGCCATCGCGAGATCGCCACCGCGTGCAACCTCGACGAACCCACCGCGCGCAAGCGCACCAGCCGCGCACTGGCCCACCTGCGCTCCATCCTTCCCGGAGACGCTCCATGACCCAGCTCTTGTCCCCCGCGTGCCAGGCCGTGCATGACGATCTCTCCGCGCTCGTCGCCGGACAGCTCGAGGCGATGGCCCTTCACGGCGAGCACCTGGCGAGCTGCGACGACTGCCGAGATGCGCGTCACGAGGCGACCCAGCTCGCGGCGCTCGTGGCCCGCGCTGGCGATGATCACGTCGCGCCACCTGACCTCGTGGAGCAGGTGATGGCGAGGCTCGCGCTGGCGCCGCCGCAGCGGACCGTCGCTGAGCCCTCGGCGGCTGCGCCGGCGGCCGCGGCCCCGGCGCCCGCCGCCGCCGCAGCAAAGCCCGCGCTGGCGGCGCTGCACGTCGTGGCCCCGCCGCGCCCGGCGCCGCAGCGTCACGGCCGGTCTCGCCCGTGGCGCGCGCTGGCAGCGACCGCGGCGCTGGCCGCTGCCGGGGCCGGCCTGTACGCGGCGTCCGGCGGCGGCGCGCTCCCCTCCGACGGCAGCGTCAGCGGTGGGCGGGCGCTGGCCGCCGGCGAGCTCGGCACGATCAAGACGATCGACCGCGCGTCGCGAGATCACGTCGGCGGGCTGGAGCTACGGGATGGCAGCGGCGGCGACGCCAGCCGCTGGCGGCTGGTGCGCGCCGGCGAGCCGCTGGTCGCCGGCGCGGAGCTGCGCACGGACGACGCCACGCGCGTGTTGCTTGCGCTCGCGGATGGCTCGCGGGTGACGCTCGATCACCGCACGCAGGTGCGGTTTCCGGCCGGCGAGGCCAGGCAGCTTCGCTTGACCGCCGGCCGCCTGGTGGCGGACCTCGCCGATGGCGCCGATGGGCGCGCTGGCGTGCGCACGGTGATCGAGGCGCCCGGGGGCCGGGTCGAGGCCAGCGGCGCGCGCTTCGCGCTGGTGGCAGATGGCCAGCTCGCCGTGGTGCAGGTGGTCCGCGGCGAGCTCGCGCTGGGCAGCCCGGCAGGGACCGCCGGGGTCGTGCATGCAGGCGAGGAGGGCGTGGTGGATGGCGGCGCGCTCGCGGTCACCGCGGCGCCTGGGCTGGGGCGTGAGCTCGAGTGGTCCGAGCTTGGCCCCCGGAGCACCGGCAGCACGGAGGCCGGCGCTGGGCTTGGCGCCTTGCGCGCGTACAAGCCTGGCGAGACCCGCGACCGCGACTGGCAGCTCGCGCTGGCCAGCCACGACGTCAAGGTCCGCATCGTCGGACCGGTGGCTCGCACCGAGATCACCGAGACCTTCCGCAACGACTCCGAGCACACGCTCGAGGGCGTGTACCAGTTCCCGCTGCCCGCGGACGCGCAGATCGACTCGCTCGCGCTCGACGTGGAGGGCGCGCCGGGCGGCTTCGAGCAGGGCGCCTTCGTGGACAAGCAGCGGGCGCAGAAGATCTGGAAGGGCGTGATCGACAAGGCGGCGCCTCGCAAGCAGGAGATCGCGCAGAGCGAGATCATCTGGGTGGAGGGCGCGTGGCGAGATCCGGCGCTCCTCGACTGGAAGCGCGGGGGGCGCTTCGAGCTGCGCGTCTTCCCCATCCCCGCCAAGGGCCGTCGAACCATCAAGCTCGCCTACACCCAGGTGGTCGCGCCGCGCGGCGCCTGGCGGCAATACGTCTATCCGCTGCCGCACTCCGCGGACGGCTCGACGGTCGCGGATCAGTTCACGGTGGACCTCGAGGTGCGCGGCGCCCGGCCAGGTCAGCTCCGCGCCGCCGGCTACGACCTGGTGCCAGATCCGGCGCGCGCCGAGCTCCTGGCGCAGACCCTGGAGCAGCGCGGCTTTGTGCCGCGCGGGGACCTGGTGGTGAGCTATCGCGCCGAGGACGGGGACGCCGAGCTGCGGGCCTTCACCTACGCCGGCAACTTCGCGGTGGCGCCAGACGAGCGGCTCGCCGCCAAGCAGCACGTGGGCAACGACGAGCAGGTGCTCGCGGCGCAGCGCGCGGTGGCGGCAGATGGCCGCGCCACCGCGGTGCTCGCGCTCCGGCCGCGGCTGCCGCGCGCCGGCGTCGGCAAGCCGCGCGACTACATGATCGTCGTGGACGCAAGCCAGTCCATGGTGGGCGAGCGCTACGCGCGCGCCAGCCAGCTCGCGGCCCGGCTGGTGGAGCAGATGGATCGCCGAGATCGCTTCGCGGCGATGGTGTGTGATAGCGACTGCCGCGGCCTGGGCGCGCTGCGCTCACCGTCGGTGGCCGCCGCCGGCGAGCTCGGCCAGTGGCTCTTGGCCCAGCCGGTGGCTGGCGCCAGTGACCTGGTGGCGGCAGTGCGCGGCGCGGCGCAGGCGTTGCCGGTGGCCGCCGAGCGCGAGCGCTGGGTCCTCTTTCTGGGCGACGGCTTCGCGTCGACCGGCTTTCGTCGCGCCGGCGAGGTCGAGCAGGCCATCGCCGAGTCCATCGGCGGGGCGACCCACGTCACCACCATCGGCATCGGCACCGACTCGGACGCCGCGCTCTTGTCAGCGGCGGCGCGCGGCGGCGGCGGCAGCTACCTGGCCTGGGTCCCCGGGCAGTCGGTCAAGGCCGCGGCCATCGCGGGCCTCGAGTCCACCTTCGGCCCGGTGCTGCGCGATGCAACCGTCACGCTCCCCGCGGGGCTCGCCGACGTCGCGCCGGCGGTGTTGCCCACGATCCGCAGCGGGCAGGAGGTGCTCATCGCCTCGCGGATCGAGCCCGGCGTCGAGCAGCTTCGCGGCGAGGTGATCCTCAGAGGCACGCTCGGCGGCCAGCCGTTCGAGCAGCGCTACCCGATCGAGCTCGTGGTCTCCCGCGCGGCCGGCAACGCGTTTGTCCCTCGGCTGTGGGCGCAGCTCGCCATCGAGCAGCTCGAGCAGCGCGGCGGCGGTGAGCAGCGCCCGCGCATCGTCGCGCTGTCGCAAGGCTACGGCGTGATGTCCAGGGAGACCTCGCTGCTGGTGCTGGAGTCCGCCGCGATGTTCGAGGCCTTCGGCGTGGACCGCACGGTGCCGGCCGCCAAGTGGACCGGCCAGGAGGCGCTCGACGAGATCGTCGCCAGCGGGGCGTTCGCGGACGGGCACGGCGGCAGCGGTGAGGTGGCGCTGGGCAAGGGCAGCGCGGATCCGGCGAAGAAGCGGAAGGACTCGATCCTCGCCGGCGACAACGACGAGCCTCGCGAGGCGATGCGGCGGCCTGCGGTGCAAGATCCCTTCGCAACACCTGCGCCCAAGGTGCCCAGGCCGGCCGCTGCCACTCCCCCGCCTGGGCGCGGCCGGGAGGGCGGCTTCGCGATGCGGCGCACCTGGGTCCGGGTGCCGGCGCTGGTTCCGTACGACGGCAAGAGCGACGCCATCGCCGCGGTGCTGGGCGAGTCCGAGCGCGCGCTGGCGCGGACGCCCGATAGCCGGGAGCGCCACCGCGCGCTGGTGCAGGCGCTGTCTTACGCAGGAGAGCTCCCGCGTGCGCAGCAGCTCGCCGCGCGGTGGCTCGAGAGAGATCGCCTCGATCCGCAGGCGCTGGGCTACCAGGCGGACCTGCTGGGCCGCACCGGGCAGCGCGCCGCGGCGCTGCGCGTGCTCGCGGGCATCGTGGATCTGGACGCCGATCGGAAGGACGCGCACCAGCGCCTGGCCACCGCGTACGAGCAGGTCGGCCAGCACGGCCAGGCGTGCGCGCATCGCATCGCGCTGTCCACGCTTGACCCGCGCGACGGCAAGGCGGGGGCCGCGGCGATGCGGTGCCTGACGGCGCTGGCGCGCGGCGGAGACGTCGAGCGGGTGAGGCGCGGTCTGGCGGACGACGCCACGCGGGACCTCGCCGAGCGGGAGCTGGCCAGCGCGCCTGCGGTGGCCAGCGGCAAGCGCGAGCTGCTCATCGGCGCTCGCTGGGAGGGAGGCGAAGATCTGGAGCTGTCGCTCATCACGCCGGAGGGCACGCGCATCTCGTGGATGGGCGGCCACCCCCAGGCCCGCGTCTCCAACGCCACCAGCACCACCTCGGAGGCGCTGACGCTTCGCACCATCAAGCGCGGCAACTACCTCGTGGAGATCGGGCGCGCCGAGGCCAGTGACTCGACGGCCGGTGCGACGAGCGGGCGCGGCGGCCTGCAGCGCGGTTCGATCGATCTCGCGGTGCTGGGCGTCACGCGCACGCTGCCGTTCGAGCTGGCGCCCGGTGAGGTGCGCAAGATCATCGGCCGGGTGGCGGTGCAGCTCCAGGAGCGCATCGAGTCCATCGACCCCTCCGCCACCCAGATCTCGCTGGGCACCATCTCGGATGCCACCGCGCGCCGCGTGATCCTGGCGCGCTCGCAGAGCCTGCAGCGCTGCTTTGCCCGCTACCTGGTCCAGCACCCGGGGGCACGTGGCCGGATGACGCTGAACATCTTCGTCGGGAGCGGGGCCACTTCCACCCGGGTGAGCGCCGCCGCCGACCTCGGGGACCCAGCGCGCTGCATCGAGGCCGAGCTGGCCAGCATGCACCTGTCAGGTCCGCGTCGCACCTTGCGGGTGCCGCTGTCCTTCGCGGCGCCGTAGCCCTGGCCGCGCCTGGGAGCGTTGCCGTGGCTCGCTCGCGCCGCTGGCGCGGTGCGCCCGGCGCGCATGCTCGGCGCGCATGGCCGGCGCGCATGCCCGGCGCGCATGCCCGTCGTGCCTGCCAGCGCGGCGGGTGGCGGGCGGCTATGCTGCGCGGATGAAGCTCTTCTGTCGCTGGACTGTCGGGGTGCTGGTCGCCCTGGGCTCTTTCGCGCTGGCCGCGTGCGGCGCAGGTTCGCCCTCACCGGCGCCGCGCTCCGAGGTGGCTGCGTCCTCGCCGACAGCGCCTGCAGCGGCCGTTGCGCCCATCGCGCCTGCCGCGGCTGCTGCGGCTGCCGTGCCGGTCGCGCCTGCCGTGCCCTCGCTGCCACCTGACGCCGAGCACGCGGGAGAGGCGCTGGCGCGCTCACCGCGCCATGGCGAGTGGGTGGACGTGCCGCTGCCAGAGGGCGGCAAGCTCGTTACCTGGGTGGTCTATCCGGAGGTGCCCAGCAAGGCAGGCGTGGTGATCGTCATCCACGAGATCTTCGGCCTGACGGACTGGGTGCGCGCGGTGACGGACTCGCTGGCCGCGCAGGGCTTCATCGCGCTGGCGCCGGACCTGCTCTCCGGCATGGGGCCTGGCGGCGGAGGAACCGCCTCGCTGGGCGAGAACGTCGGGCCGACCATCCGCACCCTCACCCCGGCCACCGTCGCGGCGCGCCTGGATGCGGTGCGCGCGTACGCGCTCGCGCTGCCCGCGGCCAGCGGCAAGCTCGGCGCGGTCGGCTTCTGCTGGGGCGGAAGCGCGGTCTGGAACTACGCGGTGGCGCAGCCCAAGCTCGACGCTGGCGTCGTGTTTTATGGCACCTCGCCCGCCGATGTCAGCGCCTACGCGCGCATCGGCGCGCCGGTGCTCGGCCTCTACGGCAGCGACGACGCGCGCGTCAACGCCACCATCCCGGCGGCGGAGGCCGAGATGAAGAAGGCCGGCAAGCGCTACACCCCTCGCCTCTTCCAGGGCGCCGGCCACGGCTTTCTGCGCCAGCAATCCGGCCGCGACGGCGCCAACCGCAAGGCCTCCGAGCAGGCGTGGCCGGCGATGCTCGAGCTGTTTCAGCAGCGGCTGAAGTAGGCGGGGCACCCGTCGAGCTTGAGCCGCCGCGACGCGCCCGAGCGGCGCGGTCGCCGCGCCGCCGCGCTAGCTACCCGCGAGCCCGCTGCTAGCGCGAGGTGGCGGATGTTTCGACGGACGTCACGACCGGCGCTGCGATGAGCGCTGGGACGGGTGCTGCAGGTGGTCCGGCAAGGGGCGGCCGATGGAGAGCGGGTCGACGCCGGTCGCTTCCATCTCGGCGAGGACCCAGCGCTCGATGGCGCTGTGGCGGTCGAGGTCGTCCCAGCGGCCGCGCAGGGGGAAGCCGTCGGGATCGAGCGGGGGATCGGCGACAGATGAGAGTGGCGAGGGTGGTGAGGGTGTGCGGGCGTGGGCGGGGGGCGGGGTGCGGCGGTGGGGCGGAGTGTTGTTGCGCGGTGGCGGGGTGGCCGACGTCGGCGCGGCGCTGGATGCGCGTGATGGTGGCGGCGGCGTCCCAGCTATCGACGCGCTCGCCGCGCCAGCGGCACTGGCCGGTGGATGCGGTCAGCGGCAGGGGGCCTTGGCGGCTTGGCGGCACGGATCGCCGGCCAGCCGAGCAGCGGCGGCGCGGGGCGCGGCGGCAGCGGGACGACGGCGCGGCCCTGCGGATCTTCGAAGGCGAGCGCGCCAGTGGCGGATTGCGTGATGCGATAGCCGCGCTCGTGGACGTAGGCGTGGTGCAAAGAGCAGAGCAGCGCGAGGTTGGGCAGGCTGGTCTCGCCGCCGTCGGCCCAGTGCTGCAGGTGGTGGCCCTCGAGGAACAGGCGGTGATCGCAGCCGGGGAAGCGGCAGGTGCGATCGCGTAGCAAGAGAGCGCGCTTCAGGGCGGCGGGGATGGTGCGGGTCTTGCGGCCGATGGAGAGCGGGGCGGCGACGGTGGCGGTGGTGGCGGTGACGGTGGCGACGACCAGGCCGCAGTCGCAGGCCAGGCGACGGGTGGCTTGCGGAGAGAGCGCAAGGTCGGTCTCGACGGTGAGGGCGACCGGCAGCGAGGCGCCGCGGTCGGTGAAGGGAGGCGGGGTGAGCGCGGGAGCATCGGTGGCGGCGGAGCTTCGGGGGGCGGCGGGGCGGGGGTGGCGGCGGTGGCGGCTGAGTCGGCGGTCGCGGCTGCCTGCTGCAGCAGCGCCACGGGCACGGTGACGATCAGCTCGACGGGAGAACGCTCGGCGCTGCTGCCCCGCGCGTAAGTGTGGACCAGGGCCATCAGGCCATCGGCGCGGTTGTACGGCCGGCGCGTGGTGGTCGTGGTGGGGAGGCTCCGCGTCTCCGCGGAAGCGTCCGTCGCTCGCTCGGCAGGTGCGGACACTTCCGCGGAAACCACCGACTCTCCGCGGAAGCCTCCGCCGGCTCGCGCGTGCAGTCCACCGCCGGCTTGCTGCACCTGAAGCAGCAGCGCGGCCTCGTCGGGGCGCAGGCACGCCTTGACGCACACCATGCCAGAGGCCGTCGTGGTGTGCGCCACGTAGCGCTCGCTGTCGTGCGGGCGTGTGGCTCGGCTGGCGGCGTCGGCGCCGAGCACGCCGACCTTGCGGCACACCGTCTCGAGCTGGCTGGCGGTGCAGTGCTGCGCGTAGCCAAGGAGCACCGCTTCGGTGGCGGCGGTGGCCACGCGCGTGATGGCGCGAGTCTTGGAATACGAGATCTGCCCGGCAGATAGTGCCTCTGATACGAGCGGCAAGGTGTGCAGTGCCCTGGCCACGCGCAGGTGTTCGCGCGCGGTGCCAAGATCCCAGCCGACGCGCCAGCTCAGCCAGTGGGCGCAGGTGCCAAAGCCCTGGCGGTACCAGCCGCCGGCCGCGTCGAACGTCCGCAGGTCAGCGAGCAGGCGATGCATGGCGGCGTCCAGGTGGACCGCTTGCTCGGCGATGTGTTCGCCGAGCGCTTGAACTTCCTCGACGGAGAGTGGCTCGCGCATGCACTCTTGTAGCATGGCGATTTTCGGCGCCGGACTTGGCGCCTGGCGCGCCCCAGGTGCCGCGGAAGCGCGGGCTGCGCGATTTTTCGTGGGGTGCGCCGGTGGATGAGGCTCATTGCGCGCGTGGGGGCCGCGTGTGGAGAGAATTCGGCGGGTTGACGGCCACGCGGGTGACCTGGCGCGGGAGGTGTCAAGAAGAATGTTTGGTTTTGATATGGATATTGGATAGCAGATCTGAAGTTGGTGAATGCGTCCGGTAGGCGGACGCGAGCGAGCCGGGACCTGAGATCGAGATCGCGGAAACCTCCGCGGAAACGTGGTGTGATCCAAGTCGCAGCGCGTTTCCGCGGAGGCCCCGGGGCTGTGGACGGTGGCGGGCTATGGACAACCGCGCCCGTCGAGCCCGGGCATGCGAGATGCGCGTACGCGGCGCGGTTGACCACAGCCCTTGGAGAGGCGCAGGAGGGCCAGGTGCAGCAGGCGTACCTGAGAGGACGGCGCGCCTCTCCACACCGCCGCACAGCCCCTGCTGTTTTCAGAACCCTGAGTTTTTTTGGTTTTGTACCAGAACCCAGAACCCAGAACGGATCGCCAGGGGAGCGAAAGGGGTGAGCGCGTGGGTGGTGGGTAGGTCAAGCACGGTGGTTGGGTCAAGCACGGTGGTTGGGTCAAGAACGGTGGTTGGGTCAAGCACGGTGGTCGACGGGCAGGCACGGTGGTCGGGTCGAGCACGGATCACGAGGTGTCGCGGAAACTTCCGCGGAAACGTGGCGTGATCCAAGTCGCAGCGCGTTTCCGCGGAAGCCCCGGGCTGTGGACGGTGTCGGGCTATGGACAACCGCGCCCGTCGAGCCCGGGCAAGTGGGTATGCGCGCACGCGGCGCGGTTGACCACAGCCCTTGGAGAGGCGCAGGAGGGCCAGATGCAGCAGGCGTACCTGAGAGGACGGCGCGCCTCTCCACACCGCCGCACAGCCCCTGCTGTTTTCAGAACCCTGAGTTTTTTGTTTTTGGTACCAGAACCCAGAACGCAGAGCGGATCGCCAGGGTAGCGAAAGGGGTGAGCGCGTGCGAGGCGGGTAGGCCGAGCACGGTGGGTAGGCCCAGCACGGGTGGCCCAGCACAGTGGTCAAGCTCGTCGCCGGCGGTCTGCGTGCATGATGTGTAGGATCATGAGAGCTACCCGCGAGCGCGCTGCGAGCCCGGACTAGCTACCCGCGCGGGCCGGTGCCGGTGAGGCGGGCGGCGGCGCTGGTGGGCAGGTCGGCCGGCGCGAAGCCGGACAGCTTGGCGGTGCCGCCTTCGAACCAGTTGTTGGTGAAGGTGCCGGTGGCGCCGCTGCGATCGATGTGCTTGTCGTTGCCAAACCAGTTGTTGTCGGTGTACGTGCCGGCGCCGCCGTACTCCATGAACCCGTACGGCGCGCCGACGATGTTGCTCTTGGTGATGGAGATCGGGCTGCCACCGTTGAAGTGCAGCTCGCAGTGCGTGGTGTCGGTGGGGATGCCAAACTGCGAGTAGCTGGCGTTGAACGAGCCGCCGCCCAGCACGATCAGGTCGCCCTGCACGCCCGAGAGCTGGCTGTCGGTGATGGTGATGCTGCCGGACTGGCCGTAGATCCCGCCGCCGCGCTGGAGGGCGTACGCCATCTTCAAGGTGCCGCTGTTGCTGATGCCACCAAAGAAGGTGCCGGTCTGCGGCTTGAGGTTGACCTTGGCGGCGGCGGTGCCCTGGATGTCCAGGGTGCCCTTGATGGTCAAGCTGTTGGAGCCGATGAAGTCGATCGTGGTGCCCGCGGCGACCGTGATGGTGGCGCCGGTCTCGATGGTGGTCGGGCCCTTGACGACGATGGTCCCTGACCAGGTGCCGCTCTGGGTGATGCTGCCAGACACCTCGTTGCCGTTGCCCGGCGGTGGCGGCGTAGTGCCCGGGCCCTCGTCCACGTCCACGACACACGCGACCAGCGGCAGGCTCAGGGCAAGCATCAGCAGATTCTTCATGACGTCCTCGTAAAGCAAGCCGCATACCCAGGCGCACGGGACCCGCCCAGGTCCCCGGAGGTCCCGCCTGACTCCTGAGATCATTGATCTAATAGAAAACAGCAGCGCTCGCCCCCGACCTCGCCCACGTCGGAGAGGGCGCGCCTGGTGGGGCAGTTCCCCTCACCCCACTGAGGTCTTGCACCCCCGATCGCCGCCGTCGCCCCGCGGGCATTCGCGCGGCCTCCGCGCGGGCATTCGCGCGGCCTCCGCGCGGCCTCCGCGCGGCCTCGTGGCCCGGGACCGGCCGAAACGGCCTGGCCACCGCGTCGTGACCTGCGTCCTCGCTCCCCGGATCGGGCCAAGATCGCTCGTGGCCAAGAATCTCCTGGCAGCCTTTGGTTTCCGGCCAACCGCATCGCGACTCGTGTGTCAAACTGCCGGGAATCCGTGTCACGCACGCGCTCATATCGCAAGGGCTGGTTGCTCGGCCCGGCGCTCGCGGTGTCGCTGACCGCCCAGGGGGGCGCGCTGGTTGTTCTGGAGCTGACGCGCCCGGAGCCGCTGCCGGTCTTGACCCTGCGGTTCGAGGGGCAGGGGCAGGGCGTGGTGCTGGTGACCAAGGTCGGGGACCCCACGCCGCTGGCGCGCTGTGACAAGCGCTGCAGCGTCGAGGTCGCCGCAGGCACGCCGCTCTCGATCGACGTGCTTCCCGGGGAAGGCTCGACCTTCGGTGGCTTTCACCCGTATCCGATGCGTCCGCCGGCCGCGCTCTTGCCCTATCTGGGAGACCCGCTGGCCGCGTGTCAGCCGACAGCGGCGCCCGCGGACGACGGCGAGCAAGACCCTGGCGCGGCCGGTCACCGGCACGAGCCCGGCGAGCACCATGACCACGCGGACCACCACGGCGCGGGCGCCGAGCCCCGCTACTGGGCCCCCGGCGCAGATCCGCTCAAGTGCCAGACCGCCATCATCACCGACACCTCGGTGGTCCTCGATTTCGGGCTGGTGCCCGAGCAGCTCGAGGTCGCCTTGTTCGGAGACCTCCCGGCCTTGACTGCGCCCGAGGAGCCGAAGCTCCCCGAGCCGGCCGCGCCCATCGATCTGGAGAAGCTCGAAGAGCAAAAGCCGGTGGAGCTGGCGCTGGTGCCGCCGCAGCAGATGCCCGTGCTGCCGCCGCCTCCTCCTCCAGAGGCCGCCCCGCCACCTCCGCCCAAGCCGCCGGAGCCGCCGCCGCCCAACATGACCGCAGTCGAGGTGCCCGACGAGAACGAGGTCAAGGACGCGCCCGACGACGCCACCCATATCTCGGACAAGAACCGCGACGTCGCGGAGGAGACCCGCGCCAAGGACACAAACCTCGACAAGGCGTCGGATGGCAAGGTCGCGGCCAGCGAGCAGACCGACGACAAGACCAGCGCCGAGGTCGGGGGCGCCGTCGAGCAGATCCGGCAGCTCGAGAAGGCCGAGGCCACCACCGACGAGCGGGAGGAAGAGAGCACGCACACCGGCAAGAGCGAGGTCGCCAAGGGCGTCAAGGTCGGAGAAGAGGGCGAAGGCGGACAGGACGGCACGGGGGGCCAGCGCGACCCGGGGCTCTTGGCCATGCGCGACGTCGGCGGCCGGGGCTCGTTCTCCGAGCGCAAGAACGGCGACGGCAAGAAGCAGGGCAAAGCGGGGCTGCCGGGCGTCAACACCACGCTCTCGTTCGACGACTACCAGCGCGTGCTCGGCAAGGACAAGGTGGAAGAGGAGCGGCAGCTCGCGGCGCGCAAGCTGTCGATGAAGAAGGGGCGATGGGAGCGCAAGATGGAGGCGCTCCGCTCGACCCTGGAGAACTTCACCCCGGATATCCGGGTGGGCAACCAGACCGCGCTCAAGACCCGGGCCCAGCCGTTCGCGGTGTACCTGGCTCGCATGCATCGCCGCATCCACGAGCTGTGGGGCTTTGGATTTCTGGAGTTCCTCGACGGGAAATCTTCGGATCACCCGCTCAACGACTTCGATCTATGGACGGACATCGAGGTCGCGCTCAACCCGGACGGCAGCGTCTACAAGACCACCATCGCCAAGACCTCCGGCAACCTCGAGTTCGACGTGGCGGCGGTCGGTACCATCACCTCGGGCGCGCCTTATGACGCGACCCCAGAGGTCATCCGCTCCGTCGATCAGCGCGTCTATCTGCGCTGGGGCTTCTATCGCAACTGGCGACAGTGCGGGACCTTCAACGCGCACCCGTTCATCCTGACCGAGATCCCTGGCGGCATCGTGCCGATCGACGGCGAGCCGGCGAAAGCCAAGCCGGTGACCGGGGCCGCGCCGGTGACGCCGTCAGAGGCGCGGGTCGGTGCGGCGGCGCCCAAGAGCACCGTCAAGGACGACAAGGCGCTGTTTGTCGCCAACATGTGGATCTCCGGCTTCACCCAGGCCTCGGTGAGCAAGCTGGTGAAGTACTCGGCGCTGCCGTTTGTCGTCGGCAACCAGCCCGCCGCGGTCAACCAGCAGGAGCTGTCGGACATGTACAGCGGCGTCCTGGTGGAGTCCGGGCCGCTCAAGGACTGGCAGCTCCTGACGGCGACAGAGTATGCGCAACGTGGGGGCGGCAACCTGGTGCTGGGCGAGGGCGATGTGGTCCTGGTGGTGCGGACCAGCAAGGAGCGCTTTGCCATCGTGCTGCGACGTGCCGGCGGCGGAGACTATCGGGCAGCCGTGCTGATTCGGTAACCTGGCAGGATGGGACCCAGCTCCAGCGCATTCGTCGGTTGGTCACGGCCAGGCCACGGCCGCTGCCTCCGCGGCGCGCTGGTCGCGCTGTGCGCGCTGTGCGCCTGCGGTCGAATCGGCTATGACGCGCGAGGCGGCGACGCGGGGCCAGGAGTCGACGCGTCGGTTGACGCCGCGGCGGTGGCGCCCTGTCGCGCCGCGGACGCCTTCGCGGCGCCGCGGCCGGTGACGGAGCTCAACACCGCGGCGGATGAAGCCGGGTTGCGGCTGTCGGCCGACGGCACCGGGTACTTCACCCGCGGCCTCTTCGTCGGCGCCGATCCGGTGCCGCGCATCCATCGCGCCTCGCCAGACGAGGCCCGCGGCGGCTTCGCTGCCCCGACGCTCGTGCTCGGCCTGGCCAATGTGGCGGCGGAAGATCCAGCGGTGGCGGCAGATGGCACCGCGCTCATCTTTGCGTCCCCCCTTAGCGGCAACTACGACCTGTGGGGGGCCGCGCGCGTGTCGGGCGAGTTCGTCACGCCGCGGGCCCTGACGGTGCTCAACACCGACCAAGTCGAGCTGGCTCCTTATCTCCTTTCCTCCGGAAAGGCGCTGTACTTCAGCCGCATCAACCCGGGCGCAGGCGTGTCGCTCCTGCGCACGAAGGTAGACGGCGCGGGCGGCGGCGGCGTGGCGGCGCCCACCGTGGCCAGCTCGATCTCGGTGGTGTCAAATCCGGTGGTCTCCGAAGATGAGCTGGAGCTGTTCTACAGCGTGAACGGCGACATCTACCGCGCGACCCGCGCCAGCGCTGACAGCTTGTTCGTCAGCTCGGCGCGCATCGCCACCTTGTCTTCGGACGGGTTTGACGCGCCGAGCTGGATGTCTCCAGATGGCTGCACGCTGTATCTGACCTCGGACCGTCCGGGCGGCGCGGGCGAGAACGACCTCTGGGTCGCATCGCGCCGCTAGTGCTACCACCGTAGCCTGCGCTTCGCGCGTGCGACTGTGGGTCTGTCGCACACTGCGGCGGGGAGCTGTCGCATGGTTGTCGACGACAAAATCGACACGCTGGCGTTCGGGCCGTGTGCGGGTTGCACTATCTTGTGCGCGAGGCGTGCGGCGAATGGTGCGAGGCGTTGGCACTACGGGAATATCTGACAGGGAGCTGTGGTCGCTTTGCCTGTCTCACTCGAAGCTCACTCCTCTCATTTCTTGTCTCTCCATCATCTGCTCGTCATCTATCCGTCACCTGTCTCTCTTCTTGGTCAGCAGCGAAGGACACGGAGGATTCCACATGATTGCCAGTCTCGGTTCGTCTGCGCTTCTCAGGCCTGCTTCGGTTCAGGCGTCTCGTGCGTTCGGGGCGTTCGGGGGAGGTCAATCATGAGGGTCCACTGCACGGCTCGGAGGAGCCGGCTCGCTGCCAGGCGGGCCGGGTCGCTGGTCGCGGTGGCTGCCGCTGCCGCGTTCGTGATCGCCGGCCAGGCTCAGGCTCAGGCTCAGGCTCAGGCGCAGGCTAAGGCTCAGGCGCCGAGCTTGGACCAGATCCTGGCGCGCAACCTGGCGGCGCGCGGCGGCGAGGCCAAGCTCAAGGCGCTCGTTAGCCTGCGCACCACCGGCAAGGTGGTGTTTGGCGGCCGCGGCTTCTCCGTGGAGGCAGAGGTTGGCCTCCTGCAGCGGCGGCCGGGCATGATGCGGCTCGAGGCCACGCTGCAGGGCCTCACGCAGGTCAGCGCGTACGATGGCAAGGAGGGCTGGAACCTGTCGCCGTTTGGCGGCCGGCGCGACGCCGAGCGGCTCTCTGCCGAGGACGCCAAGAACCTGGCGCAGCAGGCCGATCTGGACGGCCCGCTCATCGGCTGGCGCGAAGATGGCCATCGCATCGAGGCAATGGGCGTCGAGGATCTGGACGGCACGCCGGCGCTCAAGCTGCGGGTCCATCGCAAGGACGGCGACGTCCAGTACGTGTACCTCGATCCGGATACGTACCTGGAGATCCGGATCACCACCACCAACCGCGTGCGCGGCACGGAGACCGTCACCGAGACGGACCTCGGCGGGTATCAGCAGGTGGCCGGCGTGTGGATGCCGTTCGCGATGGAGTCTGGCCAGCAGGGCGCGCCGCGCTCGTTCCGCCTGACCATCCAGCAGGTGGAGGCCAACGTCGCGATCGATGACGCGCTGTTTCGCTTCCCGACCGCTGGCGCCACGCGCTCGATCGTGGCGGGCCCCAACGTCGCGCCGATCGTCACCCCTCCTGCGCCGCCGCCGATCTCGGACGCGCGGATCCCGGTCCTCGACTCTGGCTCCATCTCGGGGCTCGGGGTGCGAAACATCGGCTCCGCGACGATGAGCGGGCGCGTGTCTGCGATCGACGCGCACCTGGAGGACGGCAAGACCGTGCTGTACGTGGGCGCGGCCTCCGGTGGCGTCTGGCGCTCACGCGACGGCGGCACCACGTTCAAGCCGATCTTCGACAAGCAGCCGGTGCAGTCGATCGGCGCCATCACCATCGATCCATCCAACCCCAAGACCATCTGGGTGGGCACCGGGGAGAGCTGGGTTCGCAACTCGGTGTCGATCGGCGACGGGATCTACAAGTCTGTCGACGGTGGCGAGACCTGGACCAACATGGGGCTGCGAGACTCCGAGCGCATCGTCCGCATCCTGGTGCATCCCAAGAACAGCAACATCGTGTACGCCTGCGCGCCTGGCAAGCTGTGGAGCGACAGCGCCGAGCGCGGGCTCTTCAAGTCCAGCGACGGCGGCAAGAGCTGGGCGCTGGTGCTAAAGGGCGGCAACCTCTCGACGGGGTGCTCGAGCGTGACGATGGATCCGACGAACCCCGACGTGCTGCTGGCGGGGACGTGGGACTTCCGGCGCAAGGGCTGGACCTTCCGCTCCGGCGGCGACGGGCCCACCGCGCCGAGCGCCAGCGCCTTGCACCGCTCGGTGGACGGCGGCAAGTCGTGGACCACGTTGTCGGCCGCCGCCAACAAGGGCCTCCCGGCCGGGCCGTGGGGCCGGGTCGAGGTGGTGATCGCGCCGTCGGACGCGAAGATCGTCTATGCGCTCATCGAGTCGCGCGCGTCCTCGCTGTTTCGCTCCGCGGACGGCGGTCAGACCTGGGAGGCGCGTGATCGCGGCCAGATGATGGTGTGGCGCCCGTTCTACTTCGCGAGGCTCGTCGTCGATCCCACGAACCCCAACCGGCTGTTCAAGACCAACCTGAACCTGGTGATCAGCGAGGACGGCGGCCGGTCGTTCTCGGCCGTCAATACCCAGGCCCACGTGGACTGGCACGACCTCTGGATCAACCCCACCAACCCCAAGCACATCATCGCTGGCAACGACGGTGGCCTGGTGCTGTCCTACGACGGCGGCAATCGCTGGCTCATGAGCCAGAACCTGCCGATCTCGCAGTTCTATCACGTGAGCGTGGACGGCAAGGACCCGTATCAGGTGTACGGCGGGCTGCAGGACAACAGCTCCTGGGTGGGCGACTCCGCGTACCCCGGCGGCATCACCAACGGCCGCTGGCAGAACCTGTATGGCGGCGATGGCTTCTGGACGCTGGTGGATCCGACGGACGGAGACGCGGTGTATGCCGAGTCGCAAGGCGGCAACATCGGCCGGGTCGATCGCCTGACCTTGACCTCGCGCGACATCCAGCCCACCTCCGGCTACCGCGAGAAGCTCCGCTTCAACTGGAACACGCCGATGCACGTGAGCCCGACCCAGAAGGGCACGCTCTACCTGGGCGCGCAGTTCCTGTTTCGCTCACGCGATCGCGGCGACACCTGGCAGCGCATCTCGCCGGATCTGACCACCAACGACCCGGCCAAGCAGCAGCAAGAGCTCTCCGGCGGCATCACCGTGGACAACTCGTCCGCCGAGATGCACACGACGATCTACTCGATCAGCGAGTCGCCGCAGAACGGCCAGGTGATCTGGGTCGGCACCGATGACGGCAACCTCCAGCTCACGCGCAACGGCGGCGCCTCGTGGACCAACGTCGCTGGCAACGTGACCGGGCTGCCCAAGCACTCGTGGGTGAGCTGGGTGGAGGCGAGCCGCTTCGATCCGGCGGTGGCCTACGCGGCGTTCGACCGCCACATGGAGGGCGACATGACCCCGTGGGTGTTCCGCACGGGGGACTACGGCAAGACGTGGACCCGCATCGTGTCGCCGGACCACGGCGTGCGCGGCTACGCGCACGTGATCAAGGAAGACACGGTCAGCTCCAAGCTCCTGTTCGTGGGCACCGAGCTGGGGCTGTGGATCTCGCTCGATGGCGGGGTGAGCTGGGCGAAGTTCTCCGGTCGGGACTTCCCGGCGGTGGCGGTGCGCGAGGTGCAGGTGCATCCGCGCGACGGCGACCTCATCATCGCCACGCACGGCCGCGGCATCTGGATCATCGACGACCTGTCGGCGCTGCGCGCGCTCAGCGCGGACACCCTGCAGAAGCAGACCGTGTTTTTGCCCTCGCGCCCGATCCAGCAGCGGATGGAGGGGCAGGGCGGATGGTCAGACGGCGACGCGATGTTCTCCGGGGAGAACCCCGCCAACGGCGTGGTGATCTCGTACTACCTGCGGACGCGCCACATCTACGGCGGCATCAAGCTCGAGGTGCTCGACGCCACGGGCAAGGTCGTCGATACGCTCACCCCCACCAAGCGGCGCGGGATCAACCGGGTGGAGTGGACCGCGCGCATCCCGCCGCCAAGAGTGCCCAAGGCGGCGCAGCTCGCGTTCGCCGCGGCGCTGGGGCCGCGGGTGGTGCCGGGCACCTATACCGTGCGGATGACGCGCGGCTCTGAGGTGGTGGAGCAGAAGTTCACGATCGTGCTCGACCGCCGCGCCAAGTTCTCGGTGGCGGACCGCAAGGCGCAGTTTCAGGCGGTGATGAAGGCGCACGCGCTCTTTGGCGAGATGAGCAAGCTGGTGGATGAGCTGGACGGCATGCGCACCGCGGTGCTGGCGCGCGCCAGGGGGCTCTCCGCCACCGATGACCTGGGCAACAAGCTGCGCGCGATCGCCGCCAAGCTGGAAGAGACCAAGAAGAAGATCGTCGCGACCAAGGAAGGCGGCGACATCACCGGCGAGGAGCGCATCCGCGAGCACCTGTCCACGGTGTACGGCGCCATCAACCGCTGGGAGGGCCGCCCGGCGCGGTATCAGCTGGAGCGCGTGGAGGTGCTGCGGCGCGAACTCGGGGACGTCCGGGCCGAACTCCAGGCGATCGTCGCCAACGACATCCGCGCCCTCGACGGCGAGCTCAAGGGGCGCAAGCTCGAGCCGCTGCCGGCGCTTGGGGCGGTGGGGGTCCCCACCGGGCCGGATCGCCTGGCGGCCATGTGCGTGACCTCGCGTGGCGTTCGCTGTACGCCGACCAAGCGCGCCACGATGGAGTAGCGCTAGCTCCTGGCAACTCCCGGCAGCCTCGCAGCGGTCAAGACGCCGAGCGGCTGGCCAGGAGCGCCGCGAGCTGACGATACGGGCCCAGGCGCAGCGCGGACGGCTCGCCGCTCGCCGACAGCTCCGCCAGGGTGGCGCTGGCGCCGTCGGGGATAAACAGCCGGTCCCAGCCGGCGTGGGCGGGGCCCGCCGGCTTCTCGGCGATGGTGCCCGGCACCTCCGACGACAGCACGATGACCTCTCCGCTGGCCTGGTGGCGCAGCGCCACCGCCAGCACCATGCGCACCGGGGTCTCTCGCCACCAGCGACAGAAGCGGTTCTCGTTCTCGGAGTCCAGCTCCAGGCGCAGGCTCTTGCCGTCCATCGTCGTCAGGTCGACCGCCTCGGCGAAGCACGCCGGGGCGTCGCTGGCCAGGACCTTGCCCCGCGCGCGCTGCCCGGGCTCGGGGGCGCTGGTGGAGTACGCGGTGGGCAGCGAGACCAGCTCGAAGTCCAGCTCAGGCGCGATGCGCCGGATCTCGGTCGCGCGAACGTCGTTACCATCGAGAAACGCCAGGCGCATATCCGGAGATCATACGCGCAAAGCGGCGACCGCGTGCGATCCAGCGGGGCTTATGGCCCGCGAAGCCGAGCGAGAGCGGCCCGGCCGCGCCCGGCGGCCCGGTGGCACGGGCGCGGCGGGCGCCCGGGCGGCATGGCGGCGCCCGGTGGCTCGGGGGACCCGAGGTCGCTCAGCGCGGGATCTTCGCCAGCAAGCCCGGGTTGCCCTGGACCGGCACCGCGAAGTACCACCAGTTGTGGTCGGCGGTGTAGCCGTGGCGCTGGGCGTTGTCCGCGCCCCACAGGCACACCGCATGGGGCCTGGTGCTGGTGCGCACCAGCTCATCGGCGGCGGCCACGCGGTGCATCGCGACGAACGCGGCGGCGGGGACGTTCAGCAGCAGATCGGCCAAGATCTGCCGCGTGTCGAGATCGTTGAGGTACTCCTCGAGCCCGAGCGTGTAGCCCAAAGCCAAGCCAGCGGCGAAGCGCTCCCAGCTCGCGAGCAGGCCCTCGAGCCCACCCTCGATCACGAACTCCGGACACCCGCGCGCGCGCAGGAACTTGCTAACGTCCTCGATCGATCTCTTCATCGCTGGGCCTGCCTTCGAAAGTATGCTTCGCCGTCTCGCGGCCGAAAAAATGTCCGGATCGATGCGTCTTCGTGAAACGCGATGAACGCGCCAGAGCTCCGGTCAAAGCGGGTGATCACACGATCATCACGCACTTGCTCTAGCACCGTGGTCGACAGCTCGGTATCGCGCAGCGCCTGGGCCAGCGCCAGGTACTCCGCCGCGGTGATGTCGCCGAACTCGGCGCCATGCTTGGTGAAGTGCTCTCGCCAGGAGCGCTCGGAGGTGAAGCCGACGGCGCGGGCGGGTCGTGGCGCAGTGCCCGCGCCGGCCGGGGAGATCCCTGCCGGACGGGCCGGGATGTCGCCAGCCTCCGGCGCGGTGTCCGGTGCGCGGCGGGCTGTCGCGCCGGGGGCGGGCGCGGTGACCTCGTCGGGCCGGGAGCGCGCTTGCGGGTCCTGGCGAACCTCGCCTGGCTCACGCTGCGCTGCCGCTGGCGCCGCTGGCGGCGCTGGCGCCGGGCCGCCCTTGCCAAGCAGCGGATAGAGCAAGGCCGCCAGCACCGCCAGGACCAGACCAGCGAGAGAGAACTTGGTGGGTTGCTTCATGCGGGACCTCGGAGCCACGCGCGCCTCGCCAGGAGGCCCGCGCGTGGCGCGTGGTTACAGGGCTCTCTCGATCTCGGTCACCAGGTCGCCCACGGTCCAGTCGTCGTCGGCGGTGGGGCTGGCCGCCGCGGCGTCGATGTGCAGCGCGCCGCCGGCCTTCACCACGCCGCGTCGAGTGGAGACGCCGACTCGCACCGCGCTGAGGCCGCGCAGCGCCTCCTGTCCCAGCGCATCGGCGGCCAGCTTGAGCAGCGCCTGGCGGAGCACCGGGACCAGCGCCATCGCCGCCAGCCGCTCCGCGTCATCCGAGAGATCCGCGAGCACCAGCTCGAGCTTGCCGCCGAGCGCGCGGGCGAGATCTTCGCCAGCCGCGCTGAGCGCTCGGCTGATCTCGAGCCGTCCAGGGGGCTCTCGGTCCGCCGCTGGCTGCCCCGCCAGCTCGTAGCCCACGGCGACGATATGATCGACTCGCACCTGCATGACCTGCGGCGTCCGTTCATTGCCCCCGGTGTGCAGCAGCACCATGGCCAGGCCGGCGTCGTCGCTCACCGCCAAGCAGCGGCCCTGCACCTGCCGGCCGCTGGCCAGCTCCAGCACCGCGACCGGCCGCTCTTGCCCCGCCGCCGCCGCCCGCTGCCCGCGCACCGCCAGGTCCTCCAGGACGTGCCGCGGAGAGCGTGGCGAAAGCGCGCCCAGCACGCTGTGGACGCTCACAGGGCTTTCTCGACGATCTTGATGATGTAGTCGGCGCGCTCGTCCACGTAGTCCACGTTGGTGCAGGGGTCATGGTCGATGGTCAGCTCACCAGCGACGAAGGAGATCGCCGAGTCCGCGCTGTAGGCCCCGCGCGAGTTGCACAGCACGAGCTTGCGAAGCCCTTGCTGGATGGCCTCCTTGCCGAGGTCGTCGCGGGTGATCGACTTGAGCGCGGTGATCACCGGCTGGAAGTACACCTTGCGCCACGACTCGCTGTAGCTCTCGCCGTGGTCTTCCTTGGCGAGCTGATCCCAGTTGATCTCGAGCTCGAGCGGCCGCCCGGCGAGCTTGTCCAGCTCGGCGCGCAGCGCTGGCAGCACCTTCTCTTGAAACTCCTTGGTCGCGCGTCGTTCGGCTAGCCCCATGGCCGGAGTATACGTGCGGCCTCGCCGGTGCCTTTGCCCGATGGGCAGTTTGTTGAGCCCAAGGCCGCTGGCGGCCGGTCGCCCCGGCGGGGCAAGGCGGGGCGGCCCAGCGGGCAAAGCGGGCAAAGGCGTGGCAGCCCGGTGGGCAAAGGCCCTGGGCGCCTTTTTGCGCCCCGCGCGCGCCAGCGGCTACCGGGCGGCTGGGGGGACCCGCCGCGTCGCCAGCTTGCGCACCAGGCTGGACACCTCCTCGATGCGCAGCGCGGCCGCGGCCAGCCCGTAGACCAGGGCGCCGAGGGCCACCGGCGCCAGGGTCTCCACCAGGCGATCGGGCGTGTACGTGTGCCCGACCCGCGCGTCGATCCAGGCGTGGGCCTTTTGCACTACCACCGCCATCACCAGGCAGGCCGCGGCCACCCGCGCGGCGAACGCCGCGAGCTCGCGGTGCGGCAGCGGCGCGACCAGGCGGGAGAACCCGACGTAGAGGATGGCGCCGTTGAGGAGCGCCGCCGCGGCGGTGGCCAGCGCCAGCGCACGAAACCCATGGGCGTCATGCAACGCGGCGTTGAGCGCGTAGTTGACGGCCACCGAGGACAGCGACGCGAGCACGGCGACGCGGATCTTGCGCAGCGCATAGAACGCGGGCGCCACGACCTTGACGCCGGCGTACGCGATCATGCCCGAGGCGTAGCACTCCAGCGCCGCCGCCGAGGCCACGGTGTCGCGCTCGGCGAAGCGGCCGCGTTGGTACAAGAGGCGCAGGATGGACTCGTCGAGCACCACCAGGCCCACGGTGGCGGGCGCGCACAGGAGCAGCACCATGCGCAGGCCGCCAGCGACGTGCTGGCGCATGAGCGCCATGTCGCCGGTGATCACCGCCTCGGAGTAGCGCGCGGTGGACACGGTGGCGATCGCCACGCCAAAGACGCCCACCGGGAGCTGCAGGAAGCGGAAGGCGTAGTTGAGCCAGGCCACCGCTCCTGGATCGCTGGACGCGAACATCGTGTTGATGAACACGTTGAGCTGCAGCGCCGCGACGCCGAGGATGGCCGGCAAGAGCGCCACCGCGATGGCGCGCACATCCGGATCTCGCAGGCGCAGGTCGAGCCTGACGCGCGGTCGCCAGCCCTCGCGCCAGAGCCCGGGCACCTGCAGCGCGAGCTGCGCCAGGCCGCCGGCGACCGTGCCCAGCGCCCAGCCCAGCGCCACCTGGTAGCCGCGCGCGCCCGCGAAGTACAGCCCGAGGCCCACGGTGATGGCCACCACGTTGAACAGCGCGGGCGCCAGCGCGGGCGCGATGAAGCGATCGTGCGCGTTGGCCAGGCTCATCGCCACCGCCGACAGGCATACCAGCAGCAGAAACGGCGACATCACGCGGAACAGCACCACCGTGATCTCGAGCTTGCCGGGGACGCGAGCGTAGTCGCCGGCCAGCGCGCCGAAGAGCTGCGGGGCGGCGAGCGCGGCGACGAGGACCCCGCACCCCACCACCAGCGCGAGGTTGCCGGTCACCGCGGCGGCCAGCTCGTGCGCGGCGGCGGCGCCGCGGCGGCCCAGCCGCGCCTTGAACGCCGGCAAGAGCGCGCTCTGCAGCGCGCCCTCGGCGAGCAGATCGCGCATCAGGTTGGGGAGGCGAAACGCCGCGACGAAGGCGTCCGCGAGCGCGCTGGCGCCAAAGAGCGCGGCGAAGAGCAGCTCGCGCAAGAGGCCCAGCATGCGGGAGGTCAGCGTGGCCAGCGAGATCATCCACGCCGCCAGCCCCAGCCGCCGGCTGGGATGCTGGGGCTGCCGCGCGGGCTCTGGGGCGCCGGGCCGATCGCTATCTGGCACCGCGCTCCACCGAGAGCAGCGCGTGGCGGATGGGCCCTCGCGCGGACGCCAGCAACCAGCGCAGCGCGCCCAGGCTGGCGGCGCTGGCGTCGGCGCGCAGGCAGCGCGCCAGCTCCACGTCGGCGGCGGCGGGCTCGTCGACCGCGCGGGCCAGCGCCTGCACACGCGCGAGCCCGCCGGGGCCCAGCGCGGTCAGCGGCGAGGGCGGCGCGGGCAGCGCGGGGGCGCCGGGGTCGACGGGCGCGTTGCGGCCGGCGCCGTCGGACGCGCCGCGGCTGGCGCCGTCGGGCTCGCCGCGGCTGGCGCCGTCGGGCTCCTCGAGGTCCGGCGCTGATGGCGCCAGCTCGGCGCACAGCGCCGCCGCGGCCACCGTCGCCATGGCGTCGTCGCGCGCGGTGAGGACTCGCCGCGCCAGCTCGGCGCGCACCGCCGCCGACAGCGGCGCCGGCCACAGCTCGATCGCCGCGCGCTGCAGCGCCGGATCTGGATCTGCGAGCAGGTCGCGCAGGGCGGCCTCCAGGTCGTCACGCGCGCGCAGCTCGCCGAGCGCGTGGGCGGCCTGCGCCAGGAGGGCGGCGACCTCGAGCCCATCGGCGCGCAGGTCGCTCCAGCGCGCCGGCTCCCGGGCGATCGCGAGCCAGCTCGCGGTCGCCTCGCGCAGCGCCTCGCCATCGAGATCCTCGGCCTCCGCCGCGGCGCCGTCGCCAGCTTGCAGGCGCGCCGCCACCGCGCGAGCCGTGGCCACCGCCGCCAGCGCGCGTCGGCGGTCGGGTGCCCGCGCCAGCTTCGCCAGCTCGTCGAGCGGCCAAGGCTCGGCGCGGGCGGCCAGCGCCACCAGCGCGGCCACGGCCGCCGTGCGATCGGCGCTGCGCAGCGCGGCCAGCAGCGCGCCACGTCCGGCGGCGCGCGCCTGGCGGGCGGTCTCGTCGAGGTCCCCGCGCACCAGCGCGGCTCGCACCGGCGCCCAGGTTGACGGTGCCGGCGCCGCCGCGGTGCGCGGAGCGGAATCTGCAAAGGCGAGCGCCAGGCCGCCAGCGAGCACGAGCGTTGCCATGGAGAGCCCAGCGGCTCGACGAGAAACCCCCACGATGCGGGGCATCCTACGCGCGTCGGGCCATGACATCGACGAGGTGCGCAACGCAAAAAAGCCTTCAGAAAGTTGACATGGTGATGATGCGTTCAGTACGGTCTGTCCGTTCAGTACTCCACCAGGTGGCTACATGGCCGAAGCTCTCACTCAGCGCCAGCGCGATATCTTGGACTTCATCACTGCCTCCATTGTCGAGCGCGGCTTCCCGCCCACGCTCCGCGAGATCGGTGAGCATTTCAAGATCCGCTCCACCAACGGAGTCAATGATCACCTCAAGGCCCTGGAGAAGAAGGGGCACCTTCGGCGGGAAGATCTCAAGTCGCGGGCGATGCGGCCCGTCTTGCCAGGCGGCGGAGAGGTGGTGCCGATGCGCCGGGCGGACGCCGACGGCGTCAACGGACACAACGGACATGCGCACCACGAGGTTGACGACGACCTGGTGGAGGTCCCGGTGCTGGGCAAGGTGGCCGCGGGCCTGCCGATCCTCGCGGTCGAGAACGCCAGCGACACCGTGCGCATCGATCGGGTGCTGCTCGGCGGTCACCGCGAGGTTTTCGGCCTGCGTATCGTCGGCGAGTCCATGATCGAGGACGGCATCCTCGACGGCGACTATGTCTTCGTCAAGAAGACGCCCAGCGCCAAGCCGGGGGACATCGTGGTGGCGATGATCGAAGGGGAGGCCACCGTCAAGCGGTACTTCCCGGAGGGCGACCGCATCAGGTTTCAGCCGGCCAACTCGAACATGGCGCCCATCATCGTCCGCAGGTCGGAGTTCAAGTCCGTCGACATCATCGGCATCGTCGTCGGCGTCTACCGCAAGCTGTAGCCGCGGCGCGCGCAGCGCCAGCGCTGCGCCGGGCGGCGGCAGCCACGGCCTGGCGCGCCTTGGCTTCAGCCACGGCCTAGCGCACCGGGGCGAGCGCCGCTTCGATGTCCTCGGCGGCCAGGCCGTATTCCTCGAGGATCTGGCGGCTGTGCTGGCCCAGGCGCGGGGGTGAGGTTGGCGCGTGTGGCGCGCCCAGGGGCGTGCGGACCTGGGAGATCGGGCCGACCCCGTCACCGCCATCCATGGTGAAGAACAGCTCGCGCGCGCGATGGAGCGGGTGCTCGGCGAGCTCCGAGATCTCCAGCACCGGCTCGCAGCAGCAGTCATGCGCCGCCAGGATCGTCAGCCACTCGGCTAGCGGGCGCTCGGCGAGCCGCGCGGCGATCTCTGCGCGAGTTTGCTCCTGCTGCGCCGGGGTGCCGGCGAGCTCCGCCAGGTTCTGCGGCCGGCCAATGGCGGTGTTGAAGGCGAGATAGAACTTGGGCTCCAGCGCGCCCACGGCGAGATAGCGATCGTCCTTGGTGCGGTACACGCCGTAGCAGGCTGCGCCACCATTTAGCAGCTCCGCGCCGCGGCGCGGCTGGGCGCCGCAGTCCAGGTTGCCAAGCTCGGCGATGAGCAAGGACAGCGCGCCCTCCGTCATGGAGATGTCCAGGTGGGCGCCGCGGCCAGTGCGGGTCCGCGCGAACAGCGCGGCGAGGATCCCGGTGGCGCTCCACAGCGCACCGCCCGCGAGATCGGCGATCTGCACCCCGGGCATCACGGGGGCGCCATCGCGGACGCCGGTCATGCCCAGCACCCCGGCCAGGGCGATGTAGTTGAGGTCGTGTCCGGCGCGGTGGACGTACGGGCCGGTCTGGCCGTAGCCGCTGATGGAGCAAAGGATGATGGCGGGGTTGCGCTCCGCGAGCACGTCGTAGCCGAGGCCAAGCTTGTCGAGCACGCCGGGGCGGAAGCTCTCGATCACCACGTCGGCGCGGGCCACCATGTGCAGCAAGGCGGCGCGGCCGGCCTCGCTCTTGAGATCGAGCGTGAGCGAGCGCTTGCCCCGGTTTATCGCCAGGTAGCGCCCGGCCACGCCACCCTTCATCGGCGGAAAGGCGCGGAGGTAGTCGCCAAGGCGCGGATCTTCGACCTTGACGACGTCAGCGCCAAGGTCTGCCAGGACCATGCTCAGGAGCGGACCGGGCAAGAGGCGAGAGAGGTCGAGCACGCGCACGCCGCGCAAGGCCTCCGCTAGAGCAGCATTTGCCATGGCTCATCTTGCCATCGTTTGGGCGAGGCCGTGGCGACCGACGCCACGCCCGACGCGACGACCGACGCCACGCCCGACGCGACGACCGACGCGACGACCGACGCGACGACCGAAGCCACCACCGAAGCCACCGCCGACGTCGAGCCTGAGGCCGACGCGCGGTACGCCATGGTTCGCCGAAAACGCGAACGCCGGCCATAGGCCGGCGTCGTGGCTACCGAAGAGCGAGGATCAGGCCTTGGCCAGATCGAAGAACTGCTGCAGCTTCATCGCCAGCATCGGATCTCCGGCGACCTGGAGCTTGCCCTGGAAGTAGAGCTGCATGCCAGCCTGCGGATCGGCGAGCATGGTCTTGAAGTCGTCGTGCGACACCGAGATGGAGCACTGCGCCTTGCCAGTGTCACCACGGCTGCAAACGGGCGGGTTGGACGTGAGGTCGACGGTCCATTCACCGCCACCATCTCCCGAGATCTTGAAGCCATAGATGGCATTCACCTCGCGGGCCTTGTCAGGGTAACGCTTCAGCCCTTCCGGGATCATCACATCGAAGAGCTCTTGAGCGTCTTTGGGCAATGCAGCCATTGGGAAATCCTCCAAAAAATGCGAGTGGTCAGCACTCGGCAGACCGCGGTGTACCGCGCAGATCGCGGCCGGTCAAGGCGACGGCGCGCTCTCGACAGCTTGCATCGACGGGCGGATTCTGCGGGGGCGGCAAAGAGAGGCGACGACGAAAAAACAGCGCCCGCGGCGTGAGCCGTGGACGCTGTTGGCAGTAGACCGTGTAGGGGAGGCTATGGCGCGCGTCGCGCCAGGCTTAGGGGCGCGGCGGCAGGTCTGCGGTCGCGAACGCGCAGTCGGCGACGTTGCCCTCGCTCTGGCCGAGCATGTTGGACTCGCTCACGAAGTAGTCGCGCTTGAACGTGTTGTTCCAGCACTCCGAGGCGGTGATCTCCGCGCCGACCTCTCCGCCGGTGACCCGCGCGTCGCCGCGGCCGGCGCCGCTGGCCAGCCAGCGCGAGCGCAGGGTGATGGACTCGAGCCCCGCGCCAGCGTTGGCGTTGGCGCGCAGGCCAAACACCATGTCGCCGGAGCCGTTGGCCTGGTCCTTGTACGCATAGTGCGCGGTCGCCGGGCGACCATCTTCGATGGTGGCGGCGTCGAGCTCGAGCGTGCGAGCGCCAAGGTCGTACTCTGATGGTGAGCTGGCCCTTGTCGTTGTTGTCCACCGGGTTGACGCGCTCGGCGGCGTCGAAGTCGAGCAGCACCTGGCCCTTGGCCTGCGCGTCGGTGGCGCCGGGGATGGCGGTGCCGGAGATGACGGTCTCGAAGGCGCCGGTGGTGTTCCGCGGACGGCCGGCGAGCTGGTACTCGAAGGTGCCGTTGGCGAGCGCGGTGACGACGAGCTTGTACTCGGCGGGATCGAGACCCTGGCCCCACGGACCCCAGGTGTAGACGTTGCCCTCCACCGAGGTCACCGGGTACTCGACGATCGAGTGCAGCAGGATCAGCACCCAGGCGCTGCCGCCGTTGAGCGTGCGGGTGATGCCGCGGGTCCAGCCGTAGAACTCGGCCATCTGTCCAACCGCGCGCACGTTGCTCTCGGGGAGCTTGATGCTGAGCTGCTCGGCGGTGGGCAGCGCCGCGTTGAGGCCTTCGGGGCCGTTGTCTTCTTCCACGCAGGCGGTGGCGGAGAAGGCAAACAGGGAGGTGAGTAGGACAGTCTTTCCGAGGGTACGCATCATGGCTAAGAACTCCGGTTTCGTTGTGCCAGAGTCTATGAGCACGCAGCGTGCCAGCGGATTTCTCGAGGAATCAGCGAGTTGCAGTGTAGGGACTTCCTACACTGGCTGGCGGGCGCAGCCAGGCGTCGCAAAGCACAGCGCCTGGGGGGTTGGGCTGTCGAGAATCCAGATCTCGGGCCTGGCCCGGACCGACATGGCTCACTCGATGGGAGGCAGCACGGTGAGCGTGTCGCCATCGTGGAAGACCAGGACCGCGTCCTTTTCCACCGCGACCCCCACCGCGTCCGAGCGCAGCGCATCTGGCAGCGGGTACACCCAGGCGACGCGCGCGCCGCCGGTGTACGCGATGACGTAGTCACGGCGCAGCGACCGATCCAGGCGCACCACCAGGGCGGCGGCGTTGCGCGCGCCGGTCGCGCTGGCGAGGAGCTGGATGCCCGGCGCGGGCACCGCGGCCTGACTACCGGAGGCGGTGAGCGCGTCCACGTCCAGGATATCGAACGAGGTGCCCGCGGCGGTGGTGCCCACGCTGCGCACGATGGACGGCCGCACCACGCGCAGCATGGGGGTCTCATGCGCAAGCCCGGGGATGACGCCAAGGATGGCGGCGAAGCGGCCGGGAGCCTGCCACTGCAGCGCGCGCGCGCCGCCGCGGCGATGCGCGCGAAGCTGGCCGTCTTCGTCGAGCGTGATGTCGAGCTCGAGGTCGCGGTGACGGACGGTCAGCGGCGCGGGCGCATCCGCGCCTTGGCGGGCGCGCCCGCTGGCCAGGTCGAGCGTGAGCGCGGTGGCGCCGCGCTGCCACGCCACCCGATGGTCGGGGAGCGACCAGGTGCGCTGCGGTCCAGGGTCGCGCATGGCGGCGGCCAGCGCGGCGCTGCCGACGATGGCGCCATCGCTGCGATCTGCGCCCGCGGCGGTCACCACGCGCGCGCAGCCGAGCACCGGTTCGTCGGTGTCCGGCGGCAGCGCGCAGTCGCTCAAGAGGACCAGGTCGCCGTCCGGCAGCACCAGCGGCGGCGCCACGTGGGCGCCGGTGGCCCGCGTCCACGCCACCTTGCCGCGGCGCCAGTCGACCGCGGCGAAGCCGAGCTGCGACGACGCGACGACCGCGAGGTCGGCGCTGTCGCCGCGGGCCGCGTCGTCGATCAGCACCGGACCTGCGACCTCGAAGCGCGGCACGTCGAGGCGCGTGGGCAGCTCGATCACGCGCAGCGGCGTCACCTTGGGCAGCTCCGCCAGCTCCCAGAAGCGCTCGCGCGGGGCGCTGGGCCGTGGCGCTGGCGCGGCCTTGGCGGGCGCGGGCCGACGGCCTCGCCCCTGGCCGTGCGGCGGCGGCGCGGCGCTACCGAGCTCGTCGGCGCGCTCGCCTCTGGTCTCGTCGGCGCGCTCATCGGCGAACTCGCCTCTGGTCTCTTCGGGGCGGGCCTTGGGCTCGGGGCGACCGCACCCGCCCAGGGCCAGGCAGGCGGCGAGCGCGGTTGCCAGGGCGAACGCAAAGGCCATGGCCCCGAGCGTGGCACATCGCCGCGGGCAAAGGGACGCTCTGCCGGCGCCAGGTTGCTTTCGCCCGTCAACGTGGACACGATGCTGGTGCGCCAGCGAGGTGCCGGTGCGGGCCCACGCCGGGCTGTGAGCAGGAGGACACATGCCGAATCGCTTCGACGAGATCGAGCGCATCGCCAGCCGAGCTGACCGGATCTCCGCGTACCGGGACTACCTGCGCTTGCACGCGAGCAACGAGCGCGCCTGGAACAACCTCGCGGTGGACCTGGCGCAGGCCGGGCGGTTCGTCGAGGCGCGCCGCGCCGCCCTGATGGAGCTGGCGCTGGATCCGTCGCAGCAGGCCGCGAGCGTGGCGTGCAAGGCGCTGCTCGGGGTGGGCCCGTACTCGCTGACGTCCGAGGTGGTGGCCACCGAGAGCCACCTGGTGTATCGGGCCGAGGGCCCCCAGGGCGGGGTGCTCTTGCGCGCGCTCCTCGACTGCGATGCCGGCGACGCCGCCGAGTGGCTGGCGCGCTACGAGGGGCGCTGGCGGCTGGGCGCGATCGCCGGGCTGGCGCGGCCCGCGAACACGGTCCGGGCGGCAGAGGGCACCGTGTTTCAGGTCATGGACGACGTGAAGGGGCGGTCGCTGCGCGAGCGGATCGAGCAGGGGCTCGAGCGCGCCACCACGCTGGCCATCCTGGAGCTCCTGGCGGACGCGGTGGTCCACGCCGAGGCCGCGGGCATGGCGTCGGTGGAGCTGCGCCCGGAGTACGTGATCGTCAGCGACGAGCAGCCGCCTGCCGTCACGCTGCTTGGGCCGCAGAGCCGCCCGGACGCAGCCTGGCGCTCACCGGAGGAAGGCGTGCAAGGGCCGCAAGGCGAGCCGGGCGCCGCGCGCGCCAGCGTGTCGGCCGGGCCCGCCGGGGACGTGTACCGGCTGGGCCTGCTGGCGCTGGCCATGCTGCGGCGGCGGGTGGCGCCGGTGGCGCCGCCGCAGGTCGGCGCGGCGATCGTCGAGGCGGCGGTGGGCGACGATCGGCTCGCGGAGCTGCTGGAGCTGGCGCTGGCCGCCGATCCCAACGCGCGCAGCACGGCCGCGCAGTGGCGAGCGGCGGTGGCGCAGGTGCAGAAGGGCGGCGCGCCGGCGATGCCCGCGCTCTTGGAGCCAAGGCTCGTGCGCGAGCTCGGGCGCGGGCCGCTGGAGACGGTGTACGAGGCCGTGGCGAGCGACGGCTCGCGCCGGGCGGTTCGGGTGTTGCGGTCGTCGGTGCGCGACACCGACGGCGCCCGCGAGGCGTTCTTCGACGAGGCCGAGCGCGCTGGCGCCATCGATCACGTCGGGCTCTTGCACGTGTTCGAGCGCGGGCACTCGGCCGGGTGCCACTACCTGGTGATGGAGCTGGCGGCGGGCGGCTCGCTGGAAGATCTGCTGCGGCAGCTTGGTCGCATGAGCCCCAGCGAGGCCAGCGATCTGGGCATCCAGGCGGCGCGGGCGCTGTCGGCGGTCCACGGCGCCGCCGACGGAGGGCTGCGTCACCTGGCGCTGTCGCCCTCGAAGATCTTGTACCGGGAGGCCAAGGGGACGCGCGTCGCCGTGTCGGGCTTTGGCATCTCGCACCTCTACGGTGATCCGGCGGCCCATGGCACCAGCGCGGCGACGATGCGACGCCCGCTGGGCGCGGTGGCGTACCTGGCGCCAGAGCAGGTGATGGGCGCCGCGGTGGATGAGCGCACCGACGTCTATGCGCTGGGCGCGGTGCTCTACGAGGCGCTCGCCGGCAAGCCGCCGTTCGCGGGGGCAAGCGAGCAGGAGATCTTGCAGGCGCACCTGACCACCGAGCCGGCGCGGCTGGAGTCGCTGGGCACGCCGAGCGCGCTGGCCGCGGTGGTGCATCGCATGCTGGCTCGTGAGCCGGCGGCGCGTCCGGCCAGCATGGCGGAGGTGGTGGAGGCGTTGCTGGCCTGGCCCGCCGGAGACGAGCGCGGCCGGCAGCAAGCGGCGCGTGACCAAGCCGAGCACGCGGCACAAGCGGCGCGTGAGCAAGCAGCGCAAGCGGCGCAAGAGCAAGCGGCGCGAGCGCAGGCAGAGCGCGCGGCGCGCGAGCGGGTGGCCAGCGCGCGTGCGCGACGCCGGCGCCTGCTGTTGGCGGCGGGCGTCGGAGGCATCGCGGTGGTCGGCGGGATCCTCTGGATCATCCCGCCGTCGACTCCGCCGGCCGGCCCGGTGCTCACGGTGCAGGTCATCGGCGACGGGCGCGGCACGGTGACCAGCGAGCCCGCGGGGCTCGCGTGCTCGGCGCAGGAGCGCCGGCAGGCCAGCTTCCCGCGCGGCGCGGCGGTGACGCTGCTGGCCGAGCCAGATCCGGGCGACCGCTTCGTCGGCTGGCAGGGCGCCTGCGTGGGGACCTCGCCGCGCTGCACGTTGCAGCTCGCGCGCGCGGCCGAGGTGACGGCCTCGTTCGAGGCGCTGCCGGCGGTGCGCCTGACCGTGCGGGTGACAGGCAAAGGCAGCGTGGTCGCGCAGGGCAGCGAGCCCCAAGGCGGCGGCTCCTGCACCGCGCAGTGTGAGTTCGCGGTGCCGCCGGGCCCGATCGCGCTGGTGGCGACGGCGGACCCTGGTTGGGCAATCGCCCGGTGGAGCGCGCGGGGCTGCGCGGCCGGTCAGGAGCGCTGCGTGGTCACCGCGGAGCGCGACACCGCGGTGGACGTGGTGTTTCACTCGGCGCGCGTGACGCTCGCGGTGGAGGTGCAAGACGCGGCCGATGGCGCCACCGGCCGCGGCGTGGTCAGGGTCAACGGCGGCGCGGCGCTCGGTGGCGACGGCAAGGTGGTGCTCGAGCGCGGCGTGGTGAGCCTGCAAGCGGAGCCCGCGCCCGGCTCGGCGTTCGAGCGCTGGGGAGGCGCCTGCGCCGGTCAGGGCGCGACCTGCCGGCTCACGCTGGACGAGCACGCGCTGGTGCTGGCGCGCTTTCGCCGGGTGACGCTGGTGCCGCTGGAGCTGCGGATCGATCGAGACTTCGGTCAAGGGCGCATCACCTCGGAGCCCGCGGGGATCGCGTGTCCGGGCACCTGCGCGGTGGAGGTCCCCGCTGGCACCGTGCTGACGCTGACCGCGGAGTCCTCGCGCCCCGTCGTCTGGGACAACGATTGCGTCGGCCCCAGGTGTCGGCTGGTGGTGACCGCGCGGACGCGGCTCGGCGTGGCCTTCCGCCCGCCGCGCCTGGGCGTCTCGCTGGTGGGGCCAGGACAGGTCGAGTCGCGCGACGTTCGCGTCGCGCTGACGCCGACCCGTCGCGCGAGCCTGGTCGACTACCGCCTGGGCACCGAGGTGGTGTTGCGCGCCACGCCGCCAGCCGGCGGCAGCTACACGGTGAGCTGGAGCGACCATCCCTCGGCGTGCGGAGGGCCGACCGCCGCGCCAGCGGAGTGCCGGCTCCGCATGGACCGAGATCACAACCTCACGGTCCGCTTCATCGCGCGGCCGTAGCAGCCGCGCGTGTGCGGCGCGCATGTGCGCGGCGCAGTCGTCGCCCGGCTGCTTCGCCAGCGGCGGGCGCTGTGCTACCGTCGGCTCGAATACACGCCCTGGTTGCGGCGTTGGTTCACCTGAGGCCGCCGTGGGGGCGCTGCCTGACTTCAAATGATCTAGGGGGAACTTTCCATGTGGAATCGCTTTTCGGTCGTCGTCGTCTGTCTTGGTGTTGGTCTTTGGCTTGGGCTGGCTGCTGGGTCTGCGCAGGCGCAGGCGCCAGCGACGCAACCAACGCCGGCTGCGCCCAGCAGCAGCGCAGGCGCCACCGCGGAGGTCAAGGCGGCCAAGGGCGTCGCGAACCGAGAGCCGGTGGAGGAGGGCTCCACATTCGCGGCGGGGACCACGGTGTGGTGCTGGTCGCTCATCCGCAACTCGGAGGGCGCCGCCAAGCACGTCTGGAAGAAGGATGGCAAGGCGGTGTGGACGGCCAACCACAAGGTCGCCTCCAAGCGCTGGACCACGTACTCGCGCCGCAAGCTCAACAAGCCAGGGAGCTACTCGGTCGACGTGCTCGGCGCCGATGACGCGGTGCTGGGCAGCGTCAGCTTCACGATCGAATGAGCGGCCGAATGAGCGCTCGAATGAGCGGAATGAGCGGTCGAATGAGCGGTCGAACGAGCGGTCGAACGAGCGGCCAGGCTCACGGCCGCTCTCGCACCGAGTACTCGAGCCGGTAGCGCTCGCCGCGCTCGCCGCGATCTCGGGCGGTACACCACAGCTCCAGGGTGCCGACCTCGGTCACGTGCGCCGACAGCCGCACGGGGACCAGGTCTCCCGCCTGTCGGCCCTCGTGGGCCGGCACGGTCTGCTCCACCGGGTCGAGCTCCACGAGGTCGGGCTCATCTTCTTCGAGCAGCACGCCAGCGGCGTCGTCCTTGCGCGTGGTGGACGAGAAGAAGCGGAAGCTCACCGGCTCGCCCACCACCAGGCCGAGCTCGTCGTCGGGCAGCTCCACGGTGGAGCCCTCCTCGAGCCCCTGCGGCGCCACGCACAGCGCGCGCACAGGTGGCGGGAAGCCGGGGATGGCGGGCATCGACGATTCGATGCCGATGTAATAGGCGCGCGCGGTGGCGCTGCGGATGCGCAGGCCGGTGCCGCCGGCGCGGGCGCGGTGGCGGAGCTGCCCGTAGGACGCCGCGCCGAGCGCGACCGCCAGGTCCAGGTCGGAGCCGCGCAGCTCGGTGAGCTCGGCGCCGGTCCACGCGCGCAGGACCTCGCGCACGCGGGCGCGCAGCGCCTCGGCCTTCATCACGCCACCGTTGAACAGCACCGCGGTCGGCGTGCGGCCATGGCGGGACAAGAGCTCCGCCAGGTGCCGCGTGATCGCGGGGTCGTGAGCGTAGGGCAGCCCCAGCTCTCGCAGGCCGGCGCCAGGGCGGCGGGTGGGGCGCGCGGTCAGCTCGACCACCGGAAAGAACCCGTCGACGAGCTGGGCCAGCACCTGGGCGCGCTGCAGCTCGGCGCGCACCGTGCCGCCGAGCAGCCTGGAGCCGCGGCTGGCGATGGTGATGGGCAAAGACTCGGGGCCCTGCGGTGACAGCAGCGTCTCCTTGGCGCGCCGGCAGGCCTGGGTCAGCGCGCGGTGCTGCCAGGCGTCCAGGGTCTTGCCCTGCGCGGCGAGGTCTCTGGCCACCCCGGCGGCGAGCGCCAGATCCATGTTGTCGCCGCCGAGCAAGATGTGGTCGCCGACCGCGATCCGGGTCAGGCCCAGCTCGCCGCCTTCCTCGGTCACCTCGATGAGCGAGAAGTCGGTGGTGCCGCCGCCGACATCACAGACCAGCACGACGTCGCCTGGGCCGATCTCTTGCCGCCACGCTGGGTGGCTGGCCAGGTAGGCGTAGAACGCGGCCAGCGGCTCCTCCAGGAGCGTGATGCGGTCAAGGCCCGCCTGGCGCGCCGCGGCCACCGTGAGCTCGCGCGCCGCGGCGTCGAACGACGCCGGCACGGTGAGCACCACGTCCAGCTCGTCGGCGGGGGTGTCGGGGTGCGCGTCGTCCCACGCGGCCCGCAGGTGCGCCAGGTAGCGCGCCGAGGCGTTGACCGGCGACACCCGCTCGCCGTCGTCGGCGACGTCGCGGCTGGCGCCGCGCCACGGCAAGACCGCCGCGTTGCGGTCGATCGTCGGGCTGCACAGCCACGACTTGGCGGAGGACACCAGCCGGTGCGGCAGCTCCGCGCCGCGCGCGGCGGCGAACGCGCCCACGCAGGACCGCGCCTCGCCTGCCCACGGCAACGCCAGGCCCTTGGGGTCCACCTCGTCGGAGGTGGCCAGCAGCAAGAAGGAGGGGAGCGTGGCGAGGTCGGCCAGCTCGCCGGGGCCGACCACCTGCGGGATGGGCATCGCCGCGGGTGGCCGCTCACCGTCCGCGACGGCGAGCGCGCAGTTGGTGGTGCCGAGGTCGATGCCGAGCGTGGGGAGGGAGGTCTGGCTCATGTCACGATCCGAGCTCGACCTCGGCCGGCGCCAGCACGGCGCGATCGACGCCCTCCGTCAACGTGGGCAGCTTGACCGAGGTGGCGCGCCAGCCGTGGTGGCGAAGCGTGCCGCGGTACGGCGCCTCGCCGCGGGCCTCGCCGACGAGGCGGACCTCGGCTGGATCGAAGCCCTTGGGCACCGTGACCTTGTCTTCTTCGGCGCCAGGCATCACCGGCTCGAGCGTGAGGTGCTGCTCGAGGACCTTGCGGCAGCCGCGGTGGACGTCGCGCGCGGCGGCGCCGATGTCGGCGTCAGAGAAGCCGTCGAGCGGCTCTCGCAAGAAGTCGACCAGCCGCCCTTCGCGCTGCAGGAGGGCCAAGAGCGCGAGCGCGCCGTCGCGGTGATGGGCGGCGGCGCTGGGCTTGCGGTCCTCGGCGCGCGGCGTCTTGTCGGCGGCGCTGCCGCCGTCGCCCTTGGGCGTCTTGGCGTCGGCCTTGGCGTCGGGTTTGACGTCGGCCTTCGCGTCGGGTTTGGCATCGCCCTTGGCATCGCCCCTTCGCGTCGGCCTTCGCGTCGGGTTTGGCGTCGGGCTTTGGCCTCGGGCAGCTCCTTGGGCCGCGTGGTCGGTTGGCCCTTCGGTTGCTCCGTGGCCGGCAGGTACGCGGCGGCCTCTGGCGGCAAGCTGCGGCCGGTGATCAGCCGAAAGAAGGCAGAGAAGGCAAGGGAGATGCGCGACATGGAAGGGACCGCAGCTTGCGTAATCCCAAGGGGGAGGCAAGTCAAGGTCCGTGCCCGAGACTCCCGCTGGGCCTGGGCGGGCTACTTCGCGGGCACGCGCCGGTAGCGCTCGAGCAGGCGGGTCTGGTGGGTCTGCATCGACTGCGGCACGCCACCGATCAGCACCAGCTCCGCGCGGCTGCCGAGCTCCAGCGGATCGCCGCTCCAGATCACCAGGTCCGCCGGGCCGCCGCGGGTCAAGAGCCCGCGCGCCGGCTGGCCAAAGATGGCCGCTGGCACCGACGTGACGGCGGCCAGCGCCTGATCCCATCGCAGCCCGTGCGCGACCGCCACCCCAGCGAGCTGGCGCAGCGTGCGCACGCTGGACGCCTCGCCGAGCGTCGAGATCGCCACCTGGACGCCGGCCTTGGCCAGGAGCGCGGCGTTGTCGTCGCGGACGTCGGCGGCCATCAGCTCGGGCAGGTTGGCGGTGGGGTCGAGGATGACCGGGACGCGCGCCGCCGCCAGCTCGTCGGCCAGGCGCCAGGCCTCTGCGCCGCCGGCGATGATGAGCCGAAGCCGGCGCTCCTTGGCCAGCGCCAGCGCGGCGCGCAGATCGCTCTCGGCGTGCGCGGTGATGACCAGCGGCAGGCGCCCGCTCAAGACCGGCAAGAGCGCCTCCAGATCCAGGCGTTCGGCGGCGAGCTTGCGCGATTGATTGCGATCGTACGCGCCGCGCTTGGCCTGGTACTGCGCGGCGTCGTCGAGTGCTTCGCGCAGCAGCTCGATGGCGTGCCCGCGCGAGCCGTTGCCGATGGCCAGGGCGCCGAGCGCCGCGTTCATCGCCGCCGGGTCGGCCACCGGCGCCGCCGGGCGCGCGGCATCGGCGAGCGACATCCACGCCGACTGGCCCGACAGCAGGCCGCCGGTGGGGCCCGCGATCGCGGACGTCACCCCGCCGGTGCGCGCCACCGGGATCGCCACGGAGCGCGGGTCGAAGGAATCGGTGGAGCGGAACGCGGCGTGGATGGGGGTGGGCGCCGTGCCGAAGCGGCCGTCGCCGCCGGCAGGCTCGAGCTCCACCTCCACCAGCCCGAGCTGGCAGGCGCTCTCGATGAGCCCGGCGGTGACCACCTTGCCGGTCGCGTCGATGCGGCGCGCGCTGGCGGGGATGGCCACGCCGGCGCCGGCGCCGACGGCGGTGATCTTTCCATCCGTCACCACGAGCGTGGCGTCCTCGAGCTTGCGGTCCGGGCTGACGTAGATGGTGGCGCCCGTGATCGCCAGCGTCTCGGCGGCGGCGGGTGGCGCGACCAGCGCGGCGGTCGTCAGCAGCGCCGCCAGCAGGGCGCGGCGCGCGGCGCGCGGGTGGACGTCGGCAAGCGAGGTGCGGCTCATCGCAGGCTCCCGGGCAGGGTGTTGCGCTCGAAGGCAGAGTTGCCCAGCTCGAAGTCGCTGGGCGGCAGCCCCTGTTGTCGATCGTAGACGATCTCACCAGCGACGATGGTCTTCTCGGCGTTGCTGTACACGGAGAACGGCGACCCGCTCCACAGCACCACGTCGGCGCGCTTGCCGGCCTCCAGCGTGCCGGTGACCTCGTCGATGCCGAGCACCCAGGCCGGGTTGGCGGTGATCCAGCGCAGCGCTTGATCTTCGGTGATGGCGATGCCCGCGGCGATCCCCGAGGCCCTCGCCTTGGCCGCCTCCTGGTTGAGGCGCTGGATGCCGATGGCCGAGTCGGAGTGGATGGTGGCGCGGCCGCCTTGCTCGGTGAACAGCGCCGCGTTCTCCGGGATGCCGTCGAACGCCTCGAGCTTGAAGCCCCACCAGTCCGCCCAGGTGTTGATGGCGATGCCGCGAGCCACCAGCAGGTCGCGGATCTTGTAGGCGTCCAGCGCGTGGTGGAACGAGCGGATGGTGAAGCCCAGCTCGCTCGCCACCGCCATCATCTCGCCCATGTCATACGCGCGGTAGCAGTGGACCTGCACCAGCACCTCGCCGCGCAGCACCGCGGCCAGGGTCTCGAGCTTGAGGTCGACGGCAGGTGGCTCGGGCGCGTTCTCGGTCTTGACCGGCGCGGCGCCGCGCTTGCGCGCCTCTGCGTCGAGCTTCTCGGCGCGGTGCTTCTTGTCGAGCCAGAGCTTCTGGGTGCGGCGGTAGCGGGTCCACTTGGCGTTGTAGGCGTTGGCGTCGAGGAAGGCGGCGCGAAACGTCGCGTATGACCCCATGCGGGTCGACGGGCCGCCCTTCTCTCCATAGACGCGCTTGGGGTTCTCCCCGCACGCCATCTTCAGCGTGGGCGGCGCGCCGGGGAACGCCGCTTCATCGGTGACCCGCGCGGGCTTCATCGCCACCGTGAAGCCGTGGCCGCCGATGAGGTTGGCCGAGCCCGGCAAGATCAGCGCCGCGGTGACGCCGCCGGCCATCGCCCGGCTGATCTGCGGGTCCTGGCCCTGGTAGCCGTACTGCGCCCGCGCCTGCGCGGTGATCGGCGCGGTCGCCTCGTTGCCGTCGTTGTGCCCGCGGCCGGCCGGCGCCGCCTGCACGCCCAGGTGGGAGTGCGCGTCGATGATGCCTGGGGTCACGAACTTGCCGGTGCCGTCGAGGATCAGCGCGTCCTTGGGCACCGGGGCAGCGCTCGCCTGCCCGACGTAGCGGATGGCGCCTCCGGACAGCACCACGGTGCCGCGCTCGATGCGCTGCCCCGCGCCGGTCAGGACCGTGGCGCCGACGATGGCGATGGGGCGAGCCTGGGCGTTGACCAGCGCGTCGGCTGGCGCGCCGCGGTGGCGCGGCACGCCGGTGACCAGATCATCGGAAGGGTCGACCCACGGGTCCACCACATCGACGGCCGCCCCCTCGGGGCGGGACGCTCCCTTGCTCGCGCCGCCACACGCCGTGAGCAGGAGCAGAGGCCAGAGGGACCAAAGGGGCCAGGCGGGCCAGGTTCGCATGGCGCATGGTGGCACAGATGTCGCGCGGACGACAAGAAAGCCTCTTGGTGCGCCGGGTCCACCAGGCCGAAGCGAGAAGAGGGGCTGGCCAGACCTGCCGCCAACCTTCATTCGGGACGCTCCGGCGCCTCGATGCCGAGCACCTCGATGAACTCGGCGATCACCCGTACAGCGTCCTCCTCGACGTCCTTGAGCACGATGGGCGCATAGGTCGGATTCGTAGCCTTCAGCGTGATCGTCGTGTGTCGCCACGAATCGCCGGCCCAGACCTTCTCGCTCTCGTAGCGCTTCACGGTGTAGCGGTGTCCGGTCTCGGGGTCGGCGGCATCGCGAAGCTGGACGAGGACCGTGCGTCCTTGCCGCGAAGTCGAGGACCACGGACGGGAAGACCGCGCGCACGCGGTCGAAGCCATCGCGCGAGACGGCGACGTAGCCGTGCCCGAGCAGGTGGTGCTCGATGATCATCTCGAACGCCGCCTCGGAGTGTCGGGGCGTGCTCGTCACGGCTCCCCTTTCCTCTTGCGGGGGTGTTTGGCCTCGATGCGCCTCACCTCAGCGTCGAAGTCGCTCTCGAAGTCGCGGTCCTGTCTGACGCGGAACTCGGTGTACTGCGTCTCGGCGAGGCGGTCGGCCACCACCTTCGACACCTTGCCAGCGTTGGTGAGCACCTCGTACTCATTGAACTTGAGGAACGCATCGAGCCTGAGGGTCCAGTCCGCCATCTTCATCGGGATCTGCCGCTCGGCCTGGTTCTCGGCGTAGTCGAGGTACATCGAGACGATGCGCTCGAGTTCCTTGACCTCGCGCTCGATCAGGTAGTTCTTGGCAACCGTGACGTCGCTCTTGAGGATCTTCCCCTGGGGCGCGTTCTTCCACGTGGTGAGCCCCATCGAGGGCTTCTCGGCGTCGGCGCGCTCGGCGATCAACTCCGCGGCGGTCTTGCCCGTGACCGCCCAGTGCAGCTTGTTCTGCACGGTCTTGAAGAAGGTCTGGGTCGTGTCGGCGTGCTTGTCGTAGTCGATGCTGCACGGTGATCTTCTGGTAGAACCGGCGCTCGCTGGCGCGGATCTCGCGGATCCGCTCGAGCAGCTCATCGAAGTAGTCCTTGCCGAAGCGCCTGTTCAGCTTGAGCCGCTCGTCATCCAGGACGAAGCCCTTGACGATGAACTCGCGCAGGGTCTGGGTGGCCCAGATGCGGAACTGGGTGGCCTGCGGGCTGTTGACGCGGTAGCCGACCGAGATGATCGCGTCGAGGTTGTAGAACTCGATCTCTCGCCTAACCTCGCGATTTCCTTCACGTTGAACTCTCCAAATTCTTTGGAGAGTTGCTGCCGGCGTCAGCTCCCCGGAGGTGTAGACCTCCTTGACATGGTAGCTGATGGTACGGACGTCGACGCCGAACAGCTCGGCCATGCGTCGCTGGTCGAGCCAGAAGGTCTCGGACTCGTAGAGCACCTCGACGCGCACGGCGTCATCGGCGGTGCGGTAGAGGATCAGCTCGCCTTCCTGCGGGGTCTGGTCGGTCACGTGGGCATCTCCCTGCGAGCGAGGCGCACGCTCCAGCGCTGGCCAAGTGCCTGTACCTCGTAGCAGGCGCGGGCCAAAGGCTCTTGAACACGGGACAGTTCGAGCAGGTGGGAGAACGAGAGCGCCTGACGCAACCTCGCGTGCCACGCATCGTCTTGCCAGGCCAGCGGCTCCGAGCGTGCGGGCAGCACAGGAACCAAATCGGCAGACGGTGTCTGCCGAATCAGCTCGGGCTGCACTGCTAGCGCATCGATGATCCCCTCTCCATAGGCCGCCCGATCGGCGCCATCCTGCTCGAAGGCGATGAACCACACCCCGATGAGCCAGCTCCGCAGCGTGAGGAGCTCGTCGACCGATCGCGCCGCAGCAGCGGCCTCGACTGCCCCACTTCCGGGCGTCCAGGCGTCCATCCACAGGGCGAGCTCTGTGCGCTTGATGCACCGTCGCCCGGGGAACTTCAAGGCCGGGATCGCCGCCGCGTTCGTCATCACGTACAAGGACTTCTCGGCGAGCTTCAGCGGGGCCGCGACGTGCTCGATGGTCAGGGCTTCATCAGGCGTGGGCTTCACTGGTAGCGGCGGCATCTGGCTCCAATCGGCGTCATCCTACGCCACGGAACACCGCCTGCTCAACGCTCCTCGCCGCCCCGCCGGAGAGGCGCTGCGCGCCAGCGCTCCACACGACCGCGCCGCGCGATCGCGGCGTCGGTGCGCCGAAAAATGCGAAACCCCGAGAGGCTCGCGCCGCTCGGGGTTCCCGTTTGCTTGCTGGCTTTCCGCCCCTGCGGGGGAAACCCTCTGGGCAGTGCTCTACAGCGCGCCGATGTAGTACTGCGCGCCGATCGACGCGGTGATGTTGTCGCCAGCGTTGTTCTTCAGATCGGTGAAGCCAAACGACGCGGTGATGTCGAGCGCCGGCTGCAGGTTGTACACGAAGCTGGCGGTCAGCGGGATGAAGTCCGCGAAGATGAAGGTGGTGGGCGCGTCGGAGATCTCGATGTTGCCGATGTTGGTGTCGATCTGAGCGTACAGCTCCGGGGTCGCCTGGTAGCCAACGCCAACGGGCAGGCTCAGGAAGATCGGGCGAATGGTAACAACGGGGGCGGGCGCCACGCCGGACGAAGCCTCCTCGAGCGAGATGTTGAGGTGCTTGCCCGAGGACACCACCGCGAGCTTGTCGCTGATGTTGTACTGGACCTGGGCGCCCGCCACCAGCGGGGCCAGGCCCTCGAGGGCGAGGTCATAGCCGGTGCCGACGCGGCCGATCACTTCCAGCTTGCCGCCAGCGGCGCCGCGCAGGATCTTGTAACCGACCTCGAAGGCCAGCGGGCCCTTGGCCTCGAACTCCTTGAGGGTCAGGCCGTAGCTCAGGCGGACCTCGAGGTCATCGCTGACGCCGTAGCCGCCGTTGAGGCCGAGGGTGAAGGTCTCGAACTTGGCGAGACCGTTGATCGTGCCACCGGCGTTGATGAGACCCTTGGGCAGGGTCAGCGGGCGGGCGATGTTGGCGCGCGGCCAGCGACCACCGGCGGCCGGAGCCTCCTCCTCCGTGGCTGCCTCCTCGGACGACGCCTCGGCACCTTCTTCGGAAGCGCCTTCCTCGGAAGCACCTTCCTCGGACGCGGCCTCCTCCTCACCGGCCTCCTCCTCATCCTGGGCCCAAGCGACCCCCGCGGGAGCGAGCAACGTGCAAGCAAAAACCATAGCTAGTGCCGAGCGACCTTTCATAACTCTCCTCCAGAGAAAAAATTCCTCAAAACCAGTTCAGGGCGTGCAACTGCAAATCGGCCCCGGATGTCCCTACAGAAGCGCGAGGGGGAGCCAAAGTCAAAGAATCAGGGTGCCGATCCGACATCCTTTGTGTAGTCGTGCTCGGAAGTTGAATCTCGGCGAGGTGCGTGCTACCGCGTCGGATCGCGTCCCGGGAGGCTGGCGGCGGCGCCGGCCGGCGCCGGGCGGGCCGTCGGAGCCACCACAGGGACTGGCTTTTTGGCGTGAGGCCGCCGTCGGGAGAGCGCCAGCCCGCCGCCGATGATGGCGAGCACCACGACCGCGAACAGCAGCAGGGAGACCGTGCTTCGGGTGACCGAGCCGCGTGGGCGCGTGCGGCTCGCCGAGCGGGGTTCGCCATCCGCGAGAGGGGGCGGTGCTGGTGGCAGCGGCTGCAGCGCCACCGGGCCCCAGGGTGCCGCGGGCGGCGGTTCGGCGAACTGTGCCGGCATCGGCGGCGGCTCGACGCGCTGCGTCGCTGGCGCGGCCAGGATGGCGGGGCGCAGCGGTCGGGTCTCTGGAATGGTCGCCGTGGCAGGGGCGCGCGCGATGATGGGCATCGCCGTCGCGACGGGCTGCAGTGGCGTCGTCGCAGGCGGCGGGCCCAAAGGCGCGCCGGACAGCTTGGCCTGCGAGCGCCGTCGTAGCTCCGAGAAGCGCACCTGCGCGCGGTCGATCTCGGTTCCGAACAGCTTGCGCAGATACGCCGGCAAGCCACCGCGCGAAAGCCCCGAGCGGCGCGCGAAGTCCGTGAGCTGGTCCGCGAGCTCTGCGCCGGTGGCCGGCCGGTCCGCGGGCTTCTTGGCCAGTGCGCCGAGCACGATGCGCTCGAGCTGCGGGGGATATCCGGGCAGCGCGTCGGACGGGCGGCGGACGTCCTCGAACAAGATCTTGTGCAGGGTGGCGGCCTCGTTGGGCGCCCGGAACAGGCGATGACCGGTGGTCATCTCCCAGAGCATGATGCCCAGCGAGAACAGGTCGCTGCGTCGGTCCAGCGGCTCGCCGCGGATCTGCTCGGGCGACATGTACCGGACCTTGCCCTTGAGCGATCCGACCTTGGTCTCGGTGGAGCGCATGGACGACTTGGCCACGCCGAAATCGATGAGCTTGGTGACGCCGTCATAGGTCACCAGGACGTTGGAGTGCGAGACGTCGCGATGGACGATGCCGTAGTTCTTGCCGCTGGGCGAGCGGCGCTCGTGGGCGTAGTGCAGCGCCGTGGCGATGTCGCAGCACAGGTCGATGGCGTGCGGCGTGGGGATGTGGCCGATGTCGTCGCGCACCGCGCGGTTGAGCAGCTCGCGGCAGCTCGTGCCGAGCACGTACTCCATGACGAAGTAGTGGGTCCCGCGCTCCTCGCCGCGGTCGAAGATGCGCCCGATGTTGCGGTGGGTCAGCGCGGCGATGAGCTGAGCCTCGTCGAGGAATAGCCGGACGAACTCCTCGTTGGCCAGGAGGTTGCGCGACATGGCCTTGAGCACCACCGGCTCGCCGCCGCCGCGAGGTACGGCGGCGTAGACCTCGGCCATGCCGCCGCTGGCGACGTGCTCGATGATCTCGAAGTCGCCGATGACGCTGCCAGGCGCCCACTGCGGGCCTTGCGGGTATCCGTCCACAAAAATTCCTGGCCAGCGTGCGCGCCTAGCGCACCTGGAGCTGGCCTATCATCTGCTGGAGTTGCTGGATGGTCTGCTCGTGCTGACGGCGGGTGTGCTGCTCGCGCTCCAGCTCGCGGATGAGCTCCTCCACCCCCACCTCGGGTTGGTTTGGGACCTGGGCCTGGGCTCGCACAGCGGCGCGGCTCGAGCGGAACATGTAGCCCGCGGCGAAGAACAACACCGCCTCGATGAGCGCCGCCAGGTACACGGCATCGGTGAACGTCATGGCGCTTCCTTCCGCTGAAAGAGGATCTCGACTCGCCGGTTGCGAGCATAGGCGGCCGGCGAGTTCGCGGGATCGAGAGGAGCCTGGCTGCCGGCGCTGTCGACCTCCATGCGGTCAGCGGCGATCCCCATCGCCGTGAGCGCCTTGACCACCATCTGCGCGCGCGCCTCGGACAGCGGCGTGTTCTCGCTCTCGCTGCCGCGACGATCGGCGTGACCGCGCACGGTGGCGCGCAGCGCGGCGTCCGCGGACAGCCGCTTGGCGGCGCGCTGGACCTGCAGGAGCTGCGCTTTGCTGAGCGCGGCGTCGCCGGTGGAGAAGCGGGTCACCAGGACGGGCGCAGGGATCTCGGCGCCCCGGGGTGGCCGGAGCCTCCTTGGGCGCCGGCTCGGTGCCGGGCTGGGCCGGGGGCAGGTCGCGGCAGGTGCGGGCCGGCTGGGGCGGCGGTCGGGGCGGGGCGGAGTTGCCGGCGGGGGCTGCGGTCGCGGGCTCGGCGGGGGCAGCGGTCGCTGGCTCGGCAGGGGCTGCAGGCGCTGGCTCGGCGGGGGCAGCGGTCGCGGGCTCGGCAGGCGCTGGCTCGGCGGGGGCTGCGGTCGCGGGCTCGCCAGGCGCTGGCTCGGCGGGGGCTGCGGTCGTGGGCTCGCCAGCGACGGGCCCTGGTGTCGCCGCGGCGACCAGCTTGGTCTGGCGGGCGGTCGCTCGCTCCGCCTGCGCGCGTGGCCCCAGGTACAGCATGAGAAACGCCATCACGCCCAGGGCGGCGACCAGGTAGGTCATCGCCTGGACGCGGGCCTGCTTGAGGCGCTCCCCGCTGAGCTCCTTCATCGGCGTCGCGGTCATCGCCGGTCTCCCAGCGCCAGCCTGACGAACTCGTCGTGCATCCCTGGATCCGGGATGCGTCCGGCGACGTTGTAGATGAGATCGGTGAACAGCTCAGGGCGAGCGGTGGCCGGCGTGGCGCCGAGCTGCGCCAGCTCTTCGACGATGACCGCCTTGGCGTGGCCGCCGAGAAAGCGGGCCAGCGAGCGCAGCACGTGCTGCATCGCCGAGGGGCCGATGGTGCCTGGCACGCGCGCGCCGTTGGCCAGCAGCTCTTCGGCTCGCCAGTCCTCGAACGGCTGCCCATGCAGCAAGCCAGAGCTGGAGCCTGGCGTGGGCGTATGCGGCTGCGAGCCGGTCGCCTGGCCGCGCGCTTGCGGTGGCAGCGGCGGCGGGCTGGTCGGCGAGTGGTGGCGAGCGGTGGGGCCCGAGGCCATGGAGGGCGCCGCCGCCATCGGCGACGGGATCGGGCCCGAGAGGGACATCGGCGACATCGGCGCCGACCCATAGTGCTGCACCATGCCGGGCACCGCGTACTGCGCGGACGGCCGCGACCCGGTGGCGTGCGGCACCGCGTACTCGGCAGACGACGACGTGGAGTATTGCGCGCGGCGCTGCTCGGCCTGCGCCAGCTTGAGGCTGGCCACCCCGATGGCGACGTCCAGCATGGCGACGTTTATCCCGGTGGCCGCCATCACGCCCATGCGCATCGCCCCCACGGTGCGATAGGAGAAGTAGCCGTGCTCCAGCTCGCAGGTGAAGGAGGTGGCGTCGGCCAACCGATCCATCGTGCGAAAGACGTCGAGGCTGTCCTCGGCGGCGCGCATGGCGGCGAGGAACATGATGGGCTCGAAGATCGGCTCGGCGGCGGAGAACTCCACGCAGGAGTCATCTGCGGCGAACACGGCCGCCGCCAGCACGCCTTGCACCTTCATCAAGTTGGCCAGGATCGACTCCACAGATCACCTCGTCATCGAGGAGGGGGGCGGGCCTGCTGGCGGGAAGCCTCCTCGCGGATCCCCGGGCGGGAAGGCGCCAGGCGCCGACAGGTTGGTCAGATCGGCGGCGTCCTCTTCGTCGTCCTCTTCCAGCGACAGGCCGTTGATCTCGTGCATCGCGGTGACGCGCACGCCGAAGGCCGCCTTGATGAACTTGAGGGCGATGAACGAGGTGCCCAGGGTCCAGGCGGCGCAGGCCACGATGCCCAGGAGCTGCACCAGCATCTGCTCGGTGCGCGGCAGCCTCAGCTTGCTCTCGATGCCAAAGAGCGCCACGCAGAACAGGCCCCACATGCCGCAGAACGCATGCACCGGCACCGCGCCCACCACGTCATCCAGCCGCCAGCGGCGGACCACCAGATCGAACGCGAGGTTGTGGATCACGCCGGCGGTCGCGCCCACCAGCACCGCGCCCACCGGCGACACCACGTTGCAGCACGGGGTGATGGCCACCAGGCCGCCGAGGATGCCGCCGAGGAACTTGCCGTCGATGTCGCGCCGCCCCTGCAGCGCGGCGCAGTGGACGAACGCCACCAGCCCGCCCACCGCGGCGGAGATGTTGGTGTTGAAGATGATGATGCCGACGTCCTTGTTCATGGCCAGCGTGCTGCCGCCGTTGAACCCCCACCAGCCAAACCACAGGATCATGGTGCCAACGGCGCTCCAGGACAGACCGTAGGAGTCCATCTTCTTTAGCTGCCCGTCGCGCGAGTAGCGGCCCAGGCGCGGCCCCAGGACGGCGATGCCGGCCAGCGCGGCGAAGCCGCCCACCATGTGGACGGCGCTGCCGCCGGCGAAGTCCATGAAGCCCATGGACTGCAGCCAGGGCTTGTTCTCGGAGTAGAAGCCGTTGCCCCAGACCCAGTGGCCCCAGACCGGGTACACGACCAGGCCCATCGTCACCATCATGAACAGGTAGGCCTTGAAGTTCACCCGCTCGGCCATCGCGCCAGAGACGATGGTGGCGGCGGTGCCGGAGAAGGCGAGCTGGAACAGAAAGAAGGACCACGACAGGTGATTGCCGCCCGGGTCGTCCATGCCCACGCCAGCGAACAAGCTGGTGCCGATCCATCCGCCCAGCGAGTCGCCATATTGCAAACCGAAGCCGATGAAGAAATAGGCAACGCTGATTACGGTCCAATCGGCGACGTTCTTTGCAGCAGTGACCCAGGCGTTCTTTGGCCGGACCATGCCGACCTCGAAACAGAGAAACCCTGTCTGCATAAAGAACACTAGTGCAGCGGAGATAAGGACCCACATTGAGTCCAGCGTCTCTTGCTTCACATACACAGTCTCTCCAGCGGCAAACGCACTGGTGGAAACACTTAGAACTCCTAAAACAATGCCCACGACAATCAATGCAGGGATTGTCGTGGTGCGGCGCGTCGGAACTCTAGTCAAAGATGTGCGCACCATTTCAGCACTAACGGGAATAGTGAGCGCTTGTCAACGCTCCACGTCAAACGTATTGTGACCGTGAAAATGGCCGCGAAGCAACAGGTGCAGGGGTCTGCAGAAGGACGACATGTACGTGCTCTGTGGCTAGGAGAAGACATCGGACTCGCCCAGGAGCTTGGGCCGTTTTTCCGCGAACGGGGCCTGGCCGTTGACGTCGCGGTGGCTGACGCGACGATGGCGCCGGATGCCGCGGATCTCGCGCTTGCGTACTTCCCTGATCCGTCGGCGGCGGGCGGCGTGCTGTGCGCGGCGACCTCGCTGCGCACCCTGGTCTGGCCACCGCTCGTGGCCATCGTCGCCCGCAACCCTGGCAAGGGTGACCTCGAGCGTATGCGGCGGCAGGGCGTGGTGCATGTGTGTCGGGAGATCGACGCCACCTTTGGCAACGTGGTGAAGCGCCTGGTGGATCCAGCGAGCTGCGGGCGCTGGCGGCTGGCGCCGGGGCTGCTCGCCGAGGCGCTCAAGAGCGCGGAGCAGGCGGGCGCCTCCGGCATGCTCTGCGTGTGCTGTCCTCATGGCTCGGGCGCCAGCTCGTACCCGTGGGAGAACTCCAGCTTGTTCTATTGCGGCGAGTCAGAGGGCGGCAAGTGCTCGGGGTGGGCCGGCCGGATCTATCTGGTCGGCGGCTCCATCACCCTCGCCGAGACGCCGATGGCGCGCGGCTCGCATGCGCTGCACCAGATGCTGGCCCTGGGCGAGGGCGCGGTGATGCGCTTTCCCTTCTATCTGTCGCCGGAGAGCACCGAGCCGCTGGGGCCTGCTTCGGCGGCGGTGGCGCACGCCGCACACGCGCCAGCGCGCGGCGCCGAGACCACCCAGACCGCGCGGGTGGCAGATCTGGCGCGCGCGGAGCCGGCGGCGGCGCGGGCGCCGTTGACGCCGGTCGCGACCCGTCCGGAGCCTGTGCGCGCGGCGCTTGGCAAGGAGTCCACGATGTCTGAGCTCGACGCAGTTCTGGCGGCCTCGCCCGCCTTTGCAGGGGCCGCTCGTATTGGTGCAGACGGTACCCCGCTGGCGGTGGCCGGCGATCTCGATGTCCAGATGGTCGCGGCGATCGTGCATCTCGCCTCGGAGCACGTGCAGGGGGTGTCCGCCGCGTTGCCGCTGGGCAGCACGCTGGGGTTCTCCGTCGGCGGACGGCAGAGCGCGTGCTTCGTGCGGCACCTGGCCAAGAGCCGCAGCACGCTGGTCGTGCGCAGCGGCGCCACCCAGACTCCGAGCCGCACGCTGGCGGAGCTGGCGCGCTTTGGTTCGTGAGCGTCAGGGACGGGCTTGCATGGGTCTGTCGGCTTCATGGCGCCTCATGGCGACCGGCGACCGGCGGCGGGGCTCGCGCGCGCGGCCTGCTCGGCAGCGGCGATGAGCGTGTCGTAGTCACGCGGCCGACGCGCTGGATCTAGCTGCAGCATCCACATGATGAGGTTGCCGACCTCGACGTTGACCTTGGGGTTTAGCCGGTGTGGCGGGGTGATGGGCTGGCTGCGCAAGAGCGCGAGCGCCTGCGCCGCGGTGCTGGCGGTGACCGGCAAGACGCCGGTGACCGCTCGATAGGCGGTGACGCCCAGCGAGAAGATGTCGCTGCGGTGATCCACCGCCTGCGGATTCTCCATGTGCTCCGGAGACATGTAGCCCAAGGTCCCGACCACCGCGCCGTGGTCTACCCGGATCTCGTGCGAGCGAGCGAGCCCGAAGTCCACCAGCTTGGTCACGCCCTCGCGGGTGAGCAGGATGTTGGATGGCTTGATGTCTCGATGGACGAGCTGCTGGCTGAGACCGGCGCGCAGCGCCGCCGCGACGTGGCCGACGATGCGCATCACCATCTTGGCTGGGAGCAGCCCCTTTTGCCTCAGCATCGCCGAGAGATCGGGTCCCGAGATGTACTCCATCACGATATAGGAGTGCGCGCCGCCCATGGTGACGTCGACCACCCGCACCACGTTGGGGTGATGGATCTTGGCGGCCATGCGCGCCTCCTCGCCCAGGAGCGACGCCAGCTCGGGCCGGTTGCGCAAGACCGAAGGGCGCAGGAGCTTGAGCGCGAAGGTGGTGTCCAGGAGCAGGTGGCGCGCGCGGTACACCACCGCGAAGCCGCCGATGCCGATGGGGCGCTCGAGGAGATACTTGTCGAGCTGCTGGCCAGGACCTGGGAGCTGGGGCTCGAGGTCATGCAGCGCGGTGTCCAGATCTCGCGTGCTGCGCCCCCGCTGCCTGGTGGCTGGCGCGGCGGCGCAGAACAGCTCCGCCGCCAGCTCCAGCTCGAAGTCGAAGTGGAACGCGGGCGTCAGGTCGATCATGTGGTCGCTCGTCGCGGTCATGCTTGACCTCGCAGCTTGAGCGCCGCCACCAGGAGCGCGCGGGTGCCGCCTCGCAGCTCGGACAGGCGCTGCCCGGTGATCTGGAGCTGGGAGAACGGCGCGGGGGCAAACAGCCGCTCTCCCTCCTGTTGATGCGCGACGATCAGCGCCGGCGTGCGGTGGCTAAGGACATAGGCGCGCACCGCTGGGTCCACCATCGTGGCGCTGGTCTGTGGCGCCGCGACGATCACCACGTCGCTTTGCAGGTGAAACCAGGACGGGGAGGGCTCGTCGAGTGACACCACCCGGACCACCAGTCGGTCGCGGTCGCGACCGTGGAACGTCCAGCGCAGGCAGGCGGTTGGCTGTCGTAGCCCGCCCAGGATGTGGGGGCCAAGCGGCGCCGAGATCTCCCAGAGCGCAGACACCACCTCGGTGTCTTCGCCAAACAGCGTGATGGTGAGCGCGTCGTCGTTCGCGACCTCCTGGGTGCGGGACCCAAGCTCCAGCTCTCCCAGCCGATGCGGATCTTGCAAGAGCGGCAAGATCCGCGCGGCGCGCCGCACGAGATCTGGCGCCGGCCCGGTGATCCGCGCCGTGCTGACCCCCAGCTCCTCGAGCGACCGCTGGCGCGCTGACGGGCTGCGGCGACGGTTGGCCTCGTCCACCGTGGCCTCGAGCAGGAGCTGTGTCGTCGAGCCCTCGAGCGTCGGCCGCGTGGTGGGGGCGCCGGCGCGCAGGCGGAACCACCCGCGCGCGAGCCGCAGGATGCTGGTCAGCGCCTCGATGCCGGTGGTCTTGCCAAGCTCCGCGTGGCGGAGCCGCCCGGCCACCAGCTCCAGGCGTCCTGCTTCGCGGTTGGTCGCCACCTCCAGGTGACCTGTGGCCTTGGCGAGGTCGGCCACGGTGAGCACGTCGGTCAGTCGCACGTGCTCCAGATCCCCGGACAGATACACCGCGCCGGCAGGGGACAACGCCCCGACGCGCGTGCGCAGGGCCCGCTCCACCCGGAGCCGCAGCTCCTCTGCCTCCACGGGCTTGGTCAGGCACTCGGTGGCGCCCGCGCGCAGCAGATCCACGCGCGCCGAGGCGCGGAGGTCCAGCGTCATCACCAGCACCGGGAGCGCGGCGGGCGCGTAGATCCGCTGGCAGGAGGTGATGAACGTGGGCGCGGGGATGTCGGGCAGCGTGGCCTCGCAGATCACCAGGTCGATCTGTCGCTGCTGCAACAGCTCGAGCGCCGAGGTGGCGTCGGTGACGCACTCCACGGCGTACTTCATCTTCTCCAGGATCCGCGCGGTGAGCACCGACGACACGCGGTCCGGATCGACCACCAGCACCAGATCCTCGACGTGGGGGCGCGACGGCACGATCTTTCGCGCCTCCGCTACCAAGTGACCTTGCCTTCGCTGCTGGCCTTGGCGGCGGCGCGCTGCTCGTCTGGCGACAGCAGCGCGGACGCGGCCAGCAGCACCCCGGTCGGCGCCAGCTCGCTCTCCTCGGTGAGCGAGGCGGTCGCGAACGCACCACGCACGGCGCCCGCGCGGCTCGTGAACAAGGTCGCGGCCAGCGGCAGATCGACGCGCACCGGCCGCACGGTCAGGCTGCGATCGCACGACACCGCGAACAGTCGTCCACCTTGCGCCCCGGTGGTGAGCACGATCCAGGCGCGCGCGGACGTCGGTCGGCGCAGCCCCAGGAGCGCGCCGAGATCCCAGGCCGGCAGCCGCTCGTCGTCGATGTTCGCGGCCTGGAGCAGCGCGGTCGGGTCCACCAGGCGGGCCGTCACCGTCTCCGCCAGGTGGACGCGCACCACGTCTTCGATGCCAAACGCCACGACCAGATCGCCGCAGGTGGCGTACAGCGCCAGGCCCGCCGTCCGCTTTGCGAGGTCCGCTCTCATGTCTACGGGGAGCCTCCACCCGGGCGGTACGAGGACAGGAGCTTGTGCATCGCCGCGCTCAGCGTCTCCGCCGAGAACGGCTTGGTCAGGTACTCGTTGGCGCCGGCCTCCATGGCCTTCTGCACGTGCTTGTCGCCGGAGCGGCTCGAGACCACGACGATCGGGATCGTCCGGTACGCGGCGATGTAGCGCATCTCCTGGATCAGCTCGTAGCCGTGCATCCTGGGCATCTCGAGATCGGTGAAGACGATGGACACCTGCTCATCGCGCAGGCGCTCGAGCGCGTCACGTCCATCGCTGGCGGTGATCACCTTCACGCCGAGCTTGCGCAGCGTGTTCTCTGCGACCTTGCGCACCGACAGCGAGTCATCGACGAACAGCACCAGGAGCTGTTCCGGCGCGGCGGCGGCCTGCGGAAGGGCGCCGGTCGCGGCGACCGCTGGTCGTTGTGGCGCGGGCAAGATCGCGGCGCCCGCCCCGGGGGCCGTCGCCGCGCGCGAGGGCGCGGCGTGGATCCCGGTGTGGACCTCGGCCACGCCCTGCATGTCGAGGATCAGCGCGAGCTCGCCGTCGCCGCGCTGTGAGGCGCCCGCAAACAGCGGGTGGCCATCGAGCACCGCGCCGAGCTTCTTGACCACCACCTCGTCCTGGGCCACCACCGCGTCGGCCTCGATCGCCAGGCGGCGCCCGCCGACCGAGCAGATCAGAAACACGTCGCCAGCCTCTTCTGCCTGGATCACCCGGAACACGCTCAGCAGATCGTCGCCGTACCGGATGCGGCGCTGCGCTCCACCCTGCACCTCTTGCAGGTCTTCGCGACGCAAGATGCGCTCCACGAACAAGAGCGGGACGCCAAAGAGCTGCTGGCCCTGGCGGATCACCACCGCGCGGGTGATGGCCAGGGTCACCGGCAGGCGCAAGACGAAGGTCGTGCCGCGCCCGGCCTCGGTCTGCACGCGCACCGAGCCGCCCAGCCGCAGCACGGTGCGGCGCACCACGTCTCCGCCCATCCCGCGCCCGGCCAGGTCGTTGGTGGTGGCCGCGGTGGACAGCCCGGCGGAGAACACCAGCTCGAGGACCTGCGGCGCATCCATGGGGACGTCCGACGCGATGGCGCCGCGCGCCACGCCCTCCCGGTGCAGGGCGGCCACGTCGAGGCCCGCGCCGTCATCGCGTACGCCGATGATGATCTCCCCGGCCTCCTGCCGCGCGCTCAGCGTGATGATGCCGCGCTCGGGCTTGCCCATGGCGCGGCGCCGGGACGCTTGCTCCACGCCGTGCGCCACCGAGTTGCGCACCAGGTGCAGCATGGGCGCGTACAGGGCGTCGGCGATGGCCTTGTCGACGACGACGTCGGCGCCCTCGAAGACCACCTCCACGAGCTTGCGCTCGCGCTCGGCGGCGTCGCGGGCGGGCAGCGCCAGCCGCGAGAACAGCGCCTCGAGCGGCACCATGCGCGCGCGGTTGATCTGGCCCTGCAGCGTGGAGACGATGGCGCCGAGCTCGTCGATGCTGTGGGTGAGCTGGCCCAGCCCGGTCGAGATCTCGGAGGAGGTGTCGCTGACGTCGCTCGAGGCCTCCGCCAGGCGGCGGGCCAGCACGTGGACCTCCTCGTAGACATCGAACTCCAGCGCGCCAAACTCCGCGGCCGTGCCGCCCGCGCGTCGCGAGCGTCGCGCCACGCCGCCGAGGTTCGCGTACTCCGCCTGCTCGGTGAACGCCTCGACGATCTCGACGAGCCGCTGGCGGCGGGTCTCCTGCGCGTCCTGTAGCTCGGCCAGCGAGGACAGCCCGGTGTTGACGCGGGACCGGGCGACGATCAGCTCGCCGACCATGTCCATCAGGGAGTCGAGGCGCTCGGCCGCGACCCGGATGAAGCGGCGCTCCCCGCCGACCGGCTTGCCGGTGCCAGTGCTCGCTGGAGTGGCCCGGTCCTGGGAGCCGGAGTCGCCGCTGTGGTCCCGCGAGGAGCCAGCGCTCGCCGGTCCGCCGCTCCGCTCCGACCACGCCGAGTCGTGGGTCGACAGCCACGAGTGACCGCTGGGCGTCTCCACGCTGTGCGCTTCCAGGTTGGCCATGCGCGCCAGGTCCTGCTCGAGCACCTCCGCGGCGCACTCGACCTCGCCGCGCGGCGCCATCCGCAGGTTGCGGCGCAGCCGCTCGAGCACGTCAAAGAGGCGCGTCAGCACGAAGCTGCGGCGCTTGGCGCTGGGCGCGGCGCGCAGCGACTCGAGCATGGTCTCGACGACGTGCAGCTCGCGCCCGACCGGCGGCAAGCCGACGGTGTTGGCGGCGCCCTTGAGCGTGTGAATGGTGCCAAGGAGCGAGGTGACGGTGGACGACAGGTTCGAGGTGGTCTCGAGCTCGCGCGCGGCGCGCTCGATGGCCTCCAGCAGCTCCCCGGACTCTTCGAGGAACGACTCCCACAGCTCGCCGGTCACCCGCTGCGGCACCGGCTCGCGGGTCACCCGCGCCCGCTCGTGAGGAGCCGCGGCGGCGCCGTGCGGCGAGGACACCATGGCCAGCAGGCGGTCAAGCCCGCTGGCGTCAAGGCCGTTCGCTGGCGTCAGCGCGCCGCTCTGGCGTGCCAGGCGCTCCAGCTCGGCCGCGAAGGCACCGACGTCCGGGAGATCCACCACCAGGGCGGAGCCCTTGATGCGGTGAAAGATCCGCCCGAGGTCTTCGCGCACGGCCACCGGATCTCGGGGCAGCTCGTCCATCCGTGCGCGAGCCTGACGAATCAGCTCGAGCGCCTCGGCGCGGAACAGGTCCTGCGGATCGATGCCCTCGCCGGCGTCGGCGTCGGCGTCGGCGTCGCCTGCGCCGTCGGCGGAGCCTGCGGCCGTGCCGGCGCGTCTGCCTCGCGCCTTGGCCGTCGAGCCCTCGTCGACCATCGGCGCGCCGCCGCCGTCGTCCCATCCAGCGTCCACCACCGCCGGCTTCGCGAGAAACCCCGGGTCGCAGGCGGAGAGCTCGAGCCGAAGTCGCCGGGTGGCCGCCGCGTCGGGCACGTCGCCGCGGTCGAGGAAGTCCTCCACCACCTCGTAGATGCTGCGCAGCTCGATGGCCAGCGTGCTCTCGCCGACCGAGGCGGCCGAGCCCTTCATCATGTGCAGCACCGAGGCCAGGCGAGACAGCGCGGCGCCGCGGTCGGGGCCACGCTCGAGCTCGTCGAGGTGCGCGCGCGCGTCCGTCATCGCGCCGCGCAGCTCGTCGCGGAACACCGCCAGGAGCTCGTCGCGTTCGCGGTCGGCGCTGCTGGTGGGCGCGCTCTCGGTGGGACGCGACGGCCCCACCACGGTCAGCGGCGGCGGGCTCACCACCCGCTGGATCTGGTCCACCGCGTCCGCGGCGCGGACGTCGGCCGAGCTGCGGTCGCCGGCGAGCTCGGAGGCGATGATGCCGCGCAGCGCGGTGATCGCCAGCTCGCAGGCCTGCCGCACCCGGTCCATGCGATCGCCCTCCGCCAGCACGGAGCGCACGGATGCGTCGAGCCCCTGCATCATGGCCTCGAGCCGAGCGGCCACCGACTGGGACGACGCCACCGACAGCAACGCCGAGGTGCCGGCGATGGCGTGGAAGCTCACGGTGAGGGCGTTCTGCGCGCGCTCGATGCCCTGCGCGTGCTGGCGGACCACGGTGAGCTCGTCGCGAAGCTCTGTCGAACGCAGCTCCAGATCGCTCATGAAGCGATTCATGTCGCTGGTGAACAGCTCGCGGACTTCTTCGATCTGATAGCCGCTCATGGCGTCCTCTACGCTCGGACGATGCGGAACCGAGCGATGGATTGGTTGAGGCCGGCGGACAGCTTGAGCAGGTTGGCGGCCGTGGTGGCGGTCTGCTCCGCGTTGCGTTGCGTCTCCATCGAGATGTTGGAGATGTGGTCCATGGTGTCGGTCACCAGCTTGACGTCCTGTGCCTGGCCCTGGGCGGTCGCGGAGATCCGGGTCACGATGGCGGCGGCCTCGGTGGAGACCTGCTGGATCTGGCGCAGCGAGTCGCCGGCGGAGCTGACCGCGGTGGCCTCGTGCTCCACCACGGAGGCCTGCTGTTCCACCGTCTGGACGGTCTCGGTGGTCTCGGCGTGGATGGTCTTGACCAGCTTCTCGATGTCCTTGGTGGCCGAGGCGCTGCGCTCGGCGAGCTTGCGCACCTCATCGGCGACCACGCTGAAGCCGAGCCCGTGCTCGCCAGCGCGGGCGGCCTCGATGGCGGCGTTGAGCGCCAGCATGTTGGTCTGCTCCGAGATGCGCGAGATGGTGTTGACGATGGTCGTGATCTCCATCGAGCGGTCGCCCAGGTTCTTCATCTTCTTGGCGCCCGCTTGCACGCTGGCTCGCAGGTTGTCCATGCCCGCGACCACCGCCTCGACGGCCTGCGCGCCGGCCACCGCGGAGGTCTCGGTGCGCTGCGCGGTCGCGGCGGCGCTGACGGCGGTCTTGGAGACCTCCTGGAGCTGGCCCGCCACCTCTTGCACCATCTGGCGCGCGGCCACCATCTCCTTGGTCTGATTCGCCGCGCCGGAGGCCATGCCGTTGGCCACGGTGGCGATGCCTTGCACCGCCTCGTTGGAGGACTCGACCTGTCGCGCCACCTCTCCCACCAGGTCCTGTAGCGACTCGAGGAGCAGGTTCAAGGCGTCGGAGATGTTGCCCAGCGTGCCGGCGCCAGTCTTGGCGCGGACCGTCAGGTCGCCGTCCGAGGCGTCGGACACCACCGACAGCAGCTCCACGATGTTCTGCTGGATCTCGTCGTTCTCTGCCTGCACCTTGCGCTGCAGGTTTCTGGCGGCCACCAGCGCCACGTTGATCTGGTTGTACGAATCAGCGATCTCTCCCACCTCGTCTTTGGAGTCGATGCTGAAGCGCTCTTCGGTGCCAGCGATCATCCGTTCGGTGGCGGTCCGCAAGGTCTCGACCGAGCCGCGGACGGCCTGGTAGAACGCCACGAAGATGTAGATGAGCAAGATGAAGGTCAGCGCGGTCACCACCAGGGCGGTGGTGCGCTGCGCCAGGTGGCCTGCCAGGCGCCGCTCGATGAGCCAGGTCAGCTCGGGGTCGATGGCGTCGGCGGCGTTGCGCGTGGCCTTGAGGGTGTCGAGCGTCAGCTCGGCGAGCTGCCCGCGGTTGATGGCCGCCGGTTGCCCGGCTTCGTCGAGCTTGGGGTTGAAGAAGGCGGCGTTGAACGCGGTGTCGAGCTTGTTGTTGGCGGACTCCACCGCGGCGGCGTAGGCGTTGAGCTTCACCAGGTTGTCGTTCTTGCCGAAGTTCTTGGTCTCGGCGATGGCGAAGGCCAGGTTGATGTGCTGCAGATCGGTGATGGAGTCCTGATTGGACTTGTAGAGGCCAGCCAGGTTGATGAGCTCGTCGCCCTTGACCGCGCCGCCGCTGGCCATGCCACGCGCCACCATGAGCGCGATCTTGTTGCTCAGCTCCGGGATGCGTTGCACCACCGCCTGCATCAGCCAGTACGAGTCCAGATCTGGATCGAGCACCAGGTACGAGCCGTTGCCGACGTCCTCGAACAGCTCCACGGTGTTCTTGGCGGCGGTTTCGAGGTCAGCCGGAGTGCCGGCGGTCGCGGCCTTCTCCCAGGCTTGCTTGACCAGGCTCCACTGCGCGGAGGCCTGAAACAGCGCGCCGACCTCCTTGTCGACGGCGTCGACCCCGGTCTGCGCTCTGCGGACGTCGGCCGCGGCCGCGGTGGCGCGGTCCTTGAGCTCGTTGGCCCCGCGGTTGACCGCGGCGGCCAGCACCCAGTGGCGGAGCTGTGCCTCCTGGAACGCCGTCAGCGCGACCAGGTAGCGCGTGCCCTCGCGCTCGCGCTCGTCCATGTCGATGTCCTTGGTGACGCCGCCGTACTGCAGGTACGCGACGAAGGCAAAGGGCACCAGCACCAGGATGCCGATGGCGAGGAACTTGTACGCAAACCGCAGGCGGTTGAGCAAGAAGGTCGCGGGGGCAAACACGATGCGGGACGCCCGTCCGCTGGCATTGGGTTCGGTCATCGGCTTGGCTCCTACTCAGGGGGAACGACGCTGCGCTCCAGCGAGGCTGCGAAGCGCTGAGAATCGACGTGGTGAAAGAGGGCAGAAGGATCGAGCACCGCGACGAGCCCGGTGGGGCCAAGGTCGTGGTGCCCCAGGACGAAGGGGTCGGCGGTCGCGGCGTGGTTGTGCAAGAAGCCCCCTTCGGGCAGCGCGACCACGCCGAGCACGCGGTCGATCGCAAGCGCCGCGACCACGGCGCTGTCGCGGACCAGCACGAGCACCCGGCCGATGACGCCGGCCCGGTGAGTGCCCGACAGCACGTACTCGGCGTCGACGACCGACAGGATGGTGCCGCGCAGGCTGATGATCCCGAGCACGGCCGGCGGGGCCATGGGCACCGACGTGAGCTGGCGCAGATCCACGACCTCGCGGACCACCTCGATGGAAAGGCTCAGGCACCGCGGCCCAACCCAGAACACCACGTGGCGGGTGCCGGACTGGCCGCTGGCGCTCGAGCTGCGCTTGGATCTCTCCGATGACATGGGGGCTCCTGGCGGGGCGTGGCGGGCCTGGCGATGCGCTAGCCGCAGTAGCGCTTGACCACGACCTCGATGGACTCCTTGGTCCACGGCTTGCCGACGTGGTCGTCGGCGCCTTGCTTGCGGCCCCAGAAGCGGTCGCTCTCGTTGTTCTTGGAGGTCACCAGGACCACGGGGATCGTCTGCGTATCTGGGTCCTTCTTGAGCGCGCGGCAGGTGGCGAACCCATCCATCTGCGGCATCACCACGTCGAGCAGGATGAGCGTCGGGCGGTTGGTCTTGGCGGCGGTCAGCGCTTGCGCGCCGTTCTCCGCGATGATCGTCCGGTGACCCATCGAGGTGACCGTGCGGTTGAGCAGCTCCCGGTCGGTGTGGGCGTCGTCGACGATGAGAATCGTGGCCATGAGAGTCCTCCTTAGAGCGCGAGAAGTCGTTCAAGCTCGGTGATGTGGATGGGTTTGAACAGCACGGCGTCGTATCCGAGCGCCAGGGTGTCGGCTGTAGTCTTGTCATCGGCCATTTCCAGCACTGCCACTAGGGTTGCTGCTGTCAGGCGAGCCAGCGCGCGCAGCTCCGGGGGCAGCGCGTGGGTGTCTGCGCCCACCAGGATGAGCTGGGGTTTGGCGCGGGACACCACGGCGTCTAGCTCCGCGGCGTTCTGCACCTCGAGCACGGGCAAGGCCAGCGGCCGGCGCGCCAGCAGGCCGCGGAGCTGCTCGACGAACTCGGCGTCCAGGTCGTGGATGACGATGGGCGGCGGCGCGCGCGTCGACCCGACCACGCTATCGCCGTCTGCGCGCACCACCAGCTCCACCGAGACCAGGTGGCTGATGGTGGTGGCGACCTGGCGCAAGGTGAGCTTGGTGCGCTCCGCGATCACGCGCACCGGGGTCAGCCCGTCCACCGCCGCCAGGATCGACCGCTCCGCGGCGGTGAGCCGGAGGCCGGCCACCGCGTCGGAGAACCTGGCCGCGCGCTGGTACACGTGGTCGAGCAGCTCGGCGCCGGACGAGAGGCCGCGCGGGGCGCCGCGCGCATGGTCCAGCGCGATCGCGGTCAAGGTCAGCGGCCGCCCGAAGGACTCGACGTGTCCGGGCAGCTTCTGTTCGTGCCACGCGAACTGGCCGGAGCGCACGCCGAGCGCCGCCGACAGTAGCCGGTAGCTGTGGGCCTTGAGGGCCGCCGCGACGTCGACTTCGATCTCGAAGCCGCCCTCGGCGAGCGTGATCAGCGCGGGCTTGGCGCTCTGGTGCTGGGTGATGCGCGCCGCGGCCAGCGCGCTGTCGAGATCTTGGCCGCCGCGGAGCACGAGCTGGTCCAGCTCGTCGGTGGCGCGGGTGGTCGTACACATCATGAGGCTGCCGCTGCTCACATAGATGTGCTCGCCGGTGCCGAGCCGCACCACGCCGGTCAGGCCGGCGGCCAGCACCAGCCGCAGCACGTCGTACACCGCCACCGCTGACAGGTCGCCGTGCAAGACGAGCGCGCTGCTGCCCGAAGGCGTTGCCCGCGGTGGGGACGGCGCGGCGTCCTCGACCATGGCCAGCGTGCGCAGCCGGGTGGTGTTGCTGCGGCTGCCGGAGTGGTCGCCGTGGCGCAGCGCGGCTTGCAGCCGCGCTTGCACGACCTCGGCGGTGAAGGGCTTGGGCAAGAACGCGACCACGTTGGGGCAGTCGCGAAACAGCTCCGCCACCTCAGGCTTCCCGGACATCACCACCACGCCGATCTGCGCGGTCTCGTGGTGCTGCGCCAGCTGCGTACACAGCTCGATCCCCTTCATGTCGGGCAGCATGAAGTCGAGCAAGATGGCATCGGGCGGCGTGGCCTTGGCCTGGGCCAAGCCCTCGGTACCGCTCTGGGCAAAGAGGACCTTGCAGTCCGTGCCGCGGAACGCGATCTCGACGAGCTTACGCATCGTCGCGCTGTCGTCGATCACCAGGATCTGCGCGCTCATCGGACCTCCACCACGAAGCCCCAATCCATCGAGCGGCGGGTCAGGTTCTCCAGGGTGCGCAGGACATCCAGCGCGCCCAGCGGCAAGGCGGTCAGGAGCTGCGGGATGTCTTGTTCCGCGATCGAGGCGGCCACCAGCAGGTCGCCGGGGAACGCCGGCATCCGCACCATCGGCACGCCGGAGTTGGCCAGGGTGGCGCTCACGCTCCAGCGCGCGGGCATCCGCAGCGGAGAGTACAGCCACAGCGGGGCGAGGGCCTTGGGCCAGTACACGAGCCAGTGACCTCCGTCGGGAGACAGGTGCGCGACCAGCGCGTCGTCGCCCAGCGCTTCGCGCAGGAGCGAGCCGCGCCGAGAGTCGGTCTGGGCCTGGTTGATGGCCTGATTGGCGAGCTTGGCGGGGCAATCAGGGCGCGCCGACGGCGGCCTGGGGGTGGTCGCGGCGTGGACCAGCGTGGCGCCCAGGCTATCGCTGTGCATGGCAAAGAAGGGCGAGCTCTCGGCGCCGAGCGCCCACGCCGCCCAGAAGTGACGGTGCAGCGCCTGACGCCCCGCGCCGGTCACCGGGGCGCCCAAGAGCAGATCGAGCGCAGACAGCACGTGTTGCCGGGACGTCGGCGAGGCCAGGACGACGTTGCCCTCTCCGAGCGCGGTCACCGGCCGCACCATGGGCTCATGGATCCAGAGGAGCAGCCCCCACGCTCCCGCGCTGCGCGCGAGCTCCGCGAGGTCCTTGGGCACCGCGCGGGTACCTGCCGGCAGCGATGCCACCACGATGTCAACGCCGCTGCGGGGGGCGTCGGGACCCGACACCTCGCCGCGGCCCCTGAGCATGGCGCGCGCGTCCTGCAACGCAGGATCACTGGCGGCGGCCCCGACCAGGAGAAACGCCGTCATGCTCCTCCGAGCATCTGCAGCATGGTGGGCACCTCGAGAAACCGGTCTCCGCTTCGCGTGCGAAGGAGCCACGCAGGTTCGCTCTGCAGGGATTCTCTGGGACCGTCGTTGACCAGGCCCACCACCTGGTCAATCTCGAAGGCCCAGCCGAGCGCCCCGGCCTTGGCGGACAGCAGGAGCCCCTTGGTCCGTCGAGTCCTGGCAGTTGGGCGAAAGCCCACGCGCACGGAGAGCACCAGCTCGTCAGTCAGGACTCCAATGCCCGCGAGGTACGGGGAAGTGAGCGGAGGTGGTGGCCCGACTTCGTACTCGACGATGTGTCGGATCGCGTCGGTGGGCACCGAAACGCGCGTCGAGCCGATGAGGCAGAGGAGCCATCGCATTGGGTTCAATGGATTTGTCGGCCAGTCACGAAAGACGTGCAGCGCAGATCCCCAAACCCCGTGCGTGATTGTGTATCTGAACGATTTGTAATATGGACATATATTAAAGTCACGATGATTCTTGCGTGCGAGTGGCACATACAATGTCTGCTCCCACCTGGAGCACTCAGAAGCCAAGGCCAGCGGAGACGCCCCACACCACCGCACTTGAGCCATCCGCGCGATCGACGGCGGCCAGCGGGCCGATCGACCAGGCGCCCAGATGAACGTCGTAGCCAGCAGCGATCCTCACCACCAGGACATCGTGCGCGTCGCTGTGCTCGAGCCCGACGGCGACGAGGGCCTTGAGCCCGGCCCATGGGTGGACGACCAGCGCGGGCGCCACGACGAGGTGATTGGCGCCGTGCAGCCGCGCCAGATCCAGGATGAGCGCGGTCCCCCAGCGACCGAAACGGCGCTCGTAGTCGAGCCCGATCGTGAAGCCAGTGGCCCCCTCCACGGAAGTGGCGCCAACGAAGACCGCGGCGTGATGCGGAGGGGCGGCGTGGCCAGCCTCGGCTGCCGCCGCGGTGCTCCAGAGCGAGAGCGCGAGCGCGCTGGCGGCGAGGCCGCGGTAGATCTTTGCCATACAGCGTGGCTCGGCCAACTGCCGGATTGCTTGAGCTGGCGTGGTCAGCACGCCTGGCGCGTTCACGACGAGCTGCCGCCCCCCATACGCGCGGAAGCCGCTGACTCAGGGCTTACCTGAGCTGAGCCCCGCGCTTGGCCTCGCGCGCGATCTCTTCGGTGCGTCCTCGGCTGGTACGCCCAGTATCAGACTTCTGCTGCGTGAAGACCGCTCACCATGCTGTGCGAGGGGTTGGCAAACTAGCACTCCTGCGTCAGTCCACCATCGGCTGCGACCGTCGCGGCGCGGGCACCTCGCGACGTACGTCCGGTGCTCGCTCCTCGTGTGGAACTACCACACTCGTCGCTGCGCTCCGGGCGTGCGCCGCGATCTGCCTCCCGCGGCTTGGTCTCGCTCGACGTTGCACTGACGCAGTAGTGCTAGGTGTGCATCGTATGCGTCCGCCGAGCAGCCGCTCGGGACGCTGCAGGAACTCCGCTGACACTCCGCGCGCACATTTCGGTCATGGCGAGGGCCGCCAGCCGTGGTCCTTGCCGGATCGCGCCATTCGTCGTAGACGAGTACGATCCATCAAGTTTCGGCGGGTTGGGATCTACTCAGCCTCTGGCTCCAGGCCTTGCTGCAGGGCCAGCCGTGCCTGGTGGGAATCTTGCGCCAGGCCCAGGCCAAGGATGAGGGCAGCGAGGCGGGCTTCATCTTGCAAGGCAGCGAGGAGGGACTCGTCCTCGGCGGACAGGTCGCGGACCTTCCGTCGAGCTAGCGCCAGGGCCGCGGAGCGCTGCGCCTCTTGTCTGCCGGCCTCGCGGCCTTCTTGTCTGCCGGCCTCGCGGCCTTCTTGTCTGCCGGCCTCGCGGCCTTCTTCGCGGCCTTCTTGTCGGCCCTGGGCCAGATACCTGCGGGCGAAGTCGCTCTGGTATTCGTAGTGCAGCATGTGGGTCTCCAGCGTGCGGCGAACCGGGTCGGGGAGGGACTGCCAGATGATGTCGAAGGTTAGCTTGGCTGGTCTGGCGGGGGTGGCGAAGCGCGGACACCGCGGTCAGCGCGACGTCTTGTTCAAGGGTGGGCGAGCACGGACAGGACGCTTAGCTCTGGAGCGTGTTTTGCCAGTGAAGGCTCCACCACCCGCGGGATGTCCGGATAGGAGATGACGAGGGGCCAGGGTGAAGCCCGGGTGGCCGGTGTCGATGGGTTGCCGCCACCTGGCGACCGCAGGGTCCGGGGCGACGACGAGCAGGGCACGGGGCACCAAACCTGCGGCGCGCGGCGGTGATGTACTCCGGCCAGGACCTGCGCTTGTCAGCGTCCGGGCGGAGCTGGATCTCGACCACACAGGCCCTGGCGACGCTGCGATCCGGCGGCGAAACAGGGTGACCTGGGCATCTCCCGAGCGACAAGAGCAACCCGCGTGCCGCGACGCGCGAGCGCGCAAGGGCCGGATCTCATAGGCCCTCGCGACGACTACGGCGGACCTCGTCCGCCGGAATCCGGCCACTGCGTCCGGCAGCCGGACGCGATGCCGGACGGCGAAGCTGGAAGCTAGCTCACCGCCGCCGGAGAGGAACTCGCGGTCCCGGCTCGGATCAAGGGTTTCAACAACCTGCGGTATCCGCGAGGAACGAGCAGGGTGGGGCTCAACACCCTGCTAGACTGTTCTGCGGTCCTGGCCGGAGCCAGTTAGCGCGTAGATCCATTTTCTGCCGCTCGCCAACTGAAATTTCGTCCCGCGCCGTCCGTCCTTCTGAGGAACCCATGACTTGCATCTCCGCGAAACTTCACACCGCAACGTTCGCCGCCAGAGTCGTCGCCCTTGGCGCCGCCTTGGGCTTGCTAGGTAGCGCCCAGCGCGCGCTCGCCCAGGACGCGCCTGCTGCAACCGACGAGCCGGCGGCGGACGCTGGCGCCGAAGATCTCGGCTTCTCTTCCGCTGCGTCGGCGCAGCCGGCGCCGGCTGTCGCCGAGGAGCGCGCGGTTGGCTCCTGGGGCACGCGGTTCATCGATCGGCCAAGGACCTTGCCACAGGGCATGATCGAGGCCGGCGGCTATCTCGACTACTCCCGCTACACCGAGACCACGACCACCGGAGAGGTCACGGTGTCGAGCACCGCGCTGACCGCGGCCGCCGGCTATGGCGTCACCAGCGAGTTCGAGCTTCGCGCGTCGTACGGCGTGTCGCTCGATCCGTCGAGAGGCAAAGGTCCGTTCGCGGTGGGGGCGGGCTTCGGCTTCTCGGAAGGATCGCTGGCGATCGCCGCGGACGGCGATTTCTCGTATGACCTACAGAGCGAGACCGGCGGCATTGGCCTTGGGGCGCGCGTGCGCTACAAGATCACGCCAGCTCTGGGGTTGTACACGCGCCGGCAGCTCGTGATGAACCTGATCGGAGACGGGCAGAAGCCGGCCGAGCTGCACCTGCCGCTGGGCGCGGGGTATCAGGTCAACGACCAGCTCTACGCCTTTGCCGAGACCGAGCTGGCGCAGCTCAACCTGCGGCACTCGACGACGCTGGCGATCTTTGCTGACTATCTGCCGCTCACCGTAGGCGCGGTGTACGTGGTGTCGCCCAAGCTGGAGTTTGGCGGCACGCTCTACACCGACCTCAGGAACTCCGCCTTCGACGCGCTGTCCATCGGCGGCTTCGGGCGGGCCTACTTCTAACCGCCATCCACGAGTCGCCAGGTCATGGGGAGCCAAGCCGCCGAGCCCTTCGCCAGCAGCGTGTGCCACGGCTGTCAGTTCCTGCGGGTCGTCGGCACCAAGCGCGGCTCCGCGTTCTTGCAGTGCATGGAGGGCAGCTTGCCCAAGTACGGACCGCAGCCGGTGAGTCGTTGCCTGGCGCGCCGACCGAGTGCGCCCTCTGCCGCCTCGGAGCGCGACGAGGGCGGATAGCTTGCCGCGTCGTCCTCAAGTCGAGATCTCCTCTTGCCGAGGTCCGCGCTCCCGAGCAAAGTGAGGGCCCGGCGACCGCGTCGGCCGCAGCCGCGCCAGCGGTGCGCTTCACTTCGCCTCGCCGAGCCAAGGAGACCTCGTGACTGCAACCCAACATCGAACGACGGAGGCCCCCGCCGCGGGCGGCCAGGCGATCGGCGCGACCTCGCTGGCTCGGCCGATCGCGGTGGCGCTGCCCAAGGGCCGCATCCTGGAGGAGGCGGCGGCGCTGCTGGCGCGCGCCGGGTATGACATCTCGGCAGTGCTGGGAGATAGCCGGAGGCTGGTGCATGACTGCGGCGCGCTGCGCGTGCTGGTGTTGCGCTCGTCGGACATCGCCACGTATGTCGCGCACGGCGCCGCAGACATCGGCGTGGCTGGCAGCGACGTCCTCGATGAAGAAGGGCGAGATCTCTACGAGCCGATCGATCTGGGCATCGGCCGTTGCCGGATGATCGTCGCCGAGCCCGTGGGGGCGCGCATCGACGAGAGCTCGCAGATGCACCTGCGCATCGCCACCAAGTATCCACGCACCACCCGCGCGTACCTGACGCGGCGCCAGATCCCGGCGGAGATCATCAAGCTCTCGGGCGCCATCGAGCTGGGGCCGCTGACCGGCCTGTGCGATCGCATCGTCGACATCACCCAGACCGGCGAGACCCTGCGTCAGAACGGCCTGGTCGAGATCGACAAGGTCGCGGACGTGTCGAGCCGTCTCGTGGTCAACCGGTCGCGCCTGAAGCTCGACGGCAAGCGGCTGGGCAAGCTGATCTCGGACCTGGAGAGCGCCCTGGTCGTCTAGCTAGCTAGCCGCGCGGCAGGTGGAGCACGAAGTTGCAGCCGGTGGGCTGGTTGGGCAGCAGCCGGACGTCGCCGCCCATGCTCTCCATCAGGTGCTTGACGATGGACAGGCCAAGGCCGGTGCCGCCGGCCTC
>JADJJK010000044.1 GCA_016706545.1 Myxococcales bacterium
AAGGCCGCGGCGACCAGCGCGAGCCACAGGGGCCACAGGACGCGGCGATTTGGACCAGCCATACCCGACTATAGCGCGACGCGAAGGTGGAGGTCGCCAAACCCCTCGCCGCGATGACGGCTCAGGCGACGCCGCGGATCCGGGCCAACAAGCCGCCGAGGTGCTGCCGGCGGGTCTCGATGCAGAAGTCGCGGACCATGCGCGCGTGCGCGGTCGCCATGGCCAGAAACCGGATGCCCAGGCCGGTGGCGATCGTGCCCGGCTCCTGGTAGCAGACCTCGCCCTTGGCCCAGATCGACTCTGCCAGGCCGGGGAGCTCCAGCTCCAGGCTCATCACCATCCCGGCGCGAGGCGCCAACATGGAGACGGCGGAGATGCCAATTCCGGAGTCGCTGAGGTCGTAGGTGAGCGCTCTCACTGGACGATCCCGAACGTAAGAGGTCATCATCACTTCCAGCGGCACACGAACCCCGAGTCGACGTTCACGCATTGAGGGTCTATCTCCTGAAATGTAGGTATTAACCTACCTGCAGCCATTGCTCGGACCAACTTTTTCAATGTCCGCCTCGCCGTTTCCTTTCACAGCTCTGCCCCGTTACCGGCGCGCCGACGCGGTCGCGCTCGGTGCGGCGCTGCGCTGGCTCGCGCCCCGGCTTGTCCCCGACCGCCTCGCCGCCCTGGGGCTCGCGGTGACGCTCGGTCGGGAGGTCGCGGTGGTGGGGCCGCGCGCGCTGGACTCCTCGGCGGCCTTCGTCTGGCTGGTGCGAGAGGGCGCGCGCGTGCTGGTGTCGTTGTCCGGCCTCGAGATCCGCACGCTCGCCCGTCGCTTGCTCGCGTTGCCGCTCGAGATCGACGCGCCGCGGCCGTTGACCGGCGCCGAGCAAGCGGTCGCGGCGCTCGCCGTCGCCGGCGCGCTGGCCCAGGTTGACGCCGCCGCGCACGTGGAGCCGTGGCAGCCGTTTCCAGATCTCCGGGCGGCGCTCGCGCGCACCGAGCGGCTGGTCGCGGGCTGGTCGAGCCTCACGGTCCCGCTCACGCTCGATGGCCGGGTCACCGAGCTGTGCGCCTGGATTCCGCCGTCCTTGCCGTTGTCCCGGCCGCTCGCCGGCTGGCGTCGAGGCTTTTTTCCTGCCGTCACGCTGGAGGTGCCAGTGGTCGTCGCCACCGCGCCGCTCTTGCGCTCCGACCTGCCGCGGTTGGCCGCCCGGGACATCGTCGTGGTGGAGCCGCGGTCATCTGGCGCGGAGCTGCGGATCGCCCGCGGGGCGATCGCGCTGCGGGTCGCGGCCGGAGACTCCCAGGCCGTCGTGGAATCGGGCTATGTTCGCCGGGTGATGGACCCACTCCCCGACGATCTCGAGGTCGAGCTGACGGTGGCGCTGGGCACGTTGCCTTTGACCCTGCGCCAGATCTCGGAGCTCACGGTGGGGCAGGTGGTCTCGCTTGGTCGCCCGTTGCAGGGGCCCTTCGAGCTTCGCGTCGGGTCGCGCGTGATAGGATCCGGAGAGCTGGTCGAGGTCGAGGGCGCGCTGGGCGTTCGGGTCCTCTCGCTGGCGTCGCCGTAGCCTGCACCTGGCTCGAGGTGCAGGCGGCTTGTCCAAGTCTTCGAGAACGTGCTACGCCGTACCGCCGAAGGACCCGTCGAAAGCCATGCCCGTCTACGAATATCACTGCAATTCCTGCAACCGCGATTTCGAATACCAGCAGCGAATGAGCGATCCAGACAAGGACGTCTGCGAGGCTTGCGGTGGCTCCCTGGAGCGCCTGATCTCGCGGACCGCCTTCGCGCTCAAGGGCAGCGGTTGGTACAAGGACCTCTATGCCTCCGCCCGGCCCGAGTCAGGCAAGAGCGCAGACGCCGGCAAGGCTGACGCTGGCGGCGCGGCGGCTACCCCCGCCGCCCCGGCAGCCCCCGCTGGCTCGACGCCGGCGGCGCCAGCGGCCTCCAGCGGATCGTCCTCCTCCGGATCTTCTGGAGGCTCCTCTAGCTCCGGCGGCTCGAGCGGCGCCGGCACCAGCTCGTCGTGAGCCGGCGTATCCTTGACGGCAAGGCGGTCGCGGCGCGAGTCCGCGCCGAGGTCGCCACCGCCGCCGCGGCGCTGGCGGCCCGCGGCATCTCGCCGACGCTCGCGGTGGTGCTGGTTGGCGATGATCCCGCGTCCGCGGTGTATGTGCGCTCCAAGACCAAGGCCGCCATCGAGGTGGGAGTGGTCCCTCGCGATCACCGCTTGCCGGCGGCGACCACGCAGGCCGAGTTACTGGCGCTCATCGATCGCCTCAACGCGGACCCGTCGGTGGACGGCATCTTGGTGCAGCTCCCGCTGCCCGCTCATCTGGACACCGACGCCGTGATCGCGGCGCTGGATCCGGCCAAGGACGTGGATGGGCTTCATCCGATGAGCCTGGGCCGGCTCGCGCAGGGCAAGCCGACGGTCGTGCCCTGCACGCCCAAGGGTTGCATGCGGTTGCTGGGGGAGGCGGGCGTCAGCCTGCGCGGCGCTCGCGCGGTGGTCATCGGACGCAGCGTGCTGGTGGGGCGGCCCATGGCGCTGCTGCTGGCCAACGCCGACGCCACGGTGACGATCTGCCACTCGCGCACTCGAGACCTGGCCCAGGAGCTTGCTCGCGCGGAGATCGTGATCGCGGCGGTTGGGCGGCCTGAGATGATTCGCGGCGCGGACCTCGCCGCCGGCGCTACCGTGATTGACGTCGGGATCAACCGGCGCCCGGACGGGTCGCTGGTTGGCGACGTCGCGTTCGCCGAGACCGAGCATGTCGGCGCGATCTCTCCGGTGCCAGGAGGCGTGGGACCCCTGACGATCGCGTGCTTGCTCGAGAACACGGTCGAGGCTGCCGCGCGGCGACGCGCGAGTTGACCGACGACCGCCTGGGCCGTGCACGCTCGGTCGTGCGTGGGCTCGGTCGTGCGTGCGCAACGCACCTCAGAGCACGTGTCAACGAGCCTTCCGCGGTCCTTTCGAGTACATCGCAGAAATTCGCGTAGGCCACCTCGGCTTCTGGAGCACTGGCACGCCATGGAAAGGTGTTGTCGCAATGCGAGCTATCCCGGGCCGCTGGTTTAGAGGATACTGCGACCCAGTCGATGACGGAGCGCGTTTCGCAGCGCATTCCCTACACCGTTCAGGTGGAGTTCCGCACGGCTTCATCGTTCCTGATCGCCTACTCGCTCAACGTATCCCGAGGGGGACTCTTCCTGGAGCTCGACCAGGAGGTCCCAATAGGCGCCGCAGTCACGCTGGAGTTCGTGGTTCCCGGAATAGGCAACACCGCGGCGGAGGGAGTGGTGACATGGCGTCGGGGGCGCGGTAGCGCCGACGGACCTGCGGGCATTGGCATCGAGTTTCAGGAGGTCTCCGAAGCGCTCGGCGAGACCATCGATCAGCTAGTCACCGCGTTCTCGGGCCTCTCGATCGTCCTCATGACCGGGGAGCGACCAGATCGGACCCTGGCTCGCTCGATCAAGTCGATCATGTCCACCGCGCAGGTCGTGCAGGCGACCGACGCCCAGCTCGCCGCCAAGCTGCTGGCTGATGACATCGATCTGGTCGTCGTCGATATCGACGGTGACGTCGAGGGTGGCCTGGCCACGGTGCAGGCCGCCAAGTCCATGTCACCGCCGCTGCCTGTCGTGGCGCTGGCGTCCCGGCCGCTGCGCGACGCGGCCAAGCTGGCAGGCGCTGATGAGGTCGTGGCGAACCCGGCGCCGTTCACCGAGCTGCAGCTCTCCCTGGTGCGTGCGCTCGGCAAGCCGATCATGGTGCGGTAGCTACCGCGTTCGCGCGGCCCGCCGCCTCCTGCAGGCTCCGACCGGCGCGTGCCGGCGCGTGCCGCGCGTGCCGGTGGATCGCTCAGAGCAGCTTGTCGAGGAGCTGATCCATGTGATCGAGGCTCAGATACTGGATCCGGATCTCGCCCTTGGTGGGGTTGTCCTGCGAGATCGTCACGGGGCCGCCCAGCGACCTGGTCAGTCGCTCCTCGAGATCTCGAACCGCGGCAGGCTTGGGGGCTGGGCGCGCGGGCTCTGGTTCCGGGCCGCGCAGCGCGCGCTTGACCAGCGCCTCGGTGGCTCGCACGGAGAGACCTTTGGCGGCCACCGCGCGGGCGCAGGTCTCGATCTCGGCATCCGTGGCCAGGCCAAGCAGCGCGCGCGCGTGTCCCATCGACAGCGCTCGATCTTCCACCATCTCTCGCACCTGCGCGGGCAGCTTGAGCAGGCGCATGGAGTTGGCGATGGTGCTGCGGTCCTTGCCCACGCGCTCGGCGATCTGCTCCTGGGTCAGGTGAAACTCGTCTGCCAGCCGCTGAAACGCCGCCGCCTCTTCAATGGGGCGCAGGTCGGAGCGTTGAAGGTTCTCCACCAGCGCGCGCTCGAACGCAGACTGCGGCGAGACATCCTGAACGATGATCGGCACCTGTCGCAGGCCTGCGCGCTGCGAAGCTCGCCAGCGGCGCTCCCCGGCGATGAGGAAGTACCCGCCGCCAGCGCGGGGCCGGACGACCAAGGGCATGATGATGCCGTGGGTCTTGATCGAGGCGGCCAGCTCCGCTAGCTCGGTGTCGTCGAATCTTCGACGAGGCTGCTCCGGGCCCGGGTACACATCTTCGATCTCGGCGGTCAACGGCCGCCCTCGGTGGGGCTCGGCGCGGTCTGCCACTGGCGCGGCACGATCCGCTGCGGAAGGCGCGCTGGTCGGGAGCAGGGCAGAGAGCCCTCTTCCCAGGCCTCGCTTCTTGGGATCGATCATGCCGCCGGCCGGATGGTTCGAGCCAGGAACTCCTCGGCCAAGGCGAGGTAGCTCTTGGTGCCAGGGCACCGGAGATCGTAGAGCAGGGCAGGCTTGCCGTGGCTTGGGGCCTCGGAGAGGCGCACGTTGCGAGGCACCGTGCATTCAAAGACCTTGTCGCCAAAGTAGGCGGCGACTTCGCCGCGAACCTGGGAGGCGAGGTTCGTCCGGGTGTCGTACATGGTGAACAGCACGCCGTCGATCACCAACCGGGGGTTGTACGCGGCGCGAACCTTCTCGATCGTCGAGGTGAGCGCCGAGAGTCCCTCGAGCGCGAAGTACTCGGCTTGCATCGGCACCACCACGCTGTCTGCGGCGACCAGCGCGTTGAGCGTCAGGATCCCCAGCGAGGGCGGGCAATCGATCACGATGTAGTCGTATCGGTCGACTACCGGCGCCAGGGCGCTGGCCAGGAAGCGCTCGCGGCCCTCGGTGCCGATCAGCTCGATCTCCGCGCCGACCAGATCGGTGGTCGCTGGAGCCACGAACAGCGTCGTGATCTCCGTTGGGCGGATGACGTCTTCCATGGACACCTCGCCCACCAGCGCGTCATAGATGGTCAGCTCCACCCGGCTGCGCGGATACCCGACGCCGGAGGATGCGTTGCCCTGGGGGTCGAAGTCCACCAGCAGCACGCGGTAGCCACGCGACGCGACCGAGGCTGCGAGGTTTATCGCCGTCGTGGTCTTGCCCACTCCGCCTTTTTGGTTGGCGACCGCGACGATCCTCGTCATGCATTGCTCGGTAGCATGGGGCTATGACGATCTCCAGCGGTCTCGTCGGCTTGCAGGTGGACGAGCCGCTCGCTGTCCCCCTCGGTGTGGCCGCAGGTGACTGAAATTTTTGCAGTCCTCACTTCGCGGGGCGAATCGCCGCGCGACCACGAGCTGGTGCTCACGATGGCTCGCCAACCACGACGCCCGTGAGAAAAAACGCCGAGGGGAGGCGAAAAAGTTGAGCCGAAAGACAGGGCCCAGTAGTCTGTGAGTCGATGTAGGACATGTGCGCCATGTCTTACACGGAAGGAGCTGAAAATGTCTGGAATTCCACGCATGTATGGTTCGTTTGCTGAGTTCGAGCGTGATGAGCTGCGACGCCTGGACTCCTTGCACACGTCGGTGGACGATCTGGTGGAGGAGCGGTTTTCCGACGATCTGGATTTTGCGCCAAGCGAAGCTCCCAAGAAGCGCGGCCGGCCCCGCAAGTACCCCGCGAAGTAGCGCCGGCTCGCAGATCCTGCGATCACCAGTGCTTCGCGGCGAGGCCCGGTCCTCTGGGACGAGGCACTAGCCCGCACTCAGCCCTCGATTCCGTAGTCCTTGAGCTTCTTGTAGAGCGTCGAACGATCGATCTCCAGCACGGCGGCGGCCTGCGCCTTGTTGCCGCCGGTGGCGGCCAGCGCCGCGACGATGCCCTCACGCTCCAGCTCACGTAGGGACCTCGCTGGCGTGGGGGCGCTCGGTGGCGCTGGGCTGGGCGCGGTGTCCAGGCGAGTCGGCGCCTCGCGTCCGCCCGCGGCCCCGGCCGCCGCTCCGCTCACGGCGCTGGCGGCCAGTGGTGCAGCGACGGCAGGGACGGCAGCGACGGCCGGGACCTCGGGGGCCGTCGCGGCGCGGTGTGCGGCGGCCTCTGCGATCTGCGGGGGCAGGTCGGTCCGCATGATGAGCTCGTGATCGCCGAGCACCACCGCGCGCTCGATCGCGTTGCGCAGCTCGCGGACGTTGCCGGGCCACGAGTGGCTCATCAGCGCGGCGATGGCATCCGCAGACAGCCCCTCGATGCGGCGGCCGGCCTGGTTGCGAAAGCGGGCGAAGAAGTGCTCCGCCAGCAGCGGCACGTCATCCAGCCTGGCGCGCAGCGGCGGGACATCGATCTGGATCACGCTGAGACGGTAGTAGAGGTCCTCGCGGAAGGTCCCTCGGCGCGCCATCTCGGCCAGGTCTCGGTTGGTCGCCGCCACCAGGCGCACGTCGACCTCGATGGTCCGCGCGCCGCCGACTCGTTCGAACCGCCGCTCCTCGAGCACGCGCAGAAACTTGGTCTGCAGCGCCAGCGGCAACTCTCCCACCTCGTCCAGAAACAGCGTGCCCTTGTCGGCCATCTCGAAGCGCCCCGCCTTGCGGTCGGTGGCGCCGGTGAACGCGCCCTTCTCGTGGCCAAACAGCTCGGATTCGATCAACGTCTCCGTGAGCGCGGCGCAGTTGACGGCCACGCAAGGCGCCTTGGCTCGACGGCTGGCGCGGTGGATCGCGCGCGCGACCATCTCCTTGCCGGAGCCAGACTCGCCGCCGAGCAGCACGGTGGCGTCGCTTGGGCCAACGCGCGCCACGAAGTCCAGCACCCGCTGCGCGGCGGCGGAGCGGCCGACGAACTCCCCGTCCGTCAGGCGCTCCTCGAGCGCGGCGTGGCTGCGGACGAGCTGATCGCGGGCGTCGCCGCTTATCCACGCGCCCGCGAGCAGGTGCGCCACACATCCGACCGTGAGCAGGTCCAACGGCTCCCACGCCCGGCCGGTCCGCTCCACCCAGAGCAGCCCCATCGCTTCTTCGCTCACGCCGAGCACCGGCGCGGCGGCGATCTGGCGCGCGCCGACATCGAGGCTGACCACCTGACGTTCGCGCAGGACCTTGTCGGCCACGTCCTGCGGCACCGCCAACGCCGCTTCGCGGCCCGCGGCCGCCAACGTCTGCAGCCGCACCACGCGGCCAGGGAGTGACCGCAAGGCGTAGCTGCGTTCGGCGCCCAGCGCGCCCAGGAGGGCCTCCGCCGCGATCCGCGCGGCGCCCTCCCGGCTGGTCGCGGCCTCCTGTCGGAGATGGTCTCCGAGGTCGGCGATCCCCGCCAGGTACCGCTGCGCGCGCTGATCTGCGGGGGAAGTGGCCAGGGAGAGGAGCTGGCGAGTGGAGAGCTGCGCGGTGACGTTGGAGGTCCCCGCGGTCATCGCCACCCCTTCATGGGGCACGAACATCAGGCGGCTCTGGCCGATGATGATCTCGTCTCCGGCGCTGAGCCGGTGCAGATCGCTGAGCTTGCCGTTGATGAGCGTGCGGCCCTTGTGGGCGTCGTCCACCCACCAGAGCGCGCTGTCGCGGAGCTCGATGTGCCCGTGTTGCCGGGACACGGCGGGATCGGAGAGCAGCACCAGGTTGCCCTCGCCACGGCCGACGCCGCCCCCGCGGAGCGGCAGGTCGAACTCTCGACCAGCGTCTGGGCCTTCGACGACGACAATCCGAGCGAGCGCCATGCCAGGCATCTTACACCAGCGCGGCGCCCACGCCGGCCCGCGCCTGGCGCGGCTGGTGCTGGACGCCTTCGTGCCTGTCGCGCGCATCACCAAACGATCCCGGCCGCGGGCTCTGGGGCTCCTGGCGTAGTACGCTCTGTGCCATGGTGCTTCGCCGATTGTCTTGGCTCTCGATCGCGGTTGCGTGCGCGTGCGGCGGCTCCGCCAAGAGCGGTCCGGGCCCCGATGATGGAAGCGCGCCGGTGGTCAAGAAGGCCTCCTTGTCCTGGGGCATCAAAGCCTCGGGCGCCAGCAGCGAGGTGTTTCTCGCGGTGACCGATGAGAACGGGCGCGCCACGAGTCATCCGCTGGGCCGCTATGACGGCGAGTGCGCGGTGATCTCGCAGGGCCGCTCCACGACCGGGGCGATCACCGCGGTGGTGTGCAAGCGCGGGGACGTCGGCGTGGAGCTCGACGCGATCCCACGGCCTGGGGTGATCATCGTCCTCAAGATGCCGCACGTCACCGGCGCCGATCCCGATCCGCTGGCCGGCGAGGAGCTCGCGCACATCAACGTGCCCATCGGCGCCAAGATCGAGACCAACTGACGTCGGCGGAGTTCTCGCGGTGACCGCGGCGCGGTGACGGCGGCTCAGGTGACCGCGGCGCGGTGACGGCGGCTCAGGTGACGGCGGCCCGCAGCTCGTCGATGCCGTCCATCCCGTCCATCCTTGGCGTGCCGCTCATCCCGTCCAGGGACGCCGCGGCGTTGATCAGCGCTTCGTCTTGCCGCGAGAGGACCCCTTGCAGCGCATCACACGCCGGTCCCACCTCACCGCTATCTAGCAGGTCGAAGAACCGCAGATAGGACGTGACGTAGTCCCCGGGCACTCGCACGAACGGCCTCACCGCGTCGATGAAGTCGAGCCAGATCGTCGAGATCCGGTTTAGCACCCAGAGCCCGGGTGTGAACGCCGCGGCCTCCACCAGCAGGCGGATGATCTCGAAGTCGTGCTGGGCATACACCACCGGGTCCTCGCGATGCTCCCACGCCTGCGTCGCCGCGGACCGCGCGGTCGCCGAGGCGCCCGCGGGGATCCGGCCGGCGGTCTGGCGGATGACCTCGACCAGCACCGAGCGCCGGAGGGTCAGGACGTCGAGCATGATCCGCGCGATGGTGGGCTGGCCTGGCTGGGGCTTGCCGTGGCGAATGTAGGCCGGCAGGACCTCCACCGACCAGTCGCGATACGCCTTGACCACCACGCCAGACCCGCGGCGCGGCTCGACGAGGTTCCACATGCCCAGGCGGCGGAGCGCCTCGCGCAAGGTGGGGCGGCTCGCGCCCAGGATGCGGGACAGCTCTCGCTCAGCCGGGAGGCGCGAACCTTGTGGGTAGGTCCCCTGGACGATATCGAGCAGGATTTTTTCGAAGACCGCATCGATTGCAGGCACGGCGCCAGATATGAGATGAGGAGAGGTCATTTGGTGTCCTGAAAAGGGCCCGAATTGGTAAGACCAATTGCATGCCGCTGCGTAGGCGTCAATGTCGCCAGCGGCATAGTGGGTATCTGATCCCGGAATGACCGTACGCAAACACCTGTCATTACGGGCAGGTTGCCTTGACGGCGCGGGATCCGCGTCGCTACGTTCTCGTTCATGACCAAGGCCAAGGCAGGCGGGGAAGCGCCGGTTGAGATTCCGGACTCTTTGCCGATCCTTCCTCTCCGCAATTCCGTGCTGTTTCCCAACTCGATCATCCCGATCGACGTGGGGCGGCGAAAGTCCGTTCGCCTCGTTGAAGATGCGATCGCCAAGGAGCGGCCGGTCATCGGCATCCTGACCCAGAGGGACGCTCGCACCGAAGACCCAGCGTCTGGAGATCTCTATCTGGTCGGCTGCGCCGCTCGCATCCTCAAGGTCATCAAGCTGGCCAAGGATAACTTCTCGGTGATCTTGCAGGGCGTCTCGCGCTTCGAGGTCACGGCGTTCGAGGGCAACGAGCCGTTTCTGTCCGCGCGGATCCGCTCGGTGCCAGATCCGACGAGCACCGACGTCGAGCTCGACGCGTTGGTGATGAACCTCAAGGACATCGCCAAGCGCGTGGTCAAGCTGATGCCGGAGCTGCCCAAGGAAGCGGGCGCGCTGGTGGACAGCGTGACCGAGGCCGGGCACCTCGCGGATCTCATCACCTCCAACCTCGAGCTAGAGGTTGGCGAGAAGCAAGACGTCCTCGAGACGTTCGATCTCAAGACGCGCACCCGCAAGGTGCTGCAGTTCCTCTCTCGCCAGCTCGAGGTGCTCAAGGTTCGCGAGCGCATCAACACGCAGGTGCAGGAGGAGATGGGGCGCAACCAGCGCGAATACGTGCTGCGCCAGCAGCTCAAGGCCATCAAGGAAGAGCTTGGTGAGCTGGACGACGCAGGTGGCGACCTCGACGAGTTCGCGGAGAAGATCACCAAGGCGCGCCTGCCGGAAGAAGCCGAGAAGGTGGCGCGCAAGCAGCTCGATCGCCTCAAGGGCATGCAGCCCTCCAGCGCCGAGTACACGGTCACCCGGACGTATCTGGAGTGGCTGGTGGAGCTGCCGTGGTCGATCTCCACCGAGGACCACATCGAGCTGGCTGAGGTCCGCCGATGTCTCGATGAAGATCACTACGATCTCGACAAGGTGAAAAAACGCATCGTCGAGTACATGGCGGTGCGCAAGCTCAAGAACGACAAGAAGGGCCCCATCCTGTGTCTGGTGGGACCGCCGGGCGTGGGCAAGACGTCGCTGGGGCGGTCGGTGGCGCGTGCCATTGGCCGCAAGTTTGGGCGCATCTCGCTAGGCGGGGTGCGCGACGAGGCCGAGATCCGCGGTCATCGTCGGACCTATGTGGGCTCGTTGCCTGGCCGCGTGATCCAGGGGATCAAGAAGGCGGGCACCAACAACCCGGTGTTTGTCCTCGACGAGATCGACAAGCTTGGCCACGACTTCCGGGGAGATCCGGCGTCGGCCTTGCTCGAGGTGCTCGACCCGGAGCAGAACTCGTCCTTCTCCGACCACTACCTCGAGGTGACCTTCGATCTCTCGAAGGTGATGTTCATAGCCACCGCGAACCAGCTCGATCCCATTCCGTGGGCGCTGCGAGATCGCCTCGAGATCATCGAGCTGCCGGGCTACACGCGGCAGGAGAAGAAGCACATCGCGCGCGCGTTCCTGGTGCCCAAGCAGCTCGAGGAGCATGGGCTGGGCAGCGATCGCGCGGCGATCACCGATGACGCAGTATTCGAGGTCATCGACAGCTACACGCGCGAGGCCGGCGTGCGCAACCTCGAGCGCGAGCTCGGCGCCCTGTGCCGCACGGTGGCGGTCCGGGTCGCCGAGGGGCAGGCCAAGGACCACGAGGTCGTCAACGCCGAGGAAGTGCGCGTGATCCTCGGGCCGCCCAAGTACGTCAGCGAGGTGGCGGACCGGACCAGCGAGCCAGGTGTGGCCACCGGCCTCGCGTGGACCGCTGTCGGCGGTGACATCCTGTTCATCGAAGCGACGAAGATGCCCGGCAAGGGCAAGCTCACCTTGACCGGCCAGCTTGGCGACGTCATGAAGGAGTCGGTGACCGCCGCGCTGTCGTTCGTGCGCAGCCGGGCGGCGCAGCTTGGCCTGGATCCGGGGAACTTCCTCGAGAACGTCGACCTGCATGTCCACGTCCCGGCGGGTGCGGTGCCCAAGGACGGGCCGTCGGCCGGCATCACCATGTACACGTCCCTGGTGTCGTTGCTCACCGGCGTTCCGGTCCGGCCCGACGTGGCGATGACCGGCGAGATCACGCTGCGCGGCAACGTGCTGCAGATCGGCGGCGTCAAGGAGAAGCTCCTGGCCGCGCACCGCGCGGGCATCAAGCGGGTCATCATCCCCGATCGCAACGTCAAGGATCTCATCGACGTTCCAGACGAGGTGAAGAGCGAGATGGAGATCCTCTCCGTCAAGCGCATGGATGAGGTCCTGGCGATCGCGCTCAAGGATCCGCCGGAGTCGATCCTCGAGCTGGCGCGGGCCGCGAAGGCCGAAGGCACCACAGGTACCTGACACGGCGCTTATCGAAAGAAGCCGTCCACCCTGGGAGCTGCAGCGCCGCTTCCGGGGTTTTCGTTTTCGGGACAGCCCTGAGGCTGGTCGTCGTCGTCGGCGAGAACGACTCGCAGCCGGCGGCGAGCGAGCCGATCCGCTGCATCTGTACAACGATCTTCTGGGCCCGTCTTGACGGCCCGGTGAGGTGTACTTAGGTTGGCTTCCAAACACATCGGGAACTTCGAGGTAAATGCGTCATGGGCAAGATCATCGGCATCGACCTGGGTACCACCAACTCCGTTGTCGCCGTCATGGAAGGCAAGGAGCCAAAGGTAATCGCCAACGAAGAGGGCGCGCGTCTCACGCCTTCAGTGGTGGCATTCGACGACAAGGGCGAAGTGCTGGTCGGCCAGATCGCGCGCCGCCAGGCCATCACCAACCCTGAGAACACCGTGTTCTCCTCCAAGCGCTTCATGGGGCGCAAGCTGGCGGAGCCGGCCACCGCGAACGAGGCCAAGCGCGTCCCGTTCAAGATGGTCGCTGCGTCCAACGGAGACTCGATGATCGAGATCCGTGGCAAGCGCTACTCGCCGCCGGAGATCGGCGCGCGCGTCCTCATGAAGCTCAAGAAGGCGGCCGAGGAGTACCTCGGTGAGACGGTCACCGAGGCGGTCATCACGGTCCCGGCGTACTTCAACGACTCGCAGCGCCAGGCCACCAAGGACGCGGGCCGGATCGCGGGGCTGGATGTCAAGCGCATCATCAACGAGCCCACCGCTGCCGCGCTGGCCTACGGTCTCGACAAGACCAAGGAGCAGCTCATCGCCGTGTTCGACATGGGCGGTGGCACCTTCGACATCTCGGTGCTCGAGGTCGGCGACAAGGTCGTGGAGGTGGTGTCCACCAACGGCGACACCCACCTCGGCGGCGACGACATCGACAACCGCCTGATGGACTGGCTCATCGAGGAGTTCAAGAAGGACACCGGCATCGATGTGTCCAAGGACAAGATGGTGTTGCAGCGGCTCAAGGAGGCCTCGGAGAAGGCCAAGATCGAGCTGTCGAGCGTGCAGGAGACGGAGATCAACCTGCCGTATCTGACCGCGGATGCGACCGGGCCCAAGCACCTGCTCAAGAAGCTGCCGCGCAGCAAGTTCGAGCAGATGATCACGGACATCGTCGAGCGGGCGATGGAGCCGTGCCGCAAGGCGCTGGCTGACGCCAACAAGAAGGCGGCAGACATCAACGAGGTCGTGCTGGTTGGCGGATCGACCCGCATTCCGCTGGTGGCGCAGAAGGTCAAGGAGTTCTTCGGCAAGGAGCCAAACCGCAGCGTCAACGCCGATGAGGTGGTGGCGCTGGGCGCCGCGGTGCAGGGCGGCGTCCTCTCGGGCGACGTCAAGGACATCCTGCTCCTCGACGTGACCCCGCTGACCCTGGCCATCGAGACCGCCGGCGGCGTGGCGACCTCCATGATCCAGCGCAACACCACGATCCCGACGCGCAAGTCCGAGACGTTCTCCACCTTCGCCGACAACCAGAGCTCGGTGGAGATCCACGTCAGCCAGGGCGAGCGTCCGCTGTCGAAGGACAACAAGACGCTTGGCAAGTTCCAGCTCACCGGCATCCCGCCGGCGCCGCGCGGCATGCCCCAGATCGAGGTCACGTTCGACATCGACGCCAACGGCATCCTGCACGTGTCTGCGAAGGACAAGGCCACCGGCACCGAGCGCTCGATCAAGATCGAGGCCTCGAGCGGTCTGTCCGAGGCCGACATCAAGCGCGCGGTGGACGACGCTGCCCAGCACCAGTCCGAGGACGCGGCGCGCAAGGAGGCCATCGAAGCGCGCAATCAGCTCGACAACCTCGTCTACAGCACCCGCAAGCTGGTGAACGAGAACAACGCCAAGCTGGGTGAGGCGGACAAGCTGATGATCGAAGAGGAGCTCAAGCGCGCCGAGGGCGTGCTCGAGAGCCAGCGCGAGGCAGCCACCCCCGATCAGCTCCGGGCCGCTTTTGAGACCCTGCAGGCGGCTGCGCACAAGCTGGCGGAGTCGATGTACAAGCAAGCTGGTGGGGACGGCGCTGACGGCGGGCAGAGCGCGCCCCCAAGCGGCGGCGGCGGCAGCGATGTGATCGACGCTGAGTTCGAAGACAAGAGCTAGCGCCTCGTCCCGTCGGCCGTCAGCCTCCAAGAGGGGCTCCGCGAGTCCGCTGGCCAAGAGCGCTGTGACCAAGAGGACCTGGCTTTTGCCCGGTCCTCTTTCTCTTTCCCTCGGGTGCCTCGACCCTTCGGTGTGCCTCGACCTCGCTGGGTGGCCGGCAGCATGGGCTTCCCTTGGCGACGCAGGCCGCGTCAGCGCAGGCCGCGTCAGCGCTCGGTGGTCACCGCTGGCCGGTGGTCACCGCGGCCGGCGGTCACCGCTGGCCGGTGGTCACCGCGGCCGGGATGAGCGCTAACCCGATCCGCAGGGCCGCGCTGTCGCGCGCGAGCCTGCGCAGGCGCTCTGCCAGCACGCCGCGCCAGCGGATCGCCGTCCGTTGCCGCTTATCCTGCAGCGCCAGGTTGCCAAAATCCGTGCATCCCACGCCCTCGTCTTCCGAGGAGCAAAAGATGCGCACATGGAGGTGGTCGTCGTGCGGCGCACCGCTGGGCTCCAGGAGCGCGCGGCGTGCCAGCTCGACGAGCCATGACGGCTCCTCCTGGGCGCGGGCGTGGTCGAGCAGCAGGAGCGACAGCGGCTCGTACAGGAAGATGTACTGCACGTTGTGCTGCGGCGAGGTCACCAGGGCGCGCACCAGGCGCCAGGTCCGCTCCACGTCGAGCGCGCGCTTGGATCCGTCGCGCGCGACGCCGTCGTCGCCGAGCTGGAGCATCACGTTCGCCTCGTGGGCCCGGCCGGCGGCGTCTCGGAGGTACAGCAGCAGATCCACGTCGCGGCCGTTCTGGTGCGAGCGGTGATAGGGCGTGGCTGGCCCGCCGCTGGTCCGCGACAAGTCGGCGATGCCGAGGCGGACGGGGGCGTTGGTCGGCCATAGCTCTCTGGCCGCGCTGGTGAGCAAGCCGACGAGCTCGTCGGTGCCGTATCGCAGGCCGCGCGTCCGCCACTGCGGAGGGGTGATGAAGCCCTCTCCGTCATCGGCCAGGCGTTGGCCATCGAGCAGCCAGCCGCGATTGGGCTGGCCCCCGGACACCGTGGATCCGTCGCCGGTGACGCCTAGCGGCGCACAGGCGCTCGCCGCGGCTGCAACGATCAGCGCGGACCAGGTCAGCGCTGACCGCGGCGAGAGAGCAGGGCAGCGTCGCGGGCGGTCAGCGCCCCAAAGAGCTGGTCGACGACGAAGGCCAGGCACGCCCGACGAGCATGCACTCCTCGGGTGGCGGCAGCAAGGGGGCTGCGGTGACGGGCCGCATCGCCCTCCGCTGCCGGGGCCGCCATCGCCCGTTCAGCGCGCAGCCTGGGGGCACGGAGAGGAAGGATCGAACAGCGGCAACGACAGGCGCCGTGGCGTGGCGGGCGCCTCTCGCGCCTCTCGCGCCTCGCCGGCCACCGCCCCGGCTGGTTCGGGCCCCGCCGCGGCGGGCGGGCGTCGCATCGGGCGTCGCTGCGGGAGCCGCCTCGGGGGCCCGGGCGTCGGACACCCCGGCCTCGGGCGACGGCGCGACGGGCAGCGCCTCGACGTCCGAGAGCTCCTTGAGGCTGCGCAGGACCTGGTCGAACGAGCGCGCGTGGGTAGCGCGGTCAGCTGCGCTGGCGGTGGTCAGCACGAAGGTCACCGCGCGCCGCTGATTGACCGCCAGGGCCAGCCGCACGAAGCGCTTGCCATCGGTGTACTCGAACCAAACGGACGGAAGTCCCGCCTGCGAGTTCTCTTTGGGGCCCGCCTGGATCGCGCCGACGTTGTGGTGCTTGTCGAGCTGCTCGCGGAGAGCGCAGGCGTACTTCTTCTCCAGCGAGTCCGCCGTCTCCCGGCACTTGGCTGGCCACGAGCAGTAGAGCTGCTGCCGGAGCGGCTCCGAACCGATGATGATTCGGCCCTCCGGATTGCTACGTAGCAGGTACAGCAGGACGCCCGGATAAGAGGGGAGTTCGCTGGGGCGAAAGCCCTTTGGGATGGTGACCTTCACGCGCTCCGCGCGCGACGTGAAGACCTGGCCATCGATCTCCGCGTGCCCACTCGCGGCGATGGTCAGGGCCACGCAAAGCAGCGCTCCACCGACGAGGAACGCGCGTCTTTGCTGGCCGTCTCCTGACCTCACGCTGCCACCGTAGCGAATCTTCGCGGCGAAGTGGCGCTTGGTGCATCGCTTCCACGCCTGAACAAAGTGCCAGGTAAAAAGTTTGACTCTTTCAGGGGTCATATTATTGACCGATTACATTCACACGAATATCGTCGCGATACTTGGTTCGGGTGCTTCGAGAGTCGCGACCAATCAAGAGCGAGTTTGTTCAGAGGGGACTAATTGAGCGGCGACTTTGGTGAGCCCACCTTGGGGGTGAGCTCATGGGAGGTCGTTGCTCGCGTAGTTCGTGCCGTTGCCTCGTACCCGGAGCCCTGCCTTGACGACGAAACATCGAAACCGCGGAAACGGAGAGGCGGGCAGCGGTGCGGTGCTTCCGTTTCGCGGGCAACGGCAGATCGCACTGGAGGGCCGAGCGCGCAGCGCCGCACCCGGGGCGCGTCGCGCCGTGCTCGACGTTGCAGGAGACGGCAGCGAGGCGCGTCGTCGCGAAGTCGACGGCTCGGGCTCCTCTGCTGGTGGGCCGCGCGCGTTGCTTGGTGAGGACGAGCTACGGGCGATCGAGGCCAACCACCAGGGCGGCATCACCGCGGTGCAGATCGTCGAGGTCTTCACCAGCCGCGGCGTGAAGTTCTCCGAGGCCAGCTTTCGCAAGTACGTGCAGCAAGGCCTGTTGCCGCGCAGCCGCAGGGTCGGGCGCAAGGGTAAGCATCGCGGCTCGCTCGGCGTGTACCCGGCCAAGACGGTGCGCCGCATCAACGCGGTCAAGCAGTGGATGGCCGACGGGTTCACCATCGAGCAGATCCAGGGGCAGTTCCTGCTCTACACCGATCTGGTCGAGGGCATCGAGGAGGGGCTCTCCGAGCTGTGCGACCGCCTGACGGCGGATCTGGCGCAGCCGCAGCACGCCTCGGAGCGCAAGCAGCTCACCAAGGAGCTGGTCGAGCTGCGAGGCGACAGCGACCGGCTCGTTGGACGAGCCCACGATCTCGCGCGCCGCGTGGCGACGCCCGAGACCCCAGGTTCCCATTCCGGCGCTGCGGGGAGCGCCGAAGAGCTTCTTTGACAAAGCGGCCTCCCGCGCGCCGCTGCGACGAGACGAACGAGAAGGAGATGTCATGAGCGCCGATAACCGTGATGAGGACAAGCAGGTCTTTGCTGGCAGCTCCACCGAGGAGGAATGGGAGGAGGTAACCGACAAGGCGAAGGACGATGCCGAGGAGGAAGAGGAGGAGGCTGAAGACGGGGAGCCAGACGAGGCCGAAGACGGAGACGGCGCGACCACGGCGGCAGGGCTGCCTGAGGTCAGCCGAAAGATCCGGCGTCGGCGTCGGCGCACTCGCCCTCGCAGCAAGACCATCGCCATGAAGCGCCTCACGCGAGAGGAGCTCCGCGTCGGCGCGATCATGTACCCGCCGGTCGACGTGCCGCGCCCGGCGACTCGCGAGCAGTGCCGAGAGGACATGCGTCCGTGCCCGTGGGTGGCGTGCAAGCACCACCTGTACCTGGACATCAATCCAGAGACGGGCTCGATCAAGATCAACTTCCCGGACCTGGAGCCGTGGGAGCTGCAGAACACCTGCGCTCTCGACGTGGCCGAGCGCGGGGGCATCACGCTCGAGGAAGTTGGCGAGATCATGAACCTGACCCGCGAGCGCATCCGCCAGGTCGAGGTGCGCGGCCTGCTCAAGCTCAAGATGGGCTCTCCTTCGCCCGATGAGCTTGGCGCCGATCTGCTCAGGCCGCAGGACAACTGACTGGCCGGCGGCGCACGCGGGAGTGCGCTGCTTCTCTGACTCGCTGGCGGCGCACGCGGGAGTGCGCTGCCTCTCTGACTCGCTGGCAGCGCACGCGGGAGTGCGCTGCGCCTCTGGGCGTGGCGAATGCAAGCGCGCGCGGGCCCGACGCCAAAGAAGGCTGGGGCTCGCGAGATCGTCGAGCCAGACGAGATCTGGCCGGCGGCTTGACCCTTCGGGGGCAGCTTGGTAAGGACCTCGCGTCGCAGCTCGCGCGACGACGAGGAACCTGACATGTCCAACCGCACGGCTCTGGTATCGGTCTCTGACAAACGCGGCGTGGTGGAGCTGGGGCGCGGGCTGGCGGCGCTCGGGGTGCGCATCCTCTCCACTGGCGGCACCGCCAAGGCGCTGGCGGACGCGGGGATTCCAGTGACCTCGGTGTCGGAGGTCACCGGCGCTCCGGAGATCCTCGACGGCAGGGTCAAGACGCTGCACCCCAAGATCCACGGCGGCTTGCTCGGTCGCGGGACCCCGGCCCACCGCGCGGAGATGGCCGCGCACGGGATCGACGCCATCGATCTGGTGGTGGTGAACCTCTATCCCTTCGAGGCCACGCTGACGCAGGCGCGGGGCGACGCCTCGGTCACGTGGCAGGACGCGATCGAGAACATCGATATCGGCGGACCGGCCATGCTGCGGTCATCCGCCAAGAACCACGAGCGGGTCGCCGTGGTGGTGGATCCGCAAGACTACGAGGTGGTGCTCGCGGAGCTGGCGTCGACCGGCGAGGTGTCGGCGGCGCGTCGGCTGGCGCTGGCTGGCAAGGCGTTTGCCCACACCGCCGGCTACGACGCGGCGATCGCCGCCTTCCTCAGCTCGGTGCCCTCGGGGACCGAGCCCTCCCCCGAGGCTGCGGCCACGGCGGTGGCGAGCCTTGAGTTGCCGGCCACCTTGGCCGTGCAGTGGCGCCAGCTCTATCCGCTGCGCTACGGCGAGAATCCGCACCAGCGCGCAGCCTTCTATGTGGACGCGCGCTCGCCGCTCCCTGGCGCTCCGCCAGCGCGCCCCACCATCGCGAGCGCGGAGGTCCTCGGGGGCAAGCAGCTCTCGTACAACAACATCCTGGATCTGGATGCGGCGCTCGGCCTGGCGCTGGAGTTCGCCGCGCCAGCGGCGGTGGTGGTCAAGCACAATAACCCCTGTGGCGTGGCCACCGCCGACTCGGTCGCGACCGCGTATCACCGCGCGCGGGAGGCCGACCCGGTGTCGGCGTTTGGCGGCATCGTCGCCGTCAACCGAGAGGTCGACGAGTCGCTGGCCCAGCTCCTGGCCGAGACCTTCCTCGAGTGCGTGGTGGCGCCCGGCTTCTCCGCCGCCGCCCGCGCGGTGCTATCTGGCAAGAAGAACCTGCGGCTGGTGGCCGCCGCGGGCGACTTCACTCCGGCGAGCGTGGCGCAAGCGGCCTGGTCCGTGCGCAGCGTGGCTGGGGGCGCGCTGGTGCAGATGGTCGACCACGGCATGGTCTCGCTCGCCGACGCCAAGCTGGTGACGCAGCGCGGCCTCTCCGACCGTGAGCGCGAAGATCTGGCGTTTGCGTGGCGGGTGGCCAAGCACGTGAAGTCCAACGCCATCGTGTTCGCCAAGGACGGGGTCACGGTGGCCATCGGCGCCGGCCAGATGAGCCGCGTCGACTCGGTGCGGATCTGTGAGCGCAAGGCCGGCGCCAAGCTGGTGGGCGCGGTGGTCGCCTCGGATGCCTTCTTCCCGTTCCGCGACGGGGTCGACGTCCTGGCGGCCTGCGGCGCCAGCGCCGTGGCCCAGCCGGGCGGCTCGGTGCGAGACGAAGAGGTCATCGCGGCGGCCGATGAGCACGGGCTCGCCATGGTGTTCACCGGGATGCGGCACTTCCGCCACTAGCTACTGGCCACTGACCACTGGCCGCTTGGCGCGCGGCCAGGTGGCGTTGGCGACGGTCCCTCGCAGCTCGAGTACGAAAGGTCCCATGCGCATTCTCATCGTTGGCAGTGGTGGACGCGAACACGCGCTGGCCTGGCGGCTGGCGCAGGCTGGACATTCGCTCCTGGCCGCGCCCGGCAACCCTGGCATCGCTCTGGTCGCGGAGTGCGCGCCGGTTCCGGCGCTGGATCTGGACGGCCAGGTGGCGCTGGCGCTGGCGCGCGAGGTGGACCTGGTGGTGGTCGGTCCAGAGGCGCCGCTGGTGGCTGGGCTGGCCGACCGCCTCCGCGCCGCCGGCGTCGCGGTCTTTGGCCCCAGCGCGCAAGGCGCTCAGCTCGAAGGGTCGAAGGTGTTCTCCAAGCAGTTCTTCGCCCGTCACCACATTCGCACCGCGGCGTTTCGCGTGGCGTCCTCGGTCGCGGAGGTGGAGGACGCCATCGCGGAGCTGGGCGCCGCGCTGGTGGTCAAGGCGGATGGCCTCGCCGCTGGCAAGGGGGTCGTGGTGTGCAGCGACGCCCAGGAGGTCCGCGCCGCCGCGGTGGAGATGCTTGGAGGCCGCTTTGGCGCGGCGTCCAAGCAGGTGGTGCTGGAGCAGCGGCTCTCGGGCCGCGAGGTCTCGGTCCTCGCGCTGACCGATGGTCGGGGCCTGGAGGTCCTGGCGCCGGCCGAGGACCACAAGACGATCTTCGACGGGGACCGCGGGCCAAACACCGGCGGGATGGGGACCGTCTCGCCGGCCTGGATCTCGGAGGACCTGCTGGCGCGGATCCGCCGGGAGATCCTCGAACCCACGGTCGCTGGGCTCAACGCGGAGGGCATCGACTATCGCGGGGTGCTCTACGCTGGCGTGATGGTCGACCCGGAGGGCCAGCCCTGGCTCCTCGAATACAACTGCCGCTTTGGCGATCCCGAAACGCAGCCCGTCATGGCCCGCTTGCGGGGAGACCTGGGGGCGGTGCTGGCAGGCGCAGCTCGCGGGGCGATGCCGGCGGGGGCGCTGTCCTGGGACCCGCGCGCGGCGGTGTGCGTGGTGGTGGCCGCGGCGGGATACCCGGACGCGCCGCGCCTGGGCGAGGTGATCCGCGGCGCCGAGGGACCGTGGGGGGCGGGGGTCACGGTGTTCCACGCCGGGACCGCGCGACGCGACGACGTGCTGGTGTCCGCCGGCGGGCGTGTGCTCGGGGTGACCGCGCTGGGCGCCACTGTCGAGGAGGCCCGGCGACAGGCGTATGCTGCCGTGGATCGCATCGAGCTGCCGGGCAAGCAAGTGCGACGCGATATCGGCCTGCGCGGTGGCGCCGCTGGTTGACGCCTGGTTGCCTTGGGACGGCGGCGTTAGGGGTTTCCTTCCGCACGCCAGTGCGCAAAAGTAGGGCATGGCTGATGTCGCTGGATTTCGCGCGCTCGGGTACGTGCCGGCCAAGGTCTCGCTGGACAAGGTGCTGGCTTCGGCGGAGCTGGAGAGCGCCTCGGCGCGTGCCCTCGCGCTCGCCGCGGACCCTCACAACGTCATGCACTTGATGGATCCGGCGCAGACCGGTGCCAGCCCGGTGGCGCGCTGGCTCTCGTCGGGCATCCTGGCGCAGCAGGCTGGTCGCGCCATGTACCGATACCACCAGGAGTTCACCCTGCCCGAGCTGGGCGGCCGCACCTTGGTCCGCCGCAGCCTGCTGTGTGGCGTTCGAATTCCTTCGCTGGCCGACGGCGGCATCAAGCTGCATCAGGCGGCTCGGCCAGTCGAAGTGGACGGCCACGCCAGGGCCACGACCAGACACCATCTGCACGCCGCGCCGGCGCTGGCGGCGTTCCGAGATCCTTCGTTCGAAGTGGATCGGCTGTTCCGGCGCGCGGAGACCGCGCCGCCCGTGCTGCAGCTCCAGACGCCAGATGGGGTGTGGCATCGGCTCTGGCGTTGCGCGGACGCCGAGGTGATAGGGCAAGTGCGCAACCTGTTCAAGCCGCGAAAGCTCTACGCGCTGGATGGACATGAGCGGCTGGCGGGGATGCTGGCCGCCGGGGAGGCGATGGCCCAGCCCGCCGGCATGCCGATGTATGCCGCTGGCAACTACGTGCTCATGAGCCTGGTGAACCTGGAGGATCAGTCGCTGTTGCCGGCGCCGTGCCATCGGCTGGTGGCAGGTCCGCCGATGTCGGCCGCAGAGGTGCTGGCCAAGGCCGCGCGGTACTTCGCCGTGCAGCCTTTGCCGGGCCTCGCCGCCTCGCCTTCGCATCTGGCCAAGGAGCTCGATAGCTGGACTAGCACCCAGGCGTGCTTCGCGCTGGTCTTCCCGGCGGCGGCGGCGGGGGCGGTCGAGGCCTGGCAGCTCACGCTCCTTCCTGCGGTGAACCCGCGGGATGAGGGCGTCATGGGCCATCCGGCGGTGACCCGCCTTGACCCGGTGGTCATCGAGGACCTGTTCTTTCGCAAGGTGCTCGGGCAGCCGTCCGCGCTGTTCTCACCGTCGGTGGCCGGGCCGGCCAAGCCGAGCGAGGACGCGGATGTGACCTCGGGCCCCGGGGCGGCGCCCGGCGCCGAGCGCCCGGTGCCGGTCACCATCGTCCACACCGCGGCCAGCGCGCTCGCCGCCATCACCTCGCGGGGTCCCGAAGCGCCCTGGATGGCCATCATGGGTCGCGCGGTACCGATGCAGCAGGTGGTCCATGTGGCTGATCTTGGCCAGACCTTGCCGGCAGGTTCTACCCACTTCTACCCACCGGTGCTGGGCGGGATGGCCATGCTCGCGCTCACCGCGGACGAAGATCTCGTCTAGCGGGGCGCCGGCCCTGATTCTGATCTACGCTCGGCGGCGGGTACTCGGGAGAACAGCATGGCTCTTGCGCTCGATGGTATCGCCCCGCTCCTGCGGGTCCTCGACATGGCGCGCTCGGTGGCGTTCTATCGCGACGTGCTCGGCTTCTCGGTGATGGCCACCGAACCTCGCGGCGCCGCGGACTGTACCTGGTGCATGCTGGCGTTGGGCGACATCGCGATCATGCTGGACGCTGGTCCTGGCGCTCTGTCGGTGGCGCCGGGGCCCCCGGCGGAGCATCGCATCTCGCTATACTTCGCCTGCGTCGACGTCGACGCGGCGTATGCGGCGCTGGCAAAGCGCGGCTACCCGATGAACCCGCCTGCCACCACGGGGCATGGGATGCGCCAGCTCGTGATGCGCGACCCCGACGGCGTTGAGCTTTGCTTTCAGCATCCGGTGTGACGCCGCGGGCGCGTGGGCGCCGGCCTCCACCTGCGGTCCATGCCGCACCTCAGGCCGGTCTTTTTTGGCCTGCGGCGCCCGGCCAGGAACCGCGTGGCAGCGGCAGCCCCGGACCGAGGCGCTGGTGTATGGTCGGCCCACGCATGGAGTACCCATTCTTCTTCACCTGGACGGCACAGCAGGCGGCCAAGCCGGTTGAGATGACAGGCGGCGAGGGCGCCTGGTTTTTCACCTCGGATGGCGGCCGCTGGCTGGATCTAGGCTCGCTCTCGTATCAGGTGAACGTCGGCCACGGCAACCGCCGCATCGTCGAGGCAATCAAGCGCCAGGCCGATGCGCTGTGCCTGTCGTCGCCCTCGGCGGTGTTCCCGGCCAAGGTCGCGCTGGCGGAGAAGCTCCTGGCGATGGCCGGCCCTGGGTACTCCAAGGTCTTCTTCACGCTGTCGGGCGCGGAGTCCAACGAGAACGCGATGAAGATCGCGCGTCAGGTCTCTGGTCGCTACAAGATGATGAGCCGGTATCGCAGCTACCACGGGGCCTCGCTCGGCGCGCTCAGCCTCACCGGCGACTGGCGCCGGGTGCCGTTCGAGCCCGGGATCGCGGGCGTGGTCCACGTGCCCGACTGCTATTGCGACCGCTGCCCGTTTGGCAAGACGCTCGACACCTGCCAGCGCGAGTGCGCCACCCACCTTGGCGAGGTCATGCGGCTCGAGGGGCCGCGCTCGATCGCCGCGGTCATCCTGGAGCCGGTGCCGGGAGCCAACGGCGTGCTGGTGCCGCCGCCGGAGTACTGGCCGCTGGTCCGCAAGGCCTGTGACGAGGAGGGCGCGCTGCTCATCGCCGACGAGGTCCTCACCGGCTTCGGGCGCACGGGCAAGCCGTTTGGCTTTCAGCACTGGGACGTGACCCCGGACATCATCACCGTGGCCAAGGGGCTCGCCTCCGGCTACGCGACGATCGGCGCGGTCATCGTGCATGAGCGCGTCGCCAAGCACTTCGACGCGCAGGTGCTGGCCTGCGGCCTCACCTACTACGCGCACCCGGTGGCGTGCGCCGCGGCGCTGGAGACCCTGGCGGTCTACGAGGACGAGGGGCTCTATGACAACGCCACGCGCCTGGGGCCGGTGCTGCGCCGCGAGGTGGAGGCGGTGGCGGCGCGGCTGCCCGGCGCGCGGCCCATGGTGCGGGGGCTTGGCCTCCTGGTCGCGCTGGAGCTGGAGGCGCCGATCGAACGCTGGGCCCGCCTAAGCAAGGAGCTGGCGGCTCGTCGGCTGTCCCTGCACGTCGACGGCAAGCGGGGCACCGCGATCTTCGCGCCGCCCTTGTGTATCGGAGAATCGGAGATGGTCGCTGGCGTGCGCGCCTTTGGTGACGCCGCGGCGCTGGCTTTTGGAGAAGCGTAAATGACCGCGAGCTCAACTCCCGCACCGTCTGCCTCTGGCCCATCTGGTCCATCTGGCCCCCCCGGCCTGGGTCGTCACCGTCACAAGGTCGTCAGCTCGGTGACCGAGGCGCTAGCTGACCTGCGCGACGGGATGACCATCATGGTGGGAGGCTTTGGTCTCACTGGCAACGCCGAGGCGCTGATCCGCGGCGTCGTCGAGCGGGGCGTTCGAGATCTGACCCTGGTGTCCAACAACGCCGGCAATCTCGGCAAGGGCCTGGCGCAGTGGCTGCACGCTGGCATCATCCGCAAGGTGGTGTGCAGCTACATCGGCAACAACGATGACCTGCACACCCGGATGGCGTCCGGCGAGGTGAAGGTGGAGATCACGCCCCAGGGCACGCTGGCCGAGCGCATGCGCGCCGCTGGCGCCGGCATCCCGGCGTTCTTCACGCCCACCGGCGTCGGCACCGTCATCGCCGAGGGCAAGGAGGTGCGCGAGTTTGATGGCCGCACCTACCTGATGGAGCGCGCGCTGTCTGCGGACGTCGCCCTCATCCGCGCGCGTAAGGCCGACCAGTTCGGCAACCTGCGCTTCTGGCGGACCGCGCGCAACTTCTCTCCGGTGATGGCCACCGAGGCCCGGCTCACCATCGTGGGGGCCGACGAGCTGGTGGACAACGGCGCCATCGATCCGGATGACGTTCACCTGCCCGGCATCTACGTCCACCGCATCGTACACGTGGCGGAGCACGAGAATCCGTTCGAGTACCGCACCACCCGGAAGCGAGGTTAGCCATGCCGTACTCCAAGGAACAGATGGCGCAGCGCGCCGCGGCCGAGATCCCCGAGGGCGCCATCGTGAACCTCGGCATCGGCTTGCCCACCCTGGTCGCCGACTATCTGCCGGCGGGACACGCCTGGCTGCACTCCGAGAACGGACTGCTGGGCATGGGGCCCTTCCCGTATGAAGGGGACGAAGATCCGCAGCTCATCAACGCCGGCAAGCAGACCGTGACCGTGCTGCCGGGAGGCTCCACCTTCGATTCGTCGCAGTCGTTCGCCATGATCCGTGGCGGGCACGTGGATCTAGCCTTTTTGGGCGCCATGCAGGTCTCGGCGCACGGCGATCTGGCCAACTGGGCGGTGCCCGGCGGCAAGGTGATGGGGGTGGGCGGCGCCATGGATCTGGCGTCAGGATGCCGCCGCGTGGTGGCGATGATGCAGCACAGCACCAAGGACGGCGAGCACAAGCTGGTGGCGCGCTGCGACTATCCGCTGACCGCGGCGCGCGTGGTGGCGCGCGTCATCACGGAGCTGGGGGTGTTCGATCCCACGCCGGAGGGGGCCTTTCGAGTGGTGGAGCTAGCTCCTGGCGTGACCCGCGAGCAAGTCGCCGCGGTCACCGGGGCGCCGCTGCTCTAGGAGTGGTGTTTGACACGGCGCTCCTGGCGCAGGGGCCGTCGGGCGCCCCGCGGACCTCGGCGCGCGCTGGGCGCTGCGAGCTTGCGATGGGCGAGGTCTGACGTTCCTCTCTTTGTGTGAAAGGCTCCTCTCATGGCTCCATTGTTCAATGCCGCCGCCGACCTCCTGGCTCGCGGGTTGTCGTGCGCGGGGCCGGACAAGACCGCGTACGTCGATCAGCTCGAGGCCGTGACCTACGGCGAGCTCGCGCGCCGCGTGGCCGCCGCAGCCTCGGGGTTTCGCGCGTTGGGGCTCCGCCCGGAGCAGCGCGTGCTGCTGGTGCTGCTTGACACGGTGGACCTGCCGGTGGCGTTTCTGGGCGCGATCTACGCCGGGCTCGTGCCGGTGCCGGTCAGCACGTTGATGTCGTCCGCGGACTACGCCTATTTTCTCGACGACTCGCGCGCCGCGGCGGTGGTGCTGAGCGAGTCCCTGCTGCGCAAGGTATTCGCGGCCGGGCCGCCGGGCATCCCGGTGGTGCGCTCCGGTTCCGACCCGGAGACGCCGCTGGCAGAGGGTGACTGCACCTTCGCCCAGCTGCTGGCGCTGGCCCCGCCTGCGGAGCGGCCGGCGAGCACCTGCGCGGATGAGGTGGCGTTCTGGCTCTACTCCTCGGGTTCCACCGGCCAGCCCAAGGGCGTGATGCACCTGCACCGCAGCCTGGCCGCCACCGCCGATACGTATGGCCGCGACGTCCTCGGCATCACCTCCGAGGACGTCGTGTTCTCTGCGGCCAAGCTGTTCTTTGCGTACGGCCTTGGCAACGCGCTGACCTTTCCGCTCTCGGTCGGCGCCACCGCGGTCTTGCTCGCAGACCGGCCCACGCCCGAGTCGGTGGTGCGCACCCTGCGCCGGTTCCATCCGACCATCTTCTTTGGCGTGCCGACGCTCTACGCATCCCTGCTCGCGGAGGACACCCACCGGCCAGAGGGGGCGTCTCCCGCCCTGCGCCGCTGCGTGTCCGCTGGCGAGGCGCTGCCGCGCCACATCGGCCAGCATTGGGAGGCGCGGGTCGGGGTGGAGATCCTCGACGGGATCGGCTCCACCGAGATGTTGCACATCTTCCTGTCCAACCAGCCCGGGGCCGTTCGCTACGGCACCACTGGGACGCCAGTGCCGGGCTACGACGTGGAGCTGCGGGATGACCACGGCGCGGCCATCGAAGGCCAAGGCGAGGGCGCGTTGTGGGTGCGCGGCCCCTCGGCGGCCATGGCGTACTGGAACCAGCGGCAACGCAGCCTGTCCACGTTTCACGGTCCCTGGACATGCACGGGAGACCGCTACCAGCGCGACGAGCAAGGCGTCTACATCTACTGCGGGCGCAACGATGACATGTTGAAGGTCGGCGGCATCTGGGTCGCGCCCTTCGAGGTGGAGTCAGTGCTGAGCTCTCATCCAGCGGTGCTGGAAGCCGCGGTGGTCGCCCACGCCGACGGCGATGGGCTCATCAAGCCGAAGGCCTTCGTGGTGCTCCACGCTGCCACCCCGCGCGGGCCCGAGGTGGTGGCCCAGCTCCGCGCCTTCGTGAAGGAGCACCTGGCGCCATACAAGGTGCCACGCTGGGTGGAGCTTGTGGACGAGCTGCCCAAGACCGCGACCGGCAAGGTCCAGCGCTTCCGGCTGCGCTAGGTTTCGACCGGGGGATAGTGATCCCACCAGCGAGTGGAGCTCAGTTCACCACGCCATCGCACGGCACCACCTGGCACAGCAGGCGGCTGACCTGGGACAGCGCCGTGCGCAGCCGCAGGTTCGGATCTGTTTGTTCGAGCAGCGCCTGGCGCTCGTCGGCGTCCATCATCAGGGCCGCGGCCACCGCGTCGGCGCAGGCGCCCGGGGTGGGGCCACACGCCAGATCCCGGAGCTGCCGCCCGCCCTTGTCGAGAAGGGTGGCGAGCCGGTCGCAGAGCGCCATGAGCTGCTGGTGCAGGTGGACCCCGGCGTCCGGATCCGTCTGCTGGTCGGTCAGCCGGCGGGCCGTGACGTGTCGGAAGCTATGGGTCTGTGGCAGCTCGCGCTCGATGACCACGCGCGTGAGGCCTCGTAGCAGCAGCAGGAAGCGGCCGTCCTCTAGCTCCTCGAAGCAGATGATCCGGCCGACCCCCAGGTGCTGATATACCGCTGCGTGATCTCGCTGGTGGCGCGCCGCCGGCAAGAGCCGAGCGATGCCCATCGGGCGATTGCCGTCGAGACAATAGCGCGTCAGCTCCCGGTACCGCGGCTCGAAGACGTGCAGAGGGAGCAGGCCTCCCGGCAACAGCACACACTGCGGCAGCGGGAAGATCGCGAGGTCTTCGAGATCGATATCCGAGACCGGTTCTATCCCATCCTCCACCAGATCCGAGCAGGTCATGGCGTCCCCCTGCCTGGCGACACGAACGTGACCGCGGTCGTCTTGGTCTCCGTGGCCACCTTGGCCATCGCGGCGGCCCGGCAAGCGCTCGCCGGGTGGCTCGCTCCATTCCCGCTGCCCAGGGCAGTACACATCCTTGGAGGACCTTAGCAGTGGTCTTCTGGGGCGCAACAGACGGAAACAGGGAGGCGTCCTGGAAAAACGAGCACGAGACCGGCCTGGTGGTGTCGCACCCCCCGGTTGGTCTGGCGGCACCAGGCCAGTCGTGCAGGATGTTGCACGAGGCGTGAAAGCGGCGCGTGCAGCGCGCGGGGTCAGGTGCTCGCGTAGTCACGCGCCAGCGAGGCGCGCAGGGCTGGATCGGCGGTCACCCGGTGTTGATAGCCCGGGTGATCGATCTCGACCACCAGCGTCGTGCCGTCGCGCAGGAGCGCCGCCTTGGCCTCGCCCGTCAGCGGGAAGCGCACGTACTGAACCGCCGAGATCTTGTCATCTGTGGAGCGGTTGGGCTCGAACCGGGCCGGCACGCGATGGTCGCCGATCAAGAGCGCCACGTGTTCGTCGAGCCCCACCAGCTTGCGCAGCTCGACCTTGGCATCGGCGTCCTGTGGCAGCTCGATGAACAGCGTCGCCGACAGCGAGTCGGTGGTCGGCATCAGCTCGTTGTAGACCGCGAGCTCAGCGGCGATCTGCTCGTCGGTGGTCAGCGCTTCGGCGCGCAGCATCTCCTCGACCTGCAGGGTGAGCGTGTGTCGGTTCTCGAAGACCATGGACACGCGGTCGCCCACCAGCACCCGGCGGCTGCGCTTGAGCTCGATGATTCGCTTGCGGAAGTCGTCGCGGATGGGCGCGTACAGCGCCGGGCCTTTGATGTCGGAGCGGGTGAGCGGACGTACCAGCGACATTCGCTCGGTGTAGCATCCACCGCGCGACCGCAAGCGGCAAAACGACAGGATCCTGCGCCGCGTGTCAGCGCTCGCCTCGGGTTTGCTCGCAGCGCACGGCCGCTGTTTGCGGCGCCGTAGCGGTTGCCGCTCCCCGGCTCACGGTGCTACCTAGAAGACCGGACATTCACGATGAGGAGTCTGCCATGGCAGAGCTAAGTGGAAGCAAGACGCACACCAATCTCAAGGAAGCGTTCGCCGGCGAGTCGCAGGCAAATCGGCGCTACCTCTACTTCGCCAAGGTCGCGGACGTCGAGGGATACCCCGACGTTGCCGGCTTGTTCCGCGATACCGCGGAGGGCGAGACTGGCCACGCGCACGGCCATCTCGACTACTTGAAGCGCGTGGGTGATCCGGCGACCGGTGAGCCCATTGGTGATACCTCCAAGAACCTCAAGGCGTCGATCGCCGGCGAGACGTACGAGTACACGCAGATGTACCCGGCGTTTGCCAAGACGGCGCGCGAAGAGGGCTTCGAAGAGATCGCCGAGTGGTTCGAGACCCTGGCCCGCGCCGAGCGCTCGCACGCTGGCCGGTTCCAGAAGGGTCTCGACGGCCTCAACAAGTAGCGCTGCCCGAGCTGGGCGGGTCCAGCGAGGCCAGTCACTTCGGCTTCACTTCGGCGCCGCAGCGGGCGGTGCGCCCGCTGCAGCAGGCGGGGCGCCCGCTGCAGCAGGCGGTGCGCCCGCTGCAGCGGGCGGTGCGCCCGCTGCAGCAGGCGGGGCGCCCAGATAGAGCGCCATCACGTCTACCAGGTCTTCTTGCAGCGCTCGCGCTTCGCGGCGCTGGCTTGGCTTGAGGTCGTTGACCAGCACGGCAAACCCGATGACCTGGTCGCTGCGCAAGGCCACATAGCCTGCCAGCGCTGACACCTGGGCCAGGGTCCCGGTTTTGGCCCGCACCAGCCCGGCAGCCGGACGCCCGCGGAACCTGCTCTGCAGGGTCCCGTCCACGCCGCCTATCGGCAAAGACGCCAGGAACTCTGGTCCGATGTGAAAGTCGCGTAGCGCCGTGCCCAGCAGGGCGACGACCTGACTCGCCGAGGCGGCGGAGGCGTCAAACAGCCCGGAGCCGTTGTCGACGCGCACCGGCGAGGGCAGGCCGAGGCTCGCCACGAACGCGCGCATGCCGGCGGCGGCGTCGTCCCACGTCGCGGGACCTGGGGTCGTGCGCTGCCCGGCTCCCAGCGTCTTGAACACCACCTCGGCGACGAAGTTGTCGGAGGTCTTGTTCATGCGCCGCACCACCTCTGCCAGCGTGGGGCTGTCGAACGCCACCAGGAGCCTCGCCTTCTCCGGAACCTCGCCCACGGAGATGCGCGAGGGCGCGCGGATGCCTCGCTCGGCCAGCGCAGCCCGCAACGTGGCGCCCGCGAAGGCCACGGGATCATCGATGCGCACCCGCCGGTAGAACGGAGGGCCGTCGCTGCGCACCTGGCCGCTGAGTCGCAGCTCGACCTTGGTCTTCTTGGCCGTGACGTCGATCTTGATCCGCGTCTTGCCGTCGGGGGTCGCCACCAGCTCGTCGCTGATGACCTCGAAGTACGAGTCGACCGCCGGCTCGAGCCGCACCGTGGGTTCGCGGATCCCTGCCGGATCGGGGGTGACTATCAGCGTCACGGCGTTGCGGTTGACGGACAATCCAGAGACCGGCGAGCGAAACGCCGCCCGCTCTTTGGGCTGCTCGTCGAAGTGTGGAGGCTCGAAGCGGTCGTCGAAGTAGGAGGCGTCGAGCACGATCTGCTTGCGGATGCGCCGGATCCCGCGGTCGGCCAGGTCGATCGCCAGGGTGCGCAACGCGGCCGCGTCCAGGCCCGGGTCGCCGCGCCCCCTCAGGTACAAGGTCTCGATCGTGTCATCTCGCTCCTCTTCGGCCGTGGCGCCTGGCGCCTCCTCGCCGTAGAGCGCGGTGCGCCAGACATGTCCTGGTCCCAACGCCCGCAGGGCCGCGGCGGCGGTGAAGAGCTTGGCGGTGGACGCCAAGGACAGCGGCACCTCCGCCTGATGCTGCCAGAGGGTGACGTTCGAGGACAGGTCCACCGCTATGGCGCCAAGCTTGGCGCCGGCCAGCGCCGGCCGAGCCGCCACCGCGGCGTTCAGCTCTCGCTCGAGCCAGCGCGCGCGCTCTGTCGGGTCCGACGGCGCTGGCGAGAACGCCCTGGTAGGGGCGTCCCCTCCTTCCTCTCCTTCTGCCGGCGCGCCGGTCGCCGCCGGGGCGCCCTCCGGCTCCAGCGGAAGGGCGGCCTCCGCGCCTTGGGGCGCGGCGCTAGCGCCACCTACCTTCGGCGGGGCAAGATCGGCCTTGCCGGCAGCAGTCGCTTGCGACGCGGCTGGTCGTGGCTGGATACTGGCCAAGCTCGCGATCCCTGCGAGCATCAGCCCACGCTGCAACGAACGGCGCCATGTCACGCATTGACGCTACCACAGACCTTGGCCAGCTCCTCCGACGGTCACGGCCCCAGCGGCCGGCGACGAAGCCCAGTCGCCGGGAGCCGCCCCGGGCCGCTGCCTCGCTCTTGACCCGGGGCCGCCACCTGGGCCGGTGGCCGGGGGGAGCCTTGAGCCTCGGCCTTTGTCTCGCGCTGGCGCTGGGCTGTTCTCCTCAGCACCGGCAGACCCCTGACGACACCGTGGTCGTGCTGATCGAGACCGCGGTCCGGACCGTGGATCCACGCTATACGCTCAGCAACCACGACACCAAGGTCAGCCGGCTCATCGCGCCCGGCCTCACCACCGTGGACACTCCGACCACCGAGCCTCGCCTCATGCTCGCCTCCGCGGTGGAGCGTAAGGACGATCTGACCTGGGATGTCGTGCTCCGGCAGGACGCGCGGTTCTCGGACGGCTCGCCGGTGACCGCCGCGGATGTCGAGTTCTCGTACCAGTCGATGCTCAACGAAGGCAGCGACAGCGTGTACCACAAGACGTATCTCGAGCGGTACCGCCGCGTGGAGGCGGTGTCGGCGCAGCGCGTGCGCTTTCACCTGCAGCGACCGCTGGCCACGTTCATGACCGACCTGGATCATGGGATCTTGTCGGCCAAGGCCGCCGGGCCCGACGGCCGCTTTCGCGGCCGGCCGCCGGTAGGGGCGGGGGCCTACCGGCTGGTGGAGCTCACAGGATCACGCGCGCTGCTGGAGGCAAACCCGTACTATCACCTGGGCGTCGCCGCGCTGCCGCGAGTAGAGATCCGCTTCGTTCGGGACCCCGCGGCGCGCATCCTGATGCTGGTGGGCGGCTCCGCAGACCTGGTGCAGAACGCGACCCGGCTCGATCTCATCGACGACGTGGTGGCTCGCCCGCGCGTGGAGGTGGACAGCGGTCCAAGCCAGATCCTCACGTACCTCATGTTCAACAACGAGGACAAGGTCCTGTCTCACCAGGCGGTACGGCAGGCCATCTCGCTCGCCATCGATCGCCGGGGGCTCATCGCGGCCAAGTTCTCCGGTCGCGCCGTGGTGGCCACCGGGCTACTGCCGCCGGGCGTCCCGTACTACGAGGGAGACGTCGCGCGTTGGGACCACGATCCGGCGCGCGCACGCGCGCTGCTGGACGCCGCCGGCTTCGTCGACCCCGACGGCCCCGGCCCAGCTCCCCGGTTCTCGCTGACGTACAAGACCAGCGCAGACGCTTTTCGCGTGGGCGTGGCCAAGGTGATCGCCTCCCAGCTCGGCGAGGTCGGCATCGCTGTCGAGGTTCGCAGCTTCGAGTTCGCCACCTTCTTCTCGGACATCAAGAAGGGCCAGTTTCAGCTCGCGTCCATGCAGACCGCGGAGATCGGAAACCCCGACTACTACTACACGTACTTCCATTCCGGGCGCATCCCCACCAAGAAGGACCCGGACGCCAACAACCGCTGGCGGTACCGGAATCCGCGGGTCGACGAGCTGTGCCAGGCCGGCCGCGACGAGCTGGATCCGACCAGGCGCGAGGCCATCTACTCCGAGCTCCAGCGCATCGTCGCGCAGGAGGTGCCAATCGCTCCCTTGTGGCACGAGGATGTGGTGGTGCTACGCAACCGGGATGTCCGCGGCTTTGTGCTCACTCCCAACGCGCGCCTAGGCGGGCTAGCCCGCGTGACCAAGAACTGATCGCGGCCACCGTCGGGAACTCGGCCCTAGAAGACTGGTGTCAACAGGCCAGCTCAAACGTCCATGACGGATCCTCGATGTGTAAGTGATTGATCTCGGGCTTTGACACCAGTCTCCTAGAACACCGTTCGGTGTTCTACAGGCCGCATAGCTGCATCGATAGATCCCACAGCCGGTCTCGCTGCGCCCGGTCTTGCGCCGCCTTCGCTGGAGGAGTCGCGATGGACTCAGAGAAATAGCTTCCGGAAGGTCCGGGATCGTCCGCCGTCGCCAGCACCACCGAGGTCTTGGCCCCATGTCCGACGGAGGAGCCCTGCACCGGCCCAAAGCCCTGGCGCAGGAGCTTGGTGGCGATGACCCCGGGGTGCAGCGCGTACGCGACGAGCCCCTCTTTGGGCTCGCGGTCGGCCAGGGAGAGCGCATGCATCACGTTGGCCAGCTTGCTCTGCGCATACGCCGCGTAGCCGGTGTACCCCTTGGACAGCGACAGATCGTCGAAGTGGATGCGCCCGCGGGTATGGGCTATCGACGACACGTTGATCACCCGCCCCGGGGGCTTGTCTGCGCCACCGCGGAGCTGCGGCAAGAGCAAGTGGGTGAGCAGGAACGGCCCCAGGTGGTTCACCGCGAACGTGGCCTCTAGCTCCGCGTCGTTGACCACCCGCTCCTCGGCGAAGATGCCGGCGTTGTTGATGAGCACGTCCAGCGCTCCGACCTTCTCGATGACGAGCTGCGCGCCCTTGCGGACCGCGGCGAACGAGCCGAGGTCGAAGGACACGCCGTCGACCTCGCACTCGGGCACTTGCGCGCGGAGCTGACCAAGCGCTTCATCAACGCGGACGCGGCTGCGGCCATGGACGACGACACGTTGGCCCTGACGGGCCAGCTCGAGTGCGGTTTGGCGACCGATGCCATCGGTCGCGCCAGTGACGAGGACGGTGCGGCGCGAAGCCATGGCGCAATCTACCACGGCGCGTGGACTAGCAGGGCAGGAGCACCCGGAACACGGCGCCGCCGCCTGGCGCGCTCTCCACGTCGATCCATCCGTCGTGTTCCTTGACGATCCCCGAGCACACCGCCAGCCCAAGGCCGGTGCCGCCGGACCCCTTCTTGGTCGTGAAGAATGGATCGAAGATCTTGTCCTGGATCTCCGGCGGAATTCCGCCTCCAGTGTCCGCCACCTCTAGCTGGACGAAGCGCTGGGCCGGCCCCTCGGCGAGCCCAGGGCGGGTGCGCAGGATCTGGGAGGTCTCCACGGTGAGCGCTCCGCCCTCCGGCATCGCCTGCTGCGCGTTGAGGAGCAGGTTGATGAGGACCTGCTGCAGTCGGTCTGGATCGCCCGCGACCGCTGGCAGCCCTTCCGCTCGGACCAGGCGGGTCTTCACCTTGCCGGCCGAGAACTGGGAGGACAATAGCTCCATGGTGGTGAGCGACAGCTCGTTGAGGTTCACCCGCTCTCGCCCGGGCCCCCCGACCTTGCGTCGAGCAAAGTCGAGCAATCGCTGAATGATGCGAGTGATACGAGCGGTCTGTTCCGCGATGATCTCGGCGTTCTTGGCCACCACCTCCGGCTCGGTGGCCCGCTTGGCGGTCGCCTTGGCACGCACCGCGATCACGTTGAGCGGGGTGCCCACTTCGTGGGCGATCTCGGCGGCGAGCTGGCCAATCGTCGCCAGCTTCTCGGTCTGTCCGAGCCGCTGCTCGAGCTCCAGCTTGGCGTGGTTTTGCCGCTCGGTCTCGGCCCGGGACTCGCGCAGCGAGAACGTCATCTCGTTGAACCGGGTCGCGATGGCGCCGATCTCGTCGTCGCGCTGCGACAGCAGCGCGTGCGAGAGATCGCCCTTGGCGACCTCGTCGATGCCTCGCAGCAGGTTGGTGATCGGCCCGCTGACCAGGCTGCGCGCCAGGCCCCCGACCGCCAGCACCACGGCTAGCACCACCAGCACGACCAGGAGCACCGCGCCCCAGATGTCGGCGCTCGCACGCTCGTCGATAAACGAGGTCGATCTCGACACCTCCAGCATCGCCAGCGTCACCTCTTCGCCTTTGCTCCCACGCCGCAACGCCGACGAGAAGCTGTAGCGCCCACCCTGGGTGTCCGCGAACGTGAGCTTGGGAACCTCGAGGAGCGTCCGCAGCCGCCGGAGCTGCGCTTCGGTGACGTCATCGGTTGGCGGGGCGACCGCCCGGCTCCGCGGGAGCACCACGACCTGCCACCCGGTCACCCGGCTCAGGTCGGTCAGCAGCGCGGCGTCGGGCCCGCGGGGCGTGGCGGCGTCCAACTCCAACGTCGGGCGGAGCGCCGCTGCCACCGCGCGCCCCTCGTTCTCGAGCTGCGTCCAGCGCTCGTCGCCGCGGTGCCTGAGGTCGTAGACCGCGTACGCTGTGGTCGCCAGGGCCGTCACGACGGCGCTGGCGGCGGTGATTCGAGTGGCGACTCGCACCGCGGCAGTATAGGCGCGTCAAGGCAGGCTAGCCCGTTCCCACGCCTCGTTTGGGTCGCTGTTGCTGCTCGCGCGGCTCACGCCGCGCTGGCGGCTCGCGCGGCTCACGCCGCGCTGGCGGCTCACGCCGCACTCGCTGCGCCCGCCGCACTCGCTGCACTCGCTGCTCAGTGCGTCGAGTTGCTGCCGACGGTCGCCGGAATGGCCGTGGGCGCCACCTCTGACGTCGAGGTCGGCACCACCGCCACCCGGTCAGAGCCATTGCCGTTGCGCATGGGGGTCCGCACAGCGGCAGGGGCCAAGGGCTTGGGCGCCTCTGCGAGCTTGGCCATGCGCTTGGCGGCCTTCTCCGCCTTCTCCGCGGCCTTCTCTGCCTTCTCCGCGGCCTTCTCCGCCTTGGCGGCCATGTCGACCGGCGCCTTGGACTGCGCCTCCCGCTCGCGCTCCAGCTCGCGCTCTTCGCGCCGCTTCTCGCGCATACGCCGCAGCCCGCCTTGCATGATCTCGGCGATGAGCTGGTCGTACTCCATGCCCACAGCCTGCGCGATCAGCACCAGGTCGGAGTACCCGGGGGTGAGCCCCGGCAGCGGGTTCACTTCGAGCACGTAGATGCGGCCATCGGCGTCCATCCGCAGATCGACGCGGGCCACATCTCGGCAGTCGAGCGCCCAGAACGTGGCACGAGCGATCTTCTCCATCGCCTTCTGTTCGGCCTCTGTCAGCTTGGCGGGGCACTCGTAGTAGACGTGCTCCTCCCACTCTTGCTTGACCGCGTAGTCATAGACGGGCCGGTTGACGCCGTTCTTGAACCGGATCTCCATGGGTGGCAGCACGCGCGGTCGCTTGTCGCCCAGGAGCCCGACCGTGAACTCACGCCCGGCGATGTACTCTTCCACCAGCGCTGGTTGCCGGTATCGCTCCACGATCAGCTTGACCGCTGCGCGGAGCTCCTCCTCGGTGTCTACCACGCTGGTCGAGCCGATGCCCTTGGAGCTGCCCTCGGCGTTGGGCTTCACGATCAGCGGGAAGCGCATGTCGGGAGACAGCCGCTCGCGCGCGGACTCCATGACCTGGAAGCGCGGCGTCAAGATGTCGTGCTGCAGCAGCACCTTCTTCCCTAGCGCCTTGTCGAGCGCGATCGCCAGCGTGGCGCTGTCGGACCCGGTGTAGGGGATCCCAAGGAGCTCGCACAGCGCCGGGACCTGCGCCTCGCGGTTGCGGCCCTCCACGCCCTCGGCGATGTTGAAGATGAGGTCCACATCGGCCTCTGCGAGCACCCGAGGCAGGTCCGGGGTGGCCTCCAGATGCACCACGATGTGACCCTGCCGTGCCAGGGCGTTGGCGATGGCGATGATGGTCTCCGGCGGATCCCACTCGGCCTCGTCATCTCCATCATGGCTGCGCTTCACGTTGTAGGTGAAGCCGACTCGAATCGGCTGCGCTCGGCTGCGCCGCACCACTCCGAGCTGGCTCGCGGTCGCCAGGCCGGAGCGGAGCGCCGCCGCGTTGAGGATGGCGGCGATGGTGGCGTTGTAGGTGAGGCCAACCTGAGCGGTGGCCGCGAACAGCGATGAGCTGACCGCCAGCGAGGGCAGGGCGTTGGCCTCCAGCAGGTACACCCGGCCCTCCGGGGTCACCCGGTAGTCGAGGCGGGCCATGTCTCGCAGGCCGACGGTCCGGATCACCTCGTGGGAGATCTGTCGAAGCCTGGCCGCGACGTCGCGCGGGATGTTCGCCGGACAGCGGAACTGCACCTTGCCGGGCTCGAGGTTCTTGAGACGGTAGTCGTAGATGTTGAACGGCCGCTCCACGCTCGGCTCGAGCAGCAACTCCACCGGCGTCAGCAACCCGTCGTCGTGGCCGACTCCCTCCACGAAGCCCAGGGCAACGTCGATGCCCTCGACGTACTCCTCCACCAGCACCCCATCAGGGTACGCGCGCAGCGCGCTCTTGATGATGGCGGGGAAGTCTCGAGGTTCGCGGACCACCGACGACACCGAGACGCCGTTGCCAAAAGCGTAGATGCCCTTGGACGAGCCCTCGTGGTTGGGCTTGACGATGACCGGGAACGCGAGGCCAGCCCCGCGCTCGAGAACGCTCTCGTAGTTGCGCACCGTCACCAGGATGGCGCGGGGGGTATCAATCCCCGCGCGGCTCACCATCAACTTGGTGAGCCACTTGTCCAGGGTGATGGCGTTGGTGTAGGCGTCTGCCCCAGTAAATGGGATACCCAGCTCTTCAAAGAGCGCGGGGTAGAACGCCTCCCGCATCCGGCCGCTGGTGCCCTCCGCGGTATTGAAGATGATATCCGGGTCGATCGCCTCCAGGCGCTCGAGCAGGTTGCTCGCCGGGCCGGAGACTTCGACCTTCTCGACCTCGTGGCCCGCCGCTTCGATAGCGACCGCGATGGCCCCCACCGTCTCGGCGCTGTCGTATTCGGCCTCCTTTTCGGAATCACGGACATCGGTCAGGCGGAGATTGTGGGTGAACGCGACCTTCATGAAGTGCTCAGTACGTAACAAAGCGGTGTGACAACGAAAGAGTCAAGCGAAACCCGCCGGCTCGCCTGACCGACCCGTTCTCGCCGCTGCGTCGTCGCGGCGAAGGAGCGCGGGGGACCGGCAAGGTTGCGCCGCGCCATCGTGGCGCGGCCTGTGATCTCGATCGACGTTCCACACCTTTCGCCCGCGTCCTGCGTCATAAAGGACATCATGCCTCTTCGTTGTGCCGCGCTGCTCGTGTGCGCCCTCATCGGCTGTGGCGGTCGTGCGCAGCCGGTCTTGCGTCCCGGAGGCCCGTCGACGGCCCCGGCGGCTGACCTCGACAACGCCAGACCGACGCAGCCGTCACCTGTGCGCGAGGACGGTGAGCGGCCGGGGAGCGCGGCTGCGCCGCACGACCCGCGGGTCATCGACCTCGACACCATCCGCATCCAGGTGGTGGGGCGAACTCCGACCGGCGCTCCTGAGCTCTCCGCGGTGGCGACCGCGGACCTCTTCAGCGAAGCCAGCGCCGCGTGGAAGAACGGGCAGGGCGACCTCGCGATCGGGCTGTTTCGCAGGTTGGTCTCCGATTTTCCCGATTCCACCTACGCGCCGTTGTCGCTCTACAACATCGCCGCCATCTACGATCGGCGGGGCGACCCAAGCGCCACCATCTCGGTGCTGCGCGAGCTGATCGCGTCCTACCCCACGTCGCGCAAGTCCGTGGAGGCCCATCTGTATCTCGCGGCGATGTTTGCCGAGCGTCGCCAGTTCGCCGACTCGCTGGTCACCCTCGACCAGGCGCTGGCGCGCCAGAACCTGACGTTCGCCGACCGAGTCGAGGGGGGCGCGCGCAAGGGCTACGTGCTCCTGGAGCTAGGCCGCCTCGAGGAGGCGGAGGCAGCGCTGGCTCTGGCGGTCAGCCACTGGAGGCAGGCTCCACACCTCGAAGACGCCTATTTCATCGCCATGGCGCAGTACTACCGCGCCGAGGTCCTGCATCGCCGGTTCCTCGCCGCCAAGGTCGAGCTCCCCGATGACAACCTCGGCAAGAGCCTCGCCGCCAAGGAGGCGCTGGCGGTGGCAGCGTATGACCAGTGGCGCACCGCGCTTGGCCACCGCCATGCGTACTGGGCGACCGCTGCTGGCTACCAGATGTCTCAGATCTTCGTCGAACTCTGGGAGGCCACCGTGCGCGCCCCCTTCCCGACAGCGATGAGCGCCGAGGCCCGCCCCCTGTATGTCGCCGAGGTCCGCTCGCGCGTTCGTTCGCACCTACAGAAGGCGCTGGAGGGTCACAGGATGAACCTGGAGCTCGCCAAGGCCTATGGCGTGACCACGCCCTGGAGCGACGGCAGCAAGATGCAGGTCCTGCAAATCCAGGAAATTCTGGGAAAAGAGTCGCAGGCGAGACAGTAGCCGTCTGCTCGCTGACGAGGCGGACCTCCTCGGCTGTGTGCCGGGGATCTTGCATCTGGATCCCCCCCCACCTCAAATAGCGGTGATTGGAGCTGGATTTTTTCCTCTTGCTGGTTGACTTGCCCACGGCGGTCCTCTATACACGAGCCCCGTCGGACCACCTGGACCGTAGGCTACTGAAACTAATCTGAATTCGCTGGCGTAGCTCAACCGGTAGAGCACCTGACTTGTAATCAGGAGGTCGCGGGTTCGAGTCCCACCGCCAGCTCAAGGAAAGCAACATCAGATCAAGCTAGTACGACACATGGAGGGATGCCCGAGCGGCCAAAGGGAGCAGACTGTAAATCTGCCGGCTCCACGCCTACGGTGGTTCGAATCCACCTCCCTCCACGAACCCCAGGCCGCGGGCGTAGCTCAGTTGGTAGAGCTCCAGCCTTCCAAGCTGGTTGTCGTGGGTTCGAGTCCCATCGCCCGCTCGTAAAAATCAGATCCGCCCACGTAGCACAGTGGCAGTGCACTTCCTTGGTAAGGAAGGGGTCGCGAGTTCAATTCTCGCCGAGGGCTCCATTTAGCTCGCACTTTTCGAACGCCTCGCACCTCGGAGCAGAAATGTCGAAGGAGAAATTCGTCCGCAACAAGCCGCACGTGAACATCGGCACGATCGGCCACGTTGACCACGGCAAGACCACGTTGACCGCGGCGATCACCAAGGTCCAGTCGACCAAGGGCTTCGCGAAGTTCACTGCCTTCGACCAGATCGACAAGGCGCCGGAAGAGAAGGCCCGCGGCATCACGATCTCGACGGCGCACGTCGAGTACGAGAGCGACAAGCGCCACTACGCGCACGTCGACTGCCCCGGCCACGCCGACTACATCAAGAACATGATCACCGGCGCCGCCCAGATGGACGGCGCGATCCTGGTGGTCAGCGCGCCCGACGGCGCGATGCCGCAGACCCGCGAGCACGTGCTGCTGGGTCGGCAGGTGAACGTGCCGTCGATCGTGGTGTTCCTGAACAAGTGCGACATGATCGCCAAGGGCGACGAAGAGCTGCTCGACCTGGTCGAGATGGAGCTTCGTGAGCTGCTGTCGAAGTACAACTACCCGGGCGACGACACCCCGATCATCCGCGGCGCGGCCCTCAAGGCGCTCGAGGGTGACACCAGCGACTTCGGCACGCCTTCGATCCAGCGGCTGATGGAGGCCTGTGACTCCTTCATCCCGGAGCCCAAGCGCGAAGTCGACAAGCCGTTCCTGATGCCGGTGGAAGACGTCTTCACCATCACCGGCCGCGGCACGGTGGTGACGGGCCGCATCGAGCGCGGCGTGGTGAACGTGGGCGACGACATCGAGGTCGTTGGCCTGGCGGACACCAAGAAGACCACCTGCACCGGCGTGGAGATGTTCCGCAAGCTGCTGGACCAGGGTCAGGCCGGCGACAACGTGGGCCTGCTGCTGCGCGGCCTCAAGCGCGAAGACATCGAGCGCGGCATGGTGCTCTGCAAGCCGGGCTCCGTGCTGCCGCACAAGAAGTTCAAGGCCGAGGTGTACGTCCTCAAGAAAGAGGAAGGCGGCCGCCACACCCCGTTCTTCAACGGCTACCGTCCGCAGTTCTACTTCCGCACCACGGACGTGACCGGCGTGGTGACGTTGCCGGAGGGCACCGAGATGGTGATGCCCGGCGACAACATCGCGGTCGACATCGAGCTTATCTCCCCCATCGCCTGTGAAGAGGGTCTGCGCTTCGCCATCCGCGAGGGTGGCAAGACCGTCGGCGCCGGCGTCGTGACCAAGATCTCGGCATAGCCAAGATCCTGCCGCGTAGAAAGGCCACCTCAGGGTGGCCTTTTCTGTTTGCGCAGGATACTTCCGAAGAGAATTGGTTCGACCGATGGCCTGTCGGTCGATGTTTCCTCGAGATCTATCCTATAGGGATCTCACAGAAAATAGAAAATCCAGCCAACCACTTGCACTCACTCACCAGGTGGGGTACACGACCGCTTCCTTTCGAAGGAGGATTTGCAGCCATCGTAGAAGCCTAATGTATCGAGATTCTAGGGGAGTAGCTCAATTGGCAGAGCATCCGTCTCCAAAGCGGAGGGCTGGGGGTTCAAGTCCCTTCTCCCCTGCAAATTCAAACCAGAACGCGCACAGCAAGTAGGAACGCCGTGGCTCAAGAAAACGCACCCAACAAGCCAGTCCACCTCATCTATCTCTGCGGCGGCGTGCTGCTTTTCTTTCTGTCGCAGTGGACTATCGATTGGTTGTGGGGGTTTTTCTTTTCCCCATTGTCCGAGATGACGACGAGCCTCGTCGCCTTCGCGATCACGCTGGGTGTTGGCATCAAGCTCTATCGCGATGACCGCGTGTATGGCCTTGCCAACGAGGTCGCGCAGGAGCTGAGCAAGGTCACCTGGCCTTCTTCGAAGGAAGTTCGGGCAGCCACGATGGTGGTCCTGGTGATGTCACTGCTATCGGCGACGATCTTGTGGTCCTTCGACCTGGCGTGGTCGTTCCTCACGGAGCGCGTGTATGGATAATCCCACTGCCGAGCAAGGCTCGTCGGACGTGGTGGAGTCAGCCGTTGACTCGCCCGCCGCTGCGCCAGCGATGAAGTGGTACATCGTCCACACGTACTCCGGCCACGAGAACAAGGCCAAGCTGACCTTGCTTGAGCGCGTACGGAATCAGGGCCTGACCGAGTTCTTCGGCGAGATCCTGGTTCCGACCGAGAGCGTCATGGAGATGGTCAAGGGCCAACGCCGTACGACGACCAGGAAGTTCTTTCCTGGGTACATGTTCGTGCAGATGGCCCTCGACGACCGCACGTTCCATCTGGTGAAGAATACGCCAAAGATCACAGGGTTCCTGGGTGGTACCAAACCCACCGCGGTTCCCGAGCGCGAGATCACTGGCGTGCAGAGCAATATTACGGAAGGCAAGGCGAAGCCGAAGGCTCGCGTCGTCTTCGAAGCTGGCGATACCGTTCGTGTTGTGGACGGTCCCTTCGCCAGTCAATCGGCCGTCATCGAGGACGTCAAGGCCGACAAGCAAAAGATCAAGGTCAAGCTTTCCATGTTGGGAAGGGCGACGTCGGTTGAGCTTGACTTTTCTCAAGTAGAGAAAGCATAAAGACGCCCCCGCCAGCACTGGCGGAGACAGTAGAGAGTCATGAAGAAGGTAACTGCACTCATCAAGCTCCAATGTCCTGCTGGCAAGGCCAATCCGGCCCCGCCGGTCGGGCCCGCTCTTGGTCAGCACGGCCTGAACATCATGGCCTTCTGCAAAGAGTTCAACGCTCGGACCCAGGGCATGGGTGATCTCATCATCCCGGTGTTGATCACTGCCTACGCCGACAAGACCTTCACGTTCATCACCAAGACCCCGCCGGCCTCCATCCTTCTCAAGAAGGCTGCGAAGATCGACAAGGGTTCGGGCGAGCCGAACAAGAACAAGGTCGGCAAGGTCACCAGCAAGCAGGTTCGCGAGATCGCGGAGCAGAAGCTCCCTGATCTCAACACCTCGAATGTCGACGCGGCGTGTCGGTCTGTGGCCGGCACCGCGCGATCGATGGGCCTGGACGTCGTCGACTGAATCGATGAAGCGATGCTCGCGGTCGCCGGCATCCCGCCGTCGCCGCTGACTCGTGATGACATCCCTGGGAGCCGATAAGGCGCCAAGCCAGGGCCACACGGAGAGTTTCATGGCTGGAAAGAAATACAAGAAGGCGCTCGAGGGCTGGGAGCCGACGCGCCGGTACTCGGTCACCGAGGCCTGTGCCATCCTTCCTCGCACGCGCATCTCCACCAAGTGGGATGAGACCGTCGACGTGTCGATCCGTCTGGGCGTCAACCCCAAGTACGCCGACCAGATGGTTCGTGGCTCTTGTGTCATGCCGAACGGAACCGGTAAGACCAAGCGCGTCCTGGTCATCGCCAAGGGCGACAAGGTCCGCGACGCCCTCGAGGCTGGCGCTGACTTCGCCGGTGGTGACGAGTACATCAAGAAGATCCAGGACGAGAACTGGTTTGACTTCGACACGCTGGTCGCCACTCCGGACATGATGGTGTCTGTTGGTAAGATCGGTCGCGTCCTGGGCCCCCGCGGCCTGATGCCGAACCCCAAGGTTGGCACCGTGACCGCGGACGTCTCCAAGGCGGTCAAGGAGCTCAAGGCGGGTCGTGTGGAGTTCCGCGTCGAGAAGGCTGGCATCATCCAGACCCCCATCGGCAAGGCCTCCTTCAAGCCCGAGGCGCTCGCTGGCAACCTCAATGCGTTGCTCGACGTCCTGATGAAGCTCAAGCCGGCAACTGCCAAGGGCACGTACATGCGTTCGATCACGCTCTCGACGACGCATGGTCCCGCCGTCAAGATCGATGTCGCTGCGTTCGCGGCCTCCGCCGCGGGCGAGTAGTAGTTCGTAGCTCACGGGGAACCCAAAGCTAACAGACAAACCTCATACCGCTCCAAGCCGTCGAAGAAGCAGGGCGACGCCAACTGGCGTCCGAAGCAGCCTGCGGAGACGAGAAGGATGCTGTTCGGCTCTCCACGGCCGCCCGGCCCCTTGTCGTTTCCATCGACAAGGGGCTTTGAGCGTTTCCGACCAGGAGAGAACACGATGGAGAGAGCCGAAAAAGAGAAAGTGCTCGGCGAGATCAAGGAGGCGTTCCAGGACGTCGTCAGCGTGGTCATCGCCGACTACAAGGGCATCCGAGTGCCCGCGGTGACCGCCATGCGCGAGGACTTCCGCAAGGCTGGCTGCCACTACCGGGTCATCAAGAACTCGCTGGTCAAGATCGCGGTGAAGGGCTCCAGAATGGAGCCGATCACCCAGCTCATGGTGGGGTCGACCGCAGTCATGTGGTCGACTGAGTCGCCGCAGGCGCCAGCCAAGCTGGCGCTCAAGTGGGCGGCGGCGGAGCCGAAGTTCGTCATCAAAGGCGGCTTCTTCGACGGCCAGATGCTGGACGCCAAGGGCGTTGATAGCCTGTCCAAGCTGCCCGGCAAGCCGGAGCTCCAGGCCTCGCTGCTAATGACCTTCCTGGCGGCGCCGACGGACTTTGTCCGCACTATCATCGCCGCTCCTCAGAATTTCGCGTACCTGCTCGACGCGCGCAAGCGCGGCCTCGAGCAGCAGTAGTCCACGTTTTTTCATTTCACCCAATCGCAATCCGCGACGCACGTAGAGGAACACCATGTCGAACATCAGCCAAGACGACGTTATCGAGTATCTCTCCAAGCTTTCGGTTATTGACCTGGTCGGCCTGACCAAGGCTCTTGAGGACAAGTGGGGCGTCAAGGCCGCCCCGGTGGCCGTTGCTGGCCCGGCCGCGGCCGCTGGCCCGGCCCCGGCTGCCGTCGAGGAGAAGACCGAGTTCACGGTCGTCCTCAAGGGCGGTGGCGCCAGCAAGATCAATGTCATCAAGGTGGTCCGCGAGGTCACTGGCCTGGGTCTCAAGGACGCCAAGGACATGGTCGATGGCGCCCCCAAGGAAGTGAAGGCGGGCGTGCCCAAGGACGAGGCCGAGGACATCGCGAAGAAGCTGAAGGACGCGGGCGCCGAGGTCGAGATCAAGTAATAGTAAGGCGCGCCACATTGCGCGCCTGGCTGTGTGTGCCGATCTCCCAAAGGTTGGCATGATCGCTTGCGTGTCACTTTTCTCTCGACAGCAAGCCGAACGTGCTATACGCAGCGCGGTTTGAGTAATCCTACCCAGCCGTGCTCGACGGCGATCAACGACGACCGTCACAAGCACGGGATCACCTGCGGCTGCTTCCCCTCCCGGACTTTCCGGTGCGGGGACAGCCGGCTCCGCGTTTTCGGGACCTAAGTCTCGCCTCTCCTTCGCAGGTCACTTTTCGACCAAGCAGCCCGCCAGGGCTAGAACAGGGCAACGAACTTCTTATGGCGTCGGCAATCCAGAGGAACTTCCGGGCCCGCAAGAGCTTCGCCAAGCTCAAGCAGGTCATCGAGATCCCCAACCTCATCGACATCCAGAAGCGGTCGTATGACAAGTTCCTGCAGCTCGACGTTCCGCAGGACAAGCGGGACGACATCGGGCTGCAAGGGGTCTTCAAGAGCGTCTTCCCGATCAAGGACTTTTCGAAGACCAGCGAGTTGGACTTCGTCTCGTACAACCTCGAGAAGCCCAAGTACGACGTGGACGAGTGTCGCGCGCGCGGGATGACGTTTGCGGCCCCCATCAAGGTCGTGATTCGTCTCGTCGTGTGGGATGTCAACGAGGAGACCGGCGTCAACTCCATCCGTGACGTCAAGGAGCAGGAAGTTTACTTCGGCGAGATTCCGCTGATGACGGACAGCGGCACGTTCATCATCAACGGCACCGAGCGCGTCATCGTCAGCCAGCTCCACCGGTCGCCCGGCGTGTTCTTCGATCACGACAAGGGCAAGACCCACAGCTCGGGCAAGCTGCTGTACAGCGCCCGCGTGATCCCGTACCGGGGCTCGTGGCTCGACTTCGAGTTCGACCACAAGGACATCCTGTACGTCCGGATCGATCGCCGTCGCAAGCTCTACGCGACGGTGCTGCTGCGCGCCCTGGGGTACTCCAACGAGGAGCTACTCAACTACTTCTACAACACCGAGATCATCCACTTCGAGCAGGGGAAGAAGTACTCCCGCCAGGTGGACTACGAGCTCTTGCTCAACCAGCGCGCGACTCGCGACATCAAGCACCCGAAGACCAAAGAGGTGCTGGTCAAGAAGAACCGCAAGTTCACCAAGGGCGCCATCCGCAAGCTGCAGGAGTCCGGCGTGGACCTGCTGCCCATCGAGATCGACGAGCTGGTGGGGAAGGTCTCCGCCAAGGACGTGATCGTCGAGTCCACCGGCGAGGTCCTGTTGCAGTGCAACGAGGAGCTCACCGAGGACAAGCTCGACGAGCTGCGCGAGCGCGGCGTCGAGAAGATCGAGGTGCTCTTCATCGACAACCTCAACATCGGGCCATACCTCCGCAACACCTTGCTCGCTGACAAGCTGCAGGGGCCGGATGAGGCCGTGATGGAGATCTATCGCCGCCTGCGTCCCGGTGATCAGCCGGCGCTGGACTCGGCGCAGACGCTGTTCCAGAACCTGTTTTTCAACGCCGAGCGCTACGACCTGTCGCGGGTCGGCCGCATCAAGCTGAACTACAAGTTCAAGATCGACGAGGCGATCGAGACCCAGATCCTGACCAAGCGGGACATCCTCGAGACCGTCCGCTACCTGATCGAGCTCCGCAACGGGCGCGGAGTGATCGACGACATCGATCACCTGGGCAACCGCCGCGTGCGCGCGGTCGGTGAGCTCATGGAGAACCAGTACCGCATCGGTCTCCTCCGCATGGAGCGCGCCATCAAAGAGCGCATGAACATGTCGCAGGAGATCGAGGCGTTGCAGCCGCACGACCTGATCAACGCCAAGCCGGTCTCGGCGGTGGTCAAGGAGTACTTCGGCAGCTCGCAGCTCTCGCAGTTCATGGACCAGACCAACCCGCTCTCCGAGGTGACGCACAAGCGGCGCCTCTCGGCGCTGGGCCCAGGTGGTCTGACCCGCGAGCGCGCCGGCTTCGAGGTGCGCGACGTGCATCCGACGCACTACGGCCGCATCTGCCCCATCGAGACGCCGGAAGGTCCGAACATCGGCCTCATCGCGTCGTTGTCGACCTTCGCTCGCGTCAACGAGTATGGCTTCATCGAGACCCCGTATCGCTCCGTCGAGGGCGGCAAGGTGGAGGACGGTGTCCGCTTCTACTCCGCGCTGCAGGAGGAGGGGCAGATCATTACCCACGCCAGCGTGGACCAGAAGGCCGGCAAGCTGACTGAGGACTACGTCTCCTCCCGCAAGGGCTCCGACGTGGTGATGAGCCGGCCCGACGACGTGACCTTGATGGAGGTCTCGCCCAACCAGCTCGTCTCGGTGGCCGCCTCCCTCATTCCGTTCCTCGAGCACGACGACGCCAACCGCGCGCTGATGGGTTCGAACATGCAGCGGCAGGCAGTGCCGCTCATCCGCACTGCGTCGCCGCTCATCGGCACCGGCATGGAGGGCATCGTCGCCCGCGACTCCGGCGTGACCGTGGTGGCCCGCCGTGATGGGCTCGTGGACTACGTGGACGCCAACCGCATCGTGGTCCGGCCGAGCTACGTGAACCCCAAGGACGCAGAGTCGGTTCGCCCCGACATCTACAACCTGGTCAAGTTCCAGCGCTCGAACCAGAACACCTGCATGAACCAGAAGCCGATCGTCCAGCGTGGCGACAAGGTCAAGGCAGGGGACGTGATCGCGGATGGTCCCGCCACCGACACCGGCGAGCTCGCGCTCGGCCAGAACGTGGTCGTCGCGTTCATGCCCTGGGGCGGCTACAACTTCGAGGACTCGATCCTCATCAACGAGAAGCTGGTCAAGAACGACGTCTTCACCTCGATCCACATCGAGGAGTTCGAGTGCGTCGCTCGCGACACCAAGCTCGGCAAGGAAGAGATCACCCGCGACATCCCGAACGTCGGCGAAGAAGCGCTGATGGATCTCGACGACGCTGGCATCGTGCGCATCGGCGCCGAGGTCAAGGCTGGAGACATCCTGGTCGGCAAGATCACCCCCAAGGGTGAGACCCAGCTATCGCCGGAAGAGAAGCTCTTGCGCGCCATCTTTGGGGAGCGCGCCGGCGACGTGCGCGACACCTCGTTGCGGGTACCGCCGGGTGTCACCGGCGTAGTGATCGGGGCGCGCGTGTTTGCCCGCAAGGGGACGGACAAGGACGAGCGCGCTCAGCAGATCGAGGAAGCCGAGAAGGAGATCCTCAATCTCAACAAGCGCGACGAGATCAAGGTCATCTCCGAGGCGTACTACAACAAGATGCGCGAGCTGCTGTTTGGCCGCGTCACCGCCTCTCGCCTGACCGACGACAAGGGCAAGGTGCTCTTGCCCAAGGGCGAGAAGATCACCGAGCAGCTCCTGAGCGAGGTGCCGCACCGGTACTGGCACGAGATCCAGCTCGACTCTGGCGAGGGCAAGATCGAGGAGCAACTCGAGCAGCTCGCCGCCAAGCGCGAGGAGGACGTCTACAACATCGAGGCCGTCTACTCCGACAAGATCTCGAAGCTCACCAAGGGCGACGAGCTGCCGCCCGGCGTCATCAAGCTGGTCAAGGTCTACCTTGCCATCAAGAGGAAGCTGTCGGTGGGCGACAAGATGGCAGGTCGCCACGGCAACAAGGGCGTGGTCTCGCGCCTCCTGCCCGAGGAGGACATGCCGTACCTGGAGGACGGTACTCCGGTCGACATCGTGCTCAACCCGCTGGGCGTGCCGAGCCGTATGAACATCGGCCAGATCTTGGAGGTCCACCTGGGGTGGGCGGCCAAGTCGTTGGGCAATCAGATCGACGCATACCTGCAGACCAACTGGCAGGGTGACGTGCTCAAGGAGAAGCTCAAGAAGCTGTTCCCGGACAGCGCGCCGTTCATCGAGAAGCTCGGCAACCAGGACGTTGGCCGCTTTGCGGCGACGCTGCGCTCTGGTGTCCACTTTGCGACCCCGGTGTTCGACGGAGCGCATGAGGACGAGATCAAGAGCTCGCTCAAGATGGCGGGGCTGCCGACGGGCGGCCAGGCCCGGCTCATCGATGGGCGCACCGGCGAGTACTTCGAGAATCACGTCACCGTTGGCGTGATGTACATGCTCAAGCTGCACCACCTCGTCGACGACAAGATCCACGCGCGGTCCATTGGCCCATACTCGCTCGTCACCCAGCAGCCGCTGGGCGGCAAGGCGCAGTTCGGTGGTCAGCGGCTGGGCGAGATGGAAGTGTGGGCGATGGAAGCCTACGGCGCCGCCTACGGCCTGCAGGAGTTCCTCACGGTCAAGTCCGACGACGTCATGGGCCGTACCCGCATGTACGAGTCCATCGTCAAGGGCGAGCACATCCTGGAGGCTGGTCTGCCCGAGTCGTTCAACGTGCTCCTCAAGGAGCTCCAGGCCCTGTGCCTGGACGTCGAGCTCATCGAGGACCCGACGGTGCCGCGCCGCTCGGAGTCGAATCAGCCCAGCATCCCTGCTGGCCTGGCGGCTCTGGCGCGCGAGGTCGCCGACAAGATGGGGAGCGCACAGTGAGGGGCAGCGTGATCGGCACTTCCGTTGACTCAATCTCTGTCTCTGCTCCATCCGCTTCAGCAAACCCGACGACTTCGGGAGGAACCAATCCGTGAAGGACATCTTCAACTTCTTCGAGAAGCCGAAGGACCCTCGTTCGTTCAGCGCGATCCGCATCATGCTGGCCTCGCCGGAGAAGATCCGCGAGTGGTCGCATGGCGAGGTCAAGAAGCCTGAGACGATCAACTACCGGACCTTCAAGCCGGAGCGCGACGGCCTGTTCTGCGCCAAGATCTTTGGCCCGGTGAAGGACTTCGAGTGCAACTGCGGCAAGTACAAGCGCATGAAGCACCGCGGGGTGGTGTGCGAGAAGTGCGGCGTGGAGGTGATCCAGGCCAAGGTGCGCCGCGAGCGCATGGGCCACATCAGCCTGGCGACGCCGGTCGCGCACATCTGGTTCTTGAAGTCGCTGCCGAGCCGTATCGGCAATCTGCTCGACATCCCGCTCAAGGATCTCGAGAAGGTGCTGTACTGCGAGTCCTATATCGTCATCGACCCCAAGCAGTCGGGGCTCGAGCGCTGCGAGATGCTCACCGAAGAGCGCTACGGCAAGATGCTCGATGAGCTGGGCTACGACTCGTTCGACGCCGGCATGGGCGCCGAGTCGATCCTGGAGCTGCTCAAGCAGCTCGACATCGTCGCGCTCGCCGAGACGCTGCGGGCCGAGATGCGCGAGGTCACCTCGGAGGCCAAGCGCAAGAAGATCGCCAAGCGGCTCAAGGTGGTCGAGGCGTTCCGCGAGAGCGGCAACAAGCCCGACTGGATGATGCTGAACGTCATCCCGGTCATCCCGCCGGATCTCCGCCCGCTGGTGCCGCTCGATGGTGGCCGCTTCGCCACCTCGGATCTCAACGATCTGTACCGTCGCGTCATCAACCGGAACAACCGGCTGCGCCGCCTGCAGGAGCTCAACGCTCCCGAGATCATCATCCGCAACGAGAAGCGGATGCTGCAGGAGGCGGTGGACGCGCTGTTCGACAACGGCCGCCGCGGCAAGATCATCACGGGGCCCAACAAGCGGCCGCTCAAGTCGCTGTCCGACATGCTCAAGGGCAAGCAGGGGCGGTTCCGTCAGAACCTGCTCGGCAAGCGCGTCGACTACTCGGGTCGTTCGGTCATCGTCGTTGGTCCGGAGCTCAAGCTGCACCAGTGCGGCCTGCCCAAGAAGATGGCGCTCGAGCTGTTCACCCCCTTCATCTACAACAAGCTCGAAGAGCGCCACCTGGTCACCACGATCAAGAGCGCGAAGAAGCTCGTGGAGAAGGAGCGTCCCGAGGTCTGGGACATCCTCGAAGAGGTCATCAAGGAGCACCCGGTGCTCCTCAACCGCGCCCCCACGCTGCACCGCCTGGGCATCCAGGCCTTCGAGCCGGTGCTGACCGAGGGCAAGGCCATCCAGCTTCACCCGCTGGTGTGCGCCGCCTTCAACGCAGACTTCGACGGCGACCAGATGGCCGTCCACGTGCCGCTGTCGATCGAGGCGCAGATGGAGGCGCGGGTGCTCATGATGAGCACCAACAACATCCTCTCGCCGGCCAACGGCAAGCCGATCATCGTGCCGTCGCAGGATATCGTGCTGGGCCTCTACTCCTTGACCCGCGAGCGTCCGTTTGCTCGCGGTGAGTACAAGGAAGACAAGTCCGGCCGCGCGCTGCGCAGCTTGTTTAGCTGCATCCCCGAGGTGCGGCAGGCATACGATCACGGCGAGGTCCACCTGCAGGCCGCGATTCGCCTGCGCATCAACGGCGAGATCGTGGCGACCACGGTCGGCCGCGCGCTGCTCTACGAGGTGTGCCCTCCGGGCATCGGCTTTGACGCCATCAACCGCGTGATGGGCAAGAAGCAGCTCGCGGAGCTGATCGACCTCGTCTATCGCGAGTGCGGCCAGAAGGCGACGGTGCTCCTGGCTGACGCCCTGCGCACGACCGGCTACACGTACGCGACTCGGGCGGGCATCTCGATCTGTCTGGACGACATGGTGATTCCGCCGAGCAAGGTCGTCTTGCTCGATGACGCCAAGAAGGAAGTCGGCGAGATCGAGGAGCAGTACACCGAGGGCCTCATCACCGACGGCGAGCGGTACAACAAGGTCGTCGACATCTGGGCGCAAGTGGCAGAGGCCATCGCCAAGGACATGATGAAGGAGATCTCCACGGATCAGTTCAAGGATCCGGAAGGTGGTCCGGACCGCAAGGCGCCGTCCTTCAACTCCATCTACATCATGGCGGACTCCGGCGCCCGCGGTAGCCAGCAGCAGATGCGCCAGCTCGCTGGTATGCGCGGACTGATGGCCAAGCCCTCTGGCGAGATCATCGAGACGCCGATCACCGCGAACTTCCGCGAGGGTCTGTCGGTCCACCAGTACTTCATCTCGACGCACGGCGCCCGCAAGGGTCTGGCGGACACCGCGCTCAAGACCGCCAACTCCGGGTACTTGACCCGTCGTCTGGTGGACGTGTCGCAAGACAACATCACCTCCTTGTTCGACTGTGGCACCCGGCAGGGTGTGGAGATGATGCCGCTCATCGAGGGCGGCGAGATCATCGAGCGCCTCGGCGACCGGATCCTCGGCCGCGTCGCGCTGGAGGACATCGTCGATCCGTACACCGGCGAAGTGCTGGTGCCCTCGAACGCCGAGATCACGGAGGAGCAGGTCAAGGTGATCGACAACGCGGGCATCGACCGCGTGAAGATCCGCTCGGTCCTGACCTGCGAGACCCGTCGCGGTATCTGCTCCTTGTGCTACGGGCGCGATCTGGCCCGCGGCATCATGGTCAACATCGGCGAGGCTGTGGGCGTGATCGCCGCGCAGTCCATCGGTGAGCCCGGTACGCAGCTCACGATGCGGACGTTCCACATCGGCGGCGCCGGTCAGGTCGGAACGGCCCAGAGCTCGCTGGAGGCCCGCAACGAGGGCACCGTGCGGCTCAACAACGTCCAGGTGGTCAAGAAGCGGGACCACTGGGTGGTGATGAACCGGCAGGGCGAGCTGGTCTTGACCGATGACATCGGCCGCGAGCGCGAGCGCTACGGTCTGCAGTACGGCGCGCGCCTGATGGTGGCCGATGGCACCCGCGTCAAGGGCGGTCAGCTCCTGGCGGAGTGGGACCCGTTCTCGATGCCCATCGTGACGGAGGTCTCGGGCTACGTGAAGTACGGCGACATCGTCGACGGCGTGACGATGCAGGAGTCGCTGGACGAGGTCACCGGTCTGTCTCGTAAGACGGTCACCGAGTCCAAGGACGCTGACAGCCGTCCACGGATCACCATCAAGGACGACAACGGCAACACCGTGAAGCTACCTGGTGGCGACGCGGAGGGCCGGTACTTCCTGCCGGTGGGATCCAACATCTTCGTCAACGACGGCGACCATGTGGAAGCCGGCGACGTGGTGGCCAAGATCACCCGCGAGACCACGAAGACCAAGGACATCACTGGCGGTCTGCCGCGCGTCGCCGAGCTGTTCGAGGCGCGCAAGCCGAAGGACCACGCGATCATCTGCGAGATCGACGGCGTGGTGCATTTTGGCAAGGACACCAAGGGCAAGCGCAAGGTCGTCATCGTCCCCGATGTGGGAGATCCGGCCGAGTATCTGATCCCCAAGGGCAAGCACCTGGCGGTTCGCGAAGGCGACCGAGTGCGTGCCGGCGAGGCGCTGATGGACGGCCCGGCGAACCCGCACGACATCCTCCGGGTGCTCGGCGAGCGCGCGCTGGCCAAGTATCTGGTGGACGAGATCCAGGAGGTCTACCGGCTCCAGGGCGTGCGCATCAACGACAAGCACATCGAAGTGATCGTGCGTCAGATGCTGCGCCGCGTGACGGTCAGCGACCCAGGCGACACCAACTTCCTCGTGGATGAGCACGTCGAGAAGCACATCTTCGAAGAAGAGAACGAGCGCGTGATCGTGGCGGGTGGTCAGCCGGCCAAGGGCGACGCGCTCTTGCTCGGTATCACCAAGGCCTCGCTGTCGACCGAGTCGTTCATCTCGGCGTCGTCGTTCCAGGAGACCACCAAGGTGCTGACCGAGGCGTCCATCAACGGGCGCGTCGACTACCTGCGCGGCCTCAAGGAGAACGTGATCATGGGTCGCCTCATCCCGGCAGGCACCGGTCTTGGCGCGTACAAGCGCCTGACGGTGGACGTGCATGGCGATGAGGAGGACGAGGTGCCGGTCCGTCGGCGTATGGAGGAGGAGGTCATCGAGCGCGACATGGATGACGACCTCGATGACGTCGACGACGAGGAGGCCGATGAGGTGGAGGCCGAGGGCGGCGGTGAGGTCGAGGGCGGCGCGGCTCCCACGGAAGCTGCGCAGTAGCAACACCAGCCCGCCACCCGGCGGCCTGCGATGCTGCGCTCGAGCGTAGCGAGACGTAGAGCGACCAGAAGCGATCGGAAAGCGATCGAAAAGGAGGAGCCCGCTGGCTCCTCCTTTTTTTTGCCGCTGCGCAGCGCAGGCGCGCTCAGGGCGCGACGGTCGCCAGAAAGCGGGTCAGCTCCTCGAACACGACCGCGCGCTTGGTCTCGTTGAAGACCTCATGGCAGTAGCCCTCGAAGACGCGCACGGTGGCCTTGGGCATCCTGGCGGCGACCTTGCGTGACTGCGCTGGCGATGCGATGACGTCTGCGCCGCCGATGAGCCACAGCGCCGGGACCGCGATCCGGCTGGCGCCGTCCTCGACCTCCCGGTGCGCGGTGACCGCCTCGGTGAACCAGCGCGCGGTGGCGATGTCGAAGCAGAGCTTGTCCTTGGCGCGCTCCGCTTGCTTGCCGGGGTCCGAGGTCAGGTCCTCCAGCTTCAGGCCGTTGGGCAGGCTGAGCTGCGGCCTGAGGCGGCTCGCCACCTTGCCGAGGGCCGCCTTGACGGGTGAGATCGGGGCGCCAAAGCCCAGAAACGGAGACGACAGGACGAGGGCCGCCATCTCCGGAGGCGCCGGCTCCAGGGCGGCGCGCAGGGTGATGAGGCTCCCGTGGGAGTGTCCCAAGGCGACCAGCGGGCCGGGGCCGAGCTCGCGCGCCGCGCGGTGGGCGGCCCGGAAGTCGCCCAGGTACTGCGAGAATCGATCGCAGTAGCCTCGCGGCCCGGGGCTCTGCCCGTGGCCGCGGACATCCCAGGTGAGGACCGACCAGCCGGCGTTCACCAGCACGTCGGCGACCTCGCGATACCGGCCACAGTGCTCGGCATAGCCGTGGGTTACCAGCACCACGCCCTTGGCGTTGTCACGGACAAACAGCTCGGCGTGCAGGCGCTGTCCGCCCTCTCCGGTGAGGGTGGCAAATCGCGTGGGTTCGCGCATGGCTGGGGATGATGCGTTCCCTCCACAGCCCGCGCAATGCCTGTCGCGGCGCAAGCGACAGCAGCGGCGCACAAGGAGCGAGGTGTCAACACCACGCTCCTTGCCTCATGGTTGGGCAAAGCCCTCCGGACCGCCAGCGCCATCGGGCTACCACCGCGTGTCAGGTAGCAAGGTGAACAAAGTGCGGGTGTCAGCCGAATCTGTCGTGCATAATACCAAGCAAGAGATGGCCGTGGGAGCGCGTAGCCGGATCACCTGGCGCGGGACTCCGTCGGCGAGCCATCGACGACAACAGCAGCTCACATAGTCCCAGACGGAAAGGAAGGGCGGAATGAAGACCCCTCGGGTTACCATCCACACCCTCCAGCAGATGAAAGCGCGCGGTGAGAAGATCTCCGTGCTCACGGCCTACGACGCGACGTTCGCGCGGCTCTTCGATGAAGCCGGCGTCGACGTCCTCCTGGTTGGCGACTCGCTTGGCATGGTGGTGCAAGGCCACGACACCACGCTGCCAGTGACGCTCGAGGAGATGTCCTATCACTGTCGCGCGGTGGCGCGCGGCGCGCGGCGCGCGCACATCGTCGGCGACTTGCCCTTCATGACCTATCAGGCCTCCATTGAGCAGGGGCTCAACAGCGCCGGGCTCTTGATGAAAGACGGTGGCTGCCACTCCGTGAAGCTGGAAGGGGGCGCGGTGCACGCGGAGCTGGTGCGCCGCCTGGTGGCTGCCGGAATCCCGGTGATGGGCCACATCGGCCTGACGCCGCAGTCATTCCATCAGCTCGGCGGCTTCAAGGTGCAGGGGCGGGGTCGCGAAGGTCGGGAGCGGTTGCTCGCGGATGCGCGTGCGCTCGAAGAGGCTGGCGCGTACGCGATCGTGCTGGAGGCGATCCCTGCCGACATCGCCGCCGAGATCACGGGCGCGGTCTCGGTGCCGACGATCGGCATCGGCGCGGGGGCTGGCTGCGATGGCCAGGTGCTGGTCTGCTACGACATGCTCGGCATGGACGAGAGCTTCAAGCCGCGCTTCGTACGTCGGTTCGCGAGCCTTGGCCGGGCGGTGAGTGAGGCGACGGCGGCGTACGTGCAAGAGCTCAGAGAGGGCACGTTCCCGGCCGCGACCGAGTCGTTCGCGGGGGACAAGGCCCCCGTCGCCGAGGTCAAGCTCTACAGCAGCGGCGGCGGGTAAGCCACCTCTGGCCAAAGGTCGCGGCCGGCGCCGCGCGACCTTGAGCTTGCTCGCACGTCGTCGGCCGGCGGCTTGCTGCACAGCAGTGCTGCAGGAATAGCCGCGGTCGCTCGCGGGTTGAGATCGTGGAGCCGAAGCGACCGCCGAAAATGCAAACGCCTGGGCTGCGACCCAGGCGTTGATGCAAAACCAGTTCAACTAAGCTAACGGCCCAATAAGATTAGGTAGGTAGGGCCCGGTGTTGCCACCGATGCAGAACCTATAAGCAACCGGTGGGCCAACCTGGCACCGCTGGCTGTATGTATTTGAAATTATGTGTCCTGTGTTTGTGCCACTGCGACACTTGGCGAACGAGGCGAGCGGAAACAGGACATCTTTGTCAGGTAAGTCCGTGGCTATGAAAACTTTGCGTAGCTCAGGTCCGCGCGACGAAGTCGGCGATGATCGACGCAAGCTCAGGACCGGCGTCTTCCTGAATGAAGTGCCCTCCTCGCACGGTCGTGTGGGGCTGACCGGCGGCGCCGGCGATCGCGGCTTGAAGCGCGCGGTCCGCGCCTCGGGTGATCGGGTCTGCATCGCCGAACGCGGTGAGAAACGGGCGGGAGAAGGTCTGCAGTGCTCGCCAGGCTAGTTGATTGGCCGCGGCGGCGGGATCGGCGGGCGACGAGGGCACCAGCATGGGAAACTGACGAGCGCCTGCCTGATACGACGGATCGGGGAACGGGGCATCATAGGCCGCGATGACCTCGGCGGTCAGCGCGCTGGCGCACCCGCGAGACACGATGCCGCCGACGGGCAGCACGGGCGCGCTTTGCGAGAACTGTTGCCAGGCGAAGAAGGCGGGTGGCAAGGGCAGCTCTCCGGTGGGCAAGAAGGTGTTGCTCGCGACGATCCTGGCGAAGCGCGCGGGCTCCTCGCCGGCGATCCGCAGGCCGATGAGCCCGCCCCAGTCCTGGCAAAACAGCGTCACCGGAGGCAACGCCAGCGCGTCCAGGAAGCCCTTCATCCAGTCGACGTGGCGCTGGTACGTGTAGTCCGAGGCCGCCGCCGGCTTGTCCGAGCGACCAAAGCCCACCAGGTCAGGGACCACCACTCGCAGCCCAGCTCCGAGGAGGCCGGGCATCATCTTGCGATAGAGATACCCCCAGGACGGCTCGCCATGCAGGCACAGCACCACCGCGCCGTCCCGCGGTCCTTCGTCGACATAGGCGAGGCGTAGCTCGCCAAGCTGGACGTAGCGGGGCTCGTAGGCCCAGCCGGGGAGGTGCTCGAACCGGGCATCAGGGGTGCGCAAGATCTCCATGCTGGCGGCTTATCATGGACTTGTGCCTCATGGGCGATCCGGAGATCTCCTGACCCGCCGCGTGAGTCGGATCTGATGGCGCTCGCGCACCCCGATTCGGTAGGCTACGTGCGCGATGGACGAGCCCCAGTACGCGGACGAGACCATGCCAGTTCGAAAGCAACGGCATGCGCCGCGTGGAGACGAGGCGACGACGAGAGTGCGGACGCTGCGCTTCGAGCGCGATCGCGCCATGCCCGATGAATCGACCGACAAGGTGAAGCGCGTGCGGCGGGCCGGCGACCGGCAAGGAGATCTGGGCAGGACCTTGATCGCGCTGCTGGGGATCCTGCTGGTCGCTGCCGCGTGCGCGCTGGCGTGGGCCCTGACGCGCTGAGGTCAGCCGTGCCTGCGATGGAAGAAGGCTCGCGCCGCGGCGAGGAGCTCGTCGCGGTGGGCATCGCTCGAGGCAAACGACGTCACCAGGCGCAGCAGGAGCTCGTGCTCGCCAAGCTCCACGCCAGGTGGCAGCGCGCCCCGGTACCAGTCGTAGAACGTGGCGCCCGCGGCGCGCAGCGCGGCAGCGAGGGCGGTGGGCGCGATGACAAACACCTCGTTGGCCTCGCAGGGCCAGGCCAGCCGGACGCCAGGGAGCGTCGTGAGCTCCCGCGCCAGCAACGCCGCTTGCGAGTTGGCGTGGCGTGCCAGGTCGAGCCAGTGCCCCTCTTGTAGCCAGCCAACGAGCTGCGCTCCTAGCAAGCGGCCCTTGGACAGCAGGTGGCCGGCGCGCTTGCGACGAAAGGGCAGCTCGTGGGCGAGTCCTTTCGTGAAGAACACGATGGCCTCGGCGGCCAGGCAGCCGTTCTTGGTGGCGCCCAGGGACATCACGTCCACCCCGGCCCTCCACGACAGGTCCGCCGCGCTGGCCCCGGATGCCGCGACGGCGTTGGCGAAGCGCGCGCCGTCGACGTGGACCTTGAGGCCGTGCCGGTGGGCCAGGTCCGCGAGGCCGGTCAGCTCCTGCGGCGAGTACACGAGGCCCAGCTCGCTGACCTCAGAGAGCGACAGGGCGCCGGGCAGGACGTTGTGCGTTGCGTCGCTGCCAGCTCGCGCCAGATGCGAGGCCAGGAGCTCCGGCGTGAGCTTGCCAGCGCCACCCGAGATCCCAACGGGACGCGCGCCGCCGCTCTGCAGCTCGACGCCGGTGGACTCATCTACCAGGATGTGGGCCTGGTCATGGCACAGGATGGCTTGCCAAGGCCGGACCAAACACGCCAGCGCCAGCGTGTTGGCGGCGGTGCCGGTGGGCACGAGGAAGACCTCCACCTCGCGCTCGAAGACCTCGGCCAGCGCGGCCTCGGCGCGGGCGGTCCATTCGTCGTCCCCGTACCCGTGGGTGTGGCCCAGGTTGGCGGCCACCAGCATGTCGAGCACGCGCGCGGACGCGCCAGGTTGATTGTCGCTGCCAAAGTGCATCAGATCTCCACTGCGTGCGCGTCTGCGAGCGTCTGCGAGCGACCGCGATCAGCCATAGACGATCCACACGATACACGCCGCCCAGGCCACCACGTTGGCCAGAAACAACGGATCGCGGAGCATCGCATCGGTGGGGCTCGTGGGGCTGGGCTGGTAGAGCGCCAGCATGAGGAAGCGGGCGATGCCGATGCAAGGAAACGGAATGCTCCAGAGCAGGTTTCGAGTGCCGAAGAACGCGATCGTGTGAGGAGCGAGGCAGTACAGACCATAGGCCACGGCGGTCGCGGCGCCGAGCGCAAAGACCGCCCACCGGGCGTGGTGCAGCTTGTAGCCGGCGAGCGCGGCCCGAGTGGTGGCCTGGGTCCCTGCGCGCGCTGCCCACGCCAGCTCGTGGGCGCGCTTGCCCAGGGCCAGCATCGCGGCGAGCAGCGCGGTACACAAGAGCAGCCACCGGGAGGCCGGCACGTCGATCGCGGCGGCGCCGGTGAGCACGCGCAGCAAGAAGCCGCCGGCGATGAGGGCCACGTCGGCGAACGCGATCTGCTTGAGCCCGAGGCTGTAGCCCAGGTTGACGACGCCGTAGCCCAACGGGAGCGCCAGCACGTGCCAGGACAAGGCCGCGGCCAGCGACAGCGCGAGCACCGCGAGGGCCGCGGCCATCCACAGCGCGGCGCGCTCGCCGAGCTGGCCAGCGGCGATCGGGCGGTTTCGCTTCTGCGGGTGTGCGCGGTCGGCGTGGACGTCGCGCAGGTCGTTGAACGCATAGACCGCCCCGGACAGCAGGCAGAACGCGCCGATGGCGAGCGCCGTGCGCAGCGCCAGGTCGGGCGCGCCGAGGTGGCGCGAGAACACAAGGGGCGCGGCCACGAAGAGGTTCTTCACCCACTGATGCGGCCGCATGGTGAGAAGCAGCGCACGCGCGGTCTTCACTGCGTGGCGCCTCCCTCGTCCTCATCGAGGTCCCAGTCCTCCTCAAGCAGGTTGGACGAGACCCAGTCGGCGACCGCCTCGCGCTCGCAGGCCGCCGAGGTCTGTCCGGCGGGCGGGGCCGTACGGCACGCGGTGACGTCGACAAACAGGCTCGTGCAGGTCTCTCGCTCCGCCTCGCTCTTGCTCCGCGCGCAGTCGTCGAGGCGCTTGACGATGGGGCGCTTGGCCTCGTCCAGGACCGGGCTGCCGTCGCCGCGCAGGAGCGCGACCTCTCGCACCGCGCGTGCCTCCGTGGCTTGCTCGGCGACGAGCTGGGCGAGCGCGCCTGCGGTGCCGCGGCGCTCGGCCTCGGGGACCACGGTGAGCGCGGGGACATAGGTGACGAGGAGCAGCGACACCAGCATGGCCACGATGAACGGGATGACGGCTCTCACCACGTCGATCACGGGGACGCGGAACTTGAAGCTGGTGATGAACAGGTTGAGGCCCACCGGCGGGGTCAGGTAGCCGATCTCGAGGTTCAACAAGAAGATGACGCCAAGGTGGTAGGGGTTCACGCCATAACGGTCGGCCACCGCGGCGATGAGCGGCAGCACGATCACGATCGCGGAGAATACATCCATCATCATGCCGACGACGAGCAGGAGCCCATTGAGCATGAGCAAGAACAGGTAGCGGGAGTCGACGTGCGCGGTGGTCCACTCGACGATCGTCGCCGGGACCTTGGCGGTGACCAGGAAGTTGGTGAACACCGCGGAGGTGAAGACCACGAGGAAGATGGTTCCGGAGAGCGCCATCGACTCGGTGGAGATCCTCCACAAGGTCCGCGGCGCCACATCGCGAAACACGAACAGCTCGAGCGCCGCCAGGTACACCACGGTGAGCGCGGCCACCTGCGCGATGCTCACGCCGCTGGCCAGGAGGGTTATCACCCCGAAGGGCAAGACCAGCTCGGGCAAGGCCACCAGCGCGGCGCGGCCGAGCTCGCGCGCGTCAAAGCGCTGGCGCGGCAGGCGGTGGCGAAGCGCGACCCAGACCGCGATCGACGCGAGCGACACGAGCAACACGGCGCCGGGCACCACGCCGGCGAACAGGAAGCGCTGCCTGTCCCACTCCCACTTGGTGGCCAGGTCCTTGTTGATGCCATAGATCGCGCCGAAGACGAACAGCGGCAAGGCGGGCGGTAGCAGCAGGCCGCAGGAGCCCGTGCCCGCGACCAGCCCCAGGCTGAAGCGCTGCGGGTACTTGTGCTTCACGAGCGCTGGCATGAGCAGGCCGCCGAGCGCGACGATGGTGACTCCCGAGGCGCCGGTGAAGGTGGTGAAGATGGCGGAGGCCAGGATGGTGACGATGGCGAGCCCCCCGGGCATCCAGCCAAGGAGCGCGTTGGCAAACCGCACCAGCCGATCCGCCGTGTGCGCGGCGGCCATGAGGTAGCCGGCGTAGATGAAGAGCGGGATCGTCGAGAAGATCTGCGCTTGCTCGTTGGTGCCGAGCGAGAAGAAGGTCTGCATGGAGCCGCCGAACTCGGCGGCGAAGGAGCGGGGCAAGGTGAGCGCGCCCAGCGCCGCGGAGCCGATCATGACGGCAAACAGCGGCGCGCCCGCCAGGAACAGGACCAGGAGGCCGATCACCAGGAGCGTCATGCTCACGCCGCCCCGAGCTGGGGTTCTGGAGCGGTGCGGCCGCGCCGCAAGTAATCCAGCTCGATGAGGGCCTGCAGCGTCAGGTGGACCGCGATGAGCGCCATGCCGATGGGGATGCACATGGCCGGCGCCACGGTGGAGATGGTCCCGGTCTGGGGGGCCTGCTGCTGCAGCGACAGGATCTGCAGGCCGCCCTGGAGAAGGACGGCGGTCATGGCCAGCGTGAACAGCGACAGCGCCACGCGCAAGAGCGCCTTGCCGCGCGGTGACAGCACGCGCGAGAGCACGTCCATGGACAGGAGGCGCTGGTGATGCGTGGCGTAGGCGCCGCCGAGCATCGCCATGGCGAACACCCCGTAGCGGATGGCCTCGTCAGCCCAGGTCAGGTGGATGGCCACGGTGGCGGTGGCGACGCAGACGATGAACAGCAAGAGCCCCACCAGCGCCGCTTGCTCGGCGAGGCCGAGCGCGCGATCGCAGGCTCGTAGCGCGCGTGAGAGTCCCGAGTCATCGGCGAAGGGGGAGGGCGCTGGCGACTCCCCAGAGGCCGCCGAGCCGTCCGCGGGGCCCGGTGGCACATCGAAGGGCGCGGCCTTGGAGGATTCGCTCACGGCCGCGAGCGTAAGAGATGCGCCCGGCGAGTGGTAGGACGTTGCCGGGAAAATCCAGGTGGTGGTGATGCGACGCCATCCCGCGCGGCCTCTGCTATAACCAAGGCCAAAAATGCAGGTGCGATGCTCCAGGTCAGGTACCGCGAAGGCGCTCGCTGCCGCGGTGGTCTCCGTGGCGATGGCCCTCTCGCTCGGCGCGTGCTCAGGCGGGGCCGGTCCGCAAGGGGCGCTCGAGGGGTACAGCCGCCGCGCTGCGACGCCGCGACTACACGAGCGCGTACGACATGATGTCATCCACCTTTCGCGCCAGGGTCTCTCGCGACGAGTTTGTCAGCATGATGCGCGACAACCCGCGGGAGGTGGGCGAGACCTCTGACCGCTTGCGCGGGCGCGGTGACGTGGAGGTCAGCGCCGAGCTTCGCTATGGGCTCGGCGACTCGATTCGCCTGGTGCAGGAGGGGGGGCAGTGGAAGCTGGCCTCGAACCCGCTCGCGTTCTACGATCAAAGCTCGCCGCGCGCAGCGCTGCGCTCGTTCCTCCGGGCCTTCCGCCTTGGCCGCTACGATGTGATGCTGCGCTTCGTCCCGGACCGGTATCGAGCGCGGATGGATGTCGCCAAGATGAAGGCGCAGTTCGAGGGGCCCAGCAAGGAACCCATGGACGCGCTCATCGATGCCCTCGAAGCCAGCGTGGACGACGCCATCGTCGAGCGTGGCAACGAGGCGCGGATGATCTACGGGGAACGCTTCGAGGTGAAGTTTGTGCGGGAAGAGGGGCTCTGGAAGCTCAAGGACCTGGATTGAAGCGGCGGAGGATCCCCTTGCGCGGTGCGGCGCGGGACGTGAGATGTCGCACGCGCCAAAAGCGGCACGCAGCCTCGCAAAAAGTTCACACCGCGTAAGTCCCCAACTCCCTGATTGTCTTGATGGTACCCCGGTCCGTTGGGGGCGGGTGGCCGGAAACCCGCCTGGATCGGGCCCATCGTCCCCAGCAGGGCTCGATGAATTTGGCGCAGGGGCGATTTCGTCGTATTGAATATCGGGATGTTACGAGTTTTCGAGGCGGGCGAGATGGAAGGCGCGAAGGTTGCAGGTAGAGTGTGAGAAGCGAAAACAGAGCCACAGCGCACGCGGCGAAGGAGCTGCCATGCTGGACCCCTGGATCATTGAAGAAATCCTCCGAAGAGAAGAGCAGCGACGCGAGCAGGAGCGCGGACGCGTTGAGCTACCGCTCGACGCCCCGCGTAGTACCGAGCAGCCGTCGATTCCTCAGAAGCGTGAGGAGAGCGAACGTGGCGTGATCGTGATCGATATCTGACGATATCTGACGATATCTGATATCTGAGCTATTCGAGATATCTGACGATCGGTCCTGCGCGAGAGCAGCCTTTCTCGATCCGAGCCGGCAGGCAGCCGGCAGCGATGTCCTTGCCAAGAAAATCGAGCGCTTTGGCCAACCACCCGGTCGCCCCTTATGGGGTGCTGGGATGGGTGCTACGGTTCGCTGGATGAACGATAGCCCAGCCCGAGGGCACCGCGGTGCAGGGCAGCGCGTGGCGCTGGCCCGGATCTGGGCTCGAGCCAAGCAGATCCTCACCACAGATCCGACCAGCAGCGACGAAGACGACGCGGTGGTGGATGAGGCCGGGGCAGCCGCGCTGGCCAAGGAGGCGCGATCTGCGAAGGGGGCGCTCGCCAAGGTCGCGCAGCTCGCCGCCTATGACCCCGGGGCGCTGTTTGGCGACGAGTTCGATCTCGAGCGTGGCTTTCGCGCGCGCGCGGCCGCGTCGCTGGGCACGCTGTGGGACAGCGCCAACGCGCTCGGCATGGCGCAGATCAGCAAGGTGATCGAGGAGGACCTCGGGGCGTCAGCGACGACGCTGTTCTCCTCGTTCGATCACGAGCCGCTCGCCGCGGCCTCGCTGGGCCAGGTCCACGCGGCCACCGGGCCACAGGCTCAGGCCTGGGTGGTCAAGGTGCAGTACCCCGGCATCGCCGCGGCCCTCGGGGCCGACCTGCGCGATGGGGCGCTCACCAGGCGGCTTGCCGGAGCGCAGCTCGCGAGCTCGATGGAGGAGGCGTCGCTCGCGGTGCTGACGGAGTCGTTGCGCGGCGAGCTGGACTACCGGCAAGAGGCCGCGGCGCTGACCGCGTTTGCGGCCATCTGGGAAGGCGAGTCTTCGCTGGCCTTTCCTGCGGTGGTGGCCGAGCGGTCATCGCAGCGCGTGTTGACCATGACGCGCGCGCGCGGGCTGACGGTGCCGCAGGTCCTGGCGCTGGAGGGCGCCCAGGGCAAGGCGCTGCGGCGGGCGGCTGCGGCGGCGATCTATCGCTTCGCCTGGGGCTCTCCGCTGGCGCACGGCGTGCTCAACACGGACCCCAACCCAGGCAACTTCCTGGTCGAGGAGACCCCGCGCGGCGCCGTGGTCTGGTGCCTGGATTTTGGCGCCACCGCGGCGCTGGACCCGGCCGTGGTGGAGGCCGACAGGGAGCTGTGGTGGGCGCTCCTCGAGCGCGATGGGCAAGACGCCGCCGAGCGCTTCCGGATGGCGCTGGCAAAGGGCGGCTTGCTGCGGCGCACCGACTCGCTGCACAGCGATGTCCATCGCGCCTGGGAGAAGGCGCTCTTGCGGCCGTTCTCGACGGACGGCTCGTTCGTGTTCGATAGCATCTACGCGCGCGAGCTCGCCACCACGACGGGGCGGGCGCTGGCGGCCGGCGGGCTACGGCTGTCCGCTCGCACCTTGATGCTCTGGCGCCAGCGGCTGGCCGCCGCCTCGGTGATTGGCCTCCTGGGCGCGGAGGTTCCGTGCCGCCGCATCCTCGAAGACCTGATCGGCCCGGGGCGACGAGCGCTTCGGTAGCTGCCGGTGGCGGTCTGCGGTCAGTACGTGTAGCGCAGGTAGAGGCGGCTCTCGACGGCGGTGGCGCCATCGAACTGCGCGGCGAGCCACCCATCGACGGCCAGGCCGAAGGCGTAGTGCCGGTTCTCGATCTGGTACTCGGCGCCAGCGCCGCCATGCACCAGCAGGGAGAAGCGCTCGCCCGGTTCGGTGACCATGACCTTGCCAAGGACGTTGGTGGAGATCATGGCGAGCCCGGCGCCGCCCTCGACGAAGAGGGCGATGCGATCGAAGCGTCCGCCTAGCCGTGCGTCGCCGCCGCCGCGGTAGAGCTGGTAGTACTCGCCCTGGGGAGGTGGGGGCACGGTGGCTTCATGGATGGAGGCGCCCAGGTAGCCGCCCACCGACAGCCAGGAGAACAGGTCTCGGCCGATTCGCACGGTGGCGGTTGGGCCAACCCCGGAGTAGGAGCTGGTGGCTCCCACGTAGATGGTGGCGCCGACCCCCGCTTCGACAAACGTGCCGGTGGAGGCTGGGCGCGCCTCGACGTCCTGCGACCGCCAAAGCAGCATGTTGGCGGCGAGGAGCGCCGGCAGCGCGACGCGAACAAATAGCGGGGAGGCCACCGACATCGCCGCGAGCGTAGAACGAGGGGGAGGTCAAGGGCAAGGCGTCGCGGCCAAGGCTACGTCTGGGCGCCGTTGATGGCGCGACGTGCGACATCAGCTCCAAGCCGCCCGGCGCCGGTCCGCGCGCAGCAGGTGGCGCAGCCCGGGCTGCGGCGCGTCTGGCGTCGGGCGCGTCGCTACGGCGCCTTGGGATCCTTGAGCTTGGCGGGCCCCGCGTTGTCGGGGATCTTGAGCTTGTCGCCCTTGGCGACGCCGGCGAGCACCTGCACGTTGACGCCATCGGAGACGCCGAGCTTGACGTCGCGGCGGACGAACACCTTCGGCTGGGTCTCCACCTCCACCGTCGCCTTGCCGGGGCCGTCCTTGGCGGGGTCTGCGCCCTTGGCGCGCTCGTAGGTCACCACGGCCTCTCGGATGGCCAGCACCTGCTTGACTTCGGCCAGCACGACGTCCGCGTTGGCAGAGTACCCGGCGCGGATGAACACGCCCGGCTTGAGGGTGATGTCGGCGCGGATCTCGAACTGGATGGCGCCCTGCACCTCCTTGCCCTTGGGCGCGATGTACTCGAGCTTGCCGGCGAACTCCTCGGATTCGATCGCCCCGATCTTGATCTTGAGGCTCATGCCTTCCTTGATCTTGCCGACCTCGGACTCGTCGACCTGCCCCTGGAAGATCAGGTCGTCCATGTCGGCGACCAGCGCGATGGTGCTGCCCGGGTTGAAGTTGTTGCTCTCGATGACCGAGAAGCCGACCTTGACCGGTACGTCGATGATCATGCCGTCCACCGTGGAGGTGACCACCACGTTGGAGTTCTTGCTGGAGGCGCGGGACTGGCCATCGCGCACGATCTGCAGGTTGGAGGTGGCGGCGGTCAGCTCTTGCTGGCGCAGCGAGAAGTCGGTGCGGTAGCGGGCGAGCTCCGCCTCGGGGACCACGCCCTGGGTGTACAGGTTCTGGTTGCGGTCCAGCTCGCGCTTGGCGTTGTCGAAGGCGATCTGCGCGGCGCGGACGTCTGCCTCCGCGCGGTTGAGCGCCGCCGCGTTGGGCACGATGCGGATCTTGGCGATGGGGTCTCCGAGCTTGACCACCTTGCCGGGCTCGACGAAGAGCTGATCCAGCACGCCCGAGACGCGCGGCTTGATCTCGACCTCTCGCCTGGGGACGATCGCGCCGGTGGCGACCGTCTTCTTGACGATGTCGACGAGCTGGGCGGTCTCGGTCTCGTAGATCTTGGGCTTGGTGCGAGACTTGCTCCACAGAAACCAGCCGGTGCCCGCGAGGGCAAGGAGGAACAGGAGCACCAAAAAGAAGGTGACGATGCGCTTCATGATCATTCGGTCCGCAAGGCCTCGACGGGTTCGATCGCAGCAGCGTAGTAAGCGGGGAGCGCGCCGGCGAGCATGCCGAAGGTGACCAGCGCGCCCATCGCACCAAAAGCAACGCCGAGGCCAACATCTGGTGGGCCCAGCGGAATCTTGTCACCGAACTTGGAGATGACGACGCCGGCCAGCTCCAGCATGCCGATGGCGACCACGACGCCCAGATAGCCGGCCGCCAAGGTCAAGGTCATCGCTTCGGTGACGATCATGCGCACGATCTCTCGCGGTTGGGCCCCCAGCGCCTTGCGGACGCCCAGCTCCTTGGTGCGCTCACGCACGCTGATCAGCATGATGTTGCTGACGCCGACGACCCCGGCCGCCAGCGTGAAGATGCCGGCGATCCACAACACCAGGTTGATGACCCAGAACAGCGTGTGGATCTTGCGAAACTCCTTGCCGGTGTTCCAGCTCCCGACCGCCATCTTGTCGTTGGGGTCGTAGCGGTGGCGCTTGGCCAGCTCCCGCAGGATCTGCAGCTCCAGCTCCTCCGCGGGCACCTCCGGCCGCCCGGTGATGGCGAACCACCCCACCGAGTCCCCCACGTTGAACGCCTGCTGGAAGGTGGTGAAGGGGATGTGGATGGTGTTGACGATGCGGTCGCCCTGGTTTCCTGAGCTGCGGGTGCCAAACACGCCGACGACCTCGAAGTACACGCCGGACACCTCGACGTGCTTGCCGATGGGGTTCTCTCCCTCGAAGAGCAGGTCGACGACGCCCTCGCCGACCACGCAGATCTTGCGGCGCTCGGCGATGTCGGCGTCGTTGAGGTGCCGCCCCGCGCGCATGAGCGGCATCATCACGAACTGGACCTGGGGGTAGTCTCCCGCCACCTGGAAGCTGCCGGTCTTGGTGCCGTGGCGGACGTTGGACCTGTCGCCAAAGCCGCCGCGCTGGTTGCGCGGCGCCACGTGCTCCACGCCGGGCAGCGCGGCCAGCGCCGCGATGTCGCCGTTGTTGAACTCGATCCGACGATTGGGCGGCAGGCCGTCGTACCCAAGCGAGGTCTTCTGGCCCCAGGTGAACACCGAGTTGGCCGCGAAGCCCGCCAGCTCCTTGGAGACGCCGTGCTCGAACGCGCGGCCAAAGCCCACCATCGCCAGCAAGATGAAGATGCCGAGGAACACCCCGAGCGCGGTCAGCGTGGTGCGCAGCGGGTGCTTGCGCAGGACCGCCAGGGTCTCCTGCCAGGTGTCGAGATCGAAGAACGACATGCCGGCTAGCCCTCGTCTCGCAGGGCGGCGATGGGGTTGACGCGCGCTGCGGCGCGCGCTGGGAACAGGCCAGCGAGCGCCCCGGCGATGACCAGGACCAAGGTCGCGGTCAGGGCCACGCGAAGGTCGATGCTCGGGTCCGCGAACATCTCGTTCTTGGGGACGAACACCGCGAGCAGCTTGAGCGCGCCGACGCCCGCGCACAGGCCGATGTAGCCAGCCCCGGCGGTCAGGGTCACCGCCTCCTGCACCACCGAGCCGACGATGTGACGGGGGTGGGCGCCCAGCGCCTTGCGGATGCCGATCTCCTTGGTCCGCTCGCGGACCGCGATCATCATGATGTTGCTGACCCCGACGACGCCGGCCAGGATGGTGCCGGCCGCCATGATCCACACGAACTGCGACAGCATCTCGAAGATGCGCCGGATGCTCTGGGACTGCTCGACGTTGTTGCGGATGCGGACCGCCTGCTTGTCCTGCGGCGCGAACTTGTGCGCGGCGCCGAGGTTGGCGCGCAGCCGCTGCTCGATGGCCGCGGTCTGCTCCACGGTCGCGTCGCCGACGGTGAACAGCAGCATGTGGACGCGGTCCGCGCCGTTATACGCGGCCTGCGCGGTGCTGATGGGGATGTAGATCTTGGCGCGCTCGCCCTCGCCGCCGCCGTCGGTGAACACCCCGACCACCTGGTAGACGCCGGTGCCGATGGTCAGCCAGCGGCCGATCACGTCGCTGTCGTCGAACAAGAACTTGGCGACGTCGATGCCGATCACCGCGACCTTGGCGCGCTGCTTGAGATCCACATCCGAGAGGAACCGCCCCGCCACCATGATGGTGCGCTCGAGGTACAGGTGGTCTGGATGCACCGCGCGGACATCGAACGACGAGACCTTCTTGCCGACGGAGACCTTGAGCTCGCTGGTGAAGTTGTCCTGGATGGAGAACCGGCCGGTCACGTGATCGACCATGGGCAGGTTGCGCGTGTCGGTGACGTCCTGGTTGGAGAGCTTGATGCGACGGCCGATCGGCATGCCCTGGTGGGCCACAGACGTGGTGCCGGTGAACACCCAGAGGCTGTTGGTGGCGTCGTCGGCGAACGAGGCCTGCACGCCGTTGCTGAGCCCGTTGCCCATGCCGAGCAAGAACACCAGCATGAAGATGCCCCACGCCATGGCAAACGCGGTCAGGACCGAGCGCAGCTTGTTGTGCCAGAGCGTGTCGAGGATCTCTCGCCAGCGGTCGATGTTGAACATGGCTACCGCACCGCCTTGCCGAGGGGGGCGGTCGGCGATGCGCGTCCGCGGCGAGGCACTAGCTGGCCGCCTGGTGCAGGGAGGGGACCACCTTGCCGTCGCGCAGGCGGATGACGCGCTGGGTCTTCTCTGCCACCTCTTGCTCGTGAGTCACCACCACCACGGTGATGCCGCGGCCGTGGATCTCCCCGAGCAGCGCCATGATCTGCTGGCTGGTCTCGCTGTCGAGCGCGCCGGTGGGCTCGTCGGCCAGGATGACGCGGGGCTTGCTGATGAGCGCGCGCGCGATGGCGACGCGCTGCTTCTGCCCGCCGGACATCTCCGCCGGGCGATGCTCGGCCCAGTCGCGCAGCCCGACCTGGTCGAGGTACGTCAGCGCGATGGCGTTGCGCTTGCGCCGGGGGATGCCCTGGTAATAGAGCGGCAGCGCCACGTTCTCCACCGCGGTCTTGTACGGCAGGAGGTTGAAGGACTGGAAGACGAAGCCGATGAAGCGGCTGCGGTAGTGCGCCGCCTTGGCCTCGGTGAGGTCCTTGATCAGGGTGCCGTCGAGCCAGTACTCGCCGCCGTCGTATCCGTCGAGGATGCCCAGGATGTTGAGCAGCGTCGACTTGCCGGAGCCCGAGGCGCCCATGATGGCGACCATCTCGCCCTCGGCGATATCAAGGTCAATGTCGCGAAGCACATGCAAGCTGTGCGTGCCGACTCGGTAGTACTTGTTGACCTTCGACAGTCGCAACATCGAGCCAGCACACCGTAGCAGCTTCTTTTGAACACGGCATGTCCTGACGACGTCTTCGCGCGAGGTTCATCGCGCGAGGTCACCGCGTGATGCGCGCGAGCCCGCGGCGCCGCGGGCCGTCGGTCGGTCGAACTCACCGCCCGGGCGAGCCGGCGCCGAGCGCGTGGAGCGCTTCGTCCAGCTTGGCCGGCGTCGCTTCATCGACGAAGAGGTCACCGTGGACGCTCTCGATGCGGCAGGCTGCTGCGCGATCGCATCGATCGAGACACCCCACTGGGACAAGGGAGAACGTCGCAGCCCTATCGCAGCGGGCAGCGAGGTGCTCCAGCACGTCGAGCGCGCCCCACTGCTGGCAGGATCCGGCGCAGATCTTGACCACCGGGCCAGGGTTCTTGCGCAGCGCGAGGTCATCGGCGAGGGCGAGCGCGGCCAGGTAGTGACTGGCCGGCTTGCCACGCTCATCGGCGAGCTGCAGCAAATCGGCGAGGGCGAGCTGGCCATCCGCGGCCAGCTCCTCCAGCTCCAGGCCCAGCGCCGCCAGCCGCGCGAGGTCCACATCGAGGTGCGTCGCCGAGCGGGTTGGTACCTTGGCCATGGCTACTTGGTGGGGGAGAAGCGCAGCGGATAGGTGAAGGTGATGTTGGTCTTGGGCGGCTTCTCGAGCTTCTGCTTGCCGACCTCTCCGATCACGCACGTCTTGAGATCGGTGTCGCCGATCTCATCGCGGGTCACGGTGATGTTCTTGAACTGGCCGCTCCCGGACTCCGCGGTGATCGAGAGGACGATCATGCCCTTGAGCTTGCGGCTGCGCTGCAACGCGGTGGCGTAGCAGGTGCTGATCGAAGGCTCGGCGGACTGCATGCGGCCGGAGATGTCGGTGCGGACCTCGGCTCCCATGCCGGACTTTGCGCATCCCGCGCCGCCGGCGCCCAGCGCGCAGAGCAAGAGGGCGGAGAGGAACGAGACCTTACTCATCTTGCACCAGCACTTTCTTGGGGCCTTGCTTGAGGATGTTGAACTCGACGCGGCGGTTGGCCTCCTGGCCCTCTGGCGTGTCGTTGCCGGCGATGGGGCGCTCTGGGCCAAAGCCCTTGGCGGTGAGGCGGCCTTTGCCGATGCCCTGCTTGACCAGATAGGTGCGCACGGACTCCGCGCGCTGCTGCGACAGCGCGCGATTGCGCGCCGCGGTGCCGGTGGCGTCGGTGTGGCCCTCGATCTGAAGCTGTTCTATCTGCGGGTTCTCCTTCATCATCTTGGCGACCTCGTCCAGCAGGGAGAACGAGACCGGCAGCAGCTCTGCGGAGTTGAAGGCAAACTGCACCTTGTCCGCGATCTGAATGCTCGACGGCGTCAACACCACTCGAGGCGGCGCCGCCTCGGGTCGATCCGCCTTGATCTCCATGATCGGGAACGGATCTTGTTGCACGGTGATGAGGGAGCATCCGGGCGCCGCAGCGAGCGCGGCGGTGAGGATCCAGATGGTTCGTGACATGTCGCCCAGCGTGCCAGACCTACGGCCCCTCGCCAAGCCGGGCGACCAGGAGACGCGCCAGATGGGGCGTCCGTGGCGGAACGGTCCGGGATTTTGCTACGCCAGGACGGGCAGGCCGTGATCGAGCAGGAGCTGCGCTAGATCCGCCGACAGCTCGCGTGGACGCTGGAGCTTGGACGGCGACAGCGCCAGCGACAGCCGGCGCCGCGCTTCATGGATGCGCCAGGCGATGGTTCCGTCGTTGGTCTTCTGCACCACCGCCGCCTCTCCGTGCGACATGCCCTGCAGCGAGACCAAGATCACAGTGGTGCGCATCTCGGTGGGGAGCGCGTCGAGCGCACGCAGGAGCCGCGCGTAGGTCTGGCGCAGCTCCGCCTCGAGCCTGGGATCTCCGTTGGCGTCCACCGCGACGGCGAGCTCGATCCGGGCGTCCTCCGAGACGCGCTCGCCGCGGCGCTCGCGGTTGCGCCGGACGTTGAGCGCGCGGTTGAGCGTCATCCGATAGACCCACGTGAAGAACTCGGAGCGGCCCTCGAACGTGGCCAGCGCGCGGTACGCGCTGAGGAACACCTCCTGGGTGATGTCGTCAGCGTCGCTGCTGGTGCCGGAGATGTGGAGGGCGAGCGCGAAGATCCGCTTGCGGTAGCGGCGCACCAGCTCTTCGAACGCGAGCCGATCCCCGGCCTTGGCGCGCGCCACCAGGTGGGCGGCGGCGAGGCCTTCTCGTTCGGCGTTGGTGAGCTGGTTCATACGAAGGGTTAGACGCACGCGGTCAGTGGAAGCTTTGCGAAAAGTGGGCCGAGGAGCCTCCGGCGCGCCTTGGGCGCAACGTCACGAATTGTTACACAGTCCTGCGCCGGCGGCCGGGGCTAGATCCGAACACCCGCCAGGCGGCCGGCGGCGGCGGCGGCGTGGCGGCCAGGCGGCGGGCGGCAGGCGGCCTGGGGCCGGCGTGGCGGCCAGGCGGCGTGGCGGCCAGGCGGCGTGGCGGCGGTGACCCGCCAGCGCTCCTGGGCCCTCGCGCTACTCGGCGCGGCGGCGGCGGCGGGGCAGGGCCAGCAGCGACAGCACGAGGGGCAAGAGCCCCGCGCCCACGCCGCCGCTGTGGCAGCCACAGCCGCTGTCGACGTCCAGGGAGCAGTCCCCGGAGTCGGTGCCCTCGCTCACGGTGACCGGGATGGTGACGTAGACCTTGCGGGTAGGAGCCTTGGCGTCGCGGACCTCGACGATGAGCTGCTCGGTGCCGGGCTTGGTGGCGCACATCCGCACCGTGCCGTCGCCCTTGACGGCGACCCGGCCCAGCGTGGGCGCGTTGACCAGCGCGAACTGATGGCTGCGCGCTCGCGGATCATTGGGCTCGATGTGGGTCTGGGCGCCCTCGCCGACCTGCAGCGAGAGGGGCTCGAACATCGGATCGGGTCCTCGGCGCACCGGCACGCCGGCCTGGGCTTCGATCCAGTCGACGATCTTGCCAGCGCGGACGTAGATCCCGCCCTCGGAGCAGGTCTGGCTGGCGTCCGCGTACGCGCGCGAGGTCAAGCCGGCGACCACCGTGCCAAACGACGTCTCGGCGTACAGCGGGCCGCCGGAGTCGCCGCGGCAGCTATCGATGCCCATGCCGCCGGCTCCCAGCTCGCCCGCCGGGCGGACGTCCACGTTGCACCCCTTGGCGCGAGCGCACGAGGCGTCCGTGATCGTGGTCTTGGCCTCCTGCAGCGGGTCGATGTACTGCATCGAGTCCGCGCTGATCGCGCCAAAGCCCACGATGGTGGCCTCGGTGCCGTCATCGAGCTCGGCCCCGGCCCAGCCCGAGGCGATGGCGCGGGGGGGGCGCGTGGAGGGGCGGGCCAGCACCAGCACGAGGACGTCATACGTGGTCTTCCAGTCCGGGTGCTCGATGCGTCGAGCGACCGGGATGCGCTCTCCGCCGTGGTCGGCCGCCAGCGTGTGCGCGCCGATGAGCACCTCGCGAAGGCCGCTGTTGTTGCAGTGCGCCGCCGTCAAGACGACCGTGGGCGCGACCAGCACCCCGGTGCAGATGGCCAGCGAATCTGCGTATACCGCGACGACATCTGGCCAGGCGCCTGGCTCCGCGTTGTGGCCGCCGATGACGCCGCGCTCGTCGTGGGCTGCCCAGAGCGCGCGCGAATGGCTGATTGTGGCTAGTAATACGAAACCGAAAGCAATCGAGAGGCGGATCACTGGATGGGTGGAGGTTCCCATCCCGCCCGGAGAGGTGGGCACCGCTGGTGCATCGGGGACTTCCACCATGGAGTGATCATGCCCGAATTTCTTGGCGCGGAACACTGATGTCCTGCACTGCGTGGTGTCTCTCGGGGATTGTCTTTTATGGCAGCATGTTGACCATGCCCCACATCTTTGAAGACAACTCGCGCAGCATCGGCAACACGCCCCTCATCCATGTTCGTCGAATCTCGCAGGGCGCCAACGCCAGCGTGCTCGCCAAGATCGAGGGGCGAAATCCCGCGTACTCCGTGAAGTGCCGCATCGGCGCGGCGATGATCTGGGACGCCGAGAACAAAGGGCTGCTCTACCCGGGCAAGACGATCGTCGAGGCGACCAGCGGCAACACCGGCATCGCGCTGGCGTTCGCGGCGGCGTCGCGGGGCATCGAGTGCGTGTTGACGATGCCGGAGACCATGAGCCTCGAGCGGCGCAAGGTGCTGGTGGCGCTGGGGGCCAAGCTCGTGCTCACGCCGGGGCCGCTGGGGATGAAGGGCGCGGTCGCCAAGGCGGAGGAGATCGCGGCGAAAGAGCCCGCGCGCTACGTGCTGATGCGGCAGTTCGACAACCCGGCCAACCCGGCGATCCATGAGACCACCACCGGGCCGGAGATCTGGGACGCTACCGACGGCAACGTGGATGTGTTCGTCGCGGGCGTTGGCACCGGCGGCACCTTGACCGGGGTCTCTCGATACTGGGAGCAGAAGCGCGGCAAGAAGCTGCACTCGGTGGCCGTGGAGCCGGTGCATTCGCCGGTGATCTCGCAGACCATGCGCGGCGACGAGGTCAAGCCGTCGCCGCACAAGATCCAGGGGATCGGCGCGGGCTTCGTGCCCAAGAACCTCGATCTGTCGCTGGTCGATCAGGTGGAGCAGGTGAGCAACGACGAGTCGATCGCGATGGCGCGCCGGCTGGCGCGTGAAGAGGGGATCCTGTGCGGGATCTCCTGTGGCGCCGCGATGGTGGCGGCGCTGCGGCTGGCCAATGACCCGGCGTGGGCGGGGGCGACGATCGTCACGATCTTGCCCGACAGCGGCGAGCGGTACCTCAGCGGCGCGCTGTTCGAGGGGCTGTTCGACGAAGTGGTGAACCAGGTCGCGATCTGAGCCCACGCTTTGGGCCGGCTACGCCCAGCCGCGGTTGGGGAGGCCCTCTGGGTTGATGGCGGGCGGCAGCCACAAGCCCCAGAGCCCGCCAATGAGCACGGGTGCTTCCAGGTTGGCGTGCCACGGCTGGCCCATGAACCAGGCCACGATGACGAGGTGCGCCACCACGTGGAACGAGGCGCACCACAGCGCTCCGGACAGCGGGGTGCGACGGGAGAAGAACAAGAAGTACAGGCCGCCCGAGAACATGAACGGCAGGATGATGGCCAGCGAGACGATGGCCGCCGCGGCGACCACGCCCAGCGAGCTGAGCATGCGCAGCTCGGTCAACGCGCCGACGCGCGCGATGTAGCCCAGGATGTTGCCGGCGGACGCAGCGAAGGCGCCGGTGAGCGACCACGCGAACATCGAGCGCGCCCAGCGCGGCGGGGACGCCAGGCGGTCCAGCAACACGCGCCAGCTCGTGGGGGAGCCGAGGACCGAGGCGACCGGCGGCGGAGGCATTTGCCGGACATTCTATCGCAGCGCGGGCGTTGGCGCACGCCGCGGGCGGTCGCGCCGCCGGGGCACGTCGATCTGCGTCGGCCAGCGTCGATCTGCGTCGGCCTATGTCAGGTCGACGGGGTGCCGTGGCCGTCGGGGCCGCCGTGGCCGTCGGGGCCGTCGTGGCCGTCGTGGCCGTCGGCATGGTAGGGGCCGAGCTTGGCCAGCTCGGCGAGCTGCGCGGTCATCGCCGAGAGCTCCGCTTCACAGTGGCGGGCCACTGCCTCCGCCAGCCCATCATGGCGGATCCAGTGGGCCGAGTGCGTGGTGGCCGGCTCGAAGCCGCGCAGGAGCTTGTGCTCGCCCTGGGCGCCGGCCTCGAACAGCGCGAGCTGCTGCTCGATGCACCGGTCGATCCCGGCGTAGTACGCGGCTTCGAAGTGCAGGCAGTCCACCGGTTCATCGGCGCCCCAGTAGCGGCCATACAGCGCGCCGCCGGTGCCTGCACCAGCGGGGTCCCCAGGGGTCTGGCCCTGGAAGAACAGGGCCCCGGCGATGCGTCGCCCTCCGCGTCGCACGCACAGGAGCTGGGTCGAGCGGGGCAGCGAGGCCGCGACGCGGTGGAAGAAGCCCGGTCGCATGTAGGCGCGGCCGCCGTGGTTGTCCGTGGTGTTGCGATACCAGCGGTCGAGGTCCTCGAGCTCGTCGGGGCCGAGCTGCTCACCGGCGAGCCAGTCGAGACCTTCGATCTGGCCCTGGGCGCGCGCGCGCTCCTTGCGTAGCTGCTTGCGGCGGCGGCTCCTCAGCTCGCCGAGGAAGCCATCGAAGCTCTGATACCCCCGGTTGTGCCAGTGGAACTGCAAGGTGGCGCGAGGGATGAAGCCGCGCCTGGCCAGCGCGGCGCGCTCCTGTTCCGTACAGAACAGCCAGTGGATCGACGAGCATTCCGCGGCGTCCGCCACCTGACGCACCCCGGCGATCAGCGCGTCCATCACCTGCTCGCGTCGCGCGGGGGACAGCGCGCGGGACAAAAGCAGGCGCGGCCCGGTGGCCGGCGTGCCGGGCGCCGCCACGACGAGCTTTGGGTAGTAGGGGAGGCCGGCGCGCATCGCCGCGTTGGCCCAACCGAAATCGAAGATGTACTCGCCGTACGAGTGGGTCTTGATGAAGGCGGCGACGCCGCCGACGAGCTGCCCGGCGACCTCGGCCAGGAGGTAGGTGGGGATCCATCCGCTCCCGGATCGGCCTCGCTTGCCGGGCGCCAGCGGCGGATCGATCGAGCATGACTCTTCGAGCGCGGCAAGGAAGCCACGTGACAGAAACGGCGAGACGCCATGGTCGAGCTGGTCCCAGGACGCCTCCAGCGCGGCGGTGGACTCCACGACTCTCACCACGAGCTGCTCGGAACTCCAATCCGAGGATTCCATGCTAGAAGCTGGCTTCACGGACACCTCGAGGAACTCATGTCGCTCTCCCCCGACTTGCGCCAGAAGATCGAACAGCTCGTCGCATCGGATTCGGTGGTCCTGTTCATGAAGGGCAACCGTTCTTTCCCGCAGTGCGGCTTCTCCGCCTCGGTCGTAAACATCCTCAACACCTTGGTCCCCAAGTACACCACCGTCAACATCCTGGCCGACGCTGAGCTGCGGGCCGCGATGAAAGACTACTCCGACTGGCCCACGTTCCCCCAGCTCTACATCGGCGGCGAGTTCGTCGGCGGGGCGGACATCGTGGGGCAACTCCATCGCTCCGGGGAGCTGGCCAGCAAGATCACCGGGGGCGCCGTCGCGGCCACCGGCGCGGCCTCTCCGCAAGCGTCCGCGGCGCCCGCCGCGCCCGACGCGCCCAATGTCACCGTCACGCCGCGCGCCGCCAAGGAGCTGGCCGCGGCGCTGGCCGAGGCCGGCAGCGGGGACGTGATCCACGTGAGCATCGGCGCCACGTGGGACCACCAGCTCGACATCGGGCCGGCCGAGCCAGGCCGGGTGCAGGTCAAGAGCGAGGGCATCACCCTGCAGCTCGACAGCGAGAGCTCCGCCCGCGCCAGCGGGCTGGTCATCGACTTTGTGGAGAGCTCTGAAGGCGCCGGGTTCCGCCTGGACAACCCGAACCGGCCTCCGGTGGTGAAGCAGGTGACGGCGCGCGAGCTCAAAGAGCTGCTCGACGCAGGCAAGGTCCGGCTCTACGACGTGCGCACGGAGCAGGAGCGGGTGATCGCCTCGATCGCTGGCTCCACGTTCTTTGACGATGACGCGCTGGCGGCGGCGGAGAAGCTGTCCAAGGACACTCCGCTTGCGTTCTACTGTCACCACGGCTCGCGCAGCCAGGCGGCGGCGGAGTACCTGCTGCGGCAGGGGTTCCGGACGCTGTACAACCTGCGCGGTGGGATCGAGGCTTGGTCGCGTGAAGTCGATCCCAAGGTTCCTCGGTACTGATCGGCCAGGAGCGGGGTGTCAACACCACGCCTCCTAGCCTCATGGTTGGCGCTCGCCTGGCCTGGTGAATCAGAGAATTCAGGAGCGGCGAACCCTTTTGGGGTGACCGCGAGCACCTGCCGGCGTTGCGCGCGTGGGCGGGGTTTCGCTTTTCCCCCCGCTCGCCGAATTTTCGGTCGCGGTTTTCAGGGTGGTGGTGAGGTGGGTGTACGATGATCGCCATGCAATGTCCGGTATGCTCGACGAGGGCTGCCGAGGTAGGCCTGCTCTGTGAGGAGTGTCGCGACGACCTGTCGAGTCCGTTGCGGATCACGCCCGAACAGGTGCAGTCCCGTTCTCGCCAGCCCACCAAGGCCGTGCTCATCGACTACTGGGGGCGTTCCCACCGCCTCGATCCCATCACCGCCATCGGTCGGAGCGCCGAGGAGCCTACGGATGAGGGCTTGATCCTCGTGCTCGAGGCCTCGGCCTCCCGCAAGCACGCGGTGCTAAGGCAAGCGGCGGGGGGCTCCTGGACGATCGAGGATCTGGAGTCCTCCAACGGCACCTTCATCGGCGACGAGCCGATCTCGACGGTGGTGCCGCTGGTCAGCGGGAACCGACTGGTGTTTGGAGACGTCGGGTTCTACTTCGTCGCCAACCTGGAAGCCGAGCAGCCCGTCTCGGTGGATCCGCTGGCCGCGACCACCATCCGCTCGCAGGACCGCCTGCGCCTGTCCGATGTGGTGGCGCCGCCGACCAACGACTTCGACGAAGCCGAGCGCACCGACGCGGGCCTGCCCATGCGCAACGTACGGCTCAGTGAGCCAACGGGCGGCGGCGGCGGGCTGGTGGAGGTCGATGGGCAGCAGGTCCAGCTCACCACCACGCAGTTCGAGTTCGTCGTCGTGCTGATCAATCGGATGATCGAGGAGTCGCACCAACCAGATCTGGTGCGGGGCTTCGTGCGGTCGTCGGAGCTCATCGCCGATCTGTCCTGGGACGCGCGGGATCCCAGCGAGAACCACGTCAAGCAGCTCGTGCGCAGGGTGCGCCGCGTGCTGGACAAGGCCAAGCTTGGGCAGCTCATCGAGTCGCGCCACCGCTTCGGCTATCGCCTGCGCGCGATGCCCAAGATCTTGCCGCACACCAAGCTCCCCTGAGCTGACGTGCCTGGCGGTCACCGCCGATGGCGAGGTCGATCCCCTGGAAGGGGACGCGGTGGTATACCGCCGCCGTGCCAATCCTCCGCCTGCGCGATGATCTGGGCCGCGAGCTGACCTTTGCGAGCCCGCCTGCCCGCATTGTTTCCCTGGTGCCGAGCGACACGCACTCGCTGTGCGCGCTCGGCTTGACCCCACGGCTGGTCGCCCGAACCCGGTACTGCGACGTGCCGGAGGCGGCGCACGTCCCCGCGATCTGCGGCACCAAGGACGTGGACGTGGAGGCGATCGTCGCGCTGTCGCCTGACGTGGTCATCGCCAATCAGGAGGAGAACAGCCGGGCTCCGCTGGAGGCGCTGGCGCAGCGCGGCGTCAAGGTGTTCGTGTCGCTGCCGCGCCGGGTGGAGGACGCGCTGGCGCACCTGGCGCGGCTGGCGCGGCTGTGCGGGGTGGCCGAGGACCCTTCGGTGGTGGAGCTGCTGCGCCGCGGCTACCGAGCGCTGACGCCGCCCGCCGAGGGCGCGGCGCTGCGCGTGACCGCGTTCGTGCCAATCTGGCTCGATCCGCTGATGACGTTCAACGGCGACACCTTTGGCTCGGATGTGCTCGCTCGCTGCGGGGTGGCGAACGCCTTCGTCGACAGGCTGCGGCTCTATCCGCTGGCCGCCGATCTGGGCAAGAGCGCACCCGTGGACGCCGGCGCCCGCGACGTGCGCTACCCGCGCGTGTCCTTCGACGAGGTGCGCAAGCGCGCGCCGGCCCTGGTGCTCTTGCCCGACGAGCCGCACGAGTTCTCCGCCGACGATCTCGCGCTGATCGAGCGCGAGCTGCCGGAGGCCAAGGTCGTGCGCTGCTCTGGTCGCGATCTGTTCTGGTACGGCGCGTGGACGATCGACGCGGTGCCGCGGTTGCGCGCCGCGCTGGCGGCGGTGATCGGCGACTGACACCGAACGAGGGCGAACGACGGCGGTGGGCGGTCGCGCGGCGGGCCGCTCGGTCGCCGCGCCCTTTGGCGAGCGGATCTGTGAGGATCGCACCGATGCGGCCAGGAGATCTGCCGCGGCTCGTAGTACGGTGCGCTCGCTGCCATGGAACGCCTCACCATCGTCGACGGACACGGCTATCTGTTTCGCGCTCACTTCGGCCTGATGAACGTCTCGCGCGGCGAGCGGCGCGAGGTCAGGCTGTCCAACAGCGAGGGCATGCCCACCGGCGCGCTGTACGTGTTCTCTCGCATGCTGATGCGGCTGGCGCAGGACACCAAGCCGGATCGGCTGGTGGTGGTGTTCGACTCCGGCCGCAAGAGCTTTCGCACCGAGCTGTATCCCGAGTACAAGGCGCACCGGCCCGACCCACCCGAGGAGCTGGTGGTGCAGATGCCGTACTTTCGCAAGATCGTGCAGGGGCTGCGCTGGCCGGTGCTGGCCATCCCGGGGGTCGAGGCGGACGACGTCATCGCCACGCTGACCACGCAGGCCCGCGCGCGCGACTGGGAGGTGGTGATCTACTCCGCAGACAAGGATCTGATGCAGCTCGTGGGGCCTGGCGTCAGCATGATCGATTCGCTGCACCAGCGCGTGTACTCGCCCGAGGAGGTCGAGAAGAAGTTCGGGGTGGGGCCGGCGCAGGTGGCCGACTTCCTGGCGCTCGTCGGCGACACCTCGGACAACATCCCCGGGCTGCCGGGCATCGGCGAGAAGACGGCCGCCAAGCTGCTGCAAGAGCACGGCTCGCTGGACGCGCTCATCGCCTCGAACCCGGCGGTGCCGCGCGCCCGCGTCAAGCAGCCGTTTGGTGATCCGGAGCTGCTGGCCAAGCTGGAGGTGTCGCGCAAGCTGGTGGCGCTGCGCCGGGACGTGGAGCTGCCGGTGGGGCTCGACGATCTCCGCGTGGGAGAGTGGGACGTGCCGGAGCTGGTGAAGCTCTTTGGCGAGCTGGAGTTTCAGGTGCTGCTCGACAAGGTGATGGCCACCGAGGGCGCCGCGGCGGCGGCCGCCGCGGTCGCCGCCGAGCCGGCGGTGCCGGACGCGCAGCCATCTGCCCCGGCGGCGGCCGCGGTGACCACCCACGTGGTGGTGCGCGGCGAGGAGCTGCGCGCGCTGGTGGCGGCGGCGCGGGCGGCGGGCGAGCTGGCGATCTCCGTGGAGCTCGACGCCGAGCGCGTCGATCGCGGGGGGCCGGTGGCGCTGGTGGCCGCGGTCCCGGGACAGGCGCCAGCGTACATCCCGCTGGGCCACCGCTACATCGGCGCCCCGGCGCCGCCAGCGCCCGCCGATTTGGCCGAGGTCCACGCGCTCCTTCGCGACGCGGCGGTGCGCAAGATCTGCCACGACAGCAAGGCGGTGCTGCGCACCTTCGCGGCGCAGGGCGTCGCGGTCGCCGGCATCTCCGAGGACGTCATGGTGGCGGCGTTCCTCATCGATCCGACCAAGCCGGTGGCGGCCATCGAGACGGTGGCCGAGCAGCTCGGCGGCTGCGCGTTGCCGGCGCGCACGACCCTGGCCGGCAAGGGCCGGCACAGCCTGGAGGCGGTGGACGCGGACCGCGCGGCGGCCTGGGCGGGGGCCGCGACCCACGCCATGCTGGCCGCCAGCGTGGAGGCCACCTCGCGGCTCGCGCGCAGCGGGCTGTCGTCCCTGTATCGGGACGTGGAGCTGCCGGTGGCGGCGCTGCTCGCGGAGGTGGAGCGCACCGGGATCTGCATCGACGGGGCGCACTTCCGCGCGCTTTCGGAGAAGGTGGGGGCGCAGCTCGAGGCGCTGGAGCGCCAGGTCCACGAGCTGGCGGGCGAGGGGTTCAACCTGGGCTCGCCCAAGCAGCTCGGCGTCATCTTGTTCGAGAAGCTGGCGCTGGGCGGCGGCAAGCACAAGCGCACCAAGACCGGCTACTCCACCGACCACGAGGTGCTCGAGGGACTCCTCGAGGAGCACCCGATCATCGCGCCCATCCTCGAGCACCGCGAGGTGTCCAAGCTCAAGGGCACGTACCTCGACGCGCTGCCGCCCATCGTCAACCCGCGCACCGGTCGCGTCCACACCACGTTCAACCAGGTGGTCGCCGCCACTGGCCGGATCTCGTCGCAGGATCCCAACCTGCAGAACATCCCGATCCGCTCGGAGCTGGGGCGGGAGATCCGCCGCGGCTTCGTGGCCGCGCCCGGCCGGGTGCTCATCGCCGCCGACTACTCGCAGATCGAGATGCGCATCCTGGCGCACCTGTCCGGCGATGCGCTGCTGGCCAAGGCGTTCCGCGAGCGGGTCGACGTTCACACCCAGACCGCGGCCGAGGTGTTCGCGATCCCGGTGACGGAGGTGGGGCCCGCCGAGCGCCGGGTGGCCAAGGCGGTCAACTACGGCCTCATCTATGGCCAGTCAGACTTTGGCCTGGCGCGCGCGCTGGACATCACCCGCACCCAGGCCCACGACTACTCGAAGAAGTACTTCGAGCGCTTCCCCACCATCCGCGCGTTCATGGAGAGCATCGTGGCCGAGGCGCGGGCGCGCGGCGGGGCGCGCACGTTGCTCGGCCGCTGGCGGCCCATCGGCGACCTGGCGTCCAAGAGCCCGGCGGCGCGCCGCGCGGCCGAGCGCATCGCGCAGAACACGCCGCTGCAGGGCACCGGGGCGGACATCATCAAGCTGGCCATGCTCAAGACCCAGGCCCGCGTCCGCAAGGAAGGCTGGCCGGTTCCCATGCTGCTCACCGTGCATGACGAGCTGGTGTTCGAGTCGCCGCCGGAGCTCGCGGCTGCGGTGGGCGAGGCGCTGCGCGAGGAGATGATGGGCGCGTACCAGCTCTCGGTGCCGCTGGAGGTGGACATCGGCATCGCGGCGAACTGGGCCGACGCCTGACCGGCGCGGCAGGAGACTGGTGTCAACCGGTCTCCTCGCCGAGCACGCCAAGCTCACGCTCCTAGTGCCCGCTGCGCCGTCGCTCGCGGCGCAGATCGTGCTCCTCGTCGACCAGGCGTACGTAGTCCAGGGGCTCGAGATCGAACGGCATCGGCTCGGGGCTGCCGAGCTCGCGGATGCGGGCGCGAAACTCCTCGGCGATGCGCTCGAAGGGCGGTAGGTCGTCGCGACCCGACAGCGCGCCGGAGGCCGCGGCCTCGTTGGCTTCGTCGACCAGGCGCAGGCCGATGTCGCGCGTCAGCCGCCCTCGCCGCATCAGGTCCTGCATCGAGTTGGCGAGGATGGAGCGCTCGTACTGGCCGGAGTCCAGCATCTCCAGCGCCACGAACAGGACCTGGCGGGCCGACAGCACGCCGTCGCCAAAGAGCACGAGCGCGGTCTGGAAGTAGTTGAAGACCGGCACCAGGCGCGGACCAAAGCGGCGGAAGCCCTGCGGCGGGGACCGTCGGTCCAGGTGGATGAACATGCGCCGGACCGCGTCGCCGCGCGGTACGCGGCGGGCCAGATCGAGGATCGCCTGGGCGTCATCGTCGTAGGTGCGCGCGGCCGTCAGCACCCGCTCGAGGTCGGTCAGGCTCACGCGGTCGGCGACCAGATCTGCGTACAGGCAATACACGATCGCGTCGGCCTCCGCGTCGTCGCCAAACAGGGTCTCCGACGGCGCCGTGGCGCCGATGCGGCTGCGCAGCATGGCCGGCAGCTTGTAGGGGATCTGGGCGCGCAATGAGCGGAACCGACCGCGCAGGATGTTCTTGAGGTTGTTCTTGAGGACGAACTCGTCGTAGGCGACGCCGTCGAGCGCGAGCTTGGCGGCCAGCACCTGCCGCATCTGGGTGGGGCTGCCCGAGACGATACAGATGCGGTGCTCGTCCTGGTGCAGGGCGCGCAGGAGCGCGGGCGCGCCCGGGAACGCCTGCTTGTCCGCCGCGTTCTCGATGGCGCTCTTGACCAGGTCGCCGACGCTATCGAACTCGGTGCGCAGGTAGGTCTTGTCGAGGTCCCATCGAAAGACATGGCGCGGCGCGGGCGCGCCGGGCGCGAGCCCAGGCGGGATGGCATCGATGAGTCCGATGCGCTGCGCGACGCGGCGGGCGCGATCGACGAACGGGAGCTTCATGGCGCGCCCCTCATGACGGCGAAGGCGTCGCTTTGTGGCGGGTCGCCTCCAGCTCGGCCAGGCCCTTCTCGATGTTGCCGCACAGGTCGCCGGTGAGCGCCTTGTGCGCCACCTTGATGGCGTTGGTGATGGCGCGCGCGTTGGAGCGGCCGTGCGCCTTGATGAACGGGTGGGCAAAGCCCAAGAGCGGCGCGCCGCCGTACTGCTGCCAGTCCGTCACTTGCTTGAGCTGCTCGATGGCAGAGGACAGCGCCATGAGGCCGATGCGCCAGGCCAGCTTCTCCTTGTGCGCGTAGCGGGCGAGCCGGACCACGGTCTCCGAGACGCCCTCGAGCATCTTGAGCACGACGTTGCCGACGAAGCCCGAGGTGACCACCACGTCGGCGACGCCGCGCGGGATGTCGAGCCCCTCGATGTTGCCGATGAAGTTCAGCTCGGTGGCGGAGACCAGGCGCGCGTGCGCCGCGACGATGGCGGGCGGGCCCTTGCCGGCCTCGGTGCCGTTGGACAGGAGGGCGACGCGCGGGCGCCGGTTCTTCGACACCAGGCGCGCATACACCGCGCCCATGACCGCGAAGCCGACGAGGTCGTCGGCCTCGGCGTCGATGGTGGCGCCGACGTCGAGGATGAGCGAGAACGGGTCTTCCTTCTCGCCGCGGCGCAGCTCGGTGGGGTACACCGCGGCGAGCGCGGCGCGGCGCACGTTGGGCAAGAGCTTCCAGCGCCTGGCGCAGGCCAGCACCGAGGCGCCGGTGTTGCCGGCGGACACCAGCGCGTCGCCCTCGCCGCGCGCCACCAGATCCGCGGCCACCGCGATGGAGGAGTCTGGCTTGGCGGCGAGCGCCTCGCCGGGCTTCTCGTCCATCTCCACGAAGGTGGCGGCGTGATGTACGCGCATGCGCGCGCCGTCGTGCCGGACCTTTGGCAGCCGCCGCCCGAGCTCCGAGGAGTCCCCCACCAGGATGATCTCGGTTCCGCGCAGGGACAGGGAGGCCTCGGCTGCGCCCTTGATGATCTCGTCAGGCGCCAGGTCGCCTCCCATGGCGTCGACCACGATGCGGTGCATGCTTCGCATCTTGCCACGGCGGCGCGCGGCGCGCGCGTCACTGGCGGACCGAGTTTTTCGGCGCGCGCGGGGGCCGCGGGTCCTTTTTGCCAGCGCCGCGCCTGCCGATTGGCGGGCCCAGATCGCTAGCGGGGGTGCTGCGGGCGCAGCTCGATGCCGCCGGTGTGCCACACGGTGGCAAACGTCGGCAGCCAGTGCAGGCCAGCGTAGCTCGCCTCTTCGAGCGAGAGCTGGGCGGCCTGGGCGTGTGCGAGCGCGGCGGCGCGCAGGCGCTCCGGGCGATCGTCCGTCGTCGGCAGCGCGTCGGCCAGCGCGCGCATCATCCACGCTCGGGACCACAGCAGGCCGTCCCAGTGGGCGAGCTTGCCGTCCTGCCGGTTCACCGACGGCGACAGCGGCAGCGGATGCCGGCCGAGGCCGGGGGCCGCGCGATCGAGCCAGGCAGCCAGCTCTTCGGCCGGCACGCAGCGGCTCATCAGCCAGGCGGCGCCCAGGGTGGGCGAGACGAAGTCCCAGGCCGAGGGCTCGAGGTGCAAGGCGCAGTCGCGGTCGGGCAGGTGGAGCGCCAGCGCGCGCTCTTGCAGCTTGGCGGCCGCCGCGGCGCGGCCCAGGGCGCGGGCGGCCTCGTGGGTCAGCACCATGGCCAGCGCGCTCTGCGAGTGCTCCCCGCTGCGGATGGGCAGGGGCAGGGCGACGCTCCAGCGCTCGAGCCGCAAGAGCGCGAGATCCGCCAGCGGCGTGGTGGCCGCCGCCAGCGGGCGGAAGCTCGGGTCCTCGTCGGAGGCGACCGCTAGCTCGGCGCACAGGAGCGCGGCCCAGGCGAGCCCGTAAGGGAGCTCGAAGCCGGGGCGATCGGCGAAGAAGTCCAGCTCGCGCTCGATGGCCTCCGCGGTCAGCCGCCCATGCAAGAGGTCCGCGCAGTGCGCCGTCAGATCGTGCGCGCCAGCGGCGGCGGCGGCGCGGGCGATGCGGGCCAGCGCCCAGTGGCTGTGGACCGAGGAGTGCCAGTCATACGCGCCGAAAAACACTGGGTGGCGGCGTCGCGGCGGCAGCCAGTCGGCGTCGCGCTGGGCGTCGTACATGACGCGGTGCGGGTACTCTCGATCGAGGTTGGGGGTGATGGCCAGCGCCAGCGGGCGCAGGAGCGCAGGGGACGCGGCGCCAAGAGACATTCGGTGAGCTTGCCACGGTTGCCGCCGGCCTGGCGGGCGTGTGTCATGCGCTCTGCGGGGAGCTGCGGCGCGCCACAGCGCGCAGGGACGGCGATCCCGTGCTCCGGCCAAGGGAAGCGCCGGCCGCGGGCCCGCAAATCGCGCGGGTCGGTCACGCCGCTGGCGACCGTGATCGTGTAGGGTCGGGCGCGTGAACGTCGTCTGCATCGGCGGCGGCCCAGCCGGCCTCTATCTGGGCATCTTGCTCAAGCTCCAGGACTCTCGCCATCGCGTGGTGGTGTACGAGCGCAACCGCCCGTCGGACACCTTCGGGTTCGGCGTGGTGTTCTCCCATGCCACGCTCGGCAACCTGGCGGCGGCCGATCCGGAGAGCTACGCGGAGATCACGCGCCACTTCGCGCGCTGGGACGACATCGAGATCCACGTGCGCGGGCAGGTCCTGCGCTCGACCGGGCACGGCTTCTGCGGGCTGGAGCGCAAGCAGCTCCTCTTGATCTTGCAGGAGCGGGCCAGGGCGCTGGGGGTGGAGCTCCACTTCGAGCACACGGTCAGCTCGCTGGACGACGAGGTGCTGCGGGGCGCCGACGTGATCGTCGCGGGGGACGGCGTGGCGAGCTGGGTGCGAGACGCGCAGGCAGGCGAGCTGGGGCCGTCGGTCGACATCCGGCCCAACAAGTTCGTGTGGCTCGGCACCACGGTGCCCTACCGCGCGTTCACCTTCCTGTTCAAGGAGAGCCCCTTTGGGCTCTTCCGGATCCACGCCTATCCGTACTCCGCAGAGCGCTCCACCTTCATCGCCGAGTGCCGGCACGACACCTGGCTGCGCGCCGGCTTTGACACCGCCGATGAAGATCGCACCGTGGCGGTGCTCGAGCAGCTCTTCGCGCAGGAGCTGGGCGAGCACCGGCTGATCAAGAACCGCTCGATCTGGCGCAACTTCCCCACCGTGCGCTGTCAGCGCTGGCACGCCGGCAACCTGGTGATCGTGGGCGACGCGGCGCACACCGCGCACTTCTCGATTGGCTCCGGCACCAAGCTCGCCATGGAAGACTCGATCGAGCTGGCGGCGGCGCTCCTGTCCGCCGAGGGCGGCGGCGCTGCGGCGATCCCGGCGGCGCTCGCGGCGTACCAGGCCCGGCGGATGCCGGAGGTGGAGTCGCTGCAGGCGGCGGCGCAGGCCAGCCTGGAGTGGTTCGAGGGCACCGAGCGCTACATGCACCTGCCGCCGGCACAGTTCGCCTACAACCTGATGACGCGCAGCCTGCGGGTCAGCCACGCCAGCATGCACAAGCGCGATCCAGACCTGGCCAGGGCGGTGGAGCCCTTGCTCTCCGGAGGGCAGGCCGGCGTGGCGCCGCGCAAGACCGCGGTGGCGCTGGGCGAGCATCGGCTGCTTGGCCGTGCGATCGCGGCGGGCCCGGCGGATCAGGCAGCCGGCGTCGGTATCGGTGGCGTGGCTGGTGCCGCTGGTGCCGCTGGTGCCGCGCCGCTGGCGTGCTGGTGGCGCTGGGGCAAGCGGCAGGGCGCGGGCCAGCCATCGCCGTGCTCGACGCCTCCTGGCCTGGCGATGATCCGGCGGCGGTGCTGCGGGCCGCCGCCGAGCTCCCCAAGGAGGCGTGGCGCGACGTGATCGCGGTGGTGGCGCGCACCTCGGCGGAGCTGGTGGCGCTGCGCACCATCGCCCCAGATGGCGTGGTGTCGGGGCTCGAGGTCATCGATGATCCGGCGCGGCGCGCCGAGCTGACCGCCCAGGTGGCGGAGCTCCTGTCTGGCGAAGGCAAGGCGGTTCATGCGCCAGCGTTCGTGCTGGTGCGACCTGCGCCGGACGGCCCCGACGAGCTTGCGGCGACCGCGGGCCGCGGGCGCGCGGCGGGCGCGCCAGGGCCGGCGCGGATGCAGGCGGTTCCGCTGGCGGATCGCCTGCGCAACGAGCTGGCGATCCCGACCGTGGTGGTCCTGGACGCCGGCGTGCGCGGTGAGGATCTGGACGCGGTGATCGCCGCCGGTCGGGCCGATCTGGCCGTGCTTCCGGCGGATGCTGTGATGTTTGGAGCCGAATGTTGAAGCTGTCGAAGACGCTGAAGTTGTCGAACCCCTGTCTGCATGGCCGCCGGCTGCGCGGTCGCTCGTCTCCCTCGCGGTCACCGCTGGCCCGCCTCGTCTTCGAGGGGGCGTGATGGCAAGCGAGGCCGCGGGGCGTCGGCGCTTTCCGCGATGGGCGCGGTACCAGCTCCGCAAGGAGGCGGTGGGCGTGGTGTTGCGAGGCGTACCGTGGATCTTCCGCGATCACCTCAGCTCCGCCGCGGAGGTGTTTGGCGATGGCCAGGGGCTGCGGCTGGTGGACGGTGCCAACCGGGTGCTGGGCCACGGCGTGTATGAGGCGCACGGCGCCATCGCCATCCGGGTGCTGCGCACCGGCGCGGTGCCACCGGACGCGGCGTGGCTCGCGGCCCAGGTGGACGCGGCGCTCGCGCGCCGAGCCGCGCTGCGCGGCGAGACCGACGCCTTTCGCGCGCTGCACGGCGAGGCCGATGGGGTGCCGGCGGTGGTGGTGGACGTCTTTGGCAGCTCGGTCGTGGTGCAGAGCTACTCCGCGGGCGCAGATGCGCTGGCGCGGCTCGCCGGCCGCATGGTCGCGGCGCGCCTGGGGCAAGGCGCTGGCGGCGACGACGCGGCTCCGGCGACGTCCATCCGCATCGCGTGGAAGCCGGCGCAGCGGCGCCAGGGCGCGCCGAGCGCGGCCCGCTGGTTGCGCGGCGCGCCCGCTGGGCTGCCAGGCGAGCGGCCCGAGGTGGCCAGCTCGGCCGAGCCGGCAAAAGGCGAGGTCGCGCCGGCAGGCGCTGCGCAGGTGGCCGGCGAACTTGTGCGCTTTCGCGAGGGCGAGCTGACGTTGTGCTGCGAGGTCCTGGGCGGGCAGAAGAGCGGGGCGTACCTGGATCTGCGCGGGCTGCGGCGCGCGGTGGCAGCGATGCCGCTGGCGGGGGAACGGGTGCTCAACCTGTTCTCGTACTCCGGCATGCTGGGCCGCGCCGCGGAGCACGCCGGCGCGAGCGAGGTGTGGCAGGTGGATGCCTCGGAGGCCGCGCTGGCGCTGGCGGCGCAGCATCACATGGCCGATCCGTCGCGGTTTCGCAGCGTCGTCGCCGACGTGTTTGACTGGCTCCCCAAGCTGTCCGCGGACGAGCGCTTCGGGCTCGTGATCGTGGATCCTCCGTCCATGACCAGCCGTCGCGCGCAGGTGCCGCAGGCGCTGGCTGCGTATCGCCGGCTGTACCGCGCCGCCGCGCGCCACGTGGCGCCAGGCGGGACGCTGGTCGCTGCTTGCTGCACCTCGCGCATCACCCGGCCCGAGCTACGGCAAGTGGTGGCGGAGGCGCTGGGGGGAGACTTCGTGATCACCCGCGAGCTGCCTCCCGAGCCGGATCACCCGGTGACCTTCGCGGAGGCGGATTACCTGAAGGTCATGCTGTGGCGTCGTCGGCCAGCGGCGAGCTGAGACTACACGAGACGGCTCGCGCCGCCCCGAACCTCGCTGAGCGCTGCTATCGCCTGCTTGCCACAATGCCGCTCACGTAGCGCGGCTCCTCGAGGAAGAAACCGAGGGGCGCTT
>JADJJK010000045.1 GCA_016706545.1 Myxococcales bacterium
AAAGCTTGGAAGGTGCTGCCGCAACCAGCCGTGGATGAGCCACTGGGGGAATCTATCGGAAGTTACCTTGAAGAGGTGTTGGTTCAGTGCGCCAGTGCCGCCGGCCCATTGCCGGACCAGAAGCGAACCAGACCAAGAGAAGATCAGGTCACCATCGCTGACGCGATGCGACTCCGGGACCGTCAAGTTTGCACGGTCTGCACCCCGAGCTGAACCGACGCGGAGTTGGGTGATCTTCACGACTGGGAGGCTCGGCTCGCCATTGACCGCTGGGTACTTCTGCAGCGCAAGGCCGTTGAGAAAGTGAGCTGCCTCATCTAAGGGCAACACGGGCCATCCTTCGGGTACGCCGTCACGGAGCGCGTCTGGGAACAGCGCGGCGGTGGCGGGGTCCATGCAGGTGGGGGCGCGGCCTTCCATCTTGGCGCGCACGGGGTCGAAGTCGATGAACCAGCTCTTGAACAGCGCCCGTGCTATCGCCTCCAGTGTCTCGTTCATTCGCCGGTTCAGCTCGATCTTGTCGTCAAGCGCGCCGAGGATGTGAGCAATGGCCTCTTGCTCGGGAAGAGAGGGGGTAGGGATCTCAAGCGACTGAATGCGATCCGTCGGCAAGACGCCCGTGCCGTGTCCCGCTTCTCCAACGAGACCAAGAATTGCGTCGGTCTTTGCTTTGATCGCATACGCCAAGAAGGCAGGAACGACGTCTTCAACAGCCACGAGAGCTTTGAGGTCTTGGTTGAACGTAACCGGACGGGTTGTAATGCCTATGCGGAATTCGCTCTTGAGGCTCATGCCCCGGACGATGAATAGGATCGTGTTTGGCGGCACGAGGCGCGTCCCGTTGCGTGCTCCGTCCTCCGTGACCCGGTCTTCCGAGTTCGAGATGAAGAAGCCGGTGATACTCTTGGCGCTGATCCACGGAATGGTGCCGCCCCAGTACCGGGGCGTCGCCTTGTTCGGCGTGCCTCCCGAAAACCAGACAGCGCAGTCCCTTAGCGGACGACTCGACCAGCCGTTGCTACTGGCCATATCCGAGCCCTCGCAAGTTCTTCCGGATCGCCGTATCCAGCCTCGCTCCTTCGGTGAACTGTTCTTCAAGCTTGGCGACGAGCTGCACCATCCTCACTTCGAACGGCTCACCATCGTCCTCGATCTCCTCGGCGCCGACGTAGCGGCCGGGTGTCAGCACATGCTGATGCGCGCGGATCTCCTCGAGGCTGGCGCTCTTGCAGAAGCCGGCGACGTCCTCGTATTTGGCCGCGCCCTTGTCGCCGCGCCAGGCGTGGTAGGTGCCGGCGATGCGGGTAACGTCGTCATCGGCCATCTCGCGCTGGGTGCGATCCAGCATGCGCCCGAGCTTGCGGGCATCGATGAACAGCACCTCGCCGCGTCGATCGCGGAAGCGGTTGTTCTTCTTGTCTCGGGCGAGGAACCACAGGCACACCGGGATCTGCGTCGAGTAGAAGAGCTGGCCCGGTAGCGCGACCATGCAGTCCACCAGGTCGGCCTCGACGATGGCCTTTCGGATCTCGCCTTCCCCGGACTGGTTCGATGACATCGAGCCGTTGGCGAGGACAAAGCCGGCCATCCCCTTGGGCGCCAGGTGGTGGATGAAGTGCTGCACCCAGGCGAAGTTGGCGTTGCCTGCGGGCGGCGTGCCGTACTTCCAGCGCACGTCGTCCTGCAGGCGATCTTGGCCCCAGTCGCTGTCGTTGAACGGCGGGTTGGCCAGGACGAAGTCGGCCTTGAGGTCAGGGTGAAAATCGCGATGGAAGGTGTTGGCGTGCTCGGTGCCGAGGTTGGCCTCGATGCCGCGGATGGCGAGGTTCATCTTGGCCAGGCGCCACGTGGTCTCGTTCGACTCCTGGCCGTAGACGCTGACGTCGCCGACTCGCCCGCCGTGCTCCTCGACGAACTTCTCCGACGACACGAACATGCCGCCGGAGCCGCAGCACGGGTCGTACACACGGCCCTGATAGGGCGCGAGCAGCTCGACCAGCACGCGCACGACCGATCGCGGCGTGTAGAACTGGCCGCCCTTCTTGCCCTCGGCGAGCGCGAACTCGGCGAGGAAGTACTCGTACACCCGGCCCAGGACGTCCTTTGCCTGATGCTCCTTGGAGCCCAGGCCGATGGTGCCGATGACATCGATCAGCTCGCCGAGGCGCTGCTTGTCGAGGCCGGGTCGAGCGTAGTTCTTGGGCAGGGTGCCCTTGAGCGACGGGTTGTCGCGCTCGATGGCGGTCATCGCGTCGTCGATGAGCTGGCCGATGCGCGGGTCCTTGGCCTTGGCCTGGATGGCCGGCCAGCGGCCCTCCTTGGGCACCCAGAACACCCGCTCGGCGCGGTACTCGTCGCGATCTTCGGGGTCGGCGCCGCCGGCCTTGTCGGCGACCAGGCGCGCGCGCAGTTCCTCGAAGGCATCGGAGATGTACTTCAAGAAGATGAGCCCAAGGACGACGTGCTTGTACTCGGAGGCATCCATGTTGGCGCGCAGCTTGTCAGCTGCCAGCCACAGCTTGGCCTCGAAGCCGAGGTCGCCGCCTTTCTCGTCGCCGGCCTTCGCGGCGCGCCCACGCTTGGCCGGCGCGGCCGCGGGCTTCTCGGCGGGGGCCGGGGTGTCGTCGGCGGGCGCTGCGTCCAGGCGCTCGCTGCCAAGCAGCCGGTCAACGAGGGTCGCCTTCTCCTTGCCGGAGTCGTCGAGCCCGAGCGCGCGGCACAGCTCTTTCAGGCGGTCGCGGGGGTAGGCCGCGATCACCACCTCCAGCGCCACCTTGCGCGATGACGCCGCGGCGGCGTCGATCAGCTCCTGGCGGACGCGACGATCTCGAACTTCGAGCTTGGCGGTGTCGGCGATGGCCTGCAGTTCACTGCGAGAAAGGTGTTCCAGGATCGCGCGCTTGGAGGCCATGGACGGCATATCCTAGCCCCAGCCCCGTGATCTTGGGAAGCGGAGAAGCCTTACACGTCAGATAGTTGCGAGGCCCAAACGCTTTTGTTCGCGAGCGAGATCGGCAAGACCAGGCGAGATGCCCCACCAAAGCCCGTCACGGCGCGGATTGTGGCAACCTTGTGTGATAGCTCATCGCGACGCAATGAGCAGGAGCGCGAGGGTCGCCATTGCCAGGAGCGCGCTCACTGCGATCGCACGCAGAGCCCGACTGGGCCCGACGCGATGGCGACTGAGTGGACACACCGCTGCGGGTAGAACGCCAAAAGCGTGAGCTGGAAACGACGAGGTGCGCGCGTTGGGATCACTCGCCGCGCTGCTCTCGATGCCGTGCGCGTTTGTCTGTGGCGGCCGGGCCTCGCCCTCTGGTGCTGTTTCCGTGGTCCCCGCTGGCTCGGCTTCGTCGAGGTCTGCGGTTGCGGTGACCTCCGTGTCCTCGGCACCGGGGGCCGCCTTGGTGCCCTTGGGGGCTCGTACGGCGTGTTGGCTGGACGGAGGGAAGCGCTTGGCCAGGTAGGCCACCAGCTCGCCGGGGCCGTTGCGCGGCGAGTCTTCGCACGCCGCCAGGGCGGCTCTCGCGGCCCGGGCGGTGGGAAAGCGCTCGTCGCGGTCCTTGGCCAGGAGCTGCATAACGACCTGCTCCAGGTCAGGGGCGATGGGCCGGACGCTGCTAGGCCGCGGCACGTCGCCCAGGATGACGCGAGTCAGCACGGCCTTGGCGTGCTGGCCCTGGAACAGGCGACGCCCGGTGAGCATCTCCCAGAGCACGACTCCCAGCGAGAACAGATCTGACCGCGCGTCGATCGGCTTGCCATCGGCCTGTTCGGGCGACATGTACGAGGTCTTGCCCTTGATGCCGGACAGGATTCCGGACGTCGTGATGGCCTTGGCGATCCCGAAGTCCGCGACCTTCACCGCGCCGAGCCAGGACAGCAGGATGTTGGGCGGGGATACGTCGCGGTGGACGATGCCCCGGACTTCGGATCCATGCGGGAGCCGGTGCGCGTAGTCGAGTCCATGCAGGACCTCGGCGGCGATGTGGATCGCCACGGAAGGCGGCAAGGCGCGGCCCGCGGCGAGCTGCCAGAGATCCACCCCTTCGATGTACTCCATGACCAAGAACAGGCGCCCCTGGGCGTCTCGGCTGAAGTCCAGCACGTTGACGATGTTGGGATGCAGGAGCATCGCGGCGAAGCGCGCTTCCTGGGCGAACAGCTCGCAGAACTCCGGCCGCTTCGCGAAGTCGTCGCGAACGATCTTCACCGCGACCGGACGGCGGAACTCGTCGCCGGAGAACATCGTGCAGAGAAACACCTCCGCCATCCCGCCCTGGCCCAGCTTCCGCACCACCTGATAGCGCCGCTCTCCACCCAACAACTCGTGCAGCCCCTCCTGAGCGGGCGACGGCACGACATGGCCGTTCACTCGCCTTCTCCTTCACCCTCACCACGATTGTCCGCACGCCTGGCGCCGCCCGAGTCGTCAGGCTCGCCCGGCTCGTCAGACTCCAGGAGCCAAGGCGTCATCCCCCTTCGCTCGAGCCACCGGCGCAGCGAAACAGGCTTCATGCCGAGCAGCTCGGCCGCCTTGACCAAGGAGGAGTCACACCGCCTCATCGCCGTGATTCGCCGGGTTCCTTTCGCCACCTCGGCGAAGGACGTCGCGGAGTGCTCCATGAGCCACTCTCGATCTTCTGGAAGTGGCGGCGTGTCCACGCCGAGCGATGCCGCCGCCTCAAGAAAATACTCCCGGATCACATTCGCGATCTGCGCCTTCGAGCGCGTTCGCAGCGGCGGGATCGCGATCGTGCATCCCGCGGCCAACGCTGCGTCATACGCTTCCTCAAACAGAATCATCACCTGAACCCCGGGGCGCTCCGAACTCGTTCGCTGGGCTCGCAAGAACTCGCCAAAGCCCGGGGGCAGTCGGTGACTCCTCACACAGAGCGTTCCTCCACGCGCCTTGACTGCCGCCGTCGACAGGTCTTCCTCGTTGGCCGGGCACCGAGCATCACGCTCTCCGGACTGCCGTCGGTAGTCGCACATCACAAATGGCGCCTCAGCGGAGAGCAGATGCCGGTGCAGGTCCGCGGCAATGGGCGAAAGGTCTCCTTCCCCGCTGGACTGCAGCCGGATCGGATCACATTGCAACTGCGCGGCCCGCAGGTCCTGAAACGCCCGATCCACCGCAGCCGCCCGCTCGTCGTTCCATCCCCAGCCCAGCAGCCGACCCAGAAAGCCGTGCAGCTCGCTCGATCGGCGACTCTCAGCGATCAAGGTCACTCCGCCTACCCCTATCAGCATCCCCGGAGTCAGCCGCGCGGTGTGCTGGCGCAGCCCGTCGACAAAGGTTCCGTTCTTCGAGCCAAGGTCCAGGACGTTCCAGTGACCATCCCGAAAGAACACCTGCGCGTGCCGGCGTGACACCCGCTGCAACGGGTCCAGAATGCGGATCTGGCAATCAGCGGCAGATCCGAGATAATACGCTTGGTCGAACGACAGCACCGTGATGGACTCTTCCGAGCCGCGACGTTGGGCCCTGACCTTTGCCGGTTCCTTGGGGATCGTCAAAGCGTAGTGCTGTTCGCTGCCAATCGTGCGAAGCCCCGTCACGGCATCGTCGATGTTCCACGTGCCAAGGTGCAGCCCCGTATTGGTCTGCGTCGGGGATGCCGTGATGCCCGAAAGAGGAGCTTCGGATCTCTTTCGTGGGATGTCCGAATCGGGATGCAACGCAGGTCTTGACATGATCCCCTCACGTGGTGGCGTCTGCTCCTTGCGTTCATGCAACGATTCATCTCTTGAGAGCAAGGGTCTTTCTGCAGAGCATCGAACGAGAGTTGGCGCAGAGGCTTCTGCCGCTCCTTGGAGCTACTGCAGTGCGTTCGGTGCCTGCTCGAGGCCCACGGGCTTGGTGGTGGCGCCGCGAGTCTCCGCACGTTCCTTGATGGCCGCGCGCGCTTTGGTCGGCACCGCCTTCTTGGTCTCCGCATCACGGGTCCCTCGGGCTGCCTCGGATGGCCCCTGTGCGCCCGATGCTGAAGGCGCGGGCCGCACAGCCGCCTGTACGACCGCTGGCGCGGCAGGTGATGGCGCGGGCCGCACCGCCGCTGGCTCCTCCTGTGCGACCGCTGGCGCGGCGGGCATGGGGGCCGCGAGCGATGGCGCGGGCAGCGCCGCCGGTTGCGGTGGTGGCGCCGCTGGCGAGCTGCCCGCCACCAGGCGCGCCACGCCCGCGGTTACGGCAGTGGCCAAAAGGCCGGCGGCCACGAACGCCAGGCCCAGCCGGCGGGGCTTGGTCGAACCGGAGGGACTCGCGCTCGCTGATGCCGCTGGTGCCGCTGGTGCCGCCGCCGCCGCTGGCGCCGCCAGGGTCACGGCGAGCGCTGGGCTGGCCAGGTCCCCTGCCGCTTGCGTCTCGGGGCCGGGTGTTCCAGCCGCCAGCGGATGGGCCCGGCTTATCCGAGCTGGCGCCAGGGTTGGAAACCGGTCTTGTAGCGTCGAGATCAGCTCGGCGCGGCCATCTCGTGGAGCAGCGGCACACGCAAGCAAGGCCGCCACAGCGTCTTCCGCGGTCGCGTACCGCTGGGCGCGCTCGCGGGCTAGCAGTCTCATCGTCACTGCCGCAAGGTCCCCTGGCACTTCGGGGCGCTCGGACATCGGCGACGGGATCGGCGAGAAGAACAACGTGCAGAACAGCGCTTGCATCGACTCGCCTTGAAAGAGCTGGCGCCCCACCAGCATCTCCCACAGCATCACGCCCACGGCAAACAGGTCAGAGCGCCCATCCAGCGGCTCGCCGTTGGCTTGCTCCGGGCTCATGTAGGCCGGCTTTCCCTTCACCATCACGCTGGCGCTGGCCGACGTCGCCACGGTGCGCGCCTTGGCGATCCCGAAGTCCGACACCTTCACCGCGCCCTCCCACGACAGCAGCACGTTGTGCGGCGACACGTCGCGGTGGATCACGCCCCGCACCCCGTCGGGTGCGTTGGCGGGCAGGTTGTGCGCGTAGCCCAGGCCGCGCAGCACCTCCGCGATCACATGCACCACCACGGAGATCGGGAGCAGCCCGGTCTGCATCAGGTCGCTGAGGTCGCGGCCCTCTACCATCTCCATCGCCAGGAACAGCCCGTGTTCCGGATCTCGGTTGAAGTCGATGACCGACACCACGTTAGGATGGTTGAACTTGGCCGAGAGCTGGGCCTCCCGAATGAACATCGCCGCAAAGGTCGAATCCTGCGAGTACCCGGGCAGCACGCGCTTGAGCGCGACCGAGCGCGCGAAGCCCTCCGCGCCGCACAGCCGCGCCGCGAAGACCTCGGCCATGCCGCCGCCACCCAGCCGCTGATCGATCTCGTACTTGCCAATGCGCTTCGGGATCATCGCGAGACCTCCATCACTCACAGGCGTGCCTACCAGCTCGCGCGGAGCCGGTTCACGGCCGCCGGATAGTGAACATACGAGATGCCCAGCGACAACGACAGCGAGGCCATCAAGGGTGCATCTGGGCTCCAGTCCATCAGCAGCGCCGAGTACGCGCCGAGCGTCAAGCTGCGGTTGACGCGCCGCTCGATGCCGGCTTTCCCCAAGGCGGCCACGTCCAGCACCCGCACCGCGTGATCCTCCACGGGATGGAAGCGCATCGGTGAGAACGCGCCGTTGTCCCGATAGCGCACGCCCGCGCCGCCAGAGACCGCGAGCACCGGCACCCAGTCGACGCCATAGCGCCAGGTCGCGCCAGCGAGAAAGAGCGTCGCGCCCTCGCGTCGCGTGTACGTGGAATACGCCGTGTCATCGGAGAGGGTCAGCGAGGCGTTCTCGAAGTCGGGTTCAGACGTCACGAAGGACAGCAGCTCGACCCCAAGATCGAGCTGATTCGAAAGGCCGTAGCTGACCGCGAGGGACAGGCCGCCCACCAGGCCGTAGGTTGGATCGGGCGCACGATCTGCGCGCATCTGCACAACCCCGGTCAACGTGCGCGCGCTCCACTGCGCCTCTGCTCGATCTGCGTGCGCGGGCTGTGCCTGGTACAGCCCCATCAGCACGGCCAGCATCATGACGCCTTGGCGCATCATGGCAGCGAGATCCCCCGGGCCTTGGCGCATCATGGCAGCGAGATCCCCCGGGTCACTTCGAAGGCGCCCTTGCCGCCCACGTCGGCCAGGGCGAGCGTCAGCGACTTCTTGCGGAGCTTGGAGATTCCCCGCAGCGTCACCACGCCACGCACCGACGCGCCAGCGCGCACGACGCCGAGCACCGCCGGATCTTTGTCCGGCGCTGCGGCCCGAAGGCGCGGATCTTGGCTGACCACGACCCCGCCGGCCAGCACCTGCGCGCGGACCAAGCGATACGGCGCAGGGCTTCGATTCTCCACCTCGAAGAACAAGAAGGCGTCATCGCCCAGCAACAGCGCGCGCTCGACGTGCGCGATCACGTGCTGGTCATTGCGACCGTGCGCACCAAGCGACAGCGTGTCCGCCCGCACGAGCGAGGCGTCTTGCACCGCCCTCGTGGAGCGGGCGACGATCGTCTCTTCTAGCTTCTTCGCCACCTCGTCGAGCTTGGCTTGCATGGGGGCAATGCGCTTGGCCACCTCCGCGGCCACCCGCGCTTCCAGCGCCTCTTCAGCCGATACGGCGCGAAACCGCACCAGCGTGAACGCATCAACATCCCGCCCGACCACGCGCAACGTGACGTTGACCTTGACCGCGCCAGACTTGGTGACGATGGCAAGCGTTGCCGTCGTGGCCTTGGGCAGGGCCCTCACCGCCACGCTGTCTTTGTTCCAGGCGTTCACCTCGAACATCTCCGACGACTTGATCGCGGACATCGTTAGCTCATCCGGGAACGTCAAGATGCAGATCTCCTCGATCCGGACCGGAACGTCGAAGGCGCCGCCGCCGGGCGCCACCAGGAACTCCGCCTCGCCGGGCTTCTTGTCAGCTCGTGGCGATCCTTGGCTGGGCACAGTCGGTGGCGCAACGTTGCCGGCGACGGGCTGGCCAACAGCGGGCGCCGCGGCAGACAGGAGGACCGTCAAGGCAATCCATGGACCCTTCATCGTTGAGGCTCCCTTGTCACGGCGCGGGCTTCAAGCACAAAGCATAGGCTGTAGACACGACAGGAGCCGCCGTGCCATTGGAGAACACACAGAGCCAGCCCACAGGATTCTCTGGAGGGCTGGGATTCGATGACAGCAGCACATGCCTTGAATCCGTTATCCCTGATAGACAGCCGCCGCTAATTACTACGTCCTCGGGAAGGCATCCCGTCGCGGCCCCCCCTATCGACATGGCTCCGATTGTCTGAGTACCAGAGACCCGCACGAGACGCTGCTTAAGCGGCGGTTCCGCCTGTGGGCAATCACAGTTCACCGCCGCATCCACGGACGGTGGAGAGTCGTCGCTGCATGACATGGAAATTATCATTCCAACAAAAATACCAAATGATACAAGGAAGATATTTCTCATGATTTACTCGCTATCCGAATAGCTTAGCAGTTGAAAAAGACGATTCACAGCGGATCCAAAGGGCCCGGGCATGCCACCACCAACCGACAACTCTGCGCGTATCGACGTTGCAGCCAAGGCCGAGAGAGATGCGTTGTCGAGTGATTGCCGCCTCTTGTAATAGGACCTTACTGTGCAATATGTGACCCGAGGGATTCCACGTCCAATTGTTGCCGAACAATAGCTAACGTCGCTTTGAACCCCTGTGTACAGGTGGTCGTTCTGAACGAACTCAGAATCAGGAACTCCCAGCGGGTATGCAGCGTTCCTAGGTCTCAAGATCTGGGCACTACGAAGCCAGGAAGTGATGACATAACGAGGGATTTGACCTGCAAGCGTACGAGGGTCAACACGATAGGTCCGCACCATGCCGCTATTGAAGCACCCTGGGTCTGCACAGGGCGTCACCAAAGAAACGGGAATGCCGCTCGCGTCGGCCTGATAGAAGCGAGGTTCGAACAAGGCGGAGGTGCCGGGGAAGCTCTCGGCGACTGTGACTGGCGCAGGAACCGCTGCACAGATCCACGGGGCGCCATCGCAACTCTCGTCCACAGTTTCGGATGAGATCAGATCATGGACAACAGAGAATCTGCGACTCGCGTTTATTGCAGCAGGAGCGGTGAGCGTGACTTGCAGGTATACGGGTTCCGCCGTGCCGTTCGAGACGATCACCTCTGCTGTGGATGCGCCTGTAGCGTTGTCGTTCAGGAGCAAGCTTGACAGGTCTTGAATTCGCCCGTTGCTCAAGCCGTGCGCATTCAACGAGAGCGGGTGAGCTGGGCTGCCGCCGACTCCTGGCACGTGGCCGGCGCTGAAGTGCAGCGGTGCCGCCAGCGGATGATGCGTCCAACACCGGGTTCCTGTTACCTCATGCCCGAAGCGGTCGCGTCCACGTAGATCGATCTCGATCGGACCTTCGTAGGTGCCGAGGCCGGGAATGGGCACCGCTCCGGCTCGAAACAGCGAGATATCGAAGCGTCGCGCACCGGCGCCTTGGTCCGCGCCAGCGACAGGCGCCCAGTCGAGCAAGATGGAGCCGGATGGTCCGCTTGTGCGCACCCGCATATAGGTCTGCATCGGATCAACGCCTGCACCAACGTCGTCTAGCTGAAAAGACCACTGCAGGGGATTGCGCGCCCCAATCTCCCCGCCGTAGGGCGGAGGGGCCTCGTCTAGAAGATAGCCGTGCTTGTACACATCAGGACATCCCAACCCGCCTAGCGTCACCGGCGGCCCACTGTGGGTATGCGTTGGGGTGACTCCGACGAAGCCGATCTCGTCGCTGCGTTCATCGCGTACGGTGGTGGGAAGCGCTGCAAAGCTCGGCGGGGCATCATCCAGCCGCACCGTGATCGCGGTGCTGGTCACGTTCCCGGCCAGGTCCTCCGCGCGAACGACGACTTGCGTCCCCTCTGCCGTGGCTGTTCCTTCGGGAAGCGCAGCGACCCAGGACGCGCCGGTGACGGTCACCAGCACGTCTTGACCGGCGACCTGAACCGCCATGCTCTTGGGGTTGCTCTCGGCCAGGGTGCCGCGAAGCGAGGGGCTCGGGGTGGCCGTCCACCAGGCCCGCGCATCCCGGTAGTATCCCGCCTCATCGATGGCCACCACGGGCGCCAGGTTGTCGATCTCCAGCGTGCGACGAACGCGGCGTTCATTGCCGGCCCGGTCCACCGCAGCCGCCAGCACCTCGACCGGTCCGTCAGCGAGCTGCGACGTCTTCAGCGTGAAGCGCGCAACGCAGTTCGTGGAATCGCCATCCTCATCGGGATGATCGGGGAAGTACGCGCGGCACGAGTCTCCGGAGTCATCGCTCGCCGAGATCGCGACCACCAGATCCCCTTTCACGAACGCCTGCGCCTCCGTGGGCGAGGTCCAGCCGATGAGCGGGGGCATGCGGTCGACCGTCTCCAGACAGGCGCTCCCGAAGAGATCTGGATCTGGGTTGCGGCCCAGCGCTTCGAGGAATGGCCGCGCGTCCTCCGATCCGATGCCCGTGCGGTTCCAGCGCGAGGGATAGGCGCGCGTGCCGATATAGGCCGCGGTGGCCTGCGCCAGCGCCGTCCGGAGCGTGTTGGTGTACAGGCTGCAAGCCGGGCGGCAAGCGCCTAGCTGGCAAGCCCCAGGCTGCGCAGTGCAGCCGGCGACCGGCGGCGGGCACTCGCCCACTTCCAGGCCGCTGCCAGCGGTCAGGTTGTTGTCGTCGTTTCCATCAAGCCGACCCTCGCTCAGGTCCTTGGCGAGCGCATCAATGGCAGTGGTGATCGGCGCGGCCTGCGGGCTCGCGCCGGCCGCATCTCGCATGTTCTCGGCGAGCACCATCAGGCCCCCCAGGACGAACGCGGCGCGGTACTCCTCCGTGGGGCTGATGGCCGGTTGACTGACATCGGCGGGAACCACCGTCCGCCAGTCCAGATCCCCAAAGTGCGCGTTGAGCGTCCGGTAGGCGCCGTCATAGGCGGCGACGGGATCCGTATGCTCGGTGAGCTGTTGCCGGAAGCGGGCATCAATCAGCGTATGCACCGGGGTTACCAAGATCGTCGTACTCTTGTCCTCCAGGAACGCGAACCGGTACAGCGCGCGCAGCTCGGCTCGCTCGTCGCGCTGGATCAGCTCGCCGGAGATCGGATCCCGGTACGTGCCCCCGGTCACACGAAAGCGATGGATCCCCATGATGGTGATGTCATGGGCGGGCTCGAAGTACCCCTGTTCATCGGTGACCAGAACCCCCAGGCTCGCGGATACGTCGCCCGGCTTGTGGCCGTTCAAGCCGTAGCGGTCGAGCCGCTCCACGTGAACCTTGGCGCGCGCCAGCCCAACCCCGGGCGCGATGAGCACGCGCCCGCCGCCGCGGGCGCTGCGCGTCTCGTGTGGAATGTCGCAGGCCACCAGGGACGCCAGGGCAGCCCCGGCGACAACCAGAGCGAGCAATGACCATCCACGAGAGCGTGAGCGAGGAGTGACAACCACCATAGACAACCTCAGAGACAAGAGGGCTCGCATTCTCTGCGAGGAGCCTGGACCTTCGCAAGGACTACTGCTATGCCGCGACCGTTGGCGCGCTGTAGGTGCTGGCCACAGGACGACGTGCGTCATGACGCACCCAGCAGCAGCGGCGGAAGCTCACGCCCGTCCGCCCATGCGTTGAAGTGGCGGCTAAGCCAGTCGGCGGTCTGCCCGAGGGGCCGGCCGCCGATCTGATGGTGGACGATGCGCGCGATCCAGAACAGACACGCCCCGTCGAAGTCGCCCACCTCCTCGTGATACGGGAAGTTGTGAACCACCTCGCGGAAGGCGGGCCAGACGTCCTCGATCGGCACCCGGTTTTCAGCGCCTGCAGCAAGATGCGCAAGGAGCGCCTGCGGGTTGTTCTCGTAGAGCATGCGCGGCGTGAACGGCATCAGCTCGTCAAGCTCCACATCCGCCGCGGCCGGGTTGCGGTAGATGGCGCGAACGCCAAGGGCCACGCCAGCGAAGGCCCGGGAGAAGTGCCACCTTCGGTCAGCATCAGAGCCACGCGGGTACGTCCGCAGACCACGCAGGCGCTGTACCATACCTGGCGTATCATCTCTTCCACCGCAGCACGATACGAGATTCGCGTATCCAGACAGCGATATATCCCCGAATGTAGCCGGAGAGTTGATGGACTCGTCGATGTCTCGTTGTGCTGCAAGGCCCGCGAGAATCGCGTCGCGCACATCGTTGAGCGCAACGCTGCCAAGCAACAGCACGGAGGCGAACCAGCCTCGTGCCGAAATTCGGCGCAATGCGCCTGGATCTGTTGCAATGCAGTCGGTCGCCACCGCGAGCGATGCATTGTTTCGAGCATGAATCTCGGCATGTCCACTTCGTATATTTTCTCTGTATTGTGACATGTTCATATCTGCCCCCTCGCAATCGAGAACGATGCCGACGGATGCGCCAATTGAAGTTTGCTGTATACAGACCTGCTATCGATAGAGTGACCAAGCTTTGTCGTGGGACCCAGCACGATTTCCACGTGGATATTCTTCCTTCGTGCCGCATTGGCGGCTGCGGATATTGCATTGGTGACATGCCATCAAAGGGTGGGACCTGAGGTCTATTGAGCGATATCGAGTCCTCGGCAAACGAGAAGAGATCCGCTATCTCTTGTAGGTTGCTGTCCAGGTTGTCGGAAATGGCTGACATGTCACGGAATGGGGTGTATCTGTTCGCATAGTCCTTCACCTCGCGAATCCGCACCTTGACCTGCATCGCCTCGCCTTCCCCCGCGAACTCCACGATGACGTCATCAAAGCCGCCGCCGCCGATACGGTGGGGGATGTGGAAGTAGCTTCCGATCTCGCCCTTGGCCTTGCGCTCCGCTAGCTCCACATCCACAGCGGCGCGGGCGCGCTCCTCGGCCGCGGTGCCGCGCGTCGTCGCCTCCTGCCCGCGCTGCACCCAGCTCCGGCCGTTGCCATGGGAGCGAATCTCGATCCGCTCATGCTTGGCGCCGTCGGCAAAGGTCAGCTCCACGCGGCGGTATTCGCGGGCGGAGTCCTTGCCCAGGCGCTCGCCATGCTCCACCTTGCGCCCCGGCTTCATCCTCGGATCGATCTGGGCGCCTGGCTCGAAGATGTGATCCCGTCGCTTGCCGCCGCCTTCCACGACGATATGAGCGGCGCCGCTCTCGTCGAGGGTGCGTGAGGCGATCTTGCCTTCGAGGTCGGCGGTCACATAGTCGACTTCATGCCAGCTATTGCCGCGCTGGCGCACCTCGGTCACGCCTTCGGTGGAGTAGGCCGCCGAGTAGTCGGCGCTGCCCTTGGTGCCATCGACCACGCGGCCAGGGCCGGTCAGGTTGGCGCTGCCTTCCGGAGAAGGAATCTCCTCGATGACCTTTCGTTGCTTGCCGAACAGGCGCGGCGGCTCACTGAGAAACTGCGGGGCGGGCAGCTCGCCAGAAGCCATGCGCGCCAGGTCTTCAGGGCTGATGGCCGCCAGCTCCCCTTGCCGGCGCTGCAGGTCTTCCAGGGCCGACTGCGCAATGCGCCGATCGGCCTCGGTGCGCACGACGTGCAGCGCGCGGCGCTTGGCGTCGATCTCCAGGTCGATCTTGGTCTCGTAGAAGCCGAAGCGATCCGGCACGGACAGCGTAGGCCAGTCGGCGAGATTCTGCTCGTCGAGGTACCGCACCGCCGGTGCGACCTTTGGATCGGCGAGCTGCGCCAGGTGCGCGGCTTCATCGAGCAGGTCTTGCGCGGTGGCGTCGATGCGCGCAACGATCACGGGACCGCGCTCCGTGATCTGGCAGACGGCGCGCGCCTGTTCGCTGCCAAAGCGCTGGACGAAGTGCGCTTTGGGGATGACCTCCACGCGGGCACGCGCGGGCGCGCCGCGCACGCCGAGCTTGCGCGCGTAGCTGCGTAGCGCCTGCTGCAAGTCGCGCTCGCGGTCGATGAGCTGTGGCGTACGCAAGAGCGGCGCGTCTGCGCTGCCGACGCCGTTCGCGGCGAAGCGTGCGACCTTGGGTGCGGCAAAGCCGGTGGCGCGGATGCCAGCCCGACCAAGGGCGCTCTCCAGGCGCAGCAAGTCCGCCGCGGTCACGTCGTCGCCCAGCTCGATCGCTCGTTCGATGCGATGGGCCGCGGCGCGGCCGTCTTCATCCAGCTTGCGCACGCTGACCAGGAGCGCTTGCAGCTCCTCTTCGGTGCGCCCCGTCTTGCCGGCGATCTTCACCAGCGGAGACGCGGCGTCAGCGACCTTGAGCACCCGGCGTCCGCCCAGGAGCGCGCCCGTGGTGACCAGCGGCAGCACGGCCGCCACCATGATCGCGATCTTCTCCCCGAGCGATAGCGCGTTCCCCCACTTGTCCGTGCCCATCGTCGCCATGGACGCGACGTCCGCCAGATCGAGCACGTCGCCCATGCCCGGCGTCACGGAACTCCCGGCATCCAAGAGCGCTTCCATGGCGACCTGCTCCGGAGACTTCTGCGGCTTCACCCACGCCACGAGATCCGGCCCGCGCGAACGTCCGTGGGCTTCGAGCGTGGCCATGGAAAGGGCCGTCCCGTGCGGTGGGAAGTTGTCGTTGGTGACCTCGTAGATCTGGAAGTCCACCTGGCCGAAGTCGAAGAACGGATCCTGCTTTTCCATCGGCGTCGCTGGCAGCATGCGCGCCTGTTCGATCTCCACTCGGGTTCCCTGGCCCACGAGCACCCGCACTTGCCTCCCGTCTACTTCGTGGCGGAATCGCGCGCCGATCGTCGGATCTGCCGCGAAGATGCGCAGCGCGGCGCCAGAGGACAGATCGCGCACCGTGACGCCGGTGCCGCTGGTGGCGACCTGGAAGGCGTTCCGGTTGCGAGGATGCGGCAAGATCTCCGGAGGCGTGTTGTCGTGCCGCTCGATGCCCACGAACTGGCTGGGGTCGATCGGCTCGCCTTGCTGCGGCACGCGGGCTGGATCCTGAACGTAGAAGCGACTGGCGACGAGTCGCCGCGGATCCGCACCGGGCGCTGCGCTGGGGTTGCCCGCTTCGTCGATCCGCACGCCCGGTGTGGCGACGACATGCACCAACCGATCGGTGCCTCGCCAGTCCGGATCCACCCAGTACGCAAAGCGAGCGCCTTGCCCTAGCGCGGTGATCCGGATCTCGCTAGCGCCCAGGCGGAGCTGGGCGCGCCAGGCGTCGCCGGTGGCGGAGATCTCCGGCCGTCGAACGCGGAGCGCGTTGGGACCACCGCCACCATCGGCAGCGCGCAGCGTCTCCAGCTCGGCGCGGGGCACGCGGCGCACCTGCGGGACTAGCTCGATGGGCGAGGTCGGGTCTAGGTGGGTCTCGATCCCCACGTCATACGTCGCCGTGATCTGCAAGACGCGCTGCCGCGGGCTGGTCTGCGGCGTGATGCGATACAGGTACTCGGCCGGGGCGCCATGCACGCGCACCGTGCTGACTCCGCGCGGGCCAAGAGAGATAGTCGAGCTGCGCGCCTCGTCCAGCACGGTCAGGGCCCCGTGCGTGCGGAAGGTCCCAGAGGGCTCCGGGCCTTCCAGATCCAAGGCGGCCCCTAGCTCGCCAAGGATCGGCGCGTTGCCGTCCGCCTCGTGTGGGGCCGCCGGGGGCATGGTGGCGCGGGATGCGCCGTCTGTGGGGAGCGGGCTGGCGTCAGCCGCAAACGGGGCCGTGCGCGCCGCGAAATCGCAGGTGATCGCGCGCGCCGCACGTGGTGCCCATTCGCCCAGCGTGCGCCCAACCTGACCGCGCGCATCGCTGTTGATCTTGAGCCTGGCGCCATCTCTGGACGGCTCGCCGTCGCGCGTCCAGGTCCATCCCCGCGTGGTGCGCGTCGCCTGGTAGCTGGTGGGCAGGGCGCCGGTGAAGTAGGCCGGGCCGATCCATTCGTCCAGGAGCGATCCGGAGGCGTCGAGCGCGCGCACGTGCATCGTGGCCGTGGGCGCGCCTGCACCGCGAGGCGGGAGGGGCGAGAGATCCAGGGGAGCCGCCGCCGGCACCGGCTGACCGGGCGCACCAGTTGGCGAGCGCCTGGTGGCGCCGCTGGGTCCTTCGCCATGGCCCAGGGCGAGCGCCCCGGCAGGCGCCAGGTCCTCGCTCCATCGCGCATCGTCTGGCGCGAGTCCGAGCGCCTGCATGAAGCTGTCACCCTCCCACGCGCCGATCGGCGTCGCCAGGGGCGGCCCGGCCAGGGCGCTGGCAGTGAGCTCGCTGGCGCCCCTTGAACCTGCGGCCACTGCGGCCCCCTCCGGGCCTGACAGACCCGCGCGGGTCACCTTGCCCGGCACTGCGCCCGCCTGGAACGCTCGCCGTTCGCCCAGGCTGAGCGATTCCCCCCTGGAGCCTTCCTCCCCTCGCTTGGCCATCGCTCCAGGTTTTCGCACGCCTTTGGAGAGATCCGGATCGGTGATCTAGGATTTTGTTTTTGATGGGGAATCCTCCGGATGCATCGATCAGAAATCTCGTTCGACGCATACGACACCCAAAGATCAACTTGTGGCGCTCGCTACGATGGATCGGGGTGCTTCGTCCACCTTGGTCCATCACCGCGCTGGGTTCCGTGGCTACACCGACATCCGCGCGAATGTGCGGCATGCCAAGCGCGAGGGTGGCTCGATCTTCGCCTCCTGGTTCAAGAAGAATTCTTCGCAACTCACAGCGCGCCCGGCCGAGAGGGCGCGCCGTTCTTACGAGCCCTTCCCCAAAACGGAAGGGCGCGCCGTGGCGAGTCGGTGCCGGTGCTGGTGGCGAGAGGTAACGAATGTTCGCGCCAAGCTCGATGGAGCGAACCGCCTGCGTCCTACTTGGAAAGGGCCGATGAGCCGGCCAGCAGCAACCGAAGGGAGCGTATGAACGACCGTGCAACCCAAGTGACCGAGGAAGTCTTTCCCCCGCGGCGAACGGCACCGGGGGGCGGGGTTGGGGAGCGGGGACACGAAGCACACGAGACGGCACGCCGGCCGGCGGCGTTCTGCCCGGATGAGCGCTGGCTCGATGCGTACGAGGCCCAGGCAACTGCGCCGATGTTGCGGCGGTGCCTGCCGGTAGCCACGCGGTGTGCGCAATGGATCGCGCAGTGCGGCGGCATGGGCGGCGAGCTGCGGGCGCGTGAGCTGGTGCAAGACGCGCTGGCGGATACTCGCATGGGCATGCTGGCCTGGGACCCGGAGAGCAAGCCGCTGGAGGCGCACATCATCGATGCGATCCGCTGGCGCGCGCGCGACGAGAGCCGGCAGCGGCAGCGAACCGTCTGGCTCGACGAGGCCAGGGCTCCTGAGCTGACGGACGATTCAGCTTGGGACCGCGAGCAAGCCGAGGCCGAGAGCGAGCGCGGCGTGCGCCTGCTGGCTGAGCTTCGCGAGCGGCTCACCCGCCACGGCGACCATGAAGCGCTGGAGATCTTGCACGCCTATGACGAGGGTGCGCAGACCAAGGCGGACATCCTGTCCATTGCAAACCTGTCGTCCATGACCTACGAGCGCGTGCGAGCGCGCCTGTGCTGGCACGCTCGCCAGGTGAAGCGAGCCAGCGAAGCCCTTCGCGAGGAGACCTCAGAGCCATGAGCAAGAACCAAGACCAGGCCAGGGCGATCTTTGATGCGCTCCTGCATGACGCGGACCTGCTGGACACCGAACGTGACGAAGGCCATCACGAAGAAGCTCTCTGGGCGGAGCGGCTCGCCGAGAGCGAACGCGCGCAGGTCGCAGCGCTGCGCCGCGCGCGGGTAACGCAGCTCGCGGGGCCGGTGAAGGCTCCCAGCCGCATCGAGATCTTGCCCTGGCTGCGCACGCTCACGCGCGGCGAGCTGGTGGCCCGCTTGCAAGTGGCGCTGACCGCGACAGACCTTCAGCTCGCGTATCGCAACGTGGGCGAGCTGACCGACGATGATCTACGGCTCACGCTCACGACGCTGGAGCGCGATGCCGAGGCGTCCGAGAGCAAGCCTTGAGGCGGCGCGAGGGGCTCAGCTCCGCCCGGATGGAGGCTCGGCGCTTGCACCGGCGATGCGGGGTGCGCGCCTCCGAGCACCTGCGGTTGGAGGTCATCGCGGCGCACTGCGGGGCCACGATCGACGTGGCGCGCATCGACGGCGCGCTTGCGCAGCTCGTGCGCCGTGGGCGAAAGGTGCAAATCCTGCTCGCCGACCATGTGACCGACCTGGCGGCGCAGCGGTTCAGCATCGCGCACGAGCTGGGGCACCTGGTGCTGGGGCACCCAACCCCGCAGGCGGTCACCGCGGCGAAGGGCGCGCCCGTGCCTGCCCAGGAGCGCGACCACGAAGAAGAGGCCAACGCCTTCGCCGCCGAGCTGCTGATGCCTGCGGCCTGGCTGCGCCACCGCTGCGAGGTGGGCCCGGTGGGGCTCGACGTGCCGCGGCAGATCTCGCAGGAGCTTGGCGTCTCCATCCTGGCCAGCGCCATCCGCTTCGTGGAGCTGACCACTCACCCATGCGCCGCGGTGCTCTCGCGCAAGCAAGTGGTCCAGTGGGCAGCGGTGACGGACACGTTCCCGCACGCCATCACGCGCGGGCGCACCGTGGCGCAGACGTCCGCCGCCGGGGCGTTCTTCACCACGGGCCGCGCGCCCGAACAGCCGCAGCGCGTGGCCGCGGCGGATTGGGTGGACGCGCCCAGCGAGAGCGTCATGGTGGAGCACGCGGCGGGGTCGCCGGAGCTGGGCACGGTCATCAGCATGATCTGGCCGGAGGGGAGCGGAGCGGCGCAGTGCGCGGCGTGAGGGGTCCTTGTGCCTTTCGCGCCCGGCTCGCGCTTTCATTGTCAGGTAGGCAGCGATACGATGGGCCATGGGGCGGAGGGTTCGCATCTTTCACATTTCGGATCTCCATGCCCGCAGTACGAACGGCCCGCAGGCCGAGCGCGCGGCACGCGAAGCTCCATCGCGCCGTCGGGTACTGGGAAAAGAGTGGGAGGACAACCTTGCGGAGCTGCGAGCCGATGGTACCGCGGTGGACTTGGTGGTGTTCACCGGGGACCTGGGGGATTGGGGGCATGGGACCGACTACACGATGGGCGTGGAGTTTCTGCGGCGCACATGTGCGGTGCTCGGGGTTCCGATAGAACGGCTGTTCGTGGTGCCCGGCAATCACGACATCGCGCGGAAGACCGAGGAAGAGCGTTGGAAAGCGTTGCGAGAGAAGATGGCACAGGGCGGGCTACGGGCTTCCGACTGGATGGCTGGGGGCAGTCCACCTCCTGGGTTCGAAGATGACTGGCGGGATGCGGTTCTCCATCGTCAGGAGAGCTTTTGGCACGCGGTGACCGTAGACCTAGGCCGCGGTGAACTGGCCCCGTGGCAGAATCGTCACAAGCGTCTTGGCTATCAGGTCCGAGTGCCGCTCGATGGGCTCGACACGACGCTATGGATCATCGGGCTCGATACCTCGTGGCTTGCGGGTGACGAGAGTGACACCGGCAAGCTGTGGCTGACCGAACACCAGATTGAACTAGTCACGGCTGACTACGAAGGCGTCGGGCTGCCTGGCTTTCGCCTCGCATTGATGCACCATCGCTTTGCAGACCTTGCGGATGGGGACCGCGCTCCGCGGCTCATGGCGGACCGCGTGGACCTGCTGCTACACGGGCACCAGCACGAGCCGATGGTGGAGCCATGGACCAGCCCAGACCATGCCCTGCTTGTGCTCGCGGCGGGCTGTCTCTACGAGGGAGACGAGCAGCATCGATATCCCAACGCCTGCCAGATGCTCGATGTGGAGCTGAGCGACGATACCGGCCGGCCGGGGCGGGTGAGCGTTCGCTTCCGCGGGTGGGCGGATCGGAACGGGCTGTTCTGGGGAGATGACTGGCTGCTGTACAAGAGCGCTCGTGGAGGCAGGCTGGAGCTAGAGCGTCTGGCGCATGGCTGGCAAGTGCGAGGCGAAGCGCCTCGAGTCCCTCCGTGGATGCCGGCGTCAAGCGAGGTGTTTGTAGGTCGCGGCGCAGAGCTGAGGAAGCTCGACGAGGCGATGCGCGCGGGAGCCGGTGCTCGCGTCGCTGTTGTCGCGGTGCAGGGGATGGCAGGCGTCGGCAAGAGCTTCTTGGTGGAGCAGTTCTGCGCGAAGAACCGCGTGCGCTTCGGCACGATCTGCCGTTGGGTGCTGGATCCGGCGAACCCGCCGACCGCGGCTCATGGTCTGCTGGAGATCGCGCGTCAGGCGGGCTTCGATGTGGACCGCATCCCGCCCAAGGAGCTTGCCACGGTGCTGAACGAGCGCGAGATCCTGGTCCACATCGACAACGTGGATGGTCGAGAGGCCGCCACCTTGGTGGGGGAGTTGCTTGGGAGCTTGCCGCAGCGGCCTGCGATCGTCACGGGGCGCTACATGGCGCTGGGAACCACGCCGGGGTCGGGATGGCAGCGGGTGGAGGTGGAAAGCCTCGACGCGGATACGTCCGTTGCCCTCCTTCGCAAGGAGCTGGGAGGCGACGCACCGAGTGAAGCCCAGATGAGGGGCTTGGCCTCGGAGTTGGGCGGCCTTCCGCTCGCGATACATCTTGCAGCGGGGTATCTACGATCTGGATACACAGCAGAAGACTTCCTTGGAGAGTTTCGATCTCGCCTTCTGGCCCTGCCACCAGTAGACCCCGTGGATCCCACCTCGAAGGGGCGAAGTCGCGGCATCGTCGCGGTAGCGTTCGAGATCTCGAGGAGTCTCTTCCTCGCGGAGGCGACGAAGCGTGGCAAGGACTGGGATGCAGCGCTGTCCGCGCTGGGATGGGCTCCGCTTGTGGGCTTTGGTCGCTCGCTGGGGGCCGCCATCGTTGATGTCCCGGCCGATGAGATTGGACCATTCCTGCAGGCAGCGACCGCGCTGTCACTGGTGCGGCGAGTTGAGGCGAAGGAACGCCCCGATGGTGCGTGGTCTGTCCATCCTTTGGTCGCGGAGTTCCTTCGCACCAAACATGCCCGAGGGCCGATCGATGAGCGCATCACTTTCTGGGTGGCTAAGCACGCAGATGGCAATCCCGAAAGCCGTAGCGAGCGCTGGGCAGTGCTTTCGCGTGAAAGCTCTGCGGTTCACTGGTGGCTTGCGGAAGCCGATGACGAATCGCTGACCAAGGTTCTCCCACGGTGCTGGGAGTATGGCTCAAGCCATGGACCCGTCCGTCCGTGGCTTGATGCGGCACGGCGGGCGAGCAAGCGGCTTCATCCAGCACGAGCAAAGGTTGCCTGGGCCTGGGCGCAGCTAGCCTCGCAGGTTGGCGAGCTGTCGGAGGTGTTGCAGGCCGCGGAGATCGTGAGGCAGGAAGGCGATGGAGAACGAGATCGCGCGCTGGCCGCAGGGCTTGGCGCCGACATCCTGGTGGCACGAGGGGAGCTGGACGAGGGCTTGCGCATCCGCCGCGAAGAGGCGTTGCCGGTCTACGAGCGCCTGGGCGATGTGCGGTCGAAGGCGGTGACGATGGGGCAGATCGCCGACATCCTGGTGGCGCAGGGGAACTGGACGAGGGCTTGCGCATCCTCCGCGAAGAGGCGTTGCCGGTCTACGAGCGCCTGGGCGATGTGCGGTCCAAGGCCGTGACGATGGGGAAGATCGCCGACATCCTGGTGGCGCGCGGGGATCTGGACGAGGGGTTGCGCATCCTCCGCCAAAAAGCGTTGCCGCTTTTTGAGCGCCTGGGCGATGTGCGGTCGAAGGCGGTGACGATGGGTCAGATCGCCGACATCCTGGTGGCGCGAGGGGAGCTGGACGAGGGGTTGCGCATCCGCCGCGAAGAGGCGTTGCCGGTCTACGAGCGCCTGGGCGCTGTGCGGGAGAAGGCGGTGACGATGGGGAAGATCGCCGACATCCTGGTGGCGCGCGGGGAGCTGGACGAGGGGTTGCGCATCCTCCGCGAAGAGGCGTTGCCGGTCTACGAGCGCCTGGGCGATGTGCGGTCGAAGGCGGTGACGATGGGGAAGATCGCCGACATCCTGGTGGCGCGTGGGGAGCTGGACGAAGGCTTGCGCATCCGCCGCGAAGAGGAGTTGCCGGTCTACGAGCGCCTGGGCGATGTGCGGTCGAAGGCGGTGACGATGGGGAAGATCGCCGACATTCTGGTGGCGCGAGGGGAGCTGGACGAGGGCTTGCGCATTCTCCGCGAAGAGGCGTTGCCGCTGTTTGAGCGCCTGGGCGATGTGCGGTCGAAGGCGGTGGCGTTGGGGAGGATCGCCGACATCCTGGTGGCGCGAGGGGAGCTGGACGAGGGCTTGCGGATCCGCCGCGAAGAGGAGTTGCCGGTCTACGAGCGCCTGGGCGCTGTGCGGAACAAGGCGGTGACGATGGGGAAGATCGCCGACATCCTGGTGGCGCGAGGGGAGCTGGACGAGGGCTTGCGGATCCGCCGCGAAGAGGAGTTGCCGGTCTACGAGCGCCTGGGCGATGTGCGGTCGAAGGCGGTGACGATGGGGCAGATCGCCGACATCCTGGTGGCGCGAGGGGAGCTGGACGAGGGCTTGCGGATCCGCCGCGAAGAGGAGTTGCCGGTCTACGAGCGCCTGGGCGATGTGCGGTCGAAGGCGGTGACGATGGGGCAGATCGCCGACATCCTGGTGGCGCGAGGGGAGCTGGACGAGGGCTTGCGGATCCGCCGCGAAGAGGAGTTGCCGGTCTACGAGCGCCTGGGCGATGTGCGGTCCAAGGCGGTGACGATGGGGCAGATCGCCGACATCCTGGTGGCGCGAGGGGAGCTGGACGAGGGCTTGCGGATCCGCCGCGAAGAGGAGTTGCCGGTCTACGAGCGCCTGGGCGATGTGCGGTCGAAGGCGGTGACGATGGGGCAGATCGCCGACATCCTGGTGGCGCGAGGGGAGCTGGACGAGGGCTTGCGCATCCGCCGCGAAGAGGCGTTGCCGCTGTTTGAGCGCCTGGGTGGCCGCGATCTTGTCGTTGGGCTAGCGAACACCGCCGGACTCCTGATCCATCGTGGCAGCGCAGATGACCTGGCAGCGGCCCAGAGCTACCTGAAGCGTGCGGTTGCGATGGCGGACGCAATGCGAATGCCCTTTCCTGAAGAGCTGCGCCTCTGGCTGGCATCGAACGACGAGTAGCCCCAATTCTACGCTGCATAGCAAGTGCCGCGGGCACGCGCGCACCTTTGCCATCGTCGCAGTCGCACCCAGCCGGCGCCATCCCGGCCGGAAATCCCTGGCCATCTCGGGTGCCATGTTCCGGGCATGTCCCGCGACTTGCCCCTGAGATCTTGGCCCAATTGCGCCGCGAAGAAAATGCATGGCGTTTCGCGACCAGATCCGGAGGGTTAGCGCGCGCGGCGAAGAAATATTTCGGAGGGACTCTAAGTTTCGGCTTCGGCTTCCAAGAACATTAGTAGGAGGTCACGAAAGCCGATGTCTGATCTAGCGTTCAACCTGAGCGGGGAGCCGTTCTCATTGCCGCCGACGGCGGCGGGCTGGCGGGTGCGGAGGATGAAGCCCAAGGGGGCGCCGGAGGTGGTGTATGGCGCGGATGGCGCGCCGCTGGTGCTGCCGGTGGATGCCGACCTGAACGATCTGCGCCGGGAGGCGAAGACGCCGGGCCGGTACCGGCTGGATCCGATCGATGATCGGCAGCAGCCGATCGGCGAGACGCAGGCGGCCTATCTGTACGTCCACGCGGAGGCGCCGCCGGCCCCGGCCCTGGCGCACGAGCCGGCGCGGGCCACGCCGCTGGAGAGCGCGCTGGTGGAGCTGGCGCGGCTCAATACGTCGCTGGCGCAGTCCGTGATCTCGCAGTTCCCGGCGATGATGGACTCCGCGGCAGGGCTGTTGCGCGCGGCGGATGGCGCGGGGTTGCCTGCCCGCCCGCCCATGGCGGTGGACGACGACAACGACGACGGCGAGGGCCTCGAAGAGGACGAGCCCACCCACGCGGCGCCCAAGCAGGGCACCGATCTGGCGGCTGTGGTGGCGCAGACGCTGCCGGCGCTGGTGATGGCGTTGACCTCGCGAGGCACCGGCGGTGCCGCGGCGGCTGGGACGGTGCCCGCGGCACCAGCAGCGCGGCCCACGACCGCCGCGCGCGATGGCGCGCCGTCGCCGACCGCAGCGGAGCCCAGCAGCGCCCAGGCCACCCAGGCCGTCGCCCCCACCGCGGCGAGCGCCGAGCCGATGGCGCCCGAGGTCATGGCGCACTTTGTGGCCATCCAGCAGGCGCTGACCCTGGAGGAGCGCGCGTTGGCGCAAGCCCTGGTGTCGGAGCTGTCGCCCGCGGACGTGCGCACGTGGCTGCAGGAGCTGGCGGCGCTGGCGGTGCCGGCCGCGGTCCAACGGATCCGCGGCCTCCTCCACGGCACCAGCGCCAGCACCGAGGCCCTCAACCCGTCCTCGCCTTCCACGTCCGGAGGTGGTTCGTGATCGCCCATCCGTTCAACGATGCGACGTGCCTGGGCCACATCGGACAAGTCGCCGCGGAGATGGTGGCGACCGCGGATCCAGTGCTCGCCGAGATCGCCCGGCAGCACGCGACCACGGAGTCTCTGGCCGCGTGGATCCGGGGCTTGCCGCAGCGCGATGACAACGGCGCGGCCAAGGATGGCCCCAAGGTTCATGCATGCGCGCCGCCGCAGCGGCTCCGGTTGCCGGCGCCCGATCCCAACTGCGTGGAGCGCGCCGCGCTCTATGTGGCGGTGGCGGAGCTGATCGATCCGGCACCGGTGCGGCAGCTCGCGACGCTGGACACGCCGATCGGCATGCACACGTTCCCGCTGGAGAACGGCGAGCCGGTGATCCTGGATCCGCGCGTGCATCGCAACGGCCTGGCCTATGGCGTGGCGTTGCAGTCGCCGGGGCCGGTGTCCATCTCGCCGCTGGACGCCATCGAGTGGACCACGCAGCTCGCGGAGCTGGGCGCCGAGACCTATCGCAACGGCCCTTCGCGGGTGAGCGAGGCACGCGAGGTCTTGCGGCGGCTAGTGAACGAGGGCGAGCCGCCCGCGACCGTGCGCGATGTCGACGGCATCGCCTGGTTGCTCACCCTCTCGGAGCAGGTGGCGCGCCGCTATGGGCCGCGCGCGCTGATGGTGGTGCGCTCCACTGCCCAGGCGCTGGCCGAGCTGGCGGATGAGGCGCTCGCCCGCAGTAAGCGCAATGCGTCGCTGCGGATCGGCGGCTACACGCTGCGCCCCGCGCCGTGGGCGTCTGCGCTGGCTGGGGTCGCCGGTCGCGTCGGAGTGAACGTGGGGCTTACCGCCTTGCGCGCCAAGCTCGCCAGCATGGGCGTTCCGCCGAGCTTGTTCGGCGCTGTCGAGAAAGAGCTACAGGCGGAAGGCTACGACCCGCGCACGTTCGCCGAAGGCTCCGCGCTGCCCCTCGAGCGAGAGGGCCTGTACTAGCCCGGCCAGCCGGCCGCTTCACGTTCGTCGCTGTCTTTCCTCTTTCCTCCACCCCTTCTCTTAGCTACTCCACAACTACTCAGCCGCTCCGCCGCCGCTCGCGCGCGCGAGGCGACGCCCCAACAGGCAAGGGCCTTGTGCGCCCACGCCGCTGCATTGCTTGCAAAGGAATCCTCATGAAGCTCCGTCCCTCTGCCACCGTTCGCGCGACCAAGAGCGCGCCTCTTCCATCGCCTCCCGCTTGCTCCTGCGCCATGGACGCGGAACCCGAGTGGCGCGCGTTCCGCTCCGTGCTCGTTGACGCGATCGAGTGCGCCATCGAGCACGCCTGCGCTCGCGTGAGCGACTTCCCCGAGGATGTCGCGGCGCTCGAGCACCTGCGCGACTTCTCCCGCCGCCGCATCTCCGGGGCGCCCTCTGCGATGCGCGTGAGCGATCTGCTGTCGGCGCTGGGCATCTTGCTGGGCGCGTTCGAGGCCGAGCGCTGCGCGCCCTCGGTCGCTGGCTATGCGGTGCATACGACTGTGCGCCGCTTGCGCGACGTGGCGCAGACCGTGGGGCTCTCGTACCCCGACCCGATGCACGAAGGGGCATCGAGCACGGGCCGCTGCGACGGGGCCTGTGATGACTGCTCGTACGCCTCGCCGTTCTCGGCGAGCCAGACGAGCGAGGAAGGCGAACGCACTGCTGCCCCTGATGCCGCCGCGGCGCCTGCCTCTTCCACCACCAACTCCCGTGCGCGCGGGCCGGGGATTCGCCCGGCCTACGCCCGGCGGCGCGCTGCCACGCGCGCCGGCCAACCTGTCTCGGCCGCCTCGGCGGCATGAAAGGAAATCTGGACCATTGCAAAGAAGCACAAGCCCAAGCATCGAAACGCGCGGCCCCGGCGCCGCAGCTACCGCAACCGCGGCGCGGGTGGAGTTGCCGGTGGCGCGGGTTCACCGGCTCGGCTCCTCCGAGGAGGACTACGGGCCCGGCGAGCGCCTCGCCCACGCCGCGATGGGCGCAGCGGTCACCACCACCATGGGCGCGTTCCTGGCCAACCAGGGATGGAAGCCCGAGACCATCTCCGGCGCGCTGGCACTGGCGGGCGCCGACCTGGCCTGGAAGGGCGATGGGGAGGTGACGCGGAACATCGGCTCTAGCGTGATGTCCGCGGCCGGGGCGCAGTTCGGCCTTCTCATGCTCGACAAGCGCAAGGTCGCCCCGCCGGCCCCCGCGCAGGTGGCCAAGCGCAACGGCGCGGACGTCGAGAGCGGCGCGCTGCAAGCCGCCCTGGAGCGGGCGCGCATGCGGATGGCGCTCGAAGGAGAGGCGTACCAGGACGCAGCCTAGCGCCGCGCGTAGTTGACACAGATCGGGGGTCGGAGCCGCGCGAGCGCGGGATCAAGCGGCTTCAACAAGACCAACCAGGAGAACACCCATGGATGAGAATGACTTCTACTACTACATGGACGGCCGCAACGCGCGGCGCCCGACTCGCCCGCCCGCGCCGGTGCCGATCTCTCGTCAGGTGATCGTGGCCCCGCCGCCCGCGCAGCTCGTGCCGGCACCGCAGGCCGCGGCGCCGGTGGCGCAGCCTCCCATGCAGCAGCCCTACGGCATGCCCGCGTACCCGCCGTTTGGCGGGCCGCAGGCCCCCTACGGCATGTCGCCGGTGCCGTACCGCGAGCCGGCCTATGCGCAGCCGGCGTACGCGCAGCCCTACGGCATGCAGCCCTACGGCATGCAGCCCTACGGCGCGCCGGCCATGCCCTACGTCGGTGGCATGTACGGCGAGACGCCCTCGGTGCTGCAGGCGATGTTCGGCAAGATCACCCTGGGCCAGTTGGTGGAGCTGGGCACGCAGGTGTACGCCGCGGCGCAGAAGCTGCCCACGGCGCCCACCGCGGTTCCCGATGTCGGCGACAACTTCGCCAACCTGATCACCTATCAGAGCGCGCTCGCTGGTCACGCCAAGCGTGACGAGCAGGTGCGCACCCTGGGGAGCCTGATCGGGAAGTTGGTTGGCTAGCCATGAGCGAGCAGAGCTACCGAGGAAAGGGCCAGCCGGCCCTTGGAGGTGGGCGGATCGTGGGCTGGATGTGGACCGAGACGCCCCCGGTGTATCGGGGGGAGTCGAGCGACACGCCACCGACGCCGCCGCCTTCTGGCGGCTTGCTCCATGGCTTGCAGCGCCTGCTAGGTGTCCCGGAAGAGTCGACGACACCGAAGTATCGGCAGCCGCCGCAGGGCGGTGACCCGAAGCGCCAGCGGCTCAAGAGCGAGCGCCCCAGGCCTCGCACCGATGAGTAACGGCGAGTAGCGACGAGCGCCGCCAGACGACGAGAGACGACGAGAGCGACGACGACTAGCCCGAGCGACTGACCAAACGGCCCGCTCCCGCGAGCGGCCCGATGTGACCGATGCGAACCCGCGCGATGTCGCGCAGGGCTCGCGTCGCGAACGCAGACACGAGCAACCCGACAACCTCGGCCGGTGGACCCGCGCTCGCGCGACTCCGGCCCCCGATCTGTTCTCTCCGCACTTCACTTCCGTTCACCTCACCTCCGTTCACGCAACGCAAGGAGACATCACATGTCCTGTCTGCCGATCTCTTCCATTCGTGACTGGTCGGATGGCTTCATCACCATCAAGCGCGGCGCCGAGGACGCGCGCGGCGCGCTCGAGGCAGCGCACCCGGGCCATCCGCAGCGCTGGCCGCGCACCACCGGCGCGGATGCGCTCGCCATCGTCGACTTCCTCGATCCGCACGTGCGCCGCCTGGTCGCGGAAGACCCGTACGGATCGGCGTTGCTCGATCAGAGCTGGCGCGCGTGCCTCGCCGATCTGCAGCGCTGGGGCGCCGCGCTCCCCCACGGCGAGTACACCGAGAACCGCCGCTTCTGGTCTCACATCCTCACCGCGGCCGTTCATCTCTCCGCTTCCGCCGCCAGGCTCCCCACGCGGGGCGAGTGGGAACAGGTCCTCTCTGCCCTCCGTCGGCCGCTGCGCCACACCATTCCGCGAGACGTCCCCTTTGGGCCCTTCGACGGCATCACCGCCTTTGATGCGCTCTACCTGGCGCAGCTCCACCTTCTGCAGGTCGTGCGGGGCACGAACCGGCTTCTGCCCGAGCCCGGCATGATCGGCGGGGAGCGCGCCATCCCGCGCACCACCAACGCCGACGTGAAGCAGCTCCGCGCCTTCTGGGGCCACCAGTTCGACCACGCCGCGAAGACCGTCGGCTACGACGTGGAGCGCAGGTGGCGGGCCGCGAGCGCCGACGTCCACGCGCTGGCGGAGGAAGATCCGGCCGCAGAGTATCCCAAGAACAACGCCTTCTGGCGTGCCCTGTCCGAGGTGGCCGCGCATGTTCACGTGGCCGCGTGCGCAGTGGGGGACTCGCCGCGCAATGGCATTCCGCGAGACGTCCCCTTTGGCCCGTTCGAGGGCATCACCGCCTTCGATGACCTCTATCTCGCGCACGTTCGCCTTCTGCAGGGCAAGCGCGGCGCCGATCGGCTCGCTCCGGAGCTCGGGATGACCGGGGGAGATCGCAACATCCCCCGCACCACCAACGCCGACGTGATCCAGCTCCGCGACTTCTGGGGGCACCAGCTCGGCAACGCCAAGAAGATCATTGGCCACGAGGGCGTGGCGAAGAAGTGGGCCGCCGCCAGCGCCGACGTGGAAGCGCTCGCCAAGCGCGGCGACCCGTCGGCGGTGTATCTCAAGAACAACGCCTTCTGGCGCACCCTGTCCACCGTGGCCACTCAGGTTCATGTGGCCTCGCGGGCGCCCGGGAAGGCCGAACAGATCGCCGACTCCATCAAGGTGGGCGTCACCGAGCTGCCGAACACGCTGGGCAAGGTGGCCACCGGTGCCGGTGAGGTGGCGCGCGATGTGGTGACCGGGGCGGGAAGCGTGGTGGGCGGCTTGTTCCGCTCCATCTTCGGCGTCGGTCCGCTCTGGGTGGGCGGTGGCTTGCTGGCCGCCTACCTCATGCTCCGCCGCAACACCAGCCCCACCACTCCCACCAGCCCCACCTTCCGGCGCCGGCCGCGCCGGAGGTGGCCTAGCCATGACGGACCTGATGGTTCCGGTCCTGCTTGGCAGCGCCATCGCCGCGGTGCTCATGGAGCAGTCGCGGCGCAAGTCGGCGGCTTCGTCTGGGGCTCCTGCCGGGAATCCACCGGCAGGAGCCCCGCCGGGAGCTCCGCCCGCTGGGGCCCCGCCCTCCGGGGCACCGCCGGCAAGCTCCAAGCCGAACAACGGCAGGCCGCCGATGTCCTCGCTCCCGGGCCGCTGGGTCTGGCCGGTGCCGATCTGGCGTGGCCGCAAGCCGGTGATCTCCAGCGGCTGGGGCACCCCGCGCGGAACCCAGCAGCATGAAGGCGCAGACGTGATGTTTCGCCGCTTGCCGTCGGATCCGTATCCCGTGCGCTCGCCCAACGGCTCCAAGGGCTTCGTGCTGCCGGAAGGCGTGTTCGCGCTCGCCGCCGCGGATGGCAAGGTCTGGTCTGCCGGCTGGACCCCGCGCGGGTTCTCGGTGGTCCTCGATCATGGGGAGCTTGGCAAGATCGCCACCTACTACACCCATCTGCAAACGCTCCTGCTCCAGCCCACGGCGCGCGGGCGCAGCGGGCAGCGCGTGATCGCCGGTCAACCGCTGGGCATCATCGGCGCGGATCCGAAGGACGGCAACGGCCTCAAGCACCTGCACTTTGCCATCTGGCTCGGCGGGCCGCGCGACGCCGTAGATCCGGAGCCGCTCATGCGCTCGTGGGCCATGGTCCGCAGCCCGGATGAGCAGGGCGGCGCGGCGGGTGGCTACGGTCCGGGCCCCAAAGGCGGGGCACCCGGCTCCTCCGGGGGCGCGAAGCTGCAGGGACCGGTCACGATGCCCAGCGCCTCGCCGCGCAACGCCCCGTTTCAGTTTCAGCCTGTCGGTTCTCGAGGCGAGCGCTACCCCGAATGGGTGCGCGCGCTGCGCGGCAAGTCCGGCGTGTACGTGATCCGCGAGCTGGCCAGCGATGGCGACAGTCCGGAGATCGTGTACGTCGGTCAGTCGCAGGCGGGGCGACTGTACGAGACCCTGACCCGCCACTTCCAGGGATGGAACCGGCGCAAGACCTTCTGGCGTGGCCAGTACAGCGCCAACGATCCGGGCCTCACCTATCCCCGGCATCGCGTCGATGTTGCCGTGAAGCTCACCGCGCCCTCGCGCGCGCTCGATGAAGAAGCTCGGATGATCCAGGAGCTGCGCCCGCGCGACAACGTGATCGGACAGCCCGACGATCCCAGCGATCACGACGAGCCCGACGAGCGAGAAGAAGCGCCGTTCTAGCTCGTCAGCCCAGCGAGTGAGTCAGCCCGGGGCGGGGCTCGATTCGAGCGCCGCCCCTTTTCGTCTCGAGTTCGCGCGCGGCATTGCGTCGGCGCGCATCACCAAGGAGTCACCTCCATGACCGAGCCCCTCTCCGTGCTCGCCGCGGCCATTGCGCCCGGCTCTTCCCGCGAGCAACGCGCCGCCGCCGCGGACGTGTGCCGCATGTTGATCGCTGCCCTCGAAGCCCAGGAGGGCCAGCCCCTGCCGGCCCCCACGGTGGAGGCCCAGCCCGGCGAGCCGTTGCCGATCGTTCGCGTCGAGCCTGCGCCCGCCGCGTCTTCTGCCCCCGTCGCGTCCGCGGATCCCGCGGCGCCCAGAGCGCCCGTCGTGCCCGACGAACCCGCAGCGCCCAGCGCGCCTGTCGCGCCCGACGCGCACCAGGTCGCCGCCGATGCACCGCACGCCGAACCTCTCGAGCCTGAATCCCGCAATCGGCGCACCGCACCCATGCGCGCCGCCGTTCCCCTCCGTCCGCCCGCGCTCCCCATCGATCCGCAGGCCGTTGCTTCGCTCATCGAGGCCGCCCGTACGCTCCCAACGGAAACCATGCTGGACCTGGCGATCTCTCACGTGCGCTCCATGGTCCAGGCCAAGGGCCAGCCCGTGCCCTCACCCAGCGCGCCCGTGCGCTTCCAGCTCGTGCCGCTGCCGCCTGGGATCAAACGCCAGAGTTGAACCGGGCACCGGATCAGGAGCCCCTCACCTCACTGCGCGGCCCTTCTCACCATCCCAAGAAAGAAGCATCAACGTGCAAGCTCCCTCTCTCTCGCCTTCGCCAGAAGTCATGACGGCCGATGAGGTCGCCTTATTCCTGCGCGTTGACCGCAAGAGCATCTATGCCGCCGCCCAGCGCAACGGGATTCCTCATCGTCGAATGGGCAAGCGGATCCTTTTCTCCCGCGCAGCGCTCACGCTATGGTTGTCCTCGTGCAAGGGCTCGTCGGAAAGCAGCTTCAAATGAGTGCTCGACGAGACACGCGGAATGGCCATTGGTTCTTCCGCAAAATGCTTCGCCTACCCGACGGACGCCGGGTGCGAATCTTTGGCGTACCGACAACCTGCGGCCTCCCCAATACCAAGGTGGGGGGCTGAGGAAGCGGAGCGCTTGACCATCGCGCGCGTCCTTTCCACTGGCGAAGTCAAACCAACACCACCACCTCTCACCGTCCCCAAGGAGATCCCCACCGTTCGCGCGTTCTCTGTCACGTTCCTCGAGCAGTCCCGCTTGGTCAACAAGGTTTCCACCTACTGCGCCAACGAGATGAGCTTTCGTCTGCACATCAACCCCACGCTTGGTCATCTTCGTCTCTGCGATGTGACCTATGCTGCGCTGGTAGACTTCACGCTCGCCATGGCGTCGGCGCCGCGTGGACGTGTGTCCGGACGGAACTGTGACAAGCCGTTGCACCCCAAGACCATCAACAACATCCTGAAGGTGTTTCATCGCATGCTGGTGATCGCGAGGAAACGGAAGCTCCTCGACGAGCTTCCGGAGTTCGAGTTCCTCAAGGTGCCCGTCCCCCCGTTTCGGTTCTTCTCGCTGGAGGAGATCGATCGCATCCTTGTTGCAGCGGCGCCCAGGTGGCGCCCCATGATCGCGCTGGCCACTCGTACCGGCCTCCGCATCGGCGAGCTTATCGGCTTGCGCTGGGAAGACGTGTATCTGGACTCTCAGGTTCTGGTCGTGCGCCAGGCCATCACCAAGGGCGTGCTGACGACGCCGAAGTCCGGAAAGCCTCGCGAGGTGCCGCTGAGCGACGAGACCGCCGAGATCTTGCGCAGCATCCAGCACACGCGCGGCCCGTTCGTGTTTGCCAAGGCGGATGGTGGCCACATCAACCAAACCCGCGCCACCGAGGCGCTGCGTGCGGCTTGCACCGCGGCCAAGATCGCGCCCGCAGGCTGGCACACGCTGCGCCACAGCTTCGCTAGCAACCTGGCAGAGAGTGACACCAGCCTGAAGGCCATTCAGGAGATGCTCGGTCATTCGTCCATCAAGGAGACCGAGCGCTACGCCCATCTCCGCCAGCATCACCTGCGTGCCTCCGTGATCAAGCTGGATCGCGGAAACGTGGCAGCCCTGTGGCAGCGGTCGCCGGAAAATCTCGTAACTACCTTGAATTAAAGACTCCCTGACGGTCCACAGCCCCGGGGCCTCCGCGGAAACGCGCTGCGACCTGGATCACACCACGTTTCCGCGGAGGTTTCCGCGCGCTCGATCTCAGGCTCCGACCCGCTCCCGTCCGCCTGCCGGACTCATTTTCAATTCGAGATCTGCTATCCAATATACATATCAAAACCAAACATTCCTCTTGACACACCCCGCTGTAACACACCCTCCGCGCCGCCGACCCACTGCAGTCTCTCCACCAGAGGCCCCACGCGCGGCACATTGCCCATCTAACAAGCCCTCGGCGAACACATCGCCGAGCAAGCGGTCCACCTGGACGCCGCCATGCACCGCTTGCTCGCCGACCTGCGGACGTTCGACGCGGCCGGCGGCTGGTACCGCCAGGGCTTTGGCACCTGCGCGCACTGGCTGAGCTGGCGGGTGGGCTGGGACCTTGGCACCGCACGCGAACACCTGCGCGTGGCCAGGGCGCTGCACACCTTGCCGCGAGTATCAGAGGCATTGTCCGCCGGGCAGATCTCGTATTCCAAGACTCGTGCCATCACGCGCGTGGCCACGGCCGCCACCGAGGCGGTGCTCCTTGGCTATGCGCAACACTGCACCGCCAGCCAGCTCGAGACGGTGTGCCGCAAAGTGGGCGTGCTCGGTGCCGACGCCGCCAGCCGAGCCACACGCCCGCACGACAGCGAGCGCTACGTGGCGCACACCACGACGGCCTCGGGCATGGTGTGCGTGAAGGCCTGCCTGCGCCCCGACGAGGCCGCGCTGCTGCTTCAAGTGCTGCAGCAAGCCGCCGTGGACTGCACGCGCGAGCCGGCGGCGGCTTCCGCGGAGGTTGCGGACGTTTCCGCGGAAGTGTCCGCACCTGCCGAGCGAGCGATGGACGTTTCCGCGGAGACGCGAAGCCTCACCACCACCACCATCGCCGCGCGCCGCCCGTACAATCGCGCCGATGGCCTGATGGCCCTGGTCCAGGCTTACGCACGGGGCGCAAGCGCCGAGCGTGCTCCCGTCGAGTTGATCGTCACTGTGCCCGTGGCGCTGCTGCAGCAATCTGCCGCGACCACCGACTCAGCCACCAGCACCGCCGACTCCACCGCCGACATCTCCGCAACCACCGATGTAGCCATCGCGCCCGCCACCTTCACCGACCGTGGCGCCTCGCTGCCGGTTGCCCTCACCGTCGAGACCGACCTGGCGCTCTCTCCGCAAGCTACCCGCCGCCTGGCCTGCGACTGCGGCCTGGTCGTCGCCAACATCACGGCCACCGTCGGGGCCGGCGCCTCCATCGACAACACCGAGCCCCTCGCCATCGGCCGCAAGACCCGCACCATCCCCGCCGCCCTCAAGCGCGCCTTGCTGCTGCGCGATCGCACCTGCCGCTTCCCCGGCTGCGACCACCGCCTGTTCCTCGAGGGCCACCACCTGCAGCACTGGGCCGACGGCGGCGAGACCAGCCTGCCCAACCTGGCGCTGCTCTGCTCGCTCCACCACGCGTACGTCCACGAGCGCGGCTATCGCATCACGCAGTCCGCCACTGGCGCGCTCGCCTTCGAAGATCCGCAGGGCCGCGCCGTCGTCCCGCTGCCGCCGCGCCCGGCGCCGCCGCTGCTCGGCTGGCCGGCGATCCATGCCGTGCGCGCCGCCAACGCCGCCTTGCCGCTGACATCATCCACCGGCCAGTGCCGCTGGCGCGGCGAGCGCGTCGATAGCTGGGACGCCGCCGCCACCATCACGCGCATCCAGCGCCGCGCCGACGCTGCAGCGGCCCCTGCAGCCGCCGCAACCTCCGCCCCGCTCACCGCCGCACCAGCAGCATCCCCGCAGCCCACGTTCCCCCGGACACCGACACCACCCTCGCCACCCTCACCACTCTCGTCACTCTCATCTGTCGCCGATCCCCCGCTCGATCCCGACGGTCACCCCTGCGCGGCCAGTGGGACGACCTCGACCGTCACAGCGCCATCGAGCGCTGGGTCCTCGCCGAGATGGAGGCTACCGGCGTCGACCCGCTCTTACGTCGGCCGCCCTTGCCGGACCACCTGCAGCACCCGTCGCAACGCCTGTCGAAGCATCCGCCACCTCGCGGTAGCAGGCCTAGCAGGCAATGATGCGCACAGCCCCCTGCCAGCTCGCGCTAGCTCCTCCGCGCCAGGCCGTACTTCTTGAGCTTGTCGATGAGCGTCACTCGCGAGACGCCGAGGCGGCGAGCCGCCTCTGACTGGTTGCCGCCGGTGGCCTCCATGACGCGCGCGATGACGCCGCGCTCGAAGGCCTCCACCTGATCGCGCAGGGGCAGCTCGGCGGCCAGATCGGCGCTGGGCGCGGGGTGCTCATCCGCGTCGTCGTGATCCGCCACGACGGGGGGGGCGGCGCCGGGGGCGCGCTGCTCTCGATAGTCGCCCAGGGAGAGCACGCCGCCGGCGGACATGGCCGCGAGGCGCGCGATGGTGTTCTCGAGCTGGCGGACGTTGCCAGGCCAGTCGGCGCGGCGCAGCTCTTCGAGCAGCGCTGGCTCGATGCTGAGCCGCGGCAGGCCGAAGCGCTCGGCGCAGCGGCGGGTCATCTCCAGGGCGAGCTCCGGGATGTCCGCGGTCCGGTCGCGCAGCGGCGGCACGGTGAGCTCGACGACCGCCAGCCGGTAGTACAGGTCCTCGCGAAAGGTCCCGGCCTTGGCCATGGCCGCGAGGTCGCGGTTGGTGGCGGCGACCACGCGCACGTTGACCTTGGTGACGCGGCTCGAGCCGACGGATTGGATCTCGCCCTCTTGTAACGCGCGCAGGAGCTTGGCCTGGATGGGCAGGGGCAGCTCGCCCACCTCGTCGAGAAACAGGGTGCCGCCGTCGGCCTCGCCGAAGTACCCCGTGCGCTTGGCGTGGGCGCCGGTGAAGGCGCCGCGCTCGTGGCCAAACAGCTCGGCGTCCGCGAGGTCGGCGGGCAGCGCGGCGCAGTTGAAGCGCACCAGCGGGCCCGCTGCGCGCGAGGAGTGCGCGTGCAACAGCTCGGCGATGAGCTCCTTGCCGGTGCCGGTCTCGCCGCGCAGGAGCACGGTGACGTCGCGGCTGGCCACCCGGGTGGCGGTGTCGAGCAGGCGTCGCATCACCGGCGCCTCGCCGACGATGCGGCGGCCCAGGGCGCGCTCGACGGACATCCGCCGGTTGTCCTGTCGCAGGCGGCGGGCCTCCAGGGCGCGCTCGATGACGTGCGCCAGCTCGTCGATGTCGAACGGCTTGGACAGGTAGTCGTAGGCGCCGTGCTTCATGGCCTCGACCGCGACGCGCTCCGAGCCATGCGCGGTGAGCAGGACCACGGGCAACGACGGGTCGCGGCTCGCGATCTTGGCCAGCAGCTCGAGCCCGCTCATGCCCGGCATGGACAGATCGGTGACCACCGCGTCGGCCTCCTCCAGCTTGCCCAGCGCCTCGGCGCCGCTGTTGGCGGTGACCACGGTGTGGCCTCGTTCGCTGAGCAGCTCGCTGAGCGCGAAGCGGACGCTGGCCTCGTCATCGACGATGAGGACGCTGCTCACCTCCGACCTCCCGGCTCGGTCACGAGGCCTGCGCGGCGACGTCGCCCAGCGGCAGGCGCTCGGGCAGGACGATGGTGGCGGTGGTGCCGCGTCCAGCCTCGGAGCTGTAGACGAGCTGTCCGCCGTGCTGGTGCACCACGCCCTGGGCCAGCACGACGCCAAGGCCAGTGCCGTCGCGGCGGGTGGTGAAAAAGGAGGTCCCCAGGCGCGCCAGGTGCTCCGCCGAGATGCCCCGGCCGCTGTCGCGAACGGCGATCTTGGCGCCCTGGCCCTCGGCGGTGCAGGTGATGGTCACCGCGCCGCCCGCCGCGGTCGCCTCCAGCGCGTTGGCGACCAGGTTGATCAGCGCCTCGCGCAGGCGGCGGCTGTCGCCATGAAAGGGCACCGGCTCGGAGCTGCACGACAGCTCCACGGTGGACTGCGAAGCCCTGCCGGCGAGGACGTCGACCACGTCCTTGGCGATGGCGGCCAGGTCCACCACCTCGATGCGGACGTCTTCGAGCGGTCGCGAGAACGAGAGATACTCCGCCAGGATCGTCTCCATGCGCGCGATCTCGGCGTCCACCACCGCCAGCCGCGCCGCGGTGCGATCGCTGCTGGGGTTGCGCGCGATGAGCTGACAGAGCCCCTTGATCGCGGCCAGCGGGTTCTTGAGCTCATGGGCGACCTTGGATCCCACCGACTGCAAGCGGCGAGTCTGGGCCTCGGCCTCGGCCAGGCGCTGCTCGCGCATGCAGCCCATCGCGTCGCCAGCGCGGTGGCTGACGTTGGCGACGTGGCCGTAGACGTGGTGGATCATGAGCAAGGTCCAGCCAAGGCTGACCACCAGCGCGGCGGCGTAGTGGATTGGCGGCAACCTGGGCCCGCTCATCCAGCCCGGCAGCACCATCATGGCGGCGATGAGGCCCATGTTGAGCAGGCTCATGCGCCGCGCCAGTGGGCGAGGGCCCAGAAACAGCAGCGAGATGATGGCCGGCACCAGCAGCATGGGCACCGCCGGGCTGGCGAATCCGCCGGTGAGCACCGCGATGGACACCGAGTAGAGCTGGGCCAGCACATTGATGATGGCGAAGCCGGTCTCGATGCGGGCCGGATCCATGCGCGGCTCGACCGCGGACTTGTCGCCGCTACCATAGAAGGGGCTCTTCCAGGTCGGCGCGCAGCGGCTGCGCGGGCAGGTGCGCAGGCTCCACATCATGACGACGTGGCGGCCCACGGTGAACAGGAGGAACGCCGCGGCCACCCCGGCCAGCCTGGCCACGGGGTACTGCGCGTGAAAGAAGATGCCGAACGACAGGAGCTGCGTGACCAGGCCCGACACCACGAACCAAACATGGTCGGCCGAGGACATCTCGCTGAAGTAGCGGTTGCGCTGCCCGCTCCAGATCTCGTACGGCGCTGGGGCCGGCGATGGCGAGGACGTGGCAGCGGGCATGGGGCTGCCCTCTGCTACTGCCGTGCCAAGCCTCTGCTGTGCAGCACGTGTACATTCAGGCAACCGCGGCGCGGGCTCCGGCATCCCAGCTCCAGGATGTCCCGCGGTCACCTGGCCCTGCGCTGGCCTCGTTCGCGCTCGCTCGGGACGGGCCTGCACGATGACCTCGTGGACGCCGCCGTTGCGAAGTTCTCCGTCGGGCGCAGCGCCCGTAGGACCCCGCTCGCTTGCTGGCGCTGGGGCAGGGGCCTCGTCAGCGGCCGAGTCCAAGAGGGGACCTGGCTCCTTGGGCGGGAGTTCACCACGTGGCATGGGGTGAGACTTCATGTACCACGAGGGCGGTGCCCTGGCTGCTGGGGATCTAGACGTCGGTTCGCCTTGCGGTGTACAGAAGGCCGACAGGGGAGGCCGCAGGTGGAGGGGCGCGGAGTGCGGTGTGTGCGGCGTGATGATGCAGGCACCTCGCGAAGCGCGGCCTGCGCGGCCCAACGCACTCCCACGTCGGCACACGCCGGGGGCGAGCGCTCGCACGGCCCCCGTCGGCAGCGCGCCATGGCGCGCTTGTGGCTTGATGTCCGCGGGTTAGCCCGGGTGGGCTGGGACGTCCACGACGCCGACCGCGGGGCTTGCGCTTCCGGCGCCGCCGTCGCTTCGTCGTACGTTCGCACCGAGCCAACGCGCTCTGGCGGGCTTGCCCCGCGCGAACGGATAGCTGGCATGCTACGTGCTCTCTGCGGCTGGCAGGTCAAGTGAGCCAGCCGAGCTCGGTTGCTCAAGGAAACCAAGGTTCTGCATGAAACTCCCACGGCTTCTTTTGACGATGATGCTCTGCGGTGCGCACGCGACAGCGATGGCGCAGTCCGCAGCGCCTGGGCCCAGCCCCGCGAGCACGCCGCCACCCAAGGTGGGGACGCCAGCGCCGCTGAGCACGGACGCCGCGGTCGACGCCGAGCTCGATGCCCTCTTTCGCAGCGGCGCCCTGACCTCCGCCGAGGCGGCGACGCGCGCGGCCAAGGTCAGCCCCGAGGTGCGGCGCCGCGCCGCGGACGTGGCTGCGGCCAACGCCACCGCGACCAAGATCCAGCTCGTCAGCGTGCCTCGGCTCGCCGGCACGCTGCAGTACACCCGGCTCTCGGAGGTGGACACGCCCCAGCTCGCCCCCGGGTTCTCGTTCCCGGTGTACCTCAACGCCTACTCGGCCTCCGCCGAGATCGCCGTCCCGCTCTCTGACTACGTGCTGCGCATCCCTGATCTGGTGGCCGGCGCGCGGGCCGCGCTGGCGGCGGCGCGGGCCTCGCAGCAATCGTCCGAGGTGTCGGTGGCGGCGGCCGCCAAGCTCGCGTACTACGAGTGGGTCCGCGCCCAGCTCCAGAAGGTCGTCGCCGAGCGCTCGGTCAAGCAAGTGGAGGCCACGCTCGGCCAGATCCGCGCGCTGGTCGAGGTGCAGCGGCTCTCCCGCGCGGACCTCTTGCGCGTCGAGGCGCTGCTGGCGTCGGCGCGGCAGGCCGCGGCCCAGCTCGCTGGCGTCGTCGCGCTTCGCGCCGAGGTGCTGCGCCTGGCCATCGGCGCTGGCGCCGAGGAGGCCTTCGGCGTCGGCGAGGACGTGCGTCAGGAGGTCGCGCTGCCGCCGCGACGCGCGCTGGCGGAGCTCATGGAGGTCGCCCTCAAGCGGCGCGTCGAGCTGCGCTCGCTGGAGGCGGGGATCGTCGCGCGCAGCCGGCAGCGCGAGGCCGAGAAGGGCGGGCGCCTGCCGCGGCTGGTCGCGTTCGGCCAGATGAACTACGCCAACCCCAATCAGCGCATCGTGCCGTCGCAGGATCGCTTCGACCTGACCTGGGCCGCCGGGGTGTCGCTGACGTGGAACCTCAACGACTTCCTGACCAGCCGCGCCAGCGTCGACGGCTTTGACGCCGAGGTCCGCGGGCTGCAGGCGGACCGAGATCGCCTGGTCGACGGCATCCGCATCGAGGTGGTGCAGGCGATGACCTCGCTTGACACCGCGAGCTCGGCGCTGGAGACCAGCGCGCAGGGGCTGGCGGCCGCCGAGGAGTCGTATCGCGTGCGCAAGGAGCTGCTCGCGTTCGAGCGCGCCACCGCGGTCGAGGTCGTCGACGCCGAGTCCGAGGTCACCCGCGCGCGCATCGCGGCGCTGTCGGCGCGAGTCGACATCAGGATCGCGCTGGTCCAGCGCGCGCGCGCTGGGCGAGGACGCTCCGTGAGCTCGACTCGCCGCGCTTCTTTCCGCCCTCGCGGCTTCTCCGGCTCGTCAGCCGGCCCCTCCTTCTTCGCCCCCTTCAGCCCTTCAGGCAAGATCATGCTTCGTACCCACTCTCCTGGTTTCTCCCTCCGTGCACGGCGCCACAGGATGCTGCTCGCGCTCGCGCTGGTGGCGGCGTTCACCGCGTGCAAGAAAGGCAGCAAGGCCGAGATCGGCCAGCAAAAGAAGCCCGCCGCTTCGATCAAGGTGGCCACCGCGGTCGTCAAGGAGGTTCCCACCCCCGAGCTGATGACCCTCACCGGCACGGTGGTCGCGGACGAACGCTCCGACGTCACCGCGGACACCCAGGGCAAGGTCCTGGCGGTGATGGTGGAGCGCGAGCAAGCGGTGAAGATGGGCGCTCCGCTGTTGCGGCTCGACACGCGCGGAGCCGCGCTGGGCGCCCGGGAGGCGCAGGCCAACCTGGCGGCGGCCAAGGCCCAGCGCCAGCTCGCGGAGGAGGAGTGCCGGCGGGCGCAGGCGCTGTTCGACAAGGGCGCCATCACCCGGTCGCAGTACGAGCGCGAGCAGACGAGCTGCACCGCGGCGCTGCAGCAGGTGGCCGCCGCCGAGGCGCGCACCGCGCTGGTGGTGAAGTCGGTCGCCGACGGCATCGTGCGCGCGCCGTTTGCAGGCAAGGTCAGCGCGACGTACGTCGCGGTGGGCGAGTGGGTCAACCCGGGCAAGCCCTTGGTCACCCTCATCGACCTGGACCCGCTCACCGTCGAGCTCAGCGTGCCCGAGGTGCTGGTGTCCAAGGTCGCGGTGAACCAGCGCGTGGAGCTGTCCGCGGTGGCCTATCCTGGCAAGCGCTTTGGCGCCAAGGTGACCCGCCTGGGCGGCGAGATCACCCGCGTCGGCCGGGCGCTCACCGCCGAGGCCGAGATCGATCCGGGGACTCCGCTGCTACCGGGCATGTTCGTGGAGGCCTGGGTGGCGGTGGGGCAGACGCCGCGGCCGGTGGGGCCGGCGGTCGCGGCGGTCAAGCGCGGCAAGTCGTTCCGCGCCTTCGTGGTGGTCAACGGCGAGATCGAAGAGCGGGTGGTGCAGCTCGGCGCCGAGCCGGCGCCGGGGCAGGTCTCGTTCCTCTCGGGCGTCAAGGTTGGCGAGACGCTGGTCATCGAGCCGCGACCGGACGTGGTGGATGGCGCGCGGGTGCAGTGACCAGGTCCCCGGGCGTCTCCGTGTCAACCCTCCCGCTCGTCCCCTCTCGTCGAGGAGTTCGTCATGCAATGGTTAGCTAGCCTGTCAGTGCGACGGCCGGTGTTCGCCACCGTGCTCATCATCGCGCTGTGCGTCGTTGGAATCGTCGGATACCGAAGCCTTGGGGTGGACAAGTTCCCCAAGGTCGACTTTCCGCTCATCACCGTCACCACCTTTTACCCCGGCGCCGCGCCCACCTCGGTGGAGTCGGACGTCACCAAGAAGATCGAGGCCGCGGTCAACACGGTGTCGGGCCTCGACACCCTGACCTCGATGTCCACCGAGGGCGTCTCGCTGGTGATTGCCCAGTTCGTGCTGGAGAAGAACCCGGATCAGGCCACCCAGGAGATGGAGCAGCGGATCAACGCGGCGCTGCGCGACCTGCCGGCCACCGCCGGCAAGCCCGAGGTGCGCAAGGCCGATCCGGACGCCGCGCCCATCGCCGTCTTGGCGGTGCGCGGGCCGGGCTCGATCCGCGAGGTCACGGACATCGCGGACAAGGTCAAGCAGCGCCTGGAGCGGCTCTCGGGCGTCGGCCAGGTCACCCTGCTGGGCGGGCAGAAGCGGCAGATCAACGTGGTGGTCGACCCGATCAAGATGGCCGCCGCCGGCGTGTCGGCGCCGGAGGTGTTCCGCGCGATCGGGGTGGGGCAGCTCAACGCGCCCAGCGGGCGCTTCGAACAAGGCGGCATCAACACGGTGATGCGCATCGAGACCCGCGCCTCGAGCGCGGCGCAGATCGCAGACAACGTGGTGCGGCAGCTCGGAGATCACGCCGTGCGCGTCGGAGACGTCGCCACCATCGAGGACACGGTGGAGGACGCCGAGACCGCGGCGCTGCGCAACGGCGTGGCCACGGTGTCGCTGGCGGTGCGCAAACAGTCCGGCACCAACACCATCTCCACGGTGGATGGCGTGCTGGCCGCGGCCACCGAGATCCGCCGCTCGTTGCCAGAGGGCTACACGCTGGATCTGGTGCGCGACAACTCGGAGCAGATCCGGACCTCCGTCAGCCTTGTGCTCGAGCACCTGGTGCTGGGCTCGCTCTTGGCCGCGCTGGTGGTGCTGGTGTTCCTGGGCAGCGTGCGCTCCACGCTGGTGGCCGCGGTGTCGATCCCGGTGTCCATCATCTCCACCTTCGGCCTGATGTCGTGGGCGGGGTTCTCCCTGAACCTCATGACCCTGCTGGCGCTGGCCCTGGCGGTGGGCATCGTCATCGACGACTCCATCGTGGTGCTGGAGAACATCTTCCGCTTCATTCACGAGAAGAAGATGAAGCCGTTCCCGGCGGCCATCCATGCCACCAAGGAGATCGGGCTGGCGGTGCTGGCGACCACCCTGTCGCTGATGGCGGTGTTCTTGCCGGTCGCGTTCATGAGCGGCATCGTCGGCCGCTTCCTGATGAGCTTCGGCTTGACCATGGCGTTCGCCATCGGGGTGTCGCTGATCGTGGCGTTCACGTTGACGCCCATGATGGCGGCGCGCCTCCTGCCCATGCCGGATCTCAGCGGCGAGCCGCGCCAGAGCTGGCTCGAGAAGCTGGTGGATCACGGCTACCGGCCCATCGAGCGCGCCTATATCCGCTTGCTCGGCTGGGCGCTGAGCCACCGCTGGGTCATCGTCATGGCGTGCCTGGCGGCGCTGGGCTCGGTGGCGGTGGTGGCGCCCCGGGTGGGCGGCGGCTTTCTGCCGGCCAACGACGAGGCGCAGTTCGAGATCTACGTGCGCACGACGGAGAACACCACGCTCGAGGCCACCACCGTGTTCACCGAGCGGCTGGCCCGGCGCACTCGCGAGATCCCGGAGGTCTCGAGCACGCTCGTCACCGTGGCCGACAGCGATCAGCGGCAGCCCAACGTGGCCAAGGTCTACGTGCGGCTCCTCGACCCCAGCGCGCGCGCGCGGTCGCAAGACCTGGTGATGGATGAGGTCCGGCGCAAGGTGCTGGTGGACCTGCCGCCCGGCGTGTCCGCGGCGGCCCAGCTCGTCAACGACTTCTCGGTCGGCGGGCAGAACGCGGTGGTCGCCTACGTCATCTCGGGCACCGAGCTCGACAAGCTCGAGCGCTACGGCCGCAAGGCGCTGGAGGAGATCGGCAAGATCCCGGGCGTGGTCGATCTGGACTCCAGCCTGCGCCAGCCGGTGACGGAGATAAGCCTTCGGCCCAGCAAGGCCAAGGCCGCGCGCTCCGGCGTGGATCTAGGTGATGTCGCGCAGACGCTGCCGGTGCTCATCGGAGGGGCGCAGGCCGCGAGCTTCGAGGAGGCCGGGGAGCAGTACCGCGTGTTCATGCGGGCCGAGACCCGGTTTCGCGATGATCCCAAGGCGCTGGACCTCCTGCAGGTGCCCTCGCGCATCTACGGCCAGGTGCCGCTGTCGGACGTCGTGGAGCGGGAGGAGGTGGAGAGCGCTTCGCAGATCACGCGCATGAGCCGCGAGCGCGCGGTGACCATCACGTGCAACATCAAGCCGGGGTTCTCCGAGTCCGAGATCATGGCGCGGATCGATGGGATCCTGACCGACCTGGACATGCCGCCAGGCTACAAGTTCGAGCCCTTTGGCCGCAGCAAGGAAGCCGCCAAGCTGGCGGGGGCGTTTCTGTTCGCCATCGGCCTGGCCTTCGTCTTCATGTACCTGGTGCTCGCGGCGCAGTTCGAGTCCTGGCTGCATCCGTTCACCATCATGCTGTCGTTGCCGCTGACCTTCCCGTTCGCGCTGATCTCGCTCTTGCTGTTCGGCGAGCAGATGAACATCTTCTCGATGCTGGGCCTGCTCGTGCTCTTTGGCGTGGTCAAGAAGAACGCGATCCTCCAGGTCGATCACACCAACCACCTGCGCTCGCTGGGCATGCCGCGGCGCGAGGCGGTGCTCGCCGCCAACCGCGATCGCTTGCGGCCCATCTTGATGACGACCTTCGCCTTCGTCGCCGGCATGATGCCGCTGGTGCTCAGCGAGGGCATCGGCGCGGGCTTCTCGCGGTCGATGGCCGCCAGCGTCGTGGGCGGGCAGACGCTCTCGCTGCTGCTCACGTTGGTCGCCATCCCCGTCATCTACACGCTGTTTGATGACGCCGCAGTCCTGGCTCGCCGGATCGTCCGCGCGCTCCGGGGTGGCGGCGCGCCTCCGGATCGGGGGGAGGCCGAGGTGGGGTTGGTCAAGGTGGAGCCGCGCGGCGATGTGCCGACGGCGGCGATTCACTGACCCACGGACGAGGCGAAGCGCGCCGTCGTGGCCGCGTCGCGGCCGCGTCGTGGCCGGAGCGCCGCCGCCGGGGCGGTGCGTCAGCGTCGATGGGTCCGGATTGCGACTTGCTGCAAAGTTTGCACTGCGGATCGCGGATTTTGACCCAGGTTGCTGGAACCCTTGATGCTGCCGCGCGAGCGAGGCGCGAAGGGAGGCGCGAGGGAGGCGCGAGGCAGGCGCGAGGGCGACGCCCTGCGAGGACCTTGGATGGTGGCGAGGCAGGGCAACAACCCCGCGAAACCTCGCGACCCCGCCCTCGTGCATGTCGACCGCCGCGCAGGTGGGTGGCGGCTTGAGCAAAAAAGTTCGGGGAAGTTGCCATAGTGACTTCCCGTCGCTTCCGCAGCTTTGGTATAGGACCTCTCCCTTCGTCGTACCGCTTGTATGGCAAAGCCAATTAGACGAGACCTCCGGTCCCTCCTCCTGGTCCCCCAGCACACGCTACAAGTGCATCTGGCGACCCGGCTTGCCTCTCGTGGGTTTCCTGCGCTGCGGCCCAGCCACACGCTGGTGCTCGGCCTGGTGAGTGAGGAAGGTGTGCGGCTCAGCGAGCTGGTGACGGCGCTGTCGTTGCCCAAGCAGACCGTCGGAGATCTTCTGGATGACCTCGAGCGCTGGCGGATGGTGGAGCGCCACCCCGACCCCGATCACGGCGTGCAAAAGCGCGTCTATCTGGGCCCGCGTGGCAAGGCGTGGGCTACGGAGGTTCGCCGCGTGGCGGCGGACACCGAAGCACAATGGGCCACGCAGCTCGGGCGCTCGAAGATGAAGTCGCTGCGCGGGCTGCTGGAGGAGCTGGCTGCCATGGTCGAGGCGCCGGCTCCGACTGTCCGGCGCGTCCGGCGCGTTCGAACGTAGCTCGTTCGTAACTCGGACGTAGTTTCTGTATCTCAATTCACGACGAATACACGGCGCTGGTGCGCGTGAGAGATCTCGAGCGACCTGCTTGATGCAGGGGCGCGGTGGCCGATTCTCCGGCGGAGACCTGGTGGTCTGGGAGCGGGTTCGCGGCCAGGGGTAGCGAGCGGTGTCGCTGCGGACTACCCCGCGGGCTCCCCACAAAATTGACGTGGACCGTCGACGATCACGTCTACCGGGCCTACATGTTCTGGCAAGGAGACTCTCATGAATAGCAGCATCGTCATGCTCTGCGGGCTCAGCGGCCTCTTGCTCGCTTCCCCCGCGTTGGCACAGGACCCGACCTTTCAGTTCGGCAAGGCCGAGGAGGTCAAGGACGTCAAAGGCGTGGAGTGGAACGCCAGCGCCGAGTTCGGTCTGGTGTTCACCACCGGCAATTCCGAGACCACGACCATCACCGGTGGCGCCAAGGCCGGGCGCAAGGAGGGCGACAACAAGTTCTCTGCCGAGCTTGGGGGCGCCTTCGCGCAGTCCGGGGTGCGCCAGTTGCAGGACCAGAACGGCAACGGCACCATCGACAACGAGGGTGAGATCGTGACGGTCACGACCACCTCGTCGCGCAACCTCACGGGCAAGCTCCGCTACGACCGCTTCCTGACGGAGCACAACTCGCTGTTCGCCGCCGCGGTGGCCAGCACGGATGAGCCCGCCGGCAAGGAGCTGGTTTTCGGCGGACAGCTCGGCTACAGCCGGCTCCTGTACAAGAGCGCGACCCATGAGCTGGCCGGGGAAGCGGGCTTTGACTACTCGCATGAGAAGCTCATCTCCGGAGATCCGGTCTCGATCTTCTCGGCCCGCTTCTTCGTCGGCTACAAGGGCGCGTTGAGCGCCAGCACCAACGCCGACGCCTCGCTGGAGGCGTTGCTCAACGTCAACGAGCTGGACACGCCCACGGGCACCGCGAGCGCTGGCGAGGACACTCGCATCAACAGCAAGATCGGCGTGACCTCCAAGCTGACCGCCAGCCTGTCCATCAACACGGGCCTCGAGTTCAAGTTCGACAACAAGCCGGCGCCGCTCAAGATCTCGAACCTCGCCGCCGGCTTCACGCCGGAGTCGTCCAAGCTCGACACGATCATGAAGGCGTCGCTCATCTATTCGTTCTTCTGAGCCGTCACGGGTTGCCCGGGTCGGGCGCTGACAGCCGACCCGGTTCCTGCGAGACTTGGCCGGCATGGCAGACCAGGCCTCACGACAGGGCGAGCGCTACGCTAGCGCCGAGATTCTCGACTACGTCGCGCGGATCCACGCCGGCCACGACGCTGGACTCGCCCGCGCGTTCGCGGTCCCCGAGGGAGTGCCCTCCATCATGGTGGGCCCCAGCGAGGGGCGGCTCTTGCAGCTCCTCGCCCGGCTCGGCGGCGCGCGCAAGGCCGTCGAGGTGGGGACCCTGGCCGGCTACTCGGCCATCCACCTGGCGCGCGGGATGGGGCCGCTTGGCCGGCTGTGGTCCATCGAGTACGACGCGGGGCACGCCGCGCTGGCGCGCGACAACATCGCCGCCGCCGGGTTGTCGGCGCAGATCGAGGTGCGCCAGGGGCGTGGCGCGGACGTCTTGCCCAGCCTGTCGCAGCACGCGCCGTTTGACCTGGTGTTCCTGGACGCTGACAAGGAGGGATATCCCGACTACGCGGCGTGGGCGCTGGAGCACCTGCGGCCCGGGGGCCTGCTATTGGGCGACAACGCATTCTTGTTCGGCGACCTGCTGGCCGAGGGCGGCAGAGCGTCCGCGATGCGGGCGTTCCACGAGCTGGTGGCGAGCCGCTGCGATTCCGTGTGCATTCCGACGCCAGATGGTCTGGTGCTGGGGATCGTGCGCTAGCGCGAGCGCTTCGCTCGAGGCGCTCGCGTTCGAACTAGCGGTCGAACGTGGACGAGATCCCGACGCGCACGCTGGGCCACGCCTCTTGCACGCCCGCGGGCTCCATCAGGGTCAAGAGCGCGCTCAGCTCGAACGACAGGCCGGCCTTGTGGACCAGGATCCCGGCGCCGCCGTGCAAGGTCAGCGCGAGCTGGGCGCTGGTCGAGCCTGGCGCCTGGGTCAGCCCCGCGGCGCCCAGGCCCGCGAAGGTCCAGAGCTCGAGCGGCCGGAGCTCCGCGGCGCGCAGCGCCAGCGCGGCAGATGGCAAGATCAGGGCGGCGCTCTCTGGTGTTCCGACCTGGGACAGCGCGACCGCGGCGAGCTCGGCGCGGGCGGCCAGGTAGGGGCGGGCGTGGCTGCGGATCGAGGCGCGGGCGCCCAGCAGCGCGCCGCTGGAGAAGCGGTCGCGCGCGACCGCTGCGCCGCCGAACTCGGCCTGGTCTGGCGGCAGCACCAGGCCGGCGAGGCCGCCCAGCTCGAGAGACCAGCGCGGCGCCGTGAGCGCGCGGCTCGGCGGCTCGGCGGCGGGGCTCACCTTGATGTCGAGGCTCGCCAGCGTGAGGTCGCCGCTGTGCAAGCGCAGGGTCTCGGTGCGCGTCGCGGTGCCGGCGGCGCGTACCATCACGGTGAGCGTGTCGCCGCTCCAGCGCTGGGACTCGATGGTGAGGCCGGCGCTGGCGCTGGCGGAGACCCCTGGACCTACCGGCGCGTCGCTCTTGACCGCGATGGTCAGCGCCACCGCGCGATCGCGCGGGACCTCGGTGGCGGAGCCGGTCACCTGGGCGGCCAGCCCCACCACGTCGACGGTGGCAGTGGCGGCGTTGGCAGTGGCGGCGTTGGCGGCGTTGTCGTTGGTGTTGTCCGTGGTGTTGTCCGTGGGCGTGCCGCAGCGAGCCAGGTGCGGCCCCACGCTCCGGGCGATGGCATCGGCACGTTGCCCCGGCGCCGCGGTCACCGGCGTGAGCGTGCAGGTCACGCCAGCTGGCCCCTCGAGCTTGCCGCCGAGCGCGAGCTTGCCGCCGGAGACTGGCAACGGGGCCGTGCTGCCCGGCGGGGTCGCGGCGACCGCGACCACGCGGACCTGCAGCGGCGCGGCGGCGCCCTCGAAGCCAGCCGCGTCGATCGCAGACACCAGGACTCGCACCGCGCCCGCGGGGACATCGGCCAGCTCCAGGGCGGTCTGGCCGGGCGGGATGAGCACCGCGTTCTGCTCGGCGCCTTGCTCGTCGAGCACCACCGCGCGATAGCGGATGGCGCCAGGCACCGGCTGCCAGGTCACCGCCACGGTCGCGGCGGCGCCGAACGTGGGGACGATGATGCTCGGCCGGCCAAACTGCGGCGGTGGCGGCAGCGGCCGCGGCGGCTCGGGCAGCTTGCCCTTCTCGACGCGGCTGCCCATGCCGCTGGCGACGCGCACTGGCGCGCCGCGCGGCACCCGCTGGGTGACCGCGCGCACGAGCACCGGCTCCCCTGCGTGATTGGCTACCAGGCTGGTGCCGGCGCCGTCCACGCTCAGCAGCGAGTCGCCGCGACCCAGCGTGGCGATGGCGGCGGGCATCCGCACCGTCGGGGCGGGCCCGGAGGCGGCGGTCAGCCGCGCCTCGAGCTGGCCGCCTTCGATCTCGGCGCGGACCGCGGTCACGGGCTGCCGCGGCGCGGCGGGGCCGTAGATGATCACCACGGTGTTCTCGCGGAGCCGTAGCTGAGAGCTGTCCCGGAAGGTGACCTCGGCGCTGGCGCGCTCGCGGGCCCCCACGCGCCAGGCGCGGAACAGATCCATGCCGCGCGTCGCGGCGTCCCACGAAGTCTCGGCGGGGCGCCGGATCTCCACCTCGCCGCGCGCGGCGGTGAGGTTGGCGTCGGGGGCGGCGGCCTTGGCGCGCGGGATCTTCAGCTTCTGGCCTGGCACCAGGTGGTGCGGCGTGGCGCCGAGCTGCGGGTTCAGGCGATGCAGCTCCGCGAGCGCCTGCGGGGTCCCAACTTGTCGCCGCGCGATGGACAGGCAGCTATCGCCTGGCGCCACGGTGTACTCGACGAAGGGCTCGCTCGCCGGCGACGCGGCAGGCGGCAACGTAGGCGTCGCTGGCGACGCGGGCGTCGCTGGCTGGGCCCCGGTCACCCCAGCTTGCAGCGAGAGCGCCAGCGCGACGAGTGAAGGAAGAGTGAAGCGAGGCATGGTGAACCGAGGAAGTATGACCCAACTCGCCAGACGGCGGGGCGATCGCTCGTGAGATCCGCGCCGCTCACTCCGCGATGACCTCGAAGATCTCCACCGGCTGCTCGCGCCCCGCCAGCCGGGTGAAGCCCAGGGCCACGAAGGTGGCCGCGGCGGGCGCGGCTTGCATGGTGGCGGCGCCGACCAGGATCTGCTGCGGGCGCGCCAGGTGCTCGAGCCGCGCGGCGATGTTCACGGTGTCGCCCATCGCGGTGTACTCCATGCGCGTGCCGGAGCCGAAGTTGCCCACGGTGGCCTCGCCGGTGTGGATGCCGATGGCCAGGTGGATGGTGACGCCAACCCGTCGCTGCCAGACCTCGTTGGCGGCCTCGACCCAGCGCAGCATGTCCTGCGCGCAGGCCACCGCCGAGGCCGCGTGGTCGGCGTCCGGGTCCGGCGCGTTCCACAGCGCCATCACGCAGTCGCCGATGAACTTGTCGACCGTGCCGCGGTGCAGGAAGATGAGCTCGGTCAGCAAGGTGAACAGCTCGTTGAGGATGGGGATGACCACCTCGGGGCTGTGGCGCTCGACGAGCGACGTGAAGCCAGCGACGTCGGCGAACATCACGGTGACCGGGTGGCGCTGCCCGCCCAGCTCGAGCTTGTGCTCGCGCCGGATCACGCGGTCCACGAGCTGCGCGGGCAGAAAGCGGCTCAGATCGGTGCGCACGGCTGCCGCCGCGGCGAGCTCGGCCTCGCCGCGCGCCAGCGACGCAGCGGCGTCGTTGAAGGCGGTCCCCAAGGTCTCCAGCTCGTCGCCGCTTTGCACCAGCACCCGCTCGTGGAAGCGCCGCGCTGCTAGCGACTCGGCGAACGACGCCAGCCGCGTGATCGGCGCGGCGGCGCGCCGGGACCACAGGATGCCGAGCAAGGCGGCGAGCGCGGCGGCCAGCGCCGAGCCGCCGAGCACCACCAGCCGGAGCTGCCGCGCCGGCTCGAGCACGCGGCCTTCATCGATCTGCGCCAGGAACAACAGCGGCGTGGTGGCCAGGCGGCGCACCGCCACCAGGTGGGAGCCGTCCTTGCCCTCGCTCTGGCCGCCGCGAAACGCCACGTTGGTGCGCAGCGCGGCCAGATCTGGCTCGGTGAGCCAGGGCGGGCGGGGGATGACTTGCCCGGCGCGCTCGGGATCCGGCGAGGCCACCACCCGCAGCTCGGTGTCGAGCACCAGCAACGAGTCCATGACCCCCGCGAAGCGGGTCTCCGCCAGCCGCGAGATGCGCTGACCAAGCCGCGTCATCTCCACCGGCGCCATCAGCGTCCAGCGCTCGCTGGGCAGCGTGATCTGCTTGAGCACGGGGATGCGCACGCCGGTGCGGGTCTGCAGCGCCGTGCCCACCTGCAGGCCGCGATCTCCGACGTCGCGAGGCGGCGACATGGCGGCCGGCGCGAGCTGGTCTGGCACCGGCGTGTCGTCGCCAGGCTTGCGGAGGGCGCCGAGCTGCTGGCCGCGTTCGTCGTAGATGGCGACCACGCCAAGGCTCAGGCTGGCCGCCAGCATGGTGCCGGCTTGCTCGAGCCGCTGCTGCGCCGGCAGCTCGGCGCGGACCAGGATGCTCGACACCACGTCGAGCTGATCGGCGATGTCTCCCAGCTCTTGATCGGCGACCAGCGCCAGATCATCGAGCGCGGTGATGGCCTCCTGGCGCGCCTGCTCCTCCAGCGCGGAGCGGTAGCGGTAGAGCCCGAAGCCGCCGATGGCGAGCGCTGGCACCACGCCCAGCGCCACCATGGCCACGGTCAGGCGCAGCCGAAAGCGTCCGCGCGTGGGCGGCGCGGGCGCGGGCGGCGCGGGCGGCGCGGAGTCCTTGGCCGGCGCGAGCGAAGGTGAGGTGGTCATGTGCGCCTCGCCGCTTGCTTGCTGCGGCGCGCGGCGCGCAGCAGCTTGCGGGCTAGCTGATCTGGGGTGAGCTCGTCGATCACCAGATCCGTGGCGCCCGCGCGCAGGCGGCGCAGCAGCGCCGGAAACTCGTGCGGGCCTGGCGCCGGCTCCTGCGCGGGCGAAGGGGATCGTGGCAGGCCCAGATCTGTCACCACGGGCGCTCGGGCGGCGAGCTTCGCCAGTTGTGCGTCGTCGACGCCTGGCGCCCACACCACGTCGATCGGGCCGCTGCTGGCGCGGTCGCCTGGCTCGCCGCCCGGGTCGTCGCCTTGGTCGTCGCGCTCCACCTGACAGCCCGCGGCGATGAGGCCAAGCTCCAGCTCATCTTCGAGCTCGCCCAGGACCAGCACGCGGAGCGGCTGGGCCTCGATCGCTCCGGAGAGCTGGGTCTCGCTGCCATTGCCGGGCTCGCTCTGCAGCCGGGTGTCGGCCAGCGCGTGCCCGGAGCCGCGGGCGATGCCACCTTCGCCGGCCGCTGCCGGCACGCCTTCGTTGACCGAGCCGGCGGCGCGCGGGGCGTTGCTGGGCCGCGGCAGGGCACGCGCCGCGCGGTCGGAGACATAGGAGGCGGAGCTCGCGCGGCTCGGCGCGTCGACGACCAGATCGCGCAGCGCCTGCCACACCGCCAGCGGCGTCGGGCGCAGCGGCGCGCTCTTGGACAGCATGGACATGACGAGCCGGTCGAGCTCCGGCGGCACCGGCGACGGCAGCTCGAGGAGCCGCAGCGGGCGCGGCGGCGCGTAGGCCTGCGCGGTGAGGAGCTCGGCCAGCGAGCCGCGGAAGGGCGGGTGGCCGGCTATCAGCTCGTAGAGCATGCAGCCGAGGCTGTAGATGTCGGCGGCGGGGCCGACGCCGCGGCCATGCACCTGCTCCGGCGACATGTACGCGGGCGTGCCGCCGACGAACCCCTCCTGGGTCATCCGGCCGAGCGAGGCCTCGCCGGTGGCCAGGAACGCCAGGCCAAAGTCCATGACCCGGACCCTGGCCCCCGAGGAGGTGTGTTGCAGGAACGTGTTCTCCGGCTTGATGTCCCGGTGGATGAGCCGGATCTCGTGCGCCGCGATGAGCGCGTCGGCGACCTCGGCGGCGATGGACAGCGCCTCGACCCGCGGCATCGGCTCGCCGGCCATCCGCTGCCGGAGGGTGTCGCCCTCCATCAGCTCCATCACCAGGAAGGGCAGGCCCTCATCGATGCCGTAGTCGAGCACCGCCACCACCGCCGGGTGGACCAGCCGCGCCGCCACCTTGGCCTCGCGCGCGAACCGGAGCTGCGCCCCTTCATCGGCGGCCATCAGCGGGTGCAGCACCTTGATGGCCACGTTGCGCGTCAGATCGAGCTGGTGCGCGCGGTAGACCCGGCCCATCGCGCCGGCGCCGATCTCGGCGTCAAGGCGATACTTCTTGGCGAGGACACGACCGAGCACCAACGGCACGCTATCACGACCATCGCGCCAGCGCGTGTCACGCGGCTTGACTGACGGACAGGTTTCACTACCCTTCGGCGGATGTGGAGCCCCTCGCGCTCGGAGCTCTCGCTTGTGCCGACCCTCGGGTACCTGGCGCTGGCGGTGGTGGCAGGTGTGTTCGTGGTGGACGGCAGCCTCGGCGCGTTGACCGGACGATTGACCGCGCCGCGCGGGGAGCTGACCTCGCCGCTTGGCGCCATCGCGGGGGGCGCCGCGGAGCGCGGCGCGATGGCCGCAGCGGCAGGCGAGGGGGAGCAAGGCGCGGTTCCCGGCGGCGACGGCAGCGACGGCAGCGACGGTGGCGACCGCGGCGAGCTCCCCGAGGGCGGTCCGAGCGGCGAGCTGGCGCTGGCGCAGGCGGCGGGCCCGGTCGCTGCGGCCGCTGCGTCGGGCAAGGTCGCGCCGGCGCTCCTGACCGAGCCGTGCGCCAGCGACGCGGACCGGGCCTGCAAGAGCAACGCGCTGCAGGCGTTTCGCGCCGCGCTCGCGCGCAGCCGCCGCGGCGAGCTTGGCCGGGCGCTGCGGCTGTCGATGTTCGGCGACTCGGTGGTCGCCACCGACGAGATCCTGGTCGCCTCCGCCACCTGGCGGTGGCGTCGCTGGGCGATGGCGGCCCGGGCTTCGTGTATGCGCACGCGCCACATCGCTTCTGCTTGCACGAGGCGATCACTCGCACCGCGCAGGGCACCTGGTCGACCTACGCGGTATCGACGACCGGCATCCGCGACCGCTGGTATGGCTTTGGCGGCAGCACCTCGCAGACCGCGGGCGGCGCGGTGCTGACTCGCATCAAGGGGGAGCCGGTCACCCAGGTGGCGCTCCACTACCTGGCCCAACCCCGCGGCGGCACCCTGCAGATCCTCGGCGACGACGCGACGGCGCCGCTGGTGTCGGTGGACAGCCGCGCCGACACGCCGACCGCGCAGGTGGCGCGAGTCAGCGTGCCCGGAGGAGCCGGCAAGGTGTCCGTGCGCAGCGATGGCCCGATGCGCCTCTTTGGCATGGTGCTGGAGCGAGATCGCGGCGCGGTGGTGGACAACCTGGGGATCGTGAGCGTCACCGCCAAGAACTTCACCCGCAACGACCGCGCGCACTGGATCTCCCAGGTGCGTGCGCGCCAGCCCGATCTGGTGATGGTGATGATGGGCGCCAACGAGGCGCAGTGGCTGCAAGGCGGCGCCGCCGAGATGCGCGAATACACCGCGCGCTTCTCCGAGCTGCTGGCCCCCATCCGCGAGGGCGGTGCGCCATGCCTCGTGATCTCGCCGCTCGACCAGGTGGAGGTCAACGAAGGCAACATCGTGTCGCGCAAGATCGCGCCACGCCTCGTCGAGGCCCAGCGCGCGGCCGCCGCCGTCGCAGGCTGCGGGTTCTTTGACACGCTGGCGTGGATGGGCGGGCCGGGCAGCGCGGTGCGCTGGCGTCGGCGCGGCTGGCTGGGTGGAGACTACATCCACCTCACCAAGAAGGGCTCGGAGAAGCTCGGGGATGCCCTGTACCGCGCGCTGTTCGAGGAGTCGCCGTGAGCTCTCGGCGCGAGTCGCCGCGATGGCCGATCACCGGCCTGGCGGTGGCAGGCCTGGCGGCGGCCAGCCTGACCTGCGCCGCGCCTGCGCCGCGCAAGGCGCTGCGCGGAGATGCCACGGACGAGGCGCTGGCGAGGCCAGGAGCGAGCCAAGGAGACGGGCACGACGGGCACGATGGGCACGACGGCCTCGGGCCCCAAGACCCCCAAGATCGTGACGGCCACCCAGGCGCCATGCAGCCGGCGCAGCCTGCGCTGGAGGTGCCCGCGGGCGCGCTCGACGCGCTGTTCAGCGGCCTGCGCGCCGCCGAGTCCGGGGCGGCAGATGGGCGCGTGCTGATCTCCATCTTCGGCGATTCCCACACCGCGGGCGACCGCATGACCGCGCGCCTGCGCCGGGAGCTGGCGGCGCGCTTTGGCGACGCCGGCCGCGGCCTGGTGGCCATGGGCAAGCCGCCCTTTCGCCACTACTACCAGACCGACGTCCGCTACGGCTCGTCGGGCAAGTGGAAGGTCGCGGTCGGCGGCCGGCGAGAAGACAGCGAGCCGTTTGGGCTCGCCGGGCTGCGCATGTCGACGAGTGATCGCCGGGCGCAGAGCTGGGTGGAGACCTGCGCGGAGTGCGCCTCCGGTGGCAAGGTCGCGCGCTTCGAGCTCCTGTACTGGGCCGCCCCGGGCGCCGCCAAGCTGCGCGTGCGCGTGGACGAGGAGCGGTGGCGTACGCTGGCCGCGCCGACCGCTGAGCGATCGCACGCGGCGCGGGTCAGCATCGCCGTCGCCGAGGGCGCGCATCGCCTGACGGTGGAGCCCAGGGGCGTGGGCGCCCTGGGGCTCTTTGGCGTGGCGCTGGAGCTGGATCGCCCTGGCGTCATCATCGACGGGCTCGGCGTGGTCGGGCGCACGCTGGCGCAGCTCTCGTCATGGGACTGGGAGGTCATCGGCGCCCAGCTCCAGGCGCGGGCGCCGCGCCTGGTGGTCTTGCAGTACGGCACCAACGAGGCCGATCACGAAGACCTCGACCTCGGCGCCTTGGCCGCGGGCTATGACCGGGTCATCGGTCGGATCCGCGCGGCCGTCCCTGCCGCGTCGATCTTGCTGCTGGGCCCGCCGGACATGGCGGTCCGCGCCGCGGGAGAGGCGTGTGACCCGCCGCGGCAGCCGCGGCGCGACCGCCGGTCCGCGAAGGCGAAGAAGGCGCCAGCGCCGCCGCCGCCTGCGCTGTCGCCCGCGGAGCTGCCGGTCGAGTGCCAGTGGCGGACCCCGCCGCGCCTGCTCGACATCGTCGCGGTGCAGCGGGCGGCGGCCCAGCGAAACGGGGCGGCGTTCTTCGATAGCCTCGCCGCGCTGGGCGGCCCGGACCGCATCGAGGCCATGGTCACCGCCGAGCCACCGCTGGCGTTTCGCGACCGGGTTCACCTGACCTCGCTCGGCTATCAGCGCTGGGCCGAGCTGCTGCTGTCCGAGCTGCTGGCTGCCTATGAGCTGTGGCAGCAGACGTCCCAGGAGGGGCCTTCGGCGCCACCTCCGCGGCCGGGGCGCTGACCGCCGTGCTGTTCTCCAGCCCTGACTACCCGCTGTTCCTTGGCGCCGTGTTCCTGCTCTATGGACTGCTGCGCAGCCACGGGCAGCTCGGCGTGTTCGCGCGCGTCGCGCTGATGCTGCTGCTGGGCGACCTGATCTTTCTCCTGGTCAGCAAGCACACCGAGACGCTGTGGGATCCGGTCGGCGGCGTGGTGCTCTCGTACCTCGCTGGCAGCGCCCGCGACGGCTACGCCGCGGCGCCGCTGTGGCAGTACGCGCTGGGCACGGTCCTGCTCGCCGGCGCGGTCTGGGTGGGGCGGCGCCACGGCGGCGCGCTGGTTGGGGACGGGGCCCAGCGCTGGCTTGGCCTCGCCCTCACCGGGGCCTGCGCCGCGGTCGGCCTGGCGGTCGCGGTCACCAGCGCGAGCGGCGACCTCGACGCCTTGACCGCCGGCTTTGTCAGGCTGGGCCACCTGGCGTACCTGGCGATCCTGGGCGTCGCCATCGGCGCGTCGATCCCTGACCCGGCGTCGCCGTCGGTCGGCGCGTCGCGCGCGCTGGGCGCGTTGCTGGTGCTGTTTGCGGCCTCGAGCCTGTTCTATCTGGCCTGGTGCGTGGCCATGCACGGCGCCTATCGCTACCTGCTGGCGCTCTTGCTCGCCACCATCTCACTGGACTTCTATCTGGGGCTGGCCATCGAGCGCGCGCGGCGCGCCACCACGCGGCGCGCGTTGCTGATCGTGAGCCTGGTGTCCAACCTCGGCGTGCTCGCGATCTTCAAGTACGCCGACTTCTTCTTGCTCGAGGTCCTGGGGTTGCCGCTGGCGCCGCTGGGGCTCATCTTGCCGGCCGGCATCTCGTTTCACACCTTCCAGTCGCTGTCCTACACGATCGACGTCTATCGCAAGGAGATCCGCGCGACCTCGTCGATCCTCGAGTTCTCGACCTTCGTGCTGTTCTTCCCGCAGCTCGTCGCGGGCCCCATCGTGCGCGCCAAGGATCTGCTGCCGCAGCTCCAGGCGTTGCCGGCCTTCGATCATCAGCGCGCCAGCGATGGCCTCTATCGCATCGCCATCGGCCTGTGGAAGAAGATCGCGCTGGCCGACACGCTCGCGCTCACCATCGTCGACGGCGTGTTCTCCGCGCCGGAGCGCTTCTCCAGCGTGGAGGTGCTCGCCGGCGTGGTGGGGTATGCGTTCCAGATCTACCTGGACTTCTCGGCGTACTCCGACATCGCCCTCGGCTCCGCGCAGCTCTTGGGCTTCACCATGCCGGAGAACTTTCGCACGCCGTACCGGTCGGCGACCTTGCAGGAGTTCTGGCGGCGCTGGCACATGAGCCTGTCGACGTGGCTGCGCGACTACCTCTACATCCCGCTGGGCGGCTCGCGAGGCGGGAGCCTGGCCACGTACCGCAACCTGCTCATCACCATGGTGCTGGGCGGCCTGTGGCATGGCGCGAACTGGACGTTCATCGTCTGGGGCTTGTTGCACGGCGGCGGGCTGGCCATGGCGCGCGCGCTCGAAGAGCGCGGCGAGCTGGGTCCGCGCCCGCTGCGCCAGGCGGCGCTGGCCTGCGCCGGGCTGGCGGTGGTGGGCGGCCTCGCCCACGCGCTCTTGCTCGGCAGCCTGCACGGCTGGGCGGAGCTGGCCTTGTCGTGGCTGTACCTGACGCCGCTGTGGGCCGCGGTCACCGTGCTCCTGTCGCGCGCCGCCAAGGCGCCCTGGCCGCGCGTCGACGTCACCGCGCGCCGCCGCCAGCTAGCGCGCGCCGTACGCCTGTGCATGGCGGCGCTGGTGCTGGGCCTCCTCTTGGCCTTGCGCCACGGCGACACCGCGCTCTGGGTCCCCGCCGTGCTGCTGGTGCTGGCCGCGGCGGCGGTGGCCGCGGCGCTCGACGCTGGCTACCTGGTGGCCCGGGCCACCTTGATCTCCGCGGCGGCGCGGGTGGGCGCGACCTCGCTGGTGTTCGTCTACGTCGTGGTGGCGTGGGTGTTCTTCCGCGCGACCTCCTTTGACAACGCGCTGGCGGTGTTTCGCAGCCTGGGCGCCTTCGAGCTCGATCACGCCAACGTCACCCCGCTGGTGCAACTCGCGCTGGTCGCCGCCGCCGCCGGGCACCTGTTCCCGGACCGCACCTTCGCCTGGCTGCGCGGGCGCTTCATCGCCCTGTCTGCGCTGCAGCAGGGGCTCGCGCTCGCCGCCAGCGCGCTGGTCCTGCGCGAGCTGTCAGACCCACGCATCGTGCCGTTCATCTACTTTCAGTTCTGAGCCCGTGCTCCGGGGGCTCCGGGGGCTCCGGGGGCGCGCGCAATATCAAACCCCGCAGCTCGGCGGCGTTTGCGCTTGCGACCCGCCCGAGACTGCGGGATTCACAGGACATGAACCGCAGGTGTCATCTCATCCTGGCGCTGGCCGCGTCGTCCGCGCTGTCCGTGGTCGCCGCCTGCTTTGGCGACAACGAGGTCGGCGGCCCGCTCTTGCAGGAGGTGATCGCGCCGCAGGCCGTGGACGCCGACGGCGGCATCGCCAGCATCGTCGTGCGCGTGCGGGCCCGGCCCCAGGAAGAGGTGGCGGTGTCGCTCACCGCCACCCTGGGCGTCCACACCCCGGAGCGCGCCGTGGTCACCACGGACGCCGCTGGCCTCGCCGAAGCGACCTTCACGTACACCGCAGGCCCCACGCCGGGCACCGAGGACTCCCTCGCGCAGGTCACCGATCCGCTCGGCGCCGTCTCCTCTCGGGACTTCTCGTTCGCCGTCACGCCGATCACGCGCGTCGGCCAGAGCCAGCAGCTCACCGGGTTCGCCGCGGTGGATCTCGGCTTCTTCGAGGGCCAGGCCGTGCCTGTGGCGTCGGCGGGGAGCCTTCGCCGCGTCGGCCTCTTTGCGCCGGGGCCCGCGGAGATCCTGATCGGCGTGTACTCGGAGGTCGCCGGCCTGCCGTCGGCGCTGGTCGTGCAGACCACCGGCATGTTGCAGCGGGGCCGCAACGAGCTGGCGGTGCCGGCGACCACGCTCGCGGCGGGGTCGTACTGGATCATGGCCAGCTACAAGGGCGCGGCCAACATGTACGTGGGCACCACCGTCGTGCCCACGCGCTACATCGCCCGGCCCTTCGCCACCACCGCGCCGGCGGTGTACCCGTCGCACACCCTCTATAACGACGAGGTCAGAAACCTCTATCTCGTGTTCGGGGAGTAGCGCGTTGCGCCGGTGCGCTCATCGAGCGCGCCGCGCTCGCGCATGGCGCCGACCAGCGCGCGCGTGAAGGCTGCCTGGTCGCGCTGATCCAGGTGCATCTCGTCAGGGCAGGGCAGGTTGGCCATCTCGGGCAGGTCGCGAAAGTGCAGCACCGCCGCGGCCTGGCTGCGCGCCGCCCAGGCGTCCCAGTAGCGCGCGCGCGGGTACAGCTCGTCGAGCTTGGCGGCGAGCGCGCCGGTCACCGGCGGGTGGATCACCACCACCTTGCCGCCGCGCGCGTGGATGCGCCGGACCAGCGGCTCCACGTCGCGGTCCACGATGGCGTGCCAGTCCTCGGGCGAGATGCCGGGCGGAAACCCGGCGACCCGCTTCTGGGCCTTGGCGTGCAGCGCGGCGTCATCGGCGAGCTGGTAGTCGCCAGACGAGGTGCGCGCGCGATCGACCGCCACCCAGTTGGGCGGTGGCCAGCGGCGGCGGCCGACCAGGGCGCTGACCACGCGCCGTCCGCCGATGGCCAGCAGCGCCAGGTGCGATTGCGCGTGGCTGGCCAGGTATCGGTTGGCCAGCGCGCCAGGAGATCTCCACAGCGCGCGCGCGGTGGCCACGTGCCCACGCGCGTCGGAGAGCAGCAGCGCGTCAGCGATGTCGGACTCGATGAGATCCAGCACCACCACGCCGCGGAAGGTCTCGTCCCAGGCCAGATCTTCGAGGACGCCCAGCGGCAGATAGTCGCTGATCGAGAGCTGGAGGCCGCGCCACCCTGGCGCCGCCTGAGCGAAGGCCGCGGGCGAGTATCCGAGCGCCATGCGGGACGCGCCCAGGAACACCACCGTGCGTGGGCTGTCATCCACCCGTCGCCGGGTCAGGCTCCACAGCAGGCTATCGTCCACCACCGACGGACGCTGGCCGCCGGCGCGGGTTCGCCACTCGAGCCATCCGGCCAGGACCACGGCCACGGCCACGGCCACCGCCCACGTGGTCGCCCAGCTCCCCGACAGCGGCTGACGCGGCTCAGGGCTGGAAGTAGACCGAAGGCACGGTCCTGTCCCTGCTGAGGAGGAGGATGGCGATCGCGTTGGCCAGCGCCAGCAGCAGCGAACCACGGCGTGCGCTGCCCAAGCTCCTCGATGGAGCGGTCGCGCATGAGCCAGTGGATCCCCAGCAGCGCGCTCATGGTGCCGAGCACCAGCGCGTGGCTCACGAAGGTGTAGATCCGCGGCCCGCCCCCTTGCCCGAGCATGCCGCCGACGATGGCGAACGCCTGCGCGAACGAGGTCGCGCGGAAGAACACCCAGGCGACACACACCAGCGCGAAGGTCACCGCCCAGGCCAGGCCCCGCGCCCACCACGCTCGCCGCCAGGGCCCCTCGGAGCAGGGCGCTGCGGACCACTCGCTCGCCGATGAGATAGCTGCCGTGCAGCCCGCCCCACGCCACGAACGTCCACGACGCGCCATGCCACAGCCCGCCGATCAGCATCGTCAGCATCAGGTGGACGTGGGTACGCCACGGCCCGCGGCGGTTGCCGCCCATCGGGATGTAGAGATAGTCGCGCAGCCAGCTCGACAGCGAGATGTGCCAGCGCGTCCAGAAGTCCGAGAACCCCAGCGCAGCGTACGGCCAGCGGAAGTTGTCCGGCAGCGAGAAGCCCAGGCACAGCGACACCCCGACCGCGCAGGTGGAGTACCCGGCGAAGTCGCAGAAGATCTGGCCGGCGAACGCCAGCGTGCCCAGCCACGCATCGGCGAAGCCCGCCTGCCCGCTGGTGGCGAACAGCTCATCGGCCACCGGCGCCAGCACGATGTCGGCGAGCGCCATCTTCTCGAACAGGCCCAGCACCAGCAGCGCTAGCCCCCAGCCCAGCAGCGGGCCGGTGGACCGCCGCTTTTGCGTACACTGCGGCAAGAACTGCGAGGCGCGCAAGATGGGGCCGGCCACCAGCGCCGGAAAGAACGTCACGTACAGCGCGAAATCGAGGAAGCTCGTCCAGGGCTTGGTGCGCCGCAGGTAGATGTCGAGCGTGTAGGACAGCGTGTGAAACGTGTAGAACGAGATGCCGATGGGCAAGATGATGTCGGGCTGCGCCGGGTGATAGTCGATGCCCATCGCCTGCAACGCCGCCACCAGGTTGGCCAGCAGAAAGGCGCCGTACTTGAAGTACGACAGCACGCCCAGGTTGATGGCCACGCTGACCAAGAGCAGCAGCCGCCGACGCGCCAGGGTCGGCGCGGCCAGGATCAGCTTGGCCGCGGTCCAGTCCACGAAGGTGGCCATCCACAGCAGCCCGATGAACACCGGATCCCAGGCCGCGTAGAAGACGTAGCTCGTCACCAGTAGCCACACCTTCTGTCCGCGCCACGACAGCCCCGGCAGGTTGTACACCGCCAGGACCACGACGAAGAACACCGCGAAGACGTAGCTGTTGAACTGCAAGCGCGGCGAGTCTAGCTCACGACCTGGCAGGGTGACCTACGAGGAGGCGAGTCTTGACAACTTAGGAGTCCGTAGTTAGAGTTGATCCATGAGCCGGACGAGCCTGCCGTACTTCGAGGAAACCACCGAGCCGCTCGCTTCGCGCATCGCCACGGGCCTGCACAAGATCGGCCTGGCCCTGAAGCATCAGGGCTGGCAGCAGGCGAACGCGGAGGGGCTGTCCGCCACGCAGGGGCAGATCCTCGCGGCGCTCGCGACGCACGGCACGCTCACCGGCTCGGAGCTGAGTCAGCGGCTCGGCGTCACGCTGCCGACCATCAGCGACTCGGTTCGCGTGCTCGTCGACAAGGCGCTGGTCACCAAGTCCCCCGATCCGCGCCATCCGCGGGCGAGCTTGCTCACGCTGACCAAGAAGGGCGCGCAGCTCGGCGCGCGCGCGCGGTCTTGGCCGGAGTTCATGGCCACCGCCGTTGCCGACCTGACCGCTGAGGAGCAGCGAGCGTTCTACTCCGGCGTCGTGAAGATGATCCGCACGCTGCAGGAGCAAGGGCTCATCCCGGTGAGCGGCATGTGCGTGACGTGTACGCACTTTCGGCCGAACGTGCGGCCTGGCTCGTCACCGCACCACTGCGCCCTCGTCGACGCGCCGCTCGCGACCGAGCAAGTCCGGCTCGACTGCCCCGAGCACGAGCTCGCAGCCGAGGCCCCTCGAAGAGAGCTCTGGGAGCAGTTCTTGCGCCCCGCCCGACCGACGCTTCGAGACCGCTGACCCGAGTTTCCGCGGCCACGTCGGCCGACGGCAGAGCGGAGCTTGCTCCGAGAAGAGAAGCGACACCATGAGCAACATCCCTGGCTACACCCACAACACCGCGGCAGTCGCGAAGTCCCCCCTGACCTTGACCGACTTCGAACAGATGAGGGCGAGCGTGCTCTTCGGCGAAGACGACGTGAAGTATCTCCGCATGTCCCACGGAGTCGTGAAAGACGAGGTCGAGGCCATTCTTGATGTTTGGTACAGCTTTGTCGGGAGTCAGCCCCACCTCCTGGCGTCGTTCACCGGCAAGACGGACGGCAAGCCCCTCGGCGACTACCTCGGCGCCGTGCGCAAGCGCTTCGGCCAGTGGATCCTCGATACCGCCCACGCCGAATACGATCAGAAGTGGCTCGATTACCAGCACGAGATCGGGCTTCGGCACCACCGGGTGAAGAAGAACAAGACCGACGGCGCCGCCTCGACCGACCTCGTCCCGTTCCGCAACCTGTTCGCGCTGATCTTCCCGGTGACCTTCACCCTTCGGCCGTTCCTCGCGAAGAAGGGACACTCGCCCGACGACGTCGAGAAGATGCACATGGCGTGGGTCAAGTCCTGCCTGCTCCAGCTCACGCTGTGGAGCCATCCCTACGTGAAGGACGGCGACTTCTGATGACCGCCCTCGCTCCCACCTGGAGCACCACGGAGTGGCTGAACACGCCGGAGCCGC
>JADJJK010000046.1 GCA_016706545.1 Myxococcales bacterium
GGCGTAGTCCTGGTAGTGGGCGATGGCTTGATCGTTCTGGCCCAGGGCCTGGCGCAGCAGCCCCGCGTTGTACAGCGCGTCGACGGCGGCGGGGCTCTTGCCGAACTTGGCCACCACCAGCTCGTACACCTTGGCGGCGCGGTCGTAGTACAGCACGCGCTCGTAGACCTGGGCCGCGGCCACCGCCGCCTTCTCGCCTTGCTCGCTGGCGCCGAACTTGTCCGCCAGCTCGAGATAGATGGCGGCCGCGTCCTCGGCTCGCTTGGCCTTCTCGTACATCACGCCCGCGTTCATCATGGACTGCGCCGCGTCGGGGTGCGCCGGGAACTCCTTGGGCACGCGCAGGTAGAACGCGACCGCCTGCTCGTACTTGCCGGCCTCGGCGTACTTGTCGCCGCTCTTCTGCAGCGACTCGACGATCAGGCGATCCAGGCGCTGCTGCTGATCCTTGGAGGAGAACGCCTTGGCCTTCTTGAGCTTGCGCGCCCAGTCTTCGATGTTCTCGTAGTCCTGCGCCTTCGACAGCGCCGCGAGGATCCGGTCGCCGGCGGGGCCGGCGTTCTCGTGGTCGGGGTACCGGGTGACGATGAGGCCGAACCGCTTGATGGCCTCGTCATAGTCGCCGTAGTCGTAGAAGAGCTGGCCGTTGCGGAAGATGACGCTGACGAGCTGCTGGTCCGCCGGGAACAAGGTCGCGTAGAGGTCGATGGCCTCTGCGAACTTGCGGTCCACCGGCAGGAGCTGACGCTTGCCGGCGGTGTTGGGCGGGCGCGCCTTCTCGAACGCCGCCATCGCCTGGAGCAGGGCGTCCTTGTGCAGCGGGCCCACCGGCGCCGTCTTGCCGACGGCCAGGTACTCATCGCCCGCTGGCTCGAGCTGGGCCAGCTTGAAGTACAAGATGTCCGCGCGGTAGTAGCGCAGCTCGGTGGCCTTGGCGACCGGCTGCTTGGCGCCCGCGGCGGATCCCGTGGATCCGGTGGCTCCAAGGTTCGGTGGCTCCGGCGGCCCCGGCTCCCCCGGCTCCAAAGACGTCGAGGTAGCGCTGGTACGCCTCCGCGGCCCGCGTGTACAGCACGCGGTCGACCTTCTTGGACGCCTTCTCGGCCTGCTGCGCCTCGGCGTGCAGCGCGATCGCGGTGGTGCGTACCAGGTCCTCGGTGGCGTCGAGCGAGCGGCGTAGCGCCTCGCGGTTGCGCTGCGCCTTGGCCCATCGCGTGCCCGGGCCGAACTCCTTGAGCAAGACGCCGATCTCGGCCTGCGCGCGCTCGTGCTCGATGGCGGCCTCCCAGGTGCTCACGATCTGGCGCTGGAACTCGGCGGCCTTGATGGAGTCAGGGTCCATCTTGATGAGGAAGCGGAAGGCCTCGGTGGCGCGGTCGGTCTCGCCTGGCCCTGGTACGACTCGGCTACCTTCACCAGCACGTCGCGCGAGTAGCGTCGCCGCCGATGGACGCCAGGAAGTCGAACACCTCCTGCGCCGAGATGGTGCGATCCTCGGTGAACACCACCACCAGGTACTCCAGGGCCTCGTCGCGCAGGGTGGCGCGGCGGCGGCGCTGCGATGCGGTGCCGGAGCGCTCCGCCTCCACCGCCAGATCCAGCACCTCCTTGAAGCGGCGGGCGGCGGTGTCGACGTCGCCGAGCTTCCAGTTGCACCAGGCGGTCTTGAACAGCGCCAGGTCATAGGTGGCGGCGCCAGGCGCGGCCAGCACGTTGGCGTAGGCGTCGCGCGCCTTGTCCCACGCGCTGGTGGCGAAGTGGTGCTCGCCGATCATCATCCAGGCGTCGCCGTACAGCGGCGAGCGCGGGAAGCGCTCGATGACCTCTCGGAACAGGCCCATGGCCTCGTCCTCGCGGCCCGCTTCCTTCTCGGCGAAGCCGATCAGGTAGGTCACCAGATCCATGCGCCGGAAGTCGGGGTGATGATCGTGCAGGTCGCGATACAGCGCGGCCGGCTCCTTGAGGTCGATGCGCGGCTCGGTGAGCTTGTCGCAGCTCTCCGCGCCGCCGCCCTCCGCTGCGCCGCCACTTGGGGTGGAGGTCTGCCGGCAGCCCTCGAGCTGGCGGCCAAAGGCCTCCATCGCGATGAGGTAGGTCCGACGCGACTCCTCCCACAGCAGCTCGGCCAGCTTGAAGGTGCCCTCGGCGCGGGACTCGCCGCCTGGCGCGCTGGCGAGGAACTCGCGCAGCAGGCCGATCGCCTCGAGCCGCTTGTCATCTCGCCGCTGCTCGGTGGACTGCAAGAGGTCGCGCAGCTCGGTCGAGAGCACCGGCGCCTCCGGCGTGGGAGGGCGCTTGCGAATGTACAGGTCCGCGGCGGGGCCGCGGTCGAGCTCCACTTCCTTGGGGCGCGGCTGCGCCAGGGCGGGGGAGGCCGCGGCCGAGGCGCACAGCGCGGCGAGGGCGCAGCGCAGGGCCCACCGGAGGTGATGGCGCGGGCGCGGAGCCGGGCTCATCGGAAGCCCTCGTATTCGTCGGCCCAGTACTCGCCCTCGAGCGGCCACACCTCTTCGTCGTCGCCGATCTGGCCCGCGTTCCACAGCCGGCCAAACAGCTCGGCCGGGAAGCGGCCCGAGGCGAGATCTTGCACCGCGATGTCGAGCTTGCGCTTCTGGCCGATCACCGCGTCGACCTTGCCGAGCTTGGCCTTGTCGAGCACGCGGCGGGTGTCCTTGTACAGTCGCTCCACCATGCGGAGCGAGAGCTGGTCGCTGGCGGCCAAGAGGCGCGCCAGCAGCTCCTCGCTGGCGCGGTCGAGCCGGCGGGCCTCGGCGAGGTCGCGCTCGAGGAGCGGACGCAGGCCCGCGGTGGCGCCGGCGGGCAGCGCGGCGGCCGCCGCCTCCGCCGCCTGTCGCGCGCGGGCGCGGCGCTCGCGCAGCTTGCCAGCCAGCTCGGTGAGGCGCTCGCTCTCTTGCTTGGCCTCCTGTCCACCGAGCGCGCCGCTCGCGCGAGCGCGGGCCAGGTCGGCGCGCGCCTGCTCGGTGGAGCCCAGCAGCAGCGCCAGGTCTCGCTCGAGCGCGTTGGCGTCGGTGAGCGCGTCCTCCTCGGAGCTCGTGCCCACGGACACCTTGCCCACGCTGGCGGTTTGCACCTGGCGCGCCAGCCCTTGCCAGAGCTGACCTGTCCGCGCGCTCTCCTGACCCAGGCGCTGCGCGCCGCTCACCGCGTCCGCCAGTCGGACGAACGCTGGGTCAAGGCGCAACAGCGCCAGCACCTCTTCCTGGACGTCGCGGGCGGCGGCGGCGCCCTCCTTGGCTCCGCCCACCGTGCCGTCCCGCTTCTGCTCGCGCCAGCGGGTCAGCGCGCGCGCCACCAGCAGCCGGCGCGCGTCCGGGTCCTTGCGAACGCGATCGATCTCGGCGACCACCGGATCGAGCTTGGCCACCACCTTGTCGTACCAGGCCTGCGACTCGTCGAACTTGCAGTCCGCGAGCTCGATGTAGCCGGCGAGCAGGCTGGCCTCCGGCCACATCGGCGCGGTCGGGAACGAGCGCAGCATCTCGGCCACCAGGTCGCGCGCGGTGGCGAGCTCTCGCTTCTGGTACATGGACCAGGACGCCTCGAACAGCGCCTCGGACAGGTACGTCGAGTCGTCGGGGACCTGGAAGTAGTGGTAGTAGGCGTCGTCGTACTCGGCCTGCTCGTGCGCCAGGCGTCCAAGGCCCAGGCGCGCCAGATCTTTGATGGTGAAGTAGCGGTCATCCACCACGAAGGTGAACTTGTCGTCATCGGGGGTGGCGGCGATCTCGCACATCGCGGTGGCCGCGCTGCGCCACTTGCCCTGGCGCGCCAGGATCACCCCGCGCAGGTACAGCGCGGACGAGTAGAGCCGGCTCTTCTTGGTGATGGTCGCGAGCTCGGCGTCCGCGTCATCGAGCTTGCCGGCGTCGTAGGCCACGCGGGCGCGCAGGTACGCGCGCTCGCCCGCCGCGCTCTGCGGCAGCGGCTCGGCGGTGGGGATGGCGGTGAGCCGCGCCAGGACGCCGCCGGGGTCTCGCGTCTCGAGCGCCAGATCGACGGCGCGGCGGTGCGCCGGGCCCCAGTACGGGGACGCCGGGCCGCGCGCCAGCACGCGCTCCACGGCGCCGAGCGCCGCGCCGTAGCTGCCGCTGCGCATCAGCGCGAGCGCCAGATCGTACTCCGCGTTGTGCATCTCCACGAAGTCGCCGAACGCGGCGTAGCGCGGCGACTCGACGATGGCGAACAGCGCGACCGCGGCGCCCGCGGCGGCGCCGCCCCGCAGCAACGCCTCGGCGCGGCCAAGCTCGTCGCGCAAGGTGGTGAGGTTGCCGCTGGCCACGTCCAGGAGCTTGTCCGCCTCGAGCGCCTGAAAGTACGCGCTCAGCGAAGCATCCACGGCGCGCGCGGCCGGGGCCTTCTCGCCACCGCCGTCAGCGCTAGTGGGTGCCGCGCCGGCCTCGGCCGCGGGCTGCGCTGCGGCGCCGCGCCAGGAGCCAAGGCACAGCGCCAGCGCCAGCGCACCCGTCGTCGCCTGGCGCGCCGTCACGGCTTGGCTCCCGCGGCCGGCGCCTTGCGCTTCTGCGCCTTGACCGAGATGTCCATGGCCAGGCCGTAGGTGCCCTTCTCGCCGCGCTTCCAGGCGTACGCGATGTCGCCGCCGTCCTTGGCCTTGGCGAGCACCAGCAGGTCCTTGCCGGCGACCGCTTGCAGGGTCACCTGCGCCTCGTGCGCGGAGGTGAAGCGGTCGTCGTCCTTGCCGGTGACCTCGATGCGGAAGGTGAGCACGTGGCGGCCGGGGGCCACGTAGCCCTCGAAGCGGATGGCGTCGTCGCTGGCCACCGCGCCCTCGGTGTCGTCGAACACCGAGGCGCCATCGAGCCGGATCGAGGCCTTGTTGACGCCGTAGTGGCGGCCGGACGCGAACGCGAAGCGGAGCGTGACCTTGGTGGAGTAGAGCTGGCTCGAGATGGTGCTGGCGCGGGCGCGCGACTTGAAGAGCTCATCGCGGAGCTGCAAGTACTCCTGGCGCAGGGCGTCCACGTCCACCAGCTCGGCGCTGGACGCGACCTCCGGCGTGGTCGACTCGGAGGTCGCTGGCGGCGCTGGGCTCGCGGCGGCGGTGCCGGCCGGGGCGGGCGCGCCCGACGAGGCCGCGGCGTCGGCAGGCTCGGCCTTCCGCTCGCCGCTCGCCGCGCCGTCGCCGCTCGCGGACGGCGAGTCGCCGCTCTTGCCGTCGCCCGGTGGCTCGACGGCGGCATCGGTGGCGGCGCCCGTCGTCTCAGTGGCCTTGCCCTTGGGCTTCTTGGTCTTGCCGCGGGGCCGGGCGCGGCGCTGGGCGAGCAACACGCGGGGGCTGTCGTCTTCCTGCACGCCGCCGGGTGCGGCGTGCGCTGCGCCGCTTTGGCCCAGCCCCACCGGGGCCGACATTGCAAGAACCGAGCAGGCGAGGGCGACGATGGCGAGGCGGAGCGGACGAATCGACATGGCCTGACCTACTAGTTGCGAGTGGGGAGAAACAGCGACACTCCAAGGGTGATGGCGCTGTCGTTGACGAGGAACCTCTTGTCCAAAAGCTCCTGGTAGAAGGTGCGGTTGCGCGCGTCGATGCGGACGGCGACGGCCTGTCCCAGAAACAGCTTCATGCCAAACCCCAGCGCGCCGGCCGCGCCTCTGCTGGTCTCGGCGTCCACCACCCCGACACCGAGGCCGGCGTTGAGGTCAAAGTGCAGGATGGATCCGCCGAACCGCAGCTTGCCGTAGATGGGGCTCCACATGAGCAGCGACTCGAAGAAGACGACGCGGTCGGAGGTGTCGCCGATGGCCTGGCCGCGCTTGTCTTCCAGCGCCCGGATCACGTCGGCGTTGGCGCGCGCGTAGGCCGTCGCCAGCTCCACCGAGGTCTCCTCGGTCATGTGAAAGGAGTACGCGGCGCCGGCGATGTACGTGGAGGAGAACAGATCCGAGGAGTAGAACCCGCCGCTGAGCGTCATCTCGTGGCGGGCTTGCTTGACGAACAGGCGATCCACCGCGCCGCGTCGCTTGCGCTTGAGCGCCAGCCGGTCGGCGATGGCCTGGTCGATGCACAGCTCGGTGGTGCGCAGCTCGGTGCTCTGGCCAGCGCTGGTCGGGGCGGCCTGGGTGGCCTGACTGGCCGCGCCGGCGGTGGTGGCTGGCGCCGGGCGCTCGGCGTCGGCGCCGCCCGGGCTCGAGGCGTCCGCGGGGCCAGCGGGCGCGGCGGTCGTCGGCTGCGCGGCGGCGCGGGAAGGGGCGAGCGCGGTGACGAGCGGCAGCGCGGCGCAAGCCGCCAAGAGGGCCAGGTTCATGAGCGCGCGCATCAGAACAGCCCCGTTGGGATCCACACCACGAGCCCGGCGGTGGCGATGAGGTTGTTGGTCAGCCGGGTCTCCGCGGCGACCTCCTGGACGGCGAGCAGGTTGCGCGCGTCGAGCCGGACCGTGACGAACCGGGACACGAACAGATCCAGCGCCAGCCCGGCGTCGAACGACACGCCCTGGATGCTGTCGTGGAAGAGCCGCCCGGCGCCGGCGAACAGCAGCACATCCGCGTGGACGATGCCGCCGCCCATCTTGGCCTTGGCGTGGATGGGCGACCAGATGACGTTGGCCAGGGCGAGGTACCCCATGCCCGGCTCGAAGCGATCATCGCCGAAGAACTCGGCCAGCGGTTCATCGAGATCCAGCGAGATCGGGGTCAGATCGAAGCTCAGCTCGAACCCGAGGTCTTCGGTGAGAAACAGCTCCAGCGCGCCGCCCGCGAGCCAGCCCGAGGAGGTGAGATCTCCGCCGTAGAGGCCGCCGCGCGCCACCAGCGCCAGCTTGCCATCCTTCAAGAAGTTGCGCTTCTGGACGCCGCGAGGGCGCAGCTCGGCGCCGAGCTCGTCTTTGATGGTTTGATCGAGACAGGAAGGAGGAGGCGCTTCGCTGGGGAGCGACTGCGCGACCGCCGCGGATAAGGAGCGGTACCAGATCCTGACGCCACGATCGAAGCTATGAGCCAAGCTACGGTCGACGCCGCGATGATCGAGGTCCGGCCCCGGTTCGAGCGCTGCACTGCGCTGAAGGTACTCTCGAAGGTGAAGGCCGGTCAATGCAGCGTCCGCGCCGATCGCCTGTGGGCCGTGTGGGTCGTGGTACGATTTGCTTGAATGGACCACCTCTCGGGCACCAGGATCCGGCGCGAAGCCACGCCGGCAACGGTGAATCTGCGGCGCTGCAAGCTCGTGGTGATAAAGGGTCCCCAGCGAGGGACCGAGCACGTGATCGGGAGCGATGTGATCCGGGTCGGGAAGGCGCCGGAGAACGACCTGGTCCTGTCCGATGAGACGGTGTCGCGCGTCCACTTCGAGATCGTCCGCGACGCCAAGGGCTACCTGGTGCGCGATCTCAAGTCGACCAACGGCACGTTCCTCGACAGCGCGGAGATAAAGGAAGCCTACATCCGCGCGGGCTCGGTGCTGGCCGCGGGCGCCGTGGAGCTCAAGTTCACGCCGTTCGAAGAGCGGATCGAGATCCTGCCGTCCGAGAAGGATCACCTGGGGGAGATGGTCGGCCGCTCGGCGCCGATCCGGGAGATCTTCGGCCTCATCGAGCGCATCGCCCACACCGACGCCACCGTGCTCATCGAGGGCGAGACCGGCACCGGCAAGGACGTCATCGCGCGCACCTTGCATCAGCTCTCACCGCGCGGCGGCGCGCCGTTCATCGTGGTGGACTGCGGCGCGGTCGCGGGCACGCTCATCGAGAGCGAGCTCTTTGGGCACGAGAAGGGCTCGTTCACCGGCGCGGTGGCGACCCGGCAAGGCGCCTTCGAGCTGGCCTCCGGGGGCACCGTGTTCCTCGACGAGCTCGGCGAGCTGTCCTTGGACCTGCAGCCCAAGCTCCTGCGCGTCCTCGAGCAGCGCGAGCTGCGGCGGGTCGGCGGCACCCGCACCATGAAGGTCGACCTGCGCGTGATCGCGGCGACTCGCAAGGACCTGCGGTCCGAGGTGGAGAAGGGCAAGTTTCGAGAAGACCTCTATTTTCGGCTCAACGTGGTGCCCATCACCGCGCCGACCCTGCGCGACCGCCGCGAGGACATCCCGCTGCTCGTGGAGCACTTCATCGGCAAGCTCTCCGACGGCCAGACGCTGACCATCTCCGACAGCACGCGGGCGGCGCTGATGGCGCATGACTGGCCGGGCAACGTGCGGGAGCTGCGCAACGTCATCGAGCGGGCCATCGCGCTGGGCGCCGATCCGGGGCTCCTCCTGTCACCGCTGGGCGGGGACTCGGCGCGCGCCTCCGCGCTGCCGACCGTGGACTTCGATCCCAGCCTGTCGTTCCGCGATACCAAGGAGAAGTGGAACGAGCTGTTCGAGCGCCGCTACCTCACCTGGCTGCTGCGCCGCGCCGAGGGCAACATCTCCAAGGCGGCGCGCGACGCCGACATGGACCGGAAGTACTTGCATAAGCTCTTGCGGAAGTACGCCATCGTCTCGGCCGCCGAAGACGAGTAAGCCCGACGGGCAAGCAGACGAGCAGCAGCCGAGCAAGCAGACGGCGCCGCGGGCGGTCTGGCTCGGCGGCTCGCGGACGCAGCCCGGGGCAAGCCCAGGCCTTCCCGGGTCAGCCCATGATCTTCTGGGTCGGCGCGGAGGCGCTGGGCAGGCTCGCGATCGCCTTGGCGGCGGCCGCCGCGTCGCCGTCGTTGCCAAGCCCCATGTCTTCGAACGGCCGGCGGTAGCTCGCTGGCAGCGGCGCGAAGCGCGCGGCCAGGGCGGCGCGCGGGACGAACAGCTCCTCTCGCCGACCATCGCCGATGTCTCGCTTGAGCACGAGCTCGCCGGCCACCGGGCTTCGGTCCCGCAGCATCCGACACAGCGGGGTGAGCTGGGACAAGAGCTCGAGCGGGAAGGCCTTGGGCTCGGCGAGCTGCACGAGCGGCTCGGCGCCAAAGCGCAGCTCTCGCACGGTGCGCCGCGCCCGCAGCGCCGCGAGCTGGGTGACCGCGGCCTCGGTCAGCCGGCGCAGATTGGGCAGGTCTTCGTCCGCCACCGCCAACACCTCGGACTCCACCTCGCCTCCAGCGCCGACGTTGCAGAACGTCACTCCATCTTCGGCGATGGTGAAGCGAAAGCCGGCCAGGCTCTTGGGCGTCTCTCGCACCCAGAGCACGACCTCGCGGCTGGTGTGCTCGATGCCGACCATCAGCATCTTGCCCAGATCGATGGGGGTGGCCTTGGCCTTGCCGAAGGTGCGCTTGCGCACCAGGTGGACGATCACGTCGCTGGCGAACTGCTCGTTGCGGATCGGGGCCTGCCAGGCGCCGGCGACGTCCAGGCTGAAGGTGGCCGCCAGCTTGCCGGAGGTCGCGGTGGCCTCGGCCCGAGCCGGGCCGCTGCGCGCCTCCCACGACAGCACCCACTTGGCGCCGGGCAGCTCCACCCGCTCGAAGAAGGGCGCGAGCGAGGCCTGCACGCGATCGGCGATCGTCGACGGAGCGGCCTCCGCCAGGAGGGCCCGCGCGCGGCTCTCCACCTGGCTGCGCACCGCGCTCACGCTCTGCTTGGTGGCGGCGATGATCTTCATCGCGGTGGCCTGCGCGAGCCCCGCGCTGCCGCCACCGCCGGGCATGAAAGGCCCCAGCGCCTCGGCGACCACGCGATCGAGGTCCATCAACCGTTCGACCTCGCGCTGGGAGTCTCGCTCCGCGGCCTGGGCCTTGTCCCGGCGCGCGTCGAGCTCCGCCAGGAGCGAGAACGCCTGCGTACACGCTTCCACGGCTTGCGTGAGCGTGTCGATGAAGTTCTCCTCGAGAGGGAAGGCTGTGCCGTCCCCAAAGCGGTACATCGTGAAAGTATAACCGGGGGGATCGTCAGCTAGTCAACCTTTGTGCGGAGAAGTCGCACAACGCCCACGTGCTCGGTCGACGATGCAGCGCGGCAATCGGCGGCCGTCGCATCGCGCGGAGCGCTCCAAAGCGGTCCGGACCGGTCCAAACCGCTCCGGCGGTCAGTAGTCGCCGGTGAGGCCGAGCTGCAAGATGAAGGCGTCCAGGAGCTGACCTGAGTTGAGAAACTGGCGATCACGTCCCGCCGGGTTGGCGTCAGGATCGTCGGCGGCGAGCTCGCCGAGGAACAGCACGTCGCCCTTGAGGTTGAACTGCAGCTTGTCGAACAGGCCCCAGACCGGCTTGTCCTCGGCGATGTTGATGAGCGTGAGCTTGCCGCCCACCAGCAGGTTGCGCACCGGCGCCAGCTCTCGGTCCCCGGTGAAGTACGCGCCAGCGGTGGACTCCGCCTCGTAGAAGAAGGCGTCCTTGAAGAAGGTGGCGGCGGACTGCTGATACACGCGGGCGCGCACGCGCACCATCAAGCTCTTGCCGGCGTACTGCGAGTACGCCATCTCCAGGGTGCCAGACGTCACGCCCCAGGTGTCCGAGTAGCCTCGGCCCTCGATGAACAGCGCCGACTTGAGGCGCGGCAGGTAGCGGTTGATGCGCGCCGCCAGCGCCGCGCGGGCCCGCGAGTCGGGCGAGTGCTCCTGTGGCTCGTTGGGGCCCACGCGCACGCGGCGGTAGGGGTTGCTCTGGAAGCCATGCAGGATCTGGCCAAACAGGGCGACCTGCAGGTTCATGGTCGGCGACAGGTTCTGGGTGATCGCGGCCTGGGCGGTGTCGATGTCGATGTCGCGCCAGACCGTCATGCCCGCGGTGTCGGTGCCGCGAAACACGCCCTTCTCGCAGGGATCTTGGCCGCGCAGCGGCCGCAGCTCCAGCGGGGACGCCATGGCGTTGTCGCGGTCGCAGACCTGATCCAGCCCGTGGCTGTAGGACAGCTCCAGCGTGGTGTTCTTGCCGGGGAGATCGATGCCGGCGCTGCCCGAGAAGGTCAGCGCCAGGTAGTCGCGCTCGCGGCCGATCCCGGTCGAGAAGCCGATGCGCGAGCGCCGGCCAAAGAAGCCAAGCCCCACGCTGCCTTCATGCCGGGTGTCCGAGAACGTGGTGGCGCTCGAGATGGCGTCCACCGAGTACACCGCCGCGGTGGCCCCTGACACCGCGTCCGCGGAGTAGTGCGCCGACAGCGACACGTGGTTGCCCAGATCGACGCCGACGTCGGCTTGCGGGTGGATCACGGTCAGTCCGCCCTGACCGCCTTGGCGTTGCTCCTGGTACCAGGTGGTGCTGACCTCGGCGCGATCTTCGGCGTGGCCCACGCGCGGCAGCGCCAGGAGCGCGGGGAGCGCGAGGACCGCGGGGAGCATCAGGCGTGACACGAGCGCCAGGCGCGCATTGGCGCGCGCCGCGGGCGCCCGTCGCCAGGCGTCCGCTCGGCTGCAGCGGGCAGCATCGCTCAGTTGCATCCGCAGCCTCCGCCCTTGGCGCCCTTGCCGCCAGCGCTGCCCTCGCGGTTGGTGAGCACGTGGTCATCCGCGGCGGACTCATGCGCGTCCTGGGAGAAGCTCATGATCTGGTCCGCGAGGAACTCCTTCTCCGTGGCGCGCACCGCGTTTCGGCCGCAGCCGCCCAGCATGGCGAGCGCGCACAGCGCGCCGGCAAGGGCGTGAAGAGGGCGGAGACGAGGGCGGAGACCAGGGGCGAGAGACTTGCGCATGGATGACTCCAGGGGTTCCAGAACCAGGGGCCCTAGAAGAAGATGGCCAAGCCGCCCGAGTACTCCTGGCCGTTGGACGCTTTGTTCTCGTCAAACAGGGTCCAGTTGCGGGCGTCCAGGCGGATGGTGATCTGCTTGCGCAGGGTGATCTCCACGCCGCCGCCGGCGGTCAACGCCATCAAGGTCTCCTCTTCATCGACGAAGTTGTCGACCTTGGGGCGGACATAGGAGGCGCCGACCCCGAGGCTGGCGTACGGTCCGATGGCGGCGCCTGGCGCGAGCCGCAGGCTCAGGCCCAGCCCGCCCAGGAACAGATCTTTGTCTCCGCGCGGGGAGATTCCCGCGAAGCCGTCGATCGCCAGGTACGGGTCGACGATCCAGCTCGGCCGCAAGAGGAAGGTGCCCTCGCCATCGAGGACGCCGGCCGAGAACGAGATCTCGACGTCCGCGTACGGCACAGGCGACGGGCCGAGGACGGCCGCGGCGATGGCCCGGCCGACGCGGGTGAAGAAGCCCGGCTTGCCCTCTTCGACGACCTCGAACGGGAACACCAGCTCGCCCAGCACCCAGCCGGTGGTGCCATCCTCGAGGGCGATGCGGTACCAGAAGTCTCGGGTCCCGCGCTCGAGCACCTCGTAGATGTCGCCGCGCTCGGCGAGGTAGATCTCGCGATACGAGCCGCCGGGGCCGCTGTGGACGGGCGCGGTCTGCGCGACCACCCGCACGTACGCCTCTGCGGCCGCCGTCGCGGGCGCCACCAGCGCGAGCGCGATCGCCATCACCAGCACCTGGGCCCGGGGCGTCATTGCGGAAACCAGCCCTGGAAATCGACGACCGCAGCGTCGGCGCTGCTCGGGAAGATGTCGCCGCCCTGATGGGCCTCGATGCCGGCCAGCGGCTTGGTGAGCAGCTCGCTCGCCAGCGGCGTGCTGCAGTTGAGAAAGCGGGTGACGACCTGGTAGTTGCGGTCGTGCTCGATGGGGGCGACGGTCGACAGCCGCAGCGCCGAGCGTCCGCTCTGCGCGTCGTGACAGCCGGCCGCCGCGACGCAGGAGCGCGTGGGCTGCGCCGGCGCCAGGAAGCGCGGCCAGATGACATCAATATAGTACTGGCGATCCGGTCGGCACTGGCCGATGTCTGGCGGGGTGTCGCCCAGATCGACCGTGGGACAGCCGGCGCAAAAGAACAGGCAGCAGAGCGCCACGGTCAGCGCCAGGCGCTGGCCAGCTATCGCAGGTAGGCCCACAGGTGCCACTCGCGGCGCTTGGCCTGATGTTCGAGACGTTCGAGATGTTCGACCTGACGCTCGACCTGACGCTCGATCTGACGCTCGATCTGACGCCAGATCTCTGCCGGCTCCTGGGCCACCCGCGAGGGACGGCGACGCCAGAACCACCGAGGCCCGCTCGGCGGCCGGCACCGATCCGAGGCTCGTTACCCTGCAAGTCGACGATGCGATACCCATCCGGTGGCAAGACCCTACCGCGAATCGCGCCTGGAAGTCATGCGGCCAGGCCGCTCAGTGACCTGGCGTTTTGGTCCCGGGCCAAGAAGGTAGGAGCGAGTCGCTGGTCATCGCCTTGCGACGCAACTCACGCAACGAGTAACCTAGGGCGAGTGTCGGCAGACTGGTCCCAGCAATCCGAGCGAGCGGCGGCGGCTCCACGTGCAGTCAAGAGCCCGCTGGTGGGCCGCGCCGCGGCGCTCGAGACCTTGCTCGAGATCGCCGCGCGGGCCGTGGATTTCCAGGCGCCGCAGCTCGTCTCGATCGTCGGCAATCAGGGCACGGGCAAGACCCGGCTCATCACCGAGGCGGTGGCGGCGCTGGGCAGCAAGTTCCGCGTGTTCTATGGGCGCGCCACGCAGGAGACCTCGCAGGCGCCGGAGCGCGTCTCGGCCATCGCGAGCTTGCTGCGCGATCGCTTCAACCTGGTGCCCGCGCCGGACGACACCGCCCGGTTGCGCTTCGCCCACGAGGTCCGGACCACCTTCGGCGCGGAGCAGGCAGAGATGCTGCACTTTCTGGGCAGCTACGTCGGCCTCGAGTTCGCGCCGTCGCCGTTTCTGCACCTGCTCGAAGAGAACCCGCGGCAGCGCGCGGACATCGCGCGCACGGCGTTGCGCCGGTTCTTCGAGGTGGACGCCAACGCCGGGCCCATGGTGCTGGTGCTCGACGACCTGCAGTGGGCCGACGAAGAGACGCTGGCGTTGACCTCGGAGCTGGCGGCCGGCCTCGGCGGTTCGCCGGTGGTGCTGCTGTGCGCCGCGCGCAGCGAGATGCTGGTGCGCTATCCTGCCTGGGGCGAGGGCACAAGCGATCACGAGCGCATCGACCTGCGCAACCTGGAGCCCGACGACGCGGAGCAGATGTTCCGCAACCTCCTGGTGCGCTGCCAGCGCGTCCCCGAGGAGGTTGCGCAGGCCGCGGTCGAGATGACCGGCGGCAACCCGGCGTTCCTCGAGCAGTTCGTCCGCTTGCTCTTCGACAACGGCAGCATCGACACCTCCGGCCCGGCCTGGAAGCTCGACGTGGACGCCGCGCTGCAGACGGTGTTGCCGATGACCATCGAGGAGGCGATCGAGGCGCGCATCGCCGCGCTCGAGCGCGATGAGCGCGATCTGCTGGAGAAGGCCGCGGTGTTCGGCAACGTGTTCTGGCTCTCGGCGGTGATCGCCCTGACGCGCCTGGAGCTGTCGCAGGACGGCCAGCCGCAGCCCGCGCTGGACTTCGACTGGGGGGAGGGCGAGCGGGTCCGCCGGCGGCTGTCGGACCTGGTGTCGCTGCTGGCCGAGCGAGACTATCTCTTGCCGCTCGACTCCGAGGACTCGAGCCTCGCTGGCGACCTGGAGATCGTGTTCAAGCACAACCTCGAGCGCGAGCTGATCGTGCGCCTGACCGACCGAGAGCGGCTGGCGCGCTATCACCTGTCGGCCGCGCAGTGGCTCGAGTCTCGCATCACCGGACGCAGCGAGGAGCAGCTCGAGTTCCTCGCCGGGCTCTACGAGCGCGGCGGCGACAAGGACCGGGCCGCGCGCTGCTACCTGGCGGGCGCCGAGCGCGCGCGCAACCGCTACGCTCCCGAGGAGGCGCGCGACCTGTACCAGCGGGGGCTGGCCATGCTCGCCGAGATCGACGCGCCGGCGCGCATGGACGCCCTGCACAACCTGGGCGACGTGCTGGAGCAGTGTGGTCGCGGCGACGAGGCCAGCGAGCGCTTCGGCGAGATGCTGCACCTGGCCTGGCGCTACGACAACATGGCCAAGGCCGGCGCGGCCTACGCGCGGCTGGCGCGCGTGCTGCGGCGCCAGGGGCGCTACGACGCGGCGATGGAGCACCTGCGGCGGGCGCAGGATCTGTTCGAGCGATCGCGCGACGACCGCGGCATCTCCTCGACGCTCGACGAGATGGGCCGTGTCCACTGGGTGCGCGGCGCCTACGGTCAGGCGCTGGACTTTCATCGCCAGGCGCTGGCCATCCGGCGCTCGCTGCAAGATCGCCGGTCGATCGCGCTGTCGCTGGCCAACATCGGCCGCGTCTATCATGACTCCGGCCACTTCAAGGCGGCCATCTCGCACTTCCGCGAGGCCCTGGACCTGCGGCGAGATATCCTCGACCGCGTCGGCATCGTGCAGTCGCTGGGGGATCTCGCTGGCGTCTACGGTGAAGACGGCAACCAGCAGCTCGCGGCCGAGCTCTTGACCGAGGCGCACGCGCTGGCCTACGAGATCGGCGACAAGGTGGCGATCTCCGAGGTGCTGTCGCGCATCGGCGAGGTCAAGGCGGCCATGGGGCGCGGCCACGAAGCCATCGCGGATCTCGCGGAGGCCAAGCAGCTCGCGGTGAACCTCGGCGACCGGGTGGCGGTGGCCACCGCGCACCAGCGCCTGGCGCAGGTCCACCTGCAGCTCGGCCAGCTCGAGTCCGCCGACGTCGAGGCCCACGCCGCGGTCGCGGTGGCGGAGGCGGTGGGGCTGCGGGTTCACGCCGGCAGCGGCTATCGCATCAAGGCCGAGGTCGCCGCGGCGATGGGCAACACCGCGGCAGCCGAGGACTGCTACCGGCGAGCGATCGACATCCTGGCGGCGGTCAAGCACGAGGTGGAGCTGGCGCGGGCGTATCGGAGCTTTGCCGACCTCAAGCACCGCGGCGGGGCGATCTTGGAGGCGGGCCGACTGCGGGTGAACGCCGACGAGATCTTCGCGCGGCTGCGCGGCGCGGCGGCGACCGAATGACCGCGCCCGGCGGGGCTGGAGGGCCCCACGCGCCCCAGGCGGCCCACGCGGCCCACGCGACCGAAGACCATCAGCTCGCGCTGGTGGCCGCGGCCGTGCCGCCGGCGGTGCGGCGGGTGTGCGCGCGCCTCGAAGAGGCCGGCTACCAGGCGGTCACCGTGGGTGGCGCCGTCCGCGATGCCCTGCTGGGGAGAACGGCCGGCGACTGGGATGTCGCCACCAGCGCCACTCCGCAGGAGGTGATCTCGCTGTTCCCGCGCACCGTGCCGACCGGTCTGGCGCACGGCACGGTGACGGTGCTGACCGGCGCCAGCGAGGTCGATCACGTGGAGGTGACGACCTTCCGCGGCGAGGGCGCGTACAGCGATGGTCGCCGACCCGACAGCGTCCATTTCGGCGTGCCGCTCGAGCAAGATCTGGCGCGCCGCGATCTGGTGGTGAACGCCATCGCCTACTCGCCGACGCAGCACGTGTTGATCGATCCGTTCGGTGGCCGCGAGGATCTGCAGCAGCGACGCCTGCGCGCGGTGGGCGTGCCGCTGGATCGCTTCCTGGAAGACGGCCTGCGGGTGATGCGGGCGATCCGCTTCGCGGCGACCTTGCAGTTTGCCCTCGATCCCGTCACCGAGGACGCGCTCGAGCCGGCGTTGTCGGCGCTGGCCAAGGTGTCCAAGGAGCGGATCACCGTCGAGCTGTGCAAGCTGCTGGCGGCGCCACAGCCGTCGCTGGGCCTGCGCATCGCGTTTCGCCGCGGGGTCATGGCGCTGGTCTTGCCGGAGGTCACCGAGGCGATGGCGCGCTGGGGCCGCAGCGCCGAAGACGTCTGTCGCCGGGTCGACGAGGCCGCCTTGGAGGCTCGCCTTGGCGCGCTGGTGTTCGAGATGGCGCCGGCCGGGCAGGGCGTGACGTTCGACAAGGCAGCGCAGGCGCAGGTGGAGGGCGTCTTGCGCCGGCTCAAGATGAAGGTGGCGGATCTGGAGCAGGCAGGTCGCGTGGCGGCCGTCGCAGCGGCGGTGGAGGCGACCTCGGCGACCGAGCCGCAGGTGCGGCGCCTGCTGGCGGCGGTGGGGCGTCGCAGCGCCGCCGCCGCGGTCTCGGCGTGGCGCGCTGATGCCGCGGCGCGGCAGCGCGGGCAAGGCGCACACCTGGCGCAGCTGGGGGACCTCATCCTCTCGCGGGGCGACGCGCTGGCCATCGGGGAGCTGGCGTTGGCTGGCGGCGATCTGATGCGCGAGCTGGGGCTGTCTGCTGGCGCCGAGCTTGGCCGTGTCCTGCGCGGGCTCTTCGAGCAGGTGCTCGACGGCACCCTCGGCAACGAGCGCGGCGCGCTCCTGGCCGCGGCGCGCGCGCTGGCCGCCCCCTGACGGTGCGCCCGGCCCTTCAGCGGGAACGAAGAAGCGGAAAATCCCGAGCGGCCGCCGGGCGCCACCGGGCCGGAAAGTTTCTTGGCACGGGCCCAAGGCTCTGCGACACTTCTGTCATGGCCTCGAAGCGCCCGCGGCCGCCGCGTCAGGACGTTTCCCCTCAGGAGCGAGATCTGTTCCTTGAGGCAGTCGAAGGCACGGTCACGCTCGGCGATCGCCAGCTCGCGCCGTTGCCTCCGCGGCGGACCAGCGCGCGAGCGGTGGCCGTGATCCTCGATCGCGGGCCGCCGCCGCCAGCGCCGCTCTTTGTCGAGATGGAAGGCGACCGCTATCGCGTGCGCGCCGCCGGGGTGAGCAAGGCTCAGGTCGCCGAGCTCGCCTCCGGCAAGGTCCACGTGGCCGCCACCTTGGATTTGCATGGCCTGACCGCGGTCAACGCCGCCGAGGCGACGCGCGGGTTCCTGGGCCGCGCCCTCGCCGGTCAGTGCGTGCTCGTCATCCATGGCAAGGGCCTGCACTCCGGCGGCCTCTCGGTCTTGCGCGACGCGGTCGTCGCGGAGCTGATGGGGCCGTCGTCCGGAATGGTGCATGCGTTTGCCACCGCGGCCGCCAAGGATGGCGGCGAAGGGGCTACCTACGTGCTGGTGAAGCGATGACGTCGCGCAAGTCGCTGCTGCCTCGCCTGACCGCGGGGCTGGTCACCGCGGCGGTGCTGCTCTCTGCGGTGGACACGCAGGCCGCCCCCCGGCGCCGCGTCGTGGTCGCCAAGGCGGAGCGCGCTGCCCAGAAGCTCCGCCCTGTCGGCTCGGCGCGGGTGGCCATCGGGGTGTCCGGCGTGCTGCGCCAGGTGGAGGCCAAGGGCCGCCGCACCGAGTCGTTGTCCCTGGAAGAGGACATCGCCAGGCGCATCGAGGAGCTGCTGCGCGGCCCGCTGCGGGTGGGCACCACCGCGATCTACGTCGCCGACGCGCGCACCGGGCAGCCGGTGTTCGCGGTCCATCCTGACGACGCGCTCAACCCGGCCTCCAACGTCAAGCTGCTCTCCACCGCCACCGCGCTGGAGCTGCTGGGGCCGGAGTTTCGCTACCAGACCCGCGTGCTCGGCGCGGTCCCTCACCGCGATGTGATCCGCGGCGACGTGTATCTGCTCGGCAGCTACGATCCCACGCTCGGCGCCGCCGCCATGGACTCGCTCGCCGCGGAGCTCGCGGCGGCGGGAGTCTCTCGCATCGAGGGCGACGTGATCGTCGGCGGCAGCCCCACCCGAGACGCGGTGTACCGCGCGCTCTTGCCCATCGAGATCACCGCGACCGCCGACGGCGAGCCGCCGACCGTCACGCTGCCCGTTGGCTACGACTTCGTCACCGTCGCCGTCTCGGCGACCACGGTCAGCGGCAAGAAGGCCCGCCGGGCCCGCCTGACCTACGCCGAGAAGGCGCTGCCAGCGGCGGCGCCGTCTCCGGCTGGCGCCCTGAAGGCAGCGTCGAACGCGGCGCTGGCAGCTGGGTCGCCTACCGCGTTGTCTGCCGCCCTGGTTGCCGGGTCGCCTACCGCCCCGGCTGCCGCGTCGGCCGAGAACGCCGCCGGGGCTCGCCTCGAGCTGACCATCGGCGGCACCATCGCGGCGGGCCGCTCGCTGACGCACTGGCTGTGGGTCCGAGATCGTAGTCGGCACGCCGCGCATCTCTTGCGCGCGGCGCTGGCCGCGCAGGGCGTGGCGCTGGTGGGCGACGTGCGCAAGGCCGAGCTGCCCTCGTACCTGCTCGAGCGCGTGTACGCTGGCGAGCTGCCGGTGGTCCTGGCTCGCCATCAGTCGGCGCCGCTGGCAGACCTCGTAGCCAGCATCAACAAGCGCAGCATCAACTGGCTGGCAGACCGCGTGATCATGACCGCCGCCGCGCTCAAGTACGGCGAGCTGCCGTCCATGCCGCGCGCGGTGGACGCGATGTACGCCTGGCTGTCGGCGCAGATGAAGGTCGGACGTCGCGAGATCCTCGTCGACACCGGCTCTGGCCTGTCGCGCAAGACCCAGCTCTCTGCGCGGCATATCGCCGAGCTGCTACGGGTTGCAGGCGGCTATTCGACCGGCCGGGAGCAGGAGCCGCAACACCGCTCCTGGCTGGACTCGCTGGCGCTGTCGGATGGCGGCGTCCAGGATGGCACCCTGCGTGGGCGCTTCCGCGGCTCGGGCTTCTCGGGCCGGCTGCGCGGCAAGACCGGCACCCTCGCCACCTCGATCGCGCTGTCCGGCGTGCTGGACGCCGATCCGGACCACCCGCTGGTGTTCTCCATCGTCACCAACAGCGCGGCGCCGCTGCCCAAGGCGCGGGTCCGCGCCGGTCATGACCGCATCATCGCGCTCTTGGACCAGTACCTGAGCAAGCGGCCTGGCGCGCTCGCTCGCGCGGGGGGTGGCGCTCGCGCGGCGGGCGCGCGCAAGGTGGAGCGGGCAGCGCCGGGCGCGGTTCGCTCGCTGACCGCGGGCGGCCGCTCGGGCGTGGGCGCTGACCTGGGCGCTGACCTGGGGCTGGGCGGCTCGGCGGGCGACGAGCCGACGGAGCTGCAAGGCGACGCCACGGACGCCGCCGACGGCGAGCCCGGCGACGCTGCCAGCTCGGCCGGCACCCCGTAAGCGCGCGGGGCAGTGCGCTCGGCTCGGGCTGCGCCGTCAGGCGGCGCCTGCTGGCTGCGGCGCGCGCTGAGGAGGCGACCTCGCAGGCGCGCGCCGAGCGTGGGCAGCGGTCAGAACGCTGGCGCCTGGACCGCCGCCGCCACCTGGTACGCTGTCGCGACATGCTCACCCAGCTCGCCGCTCGCCCCTCGTCGCCCGCCGCGCGGCAAAACCCAGCGGTCCCAGCGGTCCTAGCGGCCCCAGCGGTCCCTGCGATCGCTGGCCTTCGTTTGGCGCTGCTCGCCGTGGCGCTGGCCGGCGCCGTGGGCTGCGGTGACGACGACTCGGCAGAGTCCGAGCTGCTCGACAACATGGGCTACCGCAGCCCGCTGGACATGCCGAGAGGGCGTTGCGTGCCCGGGAGTCTCGCTGGCGTGGCGCCGGTGGGGCTCTATCACGGCTACGCCGTGGGGGATGGCACGCGCTTCGATCTCACCGCCCGCGTCGCGGCATCCGACCGGCGGGGCGAGCTGACGGGCGCCATCGGCGGCTTCGAGGCGCAGCTCGTGCGCAAGACCAACGACGACCTGTTCGTCCGGTCGGCGCAGAAGGACTCGCTGCGCGCCCTCAACTGGTGCGGGGTCAACGCCGCAGGCGAGCTGGTGGGATCGTACGTGCGCTGCACCGACCGCGGCTGCCTGCTCGCCGAGCTCACCGGCAAGTCCGTGGTGCCGCTGGCGGAGGCAAGTGCCCACAACCTGACCCTCCTGGGCGAGACCAGCGGCGACGGGCGGTGGAGTCCTGGGATCACGGTCAACGTGCGGGTCAAGGACGGCCTGGCCTACCTGGCTCGATACGGCGATGGCCTGCGCATCGTCGATGTGCGCAACCCAGCGAACCTGGTGCAGGTCGGCCACCTGCCGGTGGAGAGCACGAGCGGTGAGATCTACAACGACGTCAAGCTGGTAGACGGGCCCCTGGGCAAGCGCTACGCGCTCATGGCCTCCAATCTCAAGGCGGTGGTGGTCGTCGACGTGACCAATCCAGCAGCGCCGACGATCGCCGGCCACTTCGGCAGCGAGCCTGAGCGATCGAGCAACGTCCATACGCTCGCGGTGGACGGAACTCGAGCGTACCTGGCCAACACCTCTGCGGGGCTCGACATCTACGACATCACCGTGCCCACCGCGCCGGTCAAGCTGGGCACCTTCTCCCACCCCGCGGGGCGCGGCTACCTGCACGATCTCTACGTCAGCGGCGCCAGGGCCTACCTCAACTGGTGGACCGCTGGCTTCGCCATCGTCGACGTCAGCGCACCCGCTGCGCCCGCGCTCCTGGGCTCGTTCAGCGGGTATGGTGAGGTCACCAGCCACTCGAGCTGGGTGACGCAGGTCGGCGGTCGCACGATCGCGCTCCATGGCGACGAACAGTACGGCGCGCGCTTGCATGTAGTGGACGTCACCGAGGGGTCGCAGTCGTTCGCGAGATCCTTGGCGACCTGGATGACGAGGCCCGAGGTCTCCATCCACAACGTGATGGCCATGGGCCACCTCGCCATCCTCGCCTACTATCACGATGGCGTTCGTGTCGTCGATCTGTCCGATCCGACGAAGCCAAAGCAAGTCGCGTGGTTCAACACGTGGCGCGGCCCGCAAGTGGGCGGTGAGTCATTCTTCGAAGCAGCCGTGGGGGTGGACGTGGATCCGGCCGCTCGGATCGTGTATGTGGCAGATTCCGTGCGCGGGTTGTTGGTTCTGGGGCTTGCAAGCGGCATCTAGCGCGGGCAGGTTCTACTTCGCATGAGCGCGTCGACGGTTGCTTATTTTTGCATGGAATATGGGCTCGAATCGGGCTTCACGATTTATGCGGGGGGCCTGGGGGTTCTGGCCGGCGACCATGTGAAATCCGCGGGTGACCTGAGGGTCCCGCTGATCGCCATCGGTCTTCTTTGGGATGAGGGCTACACACGACAGGCAGTGAACCAAGCTGGCGGGGTTGACGACTTCCACCCCAAGACCCCGCGGGATCTGCTGCGGCGGCTCGACGCGCGGTTCGAGGTCACGGTGCAAGGCAAGTCGGTGCCATGCACCGCCTGGCGGGTCGAGCACATCGTCTCGGTGCCGCTGTACCTCATCGAGCCGATCCACGAGGAGGACCGCTGGATCACGCAGCGCCTCTACGGCGGCGGAGAAGAAGATCGCGTGGCGCAGGAGGTCCTGCTCGGAGTTGGCGGCGTCCGCCTGCTCTCGGCGCTCGGCATCCGGCCGGAGATCTTCCACTTCAACGAGGGGCACGCCGTGTTCGCGGGGCTCGAGCTCTTGCGCGAGAACCGCTTTGGCGGGGACAACCTGGCCGAGCGCGTGAACAACTTGCGCACGCACGTGGTCTTCACCACGCACACGCCGGTGGCCGCGGGCAACGAGGTTCACTCGCTGGAGCTGCTACGCAAGGTCGGCGCTGATCTCGGGTTCTCCGATGAGGATCTCGGGTACGTCGGTGGCAATCCGTTCTCCATGACCGTTGCCGGTCTGCGCATGGCGCGCATCGCCAACGCGGTCGCCGAGCTGCACGGCGACACCGCGCGCAAGATGTGGAAGGACGTCGAGCGCGCGGCGCCCATCGTCCATGTCACCAACGGCGTGCATCCTGGCACCTGGCAGGACGCCCGGATCCGCGCGGCGCTGGCGCCAGACAAGGACCGCGGCACGCAGGACGCTCAGCTCGCCGAGGCGCGGGCCGCCATGAAGGACGAGCTCATCACCGCCGTCGGCAAGCGAGCTGGTGTTCACTTTCGTCGGGATCAGATCCTCATCGGGTTCGCGCGCCGCGCTGCGTCGTACAAGCGCGCAGACCTGATCCTGGGCGATCATCATCAGCTCTCCGAGCTGTTTGGCCGCGGCGTGCAGCTCGTGTTCTCTGGCAAGGCCCATCCCAAGGACATCGCCGGCAAGTCGGTGGTGTCGCGGCTGGCCGCCGCGGCGCGTGAGTTCCCGGGCCACGTGGCCTTCGTCAACGCCTACGACATGGAGCTGGGCGCGCTGCTCACGCGCGGCGTGGATGTGTGGCTCAATAACCCGCGTCGACCGCTCGAGGCCTCAGGCACCTCGGGCATGAAGGCCGCCATGAACGGCGTGCCAAACCTCAGCATCCTCGACGGCTGGTGGCCCGAGGGCTGCCGGCACGGCGAGACCGGCTGGAAGATCGGCGATCCCGATCCCAGCGACGACGCCTTCAGCGAGGTCGACGCGCCGCGCATCGACTCGCGCGATCGGGCCTCGCTGTACCGCGTGTTGTTCGACGAGGTCTTGCCGGCTTACGCTGACCGCGGTCACTGGACCTCGATCATGCGCGCCAGCGTGGCCATGTCGAGCTGGCGGTTCTCCTCCGACCGCATGGTGGAGGAGTACGTCCGGAACCTGTACTGGCCGTAGCGGTCAGTTGTCGGTCAGTCGCCGATCGGGCCGTGGTCGCCTGGTGGCGCCGGGGCCGGGTGGGGCGGCTCGTCGTCGCGGCTCAAGACCTGGCGGCGCTTACCGCGCCACTCGAGCTGCAGATGTTCTCCGATCACCTCGAGGGTCGCGGTGTCGAGCGCGCGCACCGAGCGGCCTCGCAGGCAGGGGTGCTCCGCCGCGGCGACCGCGGTCTCGCGCAGCACGATGATGCCGTCGCGGCGCTTGCCCTCGACGAGGTACCGATCTTCGAAGCCGTAGCGTGGGGCGGCGGCGCAAGCGAGGTCCGCGCCCTCGGGGCTCTCCACGGTGACGCGGCGCGCGTAGATGGCCGCGAAGGTCGCGCCGTCGCGCAGCTCCGCGGGAGATGTCAGGGCCCCGTCCCCCGAGAACTCCCAGTGCTCTGTTTCCGTCTGCCACAGGCCTTGCTCGTCACGCGCCCGGTTGCTCCAGCGCCAGGTCCCGGCCAGCGGCGCGGTGGCGTGAGGCCAGGGCGGCGCCGGGGGCGAGGGCACAGCCTCGTCGATCTGCCACAGCGTCTGTCGCCCTTGCGGGAACTCCAGCGCAGCGCGACCGCGCCGCACGTGGGCTCGGTAGCGCTCGAGGCGGCGAAAGCCGTGGTCGCAGGGCGAGGGCACCGCCAGATAGTCGGTCTCGATGATCTCGAGCACGCCGTCGTGCGCGACGACCTCGAGCTCGAAGCTGGCCCGCTGCCGGTACCGGCGCGCTTGATTGCAGACAAACGGCTCGGCAGCGGAGCTCACCTCCACCTCGCGCAGGTAGCGCCCGCGCAGCACCGCGTCGGGGTTGGCCACCGGCCAGAACTGCCAGGTCTCGGTCTCCAGCCGGCGCAGGCCCGGATCATCGACGACGTGGGCCCAGCGCCAGGTCCCGATCAACGACACCGCCGCCAGGTGGTCGCGCAGGTGCGGGTGCGGCGCGTGGCCACCTGGACCATCGTCGGCCCCCTGCGCCGCCGGCGCCTGGCAGCCAGCGAGGCCAGCGAGGCCAGCGAGGCCAGCGAGGCCAACGATCAGCGCGGTCCGCGGCCCGGTGAACGGCCCGGTCCGCGGCCCGGTGAACGGCCCGGTGACCTCGGCGGGGCAACAAGACGGAGCGCCAGGCACGTGTGCCACCGCAGAGGGCCTGGTGTCGGGGGGGGCGTTCACGGTGGCCTTGCGCTAGCGCCCGAAAGTGTCGGGGTCGACCACCAGGATGGGGACCGGATCGTCTTGCGCCAGCACGACGATGAGCGCCGCCGAGGCGACCAGCGCCGTGCCCACGCCGGCCCACAGCCAGGGGTTGCGACACAGGCGGCACTTGCCGTCGCCGGCGGTGGTGGGGGAGGGCTGCAGCCTGCTGTCGCCGGGCAGGCTCGGCGGGTAGCGCAGCTCGCCGCGAGCCAGCGCGGACCACGCGGCGCGCAGCGCCGCCGACAGGCCCGGACGCACGTAGCCGACCTCCACCACGGCGGTGCAGCGCGCGCGGTCGTCGCAGCGCTGCGCGAGCAGCGCGGGCGCGCCGCGACGGGTGGTGGTGGCGACCAGCAACGCCTCGTCGGCGTCGGCGTAGGTCACGGTGCCCTCGATGAGCGCCAGCGCGAGCTCTTCGGGCATGCCGACCGCGGCGCGCGCCAGCGCCTGGTCCAGCGGAGCTTCGCGCAGGGCGAGTCGAAGCTCCGAGGCGGCGTGGAGGCGCAGCGCCTGCGCCTGCGGCTCATACCCGGTGCGGCGGGCCACCACCACGTGCTGGCCGCGCGGCAACGACAAGACCAGCGCCGGCGCGCCGCCGCCCTGCGGCTCGGTCACTCCGGCGAACCGCCCGTCGATCTCGAGGCGCACGCCGCGCAGCCCCGGCGTGATGACCGTGAGCGTCTGCGGCTCGCCAGCGCGCTGCGAGACCCGCGCGGCGGCCTCGACGATGTCCGGCGAGAACTCGAGCAGGCTCACCTCGCGCTGTGGATCGAGCGCCAGGGCCAGCGCCAGCGCCTCTTCGGCCTCTTGCGCTCGCCCCAGCGCCAGGAGCACGGCGCCAAGCCGCAGGGACAGATCCGCGTAGAGCTCCAGGCCACCAGGCACCGGCAACAGCGACTCGGCGTCGCTGCGCGCCTTGGCCAGCCGCGAGGCCGCAAACGGCACCGCGACCTGCAGATAGGCGCGCCAGCCCTCCACGCCCGCGCTGGTCACTGCGTCCATCTCCGCCAGGGTGGTGGCCGGGACCGCGCCCGCCAGGCGCGCGCGGCGCGCCAGGGCGACGCCATCGCCCACCACCTCGATCCGCGGATCCGCCAGCTCGCCAGCGGCTCGCTCGATGTCCGCCGCCGACTCGCCGCCAAACGGCGCTGGCGCCGCGAACGGCAGCACCAAGACGCGCCGCGCAGGGGCCGGCTGCGCCCAGGCCGGCGGCGCACCGGCCACCGCCAGCGCAGCGATCAGCGCCAGCCACCCCAAGGACGCGCGCGCGAGCACGGCCGGACGGTAGCAGAAATGCCGGGCGGCGGCGCCGGTCACTTGCTGTCGTTCCCGCTGGCGCTACGCCGGCGCGCGGTGGCCTTCGCTGGCGCGCTCGCGCGGCGCGGCGCGGCCAGGGCGGCGGTGGCGGCGGGGCTCGCCTCGGGCTTGGCCCGGCGCGGGGCCCCGCGCTGGGCTTTGTGGTCCTCGAGCTCCTCGAGCGTGCGCGGCCAGTCTTCCCGCAGGAGCCGCGACAGCGACCGGTCGGCCAGCAGCCGCCCTTGCGTCTGACACGTCGCGCAGTAGTTGGCCTCGTTGTCTGCGTAGACGATGCGGCACACCTTGTGACCGCACACCGGGCAGCTCTGCCCGTACTTGCCATGCACCGCCATCTCCGGACGAAAGGCGGTGACCGTCTCCGGAAAGCCGTCCCCCACCTCGGCGCGCAGCGTGGCGGTGGCCGCGGTCAGCACCTGGCGACACGCCGTCGCCAGCGTCGACGCCTCGGCCAGCTCCATCGCGGTGGTGATGCGAAACGGGCTCATGCGCGCCGCGTGCAAGATCTCGTCGGAGTAAGCGTTGCCGATCCCGTCGAACAGCGTCGGGTCGGTGAGCGCTCGCTTGAGGGTATGCCGCTCCGCGTGCAGCCGCGCGAGCACCTCGTCATCGGTCGCGGTCAGGACCTCGAGCCCGCCTCGGTCAAACGCGGCCAGCCCATCGCGCCCGGCGACCAGGTGCAGAGACGCCCGCTTCTTCTTGCTCGCCTCGGTAAATAGCAGCGTGCCGGTGGAGAAGTCGAACGCCGCCAGGCCTAGCTGCCCGGGGATCTTGGCGCCGCGCTCCCGCCAGCGCAGCCGGCCCGCGATCATCAGGTGCATGACCGCGTACAGCTCCCCAGAGAACCCCAGGACGATGCGCTTGCCCAGCCGCTCCACCGTGGTCACGCTCCGCCCCAGCAGCGCCCCTACCGCAGGCTCCACCGAGCGCAGCAAGAACGGACTGGCCAGGCGCAGCGCCATCAGCTCAGCCCCCAAGACCTTCGCTTGCAGCCGCTCCAGGTAGATCGAGATGTCCGGAAGCTCGGGCACCCAAGGAGGCTAGCACTACTGCGTCAGTGCAACGTCGAGCGAGACCAAGCGGCGGGAGGCAGATCGCGGCGCACGCCCGGAGCGCAGCGACGAATGTGGTGGTTCCACACGAGGAGCGAGCACCGGACGTACGTCGCGAGGTGCCCGCGCCGCGACGGTCGCATCCGATGGTGGACTGACGCAGGAGTGCTAGCAGAGACGCTCATGATCCTGCACATCTTGCGCGCAGACCGCCGACGAGCCCGAAGCCACCGCGCTGGGCTCGAGCCGCCGCGCACGCGCTCCCCCCTTTCGCTCCCCTGGCGAAAGTGTCCGAAAGGATCGAGCTTGGCCCCCCATGTGGCGCAGGGCTCGGCGATAGTCGCGGTCCGGGAGTCTCTGGAGGACCACTTGCTGCATGGGATAGCCATCTCCGATCTCGCCACCTTGGGAGCCAAGGTCGGCCCGCGCCTGCTCGCGTCGAGCGTGATGGCAGTGCTCGCGCTGGGAGCCTGTGGCTCCGATCCGGGGCCCCGCACCAAGCAGGCGGCGCTGCCGTCGCAGCTCCCGTCGTTTCGGCCGCCGGTCCTGCCTCCGGGGGCGGACGCAGCGACGCCGCCGGGCGACGCGCTATCCCTGCGCTTGCCGGCGCAGCGCGCCGCGGTCACGCCGCGCTTTGCCAACGTCATCATATGCGCCCGCTGTCACAGCGCCGCACCGGGGGCCATGCGCGACGCCGCCGGGCGCGACGTGTCGCCGGTCGGCGAGTGGCAGGTGTCGATGATGGGCCTGGCGGCGCGGGATCCGTACTTCCTGGCCGCGCTGCGACGCGAGGTCTCCGGTCATGACGCAGGCGCCGCCGCCGAGATCCAGGGCCTGTGCTGGCGGTGTCATGCGCCCACCGCCCACGCCGAGGCGCAAGCGCTGGGCCGCGCGCTGTCGCTGGAGCTGGTGACCCGCGGCGAAGACCCGCTCGCGGAGCTGGCGCGCGGCGGGGTGGATTGCGTCGGTTGTCACGCCCAGGTCCCCGACACCCTCGGCACCCCGGCCAGCTACTCCGCCGCTGCGCCGCTGCGCACCGATCGCGTGGTGTACGGCGCGCTGCTAGCGCCGCAGGGCGAGGCGATGGTGGCGATGGCCAAGACCGAGCCTCGTCATGGCGCCCACATCCAGCAGAGCGCGCTGTGCGGCGGCTGCCACACGGTGATCGTTCCGGTCTACGACGCGCGCGGCGCCACCGGCCGGGTGCTGGCGGAGCAGACCACCTACCTCGAGTGGCGAAACTCCGCCTTCGCCAACGAGCCGGGGACGGCGCCTGGGGCCAGGCCGCCCGCTGGCCCACCGCGCTCGCGGCCAACGCTGCCTGGCGCCTCGCCGCCGGCCGCCGTGGTGCCCACCTCGTGCCAGGGCTGCCACATGCCCCTCGTCGACGATGACGGCGCGCCGGTGGTGTCGGTGTACGCCACGCGTCCGCCCAGCGGACTGCAGGCGCGTCCGCTGGCCCGGCACGCCATCGTCGGTGGCAACGCCTACCTGCTCGAGCGGATGGCGGAGGATCCAGGCTGGCTTGGCGCGCCGGTCACCGCGGAGTCGCTGCGGTCCGCGGCGGCTCGCAGCCGGGGCCTGCTGACGCGCGCGGCCAGCGTTCGCCTGTCGCCGGTGGCGGGCGCGCTCCAGATCACCGTGCAGAACCAGAGCGGACACAAGCTGCCCACGGGATATCCGTCGCGGCGGATGTGGTTGCACGTCGAGGTGGAGGACGCACGCGGCGCGAGCTTGCTCAGCAGCGGCGGCCATCGTGACGGTGCCCTGGTTGATGGCAGCGGACGCCGGCTCGATGGCGCGGGGGAGATCTGGCCGCACCGTGACCGGCTGGGCGGCAAGGCCGGCGCGGATCCGGTGGTGTGGGAGGCGGTGCCCGTCGACGCCCAGGGCCGCCGCACGCATCGCCTCACCAACGCCGAGCGCTTCGCCAAGGACAACCGCTTGCTGCCGCTTGGCTGGCGGCCGGCGCATCCAGACGCCGCGCTGGCGGCGCCGCGTGGAGTGGAGGGCGACGGCGACTTCGGCGCTGGCGGGGACACGGTGACCTTGGAGCTGCCCGCGGGCGCCGCCCGCGTCACCGTCGAACTGCTGTACCAATCGATCCCGCCCGACGCGCTGCAGGCGTATGACCGCGCCGAGGGCGCCGAGGCGCGTCGGCTGCTGGACCTCACCGCGGTGCCGCCGCGGCCCGAGGTGCTCGCGCGCGCGCTGTGGACGGCTCAGTTGCCCGGCGCTGGCGGCGCAAAGCCGTAGCGGTTCAACACCTCCTGGCCCTCGGCGGACAGCACGTAGTCAGCGAACCGGCGCGCCAGCTCCGCGGGCTTGCCCTTGCCGCACACCGCCAGCGCTTGCTCGATGGGCGCGTACATGGATTGATCGATGGGCAGGGTCGCGCCACCATCGGCGACCTGTGCCAGCGACAGCGCGACGATGGCCACGTCCACGTTGCCCGTCTGCGCGAACTGCAGGGTGGCCCGCACGTTCTCGCCCAGCACCAGCCGCGGCTCCACGGCGTTCCAGATCCCCGCGAACTCGAGCGCCTGCTTGGCGGCCTTGCCGTACGGGGCGTGCTCCGGGTTGGCGATGGCGATGCGCTTGAAGCGTGGATCGGCGAGGTCAGCCAGCGTGGCGGGTGGGGCCACGGCGCTCGGGGTCCACACCACGATGCGGCCACGCGCATAGCGCCTCATGGTGGCGCCGTCGCACTTGCCCTTGGTCACCAGATCCTTGACGAAGGACTCGTTGGCCGCGGCGAACAGCGAGAACGGCGCGCCCTCACCGATCTGCTTGGCCAAAAGCCCGGTGGACCCGAAGCTGAACACCGGCTTGACGTGGGCGGTCGCCTCGAAGGTCTTGCCGAGCTCCGCGAACGCCAGCGCCAGATCTGCGGCGGCCGCGACCTGGAACTTGGTGGCTTCGTCGCCGGTCTTGCTGCAGCTCGCGACGGCGAAGGCCAGGAGGAGAGAGAGAGAGGATGCGCGGACCATGGTGGCGATGGTACGCGCGCGCCTCGCGCATCCAAGCGGCGGGGCCTGACATCCGCTGCCTGGTGTCGTCGGAAGAAAGACGTAACCGCCGTGTAACGAAAGGCTAGCCAAAGGCGCTATCTTTGAAACATATGAAGCGACGGGTGGTGATCATCGAGGACGAGCGCGATGTTGCGCGGCTCTTGGAGTTCAATCTCAAGGCTGCCAGCTTCGAGACCTTCACCGCCGGCAGCGGCGCGGATGGGCTGGCGCTGGTCGTCAACTACCTGCCCGACGTGGTCGTGCTCGACTTGATGCTTCCGGATCAGTCTGGATACGAGGTCTGCAAGGAGATTCGCAAGCAGCGCGCCACCGCGGAGCTCGGCGTGCTCATGCTCACCGCCAAGGGCGAGGCAGAGGACCGCATCCTGGGGCTTGAGGTCGGCGCCGACGACTATGTGGTCAAGCCGTTCGCGGTCCGCGAGGTGGTCTTGCGCGTCACCGCGCTGGCCAACCGCATCGCCGAGCGCCGCGCGCTGCCCGCGCCCTCGGCCCATCCGCCGGAGCCCCGCCAGGTGGTGCGGCTTGGGCCCATCGAGCTCGATCTGGCCACCCACGAGGTCACCATCGACGGGGTCGCCGCGGCGCTGCGCCCGCTCGAGTACAAGCTGCTGCAGCTCTTGCTCTCGGATCCGGGGCGGGTGTTCTCGCGCGAGGAGCTCTTGGAGCAAGTGTGGAACATGCGAGGCGACGTCAACACGCGGACGGTGGATGTCCATGTTCGGCGCTTGCGCATGAGCCTGGGGAGCGCCGCCGATCTGGTGGAGACGGTGCATGGCTTTGGCTATCGCGCGCGCAAGGCAGGTCTGTAGGCTGATGGCGGTCAACGCATCGCTGCGAACGCGCCTCTTGCTGCTGTTCGTCTCGCTGTTCCTGGTGGTGGGCACCGGCACCCTGGTCACCATCGAGCGCACGCTCTCGGGAGACCTCCTGACCTCGCTGGACGCGCGGCTGACCGCGCAGGGCCGCGCGGTGGCGGCGTGGCTCGAGGGCGCAGGTCACCCCGAGCGGCTGGCGCCGCGGCTGTCGCAGGTCACCCGGGCGCGGCTCACCATCATCGCCAAGGACGGCCTCATCGAGGGCGACTCCCGCGACCCCGCGCTGACCGGCCGACCGGTGGGCGACGCGCCGGAGGTGGCCCACGCGCGCCGCGGCGAGGTCGGGCGCGCCACGCGGAGGCTGGGGGCCGGCAAGGCGCTGTCGTACCTGGTGGCGGTGCCCACGGACGAAGGTCGCGTGGTGCGCCTGGCGGTGCCGCTCGCGGACGTGCAGGCCACCCGCAAGCGCATGCGCAATCGCCTGCTGGCCGGCTCGGCGATCGGCTTCGTCGGCGCGCTCCTCTTGTCGTTCTTCTTCATCCGCGCCGTGGTGCGGCCGCTGCAGTCGATGACCCGCTCGGCCGAGCGGCTGGCGCAGGGCGACTACGACGTCCGCGCTCCGGTGGACGCCGGCGGGGAGCTCGGCGTGCTGGCCCGCGCCTTCGCGCACCTGGGCAACGAGGTCAAGGCCAGGGTGGGGCAGCTCACCGAGCAGCGCGATCTGCTCTCGACCGTGATCAGCGGCCTCATCGAGGGCGTCATGGTGATCGATCAGCAAGGCCAGGCGGTGCTGGTCAACGACGCGGCGCGACCGCTGGTGGGCGCCGACATCCCAGAGGCCTTGCAGCCCCTGGTCGCCAGCGCGCAGGGCGGGCACGCCGCGGATGCGGAGCTCGAGCTGCGCGGTCGCGCCGTGCGCGCCAGCGCCCGGCCCTTGCCCCAGGGCGCGCTGATCGTGCTCTACGACGTCACCCAGCTCCGCGCGCTGGAGGCGGTGCGACGCGAGTTTCTCTCCAACGCCGCTCATGAGCTGCGCACCCCCATCACGGCCATCTCGGGCTACGCCGAGACCTTGCTCGCCGCGCCCATCGAGGATCCCGAGACCACGCGCGAGTTTTTGGAGATCATTCATCGCAACGCCAACCGCATCGCGCACCTGGTCTCCGATCTGCTGGTGCTCGACGGACTGGAGGCGCGCGCCAGCGTCATCGCCGAGCGCACCTCGGTCGCGCTGGCCAAGGTGGTGCAAGACGCCGCCGCCAACGTGCGCGCGTTCGCGCCGCAGGCCGAGGTGACCATCGACATCGCCGAGGACCTGGCGGTGCTGGGGACCCGCGACGGGCTCGATCACGTGGTGCAGAACCTGCTCGACAACGCCGTCAAGTACGGAGGTTCTCCGGTGGTGGTGGCCGCGCGGCGGCTCCTGGTCGCCGGCAAGGAGCGGGTGCAGCTCACGGTGACCGACCGCGGCCCCGGCATCCCGCAAGATCAGCAGGTGCGGATCTTCGAGCGCTTCTATCGGCTGGACACCGGCCGCAGCCGCGACCGCGGTGGCAGCGGGCTGGGCCTGGCCATCGTCCAGTCTCAGGTGCGGGCGATGGGCGGCGAGGTCTGGGTGGAGAGCCAGCCGGGGCAGGGCGCGCGCTTCTGCGTCGAGCTGGACGCCGCGGCGCCGTTGGCCAGCCCGGAAGCCTGACCGCCCGATCAGCGGCTCATGGCGTGGGCGCGACCGCCGCGGGCTTGGCCTTGCGGTACTCCGCGCGCGCCGCCAGGACCATGTCCAGCTCGGCCTGCGTGTACATCTTGCCAACCAGCGACTTCCACAGCTCCTGCGCGTGCTTGTTGAACTCCGCGCTCATCACCTCAGGGGTGGCGCTGATGGTCACGCCCTTGCGGGTCATCGTCCGCTGCGCGGACTCATTCTCCTTGCGGATGGAGACGCGCAGCTTCTTGCCGATCGCGCCCGCCACCTTGAACACGCTCTTGGAGTCCGCCGGCGTCAGCTTCTTGAGCGCCTGCAGCGAGATCACGGTGGCGCCGATGGCGTAGCTCATGCGCAGCGAGGTCATGTAGCGGATCTTGGTGTGCCACTGCAGCGCCACCGCGGCCAGCGGCGAGCCGTAGCACGCATCGATGCGTCCGGTGGTGAGCGCCGGGTCAACCTCGGGCACACCGAGCGCGACCCCGGAGATGTTCAGCTTCTTGAACATGGCGCCGACCAGCCGGTCGTCGCCCCAGATCCAGAGCTTCTGCTTGCGGAGATCGGCCAGGCTCTTGACCTCGGCCTTGGACATGAAGTGGACCCAGCCGACCTCGCCGCGCGCCTCGAGGCGAAACCCCTTGTCCTCGAACTTCTTCTGGAAGTATGGCCAGACCTTGTCGGCCACGTAGTCCACCTCCTCGATGCTCTCGAACATCATCGGCAGCTCGAGCACCCGGATCGACTCATCGATCATGCTGAGCCCCACCGCGGTCACCGCGGCGCCGTCGAGCTGCCCGAGCTTGATCTTGCTGATGAAGTCACGCTCGTCGCCTTGCTCTCCGCCCGGGTAGTAGATGACCGAGACCCGCTTCTCGGTGGCCTTGGCGGTCTCGGCTGCCCCCTTCTCGAAGGCCTGCATCCACTTTGATCCGCCGGGGGCCAAGGTGGCGAGGCGCAGCTCCACAGCGTCGGCGCGCGCGGTGGAGAGCTGCGCGGTAGACAGCGCGGTGACGGCGAGGACAGCGAAGGCTGATTTCATCGAAAGAGCTCCTTTTCCAGCTTGAGGTAGCGCCGCGCCCGGCGATGGGCGATCTCGTTGGCCAGCCGTTGCTCCGGCCACACCGATGGGGCGATGGCGAGCACCTTGGCCAGCTCGTCATGGTAGAGCGCGCGGTCGCGGGTCATGCGGCCCACGCGATAGGCCATGATGGTGCGCGGCAAGAGGAACCGCTCCTGGCCGGCGACGGTGGTCAGCTCGATGGCCTTGCGGAAGTGCGCGAGCGCCCGCGTTGCGTCGCCGGTCTGGGTGGACGCGCTCTCGAGCTGTCCCAGCGCGACGTGGGGCAGGGCCGCGAGCGTGAGGTCCTTTGGCGGTCTGATCGCGTCGAGCGCGATCACGCGCGCGAGCAGGACCTTGACCGTCGGCACCTGGCCGATGATCTCGATGCTGTCGAGGTTGTGGTTCACGATGGAGCCCAGCGCCACCGCCGCCCACATCAGCGGATCTCGCTTGCCGGCCCCGGTGGCGCGTGCGCGCGCCTCCACCGCTTCGGCCGTGCCGAAGAGATCCTTTTGCCAGCCGTCGCCCAAAGAGCGCAGGGCGTAGTTGAGGCAGCGGGTGAAGATCTTGGTGGCGCGCGCGTTGAGCGCGGCCACCGCCTCCAGGTCTCTGGCCAGCGTGGCCACTTCCCACTCGTCCTGCACAAAGCCCAGGCCGTACTGGCAGTAGCCCTCGGTCAGCAGGCCGATGAGGTCCTGGTTGTCCGGGTCCACCACCCAGAAGCCCTCCACGGTCTTGAGCACGCCAGGGATGGCGGCCCTGGCGAGGTCGTAGTCAGACTCCATCTTCATCGCCGGCTGGGCGCGCACCAGCACCTTGGCGGTGGTGCCCACGGTGACGCGACCAAGGTCGCAGGCGCACAGGGCGGTGGCTGCGGCCAGCGATAGGAGCCCAGCGAGGGCTAGCGAGCGGCCGGGGAGGTGCTGCATGGGCAAGGAAGGTTCCCTTTGGGACGGGGGGCTCGAGGGTCTATTCAGAAGAGGACGTTCCTCGGCAGGCTAGGGGAGCCCTGGCCGAGAGTCAATCTCGGGCGGAGGCGTCGGCGGAGTCGTCGGCCGAGGCGTCGGCCGAGGCGTCGGCCGAGGCGTCGGTCGAGGCATCGACAGCGGCGTTCGTCGCGAGTATCGGCGAGCCTTGGGGGCCACGACGCGATGCGTCGCCGCCCCACGACAGCAGGCCGCGCGACGAGCAGGCGCCCGCGATGTGGCGTACGGTGGAGGGGTGTCTACGCGCGAGGCCATCGTCTGCGTCGATGATGAGGAGGCGGTGCTGGAGGTGCTTCATCGCCAGCTCGTCTCGCACTTCGGGCAGGCGTGTCGCGTGCTCGCGGCGCGCTCGGCGCAGGAGGCGACAGACTGCTTCGACGTGCTCGACGCCGAGGGCGTGACCGTGGCGGTGGTCATCACCGACCAGAACATGCCAGGGGTCAGCGGCACCGAGCTGCTCGAGATCGTCGACGGTCGCTACCCTCACGCGACCAAGGTGCTGCTCACCGGCCGCGCGGGACTCGACGACGCGATCCGCGGCATCAACCGCGCGCACCTCGACTACTACATGACCAAGCCGTGGCAAGAGCCGGCGCTGGTGCTGGTGGTGGAGAGCTTGCTGCGGCAGGTCCACCTGGCCGAGGAGAACCGCGCGCTGGTCACCGCGCTGTCGAAGCGCAATCGCACGCTGCTCGATCTCAACCGCGAGCTCGAGGCCAAGATCCAGGAGCGCACGCACGAGCTCGCGGAGGCCAACACCAGGCTCTCGCTCCTGGCCGTCACCGATGGCCTCACCGGCTTGTTCAACCATCGGCACTTTCATGAGCGGCTGGCGCTGGAGATCGCGCGGGCTCAGCGCAGCGGTCGGCCGGTGTCGTTGCTGATGATCGACGTCGATCACTTCAAGGCGTTCAACGACGCGCACGGTCACCCCGCCGGAGACGAGGTGCTGCGGCGCCTGGCCCACGTGTTCTCTGCCGATCGTCGCGCCAACGACGTGGTGTCGCGCTACGGCGGAGAGGAGTTCACCGTGATCCTCGTGGACTCCGGCAAGCCGGCGGCGGTCATGATCGCCGACAAGCTGCGACGGGCCGTGCTGGAGATCGAGCCGGTGGCGCCGCCGCTCCCCGGGATGCCGCGGCTGTCCATCTCCGTCGGCGTGGCCACCTATCCAGATGACGCGGCCGACGGCGACCCCTTGGTGCGCGCCGCCGACGCCGCGCTCTACGCCGCCAAGCGGGCGGGCCGCAACCGCGTGGAGGTGGCGCCGAGCCACGCCGAGCGCTAGTCGCGCTCCGAGCGTAGCGCGCGCTGCATCAACTTGATCATGGTGTCGCGCGCGGGCGCGCCCTGATGCACCACCTCGTACATCACGTCGGTGATCGGGGAGGGCACCGCCAGCTTCTTGGCCAGCTCGTGGGCGACCTTGGTGGTCTTGACGCCCTCGGCGACCATCTTCATCTCCGCCAGGATGTCCGCCATCTTCTTGCCCTGACCCAGCGCCAGGCCGACGCGGCGGTTGCGCGACGCCTCGCCCGAGCAGGTCAGCACCAGGTCCCCCATGCCGGAGAGCCCGGCGAACGTCGCCGGCTGGGCGCCCATGGCGACGCCGATGCGGGTGATCTCCGCGAGGCCGCGCGTGATGAGCGCGGCGCGGGCGTTGGAGCCCAGCCCCAGGCCGTCCGAAACCCCGGCGGCGATGGCGATGACGTTCTTGAGCGCGCCGCCGATGAGGACCCCCGGCACGTCGTCGCTGGAGTAGATGCGCAAGCGGATGCTCGACAGCGTCTCTTGCGCGAGCCTGGTGGTCTCCGGCTCGTAGCCGGCGAGCACGATCGCGGCGGGCATGCCGGCGGCGATCTCGTTGGCGAAGGTCGGACCCGAGAGGTAGGTCGCGCGCCTGGCCACGCGCTCCGGGAAGATCTCGCGATAGATCTGGTCGATGGTGGCGAGGGTGCCGTCCTCGAGCCCCTTGGACGCGTTGATCACGATCACGTCCGGGTCGAACCAGGCGGACGCGGCGCCCAGGACCTCGCGCGCGCCGTGCGACGGCGTCACCGCGACCACGAACCGGCGCCCGCGGACCGCGGTCTCGAGATCCGAGGTGACCGAGACCGTCGGCGGCAACGGCACGTTGGGCAGGTAGGCCTTGTTGATGCGCGTACGCTCCAGCTCGGCGGCGGTCTCTGGCGAGCGGGCCCACAGGCTGACCCGGTGACCGGCGTTGCCAAACAGCATGGCCAGGCAGGTGCCGTAACTGCCAGCGCCGATGACCGCGATGTCTTGCATGGAAAAAGGCTACAACGACCGCGCGCGCGGTGGTGAGCCAAGGTGCTGGTGAAAATGCGGCGCCTCGGGGCTCCGGCCAGAAGTTGCGAGAATCGCTGTGCGGGCGCCTGGCCCGCAACTCGTGTTACCAACAGGCCTCATGAGCCAACGACACGGCGGAGACCTCATCGCGGACGTGCTCGCCCGTCACGGCGTGCGGCACCTGTTCACCCTCTGCGGCGGGCACATCTCGCCGATCCTCACCGGGGCGCAGGCGCGCGGCCTCGCGGTCATCGATGTCCGCGATGAGGCCAACGCCGTGTTCGCCGCCGACGCGGTGGCGCGCACCACCGGCGGCATCGGCGTGGCCGCGGTCACCGCCGGGCCGGGCGTGACCAACACGATCACCGCCATCAAGAACGCGCAGATGGCGCAGTCGCCTTTGCTGCTGTTTGGCGGATCGACGGCCACGCTGCTCAAAGGGCGCGGCTCGCTGCAGGACGTGGATCAGCTCTCCATCATGAAGCCCATCACCAAGTGGGCGGCGTCGGTCCGGTCCGTGCCGGCCCTGGCGCCGATGACGGAGCGCGCCATCGCCATCGCCCGGGAGGGCGTGCCAGGGCCGGTGTTCCTGGAGGTGCCGGTGGATCTGCTCTACCCCGAGGCGGTGGTGCGGAGCTGGTACGAGAAGGAAGCGGGCCTTGGCAAGGCCAAGGGCCTTGGCGCGAGGGCGCTCGAGCTCTACATCCGCGGCCACCTCTACAAGCAGTTCCACGCGCCGGCGACGCCGGACGTCTCGTTGCCGCGCTTGCCGCGCCTGACCCGCAGCGCGAGCCTCGACGAGGTGGCCGACGCCGTCGCCGGCGCCGATCGGCCGGTGCTGGTCATCGGCAGCCAGAGCATGGTGGGCGTCACCGACCCCGAGCGCGTCGCCGCCGCGGTGCGCGCGCTGGGCCTGCCGGTGTTCCTCGGCGGCATGGCGCGTGGGCTCCTGGGCCGCGCCCACGAGCTGCAGTTCCGACACGCGCGTACGCCCGCGCTCAAGGAGGCGGACGTGGTGGTGGTGGCCGGGTTCCCGTTCGACTTTCGGCTCGGCTATGGTCGCTCCATCGGCCGCAGCGCCAAGGTCATCGCCGCCAACCTCAGCCCGGTGGAGCTGCGCAAAAACCGGCGCCCCGAGCTCGCGGTGGAGATGCACCCCGGCGAGTTCCTGGTGGCGATGGCGGAGCGGCTGCGGGCGCGCTCGACCAGCCCGAGGCCGGCGTGGCTGGCGACGCTGCGCCAGCGCGAGGCTGCGCGTGACGATGAGATCGCGGCGTCAGCGAGGGCGGCGGCGGCGAGCGATCCGGCCGTCGATCCGGCCGTCGATCAGTTCATCGATCCGCTCCACTTCTTCTCGCGGCTCGAAGAGGCGATGTCCGACGACGCGGCGCTGGTGGTGGACGGCGGCGACTTCGTCGCCACCGCCAGCTACGTGCTCCGTCCTCGGGCTCCGCTTGCGTGGCTCGATCCGGGCGTGTTCGGCACGCTGGGCGTGGGCGGCGGCTTCGCCATCGGCGCCGCGCTGACCAAGCCGGGGCGTGAGGTCTGGCTCTTGTGGGGCGACGGCTCGAGCGCGTACACGCTCGCCGAGCTGGACACCTGCGTCCGCCACGGCCTGGCGCCGATCGCCATCATCGGCAACGACGCCTCCTGGTCCCAGATCGCGCGCGAGCAGATCGACGTCCTTGGCACGCCGCTCGGCACGGTGCTGCGCCGCACCGACTACCACGTGGTCGCGCAGGGCTACGGCGCGGTCGGCCTGCTGCTGGACGACCCGGCGAAGATCGATGAGACGCTGGCCACCGCCAAGCGGATCTCCCGCGAGGGCCGGCCGGTTTGCATCAACGTGCTGCTGCGCAAGAGCGAGTTCCGCAAGGGCTCGATCTCCATCTGAACTCCATCTGACCTGAGCGCGCCGCGACGCGCGCGCTGGCTCATGAGGGCTCGGCGCCAGAGCGCAGCTCGACGGGCCCGCGCGCGCTCGTCGCCTCGGCGAGCGCGTCCTTGAGCGTGGCGTGGCGAAACACGAAGCCAAGCTCGGTCAGGCGCGCCGGCAGCGCGCGCTGACCGCCGAGTACCATCTGGGCCCGCTCGCCGAGCACCGCGCGCAGGGCCAGGGCCGGCGCGGGGACGAACGCTGGCCGGCGCAGCGCCCGGCCCAGCTCCGCGGCGAGCTCGTGGTTGCGCACCGGCGCGGGCGCCACCACGTTGACCGGGCCGTCGAGCGCCGGCTGCGTCACGGCCATCGCCAGCGCCTCCACGGCGTCCTCCAGGTGGACCCATGGCACCCACTGCTGGCCGCTGCCGACGCGCCCGCCCAGCCCCAGCTTGAACAGCGGTGACATCGCCGCCAGCGCGCCCCCTTCGCCGCCCAGGACGATGCCCAGCCGCGCCAGCACGACTCGCGAGGCGCGAGGGCGCGCCAGGCTCGCGGCGGCCTCCCAGTCGCGGCACAGCGCGGCGGCAAAGTCGTCCCCTGCGCGCGCGGTCTCGTCGAGCGGCTGCTCCCCGCGGTCGCCGTAGTAGCCAACCGCGCTGGCCGAGACCAGGACCTCGAGCGCGCGGTCTCGGCGCAGGATCATCGCGACCAGGCGCTGCGTCAACGCCAAGCGCGAGTCGCGCAGGGCCTGCTTGCGCGCGGCGGTCCAGCGGCGATCCATGATCGGCTCGCCGGCCAGGTTCACCACCGCGTCGGCGCTGGCCACCGCGGCGGCGGTGGCGTCCTCGTCGTCGAGCGCCACGCACTCGACCTCGGCGCCGAGCTGACCGCGCGCGCGCGCGACACTACGAACCAGCGCCACCACGCGGTGGCGGTCGCGAAGCAGCCGCAACGCCAGCGCGCGGCCGACAAACCCCGTGGCCCCGGTCATGATGATGTTCACCTGACTTGGATGCCACCTGCGGCGCCCGGGTTACCGCCACCGTCGCTCGGGCCACCGCGCGCGCGGTCGATCTCAGGGCGAGGCAGGCGTATGGTGGCAGCATGACGGTCACGGCACCCACGACAGGCACGGCACGCACAACGAGCACGACAGGCACGACGGGCACGACACGCACCAACGTCGCGCGTTGGGCGCGCTGGGCGCGCTGGGCGCGGTCGGGGATCCCGCTTCTGGGCGCGGTGTTCGCGCTCGCCGGCTGCGGTGACAACGACCCGGCGCCTGGCGGCCCGCTCGGGCGGTGTGGCCAGGTGACGCGGGTCGCCGAGGAGCCGGCGTTGCATGTGACCCCAGGGCAGGCGATCGGCTGGTCCAGCAATCCGCCGGCGACGGGCCGCCACTATCCAGCCTGGGCGGGATGGAACCGGTCCTATTCCTTGCTGGCGCGCGGCTACTGGCTGCACAACGCCGAGCACGGCGGGGTGGTGCTGCTGCACAACTGCCCCGACGGCTGCGCGGCCGACGTGGAGGCGCTGCTGGCCTTGGTGCGCGAGCAGCCCCGAGACGGGCAGTGTAGCGGCTCGGTGCGCAACCGGATCCTCGTGGTGGCGGATCCGGACCTGCCCCCGCAGACGCGCTTCGCCGCGGTGGCCTGGGGCGCGTACTACGCCGCCACCTGCCTCGATCCGGATGCGCTGGGCTCCTTCATCGCCAGCCACTATGCGCGCGGCCCCGAGGATCTCTGCGGAGACGGGCTGGCGCTCGGCGGCGCGCCGATCTGATCGTCACGTGCTGTCTGCGAGCTGCGCGATGGTGTCGCGCAGCGCCGAGATGTCCACTGGCTTCTCGAGCTGCGGGGCCCCGGTCTGGCGCAGCTTCCTTGCCACCGGGCCCTGGACGCCACCGGTGAGGAACACGAAGTGCCGCGCCTGCTCGGGCACCTCGCGCGCCAGGTGTTCGAACAGCTCGATCCCCGTCATCAGCGGCATGGCCACGTCGCTGACGATGGCGTTGAAGCGCTGGCCACCTCGGATCGCGGCCAGCGCCTCCTGGCCGTCGCTCGCCAGCTCCACGTCGTGCGTGCGACGCAGCAAGCGATGCAGCGCCTTGCCGATGGTGGCGTCGTCGTCGACGATGAGGACGCGGGGCCGCGGCGCCGAGATGGGCAACGGCGTCACCATGGGACGTCCCAGGGCGCAGGCTGCAACCCAGAGGATGGACGAGGGCTGACGCCGCCGGACAACACACGATCTAAGTCGCTGGATTTCGCGCTTTGGAAAGACGCAATTTCTCGCAGGGCACGTCACGCGCGCCGGGATCCTCGGGCGTCTGCGGGGAGTCTCCTAGCAGCAGGGCAGGGCTTGTCGCCGGGTCGAAGCCCTAGCAGGCGCGCGCGGTCATGAGCACGGCCACCAGCAAGATGAGGCTGCCAAGGAAGGTGCGCAAGGTGGAGGCCGCGAACCGAGGCGCGATGGCGGTGCCGCCGATCACGCCGACCACCGACAATGCGGTGAAGGCGGCGGTCAGGCGGACGTCCGCGCGCGCGTGGCTGGCGTGAGCCGCGATCGCGGAGGCCGCCTGCATGCAGATCACGAGCTGCGAGGTGCCGGTGGCGACCTCGACCGAGAGCCTGGCGAGCAGGAGCAACGCTGGCACGATCAGAAAGCCTCCCCCCACGCCGACGAGGCCCGTCAGCATCCCGATGCTGACCCCGACCGGCACGAACAGCCAGAGCCGGGGCGGTCGCTCTTGCTGGGCCGCGCCGCGCTCGTCCCCGGGCGGCGCGCCGCGCTGGCGCAGCGTGGGCCAGAGCATCGCGAGCGCGGTGAAGAGCATGAGCGCCGCGAAGGCGGACAGGAGCCAGCGCTCCGGGACGTAGGCGGACAGGCGGCCGCCCACGTAGGCGCCGACGATCCCCGAGCCGCCGAGCATCGCGGCCACCACGCCGCGGACCTGGCCACGGCGCGCACGCAGCGCGGCGCCGAGGCCGCCGGTGACGGCCACCACCACCAGCGAGGTGAAGATGGCCTCGTCGAGGGGCATGGCGGCGACGATGGTCAGGACCGGCACGCTGAGGATGGAGCCGCCGCCGCCCAGGAGCCCCATGACCGCGCCCACCAGCAGCAGCAGGCCCGCGGCCAGGGCGATCATCGCGCGGCGGGGGGCAGGTCGAGGAGGAGGCGCCAGATCGCCGCCGAGCTCACTGACAGCCCTCGACGCCTGGGCACGCGGCGCAGAGCTTGACGCACGCCGGTAGATCCTTGCGCTTGGCAGGCGTGGAGGCGGGCGGCGCGGCGCAGGTGACGTTCTTGTGGGCGACGTACTGCTGGCCCGCGGCGACCTCGCAGGCGTGCAGGTCACTCACGGTGGCGGCGCAGGTCCGCAGCGGGCTCGTCGCCGTCGGGGCCAGGCACGGCCCCGGCGCCTGCGAGCTGCAGTTGTCGAAGACGGAGGGGTTGCAGGTGCCGCTGATCGCGGTCGCGGAGCGATAGCAGCCATAGCGCAGCTCTCCGGTCGCGGCATCGGCGCCAAGCTCTGCGCGGACTCGCTCGCACTGGGCGACATGGTCCGGATCTGCAAGCTCGCTGAGCTTGCGATCCTCCGGCGAGTCCTCGCCACAAGCGCCAAGGCTCGCCGCCAGCACCAAGATCAGCAAGAGGACACGCGGGATCCTCGTGGCGACGTGGGACAGTGGTGTCGCCGTGTACCTGGGTGCGTCCGCTTGGTGGGGATGTCGCATGGTGCCTCGCCGGGATGAAAGGGGCCCATCCTAGCACTACTGCGTCAGTCCACCATCGGCTGCGACCGTCGCGGCGCGGGCACCTCGCGACGTACGCCTGGTGCTCGCTCCTCGTGTGGAACCGCCACACTCGTCACTGCGCTTCGGGCGCTTCGGGCGCTTCGGGCGCTTCGGGCGCATCGGGCGCGTCGGGCGCGTCGGGCGCGTCGGGCGCTCCGGGCGCTCCGGGCGCGTCGGGCGCGTCGGGCGCTTCGGGCGCTTCGGGCGTGCTCCGGGCGTGCGCCGGGCGTGCGCCGCGATCTGCCTCCCGCCGCTTGGTCTCGCTCGACGTTGCCCCGAGCTACTTGTCGCTGATCTTCTGCAGGAAGCTGGCCTTGAGCAGCTTCTCGCCATGCACCGGGAAGAAGGTGTACGCGCTGTCGCCGACCACCCGCACCACCTCGCCGTCACCCCAGGTGGCGTGGCGCACCAGGTCTCCTTTGCCCAGCGGCCCAAAGGTGGGGGGCTTGGGGCGCTCGATCTTGAGCGCGCGCAGGCGAGGCGCCGTGCGGGCGCTGCGCCGGGCCGACTCCTCCACCAGCTCGAGCCGGGTCTCCAGGCTGCCGCCTCGTCGGGCGACTTGCTCGGCGGCGCGCGCCGCGGAGCTGCCGTTGTGCGGGCCCATCACCGGCTCCGGCTTGGCGGCGCGCTTGCAGTTGTCGCACTGGCCGCAGGCGGGCGCGTCGGTGTATCCGAAGTACGTCACCAGCAGGCGAGTGCGGCACAGATGCGACTGGGCGTAGCGCAGCATGGCCGCCAGGCGCGCGCGGTCCTGCGCGCGCTTCTGCTCGTAGCGGGCGGCGGCGCGCGCCAGGTCGTCGAGGCGAGGCGGCTGGGCTGCCAGCGGCGCAAAGCGCTGGCCAGGTGCCTCCGCGGCGAAGCCCACCTCCTTGAGGAACGACAGGACGACGCGGGTCTTCTTGGCCGGCGCCTCGGCGCGTTCGGCGATGTCCTTGAGCGCGACAAAGCCGTCGTCCAGCGCTGGCGCTGGCAAGGGAGCGGAGCCCATCGGGCCAGAGCCTCCGCTTGGCATGGGCAGCGTGATCCGACCGCTGGTCTCTCGCTCTTGCCCAAGGGAGATCGGCGCGCCGACCGCGCCGGAGGTCGCGTCACCAAGATCTCGGGCTACCTCCTGCGGCGCGGCGCGGTGCTTGCGTGAGTCCCCATTGCGAGGGACCACGAGCGCGGCGGGCAACGAGGGCACAGCCTTGGCCGCCACGATGAGGGCCTCGGCCACCGCGCGCGTCTGCTCCGGGGTCGGGTAGCGGCCTCCCAGGAAGAAGCTCTGGATGCGCTTGTCTTCAGGCTGGTAGAGCAGGATGCAGTCCGCCGGCTTGCCGTCTCTGCCGGCGCGCCCGGCTTCCTGGTAGTAGCTCTCGAGCGAGCCGGGGAAGTTGTAGTGGATGACAAAGCGCAGGTCCTGCTTGTCCACGCCCAGGCCAAAGGCGTTGGTCGCCACCATCACCCGCGGCTCCGACTGCTCCATGAACGAGGTCTGGACGCGCTCGCGGTCTCTGGCCCGCATGCGGCCGTGGTACCTGCCGCAGCGCACGCCGTTCTCGTGCAGGAAGTCCGCCAGCGCGTCGACGTTCTTGACGGTGGCGGCGTAGATGATGCCGCAGCCCTTCTGCGCGTCGAGCAGCCGCAGGAGCTGCGCTTGCTTTCGGCGCTCGCTGCTGGCGCGCAGCACGTGATACCGGAGGTTTGGCCGGTGCAGCCCGATGTCTATCACCGAGCCGTCGGCGATATCGAGCTGGGCCAGGATGTCGTCGCGGACCTTGGGCGGCGCGGTCGCGGTCAGCGCGAGCACCGGCGGCGAGCCAAGGGCGCGCACCGCCTCGCCCAGCGACAGGTACGCCGGGCGGAAGTCATGACCCCACTGCGAGATGCAGTGCGCTTCATCCACCACGAACAGCGCTACCCGCACCGACGCGAGGCGTTCGCGGAAGCGCGACTCGGACAGCCGCTCTGGCGTGACGTAGGCGATGCACGGGCGGTTCTCCGACAGCCGCTGCAGCGCCGCTTGCTCGTCGCGCGGGGTCAGCGTGGAGTCGAGCCGCAAGACCTCGATGCCCAGGTGTTCGAGCTTGTCGGTCTGATCTTTCATCAGGGCGATGAGCGGCGACACGACCAAGGTGACGCCGTCGAGCTCGAGCGCCGGGAGCTGGTAGCAGAGGGACTTGCCCGCGCCGGTGGGCATGATCGCCAGCGTGTCGATGCCGGCGAGCACGTTGCGCACGGCGAGCGCCTGGCCTGGACGGAAGGCGCCAATTCCAAAGCGTCGCTGGGCGATCTCCAGCATGTGCCGATCGATCTCGGCGATCGCCTCGGCCAGCGCTTCGTTGACGTGGACGTCGCTGTCTTCCACGCCGCCCTCGACGATCGGCTCCGGAATCGGCGAGCCGAACGTGCTGTGCGTCTCCAGGCAGTCGGAGATCGGCAGAGGGATCGCAGATGGCTCCGCAGACAGCTCGAGATCAGCCCCCGGAATCCCATCCGACGGAGCCACTAGCTCAGCCGCAAACGTCCCCTTCGCGAACCTTCGCCGGCGAGCATCATCATCCCTCTGATTGCTGGCCATCGGCCAACGTTCGCCGAGGAAAGCGGGGGGCGCAAGGGAAAGTTTCGTCAACGATGTGGAGCTGTCACGATGGTTCTGCGAGCGGTGCTCTCGTCGGTGCGACTTCGCTGCGACGGGTTGCGCGCAGTTAGGGGAACCCCTTGCGAGCGCAACAACAGTTTGTGCAACGCTCAGGGTGCTTCTTGCGAGCTTCCCGGCTTTGCTCCATGGCCAGCCCTCGAGCACGCCGACACGTAGGTGAGTGAGTGCAGGACTGCCAGCTCCATGCTGTTTTACGCGTCGGGCGGACATCAATAAGTGGCGGCAGGCGCCGCGCGGTTTGAAAGGGATCCTCGCTGCAACCCACCTCCCGGTAGGAGAAGGGTAGGCTCCCCTCATGCAACGAGCCGTCATCAAGACCGAAGAGGCCCCCGCTGCCATCGGCCCCTACTCTCAAGCGGTGACCGTTCCCGTTGGCGGTCAAACCATGATCTTCTGCTCCGGTCAGATCCCGCTGGATCCCAAGACCGGGGCGATGGTGGAGGGCGATATCAGCGCCCAGACCCATCAGGTGCTCGCCAACATCCACGCCGTGCTACGCGCCGCTGGCGCGTCGTTCGAGCACGTGGTCAAGACCACGATCTTCCTCGCTGACCTCGCCGACTTCGGCACGGTCAACGCGATCTACGCCGAGCGATTTCCCGGCAACCCGCCAGCTCGATCCACGGTCCAGGCCGCGCGGCTGCCGCGCGACTCGCGCGTCGAGATCGAGGTCATCGCCATCGTGTAGCGACGGGCCCGCCGAGCGGCCGGTCGGACATGACGAGCGCTCGCGGCTCCGGAAAACAAAAAGCCCAGCCTTGGCTGAGCTTTGGTGGGCGCTGTAGGGATTGAACCTACGACTTGCACCGTGTGAAGGTGCCACTCTCCCGCTGAGTTAAGCGCCCGAAGAGTGCGCATTGTGTACTGCATCCCGGCCCCCGCGGTCAAGAGCTGGCGCGCCGCAGCCGCCTAAAGCGCAACCTCTCTGCCAACCCCGCGTCCTCGCCTGGCTTCTGCCTCGTCTTCTGTTGCGCGCCAGTGCGCGCCAGTGCGCGCCCGAACGCCAGTGGGCGCGGGTGGTCGCTGTCACATCCCGGCTGCGTGGTGGCCAGCTTCCTGGAAGCTGGCGCACGTCCGCGAGCGCTCAGTCCTCGTGCGCGAAGCTCTGCGCCAGCCGCTCGAGCACGCCCTGATCCTCGAGCGTGGTGGTGTCGCCGCGCGTGGTCGAGCCCGACGCCACCTCGCGCAGCAGGCGGCGCATGATCTTGCCGGAGCGCGTCTTTGGCAGCGCGTCGGCAAAGCGGATCTCCTCGGGCCGCGCCAGCGCGCCGATCTGGGTGGCGACGTGCGCGCGCAGCTCGGTGGCCAGCGCCTCATCCGCCGAGACGCCGGAGCGCGGCGTCACGAAGGCGACGATGGCCTGGCCCTTGAGATCGTCGGGGCGGCCCACCACCGCGGCCTCGGCGACCTTGGGGTGCGAGACCAGCGCGCTCTCGATCTCCATGGTCGAGAGCCGGTGGCCAGCGACGTTGATGACGTCATCGACCCGGCCCATGATCCAGAAGTACCCGTCCTCGTCCCGGCGAGCGCCGTCGCCCGCGAAGTACATGCCGGCGATCTCGCCAAAGTAGGTCTTGGTGAAGCGCTCGTGATCTCCGTAGATGGTGCGCAGCATGGACGGCCACGGTCGGCGGATGGCCAGAAAGCCGCCCTCGTTGGGCGCGCAGGAGGTGCCGTCCTTGCGCACGACGTCGATGTCGTAGCCAGGCAAGGCGCGGGTGGCGGAGCCGGGCTTGGTGGGGGTGGCGCCGGGCAGCGGCGAGATCATGATGGAGCCGGTCTCGGTCTGCCACCACGTGTCGACGATGGGACAGCGGTCGCCGCCGATGCGGCTGCGGTACCACATCCAGGCCTCGGGGTTGATGGGCTCCCCCACCGAGCCGAGCAAGCGCAGCGACGAGAGATCATGGCGGGCCGGCCACTCGTCGCCCCAGCGCATGAACGCGCGGATCGCGGTGGGGGCGGTGTAGAACACCGAGACCCGCCAGCGATCGATGATGTCCCAGAAGCGATCAGGGCCGGGCTGGTTGGGCGCGCCCTCGTACATCAGCACGGTGGCGCCGTTGGCCAGCGGGCCGTACACGACGTACGAGTGGCCGGTGACCCAGCCGATGTCCGCGGTACACCAGAAGACGTCTTCATCGCGCAGGTCGAACACCAGGCGAGAGGAGTAGGCGGCGCCGGTGAGGTACCCGCCGGTGGTGTGGAGGATGCCCTTGGGCTTGCCGGTGGTGCCGCTGGTGTAAAGCGAGAACAGCGGGTGCTCCGAGTCGTGGGCGTGGGCGCGGTGGATGGGCGCGGCGCGGTCCACCGTCTCGTGCCACCAGTGGTCGCGCTTGGGATCCCAGACCACGGCGCTGTTGGTGCGGCGGACGACCAGCACGTTGCGCACCTCGGTGTCTACGATGGCCTTGTCGACGTTGTCCTTGAGCGGCACCACCGCGCCGCGCCGCCAGCCGCCGTCCGCCGTGATGACGAGCTTGGCGCGCGAGTCGCGCAGGCGATCAGCTAGCGCCTCGGCGGAGAACCCGCCAAAGACCACCGTGTGCGGCGCGCCGATGCGCGCGCACGCCAGCATGGCGATGGCGGCCTCTGGCACCATCGGCAGGTAGATGGCGACGAAGTCGCCCGAGGACACGCCCAGCGCCAGGAGCGCGTTGGCGGTCTTCTGCACCTCGCGGTGGAGCTGGCCGTAGGTCAGCACGCGGGTGTCGCCAGGCTCGCCCTCCCACAGGAGCGCAGCCTTGTTGCGGCGCCACGAGGCGGCGTGCCGATCCACGCAGTTGACGCACACGTTGGTGGTGCCACCGACGAACCAGCGCGCGTCCGGTGCCTGCCATTGCAGGACCGTGTGCCAGCGGTGGTCCCACCACAGCTCGCTGGCGCGCGCGGCCCAGAACGCCTCCGGATTCTTGCGCGCCTCTTCTTCTAGCTCGAGGAGCCCTTCCCAGGTCCCCAGGTGCGCGGCAGCGGCGAACTCCGCCGGCGGTGGAAAGCGGCGGCGCTCGGTGAGCACCGATTCGATGGCGTTGCTCATGGCGTGATCCTTTGCGTCATGCGCGGGCGATCTTCTGCCGCCTGGGCGCGCCGGGCAACCGCTGCGCGCCGTTTCATCGCGGCGTGGTGCGCCACGCTTGGCGACACAGCCACACACCCAGCCCCGGGCCGTCAGCTCTCGAGCTGGATCGCGGCGTCGATGACGAGCGTGCGATCTCCGCGGGACCCGACGACGATGCGCGACAGCTCCAGGGAGCGAAAGCGCGCTTGGTGGTCGGCCATGAGGTGGGAGGCGCGGCGCAAGAGGTTGGCCAGCGCCACACGGTCTGGTTCAGGCTCGCCCGAGCGGCTGGCCACCAGCAGGCTGGCCAAGGCCAGCGCGTCCGCCAGCCGCAGCGGCGCCGGCGCGGCGGCGGGGGCTGCCCCGGCGCCTCGACGATGACGGTGAGCCCCACGCACGGCAGCGGCTCGATGCGGGCGGACAGCAGGCGCCCAGGCGGCGGGCTCTCGCGCACGATCACCGCCGGCTCGGGCTCGGTTCGCCCGGTGAGCACCGCCGAGAACGCGCGCCGCACGCCGGCGGCGGTGTCGAGGCTCGCCTCCAGCGGACAGCCGTCCCGCTCGCTGGGCAGGTCGCTGGCCCAGGGCTTGATGTCCACCGGGTAGCCCACGCGCTTGGCCAGCGCGACCGCGGCCGACGGCGTGGCCGCCACCGCCTGGCGGGTGATGGGCACGCCGTAGGCGGCGAGCAGCACCTTGCTCTCGTGATCGCCAAGCCGGCGCTCGAAGCGGCCGATCTTGCCGAGCTGGCGGTCCAGCCGCGGCCGGTCGATCTCGAGCTCCGCGGCGGCGGTGCGGGGCGCGGGGCCGCGGCCCAGGGCGGCGCGCTCGACGGCCTGGCCGGTGATCGACGTGGCGCGCGCGGCGGCCTGCACGCCGTGCAGCCAGCGCGTGGAGGTGGCGAGCTCGGCGCGGGGACAGACCGGCACCACCAGCGCCGGCACCGCCGTGGTCGGGGGCGCTTGCCGGGCGTCGATCAACACGGCGTCGGTGGGCTCGATGGAGGTCAGCAGCGAGGACAGCGGTGGCCGCGTGCCCTCGCTGTCGAGCGCCAGCGCCGCGGCCTCGAGCCAGGTCCCCGGCTCGGCGACGATCGCCACCCGGCTGCCGCGCGGCGCGCCATGCACCGCGACCAGCACGATGGCCTCGATCCATGCGTCGGGGTCGTCGAAGATGGCGACGCCGAAGCTGCGCAGGTACGACGCCGCGGCCGCGCGGTCCACGGTGCCGCGGCCGGCCTTGCGCAGCGGCGGGCACAAGAGCAAGAGCGGCGGCTCGCTGACGCTCTGAGCCGCCGCGATGGCGGAGGCGGTGGCAAGGTCCGGAGGCTCGGCGAGGGCCCAGGCCATGATGGCCTCATCGCCAGAGCTTGGCTCGGGCGTGGTGCGCGCCTCGATGCCGCGCGCCTTGAGCACCGCGACCACGTCACCGCCCAGGGCGCTGGGCGCGACCACGATCACGCGCGGCGCACGCAGAGGCAGATCGCCGCCGAGGGCGGCAATGGGGGCAGGGCTGGCCAAATCCCCGAAAGGCTAGCGGACTCGACGAAGGTGGGTCAAGAATCCACCCACCCGCATGCCGCCTATCTGCGCCCCGTCGCGGCCGCGGTCGGCCCGTCGCGCTGCGCCCGTCGCTGGGCAAAAGGCAGGCGGCTAGGGGCTGGCGAGGCGCTCGGGGCTGCGCGCGGCGGTCGCCAGGGCGCGGCGTGCGCGGTCGCAGGTGCCCGAACATGCATCGATTTCCCAGCCATGTCGGGCGCACACCACGTTCTCGCCCTCCACGAAGCCGTCCGAGATGGGGCCGCCATCGTGGGGGCAGCGGTCCGGCAGGACATAGAGCCTGCCGGTGGCGGTGCGGACCACCGCCACCTGGACGCCGCCGCGCTGCGCGGGCGCGACCTCCGCTGCGTCCAGCGACGCGGCGACCTCGGCGACCTCGGCGAGCGGGCGGCCCCGAGACCAGCCCGCGGAAGCCGCGTCCGCGCCTGGGTCGTCCGGGTCGTCCGGGTCGTAGCCCAGCTCCTCGAGGAGCAGCGCGTGAATCGAGGCCATGCGTGGACGCTAGGGCACGCCCCTGACAGCCAGCGCGGAGGCACAGGCGGGGATCGTCGTCGGGGCAGGGAGATCGTTCGGGCTGCTTTCGGATACCTAGCTGGGGATCATCCACAGCTCGATCTTTGCGACGGCATCCGGCCATTGGCGGCGCGGCGCGCCCCCCGTTGACAACGGCGCGAGGCCGCGATGTCCGGCGACGTCCGGCGTCTTGCAGGCTAGCGACGCTCCACCAGCGCGGTGCAGAGCCAGTGCTCTTCGACCTGGGCCCACGTCAGCTCCAGCGTGCAGCCGGCGAGCTCGGACGCGAGGCGTGGGTCCACCGCATGCGCGCGGCCCTCGCCCTGGGCGTCGAGCTCCACCTCGACCTCGCGAAAGCCCACGTAGCGGCGCAGCCACGGATCGATGGCCTTGTACACCGCCTCCTTGGCGGAGAACCGCAAGGTCACCGCCAGGCCGCGCGCGCGCTCGTCGAGAGATTCGAGCTGTCGCAGCTCGCGGTCGGTCAGGACCCGCGCCGAGATGTCATAGCGCGACGGCGCGGCGTGCTCGAGATCGACGCCGATGGAGCGCGCGGCCTGGCGGGGCGCCGCCAGCGCCGCCGCCCAGCGGCCCTTGTGGCTCAGCGACGCCGCGGCGGTGGTCGGCACGCTCGGCGCGCCGCGATCGTCGCGCAGCAGCGGCAGGTCGCAGGCGAGGTCCTGGCCGCGCAGCGCCTGGCGCAGCGCGGTGCGGCCGAGGATCCACTCGGCCTTGCGCAAGGGCGCGAGCGTGAGGGCGAGCTGCTGCTCGCGCGGGTGCAGCGCGGCCAGCGCGCGCGCCAGCTCGTGCTCGCCGTCGTCGCCGGACGAGGCTCGCACCATCGCCACCAGGCCGTGGCGCCCCGGCCGCAAGATCGGTTCCACGTCGTTCACCATAGCAGGTCGCCAGGACGCGGACCGAAAGGCGTCGGACCCCGCACCAGCTCGCACCAGCTCACCGGGTCAGAGCAGCTCGAGGTCTGGATCGCGCAGCACGTCCGCGGCGCGGCCCACCGCCGCCACCTGTCCGCGGTGGATGCGCACCACCTGATCCGCCATGGCGCGGGCCTCGGCCACGTTGTGGGTGACGTGGATGGACGGGATGCGCAGCTCGTCCACGAGCTGGCGCACGAGCTGGCCGAGCTGCTGCCGAAGCTCCGGATCGAGCGCGGAGAAGGGCTCATCGAGGAGCAGGAGCTGCGGCTGGCGCGCCAGCGCGCGCGCCAGCGCCACCCGCTGCGCCTCGCCGCCGGAGAACGTGCGCGGTCGACGGTGCGCGAGGTGGTCCACGCCGAGCTTGGCCAGCAAGGCGTGGGCGCGGGCGTGGCGCTCCGCGCGCGGCAGCGAGCGCGGCATGCCGTACTCCACGTTGCCGATGGCGGTGCGGTGCGGAAACAGGGCCAGGCTCTGGAACAGAAACCCCAGCCGACGTTGCTGGATGGGCACGCTGAGCCCTTGCGCGGACTCGAACCACACCGTGTCCCCGAGCGCCACCCGTCCCTGGGACGGCACGACCAGCCCGGCGATGGCCGCCATGAGCGTGCTCTTGCCGGCGCCCGAGGGGCCCATCACGCAGGTGATGCCGGGCGGAAAGCGCAGGTCCACCCGCAGCGAGAAGCCGCCGCCGGCGCGATCCACGTCGAAGCGCGCGACCAGATCAGTCATGCGGGCCCCGCGACAGGCGGTTGACCGCGTACAGGATGCCGACGCCGACCACGGTCATGACGACGGCCATGCGGTTGGCGTCGGCCTCGCGGTTGGCCTGGATCGCGTCGTAGATGAAGATCGACGCTGGCTGGGTGTCGCCGATGCGGGATCCGGCGACCATGATCGTGATGCCGAAGTCGCCGAGCGCGCGCGCGAAGCCGAGCATGGCGCCGCCGATGATGCCGGGCGCCGCCAGCGGCAGGACCACGGTGAAGAACGTGCGTAGCTTCCCGGCGCCGAGGGTGTGCGCGGCCAGGACCAGCGTGGGGTCCACGTGCTCGAGGCCCGTGCGCGAGGCCCGCACCACCAGCGGCAGCGAGCCCACGGTGGCGGCGATGACGGCGCCGGTCAGGGTGAACACGATCGACGTGCCAAACAACCGCTCCCACATCTGCCCGACGGCGCTGTTGACGCCCAGCGACACCAGCAAGTAGTAGCCGAGCACCGTGGGCGGCAAGACCATCGGCGCGGACACCACCGCGTCCAGCAGGTGGCGCGCCGGGAGCTTGCGCCAGGTCAAGAGCATGGCCAGCGCCACCCCGCACACCACCGACACAAACGTCGCCATCGCGGCGATGCGCAGTGACAGCAGAAGCGGTGCCCAGCTCACGTCCTTGGCAATGTATCAGGTTGCCTGGCGCCCGCGGCGGTCGCCGCCGTGAAGGCGGAGGGTTCCGCGCGCGTCGGCGCCGTTTCCGCGCGCGTCGGCGCCGTTTCTGCGCGCGTCGGCGCCGTCCACGCAGCTCCCGCTGCGGTCACCGTCCGCGGGCGGTCGCCGCCGGAGCTGGCCGGCACGAGCGGGCTCGCTCGCAGGTGTCGAGGTTGGGCAGGTCCGGGAAGATCGTACATTGCGCCGCGCTGCATCGGGCCAGCAGGCGGTTGTTGGGATAGTCGATGTCGAGCTCCAGCGAGCGCAAGAGCTCGGTGCCCAGCACGCCGTCGACCTCTGGCGTCTCGGGGTGCAGCTCCGTGCGCAGGCCAGCGAGCAGCGGCTCGGCGTCGGCGATGACCAGGACCTGCACCGGGCGGGAGAGCTCCACCATCGCCGGCGCGCCGCACCGCTCTTTCTTGGCGGTGCAGAGCTTGGTGCGGTTCTGCGGCTCGCAGTCATCTTCGAGCAAGACCTTGTGCCAGTACACCTCGCCGCACGCGCCGCGGTCGGTGGCCTGACCCACCAGGGTCAGGGCGGGCAGGGTGGTGGTGCGCCCCTGCAGGCGTCCGGACGGGATGGTCACCGCCGCCGCTGGCAACGTCGCCAGCTCCGGAACCGGCAGGCCGGTCTGGGCCTGCCGAACCACCCGGTAGCGTTGATACGCGGACTCGCTCAGCAGCGTGGGCCCCAGCGCGGTGGAGACCAGGAGCATCAGATCCGTGCCGCGCTCGCTGATGACGTCGGTGGTCTTGGGGGCGACGCACGAGGACACGGTGATGCGCCGGCCGACGTACGGCACCTCGGTGCCGCCGAGCACCAGGGTGCCGCCGCCGCGGAACGGCTCCGGGAACACCGCCTCGCACAGCGCGGTGCGCTGCGAGGCCGAGCCCGCGATGTCGGGGAACACGGAGATCCGGCTCTTGCCCAGATCCAGGCGCAGGGCGTCACCAGCGAACAGGTCCGCGCCCAGGACCACCTGAAACGGGATCTCCGCGCCGCTGTTGCCGACCACGCACGTGGGCTCATCGCACGGATGAAGCTCCAGCACCGGGCCCTCCAGCAGGGCGCGGGCGACCTCTCGGGCGCCGGCGGCGGCGGCGCCCACCAGGTAGAACGAGCGGAGCTGCGAGCGCGCGGCGCCGTCCTGGCCGGGATCGAGGATCGAGAGCGGCGACAGCACGTCCACCAGGGACTCGCGCGACACGCCGCCTGGCTCGTTGCTCGACACCTGCACCGCGCCGGACGCCAGCCCTACCGAGATCGGATAGGGATCGCCCGACGACTCGTTGGTGGCGAACGGGTCTGTGATGAGGCTGCAGCCTCCACCAAGGACGAGCGCCGCCGCGACCCACGCCGCGGCGGGCCGACCGGGCGCCGGCTTGCTAGAAAGGCAGCTCATGGACCTTGGCCGCGCGGCCGGCCACTGTGACCGTGCCGCCGACCTCCCAGGTGGTGCGGTGCAAGTATCCCAGCGCGAGCTGGTGATCTCCCTCGGCCACCGCCGAGGTGATGGTTCCGGCGCGGTCCTTCGCGGGATGGCTGATGATCGCGCCAGGCGCGACGGGCTCTGGCCCCTCGATGAGGAGGCCGCGCAGCGCGCGCGCCGAGTTGCCCTGCGCGTGGACGCGGAACACCGGCTCCTGGCCGACGTAGCACCCCTTCTCGTAGTCGAGGAAGGCCGCGAGCGGCGTCTCGAACGGGAAGCAGTCCTCATCGACGTCGACGCCGTAGCGCAAGAAGCCGCCGCGGATCCTCAACACCTCCAGCGCGTGGGCAGATCCTGGGGCTTGTGGCGGCTCGCCGGCCACAAAAGGCGCGCGCCAGACATCTGCCGGGCTGCTCCACACACGATACGAGGGCAGGTGGCGGCGCTCGAAGGTCACGTCGTCCATGACCGCATAGCGCTCCAGGATCTGGGTGGTCTTGTCGATGAGCTCGGGCTCACAGCGCAGCCACAGCTCTTCGCCGTGCGGCTCCAGCGCGAACACCGAGAGCACGCGGCCCTTGGGCAGCAAGAGCGCGCCCCACGTTGGCCGGTCGCTGGGCAGCGTCGGGACATTGATGGTGGTGAGACCCTGAAGGAAGCGCACCCGGTCGCCGCCGCTGATGGCGAGCAGTCCCCAGCCCGAGGTATCGACGAGTGTCATGCGGGAGAGTGTGGCCGCTTCCCTGCCGCGCGCAAGCGTTCCTCCCGGCGAGCTGCGCCCTGGTCCCAGCGCCGCTGATCGTCGGGCGTGGCCAGGGTCAGGGGGCGAATCTCCCGCGGCTGGCCGTGGTCATCCACCGCCACGAACGTGAGATACGCCTTGGTGGTGTAGCGGCGAGTGCCGCTGCGGACGTCCTCCGTCTCGACGCGGCAGCCCACTTCCATGGACGTGCGGGAGGCGTAGTTGACCTGGGCCGAGAGGTTCACCACGTCGCCCACGTGGACGGGGTGGATGAAATCCAGCCGATCGATGGACGCGGTCACGACTCCGCCCGCCGCCAGCCGCATCGCGGCGACGCCAGAGCAGACATCGATCCATTGCATCATGATGCCGCCGAACATGACCCCGGCGGCACCGTTGGCGTGCCCCGGCATCACGATTTGAGTCATGGTGCAGCGGGTAGCCTCGGGAGTCACTGTGTGACTACTTCTTCTTGGCGGGCGCCGGCTTCTTGGCGGCCATCGCGGTATCGCGCTTGCGCTTGATGCGTGCCTTCAGCTTGGCCTGGCTCTTGCGGCGCTTCATCTTCGGAGTGTGTCGGTTGTCTCCGCGTCCCATAGCAGTCTCCTCGTAGTCGCAGGAAAAAGGTAGGCGCGGAGTTTGCGTGTGCAGGCCGGGGTTGTCAATCCCGTGTGCGCCGCGATTGCCAGGGGCGGCGCCAAGGGCCGGGATCAGGCCCGCGCCTGACGCCACTTCCGGACCTTGCCGACCACGCCGCCCAGGGCAACCCGCATCATCTGGTCCCACACTGCAGGTTGCCGGGGCTGGCTCCACAGGCTGGCCGCCAGGCGCCGGGTGGCGCCACCTCGATCTCGATTGTGCAGGCACTCGCCGGCGGCGTCGCGCAAGATCAGCGCGCGCGCGTGGCGTCGCGTGACGTCGTCGATCTCCTGGGGCCAGGCCGCGCACAGCTTGTCGAGCACCTTCCACTGGCTCTGCTCCATCACCGGCGAGCCGCGGAAGGTCCCCGTGCGGTGAAAGTGGATCTCGCTGAGCACCTCGTGGACGTTGCGGATCTCGCCCAGCGCCGCCAGGCGGAGCCACAGGTCCCAGTCCTCGGCAGCCGACAGCGACTCATCGAACCCTCCCACCTGATCGAGCGTCGCGCGCGCAACCAGCACGCCGCTGTTGGAGCTGCCCACCCAGGCGCGGCGGGTGGCGATCTGGCGGAGGCGCTCGCCGCGGTCGGTCGAAGGGTTGGGATAGAACCGGGTCAACAGCTCTCGACCGCTGGCGTCGCGGATGCGGTTGCCGCAGCCGACGGCGATGGTGCCGGGGTGCTCGGCGAGCACCTCGAGCTGACGCGCGAGCTTGGTGGGCAGCCAGCAATCGTCAGCGTCGAGCAGCGCGATGAGCTCGGCGGTGCTGGCGCGCCAGCCAGCGTTGCGCGCCTTGCTCACGCCGACCCGCGGCGTACGCAGCACGCGCACGGCGTCGGCGTAGCGGGCCAGCACCTGATCGGTGTCGTCCGTCGAGCCGTCGTCGATGACGATGATCTCGTCTGGCGGCCGGGTCTGGTTTTGCACGCTGTCGATGGCGCGAGCCAGGTAGCGTCCATAGTTGAAAGTGGGGATCACCGCCGCAATACGCACGGCACCATGGTGCCACACCCGCGGCAGATGCGCCCGCTCGCAGGAGCGCGGAAGACACGGCGGATCTTCGACGAGTACGGACGGAGTACGGAACCTTCACAGCCACGTGGCCAGCGCAAGTGAGCGCCACTACATGGCGGTCGGCTGCTGCAGCGCAGCTCGCGTCAGCGCTGACCGCTCACGCGATCGTGGGGGGCGCGAAACAGCCGCAGCGCCAGCAGCTCTGGCCGAAACCGGCCGTGCTCATCGCTGACCGCCTCCGCGGGCAGCTCGATCCGCCCGAGCGTGGGCGCCGCGCCGTCCGGTCCGAGCTGGTTTAGCACCGCGTCGCCGGTGAACAGCAGCGTGTAGCCGGCGGCGCGCGCCGACGCGGCGATCGCGGTGGTGTACTTGCCGTGCGGAAACGACATCGCCTGCGGCGCCTCGCCGGTGGCGTCGCGCAGGCTGCGGTAGGCGAGCTGCAGATCCATCGCCGGATCCGGAAGGCGCGTCATGGGCGCGTGGCTCGCGCCGTGACCGCCCAGCGCGGTGCCGTTGCGGGCCATCGCCACCAGCTCGGCGCGCCGCAAGAAGTGACGGTGCCCGCCCGGCGCCAGCCGCGCCTCCCACGGCGCCAGCACCTGGCGCAGCCGCGAATCCGGCAGGTCCTCGAGCGCCGTGATGAGCCGGCGCAGGGAGCCAAGGTCCGTGACCGGCTGCCTGGGCGCGCCGGTCGCGTCCCAGAGCGCCTCGAGCTCGCCGCCCGGCGCGGTGCCAGCGCGGAAGCCGTGGATGAGCAGCGTCTCCCAGAACGCCAGCGGGCGCTGGCCGTCGATGGCATCGGCGGCGATGAAGGCGAGCGCCGGCATCTTGCGGTTGGCCAGGTGCGGCAGCGCGACCTCTTCGTGGTCGATCCAGCCATCATCAAAGGTGATGAGCAGCGGATAGTCTGGAAGCTGGGCGTCCAGGATGTCCTGCAGGCTGACCGGGGTGTAGTGCTGCTTGAAGAAGTCCAGGCACGCGACGAACAGATCCTCCGGCATCGTGTACTCGGGATCGCAGTACGCAAACCGGGGATCGGCGCGCCCAAGGACGCGGTGAAAGATGACCACGGTGAGCACGCGGCGGTTGCGCTTGCGGTGATACGCGGGCAACGCGCCCAGGTGGTAGATACCCGCCTTGAAGGCGGGCCGGGCTACCCGCTTGACAACCTCGAGCATGACGCGACCAGGGTATCACTGATGCGCCGGCCTGGGGCGCGTCCGGCATGCGAGAGTCTCGGAGTTTTGGGGCCCCTGGGCCGTCGAAGAATGGCCGCGTGACGTGTGTCGTACTTGTGGTGACGTTGTGCCCGCCAGCTCGGCTGGACGACGCTTGGCCGAGGCTCGGCGCCTCTGGCGTTCCTCTGGCGTTCTCCTCTAGCGGCGCGGCGCCAGAGGTCAGAGCGGAGGTTTCTCTTTGTGATACTTGCGCACCAGCGAGCTCAGGTGGGTGGCCAGCGCGATCACCTTCTCGTTCTCGGCGGCGCGCGAGAAGTACACCGAGTAGATGTCGTGCTCCTCCTCGCCGGGTTCACGCAGCCGGAGCAACACGCTGCCGTTTCGCTCGTCGAGCCGGCCCTGCCGGCGGCTGGGCAGATCGAGCTTCTCCACCAGGCTCCACGCCTTGGCTGACTCTGCCGGGGTGAGGTTCACCGGCGCGAACTTCTCGAGCTTGTCCTCGAGCGAGTACGCGACCCACATCACGGTGCCGCGGAGGCGGACCTCCCATTGGTCGCCCTCGGGGCTCATCGTCACGTAGTCCAGCATGCGGCCGTTGGACTCCCCGCGCTCGGAGCCGCCGAAGCGCTGCGTCGACGAGGAGTACTTTCCGCCGCCGCAGGCGGTGGCGCAGCACACGAGCACCAGCGCCGCGCGCGCGCGGGCGAGCGACCAGCCCGACGAGCCATCGAGGAGCCAACGAGAACCAAGGAGACGCCAGAGCCGCTGCATGTGGCCACACTGTAGCGCGGTCCGCCCAAGTGAGCGTGCCTGAGCGTGCCTGAGCGTGGCCGAGCGCGGCTGAGCGCAGATGGGGCGCGGTTAGGGGACCAACGGCGCAGATCTGGGAGTGAGCCAGGTCTCGACCGCCAGGCAGTGTGTCCTGCCTCACCGCCCGGACAGGGCAGCGAGCTGCAGGAGCGCCCAGGTGCGGGGCACCTTGATGGGGGCAGGCCGCGACCAGCCGTGGCGGGTCAGGCGGCGCAGGGCCAGGCGGGCATCGGCCGCCTTGGCGTCCGGCCGGTGGCGCGCGAGGTATCCGCGCAGGCGAGCCACCGCGCGCGGGGACGTGCCGTGGGTCGTCGCGTCCTCGAGGAGCTGGGCCCACGTGCGCTCGCGGTAGGGCCGCGCTCTGGCCAGCTCCACGAGCGCCCCGCGCACCGCCTCGCCGATGGCGCCGGCGCGCTGGGCGCCGGCCAGGCCGTGGCGCAGGTTGACCAGCGCGTCGGAGATCGGCGCGAAGCCGTGCGCCGCCGGCAGGTGCGCCACCGCCACTTCATCGTCCGCGGACAGCTCGCCGCGCGCGAACGCGCGATACACCGCGCCCACCCCCACCATGCCCCAGGGCCCAAGCTCCGCCGCGCGCAGCGCGCCCATGCTGCTCGCGCCCCACACCGCGATGCCACGCTCGAGCGCGACCAGGATCTCCTTGTGCCACACCGCGGCCATGCGCTCGAAGTAGCCGTCGAGGATGAGCACGCACCCGGGCCGTCGCCGGGCCTGGGTCAACGCCAGAAGCTCGCCCACGGCGATGGGCGGCCGGAGCTGCGCGGCGGGCGCCAGGCGCTCGACCTCCGCCGCTGGCAGCGAGGGGCCGACATGCACGATCAGCTCGTCGGATCCGGCGGGCCTGGTCATCCCATGCCCCCGACATCGCAGGCGCGGCCAGGCACCAGCACCTTGACCACCGGCACCGCCAGGTCGGGCCGGGTGAGGTTCACCGCGATGACCTGCTTGTCGCCGCGCGCCGTCAGGCGGGCGACCACCAGCTCCAGATCGGCGCCCAGATCCTCGCTGGCCAGGGCGGGGAGCTCGTGAAACAGCACCGGCTCGTACGGCTCGTCGGATAGCTCGCGCCAGATCTGCCGCAGCAGCTCCGGATCGGTGGCGCGGCGGTAGTCGTGGGGGAAGAAGTCGTCGCGCGCGCCGGCGATGTAGGTCATCCGGGTCTGCGCCGCCTCGGTGATGGCCCGGGCCATCGCGATCTCCGGCGCCAGGTGGCAGCCGAAACCCTGATACAGGCCGAGCGCGCGCCACGCGGGCTGGTCGGGATCTTCGAGAATGGCGCAGCCAAAGACGGGGATCCCGACATCCGAGGTCAGATCCCAGACCACCACGCGAACCCCGGCCGCGGTGAACTGGCGCAAGAGCGCCACGCACGCTGGATCGTCGATGCTGTCGAGCATCAAGCGCCGCTGGCTGCCGGCGCGTCGCCAGCGCGCCTCGGCGTCGCGCTCGATGACCTCGCAGAGCCCGTGCAAGATCGCCTCCACCAGGCAGTTGCCAGAGGCCAGGCCGTTGGAGGACACGTCGAAGTGCGGCACCGTCTTGCCGAAGACGCAGTCCAGCGTGACCGCGTCCTTGGGCACCCAGATGGGCTGCGCGCTCACCAGCTCGAAGCCCTCGACCCAGGTCATGGGCCGCTGGGTCAGCGGCAGCCGCGGCGGCCCCGCGCTGCGCCCGCGGCGAGGCGGTCGTGGGCCAGGTGGCAACCGCGACACCGGGGCGACGCGCACCTTGCGCGCCAGCTCGCGGGCGCTGCCGCGACGCTGGGGCAGGCGCAGGTGCTCCGCGTGCCAGGTCTCGAGCGCCTCCATCAGCGCCGAGACCTGCGCGGCCAGGAGCGAGATGCCCTTGCCTTGCTGGGTGGACAGCGAGCGTCCCATCGGGCGGATCGCCGACACCACGGGGATGCCGATGGTGTCGAGGCCGGTGAGGTCGGCGATGCGGACCAGGCCGATGTCCTTGGCCAGCGGCGAGAACCGCTGCCACGTCGCCTGCAGCGACGCGGCGCGATGCGTGCCCACGGTCAGCCGCGCGGTGGCGGTGAGGGGTTGGTCGAAGAAGGACAGGGCCATGGCCAGGCGCCACGCACCATCCCATGAAACGACCGCGCCCGGGAGGTGCGCCGCTCGCTCATCGAGCGCGGCGGCGCGGCGCTCAGCAGGTCGCGCGCAGGAGCAGCATCATGAGCAGCGCGGCGGCGACGAACGCGCCTGCTGCCAGCGCCACCTTGGGCCACAGCGGCTGGCGGCGGGGCCTGGGCGGGGGGGGCAGGGCGGCGATCGCGGAGTCGTCGCCGATGAAGATGCGCGCGCGGGGCCCGCCGGGGCCAAACTCCACCATCAGCGGCGCGCCCGCGGCGACCGGCGCCTCGGTGGTGCGGTGGCCCTCGACGAACGTGCCGTTGGAGCTGCCGAGGTCGACGAGGACCCAGCTGGCGTTGACTCGCCGCAGCTCGGCGTGTCGGGAGCTGGCGTCGATATCGCGGTGCGCGTCGAAGGCGACCTCGCATTCCGGGTGGCGGCCAAAGCGGATGCGCGCCTCCGCCGACAGCTCCTGGCGCTGGCCCCGGCGCGTGCCATCGACGTGATCGATGACGATGCGGACCTCGCGGGCCGGTCCTTCCCGCTCCCCATCTTCCGGCGGGCGAGCGTTCTCCGGATCAACTAGCCCGGCGGTGTCGCTCCTCCGCTTGCGCACGCGGCCATGGTAGCCCAGCAAGCATTCGGCGCGACACCATGCGCCGGCATTTCGGCCCGCCCTTTGGGCCTGCCACCCCGGAGCCTTGGCGCCGCTGGCGGTCCGCCGCTGCCCGGTCAAGTGAGCGCCGTTTCGGCTTCGGCGGAAAAACGCCGGGGGACGCCGGCTGCGCCTGAGAAGTTGCTGAAAGGGCAGTGCGCACAAGCCGCACTTCTGCAACAATCGCGGTCCAAGGGATGAACTGTCCGTCGTGCAACGCGGCTCTTGAGCCAAACGCCCGTTTCTGTGGCGTGTGTGGGCACGCAATGTCCATCAGCGAGCTCTCGGGCGCCCCATCGGCGCCTCACGCTCCTCATTCGCCTCATTCACCTCCGGCGCCGCAGGGCCAGCCGTTTCTGCCCGCCAAAGCCGGCGGTCAGCCTGGCGGTGCGGGTCGCGCCGGCGGCGCTGGCGGAGGCAACGGAGGCAGTGGCGTAGGAGCTGGCACCGAAGCGGGCGCTGGCGGCGCTGGCGAAGGGCGCGCGCGCCCGTCGACCAAGCCGGCCGATCCGTTCATCGGCCACGTGCTCAACAACCGGTTCAAGATCGAATCCAAGATCGGCGAGGGCGGCTTTGGCGCGGTGTACCGCGGGGTCCAGCTCTCCAACCAGCGCAAGGTGGCGCTCAAGCTGCTCCACCCCGAGATGACCAAAGACAAGAACCTGGTGGCGCGGTTTCGGCGCGAGGGCCTCGTGCTCTGCAACCTCAAGGACGCGCACACCATCACCACGTACGACTTCGACCAGACCCCCGATGGCACCCTGTACATCGCCATGGAGCTGCTCGAGGGCAGGAGCCTCCATCAGACGTTTCAGGCGCAGGCTCCGATGGACTGGCGGCGGGTGTTCAAGATCATCGCGGAGATGTGCAGCTCGCTGGCAGAGGCCCACGCGCAGGGCGTCGTGCATCGCGATCTCAAGCCGGAGAACGTTTACCTGGAGAACCGTCCAGGGAACCCGGAGTTCGTCAAGATCCTCGATTTCGGCATCGCCAAGGTGATGCGCGGCGAGGCCATCGATCCGCAGTCGCCGCAGCTCACCGCCACCGGCCAGACGCTGGGCACGCTGGAGTACATGTCGCCCGAGCAGCTCATGGGCAAGAGCCTGGACGGGCGCAGCGACGTGTATGCGCTGGGCGTGGTGGCCTATGAGCTGATCACCAAGCGGCTGCCGTTTCCTGACGCCAAGGGCCCCGCGGGGCTCATCACGGCGCAGCTACGCCAGACGCCCATGCCGCCGTCCAAGGCCAACGCGCAGGTCACCGTGCCGGCGGTGGTGGACAAGGTCGTCCTCAAGTGTCTCGAGAAGGACAAAAATAACCGCTACGCGGACGTCACCGCGCTCGCCACCGCCGTGCAAGAGGTGTTGCTTGGCGCAGGCAGCGCGCCGCAGCCGGTCGCGCTGATGCCGGTGGATGAGCCTCGTCGCCCGGGCAGTGCGCCGTACGGTCAGCTTGCCACCCCGGCGGAGTCGCACCACGGCCTCTCGCCGGCGCCGGTGCCGACGCCCGTGGTCGGAGTGCCGCACTTGCCGCAGTCGCCGACGCCCAGCTACGGTCCGCCCGAAGGCGGCTCGCCGTATCCGGCGCCGCGCGCCCCCATGGCGCCCATGATGGTGCCGCGCCAGCCCGCCCCCCCCCAGCAGCAACCGGGCTTCGCGCCCGGTCCGCAGGGGCCCATCGTGGAGCCACGTGCGGGTACCCAGCCGTGGGTCTGGGTCATGGTGGGCGTGGTGGTGCTCGGCGCGGTCGCTGGCGCCGCGCTGGCGCTGCTGCTGTAGCCGCCAGGCTCCTGACGCCGCGCTTCAAAAGCCGCGGTCGGTGGTCAGCAGGCTGCGCACCTTCTGCTCGCGATCCGGATCATCGGCTCCTCCGTCGAGCCAGAGCTGCAAGAGCCAGCGCGCGGCGGCGTGATCTCCGGCCGCGCCAGCCAGCCGGCCGGCGAGCTCCAGCGCCTCGGGCAAGTGCGGCGCGCGGGCCAGCGCGCGATCGGCGAGCTCGCGCGCGGTCGCCAGCTCACCCCGCGCCATCGCGCGGCGGGCCGCGCGCAGCTCACGCCGCGCCAGGACCAGGTGCCCCAGCTGCTCCGGTTCGAGCGATGGGTCGGCTGGCAGGTCCGGCGGTGGCGCGGGGCTATCGCCCACGCCCTCCAGCTCGTGGCGCAGATCAAAGGCTCGCATCCGGCCCGCGGCCTCCGGGTCCGCGACCCACAGCACCATCAGGCCCGGATCGATGATCACCACCTGCGCCGCAGGATCGAACGGCACGCCGCGATGACCGGGGACGCGCGCGGCGTCGCCGGCGCGACGGTCGCGGAGCGCCGCCGCCAGGCTGTCCACCGCGGGCAACGGCGCGCGCACGAGCTGCAGCACGCGCGCGACCCGCGCGGCGGTGGGCGCCAGCCGGCGCGTGCGGTCGTTTTCCGGATCCGCGGAGAACGCGGCGGAGGTCAGCGAGTCTCCAAGTACCAGCGGCGAGGACCCGCGCGTGAGCTGCGCGCGCGACGGGCCACGCTCCACCACGGCCCACTTGCCAGCTCGACCATCCACCACCAGGTACGCGGCGGCGCCGAGCGTCGCGGTGTTCTCCAGCGTGCGCACCGCCTCGTCGAGCGTGCTCGCCTGCTCGAGGACGGAGCGGGCCAGGAGCAAGGTCGGGCGCGCGCTGCGGGTGGGGCGTACCTCGCGGGTGCGCGCCGGGTTGACCAGGATCACCAGGCCCTTGGCGTTGACGCCGGCGACCACGCCCGCGTTGCCCGGCCACCCCACCGAGGCCCAGGCCAGGCCCCCTTGCGGTCGGGCCAAGGTCAAGACCGGCCGGAGCGCCTCCCCACCGTCGGACAGCCCGGGCGCGGAGAAGGCGTGGCCCACCCAGACCCGGTTGGTGACGGCCGACTCCTGCGCGGCGACCACGGCGAGGCTGCGGGTCAGCCCGGTGCCGTCGCTGGCCTCGGTGGGCTTGCCGAGATCCCACACCGCCTGCGCGCGCACCATGTCCTGGTAGCGCTCGTCCCCTGGGCCGGCGCCGCGCATCATGCCGGCGATCACGCTGCGGTCGCTGTCGCTGAGCCCGTCGTCGAGGAAGCGCAACCGCCAGTCGACGCGCAGGTCGTGGGTAAGGCGCGCCCACAGGCCTTTGCCCTGCGCGATGGCGTCGAGCGACGGCTTGGCGGCCAGCACCGCCTCGTCCACCGCCGGGCCGAGCAACCGTCCGTGGCCGGCGCCGATCTCGTGCCCGGTGCCTTGCACGTGCAACACGGCGATGCCGCCGCGCCAGGTCAGGCGAGCGTCACGGAAGGCCAGCGCCTCGCGGCCCAGGCCGGTGCTCTTGCCCTGCCAGCTCACCGTCCCGCTGACCTGGCCGCCCGGCGGCTCATAGGTCACCGACCGCTCGAAGATGAACCACGCCACCACCGCGGCGGCGCCGCACAGACCCGCGCCGATCCCTGCGGCTCGCCACGGTCGCGGTCCGCCGGAGCGTCGGTGCCCGATCAGGAGGTCTCGCATGGGGCCGCACTCTACTCTCAAGTGCGGCGCGTCCAGCGCGTGGCGCGCTGCGTTGCGGCGCGCGCGAACGCAGTGATTGACCGGCCCATGAGCGGTTGCTAGGGTCGTGGCAGGGTAGAAGGAGCGAAGAAGACGGTGATGTTGTTGAGATCCACCGTTTTGCCAGGGCCCCGACCTGACCTTGGGTCGGGAATCGGGCCAGCCCTCGACCCTGGATGCGTCGCTGCGCGCGACCCGCGACGAGGGGGACGTTGGTGAGCCCCCTGTGGGCGGTGAGCGCGATCGTCCTCTTGGCGGCGGGCGCGGCGATTGGATGGTTCTGGCTGCACCGCCTGCGCGCGCTGCCGGCGCAGGCGCCCTTGCCCAGGGTCAGCACGCCGCCGGTCACGGAGCGCCCCAAGGTCCGCGTGCGCACCACGCGCGCCGGTGGCGGCGCCGGGCTCGCGGTCACCACGGCGTCGCTGGCGTGCCCGAGCTGCCGACGCGAATATGAGGGGGCGCTGTACTGCAGCCGCGACGCGCGGCGGCTGGTGCCGGCGTACGAGCTGCGGAACCATCCCCGCAGCCAGGGCGTGGTGTGCCTGGCCTGCCGGCGCGCGTTCGAGCCGGGCATCCGTCGCTGTCCCCATGACGGCACCGCGCTGGTGCCGTTCGCCGTCCACGCCGCCATGCGGCCCCGCAGCCGCACCATGGAGCCGGCCGGGGTCATCGCGCGGATCTGCCCGGTGTGCGGCGCTCGACACGATCTACACGCCCGCTTCTGCGGCGCGGATGGCGCGGAGCTGGTGGTCATCAACTAGCCACAAGCCACTGGCCCCCTGCCGCAGATCAGCTCCGTGAGCTGCCGGCCGCTCGCCGGTGATGGGCCCCTCAGGGGCTCGCTTGCGTGCTGGCGGTCTTGAGCGCCGCCGCCGCGGGGCGGATGATCTCGAGCAGCTCCTCTTCGCTGGGCAGCGTGCCGTCCTTCTTGCCGCCGATGCGACCGAGCACGCTGCGATCGGGGCTCACCAGCACCACCGCGGGCAACGTGCTGGCCCGATAGCGATCGCGGTGCTCCTTGTCCTCGTCGGTGCCCGCGGTGACGTCGAACTTGAGGGGCACGAAGTTGGCGCTGATCTCTTGGTACACCTCGTCAGCCCCAAAGCGCAGCTCCAGCTCGACGCACGGGTTGCACCAGGTCGCTGAGAAGTCCACCAGCACGCCCTTGCCCTCGGCCTTGGCGCGCGCGAACGCCGCGGCTTCATCGCCGTAGATCCAGGCGAGGTGATGCTTGGGCGTCATGATCCACGCCACCACGCCAAAGAGGCCAATCACCGCCAGCGCCACCGCGCCAGCCTTGCGCGCGCGAATGGCCGGCGCGTCATGGAACGACAGATGCACCGCGCCGCCGGCGAGGCCGAGCGCCGCCAGCGCCACCGCGCCGCCGAGGAACCACAGGGCTCGTGAGCCCACCGCGCGCAGCGGCTCGACGATGGGCCGCAGGAAGTACAGCGCGGCGACCAGCAGCGCCACGCCGCCGATGGACTTGACCCACTCCATCCAGCGTCCGCTCTTGGGCAGCGCGATGGCGAAGGCCGCGAGCACCCAGAACAGCACCCCCATGCCCATGGCGTAGGCAAACAGCAGGCCGGCGCCAGCGGCGGCGTTGTGGGTCTGGGCGACGAACCCAAGGATCCCGGCCAAGAAGGGCCCGGTGCACGGCGCCGCGGTGAAGCCGCCGACGAGCCCCATCGTGAAGGCGCCAGCGAAGCCCTTGCCCCCCACCTGGCTGAGCTTGTCCTGCAGCGAGGATGGCAGGTTGAGCTCGAAGGCGCCAAACATGGAGGCGGCGAGCGCGACATAGAGGAGGACGATGGGGATCACCACCACCGGATCGCCAAGCAGGCTGCCGAACTCCTTGCCGATCAGGCCGAACACGGTGCCGAGCACGGCGTAGGTCACCCCCATGCCGGCCACGTACAGCGAGGCCAGCACCATGGCCTTGCCGCGCGTGGAGTCTCCGCCGCGCGCGCCGAAGATCCCCAGCACGATGGGGATCATCGGGTAGACACACGGGGTCAGCGAGGTGAGAAAGCCAAAGCCGAAGGCCGCGAGCACCATCCAGAACCAGCCGCGCTCGCGGTACTCCTCGAAGGGCGCGTCGGCGGCGTGCGCGAGCTGCGGCAGCAGCAGCACCAGGCAGAGCGCCAGCGCCGCGACCGCCAAACGTCGGCCCCCGCCGGCGCGGAACCCCAAAGGAGCCCCGGCGCCACGCGGCGTGTCGTCGCGCTGGATCAAGGGTTCCAAGAGCCTGCGAGATCCAGAGGAGCCGGCTGCGCGCTTGTTCGACACGTCGCCGGAGAGGGGCTTCGACTGCAGCATGAGGAGGTCCACTATAGCGGGAGACGCCCGCACCGGTACCTCCCGTACGCCGAGGCGACCGGCAGGTTTCACCTGGCGCCACTTTTGCCGCAGGCGGCCCTGGCGCTTCGCGAGGGCCCGTCGTGCCTGGGCTCGTGGGCCTGTGCTAGGTTGCGCTGCGCCAATGACCGACGCCGCCTGGATCGATCGGGTTGCCCCCGCTTACGTGCGCAGCCTCGAGGTTTACCAACCTGGCAAGCCCATCGAGGAGCTCGAGCGCGAGCTTGGGATCACCGGGGCCATCAAGGTCGCCTCCAACGAGAACCCGCTGGGACCTTCGCCCCGCGCGCTGGAGGCGGTGGCCGCGGTGCTGCCGCAGCTCCACCTGTATCCAGACGCAGGCGGACACGCGCTGCGCCGCGCGCTGGCGCACTCCCTGACCGCAGCGCTGGCCCAGTCCGCGGCGGCCAAGGGCGCGCACATCGCGCCTGAGCGGGTGGCGCTCGGCGCGGGCTCCAACGAGCTCCTCTATCAGCTCGTGCTGGCCACCTGTGAGCCCGGGGACGAGGTCCTGTCGCACGAGTTCGCCTTCCTGAGCTACCGGCTCGCGGCGGCGGTCGCCAACCGCGCCTTCGTCGCGGCGCCCACCACCGCGGCGCTGTCCTTGGACGTGGGCGCGCTGATCTCTCGCATCTCGCCGCGCACCAAGCTCGTGATCGTGGGCACCCCCAACAACCCCACCGGCTCGGTGGTGACCAGCGCGGAGCTCGAGCAGCTCCTCGCGGCGCTGCCGCGCGCGCGCTGCTGGTGGTGGACGAGGCGTACCGCGAGTACGCCGATGCGTGGCCGGAGATCGATCACGCCGACGGCCTGGCCGCCGCGGCGCTCGACCGTCGGGTGGTCTTGCTGCGCACGTTCTCGAAGATCTATGGGCTCGCCGGGCTGCGGGTGGGCTACGCGGTCGCCGATCCGGAGGTGGTCGATCTGCTCGGCCGGGTGACCCGCACGTTCAACGTCGGCACCGCGGCGCAGGTCGCGGCGCAGGCCGCGCTCGGTGACGCCGAGCACCTGGCGCGGAGCGCGCAACATGGGCGCTTCTGCATCGAGGAGCTGCGCTCCCGGCTGGGGGCCGCGCTCGGCGGCGCGGGCGTGCGCGTGTTGCCGTCGCTGGCCAACTTCGTCCTCGTGGACACTGGCCGGCCAGCGCTGTCGGCGTATCAGCGGCTGCTCGCTCGCGGTGTGATCGTGCGTCCGATGGCGGCCTGGGGCCTGCCCAACCACCTGCGCATCTCGGCGGCGAGCGCGGCCGAGCTGCCGCGGGTGATCCAGGCGGTCATCGACGTGCTGTCCCACGCGGAGCCGTGACCATGGCCAGAGGCCGCGGGCTCGCGCTGGCCGCGGTGGTGGCGCCGCTCGTGTCGCTGGCGCCGCTGGCGCCGCTGGCGCTGCTCGTGGCGGCGCTGTCGCTGACGCAGGGATGCGCCTCGCGGTCCTCCTCGGGACCGGCGACCTCTGGTCCGTCGCCCGAAGACGCGCTGGAGCCAGTCTGGCAGCGGGCCGCCACCGCTGGCGACGCGCTGCTGCCGCTTTTGCCGCCGGACGCCGAGCTCCTGGTGGAGCTGGATCTGCGCCGCGCCCGGGCCCACCCGGTGCTGGGCCCGCTCGCCACCGCGCTCCTGGCGGGGCCGGGCGGTCCGGAGCTTGCGCGTTCGCCCGGTCTCGGCGGTCTCGGCGGTCTCGGCGGGCTCGGCGGTCACCTCGGGACGCTCGGCCAGCCGGACGCGCGGTCGGCGCCGCTGGCGCACGCCCAGACGCTGGTCATCGCCAGCTACCGGGTGGGGTTGGCGCAGGCGCAGAGCCTGACCTTGCTGGAGTTCGCCGCGCCGCCCTCCAGCTTGGACGGCTCCGACCCGCGATCGGCGGCCCAGATCGCCAGCGAGCTGGGGGGCGCCGCGATCACCCCGCAGATCGTGGCGCTGGGGCCGCCGGAGCTGTTGGCCGCGGTGGCGCAGCGGGCCGAGCGCCGCGAGCCGACGCCGGTGCGCTGGCAGCGGCTGCGGGCTCGCTCCATGCCCGCGGCGGCCACCGGCGCGCTGGTGCGGGTGACCGCGGAGCTCCCGTTCGAGGCGCGGCTCGCGCTGGCCCGCCAGACCAATCTCGACCCGCCGCCGGCGCACCTGAGCCTGTGGGGCGACGCGGCCGATGACGCCGCGCTCGTGCTCCTGGCCGACAGCGAGGATCCCGGCGACGCCGCGGCGGGCGCGCGGCTCGGCGCGGCGCTGCGTGGCGCGCTCGCGGCGCTCGCCAAGGACCCTCGGCTGGCCGCGCTCGGCCTTGGCCCCGCGTTTGGCGCCGCCGCCGTGGATCGGCGAGAGGGCTGGGTCCGGGTCGCGCTGGTGGTGGGGCCGCGGCGGCTCGCGCGCGCGGTCGCTCGGGCGACGACGCTGCTGCCGGCGTCCTCGGGGTCTCCGGGGGCCTCGGGATCGTCGGGTGCCTCGGGGGCCTCGGGATCGTCGGGTGCCTCAGGATCGTCGACGCGAGGATCCGACGTCCCCTCGATGCCCGGGGCGCGCGTCCCCGCCGCCGACAAGGTGGGCGGCTCGCCTTGCCAGGCGACCTTCTCCCCTGCAGGTTGTTCGAACCCGTGAGCTGTGGCGTCACTCTCGATGCCGGAGACCCAAGATGACCGCTTTTGTCGTACAGCCCGCGCGCAGCTGCTTGCACGGCACCGTCACGGTGCCCGGGGACAAGTCCATCGGCCACCGCGCGCTCCTGTTCTCGCTCTTGACGCAGGAGCCGGTGCGCATCCTGGGCCTGGGCGACGGCGCCGACAACGGCCGCTCCGCCAAGGCCATCGCCGCGCTCGGCGCGCAGGTCTCGCGCCAAGATCAGGCGGTGTGCGTGCGCGGCACCGGGCTCGCTGGCATGCGGGCGCCGTCGGCGGCGCTCGACTGCGGCAACTCCGGCACCACCATCCGCATGTTGTGCGGGCTGCTCGCCGGTGCGCCGTTCGCCACCCGGCTCGTCGGCGATGAGTCGCTGAGCAAGCGCCCGATGCGTCGGGTCATCGAGCCGCTTTGCACCATGGGCGCGAGGATCGACGGTCCGCGGGATGCCCGCGGTGACGTGGTGCCGCCTTTGACCGTGGGCCCGGCGGCGGGGCCGCTCACGCCGATCCAGTACGAGCTGCCGATGGCGTCGGCGCAGGTCAAGACGGCGCTCACGCTGGCCGCGCTGTACACCCGCGGGGTGTCGTCGCTGATCGAGCCGGGGCCCAGCCGCGATCACACCGAGCGCATGCTGGGGTTTCTCGGAGCGCCGGTCCACAGCGGCGTCGGCGCCGACGGTCGGCCATGCACCACGATCGACACCCTGCGCTGGGACGGTCGCCTGCGCGGCGGCGACCTGGAGGTGCCCGGGGATCCCTCGTCGGCGGCGTTCCTGGTGGTGGCGGCGCTGCTCGCCGGGGCACAGGAGGTGCGGATCGAGAACGTGTGCATCAACCCGACGCGCACCGGCTTTCTGGACGTGCTCGAGGCGATGGGCGCCGCGGTGGAGCAGCAGCCGCGCCACGGCGGCGCCGAGCCCACGGCGGATCTGGTGGTGCGCGGCGCCGCGCCGGCGCTCAAGGCCACCGAGATCTCCGGATCGCTGGTGGTTCGCTCGCTCGATGAGATCCCGATCCTGGCGGTGGTGGCGGCCTGCGCGCATGGCACCACGCTGGTGCGGCAGGCCGAGGAGCTGCGGGTCAAGGAGTCCGACCGCATCGCCACCACCTGCGCGATGTTGCGCGCCTTCGGGGTGTCGTGCGAAGAACGGCCCGATGGCTTCGCCGTCGAAGGAAGCAGCGGCGCGCCGCTCGGCGCGGGCGCCCAGGTGGACGCTGCGGGGGATCACCGCATCGCCATGGCGGGCGCCATCGCGGCGTTGCGGGCGGCCGGGCCTGCCCATATCGGGGACGCCGACAACGTGGCCACCTCGTATCCCGGATTTGTCGATGCGCTGGCGCACCTGGGTGCAGCCATCGCCAAGGTGTAGCAAACTGTCCCGCGCCGGCAGAAGGCTCAGCTCTCGCCGCGCCCGCGCTCTCGTAGGAGGATGTCATGGCTCAGATCGTCGTTCCTCAACTCGGTGAATCGATCACGGAGGGCGTGATCGCCCGGTGGCTCAAGAACGTGGGCGACTCCGTGCTCGCGGATGAGCCGCTCGTGGAGCTGGAGACGGACAAGATCACGGTCCAGATCCCGTCGCCTGTGTCCGGCGTCCTGTCAGCGCAGCTCGCCGAGGTCGGCGCCACCGTCAAGGTCGCGCAGGTGATCGGCGACGTCGCCGAGGGCGCAGCGGTCGCCGCCGCGCCGAAGGCGGCGCCGGCGCAGGTGTCGGCTCCAGCGCCGGCCTCGGCTCCGGCGCCGGCCGCGGTCACTGCTCCGGCAGCGGCCTCGGCTCCAGCGCCGGCCTCGGCTCCGGCGCCGGCCTCGGCGCCGGCCCTGCCCAAAGACGAGCTCTTGCGCCTCACGCCTTCGCAGCGCCAGCAAGCGCGCGAGCACGGCGCGCTGCCGACGTCGGCCACCGCTTCGGTCGCGGCGGCGCGGCCGGCCGAGCCTGAGCCCGTGCCTTCGAACCTGCATCCGCTCGATGAGGTGGTGAAGATGTCGCCGCTGCGCAAGCGCGTGGCCGAGCGCCTGGTGGAGGCTCAGCAAGAGACGGCCTCGCTCACCACCTTCAACGAAGTGGACATGACCGCCGTGCTCGACCTGCGCGCCCGGTACAAGGACAGCTTCGAGAAGGCCCACAGCGTCAAGCTCGGGTTCATGTCCTTCTTCGTGAAGGCCTGCGTGGCCGCCGCCAAGCTGTTCCCCGGCCTCAACGCCGAGGTGGTCGGCTCGCACATCGTCTACAAGAAGCACTACGATTTCGGCATCGCGGTGTCGGCGCCCAAGGGCCTGGTGGTGCCGGTGTTGCGCGGCTGCGATCAGCGCTCGTTCGCGGACATCGAGCGCGGCATCGGCGAGCTGGCCGACAAGGCCAGGTCTGCCAAGCTGGCCCTGGCCGACCTCACCGGGGGCACCTTCTCGCTGTCCAACGGCGGCATCTACGGCTCGATGATGTCGACCCCGCTGCTCAACTACCCGCAGACCGGCATCCTCGGCATGCACAACATCGTGCGCCGCGCGGTGGTCATCGGCGAGCAGATCGTGATCCGCCCCATGATGTACCTGGCCCTGACCTACGACCATCGCGTGGTCGACGGCCGCGAGGCCGTGTCGTTCCTGGTGGCGGTCAAGGATCGGCTGGAGGCTCCCGATCGGCTGATGTTCGACGTCTAGCGTCGAGGTAGCGTCGAGCAGGCCCTCGCTCAGGCCGCGATCAAGGCTTCGGTCATGGCCTCGGTCATGGCCTCGATCGTGCCCTCGATCATGGCCCTCGGTCGGGGCAGCCTGGCCTCCCTCGCGAGCGGCGTGGCATACTGCCGGCGTGTCCTGTCCTCGCCGCTTGCCCTGGGTCTCCTCTGTGCGCCGCGCGTTGGCCGCCGCCTGTCTGCTGGTGCTCGCTGCCGGCGAGGCGCCGCCCGCGCGCGCCTGGACCTTCGACTGGGCGGGGCGCGTCGAGCTCGACGCCGAGGGGCTGTCGTCGGAGGACGTGGCGGCGCGGCGGGAGGCGGTGCAGCAGCTCGCCGCCTACGACATCACCCTCACCGAGCGTTACCTGCTCACCGCCCTGGAGGACAAGGTCCTCGATGTTCGGCTCGACGCGGCGCGCGCGCTCGGCCGCGGCGGCTCGGAGCGCGCGGTGTCGCCGCTGGTGGAGTGGCTAAGCGATCCGGAGGTCCGGATCCGGGTCGCGGCGGCGGAAGCGCTGGGCGAGATCGGCGGGCCGCAGGCCAAGGCCGCGCTGACGCGCTCGCTGGGAGATCTGGACCATGGCGTTCGCCAGCGCGCGGTGCGCGCGCTCGGCGCCATCGGCAAGCGCGGAGATGCCTCGGTGGTGACCGCGCTCCTGCCGCGCCTGACCGATGACAAGGCGGACGTTCGCCGGGAGGCGGTAGAGCAGCTCGAGGCGCTGGCAGACCGCCGCGCCCTCATCCCGCTGGTCACCGCGTTCGCTGACAACCACCCGGAGGTTCGCAAGTCTGCGGTGCGCGCGGTCGGGCGCTTCGGCGAGGACTCGGTGGTCCCGGCGCTGCTGCGCCTCCTGCGCGATCCCTCGGAGGAGGTGCGCAGCGCGGCGGTGGGCTCGCTCGGATCGGTGGGGTCGCCGCAGGCCATCGGCGCGCTGTCGGACGTGCTGTCCTCTGGCAACGACCAGTTTCGCAGCAAGGTGGCCTACGCGCTCGGTCAGATCGCTCGCCACCCGGCGGCCGGCAAGGCGGGGGAGGCCGCGCTCGCGCAGCTCGTGGGCGCGCTGGCCACCGGATCTCTGCGCAGCGCCGCCGCCGAGGCGCTGCGGGTCGCCGGCCCCGCCGCCACCCCGGCGCTGCTGCGTCACCTCGCGGGCAAGATCCCAGGCGATCCGACCACCGCGGTGCGGCTCCTGTCGCGCGCCAAGGATCCGCGCGCCACCGCCGCGCTCACCGCCGAGCTCGACAGGCGGCGAGTCGCCTTGCCCATCGTGCTCGAGGCGCTCGGGGCAACCGGAGATCCGCAGGCGCTGGTGCCGGTGCTCGGCGCGCTGACCGCCAAAGATCCGCTGATTCGGCTCGCGGCGATGAACGCGCTTCGCCCGCTGCTCGGTGAAGATGGCCGCGCCTCCGATGTCCTCATCGAGCGGCTCGGGGACACCGAGCTCGAGGTGCGGGTCCTGGCGGCCGAGTACCTGGGGCGCTTGCGCGCGCGCAACGCCACCGCCGCGCTCCTGGCCCTGGCCAGCGCCGACGCGCCGGTCCGCTTGCGCCGCGCCGCCATCGACGCGCTGGGGGAGATCGCCGATGAGCGCAGCAGCGAGCCGCTGCTCCAGCTCTTGCGCCGCGGCCCGGCCCCCTTGCGCGCGGCGGTGGCCACCGCGCTGTCGGCCACCGGCGCCAGCGCCACGATCGGCCCGCTCACCGCGCTGCTGGCAGATCCAGACGCCGAGCTTCGTCGGTACGCGGCGCGCGCGCTCGCCGGTGCGCTGCGGCGTCTGCGCGCTGTGGGGCCAGCCGATATTCGCACTGCCGAGGCGGCCGGCGTGGTCGGTGCCGCGGCCGTGCCGGCTGCGTTCGCCGCGCTGGCGCGGGCCGCCGCGGACAACCACAGCTCGGTCGCGGTCACCGCCATCTTCGCGCTCGCCGCGTCAGGGCAGCCGTCCACCTTGCCGGCGCTGCGAGCGCTGGCCACCAGCGCGGCTCCAGATCGCCGCCGCGCCGCGCTGGCGGCGCTGGCGGATCTCGTCGCCACCACGCCGGACGCCCATCAAGCGCTCCCCCTGGCGCTCGACGCGCTGGCAGTGCGGGATGACCGGGTGGCCGCGGACGCCGCGTGGGCAGCGTCCTGGCTGGCGCTCGGCGCGCAGGTGCCGGAGCAGCTCGCGGCGTGGGATCGGCTGGCGTTCGCTGCCAGGCGCGGCGGCTGGGCGACCTCGGTTTGCGCGTCCGCCGCGCTGGCGCGGCTGGCGCGGCAGGTGCCGGCCGCGGTGCTCGACGCCGAGCGGATGAGCGCGCTGCACCTCCTGTCGCGCCATCGCTCGCGCCTGGTCCGCGGCAACGTCGGGCTCGCGCTGGTGGCGGTGTACCCGCGCGCGAGCGCGGAGCTGCGCAAGGATCTGCTGCGCCTTCTCGCGGAGGACAAGAGCGCCCGCGTCCGCGCCACGCTGGCCGCGCAGCTCGCCGAGCTGCGCGCCGCGTCGCCGACCGCGCTCGACCCGACCTTGGCCGCCGCGCTGACGGAGCGCCTCGCCAAGGACGCCTCGCAGCAGGTTCGCGGCGCGGCCACCGCCGTCCGATCGACGGCCGCGGGCGCGCCGTCGTGGCGCATCTTCGAGATCGTCGAGCCGGACGCTGAGATCCCGGTGCGCAATCACCCCTACTTCCTGGTGGGCGCCGACAGGCTGGTGCGCGGCGTCTACACCGACGCCAACGGCGAGATCGTCGGCGAGCGCATGCCAGGCGCCGACGCCATCGTGCTGCCGGCGTCTCGCGAGAACGATTCCTGACCGGGCCGATCCGGCGCACGTCGCGCTCGCGTCACGAGCCTGCCTACAGACGTCATCTCTGCGCAGCGAGTTCGCACATGGCAGGTGATGTCAGTCTGATCCTTCGGTGGGTTGTCAGGCTGATGCCGTCACAGTGGTTTCAGTGAATGTGCCCACCAAAACTTCATGTCACGTGAGCCTGCGAGTTCAACTTCGACGAAGGTCACGCAGCACACGTCGTGATCTGCAGCGTCGTGCAGTGACATCAGAATTTGCGACGAAGAACAGGATTCATCACTCGCGCTGCGTGGTACCGTGGTTCTGTGGATGCTCTTCGAGGGCGTTTCGGCAAGTACCACGTCCTCGATAAGATCGCTCAAGGGGGGATGGCGGAGATCTACAAGGTCAAGACCGTTGGCCTTGCTGGGTTCGAGAAGGTGCAGGCGCTCAAGCGCATCCTGCCAAGCGCAGCGCAGCATGGTCGCTTCATCCGCAGCTTCATCGATGAAGCGCGCATCGCGGTGGAGCTGTCGCATCGCAACATCGTGCAGGTCTTCGATTTCGGCAAGGCCGAAGGAGACCTGTACCTGGCGATGGAGCTGATTGAAGGGCAGGACCTCCGCCTGGCCATGACCAGCGCCGCGGCGCGCCACGTGGCGTGCCCGCTGGGCGTGGCCGGATACATCATCTCCGAGGTCGCCGCCGGGCTCGACTACGCGCATCGCAAGGTCGACGCCGTGGGGCGGTCGCTGGGGATCGTCCACTGCGACATGTCGCCGTCCAACGTCATGTTGTCGAGCGACGGCTACGTGAAGATCCTGGACTTCGGCATCGCGCGCGCGTCGTTCTCCAGCGCGCTGGAGCGGCGCCGGCTGCGCGGCAAGCCGCGCTACATGGCGCCCGAGCAGACCCGCGGCGATCAGCCCACCGCCGCCACCGACGTGTTTGCCCTGGGCATCATCGCCTGGGAGCTGGTGGCGGGGCGCCCGCTGTTCGGCGGCGCCGGGCTGCGTGAGATCTTGCACGAGGTCCGCACGCTCGAGGTGCCGCCTTTGCGCTCGCTGGTGCCGGAGGTCTCGGCGGAGATGGCCGACGCCATCGCCACCGCGCTGGTGCGAGATCCGGCGCAGCGCGGCACCGCGTCTGATCTGGGGACCGCGTGCCTGCGCACCGCGCTGTCCTCGGGGCCCCGTGGCGTGGCGCGCTGGCTGGAGGAGATCGCGCAGCGCGGCAGCTCGCCGGGCGGCGCGCGCATCAGCGTGGCGGGCGGTGATGGGCTCTTGCGCCGCGCCACCTCGGTGCCCATCCGCACCTCGGCGGTGAGCATCGCGCTGCGCGAGGAGGTCTCGGAGGTCGACGCGCCGCAGCTCCCGCCGCTTGGCGT
>JADJJK010000047.1 GCA_016706545.1 Myxococcales bacterium
GCTCTTGCTGATCGCGGCGCTTGGCTGCAGCGGATCTCGCTCATCGAAGACCACGGAGCCGCCGCCGGGCGAGTCCAAGGCTGGGCTCGCGGACGGCGACTATGCCTGCAGCTTCTCGGGGTACCCGGAGTTTCTGTGCCGGATCTCCTCGACGGGCGGCGCCGCCACGCTGGAGAAGCTGGGCGGGACGGACCGCTTCCGCGGCGCGCTGCAGCCGGGCGCCGGCAGTGGCGCGGACGTCAAGTGGGTCAACGCCGCGGCGGATGGGACACCAGCGGAGCTGCTGTTCCAGAAGCAGGCCGATGGCTCCTGGTTCGCCAAGCTGCCCAGCGACGGCGAGCTGGTGGGATATCGGCTGCGAGCGCTGGGTCCGCTGGGATCGCAGTTCGGCGGCGAGAGCTACGGCGGCGCGATCTCGGAGCCGCCAGGGACCGGCGAGTAGCGGCTGCGCCGGCCTGCCAGGGGCAGCCCGCGCGCAGACCAAGGCTCGTGCGCGCCGCTAGCCGTAGCGCGACGTGGGCGGATGGTTCGCCGGACGTCACGACCGGCGCTGCGACGGACGCTGTGACGGGTGCTGCAGGTGGTCCGGCAAGGGGCGGCCGATGGAGAGCGGGTCGACGCCGGTAGCTTCCATCTCGGCGAGGACCCAGCGCTCGATGGCGCTGTGGCGGTCGAGGTCGTCCCACAGGCCGCGCAGCGGGAGGCCGTCGGGGTCGAGCGGGGGATCGGCGAGAGATGGGAGTGACGAGAGTGATGAGGGTGGCGCTGACGTGCGGGATGCGGGCGGCGGCGGGGATGCAACAGCGGCGGTAGGTGGCGCGGCAGGTGCGGGGGCTGCTGCCGCGTCGGCGCGGCGCTGGATGCGAGTGATCGTGGCGGCGGCGTCCCAGCTATCGACGCGCTCGCCGCGCCAGCGGCACTGGCCGGTGGATGATGTCAGCGGCAGCGCGGCGTTGGCGGCGTTGGCGGCGCGGATCGCGGGCCAGCCAAGCAGCGTCGGCGCGGGGCGCGGCGGCAGCGGGACGACGGCGCGGCCTTGCCGGATCTTCGAAGGCGAGCGCGCCTGTGGCGGACTGCATGATGCGATAGCCGCGCTCGTGGACGTAGGCGTGATGGAGCGAGCAGAGCAGCGCGAGGTTGGGCAGATTGGTCTCGCCGCCGTCGGCCCAGTGCTGCAGGTGGTGGCCCTCGAGGAACAGGCGGTGGTCGCAGCCGGGGAAGCGGCAGGTGCGGTCGCGTAGCAGCAAGGCGCGCTTGAGGGCCGCGGGGATGGTGCGGGTCTTGCGGCCGATGGAGAGCGGGGCGGCGTCGGTGGCGGTGGTGGTGGCGACGGTGGCGACAACCAGGCCGCAGTCGCAGGCCAGGCGGCGGGTGGCTTGTGGAGAGAGCGCAAGGTCGGTCTCGACGGTGAGTGCCACCGGCAGCGAGGCGCCGCGATCGGCGAAGGAGACGGGCGCGATGGCTACAGCGGTGGTTGCGGAGATGGCGTTGGCAGAGTCGGCGGTGCTGGTGGCTGAGTCGGTAGTCGCGGCGGTCTGCTGCAGCAGCGCCACGGGCACCGTGACGATCAGCTCGACGGGAGCGCGCTCGGCGCGGCTACCTCGTGCGTAGGACTGGACCAGGGCCATCAGGCCATCGGCGCGGTTGTACGGGCGGCGCGTGGTGGTTGTGGTGGCAAGGCTCCGCGTTTCCGCGGAGACGCCAGCCGCTGGCTCTGCTGGTGCTGACGCTTCCTCGGAAACGTCCGCAACCTCCACGGAGAAGTCAGCTGGCGCGCGCGTACAGTCCACCGCGGCTTGCTGCAACACTTGCAAGAGTAGCGCGGCCTCGTCGGGGCGCAGGCAGGCCTTGACGCACACCATGCCCGAGGCCGTCGTCGTATGCGCCACGTAGCGCTCGCTGTCGTGTGGGCGCGCAGTCTTGCTGGCGGCGTCTGCGCCGAGCACGCCGACCTTGCGGCACACGGTCTCGAGCTGGCTGGCGGTGCAGTGCTGGGCGTAGCCAAGGAGCACCGCTTCGGTGGCGGCGGTGGCAACGCGAGTGATGGCACGAGTCTTGGAATACGAGATCTGCCCGGCGGACAATGCCTCTGATACTTGCGGCAAGGTGTGTAGTGCTCTGGCCACTCGCAGGTGTTCGCGCGCGGTGCCGAGGTCCCAGCCCACGCGCCAGCTCAGCCAGTGCGCGCAGGTGCCAAAGCCCTGGCGGTACCAGCCGCCGGCCGCGTCGAACGTCCGCAGGTCGGCGAGCAGACGGTGCATAGCGGCGTCCAGGTGGACCGCTTGCTCGGCGATGTGCTCGCCGAGCGCTTGAACTTCCTCGACGGAGAGAGGCTCGCGCATGAGGTCTTGTAGCATGGCGATTTTCGGCTCCGAACTTGGCAGCTGGCGTGCCCCTGGTGCCGCGGAAGCGCGGGTGGCGCGAAGTTTCGTGGGGGGCGCAGGTAGAAGGGGGATGTAGCGCGCGTTGGGGCCGCGGGGGGAGAGATCGCGGTGGGTTGGCTGCGCGGAGGGCTGGCGGTCGCGGAAGGTGTCAAGAGTGATGTTGGTATTTTATGTTGATATTGGATAGTAGATCTTGAATTGGAAAATGTGTCCGGCAGGCGGACGTGAGCGAGCCGGGACCTGAGATCGAGATCGCGGACCCCCCCGCGGAAACGTGGGGTGATCCAGGTCGCAGCGCGTTTCCGCGGAAGCCCCGGGGCTGTGGACGGTGTCGGGTTGTGGACAACCGCGCTCGTCGAGACTGGGCAAGTGAGAATGCGCGTACGCGGCGCGGTTGACCACAGGCCTTGGAGAGGCGCAGGAGGGCCAGGTGCAGCAGTCGGGACTGAGGGGACAGCGCGCCTCTTCCACACCGCCCACAGCCCCTGCTGTTTTCAGAACCCTGAGTTTTTTGGTTTTGGTACCAGAACCCAGAACCCGGAACGGATCGCCAGGGGAGCGACAGCGGTGAGCGCGTGGGAGGTAGGCCCAGCACGTGGCTCGGGCCTGGCACGGTGGCTCGGGGCACGCACGGCAGCTCGGGCCTGGCACGGTGGTCGGGTCGCACCTGGTGGGTCAGGCTCGTCGTCGGCGGTCTGCGTGCATGATGTGCAGGATCATGAGAGCCGCCGCTAACCGTAGCGCTGCTAGCCGTAGCGCTGCTGGCCGTAGCGCGCTGCTAGCCGTAGAGCGCGGCGACGACCCACGGCGCGATGGCGACTTCGGCGGCGGCAGTGGGCACCTCGTCGGAGGTGCTCAGCAAGACGGCCTCCATCCGGCGCAGCGGCTGCTCGCTGCCCAGGCGCCGGTGCAGGCGAACCCGGGTGGACGCGCGGGCCCCGGCCAGATCGGCGATGAGGCCGACGGTCATCGTGGTCTCCGGCGCGGCCAGCGAGCGATAGCCCAGCGCGATCGATCGCTCGAGCGCCGGCGCAGCCACCAGCGCCAGCAGCACCACGTCGGTCGCGGACAGCGCGGCCAGCCGCTCGTCGTCGCACAGCCCGCAAGCGGCCCACGCCTCCAGCAGATCGGCGACGCGCTCGGGCACGTCTGCGGCGGGATCCTGCCCCGGGCGCGGCGACAAGCGAGACATCGCCGCGCGGCCCAGCGAGACGATCGCGTCGATCATCGGCGCGTCGGAGGCGTCGGCTGCCTGCCCGACCGCGTCCGCGGGACCGCCGCTGTCGTCACGACCCTCGCGCCGCATCGGCGTCATCGGCGTCATCGGCGTCATCGGCGTCATCGGCGTCATCGGCGTCATCGGCGCCGCCACCTTCGTCTGCGTCATCTGCGCCGCCCTCTGCGTCCCAGCCGTCGGCGTCCTCTGCGCCCTTGACCGCCAGCGCGCCGACGGGGATCCACGCCATCGCGTGCTCCTGCGGCGCCGCGGCGATGAGCGCCCAGTTAGCGTCTTGCGCGAGCACCACCACGGCCTCATCGACGTCCAGCAAGAGCGGCTCGGGTCCTGGCGCACACAGCGTCGCGGCCCCGCCGCTCGCGCCCAGGCGCTCGCGCACCGCTGGCCACGACGCGCCTCGGCCATGCCGCGGCACGCACGGCCGCGCGATGGTGCGCCAGGTGGGCCTTCGCTCTCCAAGCGGCACCATCTGGCGCGCGCGCAGGAGCGCCGGATCTGCGGCCACCACCTGGCCCCGCCCCACCGCCAGCGGCACCCCCGCAGCGGGGACCCCGGAGGCAGACAACAGCACCAGCTCGGAGGACGTCTGCTCGAGCTCTTCTGGCGGCTGCACCAGGTCGGCGGCCACCGCCCACGCGAGCTGGGCCAGCTCGGGCGCGGCCACGTTGGTGTCGTGGTCCACTAGCTGCGCGCTCGGCGCGAGCCAGCACGGGGCTGCCACGGACTCGTGCTCGGGCCACAGCGGCGAGGCCGCGATGCGCACGACCCCGCCGGTGACCAGCACCAGGCCCGGCCACGGCGGCTTTGCCAACTCAGGGCGCCCCGAGGGCTCCGCCCGTTCGCTCGAGCTCATCTCTGAACGCTACTTCCGCCCGGAGCGACCGAGCTCAAGGATTGAACCAGCGCGAGTGCTCGAGGTCGAGGTGGACCCAGCTCACGTTGTTCTCGCCGGCGCCGGGGTAGAGCTTGCGGGACTTGACGGCCTGCCGCACCTGCTCCGCCGTCATGCCGGGACAGTGGAAGTCGGTGGCCATGCCGCGCAGGTGGGCAGAGTTGGACGCGCCGCCGATCTGCTTGTTGTACGCCGGAGGCCGCACCCAGCAGTGCACCACGATCGCCTTGCCGATGGCCTCGCGGACGTCGGTCAGCGCGGCGGCCTGCTTCTCCACGTTGGCGATGAGCTGGTCGATCCCGATGTTGGTCACGTCGCTCGGCTTGACGTGACGGCTCCACGACGGCAGCCAGAGCGCCTCGTGCCACGTGAAGGCGGTGCCGCTGATCTTGGCGCTGAAGTTGGCGGCGATGGCCGCCCAGGACGGATGATCCTGCTCCTCTTTCTTGTCGTCGGTCTGCTCGTTCTCCGGCTTCTTGTCCGTCTGCGGCCCCTCTTGCCCGCCGACCGGCTCTTGCTTCACCGGCTTCTGACCGATGCGACCGCTCTCGCCAAACAGGTGCTTCTCGGTGTTCTTGCCGGGAGAGATGAGGCCGTCCGACATGTGGATCGTGGCCTCCTGGAAGGTCTCGATCGCACCGATCGTCTTGGGGCCGACGAGGCCATCGACCTTGCCGGGGTTGACGCCGCGGTCGGTCAAGCGGTCCTGCACCAGCGAGACATCCGCCTTGCGGTTCTTGCCGCCGCGGCCCACCGAGTCCACCAGGTGGAAGGCCTGCTTGGGCTCCTCTTCCTTCTTGTCCTCCGGCTTTCCGCCGGGCCCTTCTACCCCGCCGGTCTCGCCGGTGGTGGGCGTCGACTCGCCGTCGAACGGATCGTGGCTATCGACGTAGTCGAACTTCTCCTGGAACTCCTTGGTGTAGTCGTGGCTGACCCGACGACCCTTGGGATCGGTGTAGGTGCTGATCATGCGGGCGTTGGGGCCGCCAGCCTTGAGCGCCTTGATCGCCGAGCCTTCGCCCGCGTTGTACGCATAGAGGACGGCGCGCCAGCGCTGCGGCTCGTCCATCTTCTCCCAGGTCGACGCGACGCTGCGCTTGATGGCCTTGGCCTTGGTCAGCATCGTCATGGCGCCGGCCATCAGGTTGGCCTTGGCGTTGCGCCAGTTGCTGGTCTTGATGTTCTCCGAGACGCTCTTGGAGTTGTCCCAGTTGATCGCCTTGGCCACCGCGGGATCGAGCTTCCCCTTGTAGGGGGTGATCTGCATGATCCCGAGGCCCTTGTCGAAGCTCACGGCGTTGAGCGGATCCTTGGCGTCCGCCTCCTGCAGCGCGGTGGCGAGCAGGATCTGCGGGCGGAAGTGCAGGCCCAGCGGCTCGAACTGCGCGGAGACCGCGTCGGCCACCTCCACCATCTCCTGCTTCCACTGCAGGAGCTTGTTCTCTTTGCGACCCAGCGCGTCATTGCCGCCTACCGCGGCCTTGCGCTGCACCGGCTTGGGGGCCGGCGCCGTGGGCTGGGTGAGCTGCTCGGTGCGAGGCGACGAGGCGAGCTGCTGGATGAAGCCATCATCATCGTCGCCCCCTTCTCCGTCGAGATCGACGTCGCCACCGAACATCATCGAATCGTCGAGATCTGACGCCAGCGAGCGCCGACCGGCGCTCACTCCCGTGGTGGAGGCGTTTTCTTCGGCGAGGCTGGAAGGACGTGCGGTGTCGAGCAACATCGGGGCTCCAAAGGGCTGCCAGGGTGAGGAACGTACCCCCTTCTACGTCGCTGCGGCCACAGGCATCCCCCGATCATCCGCCTATCATCAGAGACATCTCGTCGCTGGATCCCTGCGGCAAGAAATTCGTACGCTATCTTGCACACATCCAGACCAAGAGTCCTGGTCTCAGTCCTCGCCGGTGAACTTCTCCTTGAGCCAGATGCCGATGCCGGCGAGCACCGCCAACGCCAGGAGAATCCAACCATATTTGCCCCACAGGCCGCGCTTCATCGAGCTCTCCGGATACTTGGCCTTGATCGCGGCCACCAGCTCCGTCTCGTCCGAGTACGAGTCGCCCTTCACCGCCGCCGGCTTGCAGTTGCGCACCGAGAAATACGACCAGAACACACCAGTGATATCGCAGATATATGCCGCGTTGAAGCCGGCGAGCTCCGGCTCCTTGTCAAACGGCGCCGGCAGCGGGCCGCACTCGAAGGCGTGCTGGCCGGTCTGATAGATCACGGGCACCTTGGCTGCGGCCTCCCCGGTGAGTGCGATGACTCCAAAGAGTGCCACGGCAAGCAACATCACGATTTTTTGCATGGAGGCTACTACGGTCGTCGGGGTGACCACGTTCCCCCGTCCCGGCAGATTGATGCCGGCACACGCCGGCACGTCGCGCGGCCATCGCGCGGCTCATGGCAGCGGCTCGTCGAGCACCGCGCCGCCAGACGCGATGACCCGCGCGTAGTACCTGGCGCTGTCCTTGGGCGTGCGCTCTTGCGTGGCGAAGTCGACATGCACGATGCCAAACCGCTTGGAGAACCCGAGCGACCACTCCAGGTTGTCGAGCAGCGACCACGCCATGTAGCCGCGGAGCTGCACGCCCTGGCCGATCGCGTCGCGGAGCGCGCGCAGGTGATCTCGCAGGTAGCTCACGCGCAGCGGATCGCGGACGCGGCCCTCCTGGGCCACCGGCGGATCATAGAACGCCGCGCCGTTCTCCATCACGTACATGGGCGGGTTGCCATATCGCTCCTTGACCCAGACCAGGATCTCGGTGAACGCCTTGGGATAGACCTCCCACCCGGTCTCGGTGTACGTAGCGCCAGGCTGCCGGACCACCGCCGCGTACAACGGCCACGCCGTTTGATCGTGTCGCCGCACGCTGCGCGTGTAGTAGTTGATGCCCACGAAGTCGATGGGCTGCGAGATGAGGCGCAGGTCCTCTTGCGGCCAGGTCGGCCACGCCTCCCCGAAGATCTCGGTCATCTCTTCCTCTGGATAGGACCCAAGGAACACCGGATCGAGGTACTGCCGGTTCATGTACGCATCGACCCGCCGCGCCGCGGCGACATCTGCGGGCGAATCGCTCGCCGGGGTCTGCGGCTCGAGGTTGACCACGATGCCGATCTGGTGCTTGCCGGTGGCGCGATATGCGGTCACCGCGGCGCCGTGCGCGCGCAGGAGGTTGTGCGAGGCGATGGGCGCCTCGAAGCGGTTGCGGTGACCTGGGGCCAGCGCGCCGTGCAGGTAGCCGCCGTCGGAGACCACCCAGGGCTCGTTGAGCGTGGTCCAGCGGGTCACCCGATCATCGAGCTTGCGGAACATGATCTCCGCGTACTCCGCGAACCAGTGCGCGACGTCAGGGTTGAGCCAGCCGCCGCGATCGTCGAGCGCCGCTGGCAGGTCCCAGTGGAACAGGGTGACGAGCGGCTGGATGCCGTGCTCGAGCAGGCTGTCCACCAGCCGATCATAGAAGCCCAGGCCCGCGGCGTTGACCGCGCCGCGGCCCTGCGGCAACACGCGGCTCCACGACACGCTGAACCGGTACGCGCCCAGGCCAAGCTGCTGCATCAACGCCACGTCCTCGCGATAGCGCCGGTAGTGGTCGCAGGCGACGTCGCCGGTGTGACCGTCGCGCACGAGGCCCGGCGTATGCACGAAGCGTTGCCAGATGCTGGGACCGGCGCCATCGGCGAGCGGTGAGCCCTCCACTTGATAGGCCGAGGTCGCGGCGCCCCACAGAAAGTCCGCTGGAAAAGTCGCGTTGTCGTGCATGGTGATTCCCCAGAAGTGACATCAAGAACGGCGCGCTCGAGCGCGCTGGTTGGGCGAGGCGGTTGGAGTGTCCTCGCCGATCGCGGGTGAACGTGGCAACGGAGTTAAGAGCGGTGAAGAAGGTGAAGCCGGTGAACCAGGTGAACCAGGTGAACCAGGTGAAGAGGATGGCGACACGTCGGCGCGCGCCGGCGCCCGCCACGGCAGCACCACCCGGCCAGCGCGGGCGGTGAGCAGGAGCTCGGGGGGCGAGCCAAGCCAGCGCCTGGCGGCTCCCCTGCCCCGCGGTGGGCCCGGGACGCGCTCGGCGACGGGATATGGCCACCACAAGCGCAGCCCGCCCAAAGGCAGCTCCGCGAGGCTCCACTGCAGGACCAGCGCGGCGCCGTCCTGCCGCAGCGAGTACGACAGCGGGCCCCACGGCGTCGGCAGGCCCGACACCTCCACGCCCGCCTGGGTCAGCCAGGCGCTCGGCACGCCCGCGGCCAAGATCAGCGAGCCGTCGCGCTCGAAAGCAAACAGATCGAGCGCGGTGCGCGCGAAGTCCGAGTGGACCCACGCGTGCGGAAGATCGCCCAGGAAGCGCGGCGCGCGCGGATCTACCCCCAGCACCTCCGGCCATTGGTTCCAGCCAGCCGGCCGCCGACCTCTCAGGTAGAAGGCGAGCGCCGCGTGCGCGCGCTCCCGCCAGCCCAGCCGGACGAACGCGCCCGGCAGCCGCAGCTCGTACGGCGTGTACTCGGTCCAGCTCCGGCTGCCGTCGATGCGGCCGGCCAGCTCACGCCACGCGCGCTCGAACGTGGCAGTGACCAGCGCCGGCGGCAGCGCAGCCGCGGGCACGCCTGGCGCCAGCGCGATCGTCGTCGAGGTCGGGTCGAAGTCGCCGAGCTCGGCGGCGCCCGGGATGACATCCAGGCCGAAGCTCGAGGTGCTGGCCAGAAGCGAGTCGCGCAGCTCGCGCGTGAACAGGTCGCGCTCGGCGGCCAGCTCCGCGGCGGACGGGTCGCCGAGCTCGGCGGCCAGCGCCGCGGCGTCGGCGAGCCCGCGCAGGCCCCAGAAGTCGTCCCAGTACGAGTACGCGGGCTTGGCAGAGTAGCCCTCGTGGCTTATCGACGGCGGCAGCAGGCCCCACAGCGCTCGTCGTTGAGGGCTCGTGTTGGCGGAGGTGCGCTCGGAGTGCCGCAGCTCGCGCTGGTACCGCATGGCCGCCAGCACGCGGGGCCACACCTCGCGCAGGGAGGCGCGATCCTTGGTGTAGCGATAGACCTCGCGGGCCAAGAACGCGAGCTGACCGTGGCTGTCGTGCTCCGGCACCGGACCGGCGCCGTGCGCGTCCACGCAGCACGGCACCTTGCCGCTGGCGAACTGGTGCGGCGCGAACCAGCGCAGGAACTCCGCGGCCACCGCCGGGTGGCCCAGGCGCAAGAGCGCCTCGCTGATCATCGCGCCGTCGCGGATCCAGGCGCGCGCGTACGAGCGCGTCCCGGGCCGCAGCATGGCGCCATCGCGAGATACCAGGAGGTATGCCAGGGAGCTGCGCAGCGTGTGCAAGATCGGCGTGGCCGCCGCCGGGGCGCGCAGGCCCACCCGGTCAAGCTTGGCGTGCCAGCTCACGCGCATCACCGCCAGCGCGCTGGCGAACCAGGCGGCGGCCTCCGCGGCGTCCGCCCCGTCGCCGCCGCTGGGCGGCGGCGGCAGCGCCAGCTCGACGCCAGCGCCAGCGCCAGCGCCAGCGCGGCCCCGCGGCCACGGCGCCACCAGCACCAGCTCCTGCTGCTGCCCCGGCGCCAGCGCGATCGGATAGGCCAGCGCCGCGGAGGCGAGCGACGACGGATCGCGCTCGACCCAGGACGACGTCGCGGCGCCCACCACTGGCGCCGCCGGAGGGCCAAGCGCGTGCAGCGGATACAGCGACACCTGCGCCGGCGCGCTCAGCGGGCGCAGCGCCGGGCGTCCGTCGACGAGCAGCGCGGCGTCGGCGGCGGACCACGCCACCTCGCGCAGCGCGCTGACGCCGTCGGGGATGTTGGGAGACTGGGTGGGCGGGTTGACCTGCAGCGGGCGCAACGCCAGCGCGAGCTGCGCGCGCAGCGGCGTGGCGCCCAGGTTACGCAGGGTGTAGCGCACGGCCAGGTCCGCTTGCCCAGCGTCGCCCACCGCCAGCGCGGTGATCTGAAGCTCCCAGTCCCGGTGGCGCCAGGTCACCACCGGGATGGGCAGGTAGCCGTCCACCAGCGTCTGCTCGGCGCGGACCTGCGCCCAGGTCGCGACCGGCTGCCCTTGCTCCGTGACCACCGGCTCGAGCGACGGCCCGCCCGGCCACAGCTCGAGCGCGCCGTCCTCGGACAGGAGGCCGCTGGTGTGGCCGCCGTCCACGCCGACCACGGTCCAGTACGGCTGCTCGCCGAGATAGGCGCGCGGGAACGTGCCGCGCGGCGCGCGCGCGGCCGCCGCGGCCAGGAGCGGCTCCGTGCGCCCGCTCGGCTCGGCCTCGACGGCGGTGACCTCGGCCAGCGCGACGCCGGTCGCGGAGCCCGCAGGCAGGCGCAGCCGCAGATGACGGGCGGTGGTGTCGCCGAGCGGTAGCACGTCGAGCCCGCCGTTGCCGCCGCGCACCTGGCCCGCCGGCGTGAAGCGCTCGCCGTCGAGCGAGACCTCGAGCTCGTAGGCCTGCGCCCACGGCGTGGCCCACTGCACCAGCACGCCCACCAGATCACGCTCGCGCCCCAGATCGATCGTGATCTCGAGCGGCGCCGCGGCCGCTTGGGCCGGCGCGCGCCACGCGGTGTCCGGCTGGCCATCGAGCACGGCGGCCAGCGATGGATCGTCCGCCGTCGCGTCGGCCTCCCCGCCCCCGCCCCAGCGCGCGTGGGCGCGAGGCGCGATCGCCGGCCCGGCCGCCGCGCGTGGGCGCAGCGTCAGCTCGTCCACCTCGATCCAGCCCGCACCTCCGCCCTGGCCCGCGCTCACCACCAGCTCGATGGCCGCGATCTCGCGCAACGTCCGGTCTGCGGTGGGCCCCCAGGCAAACTCGATCTGCGAGCGGCGGATCCGCACCGTGCGCCAGGCCGGAGAGAGCTCGTAGTCGCGGCGATGGAACCACCAGACATTCTCGCCGCTGGCGTCCGTCAGCTTGAACTCGAAGTTGTTGCGCGGCAGCTCGCCGCGGAGCTGGAACACCAGCTCGAAGTCCTCTGGCAACGACAAGGGCAGCGCGCGGCGGGCCACCGCGTAGCCGGAGGTCCCCGACAGATCGAAGCGGAGCCGCAGCGCCGGGCCGCGCGGCCCCTCGGCGCGCTGCACCGCGGCCTGCACCCCGTCGGAGGCAGCGGACCGCCAGGGCGTCAAGTCGTCGAACGCATCCAGCACCTGCGCCGCGGCGACCGCGGACGGCGGCGCGACGACGCCCGGCGACGGCGACGGCGCCTGGGAGCTCCCACACGCGACCAGCGCCAAGAGCCACCAGCGAGGTCCAAGCGTCGGCTTCATCCCTTCACGCTCCCGGCCACCAGGCCTCGTAGATAGGTGCGTTGCACCGCCAGGAAGATCAGCAACACCGGCGCGATCGTCACCACCGCGCCCGCCATCATCAGCTCGGCGTCGGCCGCGTGCTCGCGCGCCAGCGTGGCCAGCGCCACCGGCAGCGTCTGCCTGGCATCGTCGGTGAGCACGATGAGCGGCCAGAGAAAGTCGTTCCAGGATCCCAGGAAGGCGAAGATCGCGAGCGTTGAGCAGCAGAAACAGCGGGATCATCGCCACCTGCCCCGGCACCAGCAAGAGACCAAGCAGCGCCTTGGCCAGCGCCTGCCGGCCGACGAAGCGCAGCTTGGCGAACGCATAGCCGGCGCTGACGTTGACCACCAGCGACAGCGCGGTGGCCGACAGCGCCAGCACCAGGCTGTTGCCGAAGCACCGCGCGAAGTCGGTGCGTTGCCACAGCTCTCGATAGTTGTCGAGGGTCACGCTCGCCGGCAGAAAGGGCGGCGGCGCGGCGCTCAGCTCGCCGGGCGCCATCAACGATGCCGACACCATCCACACCAGCGGAAACAGCGCCGCCACGGCCAGGAGCGCGAGCGCGCCATGCACCAGCACGGACCCAAGCTGGCGCGGTGCGCGTCGCCGGCTCATGGCTGGCTCCAGCGCCGCGCCAGCGCGAGCTGCAGCGCCGCGCCCGCTGCAAGGATCGCGAACAGCACGAAGGCCACCGCCGAGGCAAAGCCCAGGTTCCACCACTTGAAGCCCTCCTCGAACATGAAATAGAGGATGCTGGTGGTGCTCTGTACCGGTCCGCCGCGCGTCATCACGTACGGCTCCGCGAAGAGCTGGAAATAGCCGACCATCGTCATCAACGTCACCATCAACAAGGTCGGCGCCAGCGCCGGCAGCGTGATGTGACGAAACTGGGCCAGCGCGCCAGCGCCGTCGAGCCGCGCCGCCTCGTATTGATCCTCCGGGATGGCCTGCAGGCCGGCGAGCAGGATGACCATGTTGGTGCCAAAGTTCTTCCACACCGCGAACAGGATGATGGCCGGCATGGCCCAGCGCGGATCGCCCAGCCAGTCCACCGGCTCGATGCCCAGCACGCCGAGCGCGTAGTTGAGAAAGCCATAGCGGGTGTGCAGGACGTAGCGCCAGATGACGGCCACCGCGACCACCGTGGTCACCACCGGGGCAAACAGCGCGGTGCGAAACACCGCCTGCCAGCGCGCGACCCTCGCGTGCAAGAGCAGCGCGGCGCCGAGCGACGCGGCCAGCGACAGCGGCGCCCCGACGAACACAAACAGCGCCGTGTTGGCCAGCGCCTTGCCAAACAGCGGCTCCTGCAGGAGCCGCGAGTAGTTGGAGAGGCCGACGAAGCGCACGTTGCCAAGGTCGGCGACCCCGTAGATGTCGAAGTCGGTGAAGCTCAGCACGAACGCCGCCACCACCGGGAGCACGAAGAACACGGTCAGCGCGGTCAACGCCGGCCCCACCAGCAGATAGGGCGCGCGCGACCGGCTCACCTCGCCTCCTGCCGCGCCAGCATCCAGCGTCGCTTGCGCAAGAGCTCGTCTACCCGCTCGTCCAGCTCGGCGCAGGTGTCCGCGACGATCTGCGCCAGCTCGGCGTCGGTCGTCGACGGCCGCACCTGATGCACCGCGCGCTCCGACGACAGCCGCAGCTCCTGCATGATGCGCTCCCACTGCGGCACCGCCGGCGCCTGCCGAGCCCGCTCGAGCTGCGACCGGAACGCCGCCACCGCCGGGTCCGCGGCCAGCGCCCCGTCGTTCCAGCTGGCGCGCCGCGGCGGCAGGTTGCCGGTGAGCTGAAAGAAGCGGCGCTGCGCCGCGGGAGTCGACAGGTGCTCGATGAGCTGCCAGCCAAGGCGCGCGCGCCGCGCGCCGCCGCCGGTGCGAAACAGCACCAGGCTCGAGCCACCGGCGATGCCGGCGCCTGGCCCCCGCGGCCCGGGCATCGGCGCGGTGGCCCACGCGCCCTGCTGCGCCGCCGGCAGGCGCCGCCGTAGCTCGCCGATGCTCCACGGCCCGTGGATCATGAAGGCGAAGGTGCCGCGCCCCAGCTCGTCCCACACGTTGGCCAGCTGGGTCTCGCTGGCCACCGGCGCGAGCTGCCGGCGAAACAGGTCCAGGTAGTAGGTCAGCGCGCGGCCAAACGACGCGCTGCGAAAGTTGCCCCAGCGACCGCCGTCGCGCAGCAGCGGCTCCGGCTCGGACAGCGCCAGCGTCAGGAGCTGCTCGAACTCGTTGACCGGCAAGAACACCGCGAACTGCGCGGGGCCGGCGCGTCGAGCGACCGCGACCAGCGACTCTCGCCACGTCTCCCATGTCGTTGGCACCTCGGCGTAGCCGGCAGCGGCCAGCAGATCCCGACGATAGAACAGCAGGCGGGTGTCCACGTACCAGGGGATGCCCACGGTGGCGCCGCCGACCACGTTGGTGGCCCAGATGCCGGGGAAGTAGTCGCGCGCGTCGACGACCTGCGAGCGCTCCAGCGCCGCGTCGAGCGGCTCCAGCGCGCCCAGCGCCTCCAGCTCGGAGAGCCAGGTGTTGCCCAGCTGCGCCACGTCGGGCAGGGTCTCGCCGACGAACGCGGTGAGCAGCTTCTCGTGCGCGGCGCTCCAGGGGAGCTGCTGAACCCGCACCCGCACCCCGGGGTGCGCGCGCTCGAACTGGGCGACCAGCTCGGCGACCTCCTCGCCCTCGCGACCCATCGCCCACATCCGCAGCGTGAGGGGCTCGTCCGCCTCGCACGCCCCGAGCGCGAGCGCGCCGAGCGCCAGCGCGGCCAGCCCCAGCGACCGTTGCGCCGGGCTCGCGCGACGCGCGGCGGCGCCGCGCCAACGCCGACCGAGGTCAGCGGCGAGCTTCACCTCGCCGCCTCGAGCCAGCCGCCGCGAAAGCCCGCCCGCGACAGCCCGGCCCGGAGCATGGCGCTGCCGCGCATCACCCGCCACACCAGGCCGCTGCGGTAGTTCTCCACCATGCCCAAGATCGGCCCCTGGTCGATGCCGAGGTAGTCGACGTCGACCCAGCCCTTGCCCGGCACCACCTTGCCGGCGCGCGCCAGGTCAGCGAACTGAAACGATGGGTTGAAGGCGTCGAGGAACCCGTAGCGCCCATAGATGTGATCGCCCCAGGTGAGGCGGAGCGCGCGCAGGCCCGGCAGCACCACCTCCGGCGCAAACGGCAACGACGACAGCATCGCGGTCGGCGCCAGGGTGCCGTCATCGTACGAGGCCATGCCGCGCGCCGCGTAGCCGCGGAACTGCCGCGGACGGCCACCGAACGACGCGATCACGTCGCCCGGGCCGTCGCAGGCGCTGAGCCCCCACACGTCGGCGCCGTACCCGCGAAAGCCCTCGGGGTTGGCGATGGCGTAGGCGCGCTGGGCCAGCGTGGCGCGGCGGCTGTTCTCGAAGTAGTCCAGACCTCGCCGCTGCATGTACGGATCAAAGAGGCCGCGGAAGTCGACCCACAGGTGGCTGTACTGGTGGCCAAAGAGCGGCGGGAAGCTCAGGTGCTGCTGGCCAAAGAACGTGCCCCAGCGCTCGTCGTAGCGCGCGGTCCACGCCGTCCACGCGGTGGCGTCCACCGGGTGGCTCGGCGAGGCCAGCGCCAGGAGATACAAGATCATCGCCTCGTCGTAGCCCACCCAGTCGTGGCCCAGAAAGCCCGACTCTGGCTTCCACCCCATCGACACCAGCGGCGCGCGCGGCGAGACCCACGTCCACTCGGCGCGCGCAAGCAGGGTGTCGGCCAGCGCCCGCACCTCCACCTCTTCAGGCTCGGGGCCCCCGAAGTACTCGCGGCAGAACAGCACCCCGGCCAGAAGCAGCGCGGTGTCGATGGTCGACAGCTCGACGTCCGCGTAGCGGGCGCCAGTGTCCATGTCCAGGAAGTGATAGTAGAAGCCGCGGTAGCCGGTCATGCCGTGCTCGGCGTCGCCCTGCGGCGCGTCGCGAAAGAAGCGCAGGGTCGTCAGCACGCGGCCTCGGGCCTGGGCGCGGGTCACGTAGCCGCGCTCGACGCCGATGCCATAAGACGTGAGCGCGAAGCCGACCGCGGCGATGCTGGAGAACGACGGCGTGGGATAGCGATCCGGCACCAGGCCGTTTTTGGGGTTCGCGGTCTCCCAGAAGAAGTCGAAGGTGCGGCGCTGCAGGTCCTCGAGGAGCGCGACCTCCGCGGCGTCCTGGGACTCGCCAGAGTCGCGGACGAGCGCTGGCCGATCCGCGCAGCCTGACGCCAGCGCCAGGACCACGCAGGCAAGGATGCTGGCCGCGCGCAGCCGGTGCGCAGGTCTCGGCGCAGGTCTCGTTGAAAGCACGGTACGCATCGCGTTCTCCTGCGGGCCTGGGGCGCCTCGGGTGTGCGTCTAGTGTGCGTCGGGTGCGCGTCGGGTGTGCGTCGGGTGCGCGTCGGGTGCGCGTCGATGCGCTTCGTTGCGCTTCGGGTGCGCCTCTGACGCCAGCTCGCGGGCCGCCGACGAGCGCGGCCGATCGCGTCGGCGCCTGCTCGCGGTGCCCTCGCCGTCAGAAGCCGTAGGCGAAGCCTATCTGGAAGCTGCGGGTCGGTCCCACCAGCGCCTGTGGCTTGCCGAAGTTGGGGTTGGGCATCTCGGTCTTGGGCGGCAAGAAGCCCTCGTAGCGCCCGTAGTTGTAACTGTTGAAGACGTTGAACACCTCGAGCGTCAACGTGGCGCGGTGATCGGTGGTCTGGCTGGTGGCCTGGCTCGCCGTCTGGCCGGCGCCGCTGCGGTTGCCCTTGATGACGAAGGTCTTGGCCAGCCGCAGGTCCACCTGCGAGAACTCCAGGAAGTCGTCGGCGCGCCCGGCGTTGCGGCGAAAGCGGAAATTGTCGCCGAAGCCCTCGCTGGCGTCGGCGATGTTGTACGGCGTGCCGGTGCCCAGCGTGACCAGCCCCGAGGCCACCAGGTCGTGGGGCAGCCCGAGGATGCCGGAGAGCGCCAGGTGGTGACGCTCGTCGGCGTCGCCCGGGGTCATCGGCGTGGCCTCGATGGTGGGGAAGTCGAAGTTGAACAGGTCGCCGCGGATCTTGGACCAGCCGAGCGTGTACGTGGCCGAGAACCCCCAGCGTGAGTCCTCGCGGTAGCCCTTCTCGGCCGTGAAGTAGAACCCGGTGAAGCGAGTCTGGATGTCGTCGACCGACACCAGCACGTTGCCGAAGTTGCCGGGCACCGGCAAGAAGTCGCGGGTGCCGGTGGCCTGCCGGTTGGCGGGATAGAAGCCCACGCCGTTCTCCCCGCGGATGTGGCTGAACGTCAGCCCTAGCTGCACCGGCCCCACGAGCTGGCGCACGCCAGCGCTGATCTGGTCGCTGTGCAGCGGCCGGGTGTCGTTCTCGAGCAGGAAGATCTCCGGATTGGGCGCCACGCCGCTGGAGACAAGGCCCGCGAGCCCCTCGCGGCTGAGGTACGAAGGATCCCACGCGATGGTCGATTGCCCGTCGCGCATCGCGCCGTCGCGAGAGAAGCGAAACTTGCGTACGCCGTACTGCAGGCGGTAGCGCTCGTCGAGGCCGGTATTGAAGAGGGTGCGGTCGTAGTACCGGCCGGCGCCGCCAAAGAGCACCGTACGCTGATCGTCGAACACGTCATACGAGGCACCGAGCCGCGGCTGGACGGCGCCCAGGAACACCGAGCGCTGCGTGCCATCGGTGAGGTAGTTCTGCACCGGGAAGAACTCCGACCCGTTCATGGCGGCGACCGTGGTCGCGAGCTCGGTGACCGCGGCGCGCACGTCCGCGGGCGTCTCGTAGTCATTGTTGAGCGGGTTGGTCTCCACGTCCCAGCGCACGCCCAGGTTCAGGGTGAGCCGGGAGTTGACCTGCCAGTCGTCCTGGCCGTACAGGCCGAGCTGGACGTTGTCCGACGTCACGTTGGGGTTGCCGGCGCCGAACTCCGCTTCGAACGGCACGTCGAAGTCCAGGTTGTTGCCCGGGTCCACGCGATAGCGAAACATCGGATTGCCAAACAGCGCCTTGGTCACGTCGTAGCGCTGCAGCGCCACCTTGGCGCCGGTCTTGAGCTGGTGCGAGCCCCCGGCCTTGAGCACCGGGAAGGTGACGTCGTCGCGCAGCGTGATCGCGCGCTGCACGATGTCCTGATCGGTGTCCCGCCCGCCGATGCGGATGACCCCCTGGAAGTCCTGACCGGGGAGCCCCGGGTTCTCCGCGCCGGGGTTCCACTGCGACAGCAAGAACTGCGCGGTGGCCTCATTGACCAGGTCGTCGCAGTTGCGCCACTGATGGCGCAGGGCGGCGGAGAAGACGTTGTTCCGCACGTTCTCCGCCGCGGAGTACGCGGTCTGCCCGCCAAACGAGCGGATGTCCGTCTCGCGTCGCAACGTCACGCTGAGATCGAAGGTCTGCGCCGAGTCCGGCACATACGTCAGCTTGCCAAACCCCAGGTGCTCGCGAAACGGGCTGGTGAAAGACCCCTGGTACTTGCCAAAGCGCATCACGTTCTCCGCCGTGGCGTTGCCCAGCGTCACCTGGCTGTTGCGATCCTGGTAGTTGCCCTCGTAGGTCAGCAGCGCGAACAGCTTGTTCTCGACGATCGGCCCGCTGACCAGCGCGCCCACCTGGTAGCGCGAGTAGTCCGGCTTGGGCTGCATCCGCTCCTCGAGGAACGGATCGATGGCCACCATCTCCTTGTACTGCAACGAGGTGAAGACCTCGGCGTGCGCGACGTTGCCGCCCGAGCGGGTGATCGAGGAGATGATGGAGGAGCCTGCCTGCTCGTACTCCGCCTTGAAGTTCTGGGTCAGGACGCGAAAGCCGGCCACCGCGAGCTGCGGAAACGGGTTGCCGCGGCTCGAGTCCTGGCCCACCACGCCGCCCTCGATGATGTTGTTCTTGAGGCTGACGCCATCGATGAAGACGTTGACCTGCCGCGGCTCCAGGCCGCCGGAGGACACCGCCTGCCGGGTCTCCTCGTTGCTGCTGCGCATGCCCGGCGCGAGCGCCGCGAAGTTGAGGAAGTTGCGGCTGTTCTGCGGCAGGTGCTGGAGCTGCTCGCGGGTGATGTTGGTGGCGACCTCGGAGGTCTTGTTTTCGATGGCCGCGCTGGCCACCTCGATGGTCTCCGAGCCCTTGGCGGCGGTGGCGACGTCGATGTCGAGCTGCGCTGACTGACCGATGCCTACCGCCACCGTCTCCACGCCCTCCTCGCCGGACGGCAAGGTCACCGTTATGAGGTACTGCCCAGGCGCCAGCGAGGCCAGGACGTAGTTGCCGGCGACGTCTGCGCGCACGGTGGTGACCGCCAAGGTGTCGAGGTTGGTGGCGGACACCGTGGCACCGCCCTGCGCCCCCTCGCTGCCGCGCACGACCTTGCCTTGGAGCTGCGCGGTCACGCGCTGCGCCAGCGCGGCCCCACCCAGCGCCAGGCTCCAGGCGACGGCCGCGGCGACCAAGGGCACGCACCACCGGCCTGGAACAACACAACGAGCAAAGACTGAGACTGATCGTATCAAGCGTTGGTCCATAGGTTCCTCCAAGGTGCGCGCTACTTTTCGTTGAGCGGCCCGGCGAGCCGTGCGCCACAAGACTGGCGCACCACCGGTTCGGGCTGCAGCGTGAGACAATCGGGCGCCAGGTCGCCTGGCTCATCGAGCGGTTGGCCCAGCGCCAGCTCGATCGCCGCGACCACCCGGCGCAGCGCCAGGCGCCCGAGCTCGGCGATGTGAACGCGAGCGGTGGTCAGCGCCGGGCGAACGAACGCGGCGAGCGGGATGTCATCAAAGCCGGCGATGGCGATGTCGCGCGGCACCTCGAGCCCCTGCGAGCCAAACGCCGAAAGCGCCCCGATGGCCATCATGTCGTTGGCCGCGAACACGGCGTCGGGCCGCGGCGACCTCGCCGCCAGCGCGCAGCCGGCAGCATGGCCGGAGGCCTCCCCGAAGTCGCCGGGCAAGATCAGCGCGCGGGCGCCCGGCAGCGACGCCGCCAGCTCGTCCTCATAGCCGCGGCGGCGCTCGTGGGAATCGAAGTTGTCGGCGGGCCCCGAGATATGCGCGATGGTGCGATGGCCACAAGACACCAGGTGCCGGACCATGGCGCGCGCACCGGAGTAGCTGTCGATGGACACCGAAGGCAGCCCGCCCTCGACCCGGCTGTTCATGAACACCATGGGCACCGGCTCCGACAGCCGCTCACTTATCCCCGAGGCGTCCAGGTGCGGCGCCATGATGAGCAGCCCCTCGACGCGACCGCGCATCGACTGGATGGCCGCCACCATCTCCGCGGCGTCGCCGTGCGCGCTCGACAGCAAGAGGTGCAGCTTGCGCTCACGCGCCGCGGTGTCGATGCCCCGGATGAGCTCCGAGAAGAACTCGCCGTGCAGATCCGGCAGCAGCACCCCGATGATGCGAGAGCGCCGGGTGATGAGCTCACGAGCTCCCAGGTGCGGTGAGTAACGCATCCGCTCGATGACCGCCTGGATGCGCGCGCGCGTCTCGGCTTGAACGTTGTCGTGTCCGTTCATCACCCGAGAGACCGACGCGACCGAAACGCCGGCTTCCCGCGCCACGTCCTTGATGGTGATCGACGCCGCCCTCGGCACGTACTTTGACCTGGGAGTGTTGCTCTTGGCGCTCATGTAAACCTTTACACTCGCATGTGTAACCGTTTACATGTTGGTGACGATTTCTGTCAAGGATCTTCTTAGTCCGCGCTTGACAGCCTCGGGCGGCGGCCTTGGACGCCCACGTCGGACGCCTGCCTCGCCGACGTGGTGAGCGCGGCGGAGCGCCGATCAGGCCCGGGCGCGCGCGCCGGGCACGCCGCCGCATCAGCCGGTGGCCGCGAGCTGCACAGCGCGCGTGATCCACGCCGTCAACCGTCCCATGAATGCACAACGTTGCATCCGATGAGAATACACAACATCACCATAACCACATAATTGAACATAGCTAATCGAACACAACGAACCATGCAGGTGACAGAGTCAGAACACATCAAGGAGACACTGACATGATGAAGAACACCCTGATTTCCGCTCTCGCCGCGCTGCTCTTTTCTGCCTGCACCACGCTGGGCTCCGAGCAGAGCTCCGTCAGCAACAGCGCCAGCGACTGCGACCGCACTGGCTCGGGCCAGACCTGCCAGATCGACGCCGATTGCGGCGCTGGCGAGGAGTGCGAGGACGGCGCCTGCAAGCTGCACGGTGGCGCCTGCGAGGGCGACAGTGACGACAGCGATACGGACAGCGACAGCGATGGCGGCGGTGGCGCCGGCTCTGGCGCCACCTGCACCACCGACAGCCAGTGCCCCGCTGGCCAGGAATGCGAGGACGGCGCCTGCAAGCCGCACACGGCGGCGGCGGCGCTGACGACGGTGGCGGCGGCGCCGGCTCTGGCGCCACCTGCACCACCGACAGCCAGTGCCCCGCTGGCCAGGAGTGCGAGGACGGCGCCTGCAAGCCGCACGGCGGCTGACCTGGTGCGTCGCACGGGCGATCATGATCCCGCCAGCGAGTGGAGGCGCGCCGAGCACCAGGCGCGGCGACGAAGCGCTCCTGTCAGGATCACCCGGGCGAGGCGCTGACCGCTACCCGGCGGCGAGCGCTGCGAGCACCTCGCTCGCCGCGCGCTGGCCCGCCTCGATGGCGCCGTCCATGTAGCCGGGCCAGCGCGTGGCGGTCTCGGTGCCGGCGAAGTGGCTGCACCCGTGCGCGGCCCATGGCGCCGCGAGCGGGGCGGCGCCGGACGGCGCCGCGCTGGCCACGCAGCCAGCGCTGAAGCGATCGGCGGCCCAGTCATGCTCGACATAGTCGATCGGCTCCGCCGCCACCTGGCCGAGCTGCTCGGCCAGCTCGGCCAGGAGCGCGCCGCGCCGCGCCAGGGCCGGACGCGCCGCCCACGAGGCCGCGGCCGGTCCCACGATGAAGGACAAGAGCGACGGCGCGCCGTTGGCCACCGTCGCCTCGACGGTGGCGCGCGCCAACCCGCGCGGACGGTACACCTCGGGGGAGAGCCCGCGCTCTTGCCAGAACGGCCGGTCGTACGCGGTGAAGCACTTCACCACGGCGCCCGCTTGCGCCGCCGCCACGCACGCGCGCGTCGCCGGCGGCAACTCCAGCTCGAGCCGGCGCAGCAGCACCGGCGGGATCGCCAGCACCAGGCGACGCGCCCGCAGCGCGCCCTGCGCCGTGTGCGCCGTGACCTCGCGCGGTCGCTGCTCGACGCGATGCACCGCCTGTCCAAGCCGCAGCCCATCGCCGAGCGCCGCCGCCAGCGCCAGCGGCAGCGCCTGCGCGCCTAGGGTGAAGCGGTGCTCGCGCCCGCCGCCAGGCAGCTCGGCGCCGCGCCCGCCAAAGCCGTCCGTCGCGTGCATCGTGGTCAGATACGACAGCAGCGACAGGCTGCTGGGATCGATGGCGAAGACCAGATCCGCGTGCAGCGCCAGCCGCTCGCGCACCACCGGATCTGCGATCTCCTCGGTGAGGAACGCGGCCAGCGACCGGTCCGCCGGCACCGAGCCCGGCGACGCCGAGGCCCGCCGCGCCAGGCGCGAGATCTTGCGCATCGCCAGGACCTGGCGCACCGCGCGCCGCAGCTCGCCCAGCGCTCCCGCGCGCTCCTCCAGCAGGAGCGGCGCTGGCGCGCGCACCTGCGCGAAGGTGGAGAGCCCCAGCTCCTGCGTCAGCGCCAGCAGCCGGTCCTGCCCGCTCGACAGCCACTGGCCGCCCAGATCGACGACCGATCCGGCCACCTGCCCGCTGAGCAGCCGACCGCCCACGCGCTCGCGAGCCTCCAGCACCACCACGCTCGCGCCCCCGGCCGCCAGCGCCCGCGCGCACACCAGCCCAGAGAGGCCGGCGCCCACGACGACCACGTCCGCGGCCAGCGACGACGCTGGCGCGGGGCTGCTCGACGACATGCGCGCATCCTACGGCGCGGCGCGCACGACCTCCAGCCACCTACCCGTCATCTTGCGAGGCCGCAAAGACCAGGCCGCTACCCCTTCACGCACACCACCTGCTTCAGCGTGTAGACGATCTCGACCAGGTCGGCCTGCGCCGCCATCACGTCATCGATCGCCTTGTACGCGCCCGGGGTCTCGTCGATCACGTCCTCGTCCTTGCGGCACTCGACGCCCGCGGTGGCGGCGGCGTGGTCCGCCAGCGAGAACATCTTCTTGGCCTTGGTGCGGCTCATCGAGCGACCCGCGCCGTGGCTGCAGCTATGGAACGACTCCGCGTTGCCCTTGCCGCGAACGATGAACGACTTGGCGCCCATCGAGCCCGGGATGATGCCGAGCTCCCCCTCGCGCGCCCGCACCGCGCCCTTGCGGGTCACCACCACGTTCTCGCCGTAGTGATGCTCGCGCGAGACGTAGTTGTGGTGGCAGTTCACCGCCTCCAGGTGCGCGGTGAACTCCGGCAACGTCCCAAGCTTGCGCAGCGCGCGCAACGTGGCCTCCATCATCAGCTCGCGGTTCATGCGCGCGTACTCCTGCGCCCACGACACCGCTTGCCAGTAGTCGTCGAACAGCTCACTTCCTTGCGGCAGATACGCCAGGTCCACGTCCGGCAGGTTGATGAACCAGCGGCGCATCTCCGCCTTGGCGCGCTCGATGAAGTACGAGCCGATGCGGTTGCCCGCGCCGCGAGACCCGGAGTGCAACATCACCCACACCGCGCCGGCCTCGTCCAGGCAAACCTCGATGAAGTGGTTGCCGGTGCCGAGCGTCCCGAGCTGGTTCACGCGCTGCGCGTTGACGGCGCTGGGATGACGCTCCGAGATCCGCGCGTAGCCCGCGGCCAGCTCGGCCCAGACCTGCGCGTGGCGCGCGGGCACGTCGTGCCAGGCGCCGCGGTCGTTGGCGCGACCGCCGTCGGTGCGGCCGTGCGGCACCGCGGCCTCGATGGCCAGGCGCAGGGGGCGCAGGTCGTCCGGAAGCTGCGACGCGGTCAGCGACGTCTTGACCGCCATCATGCCGCAGCCAATGTCCACGCCCACCGCCGCCGGGATCACGGCGTTCTTGGCCGCGATCACCGAGCCGACCGTGGCGCCCAGGCCAGCATGCACGTCCGGCATCACCGCGATCCACTTGTGGATGAACGGGAGGCTGGCCACGTGGCGAAGCTGGGCTTGCGCCTCCTGCTCGAACGGCACGCCCTTGGTCCACGCCTTGATCGGCACGTGGTCGGTGGCCAGGATCTGGTACGGAAGATCAGCAGACTTCGAAAGCTCGTAGGTCGTCATGGCGTTCGCTCCTGCCAGGAAGGCATTGCAGGCGGCGGGCCAGCCGCTGGCTTCCCCGAGCATGCCGCACAACGCCGCGCGCGGGGCGCCGCGGAGCGCCGCGATGGCCAAGCGTTTCCGAGATCTAGCCGGGCCGCGAGCGCGGCCAAGGTCGAGGTCGACGTTGTGGTCGCTGGACACGCACGGGACGTGGCCTGGCGTGCCCTGCGCTAGCTTTATCTCATTGGATAATTCACTATCCGTCAAGCTATGGCGCGAACCCGCGTGGTCGTCGGTCTCCTCGGTACCACCCTCGACGGCGGCTACTCGGCGGCGCGCTGGGAGAGGTGGCGCCCCTCGGTGGCCATCTGCCAGCAGGCCGAGCTCCCCATCGACCGGCTGGAGCTGCTGGTGTCGGCACAGGCCGAGCGGCTGGCCGCGCAGATCCAGGCGGATCTGGCCCAGGTGGCGCCCGGCGTCGCGGTGACGCTCCACCCCTTCTCCGTCAAGGACCCGTGGGACTTCTCGGAGGTGTACACCGCGCTGGCGGACTTCGCCGAGCGCTACCCGTGGAAGCCGGAGCGCGAGGACTACTATGTCCACATCACCACCGGCACCCACGTCGCGCAGATCTGTCTGTTTCTGCTCTGCGAGACCCGCACCCTGCCGGGGCGGCTCCTGCAGTCCTCGCCGCCGCGCGGCGCCGACCGCCAGGAGCGCAAGCTGCAAAGCCCCGCCGGCCACGTCGAGGTGATCGACCTCGATCTGGCCAAGTACCAACAGCTCGCGGCGCGGTTCCGGGCGCGGCGCGCGGTGGGCGAGTCCATGCTCAAGGCCGGCATCGCCACTGGCAACCCGGCGTTCAACCGGATGATCGAACGCCTCGAGCAGGTGGCCACGCGCTCGCGCGATCCGCTGCTCATCACCGGCGAGACCGGCACCGGCAAGAGCGCGTTGTGCCAGCGGCTCTTCGAGCTGCGCCGCGCGCGGCTGCGGCTGACCGGCGAGCTGGTGGCGGTCAACTGCGCCACCCTGCGCGGCGACACCGCGGCCAGCGCCCTGTTTGGCCACGCCCGCGGCGCCTTCACCGGCGCGGCGGAGGCGCGCGCCGGCTTCCTGCGCAAGGCGGACAAGGGCATGCTGTTTCTCGACGAGATCGGCGAGCTAGGGCGAGATGAGCAAGCGATGCTGCTGCGCGCGCTCGAGGACAAGCGCTTCTACCCGGTGGGCTCGGACAAGGAGGTCGCCAGCGACTTTCAGCTCGTCGCCGGCACCAACCGAGACCTCGGCGCCGAGGTGGCCGCGGGGCGCTTCCGGGAAGACCTGCTGGCGCGGATCTCGCTCTGGGTGTTCGAGATGCCGCCGCTCCGCGACCGGCCAGAGGACCTGGCGCCCAACCTCGACTACGAGCTCGATCGACTGTCGCTGGAGCTGGGCCACCCGGTGGCGCTGTCCCGTGCGGCGCGGGCCGCGTTCCTGCGCTTCGCCAAGGCCGCGCCCTGGCCCGCGAACTTCCGCGATTTTGGCGCCGCGCTGCGCCGCCTGGCCACGCTCGCCGACGGCGGTCGCGTCGATGAGGACACAGTGGAAGAAGAGCTGGCGCGGCTGCGCGCGACCTGGGCCCGACATCGCGCCGCGGCCACGGCCCACGCCACCGACGACGCCCCCTCGACGCCGCTGGCCGGGGCGGCCGGGCGGGAGCGCGACGACCTGGGCCTGCTGCGTGAGGTGCTCGGCGCCAAGGCGACGGAGCTAGACCGCTTCGACTGCGTGCAGCTCGCCGAGGTGGTGCGCGTGTGCCAGCGTGCGCCGAGCCTGTCGTCCGCCGGCCGCGCGCTGTTTGCCCGCTCCCTGCGCGACCGCAGCAGTCGCAACGACGCAGATCGGCTGCGCAAGTATCTCGCCCGCTTCGACCTGCAGTTCGAGGCGCTGCGCGCCGCGCCGCCGTGATCGTTCGAGCCGGCGCGGCGGCATGCTGGTTGCACTTCAGCGCGCCATGACCAAGCTCCTGCTCCTTGCGCTCGTTCTCGGTGCGTGTGCCACAGATGCTGTGGAGAACAGCGACACCCTCGCGGAGGAAATCTCCACAGCGCCCGACGACGTCCCGGCGCTGGCCGCCGCGCCCCGCCCGCGGTCGACGGCGCTGGGATCGGGGCAGTGCCCCGCTCCGACGCTCCTGCCGGTGGCCGGGCAAGCTGGGCTGGGCGTGGTCGGCGACCCGGGCTCGGCCGCCGGGATCTTCGATGCGTCCGTGGTCTATCCTTCCGGGGCGCCCGGCGGCGCGATGGCGTACTCGAGCGTGCCCGACCAGCACTCGATCCGGACGCGCATCGCCCTGTCCGCCACGGCAGGAGCGAGCTACACCTACGTCGCCGAGGTGAACACGCCGGAGCTCGCGCTCCTCACCTCCAGCGATCCGGCGGAGTGCCCAGGAGGCTTCTGCCTCGGGTACCTCATCAGCGAGGTGTCGTCGCTCATCTTCGACGCCACGGACCCAAACCCAGCGACTCGCTGGAAGCTGTATGCCCATCGCTACCTGGCCGAGGCCAATAACCGGCTGCACTACCGGCTGGGTACGATCGTGGTGCAGACCGCCGCGGCGCCGCAGGGCCCGTGGACCGCGCCGCGCAAGGTCTTTGGCTTGCCTTCGCCGAGCCCGTACACGACCAGCGGCGCGCAGGTGGACGCGAGCCGGCTCGCCGGCATGGCCGATTGCATCGCGCTGTCCGAGCCCTCGGCGCTGTGGCGGCCCGAGCGCATCGACCTGGCCATGGGCTGCGTCTATCTGGCCGGCACGACCCCCAAGATCCGGATCGTGCGCGTGCGAACCCTCGACCATGGGCGGACGTGGGTGGGCCTGGGCACCGTGATGGTGCCTGGTGACGCAGACTGCCTGCCGGGGACGACGCCAGGCGCTTCCGTCAACGCGGCAGACCTGTTCCTTGGCCCCGACGGGGTCGAGTACATGTCGGCGACGTCCTCGGACCCGCTCTACCACGGCTGCGCGGTGTACAAGGTCGCAAACCCGCTGACCGGGCAGATCGAGCGCACCTCCTCCGGTGCGCCCCGGGTGGTCCGCACCATCGCCGCGGACACCGGTCAGTTCGCCGGCGCCTGCACCTTCAGCACCGGGGGCGGCGGGTACTTGATGTCGGTGGGCTTTCTCGATTCGAGCCGGCCCTTCCGCTTGTTCTACGCCGGGGTGACTGCCCCGTGAGCATCCGCCCACCGGCCACCACCATCACGCAGTCTGCGACGCGCCGCGACGAGACCTCAGCGCTGCAAGTGCAGCAACGAACGCGCAGCCGCAGTTGACGATGACGGTGGATCGCCCGATGCTTGCGCCCATGGGAAATCCATTCGTTCATGTCGAGTTGTCGTGCGGTGACTTGCCCGGTGCAAGGAAGTTCTACAAGGCCGTCTTCGATTGGAAGTTTCAGGACTTCCCGGAGATGAACTGGGTCGGCCTCGACGTCGGACAGGGCGTCGGTGGCGGCATGAGCGGTAACCAGAGCGCCACCGATCCGACGACCTGGACCGCGTACGTCGGGGTCGCGGACGTCAAGGAAACGATCGCCAAGGCGCAGAAGGCCGGCGCGACCATCGTTGTGCCCTTCATGGAGATCCCCAACATGGGCGCGCTCGGCGTCTTCGTGGATCCGCAGGGCGCCACCCTGGGCGTGTGGCAGTCCGCTTCTCCGCCGCCGGAAGCGGCCCCCGCCAAGAAGGCCCCCGCCAAGAAGCCCGCCGCCAAGAAGGCGCCCGCCAAGAAGGCCCCCGCCAAGAAGGCCCCCGCCAAGAAGCCCGCCGCCAAGAAGCCCGCCGCCAAGAAGGCGCCGGCCAAGAAGGCGCCCGCCAAGAAGACCAACAAGCGACGATAGCCGTTACTTGCGCATGGCGAACGTTGCACCTCGTCCCGTCTCCTCCCGTCGCGGTGTTGGGTTGGCCATCGTGCTCACCACCTGGCTCACCTGGCTCACCGGTACGTCAGCGTGGGCGCAGTACAACGTGCCGTCGCAAGCCACCGGCGAGGCGAGGACGCTCGAGATCGCCGGGGATCCGCGCCCGAGCGCGGCAGCTCCGCAGCTAGGCTGGGAGGTCGGCGCGAGCCTCGACTTCTTGATGCGCGATGGAGCCGGCGAGCTGGAGGGCTTCAAGTTCACGGACGTGGTGTTTCTGCGCTTGCATGGGCTGGTGGCGGTGAGCAAGCGCACCGAGCTGTTCGCGGGCGTCGACCTCCTGCCCAAGCAACCAAGCAACACCGATGAGCTGCTCTGGCAGAGCGCGCTGCTGGGCGCTCGGGTGGGGCTGGGCGAGAAGCTGTCGGCCTATCTGCGAGGCCAGGGTGGCCCGGCGCAGGGACGAGATGGCGCCTGGGCGATGGGCGAGGCCGCCGCGCAGGCGCGAGTGCCGCTGGCCGAGAACGTCCTGTTCTGGGAGAGCACGCTTGGGGCCACGTACACCCAGCTCTTCCCCGACGCTGCCGAGCGACGACGGCTATGGCAGACGGAGCTGCTGGCGCAGACTGGCGTGGCCATCCGGGACAAGCGCGGAGTGTTCGCGACCTGGCTGTCTTTTGGCTTCCACTTCCCGCTGGTGGCGCGGCCGCTGCCCAGCACGCCGGACCCCGTGACCCAGCGCGCGCTGGATCCGCAAGTCCGCGTCGACGTCGCGATGGGGATGCTGGTCGGGGTCAATCGCGGCCTCGATCTGTTCGTGGAGGCCTCCATCTTCGACCGCGGCGACCTGCGCGACGCGCAGACCACGCTGCCCATCTTGAGCGGCGGCTTTGATCAGAAGCGGCTGGTCTTCGGCTTCAACCGGCGCTTTGGCTCCCGTCGGCGCTAGCGCGTCGACCGGGCTTTTTGGTGGTGGGCGGGCGTCGGCGATTGCATCAACGCGAGCGGCACGCGAGGATGCAGCTCGTGTCGACCCTTCTTTGCCCCACCGCTCTCGCCGCCGGACTTTTGGTCTGCGCCACGCTCGGAACCCTCACGGCGTGCGCGCCAAGCGTGACTTCCCCGCGCGCCCCCGAGCGCGCCGCCGCCACACCCCTGCCCGCCGCCACGATCGCCGCCGCCAAGGCCGCGCTCCTGTCGAGGCACGGACCTGAGCACCAGGCGCGCATCGAGCGCGGGGTCGACCAGGTCGCCGCGCTGTGGCGCAGTGACGACGGCGATCTGACGGCCTTCGTCACCGAGCACTTCGCGGCGGAGCCAGCCCAGGTCGATCTGCTGTTCTCCCGGCTGCAGGCGCAGCTCGAACAGCTCGACGGGCTCATGCAGGAGATCACCCGCGCGATGCGCTGGCACAGCGACGTGGAGACAGGCCCCATGCACGCCATCGACGGCTTGCTTGGCGCCGTCGATCCGTCGGCGCACGTGACCTCCGACCTGTTCACCTCCAAGGTCGCCTTCGCCGCGCTGCTCAACTTCCCGCTGACCTCGCTCGCAGATCGGCTGCGCGACGCCAAGACTTACTCGCGGCGGCAGTGGGCCGAGGTGCGGCTGACCCGTCGGTTCGACACCCGCATCCCGGGCGACATCGCCGCCGCGGCCAGCGCCGCCGAGGCCAACGCCGACGCCTACATCGCCGGCTACAACTTGTGGATGCACCACGTCCTTGGCGAAGACGGCAAGCGCCGCTTTCCGTCCGGCAAGCGGCTCATCAGCCACTGGAACCTGCGCGATGAGCTCAAGGCCAACTACGCCGATCCGGAAGGGCTCGCCAAGCAGCGCACCATCGTCAAGGTGATGGAGCGCGTCGTCACCCAGACCATCCCGGTCGCCGTCATCAACAACCCGCGGCTTGACTGGAACCCCTTCACCAACCAGGTCACCGTCACCCCCGCGGCCGAGCTCGAGGCCGACGCACCAAAGGCGGCGACGTCCTCGCCGAGCGACGCGCGCGAGGCGGACGTGCGCTTTGGCCACGTGCTCGCCCACTTCGCCGCGGCGCGCGCGGCCGACGACTTCGCGCCGACGGCGCCAAGCCACCTGGCCCGTGCCTTCGACGGCGCCGAGATGCCCGAAGATCGCGTGCGCGCGCTGATGGTCTCCGTGCTGTCGTCGCCGCACGTGGCCAGCGCGGCCAAGGAGATCGCGCAGCGCCTGGGCCGGCCGCTAGGGCCGCAGGACCTCTGGTACGAGTTTGGCGGCGCCGGCGTCCCGGAGGCCGAGCTCGATGCGATCACGCGCCATCGCTATCCAACGGCCGCCGCCTTCGCCGCCGACCTGCCGCGCATCCTCCGCGAGCTTGGCTTTGCCCCCGAGCTGGCCAGCACGCTCGCGAGCCACATCGCGGTGGATCCCTCGCGCGGCGCTGGCCACGCGATGGAGGCGCGTCGTCGCGGGGACCTGCCCCACCTGCGCACCCGCGTCGAGGCCGGCGGCATGGACTACAAGGGCTACAACATCGCCGTGCACGAGCTTGGCCACAACGTCGAGCAGTACCTGTCGCTCTACGAGATCGACCACACGCTCCTGGCCGGCGTCCCCAACACCGCCTTCACCGAGGCCCTGGCCTTCCTGTTCCAGGCGCGAGACCTGGCCCTTTTGGGGCGACCGGCGGCAGGCGCGGAAGCCGAGCGGCTGCGCGTGCTCGACCACTTCTGGAACACGTGGGAGATCGCGGGCTCGGCGCTCGTGGAGATCGACGTGTGGCACTGGCTCTACGACCACCCGGGCGCCACGGCGGCCGAGCTGCGCGAGGCGACCGTCGCCATCGCCCGGGCCACCTGGGACAAGTACTATGCGCCGGTGCTGGGCGGTCGCGGCGAGACCTCGCTGCTGGGCATCTACTCGCACACCATCGCCTCGCCGCTGTACCTGTTCAACTACGTGCTCGGCCACGCCATCGCCTTCCAGCTCGAGGAGCACCTGGCCGGCAAGGACGCGACGACGTTCGCCGCCGAGTTCTCCCGCGCCGCGCGGCTTGGCGCGGTGCTGCCGGACTCCTGGATGGTCCACGCCACCGGCGCGCCGGTGAGCGCGGACTCGCTGCTGGCGGCCACCGGACGCGCGCTGGGCAAGAAGTAGCGGCGGGTGTCGAGCCGACGGCCAGAGGTGCCCGACGCGCCGGGCGCGCCGGACGCGGCCGACGACCACGCCGCGGCCGACGACCACGCCGCGCCCGACGACCACGCCGCCGCGCCTGGCGCGTGGCCAACGTTCCGCGCGGCGGTCCCCCTGCTGCCGTGGCTCCTGCTGCTGGCGCCTGCCGTCTATCAGCTCGCGCTGCTCGCCGCGGCCATCGCCGGACGCCTGAGCTACCCCTACGACCTCGAGTGGATGGAGGGCGGCCTCTTGCACCACGCGCTGCGCCTGCAGCAAGACCTGCCGCTGTACGCGCCGCCTTCGGTGGACTTCATCCCGTACCTGTACACGCCGCTCTACCCCGCGCTCCTGGCCTGCCTGGGCGACGTGGTGGGCGTGAGCTACGTGCTCGGCCGCGCCGTCTCGGTGCTCGCGCTCGTGGGCATCGCCTTGACCGCCGGGGGGCCCCTGGCCGCCGCGAGCTTCGCGAGGCTGCGCGCGCGCCGCGAGCGCGCCGCTGCGGCCGCCGCGCCTGCTGTGCCTCCTGCGGCCGCCGCGCCTGCTGTGCCCGCCGCGCCTGCTGCGACCGCCCGCGCTGCGGACGGGGCGCTGGCGCCGCGCGCCGCCGGCTGGATCATGAGCCTTGGGCTGTTCGCCGCCGCCTACCCCGTCGTCGAGGGCTGGTACGATCTGGTCCGCGCCGACACGCTGCTGCTCTTGCTCGTGACCGCGCCGCTGGCGGCGCTCCCCGCGGTCGCTCGCCGCGCCCGTCACGCCCGCGGGCTCGACGCGCAGCTCGGCGTCGCCGGCATCGCCGGCACGCTGGCGCTGGCGTTCTTCTGCAAGCAGACCGCCGTTTTCTATGTCGCCGCGGGCGGCGCGGTGGTGCTCGTGCTCGCGCCGCGGCGAGTGCCGGTCTATGTCGCGGTCGCCGGCGCCATCGGGCTCGGCGGCACCTATCTGGCGAACCGCCAGAGCAACGGCTGGTTCTGGATCTACGTCTCGGAGATCCACCGCGCCCACGACTTCAACATGGACCGCTTCTGGCGCTCCTTTGGCAACATCCTGTGGCGGCCGGAGCTGCCGGGCTCCGGAGCATATCCAGCCCTGGGCGCGGCGATCACGCTGAGCGTCGTCGTCGCGCTCGTCCTCATCGCGCTGTCATGGCGGCGTCATCGCCGGGTACCTCGAGCCGCCCAGCCGCTGCTCCTGTGGGCCCCGCTGTATGGCGTCTCCACGGTGGTCGGCGCCATCGGCTGGGGAACCGAGTTTGCCCACTTCAACGCCTACATGCCGGCCTTCCTGCACGGGGCGCTCGCCGCCGGCGCCGCGGTGCCGGCGGTCTACGCCTGCACCACGGAGCTGTGGGGGGGCCGCGTCGCGACCGCGGCGACCTGGGCGGGCGCCGCGGCGCTTGCGCTGATGCTGTGGACCGCGCGCTGGGATCCCGCGCGATTTGTGCCGACCGGCGGCGACGTGGCGGCGGGCGATCGGCTGATCGCCCGGCTCTCCGGACTGCCGGGCGAGGTGTGGATGCCGTCGCACCCCTTCTATCTGCACCTGGCGAAGAAGCGGCCCCTGGTCCATCGCATGGGCATCAAGGATGTCACCACCCGGCAAAGCCGCGTCGTGGAGGGGCTCGAGCACGCCCTGCGCACCGGCCGGTTCTCGGCGCTGGTGCTCGATCGGCGTGATGTCCACCTCGAGCTGCCCGATGTCCACGCGTACTACCAGCGAACGCTGACGTTGCCCGACGACGAGCGCCCCCGCGTGCGCACGGGCGCGCAGGTGGTGCCAGACTCCGTCTGGACGCCGCGCGCTGCTACTTCAACACCTTCATCGCAAAAGTGATGAGCACGCTGTTCACGAAGTCGATGAGGAACGCGCCCACGATGCCGACCGCGAAGAACGCCTGCGGCGCCGGCCCGGTGCGCTTGACGATGACGTTCATCGACGCCATCGCGTTGGCGGTGGTGCCCAGCATGAAGCCGGTATAGCCCCCGGCCGCGACCGCCGCGGTGTAGCTCCGCCCCATCAGCCAGTACACGCAGGTCCAGGCGATGCCCACCGTGATCACCACCTGGCCCAGGAGGATGAGCAGCACCGGCAACGCCAGGTCCACCAGCTGCCACAGCTTCAGCGTGACGATCGCCATGACGATGAACAGCTCCAGCGCCACCTCGCCGATGGCCTGGGTCTTGTCCTGATCGAGGCCGGCGAACTGGAAGCGATCATCGAGGTTGCGCACCAGCGCCGCCACCAGCATCGCGCCGATGTACGCAGGCATCGGCTGCCATGCCTTGATGAAGTCGCTCAGCACCGCGCCGAGCGCCATGGTCATCCCCAGCACCACGAGGTGGGCCAGCATGGAGCCATGACGCTCCCGGGGTCCCGAATCGATGTCGATGTCGGCGTCGCCGAGCGTCTCGCCGGGCGTCGGCGACAGCCCATCGCGGCGGATGAGATAGCTGCCGACGAAGCCGCCGAGCATGCCGCTGACGATGATGCCGAACACCGCGGCCGCGACGCCGATGGTCGAGGCGCCCACCACACCGGCCTTCTCCAGCTCCGGGCCAAAGGCCAGCGCGGTGGCCGGGCCGCCGGTGAGCGCGACCGCGCCGGGGATCACGCCAAAGAGCGGCGGCTTGCCCAGGCCGCTCGCCGCGACCGCGCCAAAGCCGAGCTGCGCCACCAGCCCCAGCACGCTCGCGCCGAGGAAGATCAACACCTTGAGCCCGCCTGTCCGCAGCAAGCGGAGGCTGGCGCCAAAGCCGATGGTGGTGAAGAACGCGATCATGAGCAGGTTGCGAAGTTGCTCGTCCAGCTCGAAGTTGACCACTCGGTCGCGCAGCGCGAGCGCCACCAGCGCCAGCGTGAGGCCGCCCAGGATGGCGCGCGGAACGCTGAGCCTGGCCAAGACCGGCGCCAGGCGCAGCAGCCCTTCGCCCAGGACGATGCCCAGTCCGGCCAGCCCAAACACGTGGATCGCTGTGAGCTTGAGGACAAGGACATCCATGCAGCGGCGATTTGACCACAAGGCCGGCCCGTCGTCTGACTCGGTGGCCTGAGATCGCGCGCGCGGTTCCTCGCGCTTGACCGGGTGCAGGTCTGGGTTTGGCGCTACCATGGAGGCTGTGCCAAGCGGGCCGCAGCGCCGCTCCAGCGAGCCATCCGCTCGTCGCGAGCCTGAGATCGGATCCGTCGAACGAACCGACGAGACCTCCGCCGGCGCGATGCGTGGTGCGATGCGCGACGCGCCGCCAGCGCTCCCTCGGCGCCAGAAGACACCGGCGCTGGCCATCGGCCTTGGCGTGCTGGGGATCATGACCGTGTGCATGATCCTGGTGCCAGCGCTTCGCCCGCCGCCCGACGCGGTGAACATCGACGGAGGGCTGGCCAGCACGGGCGCGCCCCTGCCGCCGAGCTGGCGAGCGCCGCTGGGAACTGACGAGCTGGGCCGTGACGTCGCCGCCCGGGTGTTCGCCGGGCTGCGGATGTCGCTGGTGATCTCCGTCCTCGCCGCGGCGCTGTCGTTGGTGATCGGGCTCGCGGTGGGGCTGGTCGCCGGGCTGGCCAATCGGATGGCGCCGTGGCTCGACCGCTTGCTGTCGCGGGCCATCGACGTGACCCTGGCGTTGCCGGTGATGTTGCTGGCGATCCTCGCCGCCGCCGCGGTGCGCGCCGCCGCGGTGGACGGGCAGCCCCCCACCCGAGGCGGCGCCATGATCACGCTGGCGCTGTTGATGAGCCTGATCGGCTGGCCGACGATCGCTCGCGTGACCCGGGCGCGCGCCCTGGTGTTGGCCCGGTCGGAGATGGTACACGCGGCTCGCGCGCTGGGCGCGACCCCGCTGGGCATCCTCTGGCGGCACGTCCTGCCTAACACCCTCGACGTGATCTCCGTGCTGGCCACCGTGACCGTCGCGCAGATGGTGATGGCCGAGGTGTCGATGTCGTTTCTGGGGCTGGGCGCGCCAGCGCCAGCGGCGAGCCTGGGCCGCATGGTGTTCGAGGGCCGCGTTCACTATCGCACCGCGCCGTGGCTGCTCTTGGCCCCTGGCCTCACCATCGTGCTGGCGGTGTCGACCTTCCACTTGATAAACGTCGGCCTGCGGCGGCGCTACGCGGAGGCCAGGTGAGCCGCCGCTGGCGAGGGCTCGCAGCGACGTGGAGGATGGGGTTGGTCTTGGCGGTGCTGGCGAGCAGCCACGTGGCGTGTCGCGAGCCGCAGTCGCAGCCGCGCTGGCAGGCCGCCGGCAACCTGACGCCCCGGCGCGGCGGCGCGCTGCGCTTCTCGACCGCTGACTCGGTCAACAGCCTGGATCCAGCGATCGCCTACGACGAGATCTCGATCTACATGACCGCCCACCTGTTCGACACGCTGGTCGGCTACGCGCCGGCCATGCCGGGCGGCGCCGGCGGCGCGGCGACGGTGCTCGAGCCGCGCCTCGCCGAGTCGTGGCAGCTCTCGGAAGACGGCAAGATGCTGCGCTTTCACCTGCGGGCCGACCTGCGCTACCACGACGGCGCGCCGATCGTCGCCGGGGACTTCAAGTACGCGCTCGAGCGCGTGCTGCGCATGCAGGACTCGCCGTTTGGCAGCTTTCTCCTGCCGGTAGCGGGCGCCGAGGCGGTGCGCCAGGGGCGGGCCGACCACTGCGCCGGCATCCGCGTGCTCGATGATCGGACGCTGGAGTTCGAGCTGACCCGGCGCGACGCGAGCTTTCTCTACATCCTGGCCATGAAGTTCGCCGCGCCGCTGCGGCGCGAGGTGGCCGAGCGCGCCGGAGCCGCCCTGCGCCGCGAGCCGCTGGCCAGCGGTCCGTACCAGCTCGTGAGCTGGGAGGAGGGCCAGCGCGTGACGCTCAGGCGCAGCCCGCATCACTGGGACGCCCGCCGCGGCTGGCTCGACGAGATCGTCCTGCTCGAGAACGTGCCGCGCGACGTCGAGCTGTTGATGTTCGAGCGCGGAGAGCTCGATGTCTGCTACCAGCCGCCAGCGCCCGGCTATCTGTGGCTCCACAGCCAGCCGGCCTGGCGCCCCCACATGCAGCGAACGGTCATGATGAATGCGTTCGGCGAGCGCATGAACGTGACCCGTCCTCCGTTCAACGACGTCCGAGTGCGGCGCGCGCTCAACTACGCGGTCAACAAGGAGCACCTCGCCGTGCTCTTGCATGGCACCGCCGAGCCGGCGCACGGCATCCTGCCGCCCGGCATGTTCGGGCGCGATGACGCGATCGCGCCCTATCCTCATGACCCGGGACGCGCGCGCGCCCTGCTGCGGGAAGCCGGGTATCCGGACGGCTTCGCGGTGGAGTACGCCACGTTGACCGGCGACGAACCGCGAAAGCTCGCCACCGCGCTGCAGGCCGATCTGGCCGAGGTCGGCGTGCGCATCACCATCCGCGAGCTCTCGCTGCCCGCCTACCTGGCCGCGGTCGGATCTCGCGACGGCCCAGGGCTATCCTTCACGAGCTGGACTCAGGACTATCCAGATCCATCGAGCTTCGTCGATCTGCGGTTTCACTCACGCATGATCACCGACCAGGCCTCCGTCAACGATACGTTCTACGCAAACCCCGTGGTGGACGGGCTCATCGACGAGGCGCGCGGCGAGCTGGACCGCACGCGACGACGCGACAAGTACCTGTCCATCGAAAAGATCCTCTATGACGACGCGCCCTGGATCTGGGGATATCACCGGGCGACCGTGGAGGTCTTGCAACCGTACGTGAGGTCCTATCAGGCGCACCCGGTGTGGGTCCGAGACTTCTCCTACGCCTGGCTCGATCTCGACGACCAGGGACGACGCGTCCCCGCCAGCGAGGTCACGACCGCGCCGGTCTCCGAGAGGCCCAGGTGATCCGGCTCGTCCTGCAAGCGCTGGGGCGGGGCTGCGTGGTGATCGTGGTCGCGCTGACCGCGACGTTCGCCGTGCTCCACATGGTGCCGGGGGATCCGGCGCGTCTGCTGGTGGGCTCGCAGGCCGACGCGGACACGTTGGCGCGAGCGCGCGCCCACCTCGGGCTGGACGAGCCGCTGGCGGTGCAGTACCTGCTCATGTTGCGGAACACGGCGCGGGGCGACCTGGGCGAGAGCTATCGGACGCGGCGCCCGGTGTCGACCATCCTCGCAGAGCGCCTGTGGCCCAGCGTGGAGCTGACCGTCGCCGCGCTGCTGCTGCAGTTGTTGGTGGGGATCCCGCTTGGGGTGCTGGCGGCGAGGAGACGCGGGCGGTGGCCCGACATCGCGATCGGCGCCGGATCGCTGCTGGCGCTGTCCACGCCAGGGTTTGTGTTCGGCACCACCCTGCTTTACGTCGTCGGGTATCGCCTGGGATGGCTGCCCATCGTCGGCTACGGACAAGGGGCGCTCCAGCACCTGGCCCACCTCGTCCTGCCTGCGCTGAGCCTGGCCTTTGTCGGCGTCGCCATGGTCGCGCAGCTCGTCCGAGGCGAGCTCGTGCGCGCGATGGACGAGGACTATGTCCGCTCGGCGCGCGCCAAGGGGCTCTCGGAGTCCAGGGTGATCTGGCGCCACGCGCTGGCGCCGGTCTTGCCGCCGGTGCTGGCCGCGATCGGCGTCGAGTTCGGGCTCTTGCTCACCGGCGCCGTCGCGGTGGAGTCCATCTTTGGCTGGCCGGGGCTCGGACGTGAGGCCTTGCAGGCGGTGCTGGAGCTGGACATCCCGCTCATCATGGGGATCGTGATCGTCAGCGCGGTGGCCATCACGCTGGTCAACGTGGTGGTCGAGCTGCTGCAGCGCGCGCTCAACCCGCGGCTGGACGATGAGCCTGACCCGAGGAGCAACACAGCCCCATGACGCCGCCAGACCGCCCCGGCGCGGCCGACGCTGACGGCGCCGGCGATGCGGTCTCCAGCGGCCCGGGCGCGCCGCGCCCGGCGGCGGCTGACGCGCGGCGCTTCGTGGTGCTGCTGGGATGGGTCAGCTTGCTGGCGGACCTGTGCTACGAGGGCCTGCGCGCGGCGGTGGGGCCTTACCTGGCGACGCTCGGCGCCAGCGCGACGGCGGTCGGCATCGTCGCGGGGACCGGCGAGATGCTGGGCTATGCGCTGCGCTACCTCAGCGGTCTCATCGCGGATCGCACCGGGCGTTACTGGTTGCTGACGTTTCTGGGGTACGCGAGCAACCTGGTGGCGGCCCCGCTGCTGGCGGTGACCGCGGCGTTCACCACGTGGTGGCCCGCGGTCGCGGTGCTGGTGGCGATCGAGCGGCTGGGCAAGGCCATCCGCAGCCCAGCCAAGTCCACGCTGACCTCGTTTGCCGCCAAGCAGCTTGGCGCCGGCAAGGCCTTCGCCATCGCCGAGGCCATGGACCAGGTGGGCGGCATGCTCGGCCCGCTGCTGGTTGCCGCGGTGCTGTGGCGATGGAGCGCGGGACAGACCGGCTTCACCGTGGCCTTCGCCGTGCTGACCGTGCCAGCCGTGGCGTGCCTGGCGGTGCTCAGCCGCGCGCGCCGCGCCTTCCCCGATCCGCGCAGCCTGGAGCGCGGACCGGAGTCCGCGACGGCCACCGCCGCGGGCCTGCCGCCGCGGGTACGCCTGTACCTGCTCGGCGTGGCCCTCATCGCCATCGGCCTGGCCGACTGGCCCCTCTTGGCCTTCCACTTCGAGCGAACCGGCGCGTTCACCGGGCCCACGGTGATGATCGCGTACGCCGCCGCCATGGCGTTCGATGGCCTGGTCTCGGCGGCGGTCGGCCCGTGGTTCGATCGCGCGCGCGCCGCGGGCGGAAGCGGCGGGCGCGTGCTCGCGGCCTGTCTGGTGGCGAGCGCTGGATACGGCGTGCTGGCGCTGGTCGCAGAGGCGCGCTGGGTGATCGCGCTTGGCATCGCCCTGTGGGCCGCTGGGCGCGCGGCCACCGACGCCATCGCCAAGGCGCTGATCGCCATCCATGTCCCAGCCGCCAGCCGCGGCCGCGCATACGGCCTGTACTACGTCGTGTTCGGCCTGGCCTGGTGGCTTGGCAGCGTGGCCCTGGGCCTGCTCTACGATCGCGCCTCGGCCCTGGCCGCCGCGATCCTCGCCGCCGTCGCCCTCGTCTGTGGCGCTGGCGTGGTGCTGCTGGCCACCGAGCGGCGCCCAGCGGCGAGCTCCACTCGCGAACCCTAGGCTTAGCCCCGCGCGAGCCTGAGGCCGGTGGCGTCGCAGATGGCACGCACCATGGCGAGCAACCGCTCCTGGCGCCGGCTCTCGTCAATGCGAATGCGACCGCCGGTGCGTCGCTCGACGTACGCCACGAACTGGCCGCGCTCCTGGGTTATCACCACGCGGCGCAGGTGAAACAGCGGCACCGCCAGCCGCGAGCGAATCCCCCAGACGCCGTGCTCCACCCGCAGGAGGCCATCATCCCTGTCGAAGATCAGCCGCCGACGCATGGTCGCCACCGAGAGGCCCAGCACGCCCAGGAGCGCGGGCCCCAGCACCAGGAGATGCGAGAGGGCGAAGGCAAACGGCAACAGCACCCCGGCCACCGCCACCAGCACCCAGCCGACCCACGAGGTGGAGCGCGTCAACGCAAGCTCCACCCGCCGCGCACCGTGCGAGGACACCGCGACCGAGCCGAGCCAGTCGAGCATGCCCGAGCCTACCACGCGGCGCGGCGCGCGCCCGCGCCGACCGAGCCGCCGGCCCAGGCGCCCCGGCGTCACTCCGCCTTGCGCGGGGAGCTGGCTGCGCCCATGACGCGATGCACCGGGAACAGCTCGCCGACCTGGACAAGCTCGTCGAGAAACTGCCAGCGCGCGAAGCCGTCCTCCGAGTGCGGCTCGAGGAGCAGCACCGCCAGCGTGCCAGCGCGCTGCGCGGTTGGCACCCACAGCGTGCCGGCGGCAGCGTCGTGGCTGCCGCGCTCGGGCGCCACCGTGAGCACCGTCTCGAAGCGCGTTGGCGGGGGCTTGGCCGACAGCGGCACCTCCGCCTCCCCTGGCGGCGGCACCAGCGCCGCCACGTCAGGGCTATGAGTCTGCTCGCGCTTGACGATGCGGTAGCTCTCCACGGAGAACGTCCGCGCCTCGGACAGCACCTCGAAGGCGATGCCGTGGCCGCGCAGCCGCGCCGCCAGCTCGGCGGGCGCCAGGTACGCGGTCGGCGTGGTCACCTCGACCACTGGCAAGAACGTCCGCTGGTGCGGCATCAGGTACGTGACGTCGTGCTCGCCGGGGTAGTGATGCGCGCGGATCGAGGGCTCGTCGTAGGCGTCGATCACCGCGGTGTCGCCGTCGAGCGCGTGCGCTGGATAGTCGAACAGCAGCGCGCCGTCCTGCGCCCGCCGCGCCACGCCGTACTGCAGGCCCACCTTGTGCCGAGGATCTGGCTGCGCGCCGCGCGCGATGATGCGGCGCTCCTCCGTCTCGCAGCGCTCCCGGAGCTCGTCGCTGTTCTTGGCGGCGTAGCGCAAGAGCTCCTGCAGCCAGGCGCGGATCACCTCGCAGCGCCGCCGGAACGACAGGTAGCTGTAGGTCTCGAGCAGGACGTCGAAGCGGCCCAGGAGGCCGCGATAGTGGCTGCCAAAGCGAGGCAACGCGGGGTAGGTCTGCCAGGCCGAGCGCGGATCATCTTCGGTGGCGTAGTTGCCGTACCAGTAGCTGGTGACGCCGTGCCGGCGTCGCACCCGACGCGCCACGCTCTCCAGCATCTCGCGGTTGTCGCGGCGCAGCTCCGCGAACAGGCCGTCGTTGTTGCGAGAGGTGTCGAAGGTCAGATCGAAGGCGTGGATGCTGCCATCGGTGGTGTGGCAGTCGATGAACACGTGCGGCCACCAGGTCTGGTACAGCGCGGCCAGGTTCCGGGTCTCGATGGCCTCCTGCTTGGTGTTGTCGCGGTTGAGGTTGTAGCCCTCGCCGGTGTAGCGCGTGCCGACGCCGCCGGTCGGGTTGACCTGGCCCTCCAGGTGGGTCAGGTCCAGCGCGCGGTGCTTCGGGCTGATGCGGTCGTTGCCGTCGGGGTTGAAGTCCGGCACCACCACCAGGCAGACCTCGCGCAGGATGCGCTCGCCGGTCTTGCCCAGCTCGCCGCGCACCAGGTCCCGGGCCAGCGCCAGGATCATCTCCTTGCCCTCCACCTCGCCGGCGTGGATGTTGGCCTCCACCAGCACGATCACCTTGCCGAGCTTGGCGGCGCGCTCCGCGGAGAAGCAGCGGCGGTCACTGATGACCAGGTAGACCAGGTCTTGCCCTTCGCCGCTGACCCCAAAGGAGCTGCGGTGGACCAGGTCGCTCTCGGCGGCCAGCGCGTCGCAGAACGCCAGCACATCGGCGTGGCGCGAGGTCTCTTCGTAGTCGGTGGCTTCCGCGCGGGTCAGCAGCGTTCCTGGTTCGCCCATGCCTTGGGTATCCCGCGAAGCGCGAGCGCTGACAATGCCCACCGGCAGCCCAAGCGCGTACGCCGCGCGCGCCCTGCCGGCGACCTTTGTCGTAGCCAGGCACCGTCGTTGCAAACCCGGCGCACATCCGGTCAAATCACCGCCCATGTCCGATAGCCCCGCGCCGCCGAGCCAAGCGACCGACATTCCGGAGGCGATCGTACACAGCGATCGCCTGCCGCCCCCAGGACCTCCGGGACCTCCGGGACCTCCGGGACCTCCGGCGCTCGATGATCCGGAGTCCAAGTGGCTGGCCACCGTCTACCAGCCCGACGCGCCCAACCTCACGGTGCGCGCGGTGCTGGCCGGCGCCGCGATCGGCGCGGTGATGTGCCTTTCAAACCTCTACGTCTTCTTCAAGACCGGGTGGAGCCAGGGCGTCACCATCACCGCCTGCATCCTGGGCTTCTCGCTGTTCGCCGGGCTGCGCAGCGTGGGCCTGGCCCGCGCCCCGCTGGGCATGCTGGAGAACAACGCGCTCACCACGGTGGCCTCCGGCGCGGGGTACATGACCGGCGGCGGCAACATGGCCGCTTTCGGCGCGCTGCTCATGCTCACCGCGGTGCGCCCTGACACCGTGCCGACCATCGCCTGGTTCGCGGTGATCGCCGCCATGGGCGTGTTCGCCGCCATCCCCATCAAGCGCCAGCTCATCAACCGCGAGGCGCTGCCCTTCCCCACCGGCACCGCCACCGCCGAGACCATCCGCTCCATCCACAACACCGCCAGCAGCGCCGGCAAGAGCCAGGCCAAGGTGCTGGGCCTCGCCGCGCTGTTTGCCGCGCTGGTGGCGATCGCCCGCGACGCCCTCAAGGTGCTGCCCAGCGCGGTCTCGCTGCCGATCTCGATCAGCGGACACAAGCTCCTCGAGTGGACGCTCGCGCTCAAGACCGAGGTCATCCTCATCGGCGCGGGCGGGCTGATGAGCTTCCGCACCTGCTGGTCGCTGCTGCTCGGCGGCGTCCTCACGTACGCGGTGGCCGCTCCGGAGCTGGTGGCGCAGGGCATCGTGACCAAGGTCTCGTACAAGGAGATCGTCGGATGGACGCTGTGGCCGGGCGCGGCCATGCTGGTGGGCGCCGGCTTGACCTCGTTCGCGCTCGACTTCCGGAGCCTTGGCCGCGCCTTCTCCGGAATCGCCCGCATGCTCGGCGGCCGCAAGGACCTGGACCGGCCGGTGGCCGGCATCTCGTCGGTGGAGTCGCCGGACTGGTGGTTCCCCGCCGGCTTCTTGGTGCTGTCCCCGGTCGTGGTCTTGCTCATGACCCTGCTGTTTCAGATCCCGGTGTGGGCGGCGCTGGTCGCGCTGCCGCTGGCGGTGCTGATGGGCTTCATCGCCGCGCGCGTCACCGGCGAGACCGATATCACGCCCACCAAGGCGCTGGGCCCCGTGACCCAGATGGTGTACGGCGTGCTCACGCCCGGCAACCTGACCGGCAACATCATGGCCGCCAACGTCACCGGCGGCGTCGGCTTGCACGCCGCCGATCTGCTCACCACGCTCAAGACCGGCTGGCTGCTCGGCGCCAAGCCACGGCATCAGCTCTACGCCCAGCTCTGCGGCGTGGTGGTGGGCGCCGCGGTGGTGGTGCCGGCGTTCATGCTCATCATCCCCGACCCGTCGGTGCTCGGCAGCGACGCCTGGCCGGCGCCCTCTTGCGTGGTGTGGGCCGGCGTGTCCAAGGCGTTCTCCAACGGCATCGATCAGCTCCACCCCACCGCGCGCACCGCCATCGGCATCGGCCTGGCGCTGGGCGTGGGCATGACGCTGCTCGAGAAGTTCGCGCCGGCGCGGCTGCGCACCTACCTGCCCTCCCCCAACGGCCTGGGCCTGGCCATGGTCATCCCCGGCTCCAACTGCGTCGCCATGTTCGTGGGCGGCCTCATCGCCGATCAGCTCCGCCGTCGCCGCCCCGCGCTGGCCGAGCGCTACGTGGTGCCCACCGCCTCCGGCCTCATCGCCGGTGAGAGCCTGATGGGCATCGTCATCGCCGGCCTGGTCGTGGCCGGCGTGCTGACCAAGTAGCGCCGCGCTCATTCGATCACCACCTGCGCGCTCGCCGAGCGGCCAAAGGTCTCCGGCCGATACATCTCCTCGGCGTGCGCCGGCGCGGCCCAGAACGTGCCCGGCGTCATCGCCCGCACCACGTAGCTGTGGCGGCGCACCCCAGGCGGCAGTCGCCGCGCGAACGCCTCCGCGCGGCTGGCGCGCAGGTTGATGTGGTCCCAGTCGTCCTCCACCTGTACCAGCGCGCGCTCGGAGCCTGACTGGCTACGCGGCTGGGCCTCAAACCCCGCCGGCAGCTCGTCGACCAACGCCACGTCGAAGCGCTCGGCGCGGGTGTGGACCTCCACCGTCACCAGGATCTGCGCGCCCAGCTTGACCTGCAGGCTGCCGTCAGGCCGGAGGCGCAGCTCGGACGGGTCCACGGTGGAGTAGCTGCGGTGGACCACGAACCCCGCGTCCAGCGCAGACAGCGCGCGGCTGCGCGGCGCGTACGTCGCCGCCAGTCGGTAGGTCAGGCGACCGGGTCCAGTCTTGGCCACGGTCAGCGTGTGGACCTGGCCCGGGCGCAGCGCCGCCCAGGGCACCTCGACCGTCGTCGAGGGCGCCGCGCGCCCGGTGAAGGTGTGCTCCGCATATCCCGCGGTCCCAAACCACGCCTTGGCCGCGAACGCAGGCTCCGCTGCCTCCCGGATGGCGTAGAACCGCCGCAGCGCCGCCAGCACCACCAGGTTCGTCTGCGTCGAGCCCCAGCGCCCGCCTCGCCGAGCATCGAGCAACGAGCGCGCCAGCTTGTCGATGAGCGGATGCTCCGGCCGGGCCGCGAGCAGCGCGTCGAGCACCAGCGCGGCGGTGCCATCCGCCGAGGCGTATCGCGAGGAGCTGCCCGCGCCAGGGGGGACGACCACGGTCGCGCCGGCTGCGCTCACCCGGGTGGTCGCGACCAGCTCGGAGACGAGCTGCTCGCGCAGCGCGGCCCGCGCCGGATCGCGCGCCCACAGCCGGACCAGGCGCGCCCTGGCATCCACCGGCAACCCGCGGAGCGCGCGCGCCGCGCGCAGCACCCGCGCGCCGTCGGCCCCGACCTTGGCGCCGGTGGCCGCCAGCGCGGTCAGCATCGCCACCGCCAGCTCGGCGCGCGCTGGCGCAGCGGCCAGCGCCTCGGCGCTCCGACGAGCGGGGGCCGTGGCCGCCGCGCGCTCGAGCGCCGCGAGCTCATCCTGGAGCCGGCTCTGCACGTACTCCTTGGCCCGTTGCACCGCGCCGCCAAGCGCTGGCGATGGCCTGGCGGCCTGGCCGCGGTCGGAGACCAGCGCCTCCAGCACCTGCGCCGTCACGTACGGATCAGCGTCGAGGCCCGCAAACAGGCCCCAGCCTCCTTCTCGCCATTGCTCGCTCGCGAGCTTTTCCTCGTCGGCGGCGCGCAGCGCTAAGAGCGCCGCCTTCGCCGGCCGGCCCGGCGCCTGCATGACATCCAGCACCTCGGCGAGCGCGGACGTCGCCAGCATGCGCGCCGAGCGCTGCTCCGCGCACTCGTATGGATACTCTTGCAGGTACCAGAACGCCTCGCTCAGGGCCGACAGCTCGGTCGCCGACAACGTCAGCTCGAGCCCGCCGAACTCGGGGTGAAGGTCCGAGGGGACCACCAGCGCCTCCTGACGCGGCGACTCCGCCACGCTGCCATAGCTGGCGAAGCGCTCCAGCGCCACCGGCGCCACCACCGGCAAGGACACGCTGATCGCGTCGGCCTGATCGCTGGCCCGCGCGATGGCCTGCACGGTCGCGGCGCCGCGCGCGGCGGCGACGAAGGCAAAGCGCACCTCGGCGCGCGCTCCGCCCTGCAGCGTCAAGCGCTGCCCCGCCGGCCCCCGGCTCACCAGCCCGGCGGCGCGGACCGCGACGTCGACCGAGCGCGCGTGAGCCCCGAGGTTCTGCACCACCACCGGCAGCGAGACCTGGTCGCCCTGGGTCAAGAAGCGCGGCGCCGTCACCCGCACCGCCAGCTCCTGCCGCACCGTCACGTGGCCCTCACCCTTGCCAAAGGCGTCCGGCCCGGCGGCGGCGATCGCCACCAGCCGGTAGCGCGTGAGGGTATCCGGCAACGTCACCGTCGTGGACGCGCGCCCGCTTTCGTCCGTCAGCAGCAGCGGCGCCCACAACGCGGTCGGCGAAAAGTTGCTGCGCATCCGCGGCGCCCCAGGTGCCGCGCCAATGTGAACGACCGGCACCTCGCGCCGGCGCAGCCCGGGGCGAGCGCCGCCGCGGCCATAGCCAGCGCCCGAGCTGCGCCGCACGCCAGGCTCGCCAGCGAGCTCGTCGCCGCTGTCCCACAGAAGCGGCAGCGTCGAGTCCGTGGAGACGCCAGGTTCGACCTGGTACAGGAACGAGTCCAGCGGATCGTCATGCACCCGCCCCCTGACCGCCAGCACGGCCTCGTCCACCGCGAACAGCGCCACCTCCGCGCCCGCCGCAGGGAGACCGTCGCGCAGCACGGTCACCTCGAAGGTCGCCGCCTGCCCGGGGCGCAGCGCGGGAGCGCTTGGCCGCACCGCCACCTCGAGCCGGCGAGGCCGCGAGTCGATGGTCAGCTCGCACTGCGCGCTGACCAGCTCAGGCAGCGGCGCGAGCGGCGGGCCCGGCGGCTGGGCCGGGCTCGCCTCGCTCTCCGCAGGCGCCAGCCGGTCCACCTTGATGTGCAGGTTGGTGGCGCCGCCACCTGGCACCAGCACGTCATACGGCGTCGTCGCAGCGCGCAGCTCGAGCCGGCGCTGCGTCACCACGCCGCCCCGCGCGACGGTGACGATCGCCACCGCGGGGAAGACCTGGGAGTGAATCATCACCCGCGCCAGCTCGCCGGGCTGCCACAGCGCCCGCTCCGGCGAGACCAGCAAGCTCGGCGGCGTCACCGTGCCGCCGCCCCAGCGGTCCTGCAGGTGCGCTGCTTCGTTGACGCGGCCCTGGCGGTCCACCACCCGCGCCGAGGCGATCCATCGGCTCGAGGGCGGCACGAACCGACAGCGCACGGGGGTCGCCGCGCTCACCAGCTCGCAGCGCTGCGCCAGCGCGGCCCGCGCCAGCCCCAGCTTCACCGGCGCCACCGCGATGGAGATCGGCGCCCCGGAGATCACCTCGCCGTCGATGGAGGTGACCACCGCCTCCAGCTCCCCCGGATCGCCTTGCACCTCGCGCAGCCCCACATAGTACGCGCTGGGATGCACCAGGAAGCGCCGCGGCGCCGCCCGCGCGGTCTGCCGGTCGACGTCTCGCACCTCGGCCTCCACCACCAGCTCCGCCGGGCTCCCGCCGGCCAGCGCATGCACCTCCACCTGCGCCACCGAGCGCGAGCTCGCCGACAGCCGCGAGAACTCGGACCGCACCACGTTGTCCTTTCGGCCCGTCTCCACGGGCCGTGAGAAGTCAAAGGAGGCCCAGCCGCGCGGCGCAAAGGAGGTCGGCTGTAGCAGCGTCCACCACCGAACCCGCGCGCCGGCCATGCCGCCACCGGCGTGGTAGTGCGCGGACACCGCCAGCTCCGCCGCCTCGCCGAGCTGCAGGTCGAGCGGCGCCTCCACGCCCGCCTCGCTCTCGGCCTCCAGCCGGACGCCAAACGGCGCGGTCCTGCCGTCCTCGATCTCGATGGCGTACCGCTCGGTCTGGCCGCGCGCCTCGAAAGTAAACATCGCGCGCCCGAGCGCGACGGTCGGCGGCAACGGCACCGACACCGCGAAGCCGCCGTGCGCGCTGAGCGCCGCGCTGCCCTTGGCCACCTCGGCGCCGCGCGCGTCCTCGAGCGTGTACGCCACGCGCTCGGCCGCCGCCGGGAGCAAAAGCCGGGGATCGAACCCACGCGGGTTCCAGCGCAGCCAACCCTTGACGTGGACGGTCTCCTTTGGCTTGTACAGGAAGTGCGCGTCGGTGACGTACCAGGTCGCAACCGGGCCAGGCGCCGTCCGCGGTGACCTCGCCGGCAAGCACGAGGAAGGTCGAATCGCTGCCGGCGCGCGCCAGCAGGAGCGCCGTGTCGCCGCGGCGGTCATCGGGCGGCAGCAGCGGATGAACGGCGTGACCCTCGGCGCTGGTCACCACCACCGGGCTCTCCGCGATCGACGCGCCAGCTTCGGTGAGCAGCGAGGTCTGGGCCCCGGCGACCGGGCTGGCCGGGGCGCCCGTCCCCAGCTCCTGCACCCAGAGCTGCAGTCGCTGGCCGTCGACCTGCGTGGTCGCGGCCAGGCCGGAGACCTGGATCCAGGCCACCACGGGGTCGAGCTCCGCCTGCCCCAGCGCCACGGCGCGCGCCACCACGTGCCCGGTCCCCGTGGCGGCCAGCGCGGGACGCAGGTCGATGCGCGCCTCCACGCCAGCGCGCGCCGCGATCACTTGCTCGAACACCTTGCGCCCCGGCGGCGTCCGCCGCCGGCCACGCTCCAGCGCCTGGTAAGCAAAGTAGTCCACCGGATCCACCGCGTAGAGCTGCACTTGCAGGGAGCGCACCTCGGTCGCATGCACCACCCACTGCGGCACGGTGAACCGGGGGTCGAGCACCTGCAGGCCGCTGGGCGCGCTCACGCTGGGCGGCTCCCGCGCGATCATCACCTCGATCTTTGCCACCCGCGCGCCGGAGAGCGCCTGGCCATGAACATCGATGACCCCTTCGCCCAGCGAGACGACGTGACGACCGGGCGAGGCGGGCGCGGTCAAGCGGATCGTGCGAGCGGACACCGAGAACGGCACCGGCTGGCCATCGACCATCACCTGGCGCCCAACGCCCGCGGCCCCGGCGGCCATCTGCGTGGAGGTCCGGAGCCACAGGGTCGATGATGGCGCGCACCGTGCGCGGGGCTGCTCGAGGTCACAGGAAGCCTCGAGCAGCGTGAACAGTGGCACCACCCCGACCTCCATCGCCTGGTCATCCGCGGTGAGCAACGGCCCCTCCAGCGCCGAGGTGCCGCGCGGCAGCACCACGCGCAGCACGGTCCCCGGCGGCCAGCGGGTCAGCGGCGCCACGATCACCTGGTGTGGACCAAGCGGCACATCGGGCGAGCCGCCCTCGCGCGCCCAGGCGTCCTGCGCTTGTCGCGCGGTCAAGACGCGCACCGGCAGCGCGCGGCCTTGATGCTCGACGCGCAGCCGGTGCGCCACCGCGGCGACATCGAACGGCTGATCGAGCTGCACCGCCAAGGGCGAGGCCGGCCGCAAGGTGCGCGGCACGACCTCGGACATCTGCAGCGTGGTGGTGGCGAAGGTGTAGGTCCGCGCGTGCGGCAAGACGGCGCCGCTCATCGCGCGCACCCCCGTGGCGAGCGAGACCGTGAACGTGGTCGCTCCAGGCAGCCGCCCGGCGTCAGGTGCGAACACCGCGGTCGCGGGATCGATCCAGCGCCACGCGCCCGGCACCGGCGGTGACAAGGTCGCGATCGTCGCAGACCGCGCCGGCAGGCCGGCCAATGGGACCATCGGCTCGTCGAAGGTCACGCGGAGCTCGGCCTCTGGGTCCACCACCCCGTACAACGACAACGTCGGATCTTCCAGCGCGAGCTGGGCCTGCCCCGGCCGCACGACCGGCGGGCTCTCCACCGGCTGGCCCACGACAAAGGGGAGAGACACCGGGGCCGGCGCCTGTGCCACCGCGGGCGCCGCGGTCGAGGCCGCCCCCAGCGACGACGGAGCCCCCGGCGGAGACACCGGAGACACCGGCGGCAACGCCGGCAGCCCCTGCAGCAGCGCCCGAGACGCTTCGTCGGAGAGCGGGGTCGCAGCGGCGGCGGCGCTCGCGCGCTCCCCCGGCAAGATGCGCAGCGTCAACGGCGAGGGCGGCGGCGTCGTCGCCGCTCGTGCCGCCAAAGACAACGCGCCGGCCGCCGAGGCCGCCGAGGCCGCCGAGGCCGCCGAGCCCACCGGGACCACCGCCGAGGCCGCCGAGGCCGCCGAGGCCGCCGAGGCCACCGAGGCCGCCGAGGCCGCCGAGGCCAAGACCGGCGCCGGCCGCGGACCCGCCCCGGGCACCGGCTCGCAGCTCATCACCAGCGCGACCGCCCAAAGCGTCGCCATCGCCGCGAAGATCCTGGAGGCTTGCTGACGAGCTGTCATGGCACAGAGGACACCACTGCCCCCTGCTCGGTTTCGCCTGAACCCAAAAGTACGGCGCGCGACGCGAGATTCTTCCCGACGGACCAGCTCCGCGGGCGCCGCGCCCCGAACGCGATGCCGCGCCCCGAGCGCAACGCCGGCCACGGAATAAACCCGACCGGCCAGCGTATCTTTGCACCATGAAGCAAGCCGTCGCGCTGTCTGTGGTCCTCCTCGCCTCCTTGACCGCCGCCTCCGCTCACGCGGAGGAGAAAGACAAGGCCTACACCCTCGCCGACCTCGAGGCCTTGATCGCCGCCAAGTCGTATCAGGAGGCCATCGTCCACCTCGGCGACATCCGCCCGGCCGAGCGGAAGGACAAGTGGCTCACCATCGCCACCGACGCAGCCACCGGCTTTCTCTCCAGCATCACCGGCGATCACATCTACACCCGCGTGATGCTCATCGAGGAGATCGACGGCATGTACCCGCAGCTCTTGGGCGCCGCCAAGTACAAGAAGGTGCGCGCGGAGCTCGGACTCGCCGCGTACTCGGCGTGCTTCGCCGAGACCTACCGGCTCGATGACTGCATCCAGCACGCCACCAAGTTCCTCGACGGGGACCCCAGCAACACCGACCTGGCGCTCAAGGTGGGCAAGGCCCTGCGCAGGAACTCCAACCCGTACGTCGCCGCGCCCATCCTCGCCCGCGGCATCGGCAAGAAGCCCAGCGAGGCCGTGTGCAAGGACGCCGACGTCAAGCTCGCCACGATCGCCGGCCTGGCGCTGCCCGAGGATCACGTCGCGCTGCCGGGCGCCAAGGAGATCGCCTTTGGCCCCTGCTTCCCGCAACTCAAGGGCGCCATCCTGGAGGCCTTCGATGCTGGCAGTGAGGGCGGATACGTTCGCACCAACACGTGTCCCCTCCTGATCGCCAAGAAGGCGCTCGGCGGCGAGCGCCTGCGCTCCTGCAAGTGATCGCGCTGTGGCATCGCTGCACATGACGCGCGTCGTCGAGGACCCTTTCTGAAAAGCGCGCCTCGGACCGGAGCGTTTCGCGTATCGTGCAGTCATGTCCGACTACGTCGCTACGCTGCTCGCCAACGTCAAAGCCCAGAACCCAGCCGAGCCGGAGTTCCATCAGGCGGTCCAGGAGGTCGCCGAGTCGCTGACGCTCGTGCTCGATCGGCACCGAGAGTACCGCCAGGCCAAGCTCCTCGAGCGCATCATCGAGCCCGAGCGCGTGCTCATGTTCCGCGTGCCCTGGCTCGATGATCGCGGCGAGGTCCAGCTTCACCGCGGCTTCCGCATCGAGATGAACAGCGCCATCGGCCCGTACAAGGGCGGCCTGCGCTTTCACCCGTCCGTCAACCTGGGCATCCTGAAGTTCCTCGCCTTCGAGCAGACATTCAAGAACTCGCTGACCACGCTGCCGATGGGCGGCGGCAAGGGCGGCTCCGACTTTGACCCCAAGGGCAAGAGCGACAACGAGGTGATGCGCTTCTGCCAGAGCTTCATGACCGAGCTGGCGCGCCACATCGGCGCCAACACCGACGTGCCGGCCGGCGACATCGGCGTCGGTGGCCGGGAGATCGGCTACCTGTTTGGTCAGTACAAGCGGCTGCGCAACGAGTTCACCGGCGTGCTCACCGGCAAGGGCCTGGGCTGGGGCGGCTCGCTCATCCGCCCGGAGGCCACCGGCTACGGCTGCGTGTACTTCGCCGCCGAGATGCTCGCGGCGCGGGGCCAGACCCTCGAGGGCAAGACCTGCCTCGTGTCCGGCAGCGGCAACGTCGCCCAGTACACCGTGGAGAAGCTGCTGGACCTGGGCGCGCGCCCGGTCACGCTGTCGGACTCGGCCGGCTACATCTACGATGAGGCCGGCATTGACCGCGACAAGCTCAAGTTCGTCATCGCGCTCAAGAACGTGCGCCGGGGCCGCATCGCGGAGTACGCGGCGCAGTACAAGACCGCGACGTACGTCCCGGCCGATCCGACGCTCGACCACAACCCGCTGTGGAGCCACAAGGCCGATTGTGCCTTCCCGTGCGCCACCCAGAACGAGGTGCTGGGCAAGGACGCCGCCAACCTGGTGCGCGGCGGCGTGCAGCTCGTCGCCGAGGGCGCGAACATGCCCACCAACCTCGAGGGCGTGCATCACTTCCTGCAGGCCCACATCATGTACGCGCCCGGCAAGGCCGCCAACGCCGGCGGGGTGGCGGTCTCCGGCCTGGAGATGGCGCAAAACAGCATGCGCTATAGCTGGCAACGCGAAGAGGTTGACGACCGCCTGCGCGTCATCATGAAGAACATCCACAAGGCCTGCATCACCACCAGCGAGCGCTTCGGCGTGGCTGGCAACTACGTCGCGGGCGCCAACATCGCGGGCTTCCTGAAGGTGGCCGACGCGATGCTGGATCAGGGCGTCGTCTGAACCCGCCGGCCCCGCCGCCGCTGGGCCCCGGCCAGCAAGATTTCCACCACCTGATGCGGCACCGCATCATGGACATCCTGCTGGTGGCGAGCCCGTATGACTCCTTCCTGCTCGAGGAGTCAGGCCAGCTCGGCGAGCGGATGGTCGGCGAGTTCGCAACCCGGATCTGCACTACGGCCCGGGCCTCACCACCGTCGCCACCGGCGCCGAGGCGCTCGAGCTTTTGCGCGAGCCCTCGCGCTTCAACCTGGTGGTGAGCGGCCTGCACCTGGGAGACATGCACGGCGCCGAGCTGGCCCGGCAGATCCGGGCGCTGGGGCTTCGCACGCCGGTGGTGCTCCTGGCCTTCGACGCGCGGCAGGCGCAGAGCGTGAGCACGCACCCTGGCGCTGACGCGGTGGAGCGCGTGTTCCTCTGGCAGGGCGACGCGGCGATCCTCCTGGCCATCGTCAAGTACATCGAGGACCGGCAGAACGTCGTCGATGACACCCGCACCATGGGCGTGCAGGTCATCCTCGTCATCGAAGACAACATCCGCACCTACTCGTCGTTTCTCCCGATGATCTATGGCGAGCTGCTGCGGCACTCGCGCCGGCTCATCTCCGAGGCGGTCAACGTCTCCGACAAGATCATGCGCATGCGCGCGCGCCCCAAGATCCTCCTGTGCAGCACGTACGAGGAGGCGTGGGACGCCTTCGTCGCCTTCGAGGACGACGTCCTGGGCGTGATCTCCGACATCGAGTTCCCGCAGGACGGCCGCCTGTCGATGGCGGCGGGGCTGGGCTTTGCCCGCAACGTGCGCGAGCGCTGGCCCGACGTGCCGGTGCTGCTGCAGTCCTCCAACCCGGAGCACCGCGCCGCGGCCGAGGAGGTCAACGCCGCCTTCCTGGTCAAGGGATCGCCGACCCTGCTCGCCGACCTTCGCCGCTTCATGGTGGAGTACTTTGGCTTTGGTGACTTCGTGTTCCGAACGCCCGAGGGCCTGGTGGTCGGGCGCGCGCAGGACCTCAAGTCTCTCGAGGACGGGCTGCGCACGGTGCCGGCCGCGTGCCTGAGCTACCACGCCGAGCGCAACCACTTCTCGAGCTGGCTCAAGGCGCGCACCGAGTTCGCCCTGGCGGCGGAGCTGCGGCCGCGCCGCGCCTCCGAGTTCCCTGACGGCGAGGGCCTGCGTAGCTGGCTCATCGCCGCCATCGCCGGCTACCGCCGAGACCGCAACCTGCAGGTGGTGGCGGACTTCGATCCGAGCTCCTTCGCGCCGCAGTACGACTTCCAGCGCCTGGGCGGCGGCTCGCTGGGAGGCAAGGCGCGAGGGCTGGCGTTCATCCGCCTGCTCCTGGGCCGCCAGCACCAGGCGCTCGCCGCCGATGCGCAGGTGGTGGTCCCTGGCGCCCTGGTGCTCGCCACCGACCTCTTCGATCGCTTCCTGGATGACAACGACCTGCGCGCCTATGCCATCCACACCACCGACGACGACGAGCTGGCCCGCCGCTGCGCCGCCGCGCGCTTCCCGGCGGACGTCCACGACGCCCTGGCGGCCTGGCTGCCACACGTCGACACGCCGCTGGCGGTGCGCTCGTCGAGCTTGCTCGAGGACTCGCAGCACCAGCCCTTCGCCGGCATCTACGAGACCTTCATGCTGCCGCTGCGCGAGCCGAGCCTGGAGGAGCGGCTGGGCGCGCTGGAGCGCGCGATCGTCCGCGTCTGGGCCTCCACCTTCTCGCGCCGGGCCAAGGACACCTTCGCGGCCTCGGCCTACCGCCTGGAAGAGGAGAAGATGGCGGTGATCCTGCAGCGCGTGATGGGCGCCGCGCATGGCCCGCGGTTCTACCCGGACATCTCGGGCGTGGCGCGCTCCCACAACTTCTACCCGTCCCCGCCGATGACCGCGGCCGACGGCGTCGCCGCGGTGGCGCTGGGCCTTGGCCGCAGCGTCACCAGCGAGGGCAACTGCCTGCGCTTCTGCCCGCGCTACCCGCAGCACCTCTTGCAGATGTCCTCGGTGCGCGACGCGCTGGCCAGCTCGCAGCGCGAGCTGTGGGCGCTGGACCTCACCAGCAGCACCGGCCGCGAGACCCGCTACGAGCTGGAGGACGCCGAGGCGGACGGCACGCTGGCGCCGCTGGCGTCCACGTACTCGCACGACAACCACGCCATCTACGACGGCACCAGCCGCCCTGGCGTGCGCCTCATCACCTTCGCGTCCGTGCTCAAGCACGGCGAGTTCCCGCTGGCGCCGCTCCTGGTGCGGCTGCTCGCGCTCGGGCAGTGGGGCATGGGCACGCCGGTGGAGCTGGAGTTCGCCTGCGATCTGGCGCGACGCGAGCTGGCGGTGCTGCAGCTACGCCC
>JADJJK010000048.1 GCA_016706545.1 Myxococcales bacterium
GCGGCGGGCGCGGCCATGGCCAGCGGAGTCGCCAGCACGCAGGTGAAGAGCATCAGGCAAGACCGCAGCGAGCGAGCAGGCACGGCGCATCCTACCCCGCCGCGCGGTCCACGCGGGCAGACGCGGGCGTCAGAACCGTCCGGACAAGATCGGCAGCCGGATCTCGACGCCGCGCTCGCCGCGATACGCGGTGGGCGCGACCTCGAGCAGGGGCAGCTCGACCTCGAGCAGGTGGCCGGCGATGCCCAGCTCGATCTGGGTGGTGACCCGCGCCAGACCGTCGACGAAGTGCAGCTCGCTGCCGACCCGAAACGACAGGTACTGGCGCTCGCCGCCGCGCACGCCCACGTGGACCCGCCGCCGCCGGCCGTCCACGCGCAGCGCCAGCAGCTCCATGCTGAGCGTGTCGAGGTGCGCGCCGACCTCGTTGCCGAAGTCGCTCAGCTCATCGAGGAGCTGGTCTGAAAGGGAGACGCCGCTGGCGCGCGGCGCGAGCGCGTCCGGTTGCAGGGACTGCTCCCAGGTTCGCTGCCACAGGCGCTCGTTGACCACGCCGGCGCGCGCCGGGAGCCTCGGCCTCGAGGGGCCCGCAGCCGGTGCGGCAGCCGGGCCCGCTGCGACGGCGGCGGCGATCGGTGCGCGGGGGTCGGCGGCCAGTGCCGAGGGCGGCGCGGCGGCTCGGCGCGGCCAGCGCGCGGCCAGGCGATCCCGCTGCAGATCCCCAACCAGATCGCCGCCTGGCAGCCAAGAGTTCGAGAGCCATGGCCCATGCAGATCCCGAAACTAGCGCATTTCTCGCTCGCTGGGCGCGCCACTTGCGAAGGCGGCGGCCTGGTGGTGTCCGGGCGGCGTCCTGGTGGCGTCCGGGCGGTGCGCCATGAGCGGGCGAAAATCGCGCGTCGCGGCCACCAGCACGGTCGCGCCGTGGTGGACGGCGACAGCGCGTATTGGCTACGATGCTCGGCGATGTCGGACGTATTGCGGGTCGGCGACTTCGCTTCGCGTGAGGTGGTGAGCGTCACGCCGGATGACATGCTGGAGCGAGCGCACGTGCTCCTGGCCGAGCATCAGATCTCGGCGGTGCTGGTGGTGGGCCGGACCGGCAAGGCGGTGGGGGTGATCTCCCGGCGCGATCTGCTGGAGCTGGGGCGCGTGATGGCGCGGGTGCGCAACCGGCCGACCGCGCTCGAGTTGCCTCGGCAATGCTGCGCGGACGTCATGTCGCGCCCGGTGCTGTCGGTGGGCCCCGACGATCCAGTCGCCGAGGCGGCGCGCTTGATGGTGGAGCGCAAGGTCCATCGTGTGTTCGTGCTGGATCCCGCTGGCGCGCCCGCGGGCGTCTTCAGCACGCGCGACGCGATGGCGGCGGTGCGCGCGCTGCGCATCACCACGCCGATCTCGGAGGTGGCCTCCGCGGAGGTCAAGACGGTGCCGACCACCGCGACCTTGGGCGACGGCATGGCCGCGCTCGAGAGCGGCGGCGTGGCTGGGGTGTTCGTCTTGGAGGACGCGCTGCCGGTCGGCGTGTTTGGCCAGAGCGAGGCGCTGATGGCGCGCGACCTTGCGGCCCAAACGCCCATCGAACAGGTGATGGAGCCGTCGCTGGTGCTGTTGCCAGGACGGACCCCGCTCTATCGCGCCGCGGCGTTCTCCATGTCGACCGCGGCGCGGCGGATCGGCGTGGTGGACTCGCACCACCACGTCCACGCCATCGTCAGCGGGATGGATTTCTGCACCGCGCTGGCGGCCGGCGCCCCCGGTCCCATCCGCGGCGTGGCGGCGGGATAGGGATAGAGGAGCGCGCTCCGCGATGGGACAGATCTTACTGGCGAGGCACGGCGAGACCGAGTGGAACGCGCTCGGCATGCTGCAAGGCCACACCGATATTCCGCTCAACGAGGCAGGGCGTGGGCAGGCGCGCGCGCTGGCGGCGGCGCTGGCGGGGCATCGCATCGGCGCGGTGTGGACGAGCGATCTCTCTCGCGCCAGGCAGACCGGGGCCATCGTCGCCGAGGAGCTGGGCGTGCTGGCGCTGCAGATGGATCCAGAGCTGCGCGAGCGCGGCTTTGGCGTGTTCGAAGGGCTCACTCGCGCGCAGTGCGCGGAGTCGTATCCGGACGCCTGGCGGGCCTGGCAGACCCACAGCGCGGCGCCTCCCGGCGGGGAGTCCACCGAGCACGTGGTGTGGCGCCTGCGCAACGCGCTGGCCCGCATCGCGGTGGCGTCTTCGGCGCCCACGCTGGTGGTGTCGCACGGCGGCATCATGCGGCTGTGGTTGATGTCCATCCTGGGGCAGTCGCTGCCGCTCATCGGCAACGGCTCTACCTGGCTGGTCGAGCTGGACGCTGAGGGCTTCACCGCGCGCCCGTTGCGCTGAGCCCGCTGAGCCCACTGAGCCCAACCCCCCGTGTTGCCTGCTATGGTTGCTAGCGTGCTCACCCAGTCCCTCAAGCGCGCGCTGGACGTGACCTTGGCAGGCGCCGGGCTCGTCTTGACCGCGCCCGTGTTGGCGGCGGTGGCCGCGGTCGTTCGCAAGGACCTGGGCAGCCCGGTGCTGTTTCGTCAGGTGCGCGCCGGCAAGGATGGGGCGCTGTTCACGCTGTGGAAGTTTCGCAGCATGCGCGATCAAGTCGACAGCCGCGGCCAGCCGCGGCCCGACGCCGAGCGGCTCACCGCGTTCGGCCGCTGGCTGCGGGCCTCTTCGCTCGATGAGCTTCCGCAGCTCGTGAACGTGCTGCGCGGAGAGATGTCCCTGGTGGGGCCACGTCCGCTCTTGCCGCAGTACCTGCCGCGGTACTCTCCCGAGCAAGCGCGACGCCATGAGGTGCCGCCGGGCATCACGGGCTGGGCGCAGATCCACGGCCGCAACGCGCTGACCTGGGAGGACAAGTTCGCGCTCGACGTCTGGTACGTGGACCACTGGTCGCTGCGGCTAGATCTCCAGATCTTGTGGGCGACGGTGGCCAAGGTGGTCGCGCGCTCGGGGGTCTCGGCCGCCGGAGAGGCGACGATGTCGGAGTTCCTTGGCAGCCACGCCGCGCGGTGAGCGGTGGGGGCGCCCGGCGGCTGGTGGGATCCATCACACTGCCGCGCGGTTTTTGCCGCGGCTCCCCGGCTGCACTCGGGGAGGCGGGGCGGTACGATGGGCCGTGCTTCATCGCTGGGTCCTTCGCTGCGTGGCTGGTTGGGTCGTCGTGTGCGCGCTCCTGGGGGCGCTGCCCGCCGCTGCGCGCGCCGAGGTGATGAAGGTGGCGCTCCTGCCGCTGGACGCGCCAGGGCGGCTCTCGATCTACGGCCAGCCGGTGGCGGCGGAGGTGGCGCGGACGCTCGGCAGCCCCACCTTGCAGGTCGTGGTGGTGGGCGCGGCGATGGCGGTGCCGCAGGACGCCGCGCTCATCGTGGAAGGATCCATCTCCACCGCGCGCAAGCGCGTGACGGTGGAGCTGCGGCTGCGCACGCTGGACAGCCGCACCGCGCTGGCCACCGTGACCGCCACCGAGCGATCGTTGGCGACGCTCGACCGCGCCGCGGCCGAGGTGGCGCGCAAGCTGTTGCCGCGCGTGCATGACGAGCTCGAGCGCCGCAGGCCCGCGCCGCCTGCGCCGGTGCCCCCGCCGGTGGACCGGCGCACCCCACCAGCTCCGGCGCCAGGACACGACGGGGCCGCGCATCCCGCGCCGCTGCGACCGCCAGCCATCATCGCGGTGGCGATGGACGGCGAGGCGCCTGCCGCTGATCGCGAGCTGTTCCTGACCAGGCTGGCGGCGGCGGCGGGCGGCATCGCCGAGGCGCGCTGGCGACCGGCGCGGGTGGAGCTCGACGAGATAAGTCGCGCGGCGATGCTGGGCGCCATCGCGCCGTCCCCCGGCGCGCTCGGGGTGGCGTTCGTGGTGCGCGAGCTCTCGGTCTCCGGGGCGGCGCCTTACCTGGGCAAGGTGAAGGCTCGCGTCATCCTGACGCTGGGAGGTCGCGTGCTGTTTGACCGCGTGATGGTCACAGACAGCGTGGTGGGCAAGCGCAAAGCCACCAAGGAAGCCATGCTGGATCTGCTGGCGCGCGAGGTGGTGGCGATCTTGCGTCCCCGCTTCACCGCGCTGGTGGGGAGCGGTCCACCCGCGGGTGGTGCGGGTGGTGCAAAGGACGCGGCGCATGCCGCGCGCTAGCAGGCGCGAGCGCCAGGGCCTGCTCACCAGGTCGGGGCGCGCGCTGGCGGTGGCGGCTGGCCTGTGGCTGACGAGCGCGCCGGCGGTGGTGGCCGCGCGGGGAGCTGAAGCCTTTGCTCCGAGTCCATCGCCGGCATCCGCACCGAGTCCGGCATCAGCGCCGGGGCCGGCGCCGACGTCGACTCCGGCGCCAACATCGACTTCGGCCCCGACGCCGGCGCCCGCTCCGGCCCCGACGTCGGCGCCTGCTCCTGCCCCAACGTCGACGCTGCCTTCGACTCCGGCCCCGGCGTCGACTCCGGCCCCAACGGACGCGGCGACGGCGCTGCGGCTCGCCAACACGGCCGCCTCGCTTGGCGACTGGCCCTCGGTGGAGCGGCTGGTGGCGCCGCTCTTGGACCAGCGGCTGGGGCCCGCGGATCAGGCGGAGATCCACCGTCTGCGCGGGTTGGCGGCGTTCTTCGGTCAGCGGCTTCCGCTCGCGGAGTCCGAGCTGCTGGCGTACTTGCGCCTGGACGCCGACGCACACCTCGATCCCGCCACCGTGCCGCCGGAGGCCGTCACGTACTTCGAGAGCGTGCAGGCCAAGCACCGCGCGGAGCTGCGCACCCTGCGGGCGCAGCGCGCGCGCACCAGGAAGTCGCTGTGGGTGGCGCTGGTCCCCGTCGCCGGGCAGCTACAGAACGGCGAGCGCGGCAAGGCCTGGCTGGTCGGGGCCTCGCTGACGGCGCTCGTGGCCATCAACCTCGCGTCGTACGTGACCCTGCGCAGGTGGTGCGACGAGGCCAGCGGAACGTGCGATGGCGGCGGGACCGATCACTCGGACGCTGCGCCGAAGGTGATGGCGGTGAACTGGGCGTCGGGCGCCGGGCTGCTGGTGGTCAGCGGGCTGGCGATGTACGATGGGGTTAGTGGATATCGCAGATCGCCTACCTTGGCCCCCAACGTAGGCGCGGGCACGGTGGGCGTCTTGTTCAGTGGTCAGTTCTGAGAAAAAGGACGGTAGAAGTACTCGTCTTGTCTACGTCCACTGACCAATTGGGGGTTGTGAACCATGGGCTGTTCCCATCAACTGGCTCCGGGATCGATCGACTGTCGCCGGTAAACTGGGGATCAAAGACCTCTTGAGCATTGAATCGCCCGCTTGGCTGGGGCTATTGTGTGCGTCCTGTGAGACAGCCGGTTCCCTTCGGCAAATATCTGCTTCTGGACCGCATCAGCGTCGGCGGCATGGCAGAGGTGTTCAAGGCCAAGAGCTACGGCGTCGAGGGCTTTGAGAAGATCATTGCGATCAAGAGGATCCTGCCCTCCATGGGCGAGGATCGCGACTTCATCAAGATGTTCATCGATGAAGCCAAGATCGCCGGTCAGCTTCAGCACGCCAACATCTGCCAGATCTTCGAGCTGGGGCGGATCGAAGGCGCGCACTTCATCGCCATGGAGTTCATCTGGGGCAAGGACCTGCTCCAGATCCAGAACCGGCTGCGCAAGCTGCGCCGGCCCATGCCGGTGGACATGGCGTGCTTCATGCTGGCCAAGGTGTGCGAGGGGCTCGACTACGCTCATCGCAAGCGGGACGCCATGGGGCGGCCGCTCGAGATCGTGCATCGCGATTGTTCGCCGCAGAACATCCTCGTTAGCTACGAGGGTGAGGTCAAGGTGATCGACTTTGGCATCGCCAAGGCCGCCATGCGCAACTCGCGCACGATGGCCGGCGTGCTCAAAGGCAAGTTCGGCTACATGTCGCCGGAGCAGGTGCGTGGCCTTCCGCTGGATCGCCGCAGCGACATCTTCGCGCTGGGCACCATGCTCTACGAGTGCCTGACCAGCGATCGGCTGTTCCAAGGCGAGACCGATTTCTCGACGCTGGAGAAGGTCCGCAACGTGGACATCCAGTCGCCGCGCGACGTCAACCCCGAGATCCCGCAGGAGGTCGAGCGCATCATCTTGAAGGCGCTCGCCAAGGACACCGAAGATCGATACCAGTGGTGCAGCGACATGCTGGCGGATCTCCAGCAACACCTCATGCGCCAGGAGGTGGTGTTCACCGCCAAGACGCTGGCGACCTGGATCAAAGAGGTCTTCTCCGGCGACGTGGACCGAGAGCGCTCCGCCCTGGAGGCGTACAAGCGCATCGGTCGCGACGGGCTCATCGCGGGGCTCCCCGCGGCCGAGGCCAAGCTTGACGTCGTGGAACATCTCGGGGCCGCGGGACAGTCCGAGGATCCGACGATGCTCGGCGGCCCGAGCTTCGAGGACATGGATCACTCGCAGGGCTTCACCACCATGGAAGCCGGGCCGGTCTCTGGCTCCCCGGCGGCGCTCGGCTCCGGTCGGCCCGTCAACGAGTTTGGTGAAGAGGCGCCCACCGAGATCTTTGGCGAGATCGACGGCGACGTGGAACGCCCCGCTGCGCCGCGCACCGCGGCTCGGCCGACGGTCCCCAATCAGATCGTGTCCCCAGCTCGTCCGCCGGGGTTTGGTGTCGGCGCCACCGCGCCCCTGGGCAGCCAGAGCGCTCGTCCAGCGGGCCTCGCGCCGTCTTTTGGCGCCACCCCCTCGGCCGGCCTCGCGCCGGGCGCCAAGCCGTTGCCCTCGCTGCTGGGCCGTGAGGCTGCGGAGTCGCCGAACGCGCCGCGGCCCTTTGGTGGAAACCAGCCGGTGGGCACCAACGCCGGGGCCGAGAGCGGCCCGGTGGCGTCGGAGCCGAACGCGCCCACGTTGTTCGCCGCGCCGGCCCCGGCCTTGCCGAACGCGCCTGGGCCGCTGCGACCGCTTGGGCCGCCGGGGTCTTCGGGAAACCAGGGCGCGCAAGGCACGCCGGGATCGCCCGGCATGGCAGGGCAGCAGCCTGGCAACGCGGGTCTTTCAGGCCCGTCGGGCGTGGGCGTGGGCAATGGTCCGATGAACGGACAGCTCGCGCAGGCTCCTGCGGGGCCAGCACGGCCGCTGCCAGGCGTGTCGCCCGCGCCGCCGCTTCCGGGCATGTCTCCTCCTGGCGCTGGTGGTGCTGCGCCACCGCCAGCGACCGCCGGACAGCAGCCCGGACCGCCCGGATGGCAGCCGCCAGCACAGACGCTGCTGGGGATGTCAGCCCCGGCGGCTGCTGCGCCTTCTGGTCAGCCCATGCCGCCCCCTGGCCTGCCAGGGATGGCGCCGTATGGTCCCCCCGGACAAGGCGCTGCGCCTGGTGGTCCCGGCGGCGGCAACAACGGTCAGATGCCGGGCGGGCCCGGGATGCAAGGCGGTCCGCACGGGCCGATGCAAGGCAACGCCAGCGGCCCCATGCAGCCTGGGCAAGGGATGCCCATGCAAGGGATGCATGGTCCCGGGATGCAAGGCGGTCCGCACGGGCCGATGCAAGGCAACGCCAGCGGCCCCATGCAGCCTGGGCAAGGGATGCCCATGCAAGGGATGCACGGGCCCGGGATGCAAGGCGGTCCGCATGGGCCGATGCAAGGCGGTCCGCACGGGCCCGATGCAAGGCGGTCCGCACGGGCCGATGCAAGGCAACGCCAGCGGCCCCATGCAGCCCATGCAAGGGATGCACGGGCCCGGGATGCACGGGCCCGGGATGCAAGGCGGCCCCGGCGGGCAGATGCCAGGATCATCAGGCCCCATGCCGCTGTCGGCTGGGCTTGGTCATCCCTATGGCGTGTCTCCGTATGGCAGCGGGCCGCGTGGTGCCGCCGCCGCGCCGCCGCCGGTGGCGTTGCTGCCTGAGGGGAAGCGACCGACGAAGAAGTCGTCCGTGGTTCGCGACATCGCGATCGGCGTCTCGATCGCCGCGGCGGTGCTGGTGACGTTCGTGATCGTGAAGCTCACGGTGATCGACGACGACGCGCCCTCGCCGGTGGCGACCGTCCGCGTGACGGTCAACGGCGCGCAAGGGACGCTGCTCATCGATGGCAAGACCATCGGCCCGATCGCGACGAGCCTTGATATCCCCGACACCGCAGGAGTGCGTCAGATCAAGGTGGTGGCCAAGGACGGCGCGGTGATCTGCGAGCAGTCGGTCACCCTGGTCGCGGGCGAGACCAAGACCGTGGAGTGCGGGCCGCCACCCTCTGGCGCGGCGCAGGTGGATGCCGGTGTGCCGCCGGTCGACGCGGCCCCGGCGGTGGATAGCGGTCAGGCGCCGGTGGACGCCGGCACCTCGCCTGACGCCGCGGCGGTGGTGGCGGCTCCCAAAGACGCAGGCGCAGGATCCGCGGCGACCGGCTCCGGGGCGACCCCGACAGGAACCGGCGCGGGCTCTGCCGCGACGAACGGCAAGGACGTCAAGGATCCACCCAAGGACCCGCCCAAGGATCCTCCTAAGGACCCGCTCAAGGATCCCAAGACCGGGACGCCGGCCAAGCCAACCTCTGGTGGTACCGGCAAGGACGTCAAAGACCCCAAAGACCCCAAGAAACCAACTCGCCCGGTCTCGCCGCGACCCAAGGATCCGTCAAAGGACGGACTGCCCTCGGTGCAGCTCTTGCCCGAGCCGCGAGTCGACAGCAAGGGGTACCTGGTCATCTTGACGGAGCCCTCTGGAGCGCAGGTGCTGGTGGACGACGTGGACACCGGCAAGAAGACGCCGATCGGCAACCGCCAGCGTCTGGTGGCCGCGGCTGGCAAGCGCAAGTTGACCTTGGTGCTGGGCGCCAACCAGTGGAGCTTCATGGTCGACGTCGAGGCGGGGGCCACCGAGGCCATCAACAAGGTCCTGCGGCTGTAGCCAAGAGGCTCGCTGCGCGGCTGCGTCAGCGCGCCGGAGGAGTCGTGGCCTGCGCGCCCTGGGCATCCGCCGCATCCGCCGCATCCGGCGCGTGCTGCGCGCCCTGCGCCTGCTGGGCGTGCTGCGCAGCGCTCGAGTCGTGCATGGCCAGCGCGCCGCTGGCGCTGGCCATGGCGGCGCCGCGGGTGAAGATCGCCAGGCGCGCCTGCGACTCTGCCACCGCGGCCTGCGCGTCAATGCTGACCACGCGCGCGCGCTCGAGGTTTGCGATCACCAGATCTGCGCCGATGAGCGTCAGCAAGAGGATGTTGGCCTGTAGCGAGAGCAGCGCGGTGACGATGGAGAGCAGTGACAGCTCCGCCTGATCAGCGAGCCGGGCAAGCGCGATCACCACGAACAGCGCGCCAGCGCCGATCGCCGCGAGGTGCGCGGTGCGTACGCGCGCGACCGCTGCCAGCGCCTCGGTGGCGGAGGTTGGCCGCGCGAGCGCGAACCCGGACCGGCCCAGCGTGAGCAACGCGGCCAGGATGCCCAGCATCGCCAGCACGAAGTAGCCGCTGCCGGTGACCTGATAGGGGAAAAACAGCACGACATACACGAGCAACGCACAGATGGGGCTGCCCAGCACGATGAGCCACCCCGGCGCGCTGGAGCCCGGGAACAGGAGCTTCGACGCGATGGCGGCGCGCATGAGACCGGGCATCACGGACAGGACCTTGGGCGCGAGCACCAGCAGCATCTGGATGGCGTAGCCAAGCGTGACCACCGTGCCGAGCCCGGCGGCCGCAGCGTCTCTGGGGACCGCAAAGCCGAGCTGCGCGCGCAAGAGGTCGTGCGCGGCGCGCTCGAGCGGATAGAGGGAGATGACGAGCGGCGTGAGGAAGTACACCAGCCATCCAAGGAGCAGCACGCGTTGCTGCCTTCGCCAGTCGGTCCAGTGGCGAAGCTGGAGCCACAGCAGCGCGCACAGGCCGCCCTCCGCGAGCACCGGTAGGGTGTTTAGGGCCTTGAGGTAGCCCGGCACGTGGTCGGCACCGAGCACCTCGATGAAGCGCAAGAGGGTCAGCGGCACGAACGCCAGCGCCACCACGAGCAACACCGAGCGGCGCCACATCAGGTAGGCCTGATGGTGAGGATCCGTGACGTCGGCCAGGACCAGCGCGGCGGTCTCCGCGCGCGACAGCTCGGCGGGCTCGATGCGGAGCTGAAACGCGCGTCGAAGAGACGCCTTGATGCCGCCGTGGGTGGACATCAACGTCGACCATGCAGGGACGTCGCTGGCGCTGGCGCCCGAGAGCGTCGCGGCTGGGCTTTGCGGGAGCGCGGCAGGTGGCATGGGCGCACCGAGACCTGCAGGCGGAGCAGGTTGCATCGGGGCCGCTGGTTGCATTGCCGGCTGCATCGCCGGCGGCTGCGGAGGCATCGGCAGCGCGGCGGTCATCGGAGCGCCAGGCGCCATCGGCCCACCCATGGGCGGCGGCCTGCTCGGCGAGCGAGCTGGCAAGGACATGGCGCCAGAGCCTGCGCCGCCAGCACGAGGGGCGATGGGCCCAGGGCCCGCCGGGATCCCAAGCTGAGTCTGCGCGGCAGCGCCTCCAAAGGGGGCATTGCCTGGCGGGGGCTCGGCGGGAGCAAAGGGCTGCGAGGGCGGCGGGGGCCCGGCGGGAGCGAAGGGCTGCGAGCGTGGCGGGGGCCCGACGGGAGCAAAGGGCGCGAAGGGCTGCGAGGGGGGCCGGGCGCGAGCGGGAGCAAAGGGCGGCGAGGGCGGCGGGGGCCCGACGGGTGCGGCGGGAGCAAAGGGCGGCGGAAGCCGGCTGGCGAGGGGCGAGCGGGGGCCCGGCGGGAGCGAAGGGCTGCGAGCGTGGCGGGGGCCCGACGGGAGCAAAGGGCGCGAAGGGCTGCGAGGGCGGCGGGGGCCCGGCGGGAGCAAAGGGCTGCGAGGGCGGCGGGGGCCCGACGGGTGCGGCGGGAGCAAAGGGCTGCGAGGGCGGCGGCGGCCCGGCTGGCGCAAAGGGCTGCGAGGGCGGCGGGCCAAACGGGCCGGGCTGGGTGATCGGATGTCCTCGCCCTGGCTCTGCCAGCGGCGGTGGCTGGCTGGCTCGTCCTGGGCGCGGCGGCGCGGTCGATGGCATCGACGGGCTGCTCTTGGGCGGGCCGCTCGCTGGCCGCGTGGTTCCAAACGGCGGCGGCAGGGTCGGTCGATCGTTGCGACCGCCGGAGTTGGATGTCATGCCGCCGATGGTACAGCAGGAGCCTGGTACCCGCGGCGAGGTAGTCCGCGTTTCCGGGCGGCGCGCCACGCCGCACGGCGACCATGCAGGGCGTGCGCAGCGGCGACGCCTTGCGCTCGTGCGCCTCGACGCCTGCCACCGATCGTCTCCTCAGGGAGGAGGGCTTTGGGCCGCTGCGGCATCCTCGCGGACAGGCAGCCCCGCGCGCGGCAGGCGCATCCTCGTGGTGATGCCCACGGTGCCAAACGGCTCCATCTCCACGCTCCCGCCGTGGGCCATGGCGATGGAGCGCGCGACGCTCAGGCCCACGCCCAGGCCCGCGCCGCGCCCGCGACTCACGAAGAACGGATCGAAGGCGCGGGCCATATCCCTGGCGCACAGGGCTCCGCCGTTGTCGCTGATCTCGATCTCCACCGCCGAGTCGGCGGCCTCCACGCAAACCAAGATCCGGTTGTCGCGCGGATCGTCTCCATGAAAGCCGGAGCCAGAGAACAGCAGCATGGCCAGCACGGCCTGCCCAAGCCGGGCTTCGTCTCCCAGCACCATCGGCACCGGGTGCAGCTCGCGCACCACCCGCGCGCGGTCTTCCAGGATGGGGCTAACCAGGCGCAAGGCAGCGCTCGTCACCTGCCCAAGGTCCAGCTCGCGCTGCTCCGACGAGGTCGACGCCAGGCTCAGCAAGTCCTGCATGTTCCCGGCGATTCGCTCGCCGCCGCTGAGGCTGTCGTCGAGCGCGCGCAGGGCGGCGCTGCGCGTCGGCTCGGGCAGCTCGGTGGCCAGGGTTCGCCGCAGCATCCGCAACGCCAGGAGCATCCCGGTGAGCGGGTTCTTTACCTCGTGAGCCACGCCCGCGGCGAGCGCGCTGACCAGGGCGATCCGGTCAGCCTCCAGCAAGGAGAGCTGCACGCGCTGTCTGGGCAACAGGTTGCGCACCAAGAACACGTGGGCCACCCCGCGCTCCATCGCCAGCGGATGCGAGACCACCTCCACCGGCACCCGGTTGCCATCCCGATGCTTGAGCGTGGTCTCGAAGTGCAAGGGGGCGTTGGCGCCGTCGCGGATCCGGTGCTGCAACTCGACGATCGTCTCGAGCTGCTCAGGAGCGATCGACGCGAGCACCGGCAACGCCGCGAACTCATCGCGCGAGTACCCGAGCATCGACGCACAGGCCTCGTTGAAGTACGGCCGCTGCAGGTCGCCGTCTTGTTCGCCAATGATCGCGATGCCGAGATCCGCGCAGTGCAGCGCACCAAGCAGAGGATCGAGAAAGGAAGGTTCAGCGGACATCGACCACCTACAACCGGCGAACACCTGGACGGGCGCCTCATCAACGAGCCTTGACAGAACTGATAGCTCGCGAACGAAGATCGTTCATCTCGATCGCGCTGTCGAGAAATCTGTGCGTGGTGACGCACTTCTCGCGGTGATCTGTCTCCTACAAAAGGGCAGAAGCCCAGAGCTTGCGCACAGCGATGCACATGGCGAGAGCCGCGCGTCAGGCTGGCAGCTCGGGGAGCCTCTGCGGAGAGCTTCTGGTTGGAGGCGCTTGTTGGTGGAGCTTCCCCCGAAGCTCGCCTGCGTAGCTCGCGCACCATGCTGGGCGCGATCGGGGCGAGCACAGTCAAGCCCTGCGGCGCGGTGGCTACTGCGGCCTGGCGCTCTCCGCCGCACGGATGAACGTGCCGGCGTTGCGATCTTTGATCACGCCGGGGAACTGCAGCACCTGGTTGTGCATGCACACGTAGACCCCTGGCGCCAGCACCTGCACCGCCAGCAGCGCCTCGGTGAGGTTCTGCACGGCGTCGGTGGAGCGGAGCTGATACGGGCGCATGGCCCCGGTCAGCACCACCGGCCGGCGCGGCACGCCCGCGACCTCGACGATGCGCTCCCCGGTGGTGGCGAGTCGATCTGTGCCATGGACTATCACCACGCCGTCCATCGTGCGCGCGAGCGTCTCGGCGGTCTCTGCGATCAACGTGTGATCCTCGTCGGTCATGTCCAGGCTGTCCTTGTTCATGAGCTGGACGCGCATGATCTCCACGCCGCGCAGCTCCAGCGACGCCAGCATCACGTCCAGCACCGACACCCGGTTGTGCAGCACCCCTGAGAGCTCGTCGTACGTCTTCTCGATCGTGCCGCCGGTGGAGATGAGGGCGATGCGCAGCTTCATGGTCCGGCAGTAGAAGCGGCGGGCGCCGGCAAGTCAATTGTCGCGCGGTGGACTGACGCCACGAACGGTCGCGCTGCTGGCGCTGCTGGCGCGCTGCTGGCGCGCTGCTGGCGCGCTCGGTCGCGCTACTGGCGCGCGGGGACGCGGATGGTGGCCCTCGCCATCGGGGTGACCTTGCGCTGCACCAGCGCGATCATGACCGCGGCGGTCACCAGCGGCACCATGGACAGCCCCAGCGTGGCGGTCAGCGAGGGGTACTCGCCCAGGGTGTTGGTGGTCAGGGCCTTCCAGGTGGGCCACAGGTTCGAGGCCTGCAGCACCAGCGTGATGGAGCCCACCGCGGTGACCACCGCGCGGTGGTGCCGGTTCATCTGCACCACAGTGACGCCGGCGCCGATGTGCGCCAGCGAGATGAGCGCGGCGGTCCACACGTTGCCGCTGAGCGCGGGCAACAAGTGGCCCAAGTCCCGGAGGTCGGCGCTGCCGCCGACGATGGCCAACACGGAGAGGCTGAGCTGGGCGCCGCCCATCGAGATGAGCAGCCAGCCCAGCGCGGTGAGGCCGGTGTCGGGGGCGCGGCGGTGGATCGGATCGTCGTTGCCGGCCAGCAGGCTGGCGAAGTGTCGCTCGGCGAAGTACCGGCGCAAGATGAGGGGCCAGATCGCCAGCACCCAGCCGATGACGGCGATGCTCAGGATGCTGGAGAAGTCTGCGCGGCTGCCCACCACGCTCAGGAACATGACGCCGGCGGTCAGCAGCGCGCTGATGATGCCAAGGTTGGCGTAGCGGCCCACCCGCTCCACGGACAGGTCAAGCGAGGCGTTGCCCAGGCCGGAGACGCCCGCCGCCACGTGGACCACGGACCGGATCACCAGGAGGCCCAGCGTCAAGACCAGCAACGCGCCCAGGCCGCGCAGCGCACCGGGGATCTGGATCATGGTCCAGAGCAGCACTCCCCCGACACACAAGCCTGCGATGCCGAGGATCGTCATCAAGACCGCGGCCCCCTCGAAGCCCTTGTCCTCGGAGATCGGCAGCTCGTCTTGGTATCGCTGGAAGCGTGGCTGGCGCAGGATCAAGAGCAAGATCGCGGGCCAGGTGGCGCACGCCAGGCCAATCGCCACGCTGGTCCGGACCGGTAGCTGGTACAGCGGGCTGGCCAGCACCAGCGCCAGCAGCGCCGAGTGCGCGAGCGCGACCACGGTGTAACGCTTGATGCCGCGCAGCGGCTGGGGACCGTACAGCAGCTCGGTGCCCGCCGCGCGGTGCATCAGGGAACGGACCAGGCCCAGGATGGAGATGAGGAGGATGCCTAGCATCGCGCCTCCTCCCATCCAGGTGGCGGCCCACAACCAGATGAAGCCGGCGACGCAGACAAAGGCCGCCGAGATCGATCCGCCGAGCTGGAGCAACAACCCCAGGCTGGACAGGCCCTGATCGGCGGGGAGATTGGGGCTGACCAGGGACACCACCGTGGGCGCCGCGGGGTTCTGCGCTTGGACTTGCTCTGACATGGGTTCTCCGCCGTTCGTTGCGAGCCTCTCCCTGATACCACGCGCCATGCGCGCGAGCCGCCACCAAAATCGCGGGTGCGCCGCCTGACGCTAGGCCCTTGCCCTACATGGGCGCCGCGGTCGGCAGAGAGGCCCGGCTCACGCCGCAGGGGCTCGCGGCGCGGACCACAGCTCGTCGTCGTCGACCAGCACGCCGGCGCGGCCCGCCATCGCGTCATGCAACCTCTGCGGCGTCGCCACCAGCTCGGTCCAGGCCCCGTCGATCGCGGCGCGCACCTCGCCAAGGCTCGCGCAGCTCCGCCGCATCCCCGACGGTGCGGGCAGGCAGACCTTGGCGGCGCGGATCTGGCCGCTGGCCAGCGCGGCGTGCTGCCACAGCGCGTGCCCCACCACCACGGCCAGCGCGCCGTCGGCGCAGTCCAGCTCGAGCACCCCGCCTTCATCGAGCAAAGCCAGCCGGTCATGCTCGCGGTCTCGCGCACGCGGCAGCCCTTGGCCGCTGGCCAGCGCGCGTTGCTGCAGCGCCGCGATGCGGCGCGTGAGCTGCCACTTGGCGCGCGGGAACGCGGCCCACGACAGGGCGTTCCAGACGTCGTGAAAGTTGTCGGGACGGCACGGCACCTGGCCGGTCTCGGCGCAGCGGATCTCGTAGATGTCGAGCGGACTCCGGTGGCTCGCCACGGCGCCTGCGCTCGGCTTGTCGGCACGGCCGCGGTCTTGGCGCCTGCGCCGCTGCGGCGCGGGACGGGACTCCACCAGCGAGATCCCGGCCGGCGCGAGCAGATCTCGCAGGCCGTGGTCGAGCTCGGCCACGGTGGGCAGCCGCCCGGCCGGGAAGCGCGCGGCCAGATCGGCGATGGCGGCGAAGCGCGGTCCCTGCAGCGCCTGGGGCTGCCACGCCATCACGTCACACCACGCCCACCACCGGCCGTGGCCCGGTGCCGTCGAGCAGGTCGGCCGGGCTGCAGCGGTCGATGTGGCCGAGCAGGCCGCGGTACAGCGCGAAGCCGCACAGCTTGCGCAGCCGCGGCTCGAAGCCGCGAGCGACCTCCAGCGGGATGCCTAGCTGCTGGTTCTCCTGCTGCCGCAGCCAGCCGGCGCAGTAGTTCATGGCGATGCCGGTGCGGCGCTCCTGGGTCAGGTTGGCCCCGCCGTGGTGCCAGATGCTGCCGTCGAACACCAGCACGCTGCCGCGCGGCATCTCGGCCGCGAGGGTCGGGTGCGCCACGCCCAGCGCCGGGTTGCGATCGCGGCGGTGGCTGCCGGGCACCAGCCGGGTGGCGCCGTTGGCCGCGGTGAAGTCCGTGATCGCCCACATGGTGTTGCAGATGATCGGCACGTGCGGCTTGGGCAGCGGGATGAGCTGGTCATCGGCGTGGATCGGCTGCGCGGTCTCGCCGGGCAGGATCCCGATCGACGACAGCGACGACACCAGGCAGCCGCGGTCGAGCACGCGCTCGATGATGGGCAGCACCGCGGCGTGTACCGGGATGCGCTCGAAGGCCTTGCCGCGCGCCAGCAGGTTGTACACGCGCAGCGTGTGCTTGCCCTCGAAGAGGTTGCTGGCCGGCCCGATGGCCAGCTCGCGCTCCAGCCGGTCCACCTCGCGCGCTAGCTCGTCCACCAGCTCCGGCTCGATCACCCGCTCGAGGATGGTGTAGCCATCCTGGGCCATCCGGCCCACGTGCTCGTCCAGCTCGCCAGGCGTCATGTCCGCAGTCAATCACGTGGCCCCGCTCGCGCGCAATGCGCCCCGCCGCGATGGCGCGGCGCTCACCTCGGGTACCCGGTCAACTTCGGCACCAGCTTCGTGATGGCGCTGGAGTTCAAAGAGGACGGGCCAGAGGCCGAGGCGCTCCTCGCCGATGGTCAGGTCGATGATCCGACGTCGCCTCTCCACATCGACCAGATCCAGCGGTTCTCCAACAAGAACTGGCGCACCATCCGGTACTCGGACGCTGACATCGCCGCCGGGCAGATCCTGGAAGAGCGAGTGACCGCGCCGATGGCCCCGTAGCTCGCCGCTTCGCTCGACGCGCTGGCGGTCGCGCAAACCGGCCGCCGCGCAAACCCATCGCGCAAACCGTTGTTGGCCTGACGTGGAAAATACGACAGGTATGCTGGCCAACGGCCGAAGTGGATCGAGGCGAGCTCGGGATGCGCACACCCGTGGGCAGCAACGCCCGCGGACGCTCATGTCACAAAATGCCGCGTGCGTTTGCGACCCGAGATGTGCGATCTAGCCGTCCATGTTGCGTCGCGCCCTGGCCCTGACCCTTGCATCGTCCTGCCTGTTCGCTTGCGCCCTCGCGGAAGAGGGCGCGTCGACGTCGCCGGAGGACGCCATCGCGCCGGCCTATCCGTACCCGACCACCACCATCCCGGCGGCGTTCGCCGGGTACTTCGATGCGCCCGCCGCCGGCACGCCGCAAGGCAGCTACCGGCTGGTGGGTTCGCTCACTCCGCCCGCGTGGTCGTGGGGCAAGCTCGAGCTGCTCGAGGGGCTGCAGACCTACCGCACCGAGGGCTACAACCTGCGCACCGCCAAGCTGCGCTGGCAGGATACCTACGAGGACTCGCAGTACCCGCTCCGCACCTACTTCGGCGCGCTCAACCAGCAGCTCGTGGATGGCTTCAACCTGTACTACAAGAGCCCCTGCGCGGGCGCGGTGGGCAGCACCTCCGCGGTCGCGTGCGCGGCCAAAGGGCCAACCCGGCCCGAGGCGCGCCTCGTGCTCTTGCAGCACGGGCCACGCACCGCCACCGGCGCTTGCAGCTCGCCCAAACCGCCCGTCCTGCTGGTGCATGGCGCGCTGCAGAACGGCAACGTCTGGCTCTTTCCGGGCGGCAACAACGGCCAGGGCGGCGCGTACCCAGGCACCACGCAGACCACCGGCTTCGTGCAGGCGCTGGAGGCGACCGGGCGCTGCACCTACGCGGTGACCTTTGGCAGCTTTCACGGCGACAACTACAACCAGGCCACCAACCTGGTCAACGCCATCGAGCGCATCAAGGTCCTCACCGGCAAGAGCAAGGTGGACGTCATCGCGTGGAGCAAGGGCGTGCTGTCGGTGGACCTGTACGCGGGCAACGTGCCGACGTGGACGGACTTTGGCCCCAAGCACTTCGAGCAGCTCGCCGCCGAGCAGGCCAAGCGCGTGCCGGCCTTTCAAGCAGACATCCGCACCTACGTCGCGCTGTCTGGGCCGCACCTGGGCATCGATCTGAACTTCCGCCACCCATACAACAACCTGCTCATCTACAGCACGCAGGAGAACGCGCCCATCGGGCAGGGCCCGGTGACCTGGAGCTGGATGATGGCGATGCAGTGCGTGAACTGGGGCTATGGCGGCGCGCCCACCCTGCCCAACCCGTACGCGGCGTCGGTCTGCAACGGTCGCGGCGGCACCTGGCCAGACTACTTCCGCCGCATCTACAGCTCCAACATCACCGGCCTCGACGCGGCGGGCAAGCCCGTGGCGCCGTCGAGCTTGTCGGCGCTCAACGTGGCCAACGGGGTGCCGTCGGCGTCGTTCTCCTTCGATCAGTACAACCTGGCCATGTGGGGCTCGGTGGCGCCGGACGGCAAGTGGGTCTCGGCCTACCTGGGCCAGCTCCAGGCGGCCTATGATCTGCGCTCGTTCTACCCGCTGCCCGACCGCCGCGGCGATGGCTACAACTGGACGGACGTCGACACCGACGAAAGCAAGTGGCGGACCTGGCTTTCCACCAAGCTGACGTACCTCTTCGCCGGCTTCGTCGACGACGACGCTGGTCACGTCGCCTGCCGCAAGACCTCGTACGAGCCCGCGGCGTCGCCGTGCAAGGCGCAGCACACCTACTACCAGGCCTCCACCGCCGACAGCTACAGCTTCGGCACCGCCAAGTACCGCCTGATGGATGGCATCGGGATCGCCGCGGTGATGGAGATGGGCGGAAACTTCATCAGTCGGCTGCGGCGCCACGGCCTGTCGCGCTCCCTGGGCTTCCTCTATGTCGTCCACGGCACCACCGGCGGTGGCACCGCGCCCTTCGAGTACGATGGCATGGCTTGCCCCACCTGTGATCCGCACGGCGACGGTGTGCTGTTCGATGTCAGCATCGCCGCGCGCGACCAGCTCACCTTGGGATGGACGGCCGCCGAGAAGAGCGCGCGTTCCAAGCAAGAGGGCGTGGCGCGGGGGCACCTGGAGGTGGGCGTGAGCCCGGACGTCTGGACCAAGATCATCAGCCAGCTCGACCTGGTGCCCTGACCCGTTTCCATAGGAATCTACCGCTCGCCATGACCACGACCACGCCGCTGTCGCTCCTGCCGGGTATCTCGGCCTCCAGCTATCAGACCTCTCGCCTGCGGATCCACGCGCTCACCCGAGGGCCGCTGGGCGACACCACGGTGGTGTTTCTGCACGGCAACGCCTCGGCGGCGCGGTTCTGGGAAGAGACGATGCTGGCGCTGCCCACGCACGTCAAGGCGATCGCTCCCGACCTGCGCGGCTATGGCCGCACCGAGGTCAAGGACATCGACGCCACCCGCGGCCTGCGCGACTTCTCCGACGACCTGTACGCGCTGCTCACCGAGACCGGGATGGGCAGCGGCAAGGTCCATCTCGTGGGCTGGTCGGTGGGCGCGGGCGTCGCCATGCAGTACGCCATCGACCACCCAGGTCGCGTCGCCTCGCTGACCCTGGTGGCGCCGATGTCGCCGTATGGCTTCGGCGGCACCAAGGACGCGGCCGGGACTCCCTGCTGGCCGGACTTCGCCGGCTCCGGCGGCGGCACCGCGGCGGCAGAGTTCGTGCAGCGCATCGGCGCCAGCGACACCGGCGAGGAAAGCGCCTTCTCGCCGCGCAAGGTGATGAACACGTACTACGTCAAGCCGCCGTTCCGCGCAGCGCCCGAGCGGGAGGACGTCTTCGTCGAAGAGATCCTCTCCTCGAGCACGACGCCGGGCTGCTATCCCGGAGATCTGACGACCTCCGCCAACTGGCCGGGCATCGCGCCCGGCAAGCTCGGCATGAACAACGCCATCTCGCCGGCCTATTGCGACCTGTCCGGGTTTGCCAAGATCGACCCGCGGCCCAGGGTCCTCTGGATCCGTGGCGCGGACGATCAGATCGTCTCCGACACTTCGCTCTTTGACCTGGGCTTTCTGGGCAAGCTGGGCGCAGTTCCGGGATGGCCGGGCGACGAGGTCTGTCCGCCGCAGCCCATGGTGGGCCAGGTGCGCGCCGTGCTCGAGGCGTACGCTCAGGCCGGCGGTCAGTTTCGCGAGCTGGTGCTGGCGGACGTGGGGCACTCGCCGCACCTGGAGGCCCCGGCGGCGTTCCGCGCCGCGCTGATCGATCACGTGGCGGGCAAGTGATGGCGCGCCACGCGGCGATCCTCGGCACTGGCAGCTACGTGCCGGAGCGCGTGGTCTCCAACGCCGAGCTGGAGCAGCTCCTGGGCGAGCCCGTGGACGAGTGGCTGCGCGCCAACGTCGGCATCCACCAGCGTCACGTGATGGCGGACGATCAGGTCACCTCGGATCTGTGCGTCGCGGCGGCGCGCCGGGCGCTGGAGCGCGCCGGCACCGCGGCCAGCGAGCTGGATCTCGTGATCGTGGCCTCGGACACGCCGGACTACCTGAGCCCCGGCACCGCGTCGGTGGTGCAGCACAAGCTGGGCGCCAGCAAGGCGGGCACCTTCGATGTCAACTGCGCGTGCGCGTCCTGGGTCACCGCGCTCGACGTGGGGGCCAAGGCCATCGTGGCCGACCCGGACTACCGCCGCGTGCTGGTGATCGGCGCGTACGCGATGACCCGCTTCCTCGACTGGAAGGACAAGCGCACCGCGACGCTGTTCGCCGACGGCGCCGGCGCGGTGGTGCTGGGCGCCAGCGCGCGGCCCGGCGTCCTGGCCGCCAAGCTGTCCGCGGTGGGCGAGTACCACGACGCGCTCGGCATCTACACGGGCGGCTCCGCGCACCCCGCCAGCGCGGCGCAGGTGGCGGCGCATGGCAAGCCGCACGTGGAGTTCGTGCGCAAGTTCCCCTCCACCTTCAACACCGAGCGCTGGCCGGAGCTGGTGCGGGCCACGCTCGGCAAGGCTGGCCTTGGCCTGTCGGACGTCTCGCTGTTCGTGTTCACCCAGCTAAACCTGCGGACCATCGAGGCGGTGATGGACACCATGGGGCAGCCGCGCAGCAAGGCGCACTGGATCATGGACAAGTGGGGCTACACCGGCTCGGCTTGCATCCCCATGGCGCTCGACGACGCGGTGGCGCACGGCAAGGTCGCTGCCGGTGATCTGGTGATGCTGTGCGCCAGCGGCGGCGGGATCTCCATGGCCGCAGCCGCGGTCCGCTGGATCTGAGGAGGACCTCATGTTCATTGGCAACTGGATGGAGCGCGGCGAGCGCTACTTTTCGGATGCGCTGGCCGTGGTCGACGTGGCCAAGGGCGAGGCGGGGCGCTTCACCTACCGCCAGATGAACCGCCGCGCCGACGCGCTGGCGGCGCACCTGCGCGACGTCGGCGGCGTGCGGCGGGGTGATCGCGTGGCGCTCCTGGCCACCAACGGGGTCGAGGTGCTCGATGCGTTCTTTGCCTGCGGCAAGCTCGGCGCGGTCTTCGTGCCGCTCAACTGGCGCGCTCACGCCAGGGAGTGTCGCGAGGTCATCGAGCTGACCTCGCCGCGCGCCCTGATCTATGGCGCCGAGTTTCGCGACACCGCGGCTGCGCTCCTCGCGGCGCACGCACACGGCCAGCCGATCTTCCAGCACGTGCTGGCGCTGGGCGCGCCGGAGCTGCCAGGGGCCGTGGCGTATGACGAGGTCGTTGGCGGCGAGGCGGCGCCTCCCGTCAGCAACGAGCAGGTGAGCGAGGAGGACATCGTCTGCCTGCTGTTCACCGGCGGCACCACCGGCCCAGCCAAGGCCGCGCAGATCTCGTACCGGATGATCGCGTGGAACACGCTCAACACGGTGGTGCATGAGCTGGCGCGCGGCGACGTCACGCTGACGCACACCCCGATGTTCCACACCGGCGGCCTGCTGGTGTACACGCTGCCGCTGCTGACGCTCGGCGGCACCGTGGTGATCATGCAGCGGTGGACCGCGGAGGACATGCTCACCCTCATCGAGCGCGAGCGCGTCTCGGTGCTGTTCTGCGTGCCCACCCAGTACCAGACCATGATGGCCTCGCCGCGCTTCGCCAGCGCGTCGTTTCGCAGCGTGCGCTTTCTGACCAGCGGCGGCGCGCCGCTGCCGCTGCCGGTGATCGAGGCGTACCGCCAGACCCACGGGGTGGTGTTCAAGCAGGGCTTCGGCATGACCGAGTTTGGCCCCGGCATCTTCTCGCTCGCGGCGGCGGAGGCCGAGGCGAGAGCTGGCAGTATCGGCAAGCCCAACTACTTCGTCGACGCGCGCGTCGTCGGTGACGACGGCGCCCCGGTGGCCGCGGGGGAGGTCGGTGAGCTGGTGCTCAAGGGCCCCAGCGCGTGCTCGGGCTATTTTGGCGACCCGGCGGCGAGCCGCGAGGCAGTGGACGCCGAGGGCTGGTTCCACACCGGCGATCTGGCGCGCATCGACGCCGACGGCTTCTACTACATCGTCGGTCGCAAGAAGGACATGTTCATCTCGGGCGGCGAGAACGTGTACCCGCTCGAGATCGAGCGGGTGCTGTACGAGCATCCGGCGGTGGCGCAGTGCGCGGTGATCGGCGTGCCGCATGGCAAGTGGGGCGAGGTCGGCCGCGCGGTGGTCGTGCGCAAGGCGGGCGCGGAGGTCAGCGAGTCGGAGCTCCTGGCGCATTGCGGCCAGAGCCTGGCGCGCTACAAGGTGCCGCGCCAGGTGGTGTTCATGGACGCGCTTCCAGTGTCGCCGGCGGGCAAGATCTTGAAGCGCGAGCTGCTGCGGATGATGGCGCCCTGATCGAGCGCACGGCGCGCACGAGCGCGCTATCATGCTGGCGTGGCCGAAGAGTCGCCGCTCGTGCAGCTCACCTATGCGATCTTGCTGTCCGCGGTCAAGAAGAACGCGGAGAAGATCTCCCTCCACGCCGCCGCCGCCCCGAGCACCCCGGTGGACTTCGTGATCGACGGCGCGATCGTCGAGGAGCTCGCGCTACCCACGACGATGCTTGGCGGCGTGGTCCGCCGTCTGTCCATCATGGCCAACCTGCCGTTCCACGAGCGCGGCGAGGAGGCCGAGGGACACATCCACCTGCTCTTTGGCGAGGCGCAGTCGGCGTGGTTTGCCCTTCGCGTCTTCGGCCACGGCCCCGAGCTGTCCGCGACCCTGCGGCGGGTGTCGGGGCCGCGCGCCCAGCCGGTGGTGCGCGGACAGTATCGCTAGGGGCTTCGGCCCAGAGGCGATGCAGGTCGCTCGTTTCAGCGCGGCGGCCCGGCTCGGCCGGGCGCGGGCAGGCGGCCTCTGCTGGCCTCGAAGAGCCGGAGCCCGATCAGCGCGGCGGTGGCCAGGGCCAGCGCGAGGTAGAGCGCGCGCATGCCCGCGGTGCCGCTGTCGCTTCCGGCCAGAAAGCCGTGGGCCAGCGCGGCGAAGAACGCCACGAACGACAGCGCGTGCAGGCGGCGCCATCCCTTGGCGCCGATCCGCGCGCGCCAGCGGAAGCTGCGATGCACCACCAGCGCGGCGTACGCGGCGACGATGCCGGCCGCGACCGCCACAGGGCGATAGGTCGACAGCGTGGGCAAGAGCACGTCGAGCGCGTCGTAGCGGATGTACGGATCTGCCAGCAGCAGCAGCGCGTGCCCCGCGGTCAGGGACAGCGCAGCGCGCCCCAGCGCCTGATGCAGCTCGAGCAAGCGCCCGCGCGACAGCAGCGCCGCGGCCGCCCGGGAGACGAGCCGCGTCGACAGCGCCAGGCCCAGGAGCACGTCCAGCGCCAGCGCGATCAGCGCGGACACCCCGAGGGCGCGGGAGGCCACCCACGCCCATGGCCCACCGGGGCGGGGCGCAGGTGTCGCCAGGCCCAGCCGCGCGGCCACGGCGCCAAGCAGCAGCAGCGCCGCTGCGCCGAGCGCGAGCCCAGGCCAAAGGGCGCTCCATCGTGACGCCGCTGGTTGCGGCGATTGCGCGCGGGTCATGGCCCACCTTGGGGCGCGATCGCCGATGGCGCCGCCAAGGGGCGCGCGGCGGCGGCGTGCTCCACCACGTCGAGCGCCCCCAGGAACAAGAGGGCTCCATCGGCGCGGACCAGCACCGCGCCGACCCCGGGCAGCCGCGACAGCAGGCGCGCGCCGTCACGGCTGCCGGCGATGAACGCCGCCTTGGCCAGCACCTCGGCGCGCTCGGCGCGGTCCGCCACCACCGTGACCTGCAGCAGGTCCGTACGCGCGGGGGCTCCGGTGGCCGGATCGATCAGGTGGTGGGCCCAGCGCTGTCCCGCTCGCCAGCGTCGGCGGTTGGCCGCGCTGGTGGCCACCGCCTGGTCGCGCAGCCGCAGGGTGGCGACGGTGCCGTCCGGATCGCGCGGGTCTTCCACCTCCACCAGCCAGCCGCCGCTGCCGTCGCCGTCACCGTCGGCTGGGTCGTCGCCGCGCAGCACGGCGTCGCCGCCGGCATCGAGCGCCGCGTCGCGCGGCAAGAGGCGCGACGCCTCATCCACGGTGGCGCCCTTGATCATGCCGCCCAGATCGAGCTGGATGTCCAAGGGGCGATAGACCAGCCCTCGCGCCTCGTCCACGTCGATCTCCTCGAAGCGCGGCCGGCGGGCGGCGTGGCCGGCGGGCCGTGGGTGGCTCGGCGACGCGCGCTCGCCCGCCCGGGCGAACACGCGGTCAAACGACTGATCATAGCCGGCCGCGATCAACGCGCCGCCGATCGTCGGATCGAACCGGCCCTCCGTCATCGCCACGTGGCCGCGCGCGCGTAGCAGCGCGGCCAGCAGCGCGGGCGACGCCGCGAACGCCTCGGTGGCGCGGTTTAGCTGAGACAGCTCGCTGTGGTGCAGGAACCTGGAGAACCTCGCCTCGGCTGCCGCGAAGACGTCGCCGACCGCGAGCCCGAGCGCAGCCCGATGTTCGGCAGGCAACCCGGGAGCGTGCAAGGTGATCTCGGTATCCATGGCGCGGAGGGAGAACATCATGAACTCCGGGTGCGCACTCTCGGGCGGCGCCGCCGCTCTTGCGCCACGGTGCGGTAGGCCGCGGTGGGTCGCCACGCGCGCTGTGCGCCGATCGTCGGCGCTGCGCGCCGGTCCGGCGTTGCTACTTGCCATCCCGCCGGCAGCTCGAGCTTGGGGCGCAGCGCGAGCGGCAGCTCGTGCCACCACAGCACGACGTTGGTAGCTCCTGGCGGCGTCGACCGCGGCGCGGCGGCGGCCACCGGCGGCGCGGTGACGTCAGCTTCCGTCGCCAGGCCGGTGGGGGCCGGCGCGTCGGAGACCTGCGCCGGGGCGAAGGCCCACCACGCCACGAGGTAGGTCGTGGCCAGCCCGGCGGTGATCCACCAGCGCAGCTCGCCTGGATCCTGGCGGGCGGTGGCGGGCGCCTTCTTGCGGTCGAGCGGACTAGTCATCGCCTTGGCCTTCGTTGCGTCCTTCGTCGTCGCGTTCGCGGTCATCGGAGTCGCTGTCGTCGTCATCGTCCCAGCGCACCGCCACGAGGTCGTCTTGCGCCGGTTCGAGCTCTGGCGGCGCGAGCAGGGGAGCTGGCTCGATCGGGGCCTCCGGCGCCACCGGCACCAGGACGGTGGCCGGGAGCGGGCCTTGCGGCGTGTCCGGCGTCGCCTGCATCAGCGGCGTGACCTGCATCAGCGGCATCGCCGGCATCGGCGCTGGCTCCGCCGGGCTAGCTGTCGCAGGTGATGTCGCACTCACGTCGTAGCCGTCCTGGCTGGGCGGCGCAGCACCGGCGCGAGGACCCAGCCGGCCAGTGAACGCGGCGAACGTCACCCCCACCGCGAGGGTGAGGCTGGCGATCGCGGTGGTCCGGGCGAGCCCCGCTTTGCCATCTGGGGCCGCCGCCGGGACATCGGAAGCGTGTTCTTTGCTCATGAAATGTTCCTTTCGCGTTCATCGATGGCATCGACCGGCGAGCGCAGCCATCCGACAAACGTGATCCGCTTGCGAAACCAGGAGTTGGCCTTGTGTGCTGGCGGTCCGTCGGGTCCCAAAGGGCGCGCAAAAGGGGCGTCCAAGGGTGCCCGGGAGGTGCGCGCGAGGCGCCGGAGAGGCGCTGGAGAGGTGCCCCAGGAGCGCCGGAGAGGCGCCAGAGAGGCGCCAGAGAGGTGCCCGAGATGCGCCCGAGATGCGCCCGAGATGCGGTGGACAAGCCACCGAGCCAAGGCGCTAACTGTGGCGGGAAGGAAGCGTCGCCATGGCCATGTCCACCACGTTGTTTGCCGTCACTCCGGAGGCCCTCGCGCACCTGGAGGCGAACCCCGAGTCCATCCACAAGCTTGTGTCGAAGAAGACCTACGACACGTACCTCTGGACCACACTCCCGTACTTCCTGTCTGGCGGCGCTGACGAAGACGAGGCCAGCGACGACGACGAAGCCGAGGCCGGCGACGAGGCCGAAGACGAAGCTGGCGACGACGGCGGCGAGGCCGGCGACGACGAGGAAGAAGCCGAGGCCGACGACCTCCTGGCGTCCGTGCTCACCGGCACCCGGTCGGTGTCGTGTAGCCGGCTCGAGAACGGCGCCTTCCACGTGATGCCCGTCGGCAAGGTCATCGAGCTGGCGGCGCTCTTGGCCGCGGTCAAGCCCTCCCAGCTCAAGGACGCGGTGCTGGACGCTGAGCTCGAGGATGTGCTCGATGGCGAGGTCTGGGAGGAGCTCGAGCAGCTCGATCTCCAGGAGCCCGAGGAGGTCGCGGCGCAGCTCGTCAAGGACTTGAAGTCGCTGGTGACCTTCTATGCCTTCGCGGCCAAGCAGCGGCTCGCCATCGTCTCGTACACCACCTAGTGCGCGCCCAGGTGATCGGGATCCCTCCAGCGAGTGGGGCGCGCCTTCTCGCTTGGCGCGCTCGACACCCTCAACGACGTTGCGACGGACGTTGCGACGGGTGCTGCAGGTGGTCCGGCAAGGGGCGGCCGATGGAGAGGGGGTCGACGCCGGTGGCTCCCAGCTCGGCGATGACCCAGCGCTCGATGGCGCTGTGGCGATCGAGGTCGTCCCACAGGCCGCGCAGGGGGTGGCCGTCGGGATCGAGCGGGGGATCGGCGAGAGATGAGAGCGGTGAGGGTGGTGAGGGTGTGCGGGGGAACGCGGATGGTGGGGCCGCTGGCGGTGCGGCGACGAGCGGCGCGGTGGGGACGGAAGGTGCGGGTGCGGGTGCGGCCGCTGCGTCGGCGCGGCGCTGGATGCGCGCGACGGTAGCGGCGGCGTCCCAGCTATCGACGCGCTCGCCGCGCCAGCGGCACTGGCCGGTGGTGGCTGTCAGCGGCAGCGCTGCGTTGGCGGCGCGCACGGCATGGATCGCCGGCCAGCCGAGCAGCGGCGGCGCGGGGCGCGGCGGCAGCGGGACGACGGCGCGGCCCTGCGGATCTTCGAAGACGAGATCGCCGGTGGAGGATTGCGTGATGCGATAGCCGCGCTCGTGGACGTAGGCGTGGTGCAAAGAGCAGAGCAGCGCCAGGTTGGGCAGGTTGGTCTCGCCGCCGTCGGCCCAGTGCTGCAGGTGGTGGCCCTCGAGGAAGAGGCGGTGATCGCAACCGGGGAAGCGGCAGGTGCGGTCGCGCAGCAGCAAGGCGCGCTTGAGGGCGGCGGGGATGGTGCGGGTCTTGCGGCCGATGGAGAGCGGGGCTGCGTCGGTGACGGTAGCTGCGGCGACGGTGGCGACGACCAGGCCGCAGTCGCAAGCCAGGCGGCGCGTGGCTTGCGGGGAGAGCGCCAGGTCGGACTCGACGGTGAGGGCTACCGGCAGCGAGGCGCCGCGGTCGGTGAAGGAGACGGGGGCGATGGCTACATCGGTGGTTGCGGAGATGTCGGCGGTGGAGTCGGAGGTGCCGGTGGCTGAGTCGGTAGTCGCGGCGGACTGCTGCAGCAGCGCCACGGGCACGGTGACGATCAGCTCGACGGGAGCGCGCTCGGCGCGGCTACCTCGTGCGTAGGACTGGACCAGGGCCATCAGGCCATCGGCGCGGTTGTACGGGCGGCGCGTGGTGGTCGTGGTGGAAGAGCGCTGCGCTTCCGCGGAAACGTCAGCCGATCGCTCGGCAGGTGCTGACGTTTCCGCGGAAACGTCAGCAACCCCCGCGGAGACGTCCGTCGCTCGCTCGGCAGGTGCGGAGCTTTCCGCGGAAGCCGCCGACGTTTCCGCGGAGAGCTCCGCCGGCTCTCGCGTGCAGTCCATCGCGGCTTGCCGCAGCACCTGCAAGAGCAGCGCGGCCTCGTCGGGGCGCAGGCACGCCTTGACGCACACCATGCCTGAGGCCGTCGTTGTGTGCGCCACGTAGCGCTCGCTGTCGTGCGGGCGCACGGCCTTGCTCGCAGCGTCGGCGCCGAGCACGCCGACCTTGCGGCACACCGTCTCGAGCTGGCTGGCGGTGCAGTGCTGGGCGTAGCCCAACAGCACCGCTTCGGTGGCGGCGGTGGCCACGCGCGTGATGGCACGAGTCTTGGAATACGAGATCTGCCCGGCAGACAGTGCCTCTGATACGAGCGGCAAGGTGTGCAAGGCCCTGGCCACGCGCAGGTGCTCGCGCGCGGTGCCAAGATCCCAGCCTACGCGCCAGCTCAGCCAGTGCGCGCAGGTGCCAAAGCCCTGGCGGTGCCAGCCGCCGGTTGCGTCGAACGTCCGCAGGTCAGCGAGCAGGCGATGCATGGCGGCGTCCAGGTGGACGGCTTGCTCGGCGATGTGCTCGCCGAGAGTTCGAACTTCCTCGACGGAGAGAGGCTCGCTCATGAGGCTTTGTAGCACGGCGGTTTTCGGCGCCGGACTTGGCGCCTGGCGTGCCCCAGGTGCCGCGGAAGCGCGGGTGGCGCGATTTTTCGTGGGGCGAGCAGGGAGCTGGGGATGTTGCGCTCGCAGGGGCCGCGGGGGAAGAGATCGCGCCGGGTTGGCGACCACGCGAGTAACCTGGCGTGGGAGATGTCAAGAAGAATATTGATATTTATATGTATATTGGATAGTAGATCCGTAGTTGGCACATGCGTCCGGCAGGCGGACGCGAGCGAGCCGGGACCTGGGATCGAGATCGCGGAAACCTCCGCGGAAACGTGGCGTGATCCAAGTCGCAGCGCGTTTCCGCGGAAGCGTCGGGGCTGTGGACGGTGTCGGGCTATGGACAACCGCGCCCGTCGAGCCTGGGCAAGTGGGCATGCGCGCGAGCGGCGCGGTTGACCACAGCCCTTGGAGAGGCGCAGGAGGCAAGGTGCAGCAGGCGTGCTTGAGGGGGCGGCGCGCCTCTCCACACCGCCGCACAGCCCCTGCTGTTTTCAGAACCCTGAGTTTTTTTGGTTTTGTACCAGAACCCAGAACCCGGAACGGATCGCTAGTTGAGCGACAAGGGTGAGCGCGTGGGAGGTGGGTAGGCGCAGCACGGTGGTTGGGTCGAGCACGGTGGGTGGGCCTGGCACCGTGGTTGGGTCAAGCACGGTGGTTCGGGCCTGGCACGGTGGTTCGGGCCTGGCACGGTGGTCGGGTCGAGCCGCCGCGGTCTTCCTCCAGCGGGCGCCGTGGCGTAGGGTGCGCAGGTGTCACGCTCGCTGTCGCTGATCACGTGGAACGTGCTTCACCGCATCCACGCGGAGAACTGGAACGAGCCCGCGATCGCCGCCTATCCCGAGGAGGACGCGCGCGTCGTCGCCCTGACGGCGCGTATCGTCGCGGCGGTGCCCGCGGTGGACCTGCAGCTCCTGCAAGAGGTCAGCGGAGATCTCCTGACCAGGCTGCGCGCGCAGCTCGTGCCACCGGCCTGCGTGCTGGCCATGCGCTACCCGCGCGTGCCCCGGCCGCGCCAGGCTTCGTCGGTGCTGGCCGATCCGGCGGAGTACCTGGTGGTGGTGTCCGCCGGGCCAGCGACGGTCGTCCACCAGATCGTGTTCTCGGACGACCGCGGCAAGGGCTTTCTCGCGGTGGAGCACCAGGGCGTGCGGTTTGTCTGCGCGCACCTGACCTACGGCGAGGACCACCCGGGGCAGTGGGAGGAGCTGGCCGCGTGCGCTCGGAGCTGGCAGCAGCCGGTAGTCCTGGGCGGGGACTTCAACGCCGATCGCGCCACGGTCGCGGCGCGCCTGGGCGGAGGCTTCACCATCGGCGCGCCGGCGCCTGGCGGACGCGCCACCCGGCCACGCGCGGCGCCGAGCGAGAAGTCCCTGGAGATCGATCACGTAGTGGTTCGCGCGGCCACCATCGATCACGTCGAGGTGCTCGATGGCTCGGGGCTCTCTGATCACAACCCGGTGCTGGCGCGGCTGCGAGCGGAGTGAGCCAGCGACCGGCAGGCAACTGGCACTGCAAGCGGAGTGAGCCAGCGACCGGCAGGCAACTGGCACTGCAAGCGGAGTGAGCCAGCGACCGGCAGGCAACTGGCACTGCGCGGCGCGAGCTTGCTTCGATCGCGGCGCAAGCGACGCGACCAAGCGCCTCTCGGCACGCCATCCAGCTCACCAACCCCGGCAGGTGCCGGTGAAGATGAGTGTGTAGCAGCCGTGATGGCGACCCCAGCGGGATTCGAACCCGCGTCACCAGCGTGAAAGGCTGGTGTCCTAGGCCGGCTGGACGATAGGGTCAAGTTGTCAGATGTGAGCCCAGAAGGATTCGAACCTTCGACCCTCGGCTTAAAAGGCCGGTGCTCTACCGACTGAGCTATGGGCCCCTGCGAAGTCGGACCGCACTTTGCACGACCGGTCTTGGGAACGCAAGGGTTTGTCAGGGATTTGGCCAGCTATCTAGGGTACTCGGCACCAACACCGGGGCGTCTCATGCGCCGTACGCGACCTCGTGAGAGGAGCGTGAGAACGCAATTTATTCAGAAATACAGGTGTTCAAACGTACCGAATATTGAAGGCGAATGCTGGGTGAAGGTAGCGTGGCGCGGTGGAGCAACGCACCGCAGCTCGGGTTTCAGTGCGCGTGCGTGCGCAGCTCCACTTGCAGGACGCCATCGTGGAGGGGCTGGTGGACAACCTGTCTCAGCGCGGCTTGTTCTTGTGTACGACGCAGGTCGTGGCAGTTGGCGTGGAGGGGCTCGTGCGGCTGGAACTGCCAGACGGCGAGGTGGCGTTACCCGCGCGCGTGGTTCGAGTCGTGGGGGACGAACGCTCCGGCGTGGCGCTGATGTTCGCGACCGCGCGGGCGAGCCGCGCGCTGGCCAACTTCATGATGCGATGCCACGCCTCCAGCCTGCGCACCTAGCACTACCGCGCCCCTCAGCGCCGACGGCGCCGCAGCAGCAGGATCGCGCCCATCGCCAGCAGCAGCAGGCCCGCGCTGCCCTCGCTGGTGGAGCATGCGTAGTACGTGCCGATCGGCTCCACCGGCTGCGGTGGCAAGAAGCCGTCGCCGATGAGCGGGATCTCGGTGACCCCGGCGCTGTGGGTGACGATGATCGTGGCGCTCTTGCTGCCGGCGGTGCGCGCCCGCATCTCCACCGGGAAGGTGATGGAGGAGCCCACCGCGATGCTGCCGGCGGCCGGCTGCTCGACGACGCGGAAGTCCTCCAGGTCCTTGCCGCCGATCGTCACGTTCGAGATCGTGAGCGGGCCGCCGCTGCAGTTGGCCAGCGCGAAGCGCTGCACGTTGGTCGGCTCGTTGACCAGCATCGAGCCGAAATCAAAGTCCGCAGGGGCGGCGCCGACGCCCGCCGCGATCGCGGTGGCGGCGAGGCGCACGATTCGCCGGGGCTGGCCAGGGATGTCCGTGTCCATCTCCAGGTTCCCGCTCATGACGCCAGCCACCGTGGGCCGCGCGGTCGCGCGCATGACGATGCGGTTCACGCCGCCGCCGATCAAGTCGAACGGTCCGGAGGCGGAGGCGAGCGAGAAGCCCGCTCCGGAGGCGCGCACGTTGGAGATGCGGAAGTTGGCGCCGCCGATGGCCACCGCGGTGAACTCCTCGTCGATCGCGCTGCCTACACAGACCGCGCCCAGGTTGACCTCCCCATCCGGCAGGATCGACAGGCCCGCGAGCTTGGCCTGGGCCGAGACGCTCACTAGCTGGACCTTGTTCTGGTCGAACTTGACGGTCAGCATGCCGCTGACCGGGGTCTCGCTCTTGGCCATGAAGCGCACCCGCGCCGTCACCTGCGATTGGGGCTGGATCATGCCCAGCGGCGGCGCGTTGACCAGCACCAGGTCGGTGCCGGCCAGGTCGACCGAGGTCAGGTTCATCGCCGCGGTGCCCGCGTTCTGCAGCGTGACCATCAGCTCCTGCGGCTCGGACACGCGCGCTGGCGGCATGGTGATGGGGCTAGGCATGACGTTGAGCGCGGAGTCGATGCCGGTGCACGACAGCGGCACCGACACCAGACCCTCATCGGGGTCGTTGCTGGCGATCTGGAAGCTCGCGGAGATGGCGCCGGTCACCGTCGGACGGCACGTGAGCTGATAGGTGTACGAGGAGTTGCCGGCGATGGAGGCGGTGGAGCCGCTGAGCACGAACTTGTCGCTGCCGCTCACCGCGGCGGAGGTGATGGTCAGCGGCGTGGATCCTGTGTTGCTGACCACGATGGTCTGCGCGGTGCTGTCGTTGTTGACCCGCACCTCGCCGAACGCCACCGAGCTGCGCGACAGCTCGATCTCGCGCGGCGGCGGCAGGCCGTTGCCCACCAGCGTCACGGTCTTCTCCAGCCCGCTGATCGTCAGCGTGACGACGCAGCTCTGCGGGCCGGCCACGGTGGGCATGAAGTAGGCGGGAAATGCGTACTCGACCGTCTCGTAGCCGCCTTCGCAGATCGGCGCGGCGTTGGCGTTCACTGCGGAGGTCTTGGCCGGTAGCTGGCCACCGCTGCAGTACTTGGACACCTCGGCGGGCAAGAGGCCGGGCATCACCACGAAGTTGGCGCAGCTCTTCTGCACGTCGGTCACGGTGTCGTAGCTCGAGCCCGCGCCAGATGGATAGACGGTGACCATGAGCGGGGCCGAGGTGCTGCCCACCTGGATATCCCCGAAGTTGCCGCTGTTGTCCACGAAGATCCCGGTCAGCTCCGACGAGGATTCCGCCAGGCGGAGGTCCGAGGACGGCGAACACCCTCCCAGCCAGGCGGCCAGAAAGAGGCACGAGCACAGCAGGACGAGCGAAACCGGGGCCCTACGCATTGGGCGAGGATCGCCGGAGCCACCGGCGGGTGTCAATCGCTGTCTTTGGCGGCCCGGCCTGGCGGCCCGGCCTTGGCGGCCCGGTCTTAGACCTGGAAGATCGCCGCGCCCCAGGTGTAGCCAGAGCCAAACACCGCCGACAGGACCCGATCCCCTTTCTTCACCTTCCCCTGCTGGCGCCAGTAGTCGATGGTGAGCGGGATCGTCGCCGCGGTGGTGTTGCCGTACCACTCGATGGTGTTGAGCACCTTCTCCGGTGGGATCTTGGCGACCTCGACCACCTTCTCGTTGATGCGGAGGTTGGCCTGGTGCGGCACGAACCACTGGATGTCATCCCAGGTCATGTTGGTCTTGGCGAGCGCGGCGTGCGCGGCCATCACCATGCCGCGCACCGCGTGCAAGAAGACCCGCTTGCCGTCCATCTGCGGGAAGATCACCTGGTTCTGTTCGCGATCCAGGGCGTTGTAGTCGATGTACGGACGGTGGGCGATGTTGAAGATGTGGAGATACAGGTCCATCGCGCCGGAGCCATCGGCGTAGGCCGCCGTGTACAGCACGCCCTCGCGCTCGTCCTCGGTCTCGGTGGGGCCAAGCAGCATGGCTCCCGCCCCGTCGCCAAAGAGCACCACGACGTCACGGCCGCGGGTGGAGAAGTCCATCGAGTGGCTGTGCAGCTCTGCGCCGACCAGCAAGATGCGGCGGTAGGTGCCGGCGCGGATGAAGGCGTCGGCCATCTGCAGCGCGTACACGAACGCCGAGCACTGCTGGCGGATATCGAAGCAGGCGCAGTTGCGGCCAGAGATCCCCAGCTTCTTCTGCAGGAACACCGCGGTGCCGGGGAAGTGCATATCCGGAGACAGCGTGCCCAGGATGATGCAGTCGATGTCCTCGGCCTTGGCGCCGGCGTCGTCGAGCGCGCGCTGCGCGGCGGCCAGCGCCAGGTCGCTCGTGTTGACCGAGCCATCAGCCGGCACGTACCGCCGGCTGCGGATGCCGGTCCGCTGCTGGATCCACTGATCGTTGGTCTCGATGACCGGCTGCTCCTGGCGAATGTGCTGGTCGTTCAGGAATCGCAGATCATCGTTGGTGACCACGCGGTCGGGGACGTACGAGCCAAGGCCAAGGAGCTTAGTGCGGATCATGGGGGTCCTAGCGATCGCGTGCGGCGATCAAACAGTTCGCTGAAGCGGCTTGCTTAGCCCAAGTCACGGCAATCTCGCAACGTCGCAAACAGGTTGGCGGTCGACGCATCGCGTTGGCGCGGCGCGCGCGGCGCGCGGTTTCCGGCAGGTCGGCTGGTGGACCGCGCCAGTTTGCGGCAGCCTGCGAGCATGCAGCGCGCTGGCTGGACCTTTGTCGTGGCGACGATGATGGTGCTGCTGCGGCCGGCTGCGGCGCAGCGTGGTCCGGCCGCGCCTGGCGGCGGGCAGGCCCCAGCGGTGGCCCAAGCCGGGGAGGGCGGGGCGCTCTACGGCCGGTTCTGCTCGCCGTGCCACGGCGCCGCCGGTGATGGACATGGACCGGCGCGGCCCTGGCTTGCCCCGTTGCCGCGAGATCTGATCCGCGGGCCCTTCAAGTGGCGCGCTGCGGCAGGCGATATCTTGCCGGACCGCGCGGACCTGCGCGCCGCCATCGAGCATGGGGTCCCCGGCACCTCCATGCCCGGCTTCGCCGACGCGCTCGATGCGCGTCAGCGCGAGCTCCTCGTCGATGTCGTGCTGGCGCTGGCGAGCTCGCTCGGCGCAAGCTCGCCGCGCGCGCGGGGGCGCGTCGAGCTTGGGCCCCAGCCGGCGCCCGGAGACGCCGGCCAGCTCGCCCTGGGCGCGCGGCTCTGGCACGAGCGAGCCTGCGCGGTGTGCCACGGCGCGCGCGGTCGCGGCGATGGTCCGGCGGCGCTGGGCCTGCGCGACGCCGCAGGGCTGGCGGCGCCGCCGTATGATCTGAGCGCAGGCGTGCGGAGGCCGCATGACGTCATGCACCCGGGCGCGGTGCGGGTGGCTGCGGCCAGGAGCATCGCCACCGGCCTGCCGGGCACGGCCATGCCGGCCTTCAGCCTGCCAAGCGGCGAGCTGTGGGCGCTGGCCGAGTACGTGGCCAGCTTGCGTGGTCCCCGCGCCGCCGGCGGGGAGCTGCCGCGCCTTCCGGATGCGGCGATCGCGGCGGATCGCACGGCGCCCACCGAGGCTGGGGTCTGGCCGGGCCGCGGGGATCCCGCCGCCGAGGCGGTGTTTGGCGGCGTCATCGCGCCGCAGGGGCCCGTGCCCGCCGCGCTGGCTCCCGCGCAAGCCAGCCTGTCCTGGCGGCAGTGCGCGCGCTGCCACGCCGCCCAGGCCGCGCAGTGGCGCAGCTCCATCCACGCAGCGGCGTACTCGCCGGGCCTGCGCGCGCAGATCGTCCGCGGCGGGGTCGCCGATCTGAGCGCCGCCGCCATCTCGTCGTGCCAGCGCTGTCACGGCCCGCTGGCCGAGCAGCGAGAGCGGCTCGCAGGCGCAGACGGGCGGTACGTCGAGCACGCGGGCTACTCTGCCGAGCTGGCCGCGGAGGGGGTCACCTGCGCGTCCTGCCATGTGCGGCGCTGGCAGCGGCTCGGGCCGCCGCATATCGCGCCGTCGCTCTTGCCGCTGCCGGGGTACCCGCGCCTCGAGGCGGCGGTGTACGAGCGCGCGGACTTCTGCTTGCCGTGTCACCAGCTCCCGGCGCGCCAGGCGGTGGCAGGGCGACCCTTGCTGGACACGTATCGCGAGTGGCTGCAGGGGCCGTACATGCGGCGCGGCGTGCAGTGCCAGCACTGCCACATGCCCAACCGCGAGCACAGCTTTCGCGGCATCCATGATCCCGACACCGTGCGCCAGGGCGTGGCGGTGAAGCTCACCGCGTCGCGCTCGGGGACCGGCGTCGTCACCGTGCGCGGCGTGGCGACCAACGTCGGCGCGGGTCACTACCTGCCGACGACGCCGACGCCAGCGCTGTGGCTGACCCTGGAGCTGCTCGACGACGCCGGCCGGCCGATCAAGGGCGCGCACAGCCGCACGCGCATCGGGCGCCAGCTCGTGTTCTCCGGCGGCGCGTGGCGACAGGAGGCGGACACGCGCATCGCCCCCGGGGCCGAGCTGTCGGTGGTGCGGGCCTGGCGGGATGGCCGGGTGGCCAGCGCGCGGCGCGCGCGGCTGGCCCTGGATGTGTTCCCCGACGACTACTACGAGGGGTTCTACCGGACCCAGCTCGCCGCGGAGAAGCAGCCGCAGGCGCGCGCGCACTACCAGGAGGCGCTCCGGCGCGCGATCGCGAGCCGGTACCTGGCGGTCGAGCAGTTCGTGGAGCTCTCGCCGTGAGCGTGGCGCGGCGCTGCGCCTCGGCGCCTGCGCCGCCGCCGGGCGAGCTGGAGGGACGTGCGAGCGCTAGATCTCGTGCGGCATCGGCCGGCGCGGCGCGCGGAAGTAGCGCAGCGGCGAGTAGTGGCCCACGTTTGACACCCGGGAGGTGTAGAGGTCGGCGTAGTCGTTGACCTGCTCGCCAAAGCGCGAGTTCTCGTTGCCCTCGCGCAGGCAGCTCCCCCAGTACGGGTTGTAGGTGCGGTCGACCTTGGCCTCGAGCGCGTCGACCTCGGCGTTCATCAGGCTGGCGCGGTCTCGCCAGGACTCGAGCACGGCGCGGGTGCTGCGCTTGGCCTCCTCGAGCTTGCTCCTCATCGCGGGGTTGGTGGCGTCTTCGTCGAGCAGCCGCTGGATCTTCTTCTGTCGCATCACCTGGTAGTCGATCTCGGACTCCAGGTTGCGGTGGCGGCGATCCAGGAGGTCGAGGTCCCGGATCTGCGCCTCGAGCCGGTCGGCCACCGCGATCTCTCGCTCCAGCTCCTGCAGCACCATGGCGGTGCGCCACATGTGGTGCTTGCGCAGGCGCAGGATGTCGCCGTAGATGTGGTCGCCGATGTAGAGGACGCGATCGCCGCGGATCTGCGTCATGGCCTCGAAGTCCATGACGTTGCCGCCCTGGTAGACCTTGTCGCGCGAGAGCTGCTTGACCTCGCCGGGGACCAGCTTGTTGGTCGCCGGGTCGACCACCGCGAACGTCCGTTGCTCGTTGAAGAACGCCGGCTTGTTGCCGCCGACGATGATGTAGTCGAAGTAGCTGCGCCACGACGACGCCTTGCGCTCGCCGTCGAGCAAGTAGCTCATCACCGCGTCGGTGTAGTCCCACAGCGAGTTGGTCAGCACGAACAGCTTCTTGCCGGCGGAGCGCAGCTTGTGCAGCGTCTCGGCCAGCATCGGATCCTTGACGATGTAGTCAGGGAGCTTGGACTTGATCACGCTCTTGAGCGTGTCGTCGCGGTGCGCCTCGTCGATGGCGGTGCGGATATCTCCAAAGAGCCTGTCGTAAGGGGGCAAGCCGGAGCCCGGGCCGTGGCGGTCCGTCCAGTCCACCATGGCGATGTACATCACCACCTCGGGCAAGCCAAACAGCGTGTCGATCCATTCATACCGGTCGCTCGACAGGTTGATCTTCTCGTTGCCATAGGCAGCGCGCCGCTCGTCCACCGTCAGCCGCCGGTAGCCGTGGTAGCAGCGGCCGACGTACGAGTGCCGGTCCATCTTGAACACGTTGCCGAGCTGCCGGTCCACCATCAGGCCGCGGATGGCCCACTGCGGGTCATACGTGAGCCCCTTGATCTCCGTGGGATAGCCCCACTTGTCGATCAGCTTGCCCAGGGTCAGCTCGATGGACAGCTCCTCCAGCTTGGCCTGGTGATAGAGCGCCAGCGTGTAGTCCATGTCGAACCCGATCATCTCGATCTGGTTCATCCGCAGGTTCCGGTTGCAAAACACCCGGTTTCGGCGCGGAACGTCGGACTCGGACGAGGTGTCGCCAACCAAGGCGCTGAGGTGAGGATCTAGCTCCGAGCCTGGTGCGACCATACCGCCTCTGAGCATAGCGCGGTTTGGGCGACTCCTGCAGGATCCCCGCGCCGCCAGGACGTCAGGAGCCTCTCGTTTTTCGACGCAGGTTCGCCAGAGCGCGCGGCGGGCTGGTAAGCTCCCTTCTTATGACTGCGTTTCCGCACTGGAATCGGACCCCCGATCCCTTCCGCGAGCTCATCTCTGCCGACGCCATCGCGCAGCGCACAGCCGAGCTGGGAGCCAAGATCACCGCTGACTACCAGCCGCTCATCGGCGCCGCCGACGTCGTCGTGGTGGGCGTCTTGAAGGGCTCGGTGGTGTTCCTCGCGGACCTGGTGCGGCACATCGCGCTGCCGGTGGTGCTTGATTTCATCGGCATCTCCTCGTACGGCGACTCCACCGTGTCGTCGGGAGTCGTGCAGATCACGCAGGATCTGAGCCGGCCGGTCGAGGGGCGACATGTGATCGTCGTCGAGGACATCGTGGACACCGGGCACACCGTGGCCTACCTGCTGCAAAATCTGGCGACGCGGCGGCCTGCCAGCCTGCGGCTGTGCTCGCTCTTGCACAAGCCAGCGCGCTCCGAGCGGCAGGTCCCGATCGACTACCTCGGCTTCACCATCGAGAACCTCTTCGTCGTCGGCTACGGCCTCGACGTGTCCCAGAAGTACAGGAACCTCCCGTTCATCGGATACGTCGAGCAACCGTGACCCAGCGCGGGCCACAGGGTGAGCGAGCATGACGCCGGAGCTTATCGCGCGTCTGCCCGCGGTCTTGTTCGAGATCGGCAAGCTGGTGGCCTCCGATCTCGACCCGCACATCTTGCTGTCGCGGATCTCCGAGCTCATCTGCAAGCTCATCGGCGCGCAGGCCTGCTCCGTGATGCTGCTGGACGCGAGCCGCGAGCGCCTCCTGGCCAAGGCCGCCTATGGGCTTCACACCGAGCGGGTCCACACGCTGTCCTTCGCGGTGGGCGAGGGCGTCGCCGGGTGGGTGGCGCTGCACGGCGAGGCGGCGCTCATCGCCGACGTGGCCGAGGATCCTCGCTTTGTGCCGCTGACCGATCATCGGACGCCGATCGCCTCGATGATCTGTGTGCCGTTGACCGCCAGGGGCCAGCGGGTGGGCGTGGTCACCACGACCAGCGAGCAGCCTGGCGCGTTCACCACCCAGCACCTGGAGCTGGTGCGCTTCCTCGCCACCACCATCGCGCTCGACATCGAGAACGTCCGCTTGCACCGCGTAGCGGTGACCGATCCGCTCACCGGCGCGTACAACCGCGAGTTTCTCACCCAGCGGCTGCCAGGGGAGCTCGAGGCCGCGGTGGCCAACGACCGGCCGCTGTCGGTGGCGTTGATCGACATCGACGAGTTCAAGCGCATCAACGACGCGCACGGCCACCTGGTGGGCGACCACGTGCTGGCGGAGATCGCGCGCCGGCTGCGCACCGCGATCCGCGGCGGTGATCTGCTGGTGCGCTACGGCGGGGAGGAGTTCCTGGCCGTGCTGCCGCGCGCCGACGCCGGTCGAGCCTGGGAGGTCGGCGAGCGGATGCGCCAGCGGGTCTCCGAGGCGCCCATCGAGGTGGTCGGCGGACCTCGCGTGGTGATGACGCTGTCGGTCGGGGTCGCGCAGCTCCGCACCTCGCCAGCGCTGGAGACGGCGCATCAGCTCACTGACCGAGCTGACTCCGCGCTCTACAGCGCCAAGCGACACGGCCGTAACCGCGTGGAGGTGGCGCCATGACCGAAAAGGGATCACGCCAGGGACCAGAGGGAGCGCAAGCGGCGGCGCAGGCACCTGTCGACACGCAAGCTGCATCCGGTGGCGTGGGCGAAGCGGCGAGCGTGGCGGCGCCCGCTGTCGCGGACAGCGCCAGCGCGGTGAGCGCGAGCGCCGAGGGCGGCGCGGCGGCGGCGCCGAGGTCGGCGCGGTCGAGCGCGGGCGCCGAGGTCGGCGCGGTCGGCGACTCGCACCGGCTGCAGCGCACCGCGGACGCCGTGCGCGAGCTGCGCGATCGCGTGGTGGCAGCGCCGGGTGCTGGCGCCGCGGCGGGGAGCGCCGAGGCGACGAGCAGCGCCGGCGCGGCGGGCAACGCCGGGCGGCGGGGCGCACGAGAAGAGGAGTTCGACGATGACGCGGTCGCCGCCGAGCTGCGCGGCGGTCGTCGCTGGGGTCGGTGGGCGGTGCTCTCGGTGCTGGTGGCGCTGGCGCTGGGGCGGGCGCCGCCGTGCTGCTGGGCCGCTGGAACAGCCAGCGCTACGTGCTGCGCTGCGACGCCGAGCGGGTGGTGGCCGAGCGCGGTCGGGCTTTCCCGCCCTGGGGCGAGCGCGCGCTCGAGGGCAAGCCGTGGAAGCCCATCGCGCTGGCGCTCTCCGCCGAGTGCGTCGACCGAGAGACCCGCAGTGAGCCAGAGCTGACCTCCTGGTACCTGACCATGCTGATGGAGCAAGCCGCGGCCAAGCTGTCCGCGCGCAAGGTGGTGGAGGTGGACGCCGCTGCAGCGCAGCTCGAGCAAGCCGCGTTTCTGGCGCGAGATCCGGAGCGAAGAGAGCAGCGCGCGCTCCTCGAGCAGCTCAGGGGGGATGTGGAGTACTGGCGCGCCGTGGCCAAGCTCACCAGCGCGCGCGACGCGCTCACCGAGGCCGCCAAGTTGCTCGAGGAGGCCGCGCAGAAGAAGCCGCGCTACGCCACCGACGCCGCCGCGCGCGCCGTCCGCCTGCGCCGCCTCGTCGTCGAGCTGGGCGCCTCGTTCGCGGCCGAGGCGAGCGACCCGGCAGGCACCGCGCCGCTCGGCGTGCCACCGCTCGTCGTCCCAGGGGCGGCGCCGTCGCAGCCCCTGGCGCCGCCGCAGATCACGCCGTCGCCGTCCGCTGGCGCTCCATCGTCGTCGCAGCCCCCGGCGCTGCCGCAGCTTCCGCCGTCGCAGCCTCCCGCGGCGCCGTCGGGCGGCCCGGACGCTGGCGTCCCCGCGTCGGACGCCGGGGTCCCTGTTGGCGGCGTGTTGCTGTAGTCGGCCTTGAGCCCAGGAGATCGCGTGGCCGTCGCCGCGGACATCGACGGAGGGCGGCGATATACTCCGCGGCTACGGAGCCCTCATGTCCAGCCACATCGCCGATCAGCAGACCACCCAGGAGGCGAGCCTCCTCCCGGCAGACTTCGCGACCCAGCTTGTGCGCGTGTTGCCGCGGTTGCTAGGCCAGGCCGGGGCGCTGCCGGACGACTGGGACGTCCACGCCACCACGTATGACCTGCCGCGCTTCGACTCCGAGGAGCGGTTCGGCGCGCGCTTCGCCCGGACCGTGGCCCAGATCCTCGACGAGGACATCAAGGATCCGGCGCGGCTGCGCGAGCTGCTCTTCGCCTGCGGCCTGCCATACGACTACGCCCGGCTCGGCCAGCCCCTGTCCACCGTGTACGAGCTGTACCTGCGAGCCAAGCACGGCGCCGCGCGCGCCTTCTCGTTCGCCTCGGTGACCAAGCCGTGGCTCGCCATCATCGAGGCGCCGGGCCGCACCGCGCCGGTGCGCATCTACGCAGAGGGCACCTTGCCCATCTCCGAGCGCAAGCGCGCCGCGCTGCGCGATCAGCGAGTGACGCTGCACGAGCTCTGGACCGGCCCGCTGCCGGCGCGTGCCGACGGTGGCGACGGCTCAGCCGACGCGCTGACCGTCTGGGTGCGGCAGCAGCCCTTCGAGGGCGACCTTCGGTCCGTGGCCGCCGACGCGGTCTGCTACGCCGTGCCCGGCGGCGGCGTGCTGCTCCTCTGCGATCCCGCGCGCGTCGACCCGCACGGCATCCAGCTCATCCGCAAGCGCACGGTGGCGGCGCTCCTGGCCGCGGACGCGCTGCACGAGCTGGAGCGCGCTGCGGGCCTGGCGCCGCGCCAGTTCACCGAGGCCACCGAGGCCACGTGTACCGGCAAGCTGCGCGCGATCTTTCCGCAGATCACCGACGCCAGCTACTTCTGCACCGGGCTCGCCGCGGAGGCCGCCCTGTTCGCCGCCGCCGCCCAGGTGCTGGGGCCAAGGCCTGTGACCCTGTTCTTTGCGCAGAACGGCTACGGCGGGACCGGACAGCTCATCACCGAGGTGCTGCCGCTCCAGTGTCCGATCGTCCCGGCGCCGCTGCCGGTGATGGGCCACGACGCCAGCGGTCGGCCGATCACCCTGATCGATCGCGTGATCGAAGGGCTGCAGGCGCTGGCCGGCGCGCCCGCGTGCGTGTTCCTGGAGACCCCCACCAACCCAGAGCTGCAGGTCCACGACTTCGCCAAGCTGATGGACGCGATGCGGGCCCACGAGCAGCGCTTCGGCCAGCGCGTCCCGATCCTCATCGACACTACGCTGGCGCCGATGTACGCGCTGTTCCAGCGCGACTTCGCCAGCGATTGGCCGTTTCTCCTCGTCAAGAGCGGCTCCAAGTACTTCACCAAGGGCAAGTCCACGCTGGGCGTGGCGGCTTGCGCGCGAGATCCGTTGGCGCAGGCCATCATGGGGCGCGCGCGCGAGCTAGGGCGCGACGCTGATTCGTTCGCCAGGCCCTCGCAGCTCGCGGACCTCAGCGAGGGGCTCGCCGATCTGCCGGCGCGCATGCAGCAGATCGGCGCGCACACCGTGCAGCTCGCCCAGGGGATCCGCAGCGCGCTCTCCGCGCGCGGCCACGAGATCACGCTGTACTCCATCTCGCCGGAGCAGGCCGCCGACGGCCTGTCCTCTGGCCTGCTCTCCTTCTACTTGCCGCCGGCGCCCACGGAGCACGCGGATCTGGTGGACGAGTTCGTCGAAGATCTGCTGGCGCGCGCGCCAGGGCTGGTCAAGAGCCGGGTCAGCTACGGCCAGTCCACCGGCGGCGGAAGGCCGGACTGGTTCTACGTGATAAACCCGCAGGAGTCGACCCAGGGCTCGCTGCCGGAGGCCGTCAAGAACGCGCAGAAGCGCGACAACGTCCAGATCTGCCGCATCTCGGTCCCGCAGCACGCCAACCTGGAGGCCTTCCTCGCCGCGATGGAGAGCTTCTTCGATCGCAAGTACGGCCCGCGGCGGTGAGCGTGCCTGACCGTCAGCTCCTCATCGTCGCGCCCATGCAGGGCACCGTGATCTCCATCGCCGCGGCGCCCGGACGGCGCGTGCGCGCCGGCGAGCCGCTGCTCTATCTGGAGGCGATGAAGATGGAGCACGCCGTGGAGGCCGAGGCCGACGGCGTCGTCGAGTCGCTGGCGGTCGCGGTGGGCCAGGCAGTGCGCGCGGGCGAGCTCTTGGGGCGCATGGCCGCCAGCGCCGCCAGCGCGCCCCTCGAGTCCGCGCCGCGCGCCAGCGCCGCCGTCGGCGTGGAGTCCCTGGCGCCGGCCGCCGCGGCGGTCGCGGCCAGCGCTCTTCTCTCCGCCACGCCGCCCGAGCCCGCGCGCCGCGACGACCTGCGCGACGACTTACGCGACGACCTGCGCGAGGTCCTCGAGCGCCACGCGCTCACCCTCGATGAGCGCAGGCCCGAGGCCGTCGCCAGGCGCCACGCCCAGGGGCGCCGCACCGCCCGCGACAACCTGGCCGCCCTGTGCGACCCCGGCTCCTTCATCGAGTACGGACCGCTCCTGGTCGCTGCCCAGCGCAGCCGCCGCCCGCTGCAGGAGCTGATGGAGCAGACCCCCGCCGACGGCCTGGTCGGCGGCGTCGGCCGCGTCGATGGACGCCCCGTGGTCGCGCTGTCTTACGACTACACCGTGCTCGCCGGCACGCAGGGCATGTGGAACCACCTGAAAAAAGATCGCCTGTTCGAGCTGGCTCGACGCCAGCGCCTGCCGGTGGTGCTGTTCGCCGAGGGCGGCGGCGGCAGGCCCGGCGACACCGACGCCACGGTGATCGCGGGCCTTGACTGCCTGGCGTTCCTCCGCTTCGCCGAGCTCAGCGGCGCGGTGCCGCTCATCGGCATCGCCTCCGGGCGCTGCTTCGCTGGCAACGCGGCCTTGCTCGGATGCTGCGATGTCATCATCGCCACCCCGGATGCCAACCTCGGCATGGGCGGCCCGGCGATGATCGAGGGCGGCGGCCTCGGCGTGTTCGCGCCCGAGCAGATCGGCCCCACCTCCGTCCAGGGCCCAAACGGCGTGATCGATGTCCTGGCCCAGAGCGAAGCGGAGGCGGTGACCCTGGCGCGCAAGTACCTGGGCTACTTCGGCGCGCGCGCCACCACGTGGGAGGCCGGGGATCCACGGGCCCTGCGCACGGTGATCCCCGCCGAGCGCGTGCGCAGCTACGACATGCGCAAGGTCCTGACCGCGCTCTGCGATACGGACTCGGTGCTCGAGCTGCGGCGCGCGTTCGGCCCTGGCATGATCACCGCGCTCGGCCGCGTCGACGGGCGCGCGCTTGGCATCGTCGCCAATCACCCCATGCACCTCGGCGGCGCCATCGACGCCGCCGGCGCCGACAAGGCCGCGCGCTTTCTGCAGCTCTGCGACGCCCACGAGCTGCCGATCTTGTTCCTCTGCGACACGCCCGGCTTCATGGTGGGGCCAGACGCCGAGGCCACCGCCATGGTGCGGCACGCCAGCCGGTTGTTCGTCACCGGCGCCAACCTGACGGTGCCGTTTTTCACCATCGTGGTGCGCAAGGCGTACGGCCTTGGTGCGCAGGCCATGGCCGGCGGCAGCTTCAAGGCGCCCCTGTTCACTGTCGCGTGGCCCACCGGCGAGCTCGGCGCGATGGGCGTCGAGGGCGCGGTCCGCCTCGGCTTTCGCCGCGAGCTCGCCGCGATCGCAGACCCCGTGCAACGGCAGGCCGCCTTCGAGGCTCGCGTCGCCGAGTCCTACCAGCGTGGCAAGGCGCTGTCCGCGGCCACTCACTTCGAGCTCGACGACGTGATCGATCCAGCCGATTCGCGACGCTGGATCACCACCACGCTCGACGCCGCGCCGCCTCCGACGCCCCGCGTCGGCAAGAAGCGCCCCAACATCGACACCTGGTAGGCGCTGCCGCGCGCAAACCTTGCGCCTCTCGAGACCGCCTGCTGCGCAATTTTCATGCGCGGCTTTGGCGCCCCTGCGCACAAACAACAGGTTCGCCGCTTCGCCCGTCAAAGGCGGCCTTGGGCTCCATGGCACGCCGCTGGCAACGACTGGGTGCCAAATGAAGCCCTTCGACCAGCTCGTGTCGTCGTACATGACCGCCAACGTCATCTCCGTCGAGCGCGGCACCCCCATCCGCGATGTCGCGCAGCTCCTTGGCCGCAACCTCGTGTCCGCGGTGCCCGTATGTGAAGACGGCGCCGTGGTTGGGGTCATCTCTCGCACCGATCTCATCCGTGAGGGTCTGCTACACACCGGCGCTCGCCTGGCCTCGTCGTCCATCGCCTTCCCCGCCAAGGACGCCGATGACCTGATGAGCCCCCGTCCGCTGGTGGTGGCCAGCAGCACGCACCTGCGCGAGGCCGCGGCCCTGATGCGCGATCGCAAGGTCCACCGGGTGTTTGTGGTCGATGGGCCGCACCTGACCGGCGTCCTGAGCGCGCACGACCTGGCCCGCGCCGTGCGCGACGCCCGCGTCGAGCTGCCGCTGAGCTCCGTGATGAGCGCGCCGCTGGTCACCGTCGACTCCCACGCCCCCATCTCCGCCGCCACCGAGAAGCTCGCCGACGCTCACGTCAGCGGCGTCGTGGTCACGGATGAGGGGTGGCCGGTGGGCATGTTCACCCAGGTCGAGGTCCTCGCCAGCCGTGAGCTTCCGCGCGGCACTCGCGTGGATGAGGTCCTCGATCCGTCCATGGTGTGCTTGCCAGACGAGCTGCCGATCCACCGCGCCGCGGCCACCGCCTTCGAACTCGGCGCTCGGCGCGTCATCGCCTGCCGCAACCGCGACGCGGTGGGCATCGTCACCGGCATGGACTTCGTCAAGATCGTCGCTACCGCTGCCTGACCGCACCGCGGATCCTGGCCGAGCCTGACCGCACCGCGGACCGTGGCTGTGGCGGCGCTGCGGCGAATATTCGCACCCCGCGGTCTGGCGCCGTCGGTGCCGCCTGATTCACTCGCTACATGAGCGCATAGGTCGGATAGGCACTATTTTTCTGCGTCAACTTGTCCGCGTTCAACTCGTTCATTTTCGGAAACTTTGAAAGGGGGATCCTCTACAAGGAATTCGCACTCGCGGTGATGAATCCCTCGCTCGTGCAAGGAAACTCCATGTCTCGGGCTGAGCTGCTGACTCGGATCTTAAGGACTTTGCACACGTCTTCGCCAGACATCGTCGCGAGCGCGATTCTCTCGGAGGACGGGCTGATGCTGGCAAGCGCCTTGCCAAGTGGCCTGGATGAGACCCGGATCGGCGGCATGACGGCGACGCTCCTGAGCCTTGGCTCACGCGCAGCGCACGAGCTGGAGCGGGGGCAGGTGCAGGAGATCGTGGTACGCGGAAGCGAAGGATACGCCGCGGTGATGAACGCCAGCACCGGCACCTTGCTGCTGTGCTTGTCCAGCAAGTCCGCTCGCCTGGGCGTGGTGTTCTACGAGATGCGCAAGACCATTGATGACCTGTCGAACGTCCTGTGATCTGCCATGCCGACGACGCCACTATTCGACCGCGACGGCCATCGCAACCTGCTGCTTGAGGACTTCTCGGGCACGGGCATGGCCATCCAGGCAAACCAGCACGTCATCGTCGACCATGGGGAGGGCATCATCCTCGATCCAGGTGGCCACAAGGTGTACTCGCGGGTGCTCGGCGCCACGCTCGGGGAGCTCGGCCGAGCCAAGCTCAAGTACATCTTCCTCTCTCATCAGGATCCGGACATCGTCGCCGCCATCAACGGCTGGCTCATGACCACCGACGCGGACGCCTACGCCTCCAACCTGTGGATCCGGTTCATTCCGCACTTTGGCCTGGATCATCTGGTTCAGGCGCGCCTCAAGCCGATCCCGGACGAAGGGATGCGCCTCAAGCTCGGCACCTCGGAGCTGCTCCTGCTGCCTGCGCACTTCTTGCACTCCTGCGGCAACTTCCACGTGTACGATCCAGTGTCGAAGATCCTGTACACCGGAGATCTTGGCGCGTCGCCCGATGGCGCCGCGGAGGTGACGGACCTCGCCGCTCACATCCCTCGGATCACCTGGTTTCACCAGCGCTACATGCAGAGCAACCGCGCCTTGCGCGCCTGGACCAAGATGGCGCGCTCGCTGGATGTGGAGATCATCGCGCCCCAGCACGGCGGCCTGTTCCGTGGCGTCAAGATGGTCCACGAGTTCTATGACTGGTGCGACCAGCTCCAGTGCGGCATCGACGTGATGGAGGACATCTATCAGGTCCCAGGCGCCGCCGCGACGTGAGCATGCGGTTGGGGGCCAGTCGATAGGCAGCCTCGCGCCGTCACGCGAAGCGGCGCACGCGCGCCACGATGTCTGGAAGGAGCGAGAGCACGGTCTGCACGTCCTGCGCGGTGACGCCCGGCCCCAGGGAGAAGCGCACGGCCTCGCGCGCGGCGGCGGGGGGCAGGCCCAGCGCCAGCAGCACCGGCGACGGCTGGACGCTGCCAGAGCTGCAGGCCGCGCCCGTGGACGCGGCGACGCCGACGAGATCGAGGGCCATCACGATGGATTCCCCAGGGGCGCCATCAAACGCGACGTTCACGGTGCTGGGCAGGCGCGGGGCCAGCGCGCCATGGACGCGCGCGCCCTGGGCACGCAAGCCGTCTTCGAGTTCGGCGGCCCGCGCCAGCACCTGGGGCCACGTCGACAGATCCACCGCCGCGGCGGCCGCACCAAAGCCGGCGAGCGCCACCGGGTTCTCGGTGCCGGGGCGGCGGCCGCGCTCCTGGTGCCCGCCCTCGACGAGCGGCAGCGCCTCCGCCGCGTCCGAGCGCAGCCACAGCGCGCCCGCGCCTTTGGGCCCGCCCAGCTTGTGCGACGAGATCGCCACGCCGTCTAGCCCGCCCGCGAGCGGACCGGTCGCGGCGGTCAGGGGGCCAAGCGCTAGCTTGCCCGCCGCCTGCACGGCGTCCACGAAGCCCAGCGCGCCGGCGCGCCGAGCAAACGCGGCGACCTCGGCGAGATCTTGTTGCACGCCCAGCTCGTGGTTGACCCACCCGACCGCCACCAGGCCCAGGGCCTCCGGCCGGTCCGGAAGCTGCAAGCGGCCGTGCGCATCCACCGCCAGCTCGACGCGCTCCCAGCGCAGCGCGCGCACGAGATAGCGGACGGCGCCCTGCACGGCGGGGTGCTCGAGGCCGCTGGTGGCCACCCGGCGCGGCCGACCCTGGCGCTCGGCGCGCTGCGCCAGCCCCAGGATGCCGAGCTGATCTGCCTCGGTGCCGCCGGAGGTGAAGATCACCTCCTCTCGCGGCGCCCCCAGCAGCCCCGCCACCTGGTTGCGCGCGCGCTCGATGACCTGGCGAGCCTGCCGGCCCTCTTCGTGCAGCGACGACGGGTTGCCGCCGTGCTCCAGCGCCGCCAGCATCGCAGCCCGCGCCGCCGGCAGGAGCGGCGCGCCCGCGTTGTGGTCCAGGTAGATGCGAGTCGCCCTCGGCGCGGCCGTCATGCCGCCATCATCGCGGGAAACCGGCCCCGTTGCTGCCGCGCGAGCCCATGAACCGCCAGCCAGGCGCGCCTGGCCCGCCGCGCAGGTGGTGATGGCCTTCAAACTGGAGATCCGGACCAAGGTCGAGTGGCCGGCGCCACCACGCCTGGCGCCATCGGGGTCGACCCGCCCACCGTGCGTGACCGCCCACCGTGCTTGACCCGACCACTGTGCTCCACCCGACCACCGTGCTCCACCCAACCACCGTGCTCGACCCGACCACTGTGCTTGACCCGACCACTGTGCTCCACCCGACCACCGTGCTCGACCCGACCACTGTGCTTGACCCAACCACTGTGCTTGACCTACCCACCTCCCACGCGCTCACCCTTGTCGCTACCTGACGATCCGTTCCGGGTTCTGGGTTCTGGTACAAAACAAAAAACTCAGGGTTCTGAAAACAGTAGGGGCTGTGAGGCGGTGTGGAGAGGCGCGATGTCCCCTCAGGCACGCCTGCTGCACCTGGCCCTCCTGCGCCTCTCCAAGGGCTGTGGTCAACCGCGCCGCTTACGCGCATTCTCACTTACCCAGTCGCGACGGGCGCGGTTGTCCATAGCCCGACACCGTCCACAGCCCCGAGGCTTCCGCGGAAACGCGCTGCGACTTGGATCACTCCACGTTTCCGCGGAGGTTCCGCGATCTCGATCTCAGATCCCGGTTCGCTCGCGTCCGCCTGCCGGACACACTATCCAAATAAAGATTTTCTATCCAATATCTATATTAAACCAAATATTCCTCTTGACACCTTCCGCGCCCGCGCACCCGCCGCGCCGCCAACCCGCCGCGTTCTCTTCCCCCGCGGCCTCTGCGCGCGCAATGAGCCCCATCCCCCGCGCACCCCACGAAATTTCGCGCCACCCACGCTTCCTCGGCACCTGAGGCGCGCCAGGCGCGAAGTCCGGCGCCGAAAATCGCCATGTTACAAGAACGCATGCGCGAGCCACTCTCCGTCGAGGAAGTTCAAGCCCTCGGCGAACACATCGCCGAGCAAGCCGTCCACCTGGACGCCGCCATGCATCGCCTGCTCGCTGACCTGCGGACGTTCGACGCGGCCGGCGGCTGGTACCGCCAGGGCTTTGGCACCTGCGCGCACTGGCTGAGCTGGCGCGTCGGCTGGGATCTTGGCACTGCGCGCGAGCACCTGCGCGTGGCCAGGGCGCTGCACACCTTGCCGCGAGTATCAGAGGCATTGTCTGCCGGGAAGATCTCCTATTCCAAGACGCGCGCCATCACGCGCGTGGCCACGGCCGCCACCGAGGCGGTGCTCCTTGGCTATGCGCAGCACTGCACCGCCAGCCAGCTCGAGACCGTGTGCCGCAAAGTGGGCGTGCTTGGTGCAGATGCCGCAAGCAAGGCCACGCGCCCGCACGACAGCGAGCGCTACGTGGCGCACACCACGACGGCCTCTGGCATGGTGTGCGTCAAGGCCTGCCTGCGCCCCGACGAGGCCGCGCTGTTCTTGCAAGTGCTGCAGCAAGCCGCCGTGGACTGCACGCGCGAGCCGGCGGGGGCTTCCGCGGAAACGTCGGACGCTTCCGCGGAAGCGCCAGCACCTGCCGAGCGTACGACGGGCGCTTCCGCGGAGACGCGGAGCCTTGCCACCACCACGCGCCGCCCGTACAACCGCGCCGATGGCCTGATGGCCCTGGTCCAGTCTTACGCACGGGGCGCAAGCGCCGAGCGCTCGCCCGTCGAGCTGATCGTCACCGTGCCCGTGGCGCTGCTGCAGCAAGCCGCCGCGACTACCGACTCAGCCACCAACACCGCCGACTCCCCCACCGCCACCATCTCCGCAACCACCGAGGTGGCCATCGCGCCCGCCTCCTTCACCGACCGTGGCGCCTCGCTGCCGGTGGCCCTCACCGTCGAGTCCGACCTCGCGCTCTCTCCGCAAGCCACCCGCCGCCTGGCCTGCGACTGCGGCCTGGTCGTCGCCACCGTCGCCGCAGCTACCGTCACCGACGCCACCCCGCTCTCCGTCGGCCGCAAGACCCGCACCATCCCCGCCGCCCTCAAGCGCGCGCTCTTGTTACGCGACCGCACCTGCCGCTTCCCCGGCTGCGACCACCGTCTGTTCCTCGAGGGCCACCACTTGCGACACTGGGCCGATGGCGGCGAGACCAATCTGCCCAACCTCGCGTTGCTCTGCTCGCTGCATCACTCGTACGTCCACGAGCGCGGCTATCGAATCACGCAATCCGCCACAGGCGATCTCGCCTTCGAAGATCCGCAAGGCCGCGCCGTCGTCCCGCTGCCGCCGCGCCCGCGCGCCGCCGCTGCTCGGCTGGCCGGCGCTGCGTGCCGCCAACACCGCCAACGCCGCCGTGCCGCTGACCGCCACCACCGGCCAGTGCCACTGGCGCGGCGAGCGCGTCGATAGCTGGGACGCCGCCGCCACGATCACTCGCATCCAGCGCCGCGCCGACGCTGCAACAGCCACCGCACCTTCCGCCTCCACTGCGCCACACACGGCAGCACCACCAGCATCCCCGTCACCCTCGTTCCCCCGGACACCGGCACAGCCCTCGCCACCCTCACGACTCTCATCTCTCGCCGATCCCCCGCTCGACCCCGACGGCCTCCCCCTCCGCGGCCGCTGGGACGACTACGATCGCCACAGCGCCATCGAGCGCTGGGTCCTCGCCGAGATGGAAGCGACCGGCGTCGATCCCCTCTCCGTCGGCCGCCCACTGCCGGACCACCTGCAGCACCCGTCACAGCGCTCATCGCAGCGCCGGTCGTAACGTCCGTCGAAACATCCGCCTCACCTCGGCTA
>JADJJK010000049.1 GCA_016706545.1 Myxococcales bacterium
GCAGGTAGCTCGGCAACGACAAGATCGACAGCCGCATCAGCGACAAGAACGCCGAGGCCCCGTTGGCGCCAAAGCAACGGGCGGTGGCGGCGCGGCCCTCTGGGCGTTCGCCGAGCACGCCGATGGTCCCGGCGTGCAGAAACCAGGACACCAGCAGCCACACCAGCACCGCGCCAAAGCCCAGCCAGCCGACCGCGGCGAACACCTCGCGGTGGTTGCCGAGCAGGTAGATCCATCCGGCCAGGTCGCCGTCCACCGCGCGATCGAAATACGGATACTGCGAGAAGGCGGCGGAGAGGACGCGGGCCATCGCGAACATCGTCATGGCCGCGAGCGCGAGCTGCACGACGAACAAGGTCAAGAGCGTGCCGGTATAGCGGCCAAGCGCGCTCCAGCCGGCGACGGCGAGCTGCCCCAGGGGCGCCGGTGGCTCTTGCGGCTCGTGGGGATCCCTCGGCTCTCGAGTCCGTCTGGCCTCGCTGACCTCGCCGGCCTCGCCGGCCTCCTCGCTGGCCTCGCCCGTCTCGCTCATGGTCCCACCACCCGCATCAGCTCCTGCGCCCAGAACCCCAGCCGGGCGCCGCTCCGGTACGAGGCGCGGGGGTCGCCGAGGCTGCGTCGCCGCAGCGGCAACGGATCAGCCATCATCACCTTGTCATCGGGATCGATCACGACCTCGGCGATCGGCGAGCTGCGCGCGAAGGTCAGCTCCTTCCACGCGCCGATCTGGGTCTCGTTCCATCGCTCGCGGGTGCCGTCTTCAAACCCCACCTCGATGTCCACCGCGAGCTGCAAGGGGCCGGTGTTCTGCACGATCACCGAGCACTGGTACGCGCCGGTGGCTGGCGCCGAGCTCTCGGTCACCACCTTGCGGCTGGCTCCATCGCCGAAGATGCCGCGCGGCTCGTGTGCGGCGCGGCAGCTCATGCTCCGCACGGACAGCTCCGGGCCGCCGAGCTGGTGGAAGACCGAGTGGAAAAAGCCCGAGAGATCTTGCCCCACGTGCTCCGAGATCGCGGCGAAGAAGTCGCGTCCGGTGGGGTGGCGGAAGGCCCAGGTCTGGGCGTAGTGCTTCATGGCGGAGAGCAGCTTGGCCTTGCCGACCACGCCCTCGAGCGTGCGCAGCGCCAGCATCGTCTGCTGGTAGCTGGCGGTGCCGTAGGCCTCGTTGTCCACGAAGGCATGCGCCGCCGTCGCGATGGGCGAGGGGATGGAGCTTGGATAGTCCAGGGAGGCGCGCGTCACCTCGTAGAGCCCTGCCTGCAGGTCCATCCAGTCCATCACGCTGCCTGGTTGCCCATAGAGGCGCTCCATCACCACGCCATTGGACCATTGGTTGACCCCTTCATCGAGCCACGCCTCGGCTGCCTCGTTGGAGGCCAGCATCCCCTGGAACCACTGATGGCCCACTTCGTGGACGGTGACCATCTCCGGGATCCGGATGCCTGGCCGCGAGTACACGCTGTCACCCGCGGTGGTCACGAGCGTGGGGTACTCCATGCCGCCGGCGCCATCCACCGCGTCCATCGGCGGATCGATGATCGTGAGCACCGGCCAGGGGTAGGGGAGAAACAGCTCGCTCATCGTCTCCACCGTGCCGATCGCCGCCGCCAGGTGGCGCTTGGCGAAGCGATGTTGCTCTGGCCGATACCAGACCCGGACCTCGACGGTGGAGGCCGCCAGCTTCGCGGTGCCGGAGATCTTGACCATGTACGGGTCGGCCATCCAGGCAAAGTCATGGACGTCCTCGGCGCGGTAGCGCAAGGTGCGCACGCCTCGCTTGCTGTCGCGCTCGGCGGCCACCAGAACACCGGTCGCGGCCACCACGTAGGCATCTGGAACGGTCAGGTCGACCTCGTAGGTTCCAAAGTCCGCGAAGAACTCTGCCGATACGTGGAACGGCTCGCAGGCCCACGTCTCCGCGCCCGGGACGCCGACTCGGACCCCGATCTTGGGAAACCACTGCGCCACCATGTGGAAGTCGCCGCGGTAGCCGGTGCGCGCGAAGATCTCCGGCAGCTTGGCCACGAAGCGCATCTTGATCTCGATGGTCTCGCCGGCGCCAAGCGGCGTGGGCAAGGGCACCTCGAGCACCGTCTCATCGGGGCCCACGTACCGGGCCAGCGCGCGGACCTCGGTCTCGTCGTTGAGCCGGATCGAGAGGACGTCGATCGTGCCCCAGTTCTCGGTGGCGCGCGAGCTGCGATGCCGCCCCCGGGAGCTCCGCATGAACAAGCTGGACTCGTTCTTGAACCCGTTGAGGTACAGGTGAAAGGGCAGGGTTTGCACCGGGCTCTGGCCGTAGTTCTTCCACGTCAGGGTCTGGGTAGCCGTGACCACGTGCGTGGCGGGATCGAGCGCAGCGCTGATCTTGTAGCTGGCGTGGCGCGGCGTGCGCGGCGCCGCGATCGGCGCGAAGTGATCGACGGACGGCAGCCGCTGCGCGCGCGGCACCCGGCCGCGGTCGCAGCCCGCCACCGTCGTGAACAGCGCGAGCAGGGACGCCAGCAGCAAGACCGGCCCCACCGAGCGTTCGAAGCACATGGCGGCGTCATACCACGTCCACCCTCCGCCTTTGCCCACCGGTGGTGCTTCGGCGAGCTGGCGTCCCCGCGGAGGCGCGGTATGCTCACGCGCCTCCGATGATCCCCTTGCCCGATCTGCTGGCTACTCGTCGTGTTGGTGCGGTGCTGGCGCAGGTGCTGCAGGGCGGCGACGTGGTGGCGATGCTCGGGGATCTGGGCGCTGGCAAGACCACGCTGGTCGACGCCTGCGTCGTCGCGCTGGGCGGCGAGGGCGCGTCCAGTCCGACCTTTGCGCTGGTGCAGGAGATCGCGTGCGCGGCGACCACCGTGTGGCACGCCGATCTGTACCGGCTCGAGCGCGCCGATGAGGTCGTGGAGCTCGGGCTCGAAGAGCTGCTCGGCAACCCGCGCGGCGTGTCGTTCGTCGAGTGGGCGGACAAGCACCAGGTGTTGCCGCGCTCTTGCCTGCGGCTGACGTTGCACCACGTGGGCCAGGGGGGAGAGGGGAGCCAGGGGGGCCAGGGGAGCCAGGGGCGTGACGAGCGCGCGCTGGAGATCGAGGGTGTGGGGCCGCGCGGCCGTGAGCTGGCGGCCGCGTTCCAGGCGGCGCTCGCAGCGGTTGTGCCGGCGCCAAGCGCCTGCTAGCGCAGGTGGGCGGAGGTTTCGACGGACGTTGCGACCGACGTTACGACCGACGTCGCGACCGGCGCTGCGTTGGGCGCGGGGGGGCCGCGGGGAAGATCGCGGCGGGCTGGCGGCGCAGGGGCCTCGTTGGTCCGTGACGTCAGGTGGCTTGCCCCTGGGCGCCGCGGACATCCTTGAGTAGCCTTCGGGGGTGCTTCGTCATCTCTGGGTCCGTGCCGTAACCTTGTCCAGCCGCGCCGTGGTCCCGGCGTCGCGCCGGGATGCGTTCGCTGGCCGCGGCCTTTGCGCCGCGCTGGTGCTGATCTTGGCCTTGTCCGTGGCGCCACGGCAGGCGAGCGCTGGCTTTGACGCCGAGGCGATCTACCAGGTCCCTGAGGGCGGCGCGCCAGGGTCGGGCAGCGACGACGCGCTGGTCACCATCGTTGAGCTGTCCGACTACGCCTGCACGTATTGCGTGCGCGCTCGCGCGACGATGGAGGCGCTGGAGCTCCTCTACCCCGGGCAGCTTCGCTGGATCCATCGGTCGGTGCCGTTCATCTCTGAGTCCAGCCTGGCCGCGGAGGCCGCGCGCGCTGCGGCGGCGCAAGGCAAGCACCGGGCCATGGAGGCGCGGCTCTACGCCGTCGCCGGGCGGGTGGACCGGATCACGGTGGAGCTGTTGGCGCAGGAGCTGGGCCTCGACATGCTGCGGTTTCGCGCTGCGCTGGATTCGGGCGCGGGGCGCGCCGAGATCGCCGCCGACGTCGAGCTGGCGCGGCGGCTGGGCGTGGTGTCCACCCCGACCTTCTTCATCAACGGGCGCGCGGTGCTCGGTGCGCGACCGCTGGCGGCCTTCGTCGAGGTCATCGACGCTGAGCTGGCGCGCGCGGCGGCGCTGCAGCAGCAGACCGGGCTCGCCGGACGGGCGCTGTACGAGCGGCTGGTCCAGCACGGGCGTCCCGCCGGCGACGGAGAGGCGCCGGGCCAGCAGTCCACGCCGGAGCTGTCGCCGTACGCCACGTATCGCGTCGGGACCGGCTGGCCGGGGCTGTCGCGGGGCCCTTCGGGCGCGCCGGTGACGCTGGTGGTGTTCTCTGACTTCGAGTGCCAGTTCTGCGCGGCCAACGAGGCGGCGCTCCTCCACGTGCGCAAGACCTTCGGCGACTCGGTCCGCCTGGTGTTTCGCCACCTGCCGCTGAGCTTTCACCGCCGCGCGCAGCTCGCCGCCGAGGCCGCCATGGCCGCTGGCGCGCAGGGCAAGTTTTGGGAGTTCCACGACCGGCTGTTTGCGCGGCCGGGCGCGCTCGATCGCGCCGACCTGGAGGAGGCCGCGCTCGCGGTCGGGGTGTCCATGCCGCGCTTTCGCGCCGAGCTGGATGCCCACACCCACCGCGACGCGGTGCGGCTCGACGCCTCCTCCGGCGGCGCGCTCGGCGTCGACGGCACGCCGACCATGTTCGTCAACGGCTTGCTGGTCTCCGGCGCCCAGGTGCCGGCGCGGCTAGAGGAGACCGTGCGGGCGCAGCTCGAGGCGGCCAAGCGCCTGGTGGCGAGCGGGATCGAGGCGGGCGATGTCTACGCGGTCATGATGGGCGCCGCCAGCGGGCGTGAGCGAGCGGACCCGTCCACCATCGCGCTGCCGCGGGCAGCCCAGCTCCTGCAACTCCCCGCAGCGGAGCGCTTGCTGGTGGCCACCGCGGCGTGTCGCAGGCGGCAGCCGGTGCCCCCGCAGCTCGTGGCGTTACCTCTGCCGCTGGCCCGCGTGGCCCGCGAGGTCTGTACTCCCTACGGACAAGATCTGCCGTAGCGGTCGTCGCTTCTCCCGGGGCGCCGCTCGTGGTCGCCGCTCGTGGTCGCCGCTCGTTCAAGGGGTTGAGCGGGCAACGAAATTCCAGGCGCGGCGGCAACGGGATGCCGCGAGGCGGGGCGCGGCGCGGCAGGTGAGAGAACCGCGCAAGAAGCCTGCGGAGCCAAAAAATTGCCCCCGCTAGCCAGGCCGTCCAAGGTCAATGTTGTTCCGGGCCGGTCGAACCCCTAGAGGCATGCCGCCCTTTGGGGCGGCCAGCGTCAGGCGGTACGGTCATGGTAAGCGCGACACCCTCGAACTCCACGGAAGCTGCTCCGACGTGCGCGGCGGCGATCGAGCCCACGCAGCCTATCCGCATCGTGCATGGGATGGTCGTCCTCGACGCTCCGCGCGTCGCCGCTGTGCCGGGCCGACTTGGAGAATACGAGGTGGAGGCGCGCATCGCGCGTGGCGGGATGGGCGGGGTCTTCCTGGCGCGTGAGCGGCGCACCCGTCGGCCGGTGGCCATCAAGGTGATCGATCCCGAGCTCGCGATTCACCCGGACATCGTCGCTCGCCTGCGCGATGAGCTGGAGGTGTCACGTCGCGCTCGCCACCCGGGGCTCCTCGAGATCCAGGCCTTCGGGCGGTCCGAGGAAGGCGTGCCGTACCTGGTGATGGAGTTTCTCGACGGGGAGAACCTGGGCGATCTGCTGGACCGCGGCCGGCTCGAGCTGGGCGCCGCCGCCGCCATCGGCGCGCAGGTGGCGAGCGCGGTGGCCGCGCTGCACGCCGCCGGCGTGGTGCATTGCGATCTCAAGCCGGACAACCTGCACGTGCTCTATCAAGAAGGGCTCGCTGGCTGGCCTGCGACCAAGGTGCTGGACTACGGCGTGGCGCAGATCTGGGGCCGCGAGCTCGAGGATGAGCCCTCCATCGCGGGCACCCCGGCGTACATGGCGCCGGAGCAGTGGCGCGGGCAAGCCGTGGCGGGCAGCGACGTGTACTCGCTCGGCTGCGTCCTCTACGAGATGGTCACTGGCGCTCCTCCCTTTGGCGGGACCTTGCCGGAGCTGATGACCTCGCACTTCGAAGCCCTTCCACTTCGCGCCGCCGTTCGAAGGCCGGGCTTGCGCCTCGATCTTGATCGCTTGATCGGACGCATGCTGGCCAAAGATCCTGCGCTGCGGCCGCGCATGGCGGAGGTCGCGCGCTCTCTCGCGCTGGTCGCGCAGGAGCTGCCGAGCCCAAGCTGGCACGCCGACACGTTCGCGTGGGCCGTGCTGGCCGCGGGCTAGCTCGCGCGGTAAAGCAATCGGGATAGCTCTCTTCTTTCAACAGATTAGAGTTACGGCTCGCCGAGGGATCTGATCTGTGGTATGCACTGAACATCAGACCAGTGATGTACGTGAATACCATGCGAATCGCTTGTGTCTTCGTCCCGCACCTTCCGCTGCAGGCCGTGGTCCGGCGTCGTCCCGCGCTGCGCAAGCACGCGGTGGCGATCGTGTCCGGCGGTCCATCAGCTTCGGTCGTGGCGTGTTCTCGGCAGGCCTTTGCCGCCGGGGTGCGCGTCGGGATGCCCGCGTATGTGGTCCGGCAGAGCTGCGCGGAGTCCGCGCCGGAGCTCGTGATCGAGTCTCAGGATCTGGAAGCCGAGCTACAGCTCTCCTGCGCGCTGGCGGAGTCGCTGTACGGGATCTCTGGCTGCGTCGAAGCCGAGCATCTTCGCCGCGAGGGGCGTGCCCTCGGCGAGTCCCAAGGCGCCAAGCCGGGCACATTTTTGGCCGAGGTCCCCAACAAGATGAGGGGCGCCACCTTCGGCGCGCGCGCGCTGGAGCTGGCCGCCGCGCTGGATATCTCGGTGCGGGTGGGCATCGCCGATGATCGCTTCACGGCCTGGGTGGCGGCTCGCCACGCCGGCCAGGTCGATGAGCCGGTGCTGGCGATTCCCCGTGGCGGCTCGGCGGCGTTTCTGGCGCCGCAGCCGCTGTCCCTGCTGGATATCTCCTTGGAGGTCCAGCAGATGCTCGCCGCGCTTGGCGTGCGCACGCTCGGCGAGTTCGCTGGCTTGCCGGCGCCCTCGGTGGCCCGCCGCTGGGACCTGGACTTTCAGGCGCTCGCTCGCGGAGAGGGTGGCTCGAAGCTGACGCCGATCGTCCCTCAGCGGTTGGTGCTGCGAGAAGACGTCGAGGTGTGTGGTGAGCTTGGCCTGGGCGAGGCGGTGTCGATCCTCGCCGAGCGCATCTCGCTGCGGCTCTCCGGGCGGGCGGCGGTGGCCACGGCGCTGGAGGTCTCGGCGCAGACCGCGCAGGGACTCGAGTCCACGGCGCTGGGGCTGGTCCCTCCGCTCGCCGACGCGCAAGCGCTGGCCGATCGGCTGGGCCGCGCGGTGGGTGGCTCCGCGGTGCAGCGCCTGGCGGTGGTCGTGACCGCAGCTCAGCAGGCGACGGCGCAGGTGGACGAGCAAGGCACGCAGCCGGAAGCTGGCGGCGCCGCGCTGTTCGTGGTCGCTGGTTCCGCTGGTTCCGCCGGTCCGGGCGTCGGGGTGGGCGAGCCCGTGGCCATGCAGGCGAGCACGCTGGGGGCCGCGAGGTCGCAGGCACCGCGGACTGGCCAGGCCATCGGCATGTCGGGCGCGTTGCTGCGCAGGCTGGAGCCAGAGGGCTCCTCGCCGCCGCATCGCCGCACGCGGCGGGGCAAGCAGCGGCGCCGGATCGCCTCCACCCAGGCCCGCCTTTTTGGCAACGACTGATCGCGGCCACGCGCTGGCACCCGGCGCATGTTGCGCGATCGTGGTAGAGAACAAAGATGTCTGCCTCTCTCGAACAGACCCTGCGTGAACAGCTCACGGCCTCGATCCGCGCCAAGGATCTGCAGACCGCCAATCTCATCCGCATGATCAACACCAAGGTCATGGAGCGGCGCACCGCCAAGGGCTTCACCGGGACGGTGGACGACGCGCTGATCTTGGACGTCATCGCGACGTACAAGAAGCAGATGGAGAAGGCGCGGGCGGACTTCGCCAACGCGGGGGAGCGCGGCAAGGAGCAGCTCGCCGAGATCGACTTCGAGGTGAAGTGGTGCGCCGGGTTCCTCCCGACGCAGCTCAGCGAAGCGGAGCTGCGCGCGGCGATCGCCGCGGTGATCGCGGAGCTGCCGCAGAAAGATCCGAAGATGGCCGGCCGCGTGATCGGGGCGGTCAAGAAGGCGCACGGCGACCGCGCCGACGCGGCGCTCACCAAGCGCATCGCCGAAGAGCTCCTGGCCGCTGGCACCTGAGCCGGCTCTGGGCAACGCTGCTGAAATCGTCTGATATCGTCCGCGCAGCGAGGCGGGCAGGCGACGCTGGCGCTCGCGTCATGCGGCTCATCGAGATCAGCGGCCTTGCGCCTCGGTGAGTCCGACAAGATCCCGCGATCCCGCGAGGCGCGAATCCAACGTAGGCCAGAGTTGGTGCAGGCCCGACATGTGCCGCCCGCGCCAATCCGATCGCTGACAGGGCAATCCAGCGGCCTTGGATTGGTGGCCGTGGTTTCCCCGTGGTAGGCTCGGCGCGCGGTTTGGTCCGCACTCGCCGATGGGAAACCAAGACCTAGACGAGCAATACCCCCGCAAGTTCGGGAAATACCACCTCCTGGGGCCGTTGGCGCAAGGGGGGATGGGTGCGTTGTACCTTGCGGTCACAGGAGATCGCGGCCTGGAGCGGCTGCTGGTCATCAAGACCATCTTGCCGCACCTCGCAGACGCGGAGTACATCTCGCGCTTCCGCGACGAGGCCAAGGTCGTCATCAAGCTGTCCCACGGCAACTTGATCCCGGTGTTCGATGCGGGGCAGGTCGGTGGTGAGCTGTTCCTGGCGATGGACTTCGTGGAGGGGCGAGATCTGCGCGCGGTCTGGAACCGGTGCGCCAAGAAGCAGGTCGCGTTCCCCATCGACATCGCCGTGTATCTGGTCAAGGAGCTGTGTCGCGGCCTGTCGTACGCGCACTCGCTGCCGGACCTCGATCTCGTCCATCGCGACGTCTCGCCGCCCAACATCCTCGTCTCCTACACCGGCGAGGTGAAGCTGACGGACTTCGGGCTGGCCTCGTCCACGCTCAAGATCGAGAAGACCGCGCCAGGCATCATCTACGGCAAGGTCGCGTACATGTCGCCGGAGCAGGCGCGCGGCGAGCGGCTGGATGGCCGCTCGGACCTGTACGCCGCCGGCATCGTGCTGTGGGAGCTGCTCACCGGAAGGCAGCTCTTCCCGCCGGGCAAAGACCAGCCAGCCGATCTGGTGACCCGCGCCAAGAACCCCGAGGTCATGCGCCCCAGCCGGCGCGCGCCGCGCGTCCCCGCCGAGCTTGACGAGATCTGCGTGCGCGCGCTCGCGCCGGAGCGCGGGGAGCGATACGCGAGCTGCGACGAGATGCGGCAGGCGCTGCAATCGTGGCTGGCGCAGAACGCCCCCACCATGGACGCGGGCCGCATCTCCACGTTCCTGCAAGAGCTGTTCTCCGACGACATCGCGCGCGAGCGCACCGAGCGCTCCGACATGCTGGGTCGGCTGTGGCGAGGCGCGCTGGCGCGGCCGCCGACCGATGAGCTGCGGCAGATGATCGAGCGGTCGTCGGCGTTGCCGATGGGAGACGTGGAGCCAGCGGACGTCCCGGTGCGGACCCCTGGGTCAGTGGGGCGACGAGCCACGGACTTTGGCAAGTCGGGGCACGACCGGCGACGGAATCCAGACCGGCGATACTCCGAGCTGGAGGACGCGGGGGCGCAGGGCAGCGCGGCGCTGGCGCGCCAGGAGCCTGACGTCAGCGGCGAGTCCGAGACCGATCTGACCGGCACGGTCATCGACGGTCGCTACCGCATCGACGAGCTGATCGGCGAGGGCGGGATGGGCAAGGTCTACCTCGCCGAGCACGTCGAGATCGGCAAGCGGGTCGCGGTCAAGGTGCTGCACCCGAGCTACAGCCGCATGCCGGAGCTGGTGGAGCGGTTTCGTCGCGAGGCGCGCGCGGCGTCGAAGATCGGCCACCCCAACATCGTCGACGTCACCGACTCGGGCACCACCTCCGGGGGCTCGGTGTACTTCGTGATGGAGTACCTCGAGGGCGTCGAGCTGGGCTCGGTCATCGAGCGAGATCGCGCCATTGACGTTGGCCGCGCGCTTCGCATCGTCACGCAGATCTGCCGCGCGCTGTCAGCCGCGCACTCGGTGGGCGTCATCCACCGCGATCTCAAGCCCGAGAATGTCTTCCTGGTCACCCGGGACAACACCACGGACTTCGTGAAGGTGCTGGATTTCGGCATCGCCAAGACCGCCGAGGCGGAGGCGCACAAGCAGCGCCTCACCAGCCCGGGCATGGCGATGGGCACCCCCGAGTACATGGCGCCGGAGCAGGCGGCGGGGCGCCCGGCAGATGCGCGCTGTGACGTGTACTCGCTGGCGGCCATCCTCTACGAGATGCTGACCGGCGAGCCTCCGTATCGCGGCGACAACTTCATGGAGATCCTCACCAAGAAGGCCACGCTGGATCCGGTGCCGCCGCACGAGCTGCGGCCGGAGTTGCCGGAAGCGGTGAGTCGCCTGGTGTTGCAGGCGATGTCGCGCAACCCGGACCTGCGCCCGGCGTCCATGGCGGACTTCGAGTACGAGCTCAACAAGTGCCTGTCGGGGCGCGGGGCGGCGGTGGCGCAGGCGCTGGGCATGACGGATCCGAACCTGGTGGCTGGGCTGGCGCCCAACCTCTCGGGGCGCACCCTCGAGGAGGGCATGCCCAACCGGCCCAGCGGACCGCTGCCGATGGTGTCCTCGATGATGTCGGGCGGCTCGCCCGCCGGGCCGTCCCGTCCGGTGACGGTGCCGCCCCCGGCGTTCGCGCCTGACCCTTCGCTGGCGGCGGCGGCGGTGGCGTTGCCCACCGCGACCGCGATGCCCAGGTCCACCTGGCCCTCGGACGCGATGAGCGGCGGCTACTCGACCTCCGGCACTCGCACCACGCCGGGGCGCGGCGGCGTGAACGTGTTCGGGTGGGTCTTGCTGCTCGCGTTGCTGGCGGGCGCGGGCGCGGTCGCGTACATGCTGGTCCGCGAACCCCACGTGCCGGCGCAGGTCAACGCGGCCACCGGGCTCGACGGAAATCCGGTGGCTTCGCCGCCGACGCAGCCGCTCGATCCAAGCGCGCAGCCATCGGCGATCTCCGAGACCGGAGCCAAGAACCCGACCCGGACCGACCGACCTGACCGCTCCGACCGTCCAGATCGCACCGACGGCACCGAGCCGAGGCCAGCGAACCCCGGCGGTGAGCCGCGGTCGCGCGTCAAGAAGCTCGCGGACGATGGCCGCGAGGAGTGGCGGCGCAGCAAGAAGCGCTGGTCCAAGATCGTGGACATCTACGAGGATCTCAAGAAGCTCGACGGCTGGGACCGCCACGTCTCGGATGGCGAGCTGCACTTTCGCCTGGCCCGCGCGCACCGCGAGCTGGGCAATCGCAGCGACGCGGAGAAGATGCTGGCTCGCGCTGCGGCCAGCGGGCATTCGCCGCCGGAGGTGCTGGTGCTGCAGGGCGATCTCGCCTTTGACGTCGGGAAGTTCGCGGAGGCGCTCAAGAAGTATGACAAGGCCGCCAACAACTACTCCGGCCGGCTCAGCGCGGCGCAGCGCGAAGACCTGATGCTCAAGCTCCGCAACACCAACGCGAAGCTCAACCGGCCCCTCAATAGCGGCGTCCCGTCGGCCTGGCTCACCAGCACCGAGGGCGGCGAGCGCCCCAAGCAGTAGCGGCCAGGTCTCGACCTTGGCCCCTGGGTAGGCTCGCTACCCGAGCGATCCGGCGAGCCAGTCGGCGGCTGCCGCGGGCGCCATCACGCGGTCGCCATCGCGCGGTCGCCATCTCGCGGCGCCATCGCTACACGAGCGATCCGGCGAGCCAGTCGGCGAGTTTGTCCACCGACGACAGCATCTGGTTGGACTTGCGCAGGCGCTCTGACAGCGTCTTGACGATCTGCATGAGCAACACCGAGGCGGTGTGCGGATCGTCGATGAGCAGGCGATGCAGCGCCACGTTGGGCAGGCGGAACAGGAAGGTCGGAGACATGGCGCTCACGCTCGCCGACCGCGGCGCTGGCTCCACCAGCGACATCTCGCCGAAGATCTCACCAGAGCCGAGCGTGGCGAAGGTCTTGCCATCGCGGTGGACCGCGACCTCTCCGGAGAGCACCAGGTACAGCGCGTCGCCAAGGCTGCCCTCGGCGACGATGTCCTCGCCGCCTTTCCAGGTCTCGATCTCGCCCTCCCGGCTGAGCCGGGAGATCCGTTCAGGCGAGAGCTGGGCCAGCAGCGGGTGACGTTCGAGGATCGTGCGGGTCGACACCTCCCCAGTATGAGATGCGCGCTCGCGTCGGTGCAATGCGCCTCTGCCGCTTGGCCGCCTGTCCGGCCCGGGACGCTCGGCCAGGGCGCTCGGCCAGGACGCTCGGTCAGGGCGCTCGGCCGGGGCGCTCGGCCAGGACGCTCGGCCAGGACGCTCGGCCAGGACGCTCGGCCATCGCCAGGCCGGACGTCGGCTCGGCGCCTGGCCCGGGCCATGTCTTGGACCAGCCGGCGAGCTGGACAGTGCTACCTTCGCTTCGATGCCAGCTCTCCTCCGTCTGCTCGCGCGGCCTGCGGCGCGCTTCTTTGCGCCCTCGGCGGCGCGGCCCGGCGAGGCCAGGCGGTACCCCGCCGCGGCGGCGCAGACCCGCTGGCGTCGCGGGCGCAGGGCCCGGCTCGCGGCGCCGTCGCTGAACTCGCTGATCTCGCTGATCTCGCTGGCGTCGCTGAGCTCGCTGGCGTCGCTGATCTCGCTGATCTCGCTGATCTCGCTGGCGTCGCTGCTGGTCTCGCTGGGAGCTTCGGCGGTGGCGTATGGCCAGTCCGAGGACCGGCGCTACGCCACCGCGCTCACCGACGGCGTCTCGCTGCCGGCGACGGCGCTGGCTGGTGAGCACGATGGGCGGGCGTTGCTGGTGAACCCGGGGGGGCTTCAGTTCTTGCGCGGGCCGGAGGTGCTGCTCGCGCTCGCGTACGAGGACCCGGACGTTACTAACGCGCCGGGCGCTGGCGGCGGCCTGGTGCTCTCCGGCCCGCTCGGGGGTGGCCTGCTGCCGCGCCTGGGGCTGGGGCTGGGGCTGGAGGTGCTGCGGCCGAGCCGCGACGCGCTGCGGCCGGATCCTGGCACGCCGGTGCGGCTGTCGCTGGGCGCCTCGCTGCCGCTGGGGAGGAGCCTCGGCGTTGGCCTGGCGTGGCGGCACTTCTTCGACGAGGGCGGCGTCGATGGCCTCGACTCCATCGACCTCGGCGTCTCGGCGCGGTTTGGCAACCACTGGGCGGCGGGCGCGGTGATGCGGGACGCGCTGGCGCCGCGCGCGCTGGGGCAGGTCGTGCGCCGTCGCTATGAGGCCGAGCTGACGCTGCGCCCCACCGGCAGCGACGGCCTGGATCTGGGCCTGGGCGGACGACTGGGCGAGGACGAAGGCGAGGTCGACGGGTGGGGCCGGGCATCGCTGCGGCTCCGCCGCGGGTTGTACGCACACCTGTCCGTGGAGTCCCGGCGACTGGCGATCCACACCACCTCCGGCGCGCAGGTGAGCTCTGACGACGGCCGCGACGTGCGCCTCGCGCTGGGCCTGGAGCTGTCGCTCGGCGCGTTCGGCGCTACCTCCTGGGTCAGCGGGCTGCGCGACGAGCGCGGCGATTCCAGCTTGCTCGGCAGCGGGATCTTGCTGCGCAGCTCGGCGGTGGAGGTGCCCTCGCTGCTGGCGCCCGACGACCACATCGAGCGGATCTCGCTCGGCGGATCCCTCGATGGGCCCGCGCTCGTCGCGCTGGTGCTGCGCCTGCGCGCGATCGGCCGCGATCGGTCAGCCAAAGCGGTGGCGCTGGTGTTCGAGGACCTGTCCGCCGGATGGGCGACGGTGCGCGAGGTGCGCCAGGAGCTGGCGTCGCTGCGCGCCAGCGGCAAGAAGATCTACGCATTCCTGATAAGCGGCGACACGCGCGACTACTACCTGGCCTCGGTGGCGCACAAGATCTATGTCGATCCAGCCGGCGGCCTCTCCTTGACCGGCCTGCGCTCGCTCACGATGTACTGGCGCGGCGCCTTCGATCTGGTGGGGATCTCCCCCGAGTTCGAGAAGATCGCAGAGTACAAGAGCGCCCCCGAGCAGCTCACCCGCGACGGCCCCAGCGTCCCGGCGTCCCGCATGCGCGCGGAGCTGGCCGACGGCTTGTGGGACGAGGTTCGCGCGGCGATCGCGCAGAGCCGCGGCCTGACCTTGGAGCGCGTGCAGGAGCTGATCGACGCCGGGCCTTACACCGCTGGTGACCTCGCCACCTCGACGGCGCTGGTGGACGCGGTGGCGACCCCGGAGCGCGCGGCGGTGGCGATCACCGAGGATCTGGGCCTGGCCATCGGCGTGGACGAGCCGCCGGTGGAGCGCCCCGGCAAGTGGCGTCGGCCGCGGATCGCGCTGGTCCACCTGCAGGGCGACATCGTCGATGGTGCTTCGCAGAGCGTGCCGCTCCTGGGCCGCCGCATGGCGGGCGGCGAGACCATCGCGGCGGCGATCGCGGCGGCGCGCGCGGCGCCGGACATCGGCGCCATCGTGCTGCGCATCGACTCGCCCGGCGGCAGCGCGCTGGCCTCCGAGCTGATCGCGCGCGAGGTGTTCGCGACCCGCGGGGTCAAGCCCATCCTGTGCTCGCTGGGCAACGTGGCCGCGTCCGGCGGCTACTTCGCCGCCGCCGGCTGCGATCTCATCTACGCGGAGCCCACCACCATCACCGGCTCCATCGGCATCTTCTTTGGCAAGTTCGAGTTCAGCGGGCTGCTGGCGAGGCTTGGCGTCACCTCCGACACCGAGCTGCGCGGCAAGCGCGCGGATCTGGACTCGATGGTGCGACCGTACACGGCGCAGGAGCGCGAGCTCCTGCGATCGAAGCTGCAGTACGCCTATGGGCGCTTCGTGGGCGCGGTCGCGGAGGGCCGCGGGATGTCTCGGGCGCGGGTGGACGAGCTGGGGCGCGGCAGGGTGTGGACGGGGGCGCGAGCGCAGGAGGTGGGCCTGGTCGACCGGATGGGCGGCATCGGCGACGCGCTGGAGGAGGCCCGGCGCCGCATGGCGGTGCCGCCGAGCGAGCGGGTGGAGCTGGTGGAGCTCCCGCGCGCGGAGGCGGGCCTTTTGTCCTGGCTGGTCAAGCAGACGGGGGCCCAGGCGCCCTCGGGCCTCGCCGCCGCCGTCGGCCCCGCCGCAGCAAGTGAGCTGCAGGCGCTCCTCGTTGGCCTCTTGCCATCGGTGGTGCTTCAGCCAGGCGTGGCGCAGGCGCGGTTGCCGTTCGAGCTTCGCTGGGAGTGAGCCGAGGAGGCTACTGGCGAGGCGGGGCGTCGATGGCGGGACCAGCGTCGGGGCCAGCGTCGATGGCCGCGCCGGTGCCGATGGTCGCGCCGGGGTCGATGGTCGCGCCGGGGCCGATGGCCGCGCCGGGGCCGATGGTCGCGCCGGGGCCCGCGGACGTCGACGCCGCGGCCGCGGCGCGCGGCGTATCGAGCTGGGGCAGGACAGGGATGATCCGCTCCGGCGGCAGGTCTTCGCCCGGCACGTCGGGCCACAGCAGATAGCCCAGCGCGACGTTGGCCACTCCCAGCGCCACCATGCCGCCGGTCACCGTCAGCCAGGTTCGCCGGTGCTTGAAGGAGAAGGGCGTCGCGCGGTCCTTGGCCACGGCGCTGGTGTAGCACGCAGGCCGACGCGGCCTGCGCACTTTTACTCGGCCAGGAGCGCGCGCAGGTCCCTGGGCAGCGGCGCGCTGATCTCCAGGACCTCGCCGCTGCGCGGGTGCGGCACCCGCACGGAGGCGGCGTGCAGCGCGTGCCTTGGCAGCACCAGGCGCTGCGCCAGCTCGGCGTCGACCCCGCGATCACAGAGCCGCATGAAGGCCTCGTCGCCCAGGCCGTACAGCTTGTCGCCGACGATCGGGTACCCGGCGTGCGCCAGGTGGACCCGGATCTGGTGCTGGCGCCCGGTGACCGGCTGGCAGCGCACCAGGCTGTACCTTGGCCGCCGATCCAGCACGCGCACCAGGGTCAGCGAGGGCAGCCCCCCGGGACCCGCGAGGATGCGGACGCCGGTCAGGGGCGTCGGATCGTTGACGCCCGCCACGCGCAGCGGCGCGTCCAGGTGGGCCTCGGGCTGGTCACTCGACAGCTCCGGCCAGGGCGGGGTGCCATGTACCACCGCGCAGTAGGTCTTGCTCACCCGCTTGGTGGCGAACGCGAGCTTGACCTTGGCGACCGCCGCCTTGCCGCGCGCCAGCACCAGAACCCCGGAGGTCTCGCGATCCAGGCGGTGACAGATCTGCAGCTCCTCGCCGGGGTAGCGTTCCCGGAGCACGGTGGTCAGTGTGTTGAAATAGAACTTGGCAGAGGCGTGGACGGGCAAGCCAGCGGGCTTGTCGATCACCATCAGCTCGTCGTCCTGGTACAGCACCTCGAAGGTGCGCGGGCACGGCGGCTCCGGCCGCGCTGGACGGGAGATGGTGTAGCGCTCCCCCGCCATCACCGTGGTGTTTGGTCGCAGGGGGCGGTCGACGATCGGCGCGCCATCTCGTCGGAGCTGGGTCTGCACCACCACCTGGATCTTGGAGCGTGACAGGCGGGGGATCTGGGCTTTGAGAAAGTGATCCAGGCGGAGCCCGGCCAGGTCAGGCGTCACCACCAGGCTCCGGGTGACGATCTTTGGCGCACCATCGGGGCCAAGGTGCGAGGTCAGGCCCCAGTCAACGCCGTCCGCTTCTGCGCCCGGAGGCGGCCACCACGCCGGGATCGCGGCGCTGGGGTCCTTGGCCTCTGGCTCGTCGAGGAACTCGCCGCCGTCGTCGGGATCGTCCTGCGGCTGGGCCACCACCGGCGCGGGTCCGGGGGGGCTGGCGGTCCCGCCGGAAGATGCGTTGGCCACAGCCCAGCATAGCGCGCCCGCTGCCCCCAAAAACTCCGGTGGCCGTCGTATGATGGTCCTGACGCCCGATGAAGAAGTTCCCCGACTTCGTGCCGCCCACCAAGGTCTCGTACCTTGACAAGGGCCCGACCCTGCATCTTCGTCGGTGCATCCTGTCGTCCATCGACGACCCCTCGATGGAGTGGACCTTCGACCGCGAGGAGGTCCGCATCGGCTCGATGGACGACAACGACGTCGTCCTCGATGACGACACGGTGTCTCGCTACCACTGCAAGATCGTCCAGGAGGACACCGGGTACGTCCTGGTGGACCTGCGGTCCACCAACGGGTCCTTTGTCAACAAGGTCCGGGTGCGCGAAGCGTTCCTCAAGCCCGGCTGCCAGGTGTCGGTCGGGCAGAGCCAGTTTCGCTTCAACGCCCGCGAGGAAGAGGTGGAGATCGTCCCCTCGCGCGCGGATCACTGCGGCGGCCTCATCGGCGGCAACTCGCGGATGCGCGAGATCTACACCATCATCGAGAAGATCGCGCCCACCGCCACCACCGTGGTCATCGACGGCGAGACCGGCACCGGCAAGGAGGTGGTGGCGCAGACCATCCACTCCCTGTCGCCGCGCTCGAGAGGCGAGCTGGTGGTGTTCGATTGCGGCGCGGTGCCGCCCAACCTCATCGAGAGCGAGCTGTTTGGCCACGAGAAGGGCAGCTTCACCGGCGCCATGATGACGCGGCAGGGGCTCTTCGAGCTGGCCGACGGCGGCACCCTGTTTCTCGACGAGCTCGGCGAGCTGCCGCTGGATCTGCAGCCCAAGCTCCTGCGCGCGCTGGAGCAGCGCGAGGTGCGGCGCGTCGGCTCGAGCAAGGCGCTCAAGGTGGACGTGCGCATCATCGCCGCCACCAACCGCAACCTGGAGGATGAGGTCCGCGCCGGGCGGTTCCGTCAGGATCTGTTCTACCGGCTCAGCGTGGTCCGGCTCCACCTGCCGTCGTTGCGCGATCGCGCCGATGACATCCCGGCGCTGGTGGAGCACTTCCTTGCGCATGGCGCGTACAACCGCAACCCCGACAACAGCCCGCGGGTGCGTCAGTTCTCTCGCGAGGCGATGGTGGCGCTGCAGGCGTATCCGTGGCCAGGCAACGTGCGCGAGCTGGTCAACGTGGTGGAGCGCGCGGTGTCGTTCTGTGACCACGAGACCGTCGGGGCCGGCGACCTCCCCGACTATATCCGCACCGCCAAGCCGCCGCGCCCGCCGACCGCGCGCCCCATCACCGCGCCCGGCGCCGCCGCGGCGGTGATCAGCGCGCCGCCACCGCCGCCGCAGCAGGTGATCTTGCCGCCGCGTCCTCCGCTCGACTTCACCGCCGAGGGCGTGACGTTCAAGGACGCCAAGGAGCGGTGGGTGGCCTCGTTCGAGCGAGACTACATCTTGCAGCTCTTGCGCCGGCACGGCGGCAACATCTCGCACGCGGCGCGCGACGCCGACATCGATCGCAAGTACTTCCGCAAGCTGATGAAGAAGTACGACATCGAGGCGGCGGGCGTGGACGTCGCGGGTGAGGAAGAGGAAGAGTCGTAGGGACGCAGCCTGTGCAGGAGCCTGGAGCTGGCGCGCCGGACTCGCCGTCGCAGATCTCGTCTACCCCATCGCGCCTGCGGCTGTGGTGGCAGCGCTTTGGCTGGATGCTGCGCTGGGGCGGCACCCTGATCGGCGTCTTGTACGTGATGCGGCTCATCGACATGGCCAGCCTGCGCAGCGCGTTCTCGCACGCCTCGGCGTGGACGCTGGTCGCCGCGCTGGCGGTGGTGGCGGCGGGGCAGGTGCTCGGCGCCGCGCGCTGGCGGATCTTGCTGGCCGCCTACGGCGCGGTGGCGCTGCCGCGGCTATCCCAGGCGGTCCGCCTGTACTTCATCGCGGTGTTCTACAACACGTACCTGCCCGGCGGGGTGGCGGGCGACATCGTGCGCGGCGTGGTGACCCGCGATGCGTTCGCTGGAAGCGGCGCCACCGAGGCGCTGGCGGTGGTGCTGGTCGAGCGCGCGCTGGGGCTGCTTGGCGTGTTCGCGCTGGTCGCGGTGGGGCTGGCGCTGGTGGGATCGGCCCTGGCCGACACCGGCGCGCTGTGGGTGTGGAGCGCCGCCGGCGGCGCTGGCGCGGTGGCGCTGGTGCTGGCGTTGCCGCTGGCGCGCAGCGTCGCGCGGTTTCTGCCCGGCAGGCTGGCGGCGGTGGCCCGGCGACTGCCGGTGGTGTCGCTGCCGCTGCAGTTTGCGCTGGCGGTGGTCCTGTCGCTTGGCACCCAGCTCGCCGTCGCGGTGTGCGGCTTTCTGCTTTTGCGCGACTTTCATCCGGCGACCACGTTTGCAGACGCGCTGTTCATCGTGCCGCTGGCGGCCGCCACGATCTACTTGCCCATCACCGTCGGCGGCACCGGGGCCCGAGAGGCCGTGTTCATCACGCTGTGCGGCAAGGTGCTGGGCATGCCGAGCCACGACGCGCTCGCCGCCTCGCTGCTGCTCTGGTTCACCTCGCTGGTGGCCGGCGCGGTGGGCGGCGTGCTGCAGCTCCTCTCCCGGCACCAGACCCCGCCTGCGTCCGCGGCGGCGCCCGCGCTGGCGCCGCCGGCGACCGACGCGGGGCAGCGACCTCGCTGACCCTTCGTCAGTCGAGCACGGCGCTGGCGGCGGCGATGACGGTCGCCTGCTGCTCGGCGCTGAGCCCGAAGAAGAGGGGCAAGTTCAGCACCTGCGTGACGAACGCGCGCGACACGGTGGGCTCCTCGCAGAGCACGAACCGCCCGGCGGCGGGGCGCTGCTGGTCGATGGTCTCCGGATAGGTGCGCGCGGTGGCGACCCCGCGCTCGGCGAGTTGCTCAGCGACCGCGGCCGCTGCTTGGTCGCGACAGGTCAACACGCAAAGGTAGCCGTTGTCGTCGACGCCCGCGGGGGGGCCGAAGGCGCGAACGCGCCAGGACGCGGCGGCGGCGCGGTAGCGGGCGGCGGCGGCGCGGCGCTGGGCGACGATGGCGTCGGCGTGCGGCAGCAGCTCGAGCAGGTAGTGGGCGGCGGCGCTGCTCATCCGCGAGTTCCAGCCCACGTGGTCATAGCTGTAGTGGCTGGCCCGGCCGTGGTTGGCCAGGCTGCGCACCAGGTGCTCGAGGCGCGGCTCGGAGGTGAGCACCGCGCCTCCGTCCATGCAGCCGCCCAGCACCTTGGCCGGGTACATCGACAGGGTGGCCAGGCGCGCGCCCGCCAGCACCGGCGCGCCTCGTGAGGTGACGCCAAAACACTGCGCGCCGTCCTCCACCAGGAAGATCTCGCGCTCGCGGCAAAAGGCCCGCAGCTCGGACAGGCGGGCCGAGGCCCAGCCAAACAGGTGGACGGCGATGGCGTGGCGAAAGCGCACCTTCTCGAACGCCCTGGCCAGCGCGGCGAGGTCGAGCTGCAGGTCGTCGCCGTCGATGTCGATCAGCACCGGGATGGCGCCGAGCTGGGCCACCGCCTCGAAGGTGGCCCAGAAGGTGAGGTTTGGCAGGGCGACGTGGTCGCCGCGCTGCACCCCCGCGGCCTGCAACGCCAGGATCAAGGCGTCGCTGCCGTTGCTGCACGCGACCGCGTGGGCTTGGCCCAGGCGCGCGGCCAGCGCTTGCTCCAGCTCGCGCACCGCCGGGCCGCCCACCAGCTCGCAGCGTGAGAGCGCGCCGGCCCAGCGGTCCAGCACCTGCGCCTTGACCAGCGCGGTCATCGGGTGCAGATCGATGAAGGGAACAGAGGCCGCCATATCGCGCGGCGCTAGAGCTGCTCGCCCTCAGGCGGGGGCGGCGGCTCCTCCTGGCTGGCGGCGGCCTCCGCCTCGTCGCGTCGGGCCTCATCGAGCCGGCGCGCCGCCTCCATGAGCAGCGCGGTGGTGGAGACCCCGATCCGGTCCTCGCCCTCCACCAGGCAGGAGGAGAACTCGAAGTCGCCCGCCGGCCAGGTCAGCAGGTGATACACGCACTCCGCGTCCACCGGCTCGTCGGCGTTGTCCAGGCGGGCGTGGACGATGCGGCCCTCGCGCACCAGCACGACGCCGATGGAGGGCGGCCGCAGCTCGCCATCGCCGTCGGGCAGGGCGCTCAGCGCCATGTCGATGGTGGCGTCCAGCGCCGGGTGCAAGGTGAGCTGGCCGGTCTTGCGCTCCAGCTCGATGAGGATGAGCAGCGAGGACAGCCCCATCTGGGTCAGGTCGCCGCGCAGGCTCGGGGAGGCGAGCTGCTCGCGCGCCTGCTGGACCGCGGCGAGCGCGCGGCGCAGGGTCTTGTTGACCCGCAGATCCAGCTCCTCGAAGCGGAAGGGCTTGCCCATGTAGTCATCGGCGCCCAGTCGAAAGCCGCGGATGCGATCGTCCTCCGAGGACAGCGCGGTGAGGAAGATGACCGGCAAGCTGGCGTACTCCGGGCGGGCGCGCAGGTGGCGGACCAGCGACCAGCCGTCCATGCGCGGCATCATCACGTCGGTGATGAGCAGATCCGGCGGATGCCGCTCGGCCAGGGCGATGGCCTCTTCGCCGTCGCTGGCGGTGTCGACGGTGTGGCCGCGCTTCTCGAGCACGGTCGCGATCATGCGCAAGATCCAGGCGTCGTCGTCAGCGACCAGGACATGCGGCATGGGCCAGACCGTAGCGAGAACCTGCGGCGTGGTCAAACTCCGGCGCGGCGCTCCCCGAGCGCGCGCGTGGTTTTCTGGCCTCGCGGTCAGCGGCTGCGCGCCGGCGCTGGTCCGGGCCGGGCCGGCGGCAAGGCGTCGGACAGCGCGGCGGCGCTCCAGGTGGCGCCGTCGAGCACATGCAGCCCGCTGGCCAGCGCGATCACGGCGCGGCCGCTGCCATCGACCGCGGCGGCCAGCGGCAAGGACGGGGTGGGGAGGTCGACGGTCGTGCCCTGGCGCAGATCTCGGGTCAGCGCGAGCTTGCCGGAGGGCAGCTCGACGACCGCGGCCGGCTTGCCGGCGCTGACCACGGCCAGCACCGCGCCGCCTGGCAGGCGCAGGCGCGTGCCAGCGCGCAGATCGATGAGCTCGTCGCGCGTGATGGCGTGGGGCGTGGCGCCGGAGAAGCCGAGCGTGCCGGCGGTCTGCGGCACCGGCACGAACGCGGCGCCGCGCCGGCGTGACACCCCCTGCTCGGTGGCGACGAAGATCGCGGTGTCGCTGGCGGCCCACAGCGCGGTGGGGGTTCCCGTGGCGAGCGCGCCGACGCGGACGACCTTGCCGCCGTGGTGAACGAAGACCTGCTTGCCGATGGCCACGGAGAAGACGGGCCCGGTGCCAAGGACGATGCGACCGCGCTGTCCCAGCGGCGCCACCGCCCACTGGTCGCGGCGGCGGCGAAACAGCGGCGCGTGACTGCCGGCGGCCACCACCTCGCCGTCGAGGCGCGCGCCAGCGCGCACGGTGGCTGCCACGCCGCCGGGGCTGCTGCGTATCCAGCGCAGCGCGCCGGCGGCTGCGCTGGGCGCGTAGAGCTGGCCGGAGGGGCCAAGCAGGGTGCTCTTGCGGACGTCGGCGAGGTCCGGCACCAGCGCCGCGATGAGCGCGGCCTCGGCCTTGGCCTTGGGCGCGGGCGCCGCTGCTGCGGCGGCTGCGGCAGGCGCGGTGGCTGCGGCAGGCGCGGGCTCTTCCTGGGCCTGCGCTTCCAGGCCGGCCCAGAGCGCGACCGCTGCCCCGAGCGCGGCGGTCCCAAGCAGATGGCCGCGCGTGCGGCCGAGCGGACGGCGGACGCTCACGCCGGCGGCGCCGCTGGAGCTGCCTTCGGCGTCGGGGGCGTGGTCGGCGTCGGGGTCGGCGTCGGCGTCGGCGTCGGGGGCGTCGAGGTCTCCGTCGCTGGATCGGTGGCCGGTTCTGCCGCGGGTTCCCGGCTCGCCGCAGGCGGCGGGGTTGGCGCTGGGGTGCTCGCCGGATCCGTCGTCGGGGTCGGCGTGTCCTTGATCTCGATGAGCTTGCAGGCGCGCAGCTCGTCGATGGTCTTGGCCTCGATCGCGCACTTGACCGACTTGCTGCTGGAGCCGCCGCGGCAACGGCGGACCTCGCCCTCCACGGAGAGCTGCACCTGCGAGAGCTTGTCGGTGCCAAGTAGCTGACGCATGTTGGCGAGCGCCTTGCGGCAGTTGTCTTCGCTGGGCTTGTCGCAAGCCGCCAGGAACATCACGGTGCCAACGAAGGTGCCAACGACCAACCAGAGCTGTGCGATTCTCATGTCCACTCCTTGCCACCGGAGCTTACCAGGGGAACCGCGCGTTCGAGATCCTGGCCGGTGTCGATCTCTCGCCATTGCCCGTCGATCCAGATGGGCCACATCGGCGCGCCAGGAGCGGCGTGCGCGGCGTGCGCGGCGTGCGGCGAGGACGCGTGCAGCGAGGCCGCCGCCGCGCCCGGGGCGCTGCCGCGGTCCTGGCGCTGACCTACGCCTCCATCGATCAGCTCCTGCAGCAGATCCGTCAGGTAGGCGTTGCGGAAGGTCTGCGCGCGCGCGAAGGGCTCGTGCTCTCGGCCGCGGTAACGCTCGGCCAGCTCGTCGAGCGCGTGGGCCACGGTGGTCACGCCTTGCGCGCCAAGCTTGACCAGGCCGATGAACTCGCCCTCGGCCTCGTCAGCGGGCAGGGCGCGCTTGCCTACCTGGGCCACCTTGCCATCTCGCCCGGTGCGCGCCACCTCGGCCTCATCCAGCGGATGCTCGGTGCGGCCATGGTAGATGTCGCGGAAGGACCGGTCGATGACCAGGCCGATCTCGTCCTGGCACGCCGCCGCGGCGCACGCCACCGCGGGCGTGAACACGATGTCGCTGTAGAGGACGAGCGCCGGCTGATCGAGCGCCGCGCGCGCACACGCGAGCGACAAGAGGACGTTGTTGCTCTGCCACTGTGGGTTGTCGAAGAAGGACGCGCTCGGCACCAGCTTGTGGGCGAAGGAGGTCAGCACGTCGGCGCGGTACCCGCGGATCATGATGAGCTCGGTGATGCCGGCCTCCTGCAGGGCGCGCCACTGCCACTCGAGGATCGAGCGCGCGCCGACCTGGACCATGCACTTGGGGATCTCTTCGGTGTGGGGCCCAAGCCTCCGGCCGCGGCCCGCGGCGATGATGATGGCGCGGCGAACCTGGCTCATGGCTGCTCCGAAGCGGTAGAAGACGACGGGGTCGGCGCGGGCAGGCGGCTCGGCGACGGCAGGCGGCTCGGCGACGGCAGGCGGCTCGGCGACGGCAGGCGGCGCAAATCGACCCAGCCGCAGCAGGACCCCGGCGAAGGTCTTGGCGAGATACAGGGCGTTGACGCCGACGTAGGCCCAGAAGAAGACATCGATGCGCCCGGCGAGCGCGCAGATCCAGATGTACTGCGGATAGTGGACGAGCACGCGCGCCACCCACTCCACCGGCGCCAGCACGCTGGCGAGCGGGCTGCGTCGCGCTGGGCCCGACGAGGCCGGCGACGATGCCGACGACGATGCCGACGACGAGGCGGATGACGGCGGCGCCGCCGGCGCATACTCCGGTCGCCGGGTGAAGGTGGTGAGCGAGATCCCAGCGGCCAGGCAAAACAGCCCGCCCAGCCCCACCAGCAAGAGGCGCTCATCGCCGGTCTCTTGCCACAGGCGAACCGCGATCGAGCCCAGGATCAGCATGGCCTTGAGCTCGTCCATCAGGAAGTCGAGCAGGTGCCCAAGCGGCGAGGCCTGGCGGCGCAGGCGCGCGAGCTGGCCGTCCGCGCAGTCGAGGACGAAGGACAGCTCGAACACCAGGGCCGCGACGACCAGCGCCAGATAGCCGGGGACCGCGATCCACACCGCGCAGGCGAGGGCCGCCACCACCACCGACAGGAACGTGAGCTGGTTGGGGGTGACCCGGGTCTTGGCGGCGAAGTACACCACGAGCGCCGCCGGTGGCCGCGCGATGTGCGCGGTGAACCAGTTGATGTCGTTGCTCTTCTTCGACGCCCGATAAATGGCGACGATCTCTGACCACATGTGGCGGCCACCATACCCGAAAACGTGGAGTTGTTCCGGGATCTGCGGGAAGACGATCTCCGCGCTGGCGCAAGCGCGGGGCGCGTCGAGCACGAGCTCAAGGGGCGCCCAGCGTTCGTGGCCACACACCTCGGTGGCTACTCGGTGGCCACTCGGTGGCCTTCGTCGAGTCGCGCCGGGAAACCATGGCCCGTCAGCGGCCCAGGCGGGCGCCGATGTCGTATGGTTGGCACCATGGAGGATTGCGCTGGCGTCTCGCCACCCTTGTTGCCGCCGAGTACACCCCTGGTGCTGGCGCGTTCGAGCGTCGCTGGGCAACCGTGGCGCGTGGGCCTGAGGTGGGTCTGGGGGGCGCTGGCGCTGGCCTTGCTGGCGGTGGGCTGCGGCGGCAGCGCCGCTGGCCCGGTCGCGGTGAACCCGGCGATGCAGCCACTACCACCGCCGGCCGATGGGGATCCGGCGGCGGAGGGCGCGCCCTACCTGGCGATGCTGGCCAGCCGCCTGGCGCCGGAGTGGCGGCACTTCCTGGATGACTGTCGTCTGAGGCTGCCCGCGGAGCACCCGCTCAACGATCTGCGGCTCGAGGCCACCGCGTCCGCGGTGGTGGATCGCGCGGGCGCCATCTCGTCGGTGGAGCTGACGAGCAGCGGCAACGGCGATTTCGACGGCGCGGTGCGAGAGGTCATGTCGGCCGTCGGCCCCTTGCCGCCGCCGCCAGCGTGGCTCTTGTCCGACGACGACAAGCTGCGGCTGACCTGGCGGTTCGCGCGCGATCAGCGGCAGGCCGGGGCTGCCGGCGCCAGCGTGCAGTGGCTCGAAGAGCCCGCGCCGCAGGTGGTGGACCGGCGGCTGGCGGCCGGCGACATCGAGGGCGCAGCGCGGCGGGTGGCGCGGCTGCCAGAGGCCGATCCGGCGTTGCGTGAGCAGGCGCGGCGGGTCCTCCTGGCCGCGGTGGTGGAGGGGTTCGCCGGGCAAGGGCAGGTGCAGCGCGAGGCGGTCATGGCCGTCCGGCGCGCCGGCCTGCGCGAGCTGGCGCCGCTGCTGGTGCCGCTGTCACAGGCCGCTGAGCCAGGCCTGCGCGAGCAGGCGGCGGCGGCGCTGGCGGAGCTGGCCGCGCCAGCCACCGCACCTGTGCTCCTGGAGCTCCTGGCGGCGGCGCGCGAGCCCGCGCTGGCCGCGGCGCTGGCGCGCGCGCTCGCGACCATCGGCATGGCGCCGGCTGCGGAGGCGGCGGTGATCCGGCTCTCCGGTGGAGATCGCGCCGCGCAGCTCGCCGCGATGTCGGCGCTGGCCGAGCTGCCAGTGTCCACCGCGCTCGCCGCGCAGATCACGCGCTGGTCCACCTCGCGCGATCCGCTGCTGCGCGGCGCGCTGTGCACCGCGGTGGCGCGCGCCAAGGTCCAGGCGACGGTGCGCTGGGACCTCCTGGGGCGCGGCATGGGAGATCGCGATGGCAGCGCGCGGGCCGCCTGCACCGCGGCGCTCGCGCTGCTCACGGCCAAGCCGCTGCCCTGGATGCGCTTCGCGTTGCAGCGCTCCATCGAGGACCGAGACCAGCGGGTCCGCGCGGCGGCGCTGACCTCGATGCTGCGCTGGGATCCGGCGCGGCTGCGCGACCGGCTGCGGGCGCTGGCCGCCGACGGCGATGCGCAGGTGCGCGCCGCCACGGTCCCCGGGCTGGCCAGCCACGGCGACCTGGCGACCCTGCGCGGCCTGTTGTCCGACACGGACGTGCAGGTCCGGCGCACGGCGGCGCAGGCGCTGGTGCTGGTGGAGGAGGCCGCGGTGCGCGAGGTGGCGATGCGAGATCCCGACGCGCGGGTTCGCCTGGTGGCGCTGGAGGGCCGCGCCGATCCGTCCGCGGTGCTCAAGGTGCTCGCCAACGACGAGGTCGCGGAGGTGCGCACCGAGGTGGAGGTGTTGCGGGTCGCCCACCGCGGCGAGTCGCTGCAGAGCGGCCTGCTGCGCATGGCGGGGACCGGCGGCAGCACCGTGGAGCGAGTGCGGATCTCGCTGGCCTGGCTGCTCGCCACCTGATCCAGCCTGCCTGGATCGGACGCTGCGCGAGCGGCCCGCGCCAGGTCTCACCGCGTGCGAAATCCAAATGATCTGGCCGGGCCGCCCTGCTAGGCTACCGCCTACGATGTCTGCCGTGACGCGCCTCGCGGTTGCCGGTTTCGCGCTCACCGTCGCGGCGATGTCGGCGCAGGCCGAGCGCGCGGTCCGCGCCAGCGGCCGGGCAGGCGTGGTGCGGGTGGCGACCCCTGCGCCCGAGGCGGTGGAGGTCCCAGGTGGCACGTTCTCGATGGGACTCGAGCCCGACGCCATCGAGCTCTTGAAGAACCACTGCAAGGCGATGGTCGGAGCGCTCGCCGAGCTGTGCGACGCGCTCGACGAGCAGTTCGCCGGCATGCGCATGCGCAGCGTGTTCGTGTCACGCTTCGCCATCGGCCGTCGCGAGGTGACCACGGAGGACTACCGCGAGTGTGTCGCCGCCGGGATGTGCAGCCTCGATCCGCTGGTGGGCCAAGACGGACGCTATCTGCGAGATGAGTGGCCGCTGGTCAACGTGACCTGGTGGGAGGCTTCGGAGTATTGCCGCTGGCGGCAAGGGCGGCTGCCCACCGAGGCCGAGTGGGAGCGCGCGGCGCGCGGCGACGACACCCGGGCGTGGCCCTGGGGCGACTCGCCGCGGCCCGCGGACTTCAACCATGGGCGCCTGACCGCTGCCATGATGCGCGGCCGCGGCAACGTGCATGACGTGCTCGGTGATCCCGATGACGCGGACGGCGCGTTGCTGCTGGCGCCGCCCGGCAGCTACCCCTGGGGGGCAGGTCCGTTCGGCACGCTCGACCAGGCGGGCAACGTGGCGGAGTGGGTCTACGATGCCTGGAGCGACACCGGCTACGAGCGGCTCTCGGGCACCAACCCGGTGCGCGAGCCGACGCTGTTCGACCCGCGGGTGGTGCGCGGCGGCTCTTGGCGGACCACCCCGGAGACGGCGCGGGTGGACGCGCGCGATGTCTTCAACGACGAGTACCTGCCGGACATGCGCTCGCCATACGTCGGCTTTCGCTGCGCCTGGGACCGCCGGTAGCGCGCCGATAGCGCGCGGGTAGCGGTCGATAGCCGTCGGTCGCTGCGGTGTCGCCCGCTCTCCTCTACTGGGCCGTGGGGCCTGCGTCGATCGCGTCGGCGCGGTTCTGGCACTGGCCGGTGGCCTTGTTGCACACCAGGCCATCTTCGCAGTCTGACTGCACCTGGCAGCGCTCTCCGACGCCCTGGTCACACGCGGAGAAGGCAAGACCGAGCGCGGCGAGACTGACCACCGTGGTCACGAACAGCACGAGCGAGCGTCGCATGGCAGGGTCCTAGCACAGGGGCCTTGCCGTGGCCAAGGCGGCATCGACGGAACCGGTCCCGAGGTGGCCCCGGCGTGGCCGATGCAGCACTGGCTTGCGCTTGCGGCTCGCGGCAGGAAACCTGTTGCGGCGCCTCGCGGTCAAAGCCTCGGGCGAGGTGCGCGCTGGGCCGCCCGCGGCCAAGGCCGTGCGCCTGGCCGTGCGCCTCGCGATCGCCTGGCTGCCGCCTGGCCGTGCGCCTGGCGATCGCCTGGCTGCCGCGGGCTGCCCGGCTCTGGGCCCGGCTCAGGGCAGCTCGTCGAGCGCCACGATCTCGAGCCACTGCACGTCGGTGATCTCGTACTCGCGGCGGCCCTTGGGGCTCTGCACGGTGAAGGTGTCGCCCACCTCTTTACCGATCATGGAGCGCGCGACCGGGGCGGAGATCGAGATCCGGCCGCGCTTGATGTCCGCCTCGTGCTCGCCCACGATCGCGTAGGTCTGGCGCTCGCTGCTATCGGTGTCCTCGATGGTCACCGTCGCGCCGAAGCGCACGCGGTTGCCAGACAGCTTGTTCGGGTCGATGACCTCGGCCAAGGACAGCTTGGCGTCAAGCTCACGGATCTTGGCCTCGATGAGGCCCTGCTCTTCTTTGGCGGCGCTGTAGTCGGCGTTCTCCGACAGGTCGCCGTGGCCGCGCGCGATCTCGATGGCCCGGCTGTTGGCGGGGCGATCGACTTCTTTGAGCCTCTTGAGATGGGCTCGCATCGAAGCGAAGCCGCTCGGGGTCATGGGGAATTTCTCGCTCATGAGCGTTTCCTTCGCACGCCACCTAAGTGGGGAGCTGTATTGATTACCGCTGTCAGCCTCGCCTCGCAAGGGCGGACGCGCTCGGCCGGTGAAGTCCGGGGTGGACTCAGCGAGCAAGCCGGCGAGGCGAGGCCGTGATGGGGTCTGGCATCAGCGACCTTCGAAGGTCAGAACGACGCCGACGCCGTCGTGAAGCAGCATCGGCCGCAGCGCGGCGGCGCTGGGCCGCTCGCGGCGGCGGTGGTCCTTGATCCAGAAGTAGGTGCCCAGGCCCGCGAGCCCGGCACCGACGACGATCATCGTGTTGCCCCAGGTCGCCGCGGTCTGGGCTTGCCCTTCGAGATCTCGCAGCGCGGCGAGCTGCGCCGCGGTGTCGTCGGGCGCCTGATCGATGTCGTCTTGCAGCGAGCTGGCGCGCAGCCACAGCAAGAGGCCAGTCATGGTCGTCACGCCGGCGGCGCTGAAAGACACCACGGCCCAACGGCGGTTCGCCCCGGCGCGGGGGGCGGCGCCGCGCTGCACGTCCGGGGGCGTCGCGGCGCGGGTCTCCAAGGAGCTCGCCGAGAGGTCGGGCTCGCCTGGCGGTGAGGCCACGGGCGGAGCTGTCGGTGGGGGCGCGTCTTGGGGCGCATCCTCCTGATAGAGGTCCTTGACGCCAGGGGTCACCGCCGGCTCCAGGCCAGCGCCAGCTTCGACTCGCACCTTGGTCGTTCGCCGTGGCTTGCCCAGCGCCGCGCGGGTGATCACGATCTCCCCGCTCTTGCTCGAGGTCCCAAACACCACCTCGTCGACCGCCAGCGTGGTGAGCACCTGATCTGCGCAGTCGTCGCTCGCCGCGTCGCACCCGATGAGCACCGCCGCGTCTTCGAAGGAGGTCTCCCCGGCGCTGGCGTCTTGCCCGGTGGCCACGAGCGCGCTCTGCACCGCGGCCTGCACCTTGGCGCCGTTGGCGCCACGGAACGTGAGCACCAGGACCTTGGCCCACGCTGGCTGTGCCACGACGAGCAGGGACCCGATCACCAGCGCGGCGATCACCGCTGCTCGCCTGGGCCTCGGTCGAGGGGGGCGCCGCGCGCAGGTCGCTTCCGGCGCTCGCGCGCTACCTGGGGACACTCTGCCGCCATTGTCGCCACCGGTCATTCGAGCTTCTGCAATCTGGTCCGCACCTGCGCTGCGTCGCTGCCGTTGGGCGCGAGCTTGAGATACCGCCGCCAGGCGCGCGCCGCGGCGCTCTTCTGCCCAAGCCGCTCGAGCGCGAGGGCCGAGCCGCGCCAGGCAGGCGCGAACCCAGGGCTCGCCGCCAGCACCTTGCGAAACGTGCTGAGCGCGCCGCGCGCGTCGCCGCGCAAGAACTCTGACTGCCCGGCTTTGTAGGTGGCCTCGACGTCGACGTCGGGGCGCTTCTTGCGGTCTGCCTCTCGATCTGGCGCGCGGCTCGACTCGCGCGCTGGCCGCTCGGGTGGCGCAGGCGCTGGCACCTGCGCCGCGGCGGGCGGGCTCGGATCCGATGGGGGCTCGAGGCGTTCGGGGGCGGCTTCGGGCGCCTCGGGCGCCTTGCTCGGCGGGGGCGTCGTGCGCGTCAGGGGCGGCGTCGTCGCTGGCGTCGGCGTAGGCGTAGGCGTCGCCAGCGCCGTCGTCGGGGTCGCCGTCGTCGGGGTCGCCGTCGTCGGTGTCGCCGTCGGGGTCACCGTCGCCGACGCGGTCAACTCGGGCGCCAGGGCGATGTGGTCAGCGCGCGCTGCGCCCGGGAACGTGGACGAAGCTGCGTCGTCCGCGCCGCTTTGCGCGGCGGGGGACGCTGGTTCGCTCCCGCTCGCCAGGACGGCGACCAGGATCGCGAGCGCGAGCGCCCCGCCGCCGCCAGCGAGCCACAGCGTCTTGCGCCGCTGCTGGCCTGTGCTCCCGATCGAGGAGGAGCTGTCCGAGATGGCGGTGACCGAGTCGGTGGACCAGCCCCAGCCGTTCAGCACATCCCCGCTCGCGGGGGTGCTGTCGCCAGCGCTCAGGGACCTGCTCGCCAGGTCTGACGCGCCAGACGGTTGCGTCTTCGACGGCGCCGTCTGGTTGCCTGCCTTGGGTTCCTTGACCGGCCAGGGGGCCGCTACCTCGCCGGACACCGTGCCCCCGGAGTTCTGCGAATCGATGATGGCGGCGACGTCGGTCTTCTCGGCCGCGGGGCCGCCGCTGGCCTCGGCGATCGGCGAGGTTCGCTGGGTCTCCGTGATCTCCGACGCGGCGGCCAGCGGTCGCGCGTCGGGCGGACCAGCGACAAGAGCGTGGGCGCCGGTCATCTTCGGCGTCGGCGCGGTGGTCACCTCGGTGGGTTCGTTCTCTTCGACGAGCAGCGGCGCCGCGCGGCGCGGGATGGGGGGCTGGGTCGCCTTGGCCACCCGCATCGGGATCACCGGGATCGAGGGCGACTTTATGCCGCCGCCCGAGATCGGCGGCGTCTTGGCGGAGCCTGGAGCAAACAGCGCGGGGATCCCCTGCGCCGCGGCTGCGCGCGTGGGCAGGACGGGCGGGGCAGGGACGCCGGCGCCCGAGCCGGTAACCGAGCTGGTGACCGCGCTGCTGATCGCGCTGCTGGCCACGGCGGCGCCATCTGCGCTCGCGGGCTCTGGCCAGCTTGGCGCCGTGACCTCGGTGACCGAGCGTTCCTTTTCGGGCCACATGGCGGCGAGCTTGCTCGTGGTCCTCGCGGGCAGCGGGCCCGCTGGCAAGACCGGAGGTTGCAGCGCGAGGCTCGAGGCGTCCTTGACGGCCGTGGCTCCCGGTCCTTCGCGCGGCGTGGCGGCCTTGGGATCCTCGGGGGCCTTGGGGGCGGGCGAGCGAGGGAGGCTCGCCTCGGGGTCGATCACCAGCCCCTCCATGGTGGCCTCGTCGGGGCCGCGCAGCGGCGGCATGGAGCCGCCCTCGCTGGGGGCAAACGCGGCGGTGACGAGCTGATCGCTTGGGCCGTTGACGGTGGCGGCCTCCTTGATGAGCTGGGTCCGCGCGGCGATGTGAACTTCGAACGTCTGCTGCATGTACTGCGCGATGGTCTCGTACTTGGCGGAGTACGCCGCCTCCTTGAGCACGGACTCGATGTCCGTGGCCAGCTCGGCGGCGGTCTGGTAGCGCCGCGACACCTCGCGCTCGAGCGCGCGCTCGCAGATGCGGTCGAAGGCCGCCGGCACGTCGTGGTTGACCGCCGATGGGCGCGGGATGGGCTCTCTAAGCACCTGCTCGATGGCGTCCAGATCGGAGTCCGCGCGAAACAGCCTGCGGAGGGTCAACGCCTCCCACAGCACCACGCCCAGCGAGAACACGTCGCTGCGCGCGTCGCCGCCCTCGCCGCGCATCTTCTCCGGAGCCATGTACGCGAACTTGCCCTTGACGCGGTCTCGGTCCTCCGGCGTCTTGTCGCCGGCCTTGGCCACGCCGAAGTCCACCAGCTTGGCCTGGCCGGTGTAGAGCACCATGATGTTGCCGAGCGAGATGTCGTGATGCACGACCGGCATCGCCTCACCGGTCATCAGCCGGAGCTGGTGAGCGGCGCTGAGCCCTTCGGCGACATCGGCGATGATCCGGCCCGTAGACAGCGGATCCAGCCGCGGCCCCTCTCGTCCAGCGCGCAGCACCGCCAGCAGCGGCTCGCCGGCCAGGTACTCCATGGCGATGAAGTACCGCCCGTCTGACTCGCCGAGATCGTAGATGTCGACGACGCTCGGGTGCTTGATCAGCGCGGCTAGCCGCGCCTCTTGCATGAGCATCTCGACGAACGACTTGCGAGACGCCAGGTGCTCGTGGATGAGCTTCACCACCACCAGCTTCTCGAAGCCCATCGCGCCGCGCAGCCGCGCGAGCTGCACCTCCGCCATGCCGCCCCGCCCGATCCGGGCGATCAGCTCGTAGCGACCGAGCTGTCGACGCCTGCCTTCGGCTTCGGGATGCACGACGGCCAGAATAACCCGGCGCTGGCGCTTGGAATCAATCCCGTTTTGGGGAAAGCGCCATCAGCCGACCGGGGGTCGACTGCCAGGCTTTGTTCGCGATGGGCACTTGTGACGGACCTGCCGCTCGTGTCATGCCGACCGGCTACCGCGGGCGCACCGGCAGCCGGTAGCGCTGCAGGGGCTGCACCTGCAGGTGCTCGGCGGCCGACATCCGGATGGCCTCCACCGCGGCGGTCGCGCCGCGCAGCGTCGTGAAGTACGCGATCTGATGCACCAGCGCGGCGCGTCGCAGGGACAGCGAGTCCACCGTCGATTGCGCGCCTTCGGTGGTGTTGATGACGAAGTTTATCTCGCCGTTCTCGATGGCGTCCACGCAGTGGGGCCGCCCCTCCAGCACCTTGTTGAGCCCGCTCACCGTGAGCCCATGCTGCCGCAGATACGCCGCGGTGCCGTGCGTCGCGACCAGGTCAAAGCCCAGCGCCATGAGGCGCCGCGCCAGCTCGGTGGCCGGCGCCTTGTCCCCGTCGCGCACCGACAGGAACGCGGTGCCCCCGGTGGGCAACGCGACCCCAGCGGCGAGCTGGCTCTTGGCGAAGGCGCGCGGAAAGTCGACGTCGATGCCCATGACCTCGCCGGTCGAGCGCATCTCGGGCCCGAGCAGGGTGTCGACGCCATCGAATTTCGCGAACGGGAAGACGACTTCCTTGACCGAGACGTGCCGGGGCACGACCTCGGTGACGCCGAGGTCCGTGAGCGTCCGGCCGAGCATGAGCTTGGTCGCGATCTTCGCGAGCGGCACGCCGATGGCTTTGCTGACAAACGGCACGGTGCGGATGCGCGCGGGTTGACCTCGAGCACGTAGATCTCGCCAGCGAATACCGCAAATTGCGCGTTCATGAGGCCCACCACGCCGAGCTCTTTCGCCAGCGCGCAGGCCTGGCGCTTGATCTTCAGCGGTGACTGCCGTCGAGAGAGTACGGGGGCAGGGCGCACGCCGAGTCGCCGCTGTGGATGCCGGCCTCCTCGATGTGCTCCATCACGCCGCCGATGACCACCGCCCCGGTGGCGTCGGCGATCACGTCCACGTCCAGCTCCACCGCGTCCGCCAGGAACTGGTCGATGAGCAGCGGAAACGGGCGGGCGCGCCCGGGGGAAGCGCTCGAAATACGCCCAGCCCGGCCGCGTCGAAAACGCGCTCCATGGCGCGGCCGCCCAGCACATAAGCCGGTCGCACCATCACCGGGAATCCGATCCGGCTGGCGATGCCGACGGCTTCATCGAGGCGACTGGCGATGCCCCAGGCGGCGCGCGGATCCCGAGCGTGTCGATCACCTCGCCAAAACGCTGGCGATCCTCGGCGCGGTCGATAGCGTCGGCGCCGGTGCCGATGATGGGGACGCCAGCCTCGCGCAGCGGGAGCGCGAGCCTGAGCGGCGTTTGCCCGCCAAATTGCACGATGACCCCCAGGGCTGCTCCGCTGGTAGATCTCGAGCACGTCCTCGAGGGTGAGCGGCTCGAAGTACAGGCGGTCGGAGGTGTCGTAGTCGGTCGACACCGTCTCGGGGTTGCAGTTGACCATGATCGTCTCGATGCCCGCCTCGCGGAGCGCCATGGCCGCGTGCACACAGCAATAGTCGAACTTGGCCAATGCGATTGGGGCCGCCACCTAAGATGATGACTCTTTTGCGCGTGGTGGGGCGCTGCTCGCAGTCCTCTTCGTAGGTGGAATACAAATAGGGCGTGGGCGGCGAATTCCGCGCCGCAGGTGTCGACCCGCTTATAGACCGGAAGAATGCCGGCGCGCTGGCGGGCCGCGCGCACCTCGGCTTCGCTGGACGGCGACGAGATTTGCGATGCGCCGGTCCCTCAGGCCTAGGCGCTTAGGCGCGCAGGAGCCGCGGCTCGATCGCCTCGAGCGAGCCAGCCGCGCCCATGCTGGTCTTCGCCAGCGCCAGCTTTCGCACATGGCGCAAGAAGCACGGATCGATACGGGTCAGCTCGTGCGCGCGGCTCGGGCTGAGCCCGAGTTGAAACGCGCGGCCACCTGGAACAAGCGGTCCGGGCGGTGGCTGCGGCGAGCCCAGCGCGCGAGCTCGTCGTTGCCGCGACAGTGCCGAGCATCGAAGCCGGCGCGCCCCGTCTCCAGCGAGCGGATGGCCTTGCCCAGCGCCTCGCGGAAGGTGCGGCCGATCGACATCGCCTCGCCCACCGACTTCATCTGAGGGCCCAAGCGGCGGTCCGCGCTGGGGAATTTTCGAAGGTGAAGCGCGGCCACCACGACATAGTCGATGGTCGGCTCGAAGGAGGCGGGCGTGGCCCGGGTGATGTCGTTGCTCAGCTCGTCGAGCGTGTAGCCGACCGCCAGCTTGGCGGCGATCTTGGCGATCGGGAAGCCGGTCGCCTTGGAGGCCAGCGCGCTGGAGCGGGAGACCCGCGGGTTCATCTCGATCACGACTTGCTCCGGCCGGTGCGCGGGTTGACCGCGAACTGAATGTTGAGCCGCCAGTGGTGACGCCGATCTCGCGCATCACGGCGATCGCGGCGTCGCGCATCACTTGGTATTCCCTGTCGGTCAGGGTCATGGCCGGCGCCACGGTGATCGAATCGCCGGTGTGGACGCCCATCGGATCGAGGTTTTCGATCGAACAGATGATGACCATGTTATCCGCGTGGTCGCGCACCACTTCGAGCTCGTATTCCTTCCAGCCGATGAGGGATTCTTCGACCAGGACCTGATGCACCGGGCTCTGGTCCAGTCCGAATTGCACCATGCGGTCCAGCTCGCCGCGGGTGTACGCGATGCCGCCGCCGGAGCCGCCCATGGTGAACGACGGGCGCAGGATGGCCGGGAAGCCGATCTCGTCCACGCAGGCCCGCGCCTCCGCCACCGACGAGACCAACGTGGAGCGCGGGCACGCCAGGCCGATGCGCGCCATCGCCTGCTTGAACAGCTCGCGGTCCTCGGCCATCTCGATGGAGCGCACCGAGGCGCCCAGGAGCTCGACGCCGTGCTTGTCGAGGACGCCGGCCTTGTGGGCCGCCATCGCCAGGTTCAAGCCGGTCTGCCCGCCCAGGGTGGGCAGGATCGCGTCAGGCTTCTCCCGGGCCAGGATCTGGTCGAGCACCTCGACGGTCAGCGGCTCGATGCGTACGTGGCGTCGGCGAGCTCCGGATCCGTCATGATCGTGGCCGGGTTGGAGTTGATGAGGATGACGCGGAGCCCTTCCTCGCGCAGGGCCTTGACCGCCTGCGTCCCCGAGTAGTCGAACTCGCACGCCTGGCCGATGACGATCGGGCCAGAGCCAATGATGAGCACCGAGGAGAGATCTGTCCGGCGCGGCATGGCGCTCGTTTACCGCAGACGCGCCACGCAAGGAAGACGTGATCCCGCGCTATCGCTACTGGTCGTAGCCTGGACGGTCGTTCCGCTTCACCACGCCGCCTTCGATGGTGAACGCGGTCAGCGGGCCGGTCAGGAGCGCCGCGATGGCGGCCTGGTGTTCCCCCACCGCCACCTGCTTGTCGGCGAGCACCTCCAGGAGCCGGCGCCGGATCCGCCCCGACTCTTCGTCTGGCCGCACCATCGCCGACAGCAGGGCCGCGGAGATCTCGGCGACGTCGTGGTGGCCCAGCCCCTCGACGGCGACAAACCGCACGTTCTCGTCGAAGTCCGCCAGGTAGGGCGCCAGGCGGCTGGCGACCTCCGCGGAGGTCGCCGCCGGCCACTCGGAGAGCCAGCGCAGGAGGTCGATGCGGCGCTCCGGGTGGCGCACGTAGCCAGGCTGCTCTCCGGCGAGCACCTCGTCCACCACCTGCAGCGCGACCGCCTTGTCGGCGATGCGCTCGAGGACGCGGAGCGGAAAGGACAGCGCCTCGGCCGACTTGATGAAGCGCCGGAGCGCGGGCAGGGCCTGCGCTCCCTTGCTGACCAGCCCGTCGACCACCCAGGCCTTCTCCTGTTCGTCCTCCACCAGCTTCATGCTGGTGACGGCGAAGCGACGGCACAGCCCAAAGAGCGCTTCGTCCGAGCCGTCCTCCAGCAGCCGCTCCAGGGCAGGAAACCGGTCCGCCTGCTGGGCCAGCTTGTTGGTGGCGCGCTCGATCGTGCGCTGCAGCGACTTTTCTTTGGAGAACAGACCGAACACCATTGCGCCAGGACCCTACACTATTTGTTCCGGTAAGGCTGCCTGGCCACCGCCGCCGCCAGCGGCTGTCGACCCCGGCGTCGTCGAGTTCGGGTGTTGAATCGAGCGCAATTTCAGATGGATGGGGCGCGGTGGCGGCGCGGCGAGGCATGGCGCGGCCTGGCGAGGTGGCCAGCTAGGGGGCGGAAAATAATGCTCCTTTGGGGGCAGGGGGCCCCTCGCTTTGCGCCAGGGGGGGCGTGGGAGGCCGTGCCATTGGCGGCAAGCTGATGATCCTCTTGGTCCGCTGGATCGTAGAATGGGCGCCGGATGAAACCCTTAGCTGGTGTTCGGATCGTCTTGGTGGCCGGCGTCGTCCTGGGGGCGGCGGCGGCCCAACAGCGCAGCCTGGTGGCAGACTCCAAGGCGCCCACGGGCAAGCCAGGGCCCACCGCCGCGGCGGCGCCAGCGGGGAAGCCGCCGATCGCGGCAGATCCCGTCGCCAGGCGCTCCGCCGCGCTGCGCGAGGCCGCGGACTTGCTGGAGCGCGCCGGCAAGGCGCTCGCGGGCGGCAACCGCAACCTGGCGGATCAGTTCTTCTCGCAGGCCGAGCTGCTGGTGGGCGCGCCCGCGCTCGCCGATCTGGCGGAGCCATTTCGCGCCGGTGGCCCGCCGCGCGTCACCACGCCCACCATCGCGGTCGACCGCGGCGCGGCGCCGCAGCCGCCGATCATCGGCAACTCGGATCAGGAGGACGAGGACGACAAGGTCGCCCCCCCCAAGGTGGAGGGCAGTCTCAGCGGTACCGTGCGCATCGGCGCCAAGGCGGCCACCGGGGTGGGGCTCGTGACCCTGGAGCCGATCGGCCGCAAGAGCAAGAAGCGCCCGGCCCGCCGTCGAGTGATCGAGCAGCGTGGGCGCGAGTTTCTGCCCAGGCTGACCGCCATCTCGGTGGGCTCGTCGATCGCGTTCCCCAACTTCGACACGGTGTTTCACAACGTGTTCTCGACCTCCCCCGCCGCGCCGTTCGACCTGGGCCTCTACCGGGCGGGCGAGGCGCGTGAGGTCACCTTCACCAAGGAGGGCGTGCTACGCCTGGGATGTAACTTGCACGCCAACATGTCGGCCTATGTCGCGGTGGTCTCAGCGCCGCATTACACCGTCACCGATGCCTCCGGCGGCTTTGCGTTTCGCCACCTGGCGCCCGGCAAGTACAAGCTCAGCGCCTGGAACGAGCGCAGCAAGGAGCCGGTGGTGAAAGAGATCACGATCAAGGCCGGAAAGAACCAGCTCGAGGTCTCGGTCAGCGACGACGCGGCCAAGGGGCCGCCGCCTGACAAGTTCGGGGGCAAGCGTGGCTAAGGCGGCGCTGCTCGCCGGGGGCGTTGCCTTGCTGGTGGCCGGTGGCGCAGCCCTGGGCTGGGGGCTGACCCGGCCGACCGCCGGCACGGACCTGCAGGCGCTGCAGAAGGTCGCGGTGCTCATCGACAGCGAGATCAAGCAGCGCCGCGCGCAGGTCACCACGCGCGCGGAGGGGACGGCGATCCAGAACCCGCTGCGCAACGCGATCGGCAGCGATCCGGCGACCATCGCGGACCTCATCAAGCACGGCGATCTGGCGCTGCCTCCGCCTGATACCGGCGAGACCCTGGAGCTTGGACAGGTCTTTGGCGACAAGGTGGAGACCTTGCTGCTCCGGCCCGAGAACGGGCAGCGCCCGCCCTTCGTCTCCAGGTTGAAGGCCGAGGAGCTGCGCGATGCCGGCGTGGAGGTGCTCATGCTCGGCGAGCCCGCGGTGCTCTCGCGCGTGGTCCGCATCGTGCCAAGCGACGCGCAGAAGAACCAGGAGGGCTACCTGGGCTACCTGGTGGTCTCGCGCACGCTGGACCTGTCCGCGGCGGTGGCGGAGCTGGCGGCGCTGCGCCTGCCTGCCCAGCTAGCTCACCAGCAGACCTCTCAAGCGCTGGGCGCCGCGCCACCGGCCAGCGCGACCTTGACCAAGCTGCCCATCTCGTCGTCGCCGGGGCTGGAGCTCTCGGTGGCGGCGGTGGCAGCCAGGCCGCGGCCTATCGCCGCGATGGCGGCGGGCGGCGCGGCGGCGCTCAGCGGCGTGGTGCTGCTCGCGCTGGCGCTCCTGGGCGCAGGGCGGCGTCAGGGCGAGGCCCGCGCTGGCGAGGGCCGTGCGCTGGCGGCCGGGACGCCAGCGGTGCAGACCCCGGTCCCTGGCGCGATCACGATGATCTCCGGGCCGGGCGCGAGCGCGTCGCTGTCCAGCATGCAAGGGGGCGCGGTGCTCGGGCGCTGGGAGCTGCTGCGCCGGCTTGGCTCGGGCGGGATGGCGGACGTCCATCTCGCGCACTCGCGCGGCGAGGCGGGGTTCGAGAAGCTGGTGGCGCTCAAGGTGATGCACCCGTTTCTGGCGCGCAGCGGTCGCGCGGTGGAGCACTTCTTGGATGAAGCCCGGGTGGCCGCGCAGATCGTCCACTCCAACGTCGTGCAGATCTATGACCTGGGGAAGATCGGCGAGGACTACGTCATCGTCATGGAGTACGTCGACGGCGCCAACCTGGACACGCTGCTCTCGGCCACGCGCGCCAGCGGGCGGCCGGTGCCCGTGCCGGTGGCGCTGGGGATCTTGCGCCGCATCTGCGACGGCCTGACCGCGGCCCACCGCGCGCTGGCCAAGGACGGCACGCCGCTCCAGATCGTCCATCGCGACGTCAAGAGCGGCAACGTGCTGGTGTCGCGCCAGGGCGTGGTGAAGGTGGTGGATTTCGGCATCGCCAAGGCGGCGCAGCAATCCCACGTCACCATGGCGGGCGAGACCAAGGGCACGCCGTCCATGATGGCCCCCGAGCAGCGGGTGGGCGACGTGGTGGATGTTCGCGCCGACGTGTACTCCACCGCGGCGGTGGGCTACGAGCTCTTGACCAACACCGCGGTCAACCTGGATCTGGCCGCGCTGGCTCACCTGGGAACCGAGGGCTGGCCCCATCTCGCCGCGCCCAGCAAGGTGCGTGCGGAGTTGCCGGCGGAGCTGGACCAGATCCTCCTGGGTGCGATGGCGTTTGACCGGGATCAACGGCCGGCCGACTGCGCCATGCTGGAAGCGCAGTTCGAGGCGGTGGCCAAGCGCCATCACCTCGAGTGCAGCGACAAGGAGCTGGCGCGCTGGGTGCAAGGCGAGCTGGCGCTCCTGGGCGAGGGCACGCCGCTGGCGCGGCCGGCCGCGGATTCGCTGCACGCCTGACCCACGGCATCGAGGCGAGCGAGCGCGCTACCGGGGGGGGGGCCGCTACCAGCTCCACCACGCGCCCACCCCGGCACCGTCGGCGCCCAGCAGCGGGCGCAGCTTGGCGGCGCGCAGGTCGAAGGCGGTGGCGGCTGGCTTGGCAGAGTTGGCTCCTCCGCCTGGGCTCGGCTCGGTGGCCGACGAGGTGACAAACAGGTAGGTCGCGGTGAGCGCCGCGGCCCCGGCGAGCCCAAACGAGATCCACGACAGGGTCTGGTACTGGTCTCCGCGCTTCACCAGATCGTCGTAGCGCTCTTTGGTGGCGCCCTCGAAGGCCAGCGGCCTGCCGCCGGCGCGGAGCACGTACAGATCGGCCACGTCGTCCTCGGTGGACTCGGCGGAAAGCGCGAACACCGAGCCCACGGTCACCAGCGCCAGGCCTGTGGCCACGCCGAACCAGGCTCCGGTGCGGCGGGCGCTCGGCGGGGCAAAGCGATCGCCGTCCTCGCCGGGGCCGAGCGCTGGGTCGAGCGCAGGGTCGAGCGCTGGGTCGAGCGCTGGGTCGAGCGTTGCGCCGGCAGCGCCGTCGCCAGCGCCGCCTGGCTCGGTGCCGTCGCCAGCGGGGGGCTCGCCGGTCGCGTCGCCAGCGGCCTTCTTGGGCGGGACCGGGTTCGCTGCGGGCGGGCGGTCGACCACGGGGGCCTCATCCGGCAGATCCAGGACGTCATTGCCAGGCGAGCTGGCGCCTTCGCTCCCGGCCGCCGCGCCCTCGTCGGCCTTGCTCCCAGGGCGCAGCCGACCTTCGCAAGTCGCGATGCGCTCGGTGGTCAGCTTCTGGAAGTTGGCGGACGGCTTGGCCTCACGCAGGTAGCGCCGGTAGTACGTGATCGCCACTCCGCATTTGTCTGCCTTGTCGAGCGCCGAGCCGATCTTGAAGAACAGCACCGGGTCTTTCGACACCTCGTACGCGGCGCCATACTCGCGGGCCGCGTCGTCGTAGCGGCCCTCCGCCATGGCCTTCTCGGCGCCCCGGTAAGAAGCTGCGGCGTCGGCGAGATCGGGGTTGGCTTGCGCCAGGGTGGCGGTCGCAGAACCCAGCAACAGCGACGCGCACAGGAGCCATCGAGCCATGGGGGGCAGTCTATCAGGCCAGGGCCGCGATGTCGCCGCGGTCGCTGCTCCTCGGCGCCGCGGCGGGCTCGCGGAGCTGGCGCGGCGTGATATACGACAGCTCGCCATGGCCAAGATCGATATGGTGCGCAACATCGGCGTCGTCGCTCACATCGACGCAGGAAAGACTACGGTTTCGGAGCGGTTCCTGTTTCACTCCGGCAAGATCCACAAGGCGGGCGAGGTCCACGACGGCGAGACCCAGATGGACTGGATGGAGCAGGAGCGCGAGCGCGGCATCACGATCACCGCCGCCGCGACCACGTTCGAGTGGAAGAAGCACGAGATCCACCTCATCGACACCCCCGGCCACGTCGATTTCACCATCGAGGTCGAGCGCAGCCTCCGGGTGCTCGACGGCGCCGTCGTCGTGTTCTGCGGGGTCGCCGCGGTGCAGCCGCAGTCCGAGACCGTGTGGCACCAGGCGGACAAGTTCAAGGTGCCGCGCCTGGCGTTCGTCAACAAGCTCGATCGCGTCGGCGCCTCGTTCGATCACGTGGTGTCCGAGATGCGCGAGCGGCTCGGCGCCAACCCGGTGCCGGTGCAGCTCCCGATCGGCGTGGAGGACGCCTTCTGCGGCGTGGTCGACCTGGTCACCATGAAGGCGCTGATGTTCTCTGGCGAGGTGCAACAGGCGCCGGAGATCGAGGAGATCCCAGCAGATCTGCTGGAGGCAGCGGTCGCCGCGCGCGATCGCATGATCGCCGCGGTGGCGGACTTTGACGACGGCATCGCCGAGAAGTACCTGGAGGCCAAGGAGATCTCCGAGGCGGAGCTGATGGCCGCCCTCCGCAAGGCCACGATCGCCGTGAAGATCGTCCCGGTCCTGGCGGGCACCGCGCTTCGCAACAAGGGCATCCACCCGCTGCTGGACGCGGTGGTGGCGTTCTTGCCTTCCCCCATCGACGTGCCGCCGGTCACCGGGGTCGATCCGCGCAACACCAGCGAGAAGCTGCAGCGCGCGCCCAAGAACAGCGAGCCGATGGCGGCGCTGGCGTTCAAGATCGCCATGGACGAGGGCCGCAAGGTGGTGTTCATGCGCCTGGTCTCGGGCACGGTGGAGGCGGGGGCCGAGGTGCTCAACGTCCGCACCGGGCGCAAGGAGAAGATCGCGCGGCTGTTTCGTATCCACGCGGACAAGCGCGAGCGCCTGGAGAAGGCGGTCGCCGGCGAGATCGTCGCGGTGGCCGGCCTCAAGGAAGCCACCACCGGCGACACCATCTGCGACCCCAAGGCGCCCATCCTGCTCGAGCGCATCGACACCTACGAGCCGGTGATCTCCCAGGCCATCGAGGCCGACAGCTCCGCCGCCAAGGAGCGGCTCGACTTCGCGCTCGCCAAGATGTGCGATGAAGATCCGACCTTCCGGGTCAAGGAGGACGCGGACACCGGGCAGACCCTCATCAGCGGCATGGGCGAGCTGCACCTGGAGATCATCGTCGACCGCATGCGGCGCGAGTACGGGGTGCAAGCCAAGGCCGGCAAGCCCCAGGTCGTGTACCGGGAGACCGTGCTGGGCGAGGGCGAGGGCAGCGCGGTGTTCGAGCGCGAGCTCAAGGAGCAGGCGATCTACGGTGAGTCGCGCTGCCGCGTCAGCGCGCGCCCGCGCGGCAGCGGCATGGCCTTTGGCAACGAGGTGGTCACGCCGCCTGGCGTGTTGCCGCTGCCCGAGGTGGTGGTGACCGCGGCCATGCAAGGGCTGCGCGACGCGGCGTCGTCCGGCCCGGATGGCTACCCGCTGGAAGACGTCGCGGTGACGCTCCTTGGCGTGGCGACGCGAGAGGGCGCCAACGCCGAGATCGGCGTGCGCGCGGCGTCCTCGGAGGCGTTCCGGCGCGCGGTGGCGGCGGCGCATCCCACGCGCCTCGAGCCCATCATGGCGGTGGAGGTCACGGTGGACGAGGAGTTCATGGGCGCGATCATCGGCGACCTGCAGCAGCGCCGCGGACAGGTCCAGGACGTGGCCTCGCGCGGCGGCACCAAGCGGGTCGTCTCGGCCCGCGTCGCCCTGCGCAACATGTTCGGGTACTCGACGCGGCTGCGCAGCCTCAGCGAGGGCCGCGCCACGTTCTCGATGCTGTTCCACGCCTACGATAGCCTGCAGGGCTAGGCGAACGAGCACGGGCGCAGCGGCCCCGGGTGAGGCCGGGGCCAGGCCGGCGAGCGTCGGGGCTACTGCGCCCAGATCTGGACGCGCGCGCGCCCGCCACCGGGCAGGTTGCGGTAGCGCAGCTCGATCCACTTGATCACCCGCTGGTCGCCTGGCAGGTCGATCACGCGCGTGCGGCTGCCCTCGCGGAAGAGGTGCCGCACCTCTGGAGCGAACGGCTTGCCACGGCCGAACTTGATCTCCAGCGCCACGAGCTCGAGCTCGCTGTCGAGCACCACCATCACGAGCTTGCGGAAGGTGCCCTCTTCTCGGCCGACCGCGATGCGGTCGCGATCGCGGCCGCCGTTGACGGTCTGCTCACCTAGCAGGGTGAAGCCCGTCGAGTCCCACGCCGGCTGCGGCGCCGGGGCCGGCTGCGGCGCTGGCACCGGCTGTGGCGCTGGCGCCGGCTGCGGCGCGGCGCTGTCTGCGCGCCAGGCCCAGACCTGCACGCGCGCGCGTCCGCCACCGGGCAGGTTGCGATAGCGGAAGTCGATGGACCGGATGGCGCGCGCCTCCCCGGGGAGGTCGATCACGCGCGTGCGCGTGTTCTCCCGGAAGTAGTGCGCGAGCTGCGGGGAGAACGGTTGGCCGTTGCCAAACCGGATGTCCATGTCGAGCATCTCGAGATCGCTGTCGAGCACCACCACCGTGAGCTTGGTGAAGCGCCCCTCTTCGCGGCCCACCGGGATGCGGTCGCGATCGCGGCTGCCGTTGACGGCCTGCTCGCCCAGCAGCGTCCAGCCGGTCTGGTTCCACACCGGCGGAGGCGGCTGCGGGTGCGCATCAGGTGGTTGTGGTTGTGGCTGCGGTTGTGGCTGCGGCTGCATCGGCGTGGCCGGGCCCTGGGCGCGCACCATGCAGCCAGGCGCGAGCGCAGAGGTGGAGATGGCAAGGGCGAGGGAGATGATGGACGAGGCTCTCATTTGGCGATCGTATTGACTCCCGCGCCGGGGAATTGTTCAAGGGCGCGTTCGAGGAAGTGGCGCGCCAGTCGATCGGTGAGTCGGTCGTTAACTGATCGATGTGCGCTGTCGGGTGACGCCTGCAGGGTGTTCCCTGCGACCGCCGTGAGCGCGGCTCGCGCGGCAGGTCGGCGGCTGCAATAGGCAGTTATCGAAGTGCGCGCCGCTGGTGCCGAAAAGTTGGCCACGATCCTTGCTTCTTCGACGATGGAAGCATGGCTCCACGCGCTCGCGCTCTGCCCGCAACTGCCCAGCTTCTCTCCACTCCCGTCGGGCGTTTCGGCACCAAGGCCGCGCGGCGAGCGCCCGCCGCCGCGCCGGCTGCGGCCCCTGCCACAGAGCCGGTCGCGACGCCCATCGTCAAGTGGGTGGGCGGCAAGACTCGCCTCCTCTCCGAGCTCCTGGCGCGGATGCCTGCGCGGTTCGAGCGCTACTACGAGCCCTTCGCCGGGGGGGCCGCGCTGTTTTTTCGGATGGCGCCGCAGCGCGCCGTCCTGGGCGACGACAACGCGGATCTGGTCAATCTGTACCGCACCGTCGGGCTCAAGGTGGACGACGTGATCCGGCGCCTGGCGGTGCATCGTCGTCTGCACAACGAAGGGCACTACTACGAGATGCGCGCGCGCTGGAACGACGCCAACGTGTCGTGGACCCACGTCGATCGCGCGGCCGCCTTCGTCTATCTCAACAAGACCTGCTTCAACGGCCTGTGGCGCGTCAATCGCGCCGGCCACTTCAACGTGCCCATGGGGCGCTACGAAGATCCGCCGATCTGCGCCGTGGACTCGCTGCGCGCCGCCGCCACCGTGCTGCAGCGCGCCGAGCTGCGGCATGGCCACTATCGCGAGGCGGTGGCGGACGCCCGCGCCGGCGACTTCCTGTACTTCGACCCGCCCTACGATCCGGTCACGGTCACCGCCAACTTCACCGGATACACCGCCGGAGCGTTTGGCAGCGACGACCAGCGCGAGCTGGCGGAGCTCGCGCGTCACCTGGTGGCGCGCGGCTGCAAGGTGATGCTGTCGAACTCGGACACGCCGTTCGTGCGCTCGCTGTACAAGGGGTTCCGGGTGGATCGGGTGCGCTGTGGCCGCGCCATCAACAGCAACGCCGCCAAGCGCGGCGACGTCGACGAGGTCATCATCATGGGGGAGCGATAGCCTGGTGCTCGCGCTGCGCGCGGTGCCCGTGGTGACCTTGGTGAGGCTCCGATGAAGCGACTGTTTGGACGCTACGCGCTGGTCACCGGCGGCACCAGCGGCATCGGCGGCGCCTGCGCACGCGCCATGGCGCGAGAGGGCGCGGCGGTGGTCGCGGCGGGCCGGCGTGGGCTGCCAGGCCCGTTGACCGCGCCAGCGGCCGGGCAGGTCACCACCTGCGCGCTGGACGTCACCGATGAAGCGTCGGTGGTCCAGCGGATCGACGAGATGCCTGCGCTCGACCTCCTGGTGTGCGCCGCCGGTGTCGGCGTGTTCACTTCCATCCTTCGCACCACGGTCGCCGATCTGCGCCAGCTCCTCGAGGTCGACGTGGTGGGGACCTTCCTGTGCGCGCGGGAGGCGCTGCGGCGCATGGCCGAGCAACGCCGCGGTCACATCGTGGTCATCGGCTCCATCTCGTCGCAGCGCTGGTTCGTCGACTGCGGCGCGTACACCGCCGCCAAGGCGGGGCAGCACGGCTTCGCCAAGGTGCTGGCCGAGGAGGCCAGGCCATACAACGTCCGTGTGACCCTGGTCTTGCCAGGGGCCACCGACACCGCGATCTGGGATGGCCGGCCGGGCTTCGATCGCGATCGCATGATGAGTCCGGACGACCTGGCCGGCGTGATCGTCTCCGCGGTGGTTCGCCCCAGCGTGGCCATCGAAGAGCTGACCGTGCTGCCGCCGGCCGGCGCGTTGTAGTCCGTCCGGCCTCTCATCCTGCGCTGGATCTAGCGCGCTAACCCTGCTGTGCGACGTGGGCGGATGTCTCGACGGACGTTACGATCGGCGCTGCGATGGGTGCTGCAGGTGGTCCGGCAGCGGGCGGCCGATGGAGAGCGGGTCGACGCCGGTCGCTTCCATCTCGGCGAGGACCCAGCGCTCGATGGCGCTGTGGCGGTCGAGGTCGTCCCACAGGCCGCGCAGGGGGAGGCCGTCGGGGTCGAGCGGGGGATCGGCGAGAGATGGGAGTGACGAGAGTGGTGAGGGTGGCGAGGGTGGTGCCGGTGTGCGGGGGAACGTGGGCGGCGGGGAGGCGGCTGGTGCTGCGGTGGGGGCGAGAGGTGCGGCGGCTGCAGGGGAGGAAGGTGCGGTTGCTGCGTCGGCGCGGCGCTGGATGCGTGTCACGGTGGCGGCGGCGTCCCAGCTATCGACGCGCTCGCCGCGCCAGCGGCACAGTCCGGTGGTCGAGGTCAGCGGCAGGGCGGCGTTGGCGGCGTTGGCGGCGCGCATCGCCGGCCAGCCGAGCAGCGGCGGCGCGGGGCGCGGCGGCAGCGGGACGACGGCGCGGCCTTGCGGATCTTCGAAGCCGAGCGCGCCGGCAGGTGATTGCGTGATGCGATAGCCGCGCTCGTGGACATACGAGTGGTGGAGTGAGCAGAGCAGCGCCAGGTTGGGCAGGCTGGTCTCGCCGCCGTCGGCCCAGTGCTGCAGGTGGTGTCCCTCGAGGAACAGGCGGTGGTCGCAGCCGGGGAAGCGGCAGGTGCGGTCGCGTAACAAGAGCGCGCGCTTGAGGGCGGCGGGGATGGTGCGGGTCTTGCGGCCGACGGAGAGCGGGGCTGCGTCGGTGACGGTAGCTGCGGCGACGGTGGCGACGACCAGGCCGCAGTCGCAGGCCAGGCGGCGGGTGGCTTGCGGAGAGAGCGCAAGGTCGGTCTCGATGGTGAGGGCGACTGGCAGCGAGGCGCCACGGTCGGTGAAGGAGACGGGCTCGAGGGGCTACATCGGTGGTTGCGGAGATGTCGGCGGTGGAGTCGGCGGTGCTGGTGGCTGAGTCGGTGGTCGCGGCAGATTGCTGCAGCAGCGCCACGGGCACGGTGACGATCAGCTCGACGGGAGCGCGCTCGGCGCTGCCGCCCCGTGCGTAAGACTGGACCAGGGCCATCAGGCCATCGGCGCGGTTGTACGGGCGGCGCGTGGTGGTCGTGGTGGTCGCGAGGCTCCGCGTTTCCGCGGAGACGCCAGCCGCTGGCTCGGCAGGTGCTGGCGCTTCCGCGGAAACGTCAGCAACCTCCGCGGAGGCGTCCGTCGATCGCTCGGCAGGTGCGGACGTTTCCTCGGAAGCCGCCGACGTTTCCTTGGAAGCCGCCGCCGGCTCGCGCGTGCAGTCCACGGCGGCTTGCTGCAGTACTTGAAGTAGCAGCGCGGCCTCGTCGGGGCGCAGGCACGCCTTGACGCACACCATGCCAGAGGCCGTCGTCGTGTGCGCCACGTAGCGCTCGCTGTCGTGTGGGCGTACGGCCTTGCTGGCGGCGTCTGCGCCGAGCACGCCGACCTTGCGGCACACGGTCTCGAGCTGGCTGGCGGTGCAGTGCTGGGCGTAGCCAAGGAGCACGGCCTCGGTGGCAGCGGTGGCCACGCGAGTGATGGCACGAGTCTTGGAATACGAGATCTTCCCGGCAGACAAGGCCTCTGATACTTGAGGCAAGGTGTGCAGGGCTCTGGCCACGCGCAGGTGTTCGCGCGCGGTGCCAAGATCCCAGCCCACGCGCCAGCTCAGCCAGTGGGCGCAGGTGCCAAAGCCCTGGCGGTACCAGCCGCCGGCCGCGTCGAACGTCCGCAGGTCGGCGAGCAGACGGTGCATAGCGGCGTCCAGGTGGACCGCTTGCTCGGCGATGTGTTCGCCCAAAGCTTGAACTTCCTCGACGGAGAGTGGCTCGCTCATGAGGCTTTGTAACATGGCGATTTTCGGCGCCGGACTTGGTGCCTGGCGTGCCCCTGGTGCCGCGGAAGCGCGGGTGGCGCGACTTTTCGTGGGGTACGCAGGGAGATGAGGAAAATGGCGCTCGCAGAGGCCGCGGGTGAAGAGAATGCGGTGGATTGGCGGCGACGCGGGTGACCGAGCGCGGGAGGTGTCAAGAGAAATGTTTGATTGTGATATGGATATTGGATAGTAGATCTTGAATTGTTGAAGTCGTCCGGCAGGCGGACGAGAGCGCGCTGGGACGTGAGATCGAGATCGCGGAGACCTCCGCGGAAACGTGGCGTGATCCAAGTCGCAGCGCGTTTCCGCGGAAGCTCCGGGGCTGTGGACGGTGTCGGGCTATGGACAACCGCGCCCGTCGAGCCCGGGCAGAAGCGATGCGCGCAAGCGACGCGGTTGACCACAGCCCTTGGAGAGGCGCAGGAGGGCCAGGTGCAGCAGGCGTGCCTGGGAGGGCGGCGCGCCTCTCCACACCGCCGCACAGCCCCTGCTGTTTTCAGAACCCTGATTTTTTTTGTTTTTTGGACCCAGAACCCAGAACGGATCGTCAGGTAACGACAAGGGTGAGCGCGTGGGATGTGGGTAGGCCAAGCACGGTGCTTGGGTCGAGCACGGTGGGTGGGTCAAGCATGGTGGGTGGGCGCGCACGGTGGTCGGTGGTCGGGGGGCAGGCACGGTTCACGAGGGTGGCGGAAACCTCCGCGGAAACGTGGGCGTGATCCAAGTCGCAGCGCGTCGCCGCGGAGGCCCCGGGGCCCCGGGGCGGTGGGCGGTGTCGCGGGCGGATCTAAGACGAGCTAGCGCCGGCGGCGGAATTCTCGCCATGTGCGCAGGAGGCGCGTATTCTCCGGCGGGTGGATTGGGAGCCCGCGATCGCGACGTTTCGCGACTACCTGCAGGTCGAGCGCGGCTATTCGCCGCGCACCGTGACCTCGTATGTGCGGGACGTCGAGGAGCTGCGGCGCAACCTGCCGCCGGGCTCGACCCCGGCGCGGCTGTCGGTGACCAGCGTGCGCAGCCAGCTCGCGGCGCTCAGCGGCCGCAACCAGGCCGCGACCATCGGCCGCAAGCTGTCGAGCCTGCGCGCCTTCTTCCGCTTCTTGGCCCGCCGCGGGGTGCTGGAGGGCAACCCGGCGCAGGCGGTGCGTGGTCCTCGTAAGAAGAAGGGCCTGCCACGCGCCCTGGACGTGGACGACGCCTTTCGCCTGGTCGAGGCGCCAGCGCGCGCCCCGATCACGCCGCGGCGTCGCCTGTCCCAGCGTGAGCTGGTGCGGCATCATGACCTCCGGCGGCGCGACGCGGCGCTGCTGGAGCTGCTGTACTCCACCGGGTTGCGCGTGTCCGAGGCCTGCGCGCTGGTGGTCGGGGATATCGATCGCCAGCGCTACGGCACGCCGATGGTCCTGGTGCGGCACGGCAAGGGCGGCAAGAGCCGTGAGGTGCCGCTGGGGGGGGCCGCGGAGCGCGCGCTGGCGGCGTACCTCGGCACTCGCGCGGTGGACGGCAAGGTCGCCGAGTCCGCGCCGCTGTTCTGCAACGGCGATGGCGACCGCCTCTCGGTGCGCTCGGTGCAGCGGCTGGTTCGCGCGTGGTCGACCCGCGGCGGGGTGGCGGCGCGCGCCACGCCGCACTCCATGCGCCACAGCTTCGCCACCCACCTGCTCGATGCCGGGGTCGACCTGCGCTCCATCCAGGAGCTCCTGGGGCACGCGAGCCTGTCGTCGACGCAGATCTACACCAAGGTCTCGCTGGATCACCTGATGAGCGTGTACGACGCGGCGCACCCACGGGCCCGTCGGTAGCGCGCCTGGCTTTGCAGCCCGGCGGCCCTCGCTGGCGCCGAGGGCGAGTCGGCGAGTCTGCCGTGAGTCGGCCGCGCGTCCGCGATCGCGCTGGCCGCCGCGTCAGAATGTCCCTCCGGGTGACCCGACGTGCGTTTCGAGCTACCGTTGGTCGGTGCCGACTCCCTTTCGCTCCACGACCATCCTCTCTGTGCGCCGCAACGGCCACGTCGTCGTCGCTGGCGATGGCCAGGTGACCCTCGGCAACACCGTCGTCAAGGGCGGCGCTCGCAAGGTGCGCCGGCTCGGTGAGGGGCGCGCCATCGGTGGGTTCGCGGGCTCTGCGGCAGACGGCATCGCGCTGTTTGAACGGCTGGATGAGAAGCTGCGCGAGCAGCGCGCCCCGCTGCGCCGCGCGGCGGTTGACCTGGCCAAGGAGTGGCGCACCGACCGCGCCATGCGGCGGCTCGAGGCGATGTTGGTGGTGGCCGACCTCGAGGGGACCTACATCCTCTCAGGCTCGGGCGACGTCATCGAGCCAGATGACGGCGTGTGCGCCATCGGCTCCGGCGGCCCGTACGCGCTGGCGGCGGCGCGCGCGCTCCTGGTCCACACCGAGCTGCCGGCGCGCGGCATCGTCGAGGCCGCCATGAAGGTCGCCGCGGAGATCTGCATCTACACCAACGCCAACCTCGTGGTGGAGGAGCTGTCGTGAAGTCGCCGCAGGTGGCCGATCTCACCCCGGCCCGGATCGTCGAGGAGCTGGACCGCTACGTCATCGGGCAGGGAGAGGCCAAGCGCGCGGTGGCGGTGGCGCTGCGCAACCGCTGGCGTCGTCAGCAGGTGGAGGGCGACCTGCGCGAGGAGATCGCGCCCAAGAACATCATCATGATCGGGCCCACCGGCGTGGGCAAGACCGAGATCGCGCGCCGCCTGGCCAAGCTGGCGCGGGCCCCGTTTCTCAAGGTGGAGGCCTCCAAGTTCACCGAGGTCGGCTACGTCGGCCGCGACGTGGACTCGATCGTGCGAGACCTCATCGAGGTCTCGGTCAAGCTGGTGCGCGACGAGGAGGCCGCGAAGGTGCGGCCGCGGGCCAAGGAGAGCGCCGAGGAGCGGCTCCTCGATCTGCTGCTGCCGCGCGGCGGGCAGGCGCGCTCGTTCGCGGATCGGCCGGGCGAGCCGGCGGCGTTGCCAGACGCCACCCGCGAGAAGCTGCGCGCCATGCTGCGCGATGGCCGCCTCGAAGACCGCGAGGTCGAGCTCGAGGTCAGCGACGACACCAACCCGCTGATGTCGGTGCTGGGCGCGCAGCCCGGTGTCGACGAGAGCGCGCTCTCCGGTCTGCGCGACATGCTGGGGCAGATGGGGCGTCGCACCAAGCGCCAGAAGATGAAGGTCCCCGAGGCGCTGCGCGCGCTGACCGAGCAAGAGGTGGACAAGCTCATCGATCACGATCACGCGATCCGCGAGGCGGTGACCCGCGCCGAGAACGGCGGCATCGTGTTCATCGACGAGATCGACAAGATCGCCACCAGCCGAGAGCGCCAGGGCGCCGACGTCTCGCGCGAGGGCGTGCAGCGTGACCTCTTGCCCATCGTCGAGGGCTCCACGGTCACCACCAAGTACGGCCCGGTCCGCACCGATCACGTGCTGTTCATCGCCGCTGGCGCCTTTCACACCGCCAAGCCCTCGGACCTCATCCCCGAGCTGCAGGGGCGCTTCCCCATCCGGGTGGAGCTCTTGCCGCTGACCGCGGGCGACTTCCTGCGCATCCTCACCGAGCCCCAGAACGCCTTGACTCGTCAGTACGCCGCGCTCCTGGCGACCGATGGCGTGACCATCGAGTGGACCGAGGGCGCGCTCGCCGAGCTCGCCCGCATCGCCAGCGAGGTCAACCGCAAGACCCATGACATCGGCGCCCGGCGGCTGCACACGGTGCTGGAGCGACTGCTCGATGACCTGCTGTACAACGCACCCGAGATCGGCAAGCAGACCATCCCGGTGACCGCCGGCTACGTCACCGAGCGGCTAGGGGCGCTGGTCGCCGATGAGGATCTGGCTCGCTACATCCTCTAACCATGGCGCGTGAGCGCGCGTGTACGAATGTAGCGACGCTGTACTGCGTCGCCGTGGGGCGGGAGGTGTCGTAAGAGCATCGCTTGCCCAGGCGCGACGCGCTCCTCTACCATCGGGCCATGGGGCGCGATCTTGAGGGCAGCGACGGCACGGACGTGGAGTTGCTGGCGGCGTGGCGTGCGGGGGACCCACGCAGCGGCAAGCTCTTGTGGACGCGGCATCATGCTTCGGTGCAGGCGCAGGTGCGCAACAAGGTCCCGTGGGCGGAGGCTCGCGATGTGCTCCAGGAGACCTTCATCATCGCGCTCAACTCGCGCAGCGAGGTCCGCAACGTTCGCGCCTACCTCCTTGGCATCTCGCTGAACCTGGTGCGCGATCACTTCCGGAAGGCCACGCGGCGGCAGCGCCTGGACGAGCGCCTCGATGGCGTGAGCGTGGCCGGGCTGTACCCGGATCCGGAGCAGTGGGTGGGCGCCAAGCGTGAGCGTCGGTTGCTCTTGCACGCGATGCGGCGGGTGCAGCTCAAGCTGCAGATGGTGCTGGAGCTCCGGTACTGGGAGGGCCTGCGCGATCACGAGATCGCGGAGGTGCTGGGCCGCCCGCTGGGCACGGTCAAGACCCAGCTCGCCGCGGGGCGCGAGGCGCTGGCGCAGGAGGTTCGCAGCCTCGGGCGCACGCCGGCCGAGGTGCACAGCACGCTGGACACGCTGGAGGAGTGGGCGGCGCGGACCCAGGCCAGCATCGCGGAGCTGCGCGCCGTCGCGCTGGGGCATGCGGTGGAGGACCGTCGGGCGTGAGCGGCTCGGGGCAGCCGGAGCGGCCGGAGCGGCCGGGGCAGGCAGCCCAGCCGGAGGAGCAAGAGCAGCCAGAGGAGCAAGAGCAGCCAGAGGAGCACGAGCAACCAGCTCCGCCAGATCCGTCAGCGCAGCCGGGCGGCTGGCTGCAGAGCGCGGGCCTCGAGCTGCAAGGCGAGCTGGTCACGGCGCGGCTCTTTGGCGAGGCCGCCCCCAAGATCGACCGCTTCGAAGTGGAGCGCCTGCTTGGCGCCGGTGCCAGCGCGGAGGTGTACGCCGCCCGGGATCCGGTCCTCGACCGCCGCGTCGCGATAAAGCTCCTGGCGCGCCCGGCAAGCGGCGGTGGCGACGCCGTCGAGCACGCTGTGCGGCTGCTCCCCGAAGCGCGGGCCCTGGCCAGGCTGTCCCATCGCAACGTGGTGGCCATCTATGACGTGGGGAGCTGGCGAGGGCGGCCGTTCATCGCGATGGAGCTGATTGACGGGCAGACGCTGGCCGCGTGGCTGCAGGGCGCGCCTCGCCGGGTGCGTGAGATCCTGGCGGTGTTCCGGGAGGCCGGGCTTGGGCTCGCCGAGGCGCATCGGCATGGCCATGTCCACCGGGACTTCAAGCCCGCGAACGTGCTGGTGGCGAGCGACGGGCGCGTGGTGGTCACGGACTTCGGGCTGGTGGGCCGGGTGCGCGTCAGCGAGCAAGGGGGGGACGGTGGCGCCGCGGGCACCTCACCCGTCGGGACGCCTGCGTACGTCGCGCCAGAGCAGCGCGAGGGCGCGCCTGCGCATCCCTCGGCCGACGTGTACAGCTTCGCGCTGGCGCTGACCGAGGCGGTGCTGGGGCAGCATCCGCAGCCCGAGACCGACGCGCGGTGGCAGCCGGCGCTGCGCCGGCGAGTGTCGCCGCCGGTGTATCGCGAGCTCGCGCGCGCGCTGGAGCCCGTGGTCGAGCGGCGCACGTCGTCGCTCGACCCGCTGCTCGCCGCGCTGCTCGCCGCGCTGCAAGCGCGGCCGGCCCGCCACCGCGCCCGCTGGCTGGCAGCCCTGGCGCTCGCCGCGCTGGCGGCGCAGACGGCGCTGCCTCACCGCGGGCCTTGGCTCGTGGTGCAGCCTGGAGGCGGGGGCGAGCGTGCGGCCGGGGTCGCGGCCATCGGCGGGGGCGTGGCCGAGCGTGGTGCCGAGGGCGGTGCCGAGCGCGGTGTCGCCGGAGCGACCGAAGGCGTCGCCGACGAAGCGACCGAGCGCCTGGCCGCTGACGCCGTCGAGCGCCCAGGGACCAGCGCGCGCAGCCTGGTGGCGGAGGTCTCCGCGCTCTTGGCCACGCCCCCGGCGAAGCGAGCGCTGCGCTGGCAAGCGCGCGCGCGGCAGGTCCTCATGGCACCGGTGCCCGTCGAGGTGCCGTGTCGCTGGCCGGCTGGCGCGCAGGCCTACGCGGTGACCGGTCGCCACGCCCTGGCGCTGGATGGACGCCAGACGCTGTGGGCGTGCGATCTGCACACCGCGGCGGTGGCGATGGTGGCGCAGGAGGTCCTGTGCCTGCAGCGACCAGAGGGGAACCTCGTCGGCGTGACTCGCGTCGACGGGACCACCGACGTGTTGCAAGACGAGCCAACCGGGTGGCGGCTGCTCGCTCAGCAGCCCCCATCCTCGCCACCGGAGCCCGGCCGCGCGCCGTTTCGCTGCGAGTCCGGGCGCCGCGTCACCTCGCTGGTGGATCCGCCTCTCCTGGCGCGGCCGGCGCGGGGGCGGGTCAGCGCGCGGCTCGGCATCGCTGCGCTCTGGCTCGACGCCGCGGGCCGCCTCTCGTACCACCCAGGCGGCGGCGCTCGGCGCGTCGTCGCGCGGCGCGTGTCCCGGGCGGTCGCGGACGCGAGCCTGCGGCGCGTCCTGGTGGTCGACGATCGATTTCGGATCTTGGACCTCGCCACCGGGCACCAGCTCGCGGAGCTGGTGGAGCCGCCAGCGAGGATCGGCCTTCTGGTGCTCAGCCCGGATGGCGGCACCGCCCTCGTGCGCAACGGGATGGGGCGCCTCTGGTGGTGGCAAGAGGGGGCGTCGTGGCGACGCAGCGTGGCGACGCCGGTCTTGTCTCCGGCGCTGAGCCCAGATCAGCGCTCGGTGGTGGGCATCGGCGCCGGGCCAGAGGGCGGGGTGGAGGTGCAGTCCCTGTGGACGGGGCGGCGCTATCCGCTGGCCAGCGGGGCCATGCGGGCGGTGGCCTTCATGGACGCAGATCGGGTCGCGGCGGTCGGCGAGCAAGGGGAGGTCTTCCGCTGGTCGCTGTCGCAGCAGCGCATGCAGGTGCTGGCCGACCACGAGATCGCAGGTGGCTCGGCCTGGGGGCTGGCGGTCTCGGCGCAGGAGGACCTGGTGGCGACCTCCACCAGCTCCCGGCGGGACCCGGTGGTGCGGATCTCCTCGTTGGTCGGCGGCCCGCAGCAGAGCTGGCCTTTGTCCCAAGGCCAGATCCACGCGCTGTCGTTCGCCGGGAGCTCCGTGGTGGCGGGCACCACCTGGGGCCGGCTGCAGGTGAAGGACCTGGCCACCGGCCGCTCCACCAGCACGGCGCTCGGCACCTATCGGTGGCTGTGGACGGCCGCGCCGCTGCCCGGCGGCGGTTACCTGGTGGGCACCGGGCACTCGCTGGGCGCCGACCAGCGTCGTGGCAACGCGCGGCTCCTGCATGTGCAAGGGGACGAGGTCCATGAGATCTTCGCCGCGCGGCCAGGCGGCAACACCGGCATCAGCGATATCCAGCTCACCCCCGATGGCCGCCGCGCGGTCGCCGCATCATCCGCCGGCGACCTGGTGCTGTTCGACTTGCCGCACGGCAAGGCCACGGTGCTCGATCACGTCGCCGGGGCGACCGCAGGGGATCCGGTGTTTGCCCTGGTGGAGGGCGGCGAGGCGGTGGTCACCGGCGGCGGAGACTCCACGCTGCGAGTCTGGGACGCGACCACCGGCGAGCTGCGCTCCGAGCTCCGGCTGGGCGCCGGGCGGATCTACGATCTCGCCGTCCAAGGGGAGACCGCCCGCGTGCTGGTGGCGACCAGCGACGGCCACCTGGGCCTGTGGAACCTGGCCACCGGACGTCAAGAGCGCAGCTACCGCGGGCACACCACGGCGATCTTGCGCGCGCGCTTCGATCGCGAGCACCGCTTGGTCGTGAGCTCGGACCTGAGCGGGCGCGTCTGCGTGCGCTCGGTCGACAGCGAGGTGTGCTCGACGTGGCTGGAGGGACATCGCCCCGGCGAGTCGATCTTTCGGGTCCAGTTCTTGCGCGATCGACGCTTGCTGACGTTCTCCAACGACGGCGCCGCGCGGCTGTGGCGGCCGCTGGTCACCAGCGACGCAGCGGAGCTGGCGCGCGAGCTGGAGCAGCGCGTCTTCTCCCCGGCGCCGGCGAGCACGGCGCTCGAGCGACCGGTGTCCGAGGTGAACCCGCGGGGCGGCCTCCAGCACGCCGTCAGCGCGGAGCAGCCTGGGCAGCGCGCGGCGCTGTAGCAGGGGACCTCAGGGCGCGCGGCGGTCGCCTGGGCGCGCAGGCGGCGGCTCGCCATCGGCCTTGTCTCCGAACCTGCGCTCGCGGTCGTCGTCGACCGCGCGGCGCTCGGCCTCCACCCGCGCCGCGATCTCGGGCCGCGCCACCGCCAGGTGCTCTCGGAAGAAATCGATCTGGATCTTCTCGCGCGCGAGCACGAGCTTGGGGTCTGGCACCATGTGGGTGGCCGACAGGGTCACGACCTGCGCGCGCTTGCCAGCGGCATACAGCGCTTCGATCAACGCCAGGGTGTGGGCAAAGTGGACGTTGTCGTCGCTGATGCCGTGGATCATGAGCAGCGGACGCTCCAGCCGGTCGGCGTAGGTCAGCGCGCTGGTCCGGCGGTAGCCCTCGGGGTTGTCCTTGGGCTCCTTCATGTATCGCTCGGTGTAGGCGCTGTCATAGAGCTCCCAGTCGGTGACCGGCGCGCCGGCGATGCCAGCGGCGAAGATCTCCGGGTGCATGAGCACGGCCATGGCGGACATGTATCCGCCGAACGACCAGCCAAACACGCCGACGCGCGCGAGGTCGAGCTCGGGGTACTTGCGCCCCAGCTTGCGCAGCGCGCCGAGCTGGTCGGTCATCGGCAAGGTGATCAGATCTCGCGAGATCGCGCGCTCGTAGTCGCGGCCACGGTCCGGCGTCCCTCGGCCGTCGGTGCGCACCACGATGAAGCCGGCGTCGGCGTACCACTGGTCCATCACGTACTCATCGCGGCTGTCCACCACCACCTTGGCGTGCGGCCCGGCGTAGACGTAGAGCAGCACGGGGTACTTGCGCCCGGCGTCGAAGGTCCGCGGTCGCGTGATCGCGGCGTACTGCATGTGACCCTCCACCGAGACATTGGCGAAGGTGGTGGTGGGGACCAGCGTCGGTCGCTCGGCCACCGAGGGCAGCTCGGCGCGGGTGCCGTCCGCCCGGATCACCTGGTGGCGCACGCCGCCGTCGCGCAGCGCCGAGCGAATCACCACCGCGCCGTGCTTGCAGGTCGCGGAGTGGACGCCGCCGCCGGAGGTCAGGGCGGTCGCGCCGTCGCCGCCCGCGAGCGGCCATCGCCACACGTGCTGCTCGCGCGGATCGGCGGCGGCCTCGATGAAGAGGTCGCGGCCGTCCGCCGAGAGCCCGCACACCTCGCGCAGGCCGGCCTGCGGGCCGACCACGGAGCCCACGCGCTGGCCCTTGGCGTCGTAGCGATCGAGCGTCCACGACCCGGGCGACTCGGTGCGCCACAAAAACCCCGACCCGTCTGGCAGCCAGGTCAGCAGATCCGTGGGCGCGTTGAGCCAGGTCGCATCGCGCTCGCTCACCAGCACGCTCGTGGCGCCGGTGGCCAGGTCCACCGCCAGGGCGGCAAGCTCGGTCTGGTCGCGGCTGAGCACGATGAGGGTCAGCGGCGCGTTCTTGGTCCAGTGGACCTGCGCCAGGTACGGGTAGCGCGCCAGGTCCCAGGTGATCCAGCGCGGCGCGCCGCCGGAGGCCGGCACCAGGCCCAGATCGACCTTGGCGTTCGGCTTGCCGGCGCGCGGATACAGAAAGGGCACCGGCGCCTTCTCGGGGTGGCGCGCATCCGCGACGTAGAGCGTCTCCATCTGTCGTGCGTCGGTGCGCTGGAAGGCCAGGAGCTTGCCGTCCGGCGACCACCAGGTGCCGCGCCGCCGCTCCAGCTCCTCCTGCGCGACGAACTCGGCGACGCCGTACTCGAGCCCTGCGGGGTGCTGGGTGATGCGCGCCGGCTTGCCGCCAGCGACGCTCGTCACCCACAGATCTCCGTCGTGGTTCCACACCACGCGGCTACCGTCGGGCGAGAGCTGCGGATCGAAGGGGAAGCCGCCGCCGGTCGACAGCTCGCGCACGCTGCTGGCGGCAGGGGCTGGCGCCGCTGGAGCTGCTGGCGCCGCTGGAGCTGCTGGCGCCGCTGGCGCTGTGGCGGCAGCGGCTGGCGCGCCAACCTGGCCCGCTGGCTGACGGTCCAGCACGAACAGCCGCTCACCCACCGGGGCCAGGATGCGGCGCCCGTCCTGGGACATCGAGATGTCCACCACCCCGCGCGTGCTGGTGCGGGTGCGCTCGCGCCGCGCCTTCTCGGCGTCCGAGAGCTGCTCGACCCCGCCAGCCAGCAGCGCCGCGGCGGACGCCAGCAGCACCGGCTGGTCGCTGCCCGCAGGCAGCTCATACAGATCGGCGACGCGCTCACGGGCGCCGGTGCGGCGATACAGCACCGCGCCTTGCGGCGTGATGGCCAGCGGCGCCGGTGTGCCGAGGCGAAAGCGCATCGTCGCGGCGGAGGCAGCGAGCAGCTCTTCGTCGAGCGCAGGCCACGCGGTGGGCGTCCCGGTCGCGCCGGTCGCGCCTGGCGCATCACCGGTCGCGCCTGGCGCATCACCGGTCGCGCCTGGCGCATCACCGGCCGCCGAGCCTTGGAGCTGCGCAAAGCGCGACGGCCGCGAGTCCTTGCATGCGCCCGGCAGGACGAGCAGCAGGGCCATGGTCAGGTGCAAGCGAGGGCGAGCGAGCATGGCGCGCAGCATCGCAGCGCTGGTGCTAGAAGCGCAAGGACCAGCGATCGAGCACGCCGGTGTCGGCGTGGCCATCGGTGTCAGTGACGCACAGGGTCCAGGCGCCGGCCGCCGACCCGGTGAAGGACGTGGGGCCAGCGTGGATCTCGAAGCGGCCGGAGCTTGGCGGCAGCGCGCCCTTGCGGAGCACTGGCTCGGTCTGGCCACCGTGGCCAAGCGTCACGACCAGCGCGCTGCGGTAGGTGTGCGCGCCTTCGAACACCACCTGCGCTCGCGAGGCCAGGCCCTCCTTGACGTCCACGGTGTGGCACCGCGTGCCCTGATCGATGAGCGGCAGCGCGGGCGCGGCGCTGGCGGCCGGCGCGCGCCCTTCGCAGCCAACCGTCAACGCCAGCGACCAGGACCGGAGCTGGCCGACATCCCGGCCGGCGCGGTCGCTGAGCTCGAGTCGCCAGGTGCCGCCTGCGGCCCTGCAAAGCCAGCGCCGGCATGGGCGCGCCGACCAGGCGAAGGTTCGCCGCGCCGCCGCCCTCGCGGTCCGAGAGGACGTGGCGCAGGCCGCCAGGCGACACCAGCGCGAGGATCAGGTCGCCGCGATGGGGATGGGATACGTCCACCGAGACCGCCGCGGAGATCACCTGGCCGCTGCCGCCGACCCGCAAGGTGGAGGCGACGCCCTTGGCGCTGTTGTCGGGGACCGTCAGCGGCGCCCAGCGCGGCGGCGCGAACGTGCTGTCCTGGCAAGCCACACCTGCCAGCGGTTCGTCGCTTTGGCTCGCCGCCAGCGCGGCCGGGGCCTCGAGCGCGGCGCTGGCGCGGATGGTCAGCGCGATGCCGGCCGAGTGCATGGTGGCGCCAGTTCCCGTGATCACCACCTGCGACGTCGACGGGGGCGCGGTGGAGGCCACGGTCAGCCGCAGCACGGAGTTCGATCCTGGCGACACTGACGACGGCGAGAACGCCGCGGTCACGCCGGTGGGGAGCCCGGAGATCGACAGGTTTATCGTCGAGGGCGCGCCGGAGAGCACCTTGGTCTCGATGAGGAAGTCCGAGAACTGACCTGGCGCCAGCGACCCTTCGGTCGGCGCGGCGGTCAGCGCGAAGTCGTCGATGGCCGTGCCGCAGTTGGGGAACTTGAACGAGCCAACCCGCGTGCGCCAGTTGAACGCGCCGGTCGCGCCGATGTACTCCTGCGTGTACCAGAACGTGCAATCGTCTGTGGGATCGACGTTGAGCGAGCTGTAGTCACCGTAGCGCGACAGCCCGCCGACCTGCGCGCCGAACCCCGCGACGATGGTGCCCTCGCCTTGCCCGAAGGTCCCAAGCGGATCGCTGGCGAGCCGGCCGGTGTAGCGGATCCCGGGGCTGATGGTCGCGGACGAGATCGCGTACCCGAGCGCGACGTTGCCCACCGAGTCCATCGCCAGGCTGCTCATGAAGCGGTAGGCGCTGTCAGGCGCGTACGTCCCCTGCTGGTACACGGTGGGGGTCTTGCCGGTGCCGCCGCGCACCTCGTACCAGCGAACGCCGCCGCTTATCCCGGCGTTCACCGCGTGCGAGAAGAGCAGGCTCTCGTGCGACGTGAACCGCCGGTACGCCAGGCGGTTCATCGGTCGATCGGACAGGGCGTCGAGCGCCTGGGTCGTGCTGGGCTGCTTCACGCAGGTGCCGCCGTCGCACAGCATCCGGAACGGGATCACCGGCAAGGAGATGGGGCCGGTGAACGACGAGTTGGCCGGCACGGCAAAGTCAGCGTGCATGCGCCAGAGCAAGAGCTCGTCCACGCCAAAGGTCGCGATGGCCGCGGGCGTGTTCTTGGGCGGCAGGTTCTTGCCATCGAGGTCCGAGGCCAGGAGCCCGCCTTCCTCTGGCCCGGTGTTGAAGCAGTGCATGGTGGCCACGCCGCCGGAGAGCATCTTGGCGCGGTCCATCGCGCAGGCCTTGGCGCCGGTGAACTCGTTGTTCGCGAAGAGGTTGAACGTGAAGTAGTAGGCGTTTATCCAGAGCCCCATCTTCGGGTAGTCGTTGAAGGCGGCGTAGCCAAACTGGTAGCGGTTGTAGGTGCCGGTTGGATCCGAGGAGGTGGACACCGCGATGCACTGGAAGAACGGGCCCTGGCCGCCGTTGACCGAGAACTGCGCGATGACCCAGCGCCCGGCCATGTGGTCGTAGCGGACGGTGGCGTCGCCATCGTTGGTGTTGGCGCAGGCGCCAGCGAACCCGTTCCACAAGCTGCGGGTGGGGATGGGACCGAGCACCACATCTCCTGTGCGCGAGAACACCGCCAGGCTGAAGTTCACGGTCTGAATGTAGTGATCGGGGCCGATGTCACCGATCGGATCGGGCGGCGCCGACTGCACGACGAAGTCCGACAGCCCCGTGCCCATGCCCTCGAAGTTGGCGATGGTGGTGGGGATCGTGCCGGTGCCAGCGGCGGCCTGCAGCGAGGGGTCTGCGGCCAGGGTCGCGCGCGCCGGGCTGGCTGCGCGGATCCGGCGCGCCGGGTTGGCCTCGCGCGCGCGCTCGCCTTGGGATTCCGCGATCCGGGACGTCACCGCCAGCTTGGCCAGCTCGCTGAGCCGCGGCGAGACGTCTTGCACCTCCGCCTTGACGACCTCCAGCCCATCGGGCAACGCCTGCGTCGCCTCGGCACAAGCTCCCAGCATGGCGACGAGCGCCACCAGCAGGCCAACGGCGGTCCGGTACGGCATCACAGCTCCTTGTACTACCAGGAAAGCGGCCCGGACGGCATCTGGAGTTCGCGGTCGCGGCCCGGCCCGCCGGTGTAGAACCGGTGGTCCGTCCTGTGCGCGCATGTGACGTGTCTCACCCCGCGCGCGAGGTCACGGCACCACCTGGGTGCCGATGCCCTCGGTCGTGAACACCTCGAGCAGCAGGGCGTGCTCCTCGCGACCGTCGATGATGTGGACCTTGGGGACGCCCTCGGCCACGGTCGCCAGGGCGTGCTCGACCTTGGGGATCATGCCGCCGTTGATGACCCCGGCGGCGATGAGGTCGCGCGCGCGCTGCGTGGTCAGGGTGGAGATGAGCTGCTTGTTCTCGTCGAGCACCCCGGCCACGTCGGTGAGCAGGACCAGCTTCTCGGCGCCGATGGCGGTGGCCAGCCGCGTGGCGAAGACATCGGCGTTGACGTTGAGGGCCCGCCCATCGGGGCCGCTGGCCAGGGGGGCGATGACCGGGATGAAGTCGTTGATGAGGCGGTCGATCACGCATCGATTCACGTGGTCGATCTCTCCCACTCGGCCCAGCTCCGGCCGTGTGATCACTGCCCTGGCCAGGCTGCCGTCACAGCCTGACAGGCCCACCGCGCTGCCACCTAAGTGATTGATCTGTCTAACAAGATCCGCGTTGATCGAGCCGGAGAGCACCATCTCGACGACCTCCAGGGTCGCCGCATCGGTGACGCGCTGGCCGCGGTCGAAGGTGGCCTCCACACCCAGCCGCGCCAGCATGGATGAGATCTGCTTGCCCCCACCGTGGACCACCACGACGTTGACTCCCACCCAGTCGAGGAGGATGAGGTCCTCGCAGAAGCGCCGGCGTAACACCTCATCCTCGAGAGAGGCGCCGCCGATCTTGACCACGATGGTCTTGCCTCGGAACTGCAAGATGTAGGGGAGGGCTTCGACCAGGACCCGGGCTTTGGCGATAAGCTCTTGCAAAGCGCCGCTAGAAGACCACGTAACCTGCCAGGTTGCGATACCCTGGACCACGTGATGCCAACCTCCACCGAGTTGCTTGCGCTTGCAGATCGCGTCCTGGTGCGAAACTACCGGCAGCAACCGATCATTCTGGCGCGCGGTCGCGGCGCGGAAGTCTGGGATGTCGAGAACAAGCGCTATATCGATTTGACGGCCGGGATCGCGGTGTGCGGTCTGGGTCACGCCCACTCCACGTTCACCGCGCGGATGACCGAGCAGATGCAGCGGCTCATCCACGTGTCGAACCTCTACTACAACGATCAGCTCATGCCGGCGGCCCGCGCGATCACCGAGAAGTGCTTCGCGGCGAAGGTGTTCTTCTGCAACTCCGGGGCAGAGGCCAACGAGGCGGCGCTCAAGCTGGCGCGGCGATACCAGTCGCAGGTCGTGGGCGCGCCGCAGCGCACGACCTTTGTCTCCACCCTGGGCAGCTTCCATGGCCGCTCGTTCGCGACCGTCTCGATCACCGGGCAGCCCAAGTACCGCGAGGGCTTTGGCCCCATGGTCGAACCGGTGGAGTTCGTCGAGTTTGGCAACCTGGCCGCGGCCCAGGCGGTGCTGGAGAAGCGGACCGCGTGCGCGATGATCGTCGAGCCGATCCAGGCCGAGGGCGGCATCGTGGTCGCGCCGCCGGGGTACCTCGCCGGGCTGCGCAAGCTGTGCGACGAGACCGGGACCCTGCTCATCTTCGACGAGGTGCAGACCGGCGTCGGGCGCACCGGGCGCTGGTTCGCGCATCAGTACGACAACGTGGTGCCCGACGTCATGACCCTGGCCAAGGGCCTCGGTGGCGGCATCCCGATCGGCGCGGTGGCCTGCAGCGAGAAGGCCGCGCAGGGCCTGGCCGCCGCCCCCGGCGGCGCGGTGCCGCACGCCTCCACGTTCGGCGGCAACCCGCTGGCCTGCGCCGCGGCCAGCGCGGTCTTCGAGATCATCGAGAACGAGGCGCTCATCGAGCGCGTGATGCAGGCCGGCGAGTACCTGGGCAAGCGGCTCTCCGAGCTGGTCACCAAGTTTCCCGGCCACGTCGTCGATCAACGCGGGCGCGGGCTCTTGCGCGGCCTGTCGGTGTCGGGGGCCCCGGCGGCGGTGGTGGCGCGGGCGCGCGAGCTCGGCTTGCTGGTGTCGGTGGCCGGTGACAAGGTCATCCGGTTCGCGCCGCCGTTCGTGGTGGAGCGCGGCCAGCTCGACGAGGCCGTGGCCATCCTCGGCAAGGTGTTCGGTGAGGGTGTGGGGAAGGCGTGACGACATGGCCAAGCAAGACTTCCTGACCCTGTCGAGCGTTCCGGCCAAGGACTGGGGGAGCCTCTGGGATCGAGCGGCCACGCTCAAGGCCGAGCGTCGGCGCGGCGTTCGCCACCAGGCGCTGGCCGGCAAGACCGTCGCGCTGGTGTTCGAGAAGTCGTCCACCCGGACGCGCGTCTCGTTCGAGGTGGGCGTGTACGAGCTCGGCGGCCACGCGGTGGTGCTCAGCAGCGCTGGCAGCCAGCTCGCCCGCGGCGAGCCCATCGAGGACACCGCGCGGGTGCTCGCCGGGTACTGCCACGCGATCATGATCCGCACGTTCGGCCAGGAGCGCGTGGAGACGCTGGCCAGGATGGCGGACGTCCCCGTGATCAACGGCCTGTCCGATCAACATCATCCATGCCAGGTCGCCTCCGATCTGCTCACGGTGCGCGAGCACTTTGGCGAGGTCGCCGGGCTGCGCTATGCGTGGGTGGGCGACGGCAACAACATGGCCGCGTCGTGGATCGAAGCGGCGGGGCTCCTGGGCCTGGAGCTGGCGCTGGCCTGCCCCGAGGGCTATCAGCCGGACGCTTCGATGATCGCGGCCGCGCGCGCCGCGCAGACCGCGCTTGGCCGAGGTTCGATCACCCTGGTGACAGATCCGCGGCGAGCGGTCGCTGGCGCGCAGGTGATCTCCACGGACGTCTGGGCTTCGATGGGCCAGGAGGCGGAGGCGCTGGCTCGGCAGACGGCCTTCGCTGGCTACTGCGTGGACGAGGCCCTGGTGGCGCAAGCTGCGCCCGGCGCGCGCGTGCTGCATTGCCTGCCAGCGCATCGCGGCGAAGAGATCTCGGGGGGCGTCATCGATGGTCCGGCGTCGCTGGTGTGGACGCAGGCCGAGAACCGCCTGCACGTGCAAAAGGCGATCCTCGAGCGCCTGATCGGCGCCTGATCGGCGCCTGATCGGCTCATGATTGGCGCATGATTTCGGTCGCTGGCTAGCCAACCGCGCGGCGGGCGGTCAAGCGCGGGCGCCCGGCCCGCGCGAGCGCCATCGCATGCATCGCCCGCGGGCCGCCGTCATCTGCTAGGCTCACGCTGGTGAGCGTTCCCGCTGAGATACCCGGCATCGGCTCGACCGCCTTGAAGCCGAAGGTGTCTCCGACGTTTGATCCGCTGCGCGCCGGCGTCGGTCCTGAAGAGTACTTCGTGATGTCGCGGATCGACGGCGTCACCAGCTTGCGCGACATCATCGTCACCACCGGGTTGCCGGTGGGGCACGCCATCTCCATCGTCAGCCGCCTGCGCGCCATGGGCGCGCTGCTCTTGCCCGGCGAGAGCCCCGCGCCCGCGCCTGCCCCGGCGCCGTCGGCGGCCGCGCCGGTGAGCTCCGCCAACGCAGCGGGCTCCGGCAGGGTGGTGATGGAGGCTGGCGTCGCCGAGTCCCGGTCCGCTCGCATGGCGGCGGCTGACGGCCGCGGCGAGAGCAAGGTCGTGGCGGTGCCGCTCGATGTGAGCCTGCCCGATCCGTCTCCGCAGGAGCTCGCGATCCTCGCCGCGGACCTCGACGCCAGCGAGTCCGAGCGTCGCACCGTGCTGGCGATGGCCCGCCGCATCGGCGCCGATCCGTGGACGATCCTTGGCGTCGCCAAGGGCACCGAGCTCTCCGAGTTGAAGAAGGTGTACTTCCGGCTGTCCAAGGAGATCCATCCCGACCGGTACTACGGCAAGCGGCTGGGGCCGCTGGCGGAGGTGCTCTCGAGCGTGTTCGAGTCGGTCCGGCGCGCCTACTCCCAGCTCACCGAAGCCAAGAAGCAGCGCGAGCGCGCCCCGGCGAGCGCCAGCAGCCCTCAGGCTCCGGCGGAGTACGCGGTCGAGCTGTTCGAGCGTGGCTGCGCGGCCGAGGTCAGCGGTGACCTCGCGGGGGCGCTCCAGCTCTTCGCCGCGTCGGTGCGGGTCGATCCGCAGCTTCGCGTCTTTCGCCGCGGCGCGAGCTGCGCGCTCAACGCAAAAGAGCCCAAGGTCGCGCTCGAGTACGCCAAGAAAGCGCAGGCCATCGCGCCCGATGACCCGTCGTGTGCGCGCCTGCTCGCGCGCGCGTATCGCGCCAGCGAAGAGCTGCAGCTCGCGGAGGAGGTCCTGGTATTTGCGCTGGCCCTCCCCATCGACAACGACGTGCTGATGGCAGAGCTGCGATCCGATCTGGCCATGGTGCGCAAACTCCTTACACAGGCCTGAGCGCTCACGCGGGCGCTGCAGCCGGACCGCGGTGGCCTGGGCTAACCGGTCCCCTGCTGGTCGCCCACGCCTGCCGACGGCCCGGCGCCGGTTCGCGCGGGGATCGCGAGCCGGCGAGCCGGCAAGCCTCATGGGGCGGCGCCGCGACGACGCAGGTCAGCGGTTGGAATCGGACCGCCACGCTAGTCAAGACAGGTACATCCGAGGGAGAATAGCGCGGGTATGGCAAACGAGAAGGTGATTGGCATCGATCTCGGGACCACGAATTCCTGCGTGGCGATCGTCGAGGACGGCACACCGGCCGTGATCCCGAACCGCGGCGGCTACAAGACCACGCCGTCCATGGTCGCGATCGCCGAGAACGGCAAGCGCCTGGTTGGCCATATCGCCAAGCGGCAAGCGATCACCAACGCGGAGAACACGGTGTACGCCTCCAAGCGGCTCATCGGCCGCAAGTGGGGATCGGCGGCCGTGCGCAACTCGCTGGAGATCATGCCGTACCGCATCGTCGAGGGGCCGCACGACGATGTCCGGATCATGCTGCGCGATCAGGTGTTCTCGGTGCCCGAGATCTCCGCGTACATCCTGCAGGAGATGAAGCTCATCTCCGAGGAGTACCTCGGCGAGGAGGTCGGCAAGGCGGTGGTCACGGTGCCGGCGTACTTCAACGACGGCCAGCGCCAGGCGACCAAGGACGCTGGGCGCATCGCCGGGCTCGACGTCATCCGCATCATCAACGAGCCCACCGCCGCCGCGCTGGCCTACGGCTTTGGGCGCAACATCGATCGCAAGGTCGCGGTGTACGACCTCGGCGGCGGGACCTTCGACATCTCGATCCTCGAGATCGGCAACGGCGTCTTCGAGGTGATCTCCACCGCCGGCGACACCTTCCTCGGCGGGGAGGACTTCGATCGGCGCATCATCGATTGGCTGGTGTTTGGCTTCGAGAAGCAGCACGGCATCGACCTGCGCAAGGACAAGATGGCGCTGCAGCGGCTCAAGGACGTGGCCGAGAAGGCCAAGTGCGAGCTGTCGACGGTGCGCGAGACCGAGATCAACCTGCCGTTCATCATCTCCACCGGACGCAACGACGCGCTGCACCTGCAGACCACGCTCACCCGCGACAAGCTCGAAGAGCTGACCTCTGACCTCATCGATCGCACCATCGAGATCTGCGCGCGCACGCTCGAGGAGGCGGAGATCAAGAAGAGCCAGATCGAGGACGTGATCCTGGTGGGCGGCGTGACCCGCATGCCTCGCGTGCAGCAGATGGTGGCGGAGTTCTTCGGGCTGGAGCCCTGCAAGGGCGTCCATCCCGACGAGGTGGTGGCGCTGGGCGCCGCCATCCAGGGCGCCGCGCTGACCGACGACAAGAGCGAGATCCTCCTGCTCGACGTCACCCCGCACTCGCTGGGTATCATGATCGTCGGGGGGTACTTCCACAAGCTCATCGAGCAGAACACCACGGTGCCCACCTCCGAGTCGCACGTGTTCACCACCGTGCGCGACAACCAGACCTCGGTGAAGATCCTGGTGTTGCAGGGCGAGAGCGATCGCGCCGAGGAGAACGAGCTGCTCGGCGAGTTCGTGCTCACCGGCCTGCGTCGGGCGCCGCGCGGCGAGGTCGAGGTCGAGGTCACCTTCCACATCAGCGCCGACGGCATCGTCTCGGTCAAGGCGCGCGATCTGGAGACCGGCCTCGAGCAGTCGATCACCGTCACGGCCACCTCGGGGCTCACCGAGGACGAGCTGAAGAAGATGATCGACGCCAACAAGGACTACATGGTCGAGGTCCGCTCCAGCCAGGAGATGGACAAGGCCAAGCACGCCGCGGAGAAGGCGCTCGAGGAGATCGAACAGCTCTTCCCGGCGGTCACGGACATCATCGCCGGCTCGGACTTCGGGCAGGACGCGGTGAAGAAGGCGCGCGGCGTGGTGGAGCGCGTGCGCGCCGCCATCGCCGCCAAGGACCTCGGCACCTTGACCGAGGCCACCGAGAGCCTCCACCGCACGCTCAACATGTTCCGCGGCGTCGTGTCAAAGACGCGAGGCTAGGCCCGTGGTGGATCGGAAGCGGGACGTCGAGCGGCTCATCGAGGATGGGCTGATCCGCTACGGCGGGGGAGACCTCGCGGGCGCGCTGGCGGCCTGGGAGCGCGCGCTCATCCAGGACCCAGGGAACCTCCAGGCGGTGGGCTACATCGACTACGTCCGCCGCGTGTTCGACCAGGTGACCAAGGCGACCCAGGATGAGCTGGTGGTGCCGTTCGGGCTGGGGCACGGCGAGTCGCCGAGCTACCAGATCGACCTGTCGCCGGAGCCACCCGACGATGACGACGCGGTCCACCGCAGCAGCGGGCCAGAGGACGGCTGGCTCATCGCGCAGGATGATGACCGCGACACCGTGGAGCGGCTGTACTCCGACCCACCAGGGACCCTGGATCTCGAGTACGACGAGCCGGAGGTAGAGGTGGCCGCCGCCGCGGCCATGGTCGGCAAGGTGACGCGAGACTTCTCCGACATCCTGACCGCACAGGACGCCAGCGCGCACCCGGCTCAGGTGACTGGCGACGACGACCTCGATGCCTTCGATGGCCCCGAGCAGGAGCTGAGCGCCGGGTTCCTGGCCAACGCCTCGGTGACGCCGGGCTTTGGCGAGCCCGAGGTCACGCCTGGCTTCGCCGAAGAGGGGCAAGGCAACGCCACGGGCCTGCGGCAGCCGCAGCTCGGCTTTGTCCAGCCACGGCGGCCCACCTTGGAGCGGGTCGCCTCGTCAGCGCCCGCGCCGGCTCAGCGCGCGGTGGTCTCCACCGTGGTTCGCAGCACCACCACCCGCGGCGGCCCCGGCGTCGAACCACCGGTCCCCGCACCGGCTCAGCGCTCTGCCGCCGAGGAGGCCCGCGAGACGCTCGAGGTGCCGGAGCCCGAAGAGGCCTACGACAACCTGGAGATGGCGCCGTTCATCGAAGAGTTGCCGCCGTCCGCGGACGTCGCGGACCTGACGCCGGAGGCGGGCGGGCGGCCGCGCCAGGAGTCCTTCACCCGCGATCTGGGCCTGGCGGGGCGC
>JADJJK010000050.1 GCA_016706545.1 Myxococcales bacterium
CGAACGTCGTCGAGGTGGAGCCCACGTTGCCGGCCGCGTCGGCGGTGCGGATCGCCAGCGTGTGCGCGCCCTTGGACAGGCCCGACGGCAGCGCGATGCGCAAGGTCTCGGTGAGGTCGTCAAACAGGCCGTCGTCGGTGGCGCCGAGCTGCCACGGGCCGTCGTCGATGGAGAACGCCATCTCGGCGATGACGTTGATCGCGTCGGCGGCGCGCGCCGTCACCTTGGGGTAGCTGACCGCCAGCGCTTCGATGACTGGCCGCTGGTTGTCGATGGCGAACATCGGCGAGGTGAAGCTGGTGGTGAGCGCGCGATCCGGCGAGTTGGCGGCGGCGTCGGACGCGGTCACGCGCAGGCGATACCAGCCATCGGGATAGGTCTCGGTGTTCCACTCCCACGTGGTGGCGGTCAGCGGCTGCTTGCCGGTGGCGATGGGCCGCCAGTTGGCCTCGCCATCGCGGCGCGCTTCCAGCGTGTACGTGGTGTCGTCTCCGTCGCTGTTGTCCACCTTCCACTTGAGGCGCAGCACCGGGCTCCGCGGCTTGGCCGCCAGGTCCTTGAGCGTGGGCAGCGCCTCCTTGGCGGCGGGCTCGATGGTCACGTCCTCCACCGTGGTCGCCGAGTTGGTGGGCGCGTAGTAGCCAGACACGCGCGACAGCCGCGCGGCGTCGTCGCCCAGCGCCACGCGGAACTGCCAGTACCGCCCGGCGGGGCTCGCCACCTTGCCGGCCTGGGCGCCGCCGCCGTGGCGGCCGATGCCGCTGGGCTTTTGCCACTCGCTCCAGCCCACCCCGGGCTTGGCGGTGTTGCCGCTGCGGGTCTCGAAGGACAGCTTGCCCTCCGCGTGCCAGACGATGCGTCCGAAGCGCGACACCGACTTGCTGTCGAACACGTCGCTGACATACGTGGCCGCGCTGGCGCGACCGGTGGAGCGATACAGCGCCGCCGCGTCGTCGGTGGCGAACCACACGGTGGCGCCGCTGACGCCGACCTGCGACACCGCGCGCTCCTCCACGTCGAAGGCGGTGGCCACCGCGCCGTCGGGCTCCACCAGGTACACCCGGCCCTTGTCGGCCGCGCCCGCGTACAAGCGGCCTTCGGCGGTGGTGGCCAGCGAGGTGAAGTACGTCTGGGTCAGGGCGTGGAGCTGCTCCAGGCGGCCCTCGGCGCCGATGTGGAAGAGCGCGCCCTTGCCCTTCTTGGCGCCACGTCGTCCGGTGTCGGCGACCGACGGGGTCTCCTTGTCGGCGCCCGGCTTGGTGCCGGCCTCCGGCGTCTTGGCCACCTGGCCCTTGGGGGCGTTGGGCTTCTCCGCCGCCTCCACCTGCGCCGGCGTCTTGCCGGCCCCGGCGGGCGCGTCCGCGAGCTCGTTGGCGGCCGCCACCACGCCGTCGCGGTACGGCGTGAGCGCGCTGATCTCGTTGCCGGCGAAGTCTGCCATGGCGCGCGCGCTGCGCGTCTTGGGGTCGTAGCGGAACACCAGGGCGCGCTCGCTGGTGCCCAGCCACACCGCGCCATCGCGGGTGACCGTCAGCGCGGTGATGCGCTTGTCCTCGGTGGCCAGCGCCTCGGTGGCGGCGGCGCCGCGCACCGCGAACAGCTTGCCGGATGGGCCGGTGCCGGCGTAGACGGTGTCGCCGCTGACCGCGAGCGACCAGATGGTCTCCGCGTCCTTGAGCGTGGCCACCGCGGTGGCCTTGGCGGTGGCCACGTCGATCTTCCACAGCCGCGCGCCCGGCATGGTGCCGGCGTAGATCGCGCCCGCGTCCCCGGCGGCCAGCGCGACCACCGCGATGGCGCCGTCGAGCGCGAGGAGCTTGCGCGCTGGTTCGCCCAGGCCCGCGGGGACGCGATAGATCGCGCCCTTGGCGTCGGAGCCCAGGAGCAGGCTACCGTCGGCCAGGCGCAGCGCCGACCACACCGCGTCGCCCTCGAGGCCGGTGCGCTTGCTGTCCCAGCCCGGGCGAAGCTCGCCGGTGGAGGTGATGAAGGCGCTGGTCGCGTCGCCCTGATCGAACTGCTGATACGTCTCCACCGTCCACAGCGCGGTGACGACCGCGTGGGCTGGCAGGCCAAGGAGCGCGGCGCCAGCGAGCGCGGCGGTCAGCGGGACGGCGAACGAGGCTTTGCGCGAGAGGGCTTTCACGGAGTCGCTCCACGAGAAGAGGAAGGGGCTTGCGCGACGCGCACCAGCAGGGTGGCGCTGCCATTTAGGACTCGCTTGGACGGCGCCACGGTGCGCGCCACCGGGCGGAAGGGCAGGGCGCGCTGGCTGCGGCTGCCGGGGCGGAGCTTGTCGGCCGCCGAGGGTGGCAGGTCTCGCACCACCTTGCCGTCCATGGAGACGCCGTCCTCGGCGACGTACAAGCTGGCCGCCCACACGTTGCCCGGCAGCATCTTGCGCAGCGCCGCCACCAGGCTCGGCAGGTCCACCGGCGGCGCGGCGTCGAGCTTGGCGGAGTCGCCGGCGGTGATCTCGAGCTGGACGATCGCGCCCGCCAGGCTCGCCGGCACGTCCACCGGCACGGTCTCCACGATGAGGTCCCCGTTCCAGGTCTCCATCGCCACCGAGACCTGGTTGCGCGCGCCCGGCGTGAGCGTGGCCCCGGGCAGGCGCAGCTCCTTGATCTCGCCGTAGTTGGTGTCAAAGCGCAGGTCGACCTTGATGTCGATGCCCTCGATGGACACCGGCGCGTAGGGGTTGAGCAGCAGCGGCACCAGCGCGCGCAGCCCGCGCACGCCGCCCATCATGGAGCCAGCGCCGTCGTTGGCGTAGAGGTGGTCCACGAAGGAGATCGGGGGCACGCCGCGGACGCGCACCGTGGACACCACCTTGGCGGTCACGTCATCGCGGTCCGGCAGGTAGTAGTTGATGGCGTTGGCCGCCGACAGCGCGGCGAAGGTCGGGGTCAGGAACTTGTTGTCGATGAGCTCGACCCGAAACGTGCCCTTCTCGGTGCGGCTGCCGCTGCCGACGAGCACCTCGATGTCGAGCGGGATCATCGGCGAGCGCAGCTTGGTGTCGGCGGAGATCATCGACTGCCGGTCTTGCACCAGCGAGCCGATCTCCACCGCTGGAGACGCCGAGACGAAGGCGCTCTGGGCCGAGGGGATGACGGTGTGAACGTAGCTCGTGGCCACCGGCGCGTAGGACTCGCCGGTCTGAAACAGCGGGTGCCCGAAGGCGAGCACGCGATTGCCGTCGATGTAGGACACCGTGCCGGTCGCCGCCATCGACACGTCGCCGCGCACGAGCTGCACCGCGATGGAGCCGCCCATCACGAACTCGCGCGGGCCATCTTCGCTGGGGGCGCCGGTGCCGCCGGCGCGCATGGGCTCGAGGTTGTAGCCGGCGAGCAGCTTGCTCAGATCGGCGAACGCCGGCGCGGTGAAGCCGGCCACCGCCAGCGGCACCGACGCGGCCAGCGTGTGCTCGGTGGCGCCCGGGCGCGGCGCGGTGGGCAGCGCCGGCATCGGCGCGGACAGGAGCCAGCTCTGCCGCGGCGGGCCCAGCGCCGCCATCGCGGCCTCCACGTCTACCTTGCGGGTGAGGCGGCGCCAGTCCTCCATGCTCGGCATGCTCGGCATGCTCGGGGTCGCGGGCGGGCTGGTGAGGTTCGCGGCCTGGGACGTGGCCGGCGTCACCTGGCGCACGGCGCCGTTGCTGCTCGGCGCCCCGGCGCCGCCTGGGCCCGGCGCGCCGCGGCGCACGCTGTCTATCCCCTCGCGCTTCATGTACTCGATGGGGGTGCATCCGCCCAGCGGGATCTTGTTGAACCGGAAGCCGTACGAGAAGGCGCACACCAGCTTGTCGTCGAGGTACAGCGGGCTTCCGGACATGCCTTGCCAGAAGCCGGTGAGCTGGACCTTCGGGTCGTCGGACTTGACCAGGATGATGTCCTGCTTGGGAAGGAAGTTCTTCACCACCGAGACCACCTCGAAGGTGAAGCGCTCCGGCGTGGTGCCCTTGAAGGTCGTGAAGCCGTAGCCGGTCTGGCCTCGCCGCACCTGACTCAGCGGATACGTGGCGGGCGGCGCGGCGTGGGCGACGCTGCCCAGGACCAGCGACGCCAGCGACGCCAGCGCGGCCAGCGCGATCATCGGCGTCCATGAGCCAGCGCCCCGGCGGCGATCAGCGCGTCGAGCCACAGCGCGGTGGGCGATCTTCAACACCCAGCCAGGGAAGGCCCGTGCCCTGCCGGGCCGCATCGATGGGAGCATGAAGCAAAGGATAGCGGCGCCGGTTTGCCAGCGCCATCTCGTCGGTCCGCCAAGGGTGGCTGGCGGCCGCGGCAGGCGCCGAAAACTCCGACGCCAGGTGTCAGCTTCCGAACCGCCAGCTCCCACTTGTTGTCGAGCCTTTGCCACAGGTGGGCCGGACATTTCCTGTAACTGCCTGATGAGACCGGGGAAACTGGCAATGGTCGGACCTGGCACATGCGCTGCATTTGCCAGGTCCCAGTTAGAGAAGGAGAGAACCATGTCGAACTTCGTCGAAACCTGGAAAGGGATTGCTACTGCGCTTGGCCGGTCTGAGCGCTGGTGCCGGTACATGGCGCGCCGCGCCGGAGATCCGCTGCCGGTCTTCAAGGTTGGCGGTATCGTCCGCCTCAACCAGGGTGATCTGGAAGAGTGGCTGCTACGTCAGCGTGATCGCTCGTTCGGGATCGTCAGCTCGCCGGTGCTCCAGCTCATCGCGTAGCGTGCGGGTCCGTGCATGGCCTGCGCATGGCCCGCGCATCGCCCGCGCATCGCCTGTGCATAGACGGACCGCTCGCGTTGCGCGCCGCAGCCGCGGCGGGTATCACCGGAAGATGAGCGCTGACGATGCCGAGGTTCCGGGCTCCGCTGGTGTCGCGTCGGGAGTCGCCGCTGGTGTCGCGTCGGGAGCAGCCTCGGGGAGCTCGTCGGGTCGCGCCGTCCGCAGGCTGCCCGCGGACAGCTTGCCGAGGCCCGCGCCGCTGTCGGAGCTGCGCGCGCAGGTGGCGGTGCTGCTCAGCGACGTCGACGGCACGATGACCACGGGCGGGCGCATCGAGGCGGCCACGTTTGGCGCCATCGAGCGCCTGATCGCCGCCGGCGTGCCGGTGATCCCGGTCACCGGACGCTCGGCCGGCTTTGGCCACACCCTGCTCTCGGCCATCGCCGCGCCCGCGGTGGTCACCGAGAACGGGGCGGTGACGTTCGTTCGCGAAGGCCACCAGGTGCGCAAGCTCCTGGCCTTGCCGGAGGCCGACATCGCCATGTGGCGGCATCGCATGCGCGAGGCGGTGGCGGAGGTGCAGCGCGTGTTTCCCCAGCTACGGCTGTCCACCGACTCGGCGTTTCGCGAGGTCGATCTGGCGCTCGACTGGAACGAGGAGGTGAGCGTGCCCGTCGCGCAGGCCGACGCCGCGGTGGAGCTGCTGCGCCAGCATGGCCTGGCCGCCAGCCGGTCCAACGTCCACGTCAACTTCGCGCCGCCGTTCTTTGACAAACGCACCGCCTGCTTGCGCCTCATCTCCGAGGTCTTTGGCGACGCGGAGCGCGTCGCGCAGTATGCGTATGTCGGCGACTCGCTCAACGACGCGCCGATGTTCGACGGCTTCCCGCTCTCGGTCGGGGTGGCCAACATCCTGGGCCTGTGGCCCACGCTGCCGCATCACCCGCGCTACGTCACCGCCGGGCGAGAGGCCGCCGGCTTTCGCGAGCTCATCGAGCACCTGATCTCGCTGCGGTCGCCTGGGTGACGCGCGGCTACTTCTGCAGCCGCTGCGCGGCGTAGATGCCGCGGTGGCCGGTCAGCCGGTACGCCACCACGCAGACGAGCACCGCGTGCGGCAACACCTGGCCGCCCAGCAGCTCGGCCGCCATCAGGGCCAGCGCCCACGGCGTGTTGGCCGCCGCGGCGAACACCGCGGCGAGGCAGACCCCGGCGCACAGCGGCAGCGGGATGCCAAGCGGCGCCGCCAGCGCGTTCCCTAGCGCCGCGCCGATGAAGAACAGCGGCGTGACCTCGCCGCCGATGAAGCCAGCCGCGAGCGTTGTCACGGTGAAGGCGAGCTTGAGCGCGAAGGCGTAGGCGGGCAGGTCAGGGTCGACGAACGCGCGCTCGATGGTGGGCACGCCAAGGCCCAGGTAGTCGCTCGTGCCGACGAGCTGCCAGGCCAAGACCAGCGCCGCGCCGCCCGCCGCCATGCGCCACGGTAAGCTCGGAAGTCGGCGCTCGGCCCAGCGCTTGAGCGCGCGCGACGCTTCGATGAAGACCAGCGCCACGGCCGCCACCGCCGCCGCGACCAGCAGCCACTTGCCGGCGAGCGCGAGGCCGAGCGCTGGCGGCGTCACCTGCGGAAACAGGGTGTGCGAGACGCCGAGCGCGCGCGTGGTGAAGTCGCCGACGAACGCCGCCACCAGCCCCGGCACCAGGGCGCGCCCGTCGATGCGGCCGGCGACCACCACCTCCAGCCCGAACATGGCGCCAGCTATCGGCGTGCCGAACACGGAGCCAAAGCCGCCCGCCACGCCCGCCACCAGGAGCGTGCGTCGTGTCTCGCCGGTCAGCGCGAGGCGGTGAGCCAGCGCGTCGGAGAGGCTGGCGCCCATCTGCACCGCGGTGCCCTCGCGCCCGGCGCTGCCGCCAAAGAGGTGGGTGAGCACGGTGCCCAGGAGCACGAGCGGCGCCATGCGCAGGGGCAGCCTGGGCCCGTCGTCGTGGATGGTGTCGATGACCAGGTTTGACCCAGCGCGGATGGGCTGGCCGACCCGTTGCCAGAGCGCGCCGAGCGCGAGCCCCGCCACCGGCAGCGCGTACACGAGCTGCTCGTGCTGGCCGCGGGTGTCGGTGGCGAGCTGCAGCAGGTGCAAGAACGCCGCGGAGGCTGCGCCGCACACCAGGCCGACGACCGCGCCCAGCGTGAGCCAGCGCAGGAGCGCTGCGGCGGAGCTGCCGCTGAGCCCGGTGGCCATCTCCGCCGGCTCGCCCGTCGAGGGAGGCATCGCAGCGTAGGTATCACATTTCGGGCGTGCGGCGCCGAGCCGGGGCGTGCTGGGGCCTTCAAGCTCGGGGGCGCGCTTTGCGCGCGGAGGCTGCGAGGCGCGGCGAGGCGCGGCCCGCGGCCTTGCGCTCGGGCTTGGGCTTGGGCGCCGGGCGGCGTGCGCGCTCGCCAGCGCCGCCAGCGGCCTTGCGCTCGGGCTTGGGCTGGGCGCCGGGCGGCGTGCGCGCTCGCCAGCGCCGCCAGCGCCGCCAGCGCCGCCTGCGGATCCCGCGTCGCCGCTTGCGCCGGCCCGCATCGCCGCGGGCTCCTCGGCGATGACCTCCACCTCGTCGTCGTCGCTGACCTCGAGCGCCGGCTCGTCCGCGCCGGTCAGCAGCTCCATCAGGTCGCGCGTGGACAGCCGCGCGGCCGCGTTGGTGCCGTCGAGCACGCCGGCCACCAGCGCCCGCTTGCTGGAGTGGAGCGCCAGGATCTTCTCTTCGATGGTGCCGCGCGTGATCAGCCGGTACACGGTGACCGGTCGGGTCTGGCCGATGCGGTGCGCGCGGTCGGTGGCCTGATCCTCCACCGCGGGGTTCCACCACGGGTCCAGGTGGATGACGTAGTCCGCGCCGGTCAGGTTGAGCCCGGTCCCGCCCGCGGTGAGCGAGATCAGAAAGACCTCCCCCTCGCCGTCTTGAAACGCCTGCACCAGCGCCTTGCGCGCGGCGGCGGCGGTGGCGCCGTCGAGGTACTGCACGTGGAAGCCGCGGCTCGCCAGCTCCTGCCGCACCAGGGCAAGGTGCGAGGTGAACTGCGAGAACACCAGCGCGCGATGCCCCTCGGTGCGCAGCTCTTCGAGGAGCTCGAGCAGGCGGCGCATCTTCGAGGAGGCCACCTTCGACCTGGGATCGTAGAGCCGCGGGTGCGAGGCCAGGAGGCGCAGCCGGGTCAGCGCCGCGAGCACCTCGAAGCGTCGCTTGCCGTCGGGGCCGTCGCGCACCTCGCGGACGTCCTTGCTCTGCGGCGTCAGCTCGGCCACCGCGGCCAGGCGCGCGTCCTCGTACAGCTCGTGCTCCTCCGGCGACAGCGCGATGGGCACCTGGATCTCGGTGCGCGGCGGCAGCTCGCGCGCCACCTCGGCCTTGGTGCGGCGCAGGATGAACGGCCGGATGATGCGAGCCAGCGCGGCTCGCGCGTCCGGATCTTGCACCCGCTCGATGGGGCTCGCGAAGCGATCGCGAAACTGGCCCCAGGAGCCGAGCAGCCCCGGGAACACCACCGAGAACAGGCTCCAGAGCTCCCCCAGGTGGTTCTCGAGCGGCGTCCCCGACAGCGCCAGGCGCAGGTCGGCGGTGAGCCGCCGCGCCGCCTTGGTGCGCAAGGTGTCGGCGTTCTTGAGCGCCTGCGCCTCGTCGAACACCACCGTGGCGAAGCGCTGCGCCCGCAGGTTCTCCACCTCGCGCACCAGCAAGCCGTAGCTCACGATCAGCACGTCGCGCTTGCCGAGCCCCTGCAACGCGGCGGCGCGCGCCGGCCCCGCGGCCAGCTCGTGGTACGAGCTGACGCGCAAGGTCGGCGCGAAGCGCGCGAACTCGGCGGCCCAGTTCCAGCAGACCGAGGTGGGCGCGACCACGAGCTGGGGCCCCTCCTTGGCGCGCCCGAGCAGGAGCGCGATGGTCTGCACCGTCTTGCCGAGCCCCATGTCGTCGGCCAGGCACGCGCCTTGCCCCCAGGCCGCCAGCCGGGTGAGCCAGCGAAACCCCTCGAGCTGGTAGTCGCGCAGCGTCGCGGTGAGCCCTTGCGGCGGCCGCGGCGACAGCTCCTTGGCGGCGGTCAGCCGCTCACGCAGGAGCCGCCAGGGCGGCGCCTCGTCGATCTCGGCGCCGGCCAGCGCGAGCTCCTGCATCGCCGGCACGGCGCTCGGCGACAGCTCCAGCCCGTGCCGGCCCACGAACGCGCGCTCCGCCACCGCGCGCAGGCGCTGGCGCAGCTCCTCGGCCAGCTCCACCCAGCGGCCGGGCCCCACGCGCACAAAGCGGTGCTGCCGCCGCGCGGCGTCGAGCAGCAGCGCCAGCTCCAGCCGCCCGCTCTCCACCTTGGCGTCGCCGGTGATGCCAAACCAGTCGCGATCGCGGTCGATGGTGACGCGCAGCGCCTTGCTGCCGACCTTGCCCTTGATCACCGGCCGCTCGCTGAGCCACTCCGCCTCGATGCCGGGCGGCGCCGGATCCAGCGCCTGCACGAGCGTCAGCGCGGCGTCCAGATCGTCCACGCGAAAGCAGCCGGGCGGGCCCTCCTCGGCCAGGGTCAGGTCCACCGGCAAGGCGGCGAGCTGCGCGCGCGCCCGCGCGTCCTCGGTGCCGAGGTCGCGCCGCACATACGAGCGCTGGCCGTCGCGCGCCAGCAGCACCTCGCGCGGCCCGGCGCCTGGCGAGTACAGCGGCGCGCCGGGGCCGGGCCGGACCAGGAGCTCTGCTTCCAGCGCGGCCTCGGGCAAGATGCGCAGCCGCAGCACCACGGTGGGCTCGACGGTCAGGGACTCGCCCAGCACCTCGGGCGGGATCGCCACCGCGGTGGCTGGCGACAGCGCGGCCAGGCGCTCCAGCAGCAGGGCGTGGCTGTCGGCGGGGAAGGCCTCGCCGTGGCGGGCGAGCACCGCGAGCACCCGGCGGACCTCGTCGTCCGCGTCGATGAGCAGGAAGCGGTCGCCGGCCGGGTCCAGGGTGAGCAGCGGCTCGCCGGGCGGGTGCAGCTCCAGGAGCGCCGCCGCGAGCCGTGGCTCGAAGCGCGCGCCCTCGATGGCCGGCTCGACGTGCAGCGTGGTCCCCTGCGGCACCACCCGCAGGCCCAGCGTCACTCGCACCAGGGCGAACGCGCCGTCGCGAAGCTCGTCGCACTGGAGCCGCGGGTGGTCGACCGCGGCGACGAAGGCCATCGCGGGGTAGCCGTCGCGGTGGGACGCGCCCGCCTGCGCTCGCTGTAGCTGCGCGACGATGTCGCGGTCTTGCGGGGGCATCGAGGCGCCGTGGACGCGCACCAGCTCGGGCAGCGACGCGCGCGAGCCGGAGCTCCAGCCTCCGGACTTGAGGCGCTTTCGCACCCGGGGCGTCAGCGAGTACACGCCGAAGCTGCGCTCGATGTTCCACCAGATCTCGACCTCCGCGGCCGGGCGGACCGGGGTCGCCACCGTCGCCAGCTCATCGAGCGCTCGCATCCAGGCTGGGCGCAGCAGCGCGCGCACGAACTCCAGCGCGGTCTCTCGCCGCGCCGGATCGGTGAGCACGTCGAGCGTGGTGTCGAGCAGCGCCAGGATGTGAACGCACGACGCCGCCCAGGCGCAGGAGCACGTCAGCACCGGTGTGCTCGCGCGTTCCACGGTGAGCTGCGTCACCAGCGTCCGCGGAGGACCGCTGCTTCCGGCCACGGACACCGGCTCGGTCCACACCAGCGCGCACGCGGCGGCGTCCAGGCGCAGGGGCTGCTGCTGTCGCCAGGCGCGCGCGCGTGGCGCGCTGAGCGAGCGGCTGTAGGCGCGAGCTGGCAGCAGCAGGTCGTACAGCGCGCGGAACTCCGGCTCGGGATCCGCGCGTTCGATCGCCTCCTCGGCCAGCCCTTGTGCCACCAGCGCGGCTTCGCGCTCGAGCACCTCCCGCGCGAAGCGGGCCATCGGCGCGCGCAGCACGGATGGCAAGGCCCACTCGGCGCTGCGAGTGGCGATGGCGGCCAGGTTGCCGAGCGGCCCCTTCATCAGCATCGTCTGTATCTCCGCGGGCGCGCTGCGCGCCAGCGAGGAGGAGGCGAACGTCAGCGCGTGGCGGACCTGGCGCTCGGACGCCCACTCGACGAGCTCCTTGCCATCGCGAAAGAACCTGGGCTCAGGCTCCACGGGCGCCGGGGGCTTCGCTACCAGGGACTGCGCCTGTGCTCTCCCGGGCTGCGCAGGCGATAGCTTTGGGCTCCCCCCTTTCGCGGCTAGCAAGAGCGCCACGGCGTGCTTGCAGATCCAGTCGTCCACCGGGCAGGTGCAGTGGGCGACCATGGAGTGGCCGTCGAGCGCGACGCGCACCCGATAGGACGTGGTCCCCACCACCTGTCCCTCAAGGATGTTGCCGGCGAGAGATACCGAGCGCACGGCGCCATCGGCCCAGTACTCACGGCCGCGCAGGAAAGTCATCTGCGGCACGTCACGCAGCATCCGGTCGATGACTGACGAAGACAGCACGCCCCAGCATACTCCCGGCGTCAGGTGGCGGTAGCCTCAGACGCTCGCGTGATCGTCTGAAAACTGCTGGCTCCTCGCGGGGCCACCTGCGGGTCAGGCAGCGGGATCGCTATTGGGCGAGGCCCTCCGGACGAGGGCCTCGGCGCGCGGTCGATGCCCTACTCTCAGGGCGCGTCGTTCGCGGCGGCCAGGATCTCGCGGATGAAGTCGCGGCGCGGTCGAAACAGGCTGCCAAGCTCGTCAAAGCGCCGCGCGGCGCCGACCTGGCCATCGGGCAGCGCCACGCCGCCGCCCACCTCGATCGCCTCGATCGAGAGCACGCACTGTCGCCCGGCGGCGCGGGCGCGCGCGCAATCGTCGCTGGCTTGCTGGCTGGCGTCCTGGGCTGGCACCAACGCGGAGGCCGCGGGCGGGGCGGCCTTGGCACCTCGCGGCGGCCCTTGCGCGGCGGCGAGCGAGGGGCCGAGCGAGAGGACGAGCGAGACGACGAACAAGGGGAGCGCGAGCATCGACCATGGCCGCATACCAAGCAGACACGGCGGCGCGGCGCCAGTTGCAGGTCCAAGGCGCGCGGCGCGGCGCAGGTCCCGCACCAAGTCCGCGACAATCCGAACAATCTCCGGGCGTGTGTTTGTGCGGCGGCGAGGGTAGAGTCATCGAGATGTTGCTCTCGCGCCAAGAGATGACCTTTGACTTCCAGGGCGCCAAGCTCGATCCGACCAAGGATCGAGAGCTCTTGGAGTGGATCGTCAACCAGTTCTTGTATGGCGAGATGACCGGCATCCAGATCGGTCACTGGCTCTACGACGCGCCGGACTACGAGGCCGCCAAGTTCCTGGCGCGACAAGCGCTAGAGGAGATGCAGCACGTCGAGAACTTCCTGCGCATCCTGTCCATGCTCGGCTGCCAGCCCAAGCCTGCGCACCCCGCCGTGCGCTTTCTGGCCACCGGCATGATGGGCGGCTCCTGGGCCGAGCACGTCGCGCTGGAGATGGCGCAGGGCGAGGGCTTCGTCCTGCTCGCGTTCTACGCGGTGATCGATACGCTGGATCACAAGCCCTCCATCGATATCTTGCGCCGCGCGGTCAAGCAGGAAGAGCGGCACGTGGAGTTCGGCGAGGTGCAGACCAAGAAGGCCATCTCGGGCCGCGCCTGGCTGCGTCGGCGCTTGCTTGGGCTGTCGCTGGTGTCGCTGTGGGGCGTCCGTCGCGTCGCCGACTTCATGCACAAGCGCTTGCCGGCCGACCACCCGGTGCTGCGTCACCTGCCGGCCTTCCTCGCGTTCGCCAACCAGTGCGCCGAGCTTCGGCTGCGCCGCATCGGCGTGCTCGACCGGCCGCTCGCCGAGCTGGGCGGGCTGCGCCGCGCCGCGCTGGTGATCGAGGCGTATGCGGGCAAGGCCCTTGGCGGCCTGGCACACCTGCTGACTACCCCGCTGCGCCTGTTGCCGTTCTGGCCAAAGCGCAAGCGGTTGACCGACAGCTACCTGCGCGATCCTCACGTCGTCGGCTACGAGCTGGGCTCAGCCGGCGGCACGCCCACGGAAGACGCGGTGGCCTGACTTCTGTGACTCACGGGGCTGCGTGACTCCCGTGGCTCCCGTGACTCCCGTGACTTCGGCCGGCGCAGCGCCAGCGCGGTCACCTCGGGTCATCGAGCTGGCACTGCACCGTCAGCGGCGTGAGCCCAGCTAGCGCCGAGCCCACCGTGAGCCGCGCCAGCGATTCGTCGTCTATCGGCGCCGACACGTGGCCTTGCACCACCACCCACTGGCGCAGGTGGCGCTCGAAGACGAAGCTGGCGCGCAGCCGGCGCTGCGGAGCGCTGCCGGTGGTTCGCAGGTTGCCCACCCAGTACGCCACCGTGGCCTTGTCGGTCGAGCGGCCGACCACGCCGCTGCGCTTGTCCTCCAGCTCCAGCTTGCCGCTGGCCAGCGCCTTGCCCACCAGCTCGAGACCACGCCACTCCTGGGACCAGTCTGGCCCGATCATCAGCGCGTCGGGGCCCTTGGACCAGGAAGGCGACGCGGGGATCTGCGCTTGCAAGAGCGGGGCGATCGCGGCCTCGAGCGCCTGGTCGATGTCCTGGGACACGGTCGCAGATTGCACCGAGCTGCCGAGCACGGACAGGTCGACCGGCGCGGCGCCCCACGACAGGTGCTCGAGCGCAGGGATCCAGCGATCTCCATCGCGCGCGTAGAGCGCGGTGAGGCGCAGCGGGATCACCAGCGTGCGACCGCAGATCGTGAGTCGCCACGACACCTCGTCGAACATCCAGGCCGCGCTGGTGTCGGCCGCCAAGGTCACATCGAGGTGCTTGGAGCGGACGCTCTGCGCCATCGCCGGATCGATGGTGAGGGGCCAGCGACTGGAGAACTTCACCAGATCCTGATCGATGAGGAAGTCGCCGGGGCCCACGCCGATGCGCGCGGCGCCGATGGTGGGCAAGAGCGCGGTGTCGAGATCCGGCACGTCGTCGCGCTCGTAGCTGTCGAGGATCTCGCTGCGCAGCTCGTTGCGTAGCGAGATCTTGAGATCGCGGTCGCCGTTGGCGAGCTGGTCGGCCAGCGGCGGCGGGGTTCGTCGCGGTGGCCCGCTGCAGCCGGCGGCCAGGCCAAGCGCAGCGAGCGCCAGGTGTCTGCGCTGCGCGATCATGAGGCCTCCGCGCGCGCCGCGTCGCCGGGCAGGTCGATGTCGAGCACGCAGCCTGGGTCTGCCACCGGGATCCGCGCCAGCTTGGCCGCGCGCAACACCGTGCGAGCGCCCTCGGGCAGGTGCTGGCACCTGGTGAGCTCGCCAAAGAGCGCGCGCGCCACCAGCGCGGGGTGACCGCCGCGCCCATCGACCTCCGGCACGGCGCCTGCTTCAGCGCTCGCGGCGGAAAGCAGCGCCGTGATCGTCGCGGGCGCCACCTTTGGATGATCGCACGGCCACAGCAGCGCCCCGCTCGCGCCGGTCGTCGCGGCCCAGGTGAAGCCGTGCTCGATGGAGCTGGCCATGCCGAGCTCGGGGCGTGGGTTGTCGAGAACGACGAGCCCTAGCCGCCGCGCGCAGGCGGCGACCTGCGCGCCATGAGGGGGCCCCACCACCACCGCGCCTCGCGCGATCCCGGCGGCGGTGGCGGTGGCCCAGATGCGCTCGAGGTAGGTCTCGCCACTGCGCAGCGTGAGCAGCGCCTTGGCCGCGCCGCCGAGGCGCTGTCCACGCCCCGCCGCGAGCACCAGCACCAGCGCGTCACTCGCCTGCATGGGGTCCCAGCGGCGACACCAGCGACGACCCCGGCGGCGACACCGGCGGCGACGACTGCTCGGCGCGACGCACGCGCGCGGCCGGCTGTCCCAGCCGGTGGATGGCGACGAGCTGCGCCACCACGGACACCGCGATCTCCGCTGGCGTCTCGGCGCCCAGATCCAGCCCGATAGGCGCCGCGAGCCGCGCCCAGCGCGGATCTTCGGCGCCGCTCACCAGCCCCTTGGCGACCATCCGACGAAGGAACCTCGCCACCTTGCCGCGGCTGCCGATCATCCCCAGGAAGCCCAGCTCCAGGCGCGGCAGCAAGGCCTCGAGGATGCGTTGATCCACGGCATGATCGCGGGTGACGATGAGCACCAGGTCGTCCTCGCCGAAGCCAGCGAGCGCCAGCTCGACCTCGGCGGGGTCGAACGTGGCCAAGGTCAGCTTGGCCCAGGGCAGGGGATGGTCGAGCGCGCCGGTGTCACCGTCGTCGCACGCGATCACCTCGAAGCCGCAGGTCGCGGCCAGCTCTCCCACCGCACGGCCGACGTGGCCGGCGCCAAAGAGGATCACGCGGGGCGCCAGGCCGCACACCTCCTGGATGTGCGCCTCGACCCGGTGCGGTCGCCGCCTGGGGCGCTCGCCGGGCGCGGGCGCGCGGGTGCGCCAGGGGCCTCCGTCCACCGGGGTCTCGAGGATGAGCGGGACGCGCTCACGCTCGGCGGTGGCCAGCGCCAGGAGCGCCGGCCTGCAGCCGGTCGCTTGCGTCAGCGCCACGTCCATGGAGCCGCCGCAGCACATGGCCAGGTCGCGCACCAGGTGGTGGCTCACCACCTGAGGCTCGCCGGTCCTCGCCACCTCCTCGCAGCGCTGCATGACCTCGTGCTCGATGCGCCCGCCACCGACCGAGCCGATGAGGCGTCCGTCCGAGCCGATCATCATGCGCGCGCCCAGGTGCCTGGGGGTCGAGCCCGAGGCCGCGACCACCGTGGCGAGCACGGCGCCGAGATCTTCGGCGGAGGCGGCGAGCGCGCGAGAGAAGAAGCTCATGGACGGGGGAATCTTACTGCGAAGCGGCGGCCCCGGCGACAGACCGGGCGGCCACAACGGCCCAGGACGCGCGCGGCTCAGCGCTCGCCGGGCAGCAGGTAGGAGCGACCGCGGGTCATGAGGGCGCGGAAGCCCTCGACGTCGCCAGCGCGCACCACCGAGCGGATGCGCTCGACCGCGTAGAGCAGCGCGGCGAGCGACTCGGTGCCGTAGTCATTGAGCGCCTGGATCTCGAAGTACAGATCGGGATTCTCGGCCGCTACACGCCGCGCCACGCCAAGCTGGGCGTCGAAGGTCGTCGACGAGAGCTTGGCCAGGTGCGGCGCCGCCTCGCCGCTCTCGGCCAGGGCCGTGAAGAAGGCGATGTTGAGCGCGTGGGAGAGCCCCAGCACGTAGGCGATCAGCCGGTCGTGGCTCTCGAGGTCCATGTCGACCAGCGTCGCCATGGTGGGCTCGAACAAGGCGCGGGCCGCCGCGGTGGCGGTCGGCACCCCCAGGTCGATGAAGATGACGTGGCGACCCGAGAGCAGCTCGGTGTCGGGGCCGAACATGGGGTGGATCGAGGTGACCTTGCCGCCGGCATCGCGCAGCGCGTGCAGCGCGCCGCGCAGCGGGCTCTTGAGCGAGCCAACGTCGAAGATGATCCCCGCGGGCGGCGCCTTGGCCAGCTCGGCGAGGATCTTGGCGCTGGCCGGCATGGGCGCGGCCACCACGATGAGCTCGTGATCGAGCGTGGTCTCCCGCCAGTCGGCGACCCAGGGCAAGTCGCCGATCCCGTCGCGGCTCGGGTCGGCGATCTCCACGGCGAAGCCCTGCGCGGTCAGGTAGCGGCTAAACCAGCGCCCCATGTTGCCGGCGCCGCCGATGACGAGCACTCGCCGGCCAGATCCCTCGCCCTTGGCGCTGACCTGATCCCGCTCCTGGATCGTGAGCGAGCTGCGGATGAGGGCCAAGATGATCTCCTCGCCCAGCCCCGGGGGCAGGCCTTGCTCAGCAGCCGCGGCGCGCGCGCGTTCAACGACGTCGCGCTCCTGCCGATAGTCGCGCGTGGGCACTCCCATGGACCGCTTGATCTGACCGATCTGGAGCGCGGTGGCCTGGCGGCGGGCGATCAGCGCGAGGATCTCCTTGTCGATGGAGCCCAGCTCGGTACGAAGATCTTCCAGCCGCCTTGGGGCAGATGCAGGTTCGCTCATGACGCCACAAGCTACCGAGCCGATCCCGTGCTGGGAAGCCGCTGGCTCTCACGGTTTCCCGTGCCAATCTCTGATGGCTGAACGTATATTCAGTCATCGTCATGCGTCAAGATCTTCAGGCGTTTCTGGCGCAGGCTCGTGGCAGCGCAGCCCAGTCCAAGCTCTGCACCCTCGACGAGCTGAGCGCTCGTTCCTCGCAGCTCGAGCCCGCTGGCGCTCGGTTCTCCTTCGAGGCGCTGCGCGGGCGCTTGCTCGAGCTGTCAGGCGCTGGCGCCACCGCCGTGCTCAGCGCCGCCGTGGCGCTGGTGCTGGAGGCCCAGCTCGCCGGGGAGCCCGTTGCCTGGGTGACCTTGCAAGACTCCTGTTTCTATCCACCAGATGTAGTCGACAGTGGGGTGGATATCTCAGCGCTGGCCGTGGTGCGTGTCCCGGATGTCGTCAGAGCAGGTCGTGCCCTCGAGCAGCTATTGCGCTCCGGTGCGTTTGGCCTCGTGGTTCTCGATCTCGGTACCCCCAGGTCCGTCATCGGGTCGCGGGCCCCGCGTGACGCAGGGGATGGCCATGGCAGGAAGGAAGCGAGGCGCCTGTCGGTGGCGAGCCAGGGGAGGGTGGCCGGGCTGGCCCAGCAATATCAGTGTGTGGCTGTCTGCATAACAGAGAAGAAAGATGATCAAGAGTCGATGGGATCGCTGGTGTCGTTGCGAGCGGACGCTGCGCGTGAGCGTGACGATGGCGCGTTCTTCATCACGCTACGAGCGATCAAGGACAAGCGGCATGGCCCCGGGTGGAGTCAGCGCGTGCGCGCGATTGGCCCTGCTGGATTGAAGTAGGCTGGAGCTGATCGTGTGCAGTCTCTGGAGCTGAGATCCGCCATGTACCTGGCTTGGTGGAGGCGGCCGAGGACGCGAGGCAGCAGCGAGGTGGCAGGGGACGTCCTCGCTGCAGCGCTGGCGCGACGACGCAGCCACACCGGCCAGAAACAATCGATGTTGCTTGGATTACATAATTCGCTCTCGTAGAGGTGGATGACGCCCCTCGCCGATCGCAGGCTGGGACCCTCGTCGTGGCGAGCGGGCATTGCGCTGGCTCGCCTCGGGGTAGATCCAACGCCAACTTCGTTCCTTTCGTAACCGACGCGATGTAGAAGCGACACATACGGAGGAAATCGGAGATGAACTCACGCAGATGGCTCGGTGGATGTGTCTCGGCAGGCTTTGTGGCCGCCCTCATGGCGGTCAACGGAAGCGCGCACGGACAGGTCCCGTCTTCGCCTCAACCCGCGGCCCCCGCCGCGCCCGCGGCACCCGCCGCACCCGCGGCGCCCGCCAAGGCTCCGGCCAAGGCCCCCGCTCGCCCCGGTCGCCCGGTCGCGGCGCCAGCGCCAGCGCCCGTGCCAGCGCCGCCGCCAGCGCCGGTGACTCGGTCCATCGTGGTGCTGGTGCGCGACGCCGCCACTGGCCGTGGGCTCGCCAACGCGACCGTCAAGGTCGGCGAGCTGGTCGCGCAGTCTGACGCCGACGGCCTGGTGACGCTCAGTGGCGTCGTGGCCGGGGACGCGGTGCTCGAGATCAGCGCGCCGGAGTACAGCCCCGGCACGCTCACCGTGCTGTCAGGCGAGTCGCTGTCGCGCATCTCCCTGGCGCCAGTCCTGCCGCCCCCGCCGCCTGCGCCCCCGGCGCCAGAGCCCATCCCCGAGCCGGTGCCCGCGCCCGGCCCGACGCAGGAAGAGATCGACGCGCAGCTCCTCGCCGCTGCCGCCGCCGAGGAAGAGGCCGCCGGCGAGGTCATCGTCGTGACGGGCTCGCGCATCGGCGCCGACCCGCTCGACAAGCAGGCGCCGGTCCTGCAGCTCGGCCGCGAGGCGCTCGAGCGCACGGGCCTGGCGTCCGTCGGCGACATCTTGCAGCAGTTGCCGATGTCCGGCGGCGCCATCAACAGCAAGTTCAACTCCAGCGGCAACTTCGGCTTCCCGCCGGACGGCGGCGGCATCGGCGCCGGCGCCATCGAGGCCGACCTGCACTACCTCGGCTCCAAGCGCGTCCTCGTCCTCGTCGACGGCGTGCGCTGGGTCAACGGATCTTCTGCCTCTGGCGTCTCGGCCGCCACCGACCTCAACACCATCCCGCTCGGCATCATCGAGCGCATCGAGGTGCTGCAGGACGGCGCCTCGCCGATCTACGGCTCTGACGCCATCGCCGGCGTCATCAACATCATCACCCGCAAGCGCTTCGATGGCGTGTCCGCCAACGCGTACACCGGCGGCTATCACTACGGTGACGGCCTGACCCAGAAGTACGACGTGTCGTGGGGCAACAACACGGACAAGATGTCGGTGGTGGTGTCGGCGTCGTTCCTCGACCAGCGCAAGGTGCTCTCGGCCGATCGCGAGCTGTCGGACTCCCCGGTCCCAGGCCTCGACAACTGCGAGTCCGGCTGCTCTTCGGCCACCCCGCAGGGGCGCCTGGTGTTCACCAACCCGAACACCATGGAAGAATTCAACATCACCTTGAAGGAGGGCGTGTCCGGCCTGCCCAACCCGGCCACCGACTACGAGCCCTTCACGCGCGAGAAGCGCTTCAACTTCTCGCCGTACAACCTGGTGCAGACGCCGTCGCAGCGCCTGGGCGTGTACACCGGGCTGACCTACCGCCTGCCGCACAAGATCAACTTCCGCGGCAAGGCGTCCTTCACCAACCGCAAGTCGCTCAACCAGGCGGCGCCAGAGCCGCTGTTCATCGGGCCCGAGGGCGGCAACGGCAACCGGCTCGACCGGATCTCCATCGACGCCACCAACCCGTACAACCCGTTTGGCTTCACCTTCGACGCCGCCACCAACGCCTACGTGGTGACCCGTCGTCCCATCGAGGCCGGTCCGCGCCGCTTCGAGCAGAACGTCAACACGTTCTACGTCTCCGGTGGCTTTGACGGCACCTTCGACCTGGGCAAGCGCCACTTCCTGTGGGACGCCAACGTGGCGTACGGCTTCAACCGCGGCGATCAGAGCCGCAACAACTCCTTCAACTCTGCCAAGCTGCAGCAGGCGCTGGGGCCGGCGCACCTGGACGCAAGCGGCTTCTACCGCTGCGGCACCGCGAGCCAACCCGGCGATCCCAACTGCGTGCCGTTCAACATCTTCGGCGGCCAGGGCCGCAACGGTGAGGGCACCATCACCCAGGAGATGCTCGACTACGTCACCTTCGTGCAGCGCGACGCCTCCGAGCAGAAGCTGACCGACGTGACGGCGAACCTGGCCGGCGAGATCGTTCGCCTGCCGGCTGGCCCGCTGTCGATGGCCGTGGGCGTCGAGCATCGCCGGCTCAACGGCTTCTTCGAGCCTGACGCGGTGGTCACCGCCGGCGACGGCGCGGACGTCCCGGCCCAGCCGACCTCGGGCAACTACTCGGTGAGCGAGGCCTACGCCGAGCTCCGGGTGCCGGTGATCGCCGGCAAGCCCGGCGCGCAGCTCATCGATCTGAGCGGCGCGGTCCGCGTCTCGGACTACTCGTTCCTCGACCCGGAGATGACCGGCAAGCTGGGCGCGCGGTGGAAGCCGCTCAAGGACCTGGTCATCCGCGGCAGCTACGGGCGCGGCTTCCGCGCCCCGGGCATCGGCGAGCTGTTCGGCAGCCAGTCGCGCTTCGACGCGGTCATCAACGACCCGTGCTCGGACTTCAACCGCGCCGAGGTGCCGCAGGCCGTGCGCAATCGCTGCATCGCCCTGGGCGTGCCCGCTGGCGGCGGCTACGAGCAGCTCAACCCGCAGATCTCGGTGACCACCGGCGGCAACCGCGGCCTCAAGCCTGAGACCTCCGACAGCTACAACTTCAGCGTGGCCTACAGCCCCGAGGCCCTCAAGGGCAAGGAGTGGGTCGAGGCGCTGGATCTCGAGCTGACCTACTGGGACGTCTCGCTCGACGGCGCCATCGCCCCGCTCGACGCGCAGCTCCAGATCGATCGCTGTGTCTCTGGCGGCGACGACGCGGCCTGCAGCGGCATCAAGCGCCAGGCCAGCGGCACCATCTTCGACTTCGCCAACACCCTGCAGAACATCGGCGGCATCGAGACCCGCGGCGTGGACCTGGCGATGACGTTCACCATGCCGCGCAAGCCCTTTGGCCAGTTCCGCGTGACCTCGCAGTCGAGCTTCCTCATCGACTACTGGCAGAAGGACCCGGCGGCGAACGGCTTCGAGATCACCGAGCTCGAGGGCACGGTGGCCGGCGAGCCCGAGCGCGCCTTCCCCAAGCTCAAGTCGTCGCTGGTGATCGACTGGTTCTTCGGCGAGTGGGCCGCGGGCCTCACCACCCGCTACATCCACAAGGTGCGCGAGCAGTGTCGCGACCTGGCGGGCAACGAGGGCACCTGCTCGGACTTCAACGAGACCGACGACTCGCTGTCCACCAACCTGCTCGATCCGACGATCTACAACGACGTGCAGGCGACCTGGCGCCCCAAGGCGGCGCCGGATCTGACCGTCACCGCGGGCGTCAACAACCTGCTCAACCAGGACCCGCCCACCTGCTATAGCTGCTCGCTCAACGGCTTCAACGGCACCACGTACGACGTGCCGGGCGTCTTTGGCTACGTCTCTGCTGCGTATCAGCTCCAGTAGCCCTCGCCCCTCTCACTGGGTCCGCCCAGGCGACGCAGCCGGCCTTGTGCCGGCTGTTTCGTTTTCGGCGAGCCCGGCCAGCGCCGACTGCGCCAGCGCCGACTTCGTCGACTCACGCCGACGGCGCCGTCGCGGGGGCAAGCTCGCCGCGCCGACGCCTCACGTCGGCAGCGGCCACGGCACCGAGATGCGCACCTTGACGTCCGGGCGCACCTTGAGCGCGCCGAGCATCGCGCTGTAGGGCTTGATGCCAAAGTCGGGCTGGTGGAGCGAGACCTCGGCGACCAGGCGACCCGCCTGGGGGCGAGCGCGCACGGTGAGCGGCCGGGCCTTGCCATGCACCACCAGCTCGCCCGCCAAGGCGAAGCCCTCGCCCTCGCCCTCGCCCGCTGCCGTCGCGGTGGCGTCGAAGCGGACGTCCGGATAGCGCCGAACCTCCAGCACCTCGTCGGCCATGGTCTTCTCGATCTTGGCGCGGTCCCCCGCCGAGAGCTGGCTCGTGGCCTGGCCGTCTCTCATCGCGTGCAGGACGCGCAGCGAGCCGGTCTCGAAGCGGGCGCTGACCTTGGCCTGGCCCTTGGCTTGGCCGTCGATCTGTCCCTCGATCTGGATCGTGAACCGGGTGACGTCGAGCTCCAGGTCGTGGGCCACCGCCGAGAGCATCCCCTCCTTGAACGTGAAGATCCGGCACTCGGCCAAGGACGCATCGAGAGTAGGCATGCCGGCAAGGTAAGTCGGGGGGCGCGAGGGCGCAACGCGGCGTGGTGGCGCGCCGCGCAGCCGGGGCGCGAAATCCAGCGCACGCGAGCGCGAAGATGCTGCCGCTGGCCTGCTAGCCTTGTGCCTGTGATCACCGCCACCGCGCTGCGCAAGGAGTTCCAGGTGTCGCGGCGGCCTCCCGGGTTGCGCGCGGCCCTCGCTTCGCTGCTGCACCGGCGGACGGAGACCGTGGTCGCCGTGGACGAGGTCTCGTTCTCCATCGCGGAGGGGGAGCGCGTCGGGTTTTTGGGGCCCAACGGGGCGGGCAAGACGACCACGCTCAAGATGCTGGCGGGGCTGCTCCACCCCACGCGCGGGCAGGCCGAGGTGGGCGGCTTCGTGCCGCACCGGCGCGAGCGCGGCTTCCTGTGCGCCATCACCTTGGTCATGGGGCAGAAGCAGCAGCTCATCTGGGACCTGCCGCCGTCCGAGACCTTCGCCATGAACCGCGCCATCTTCGATGTCCCGGTGCGCGAGTACAAGGACGCGCTCGACGAGCTGGTGACGCTGCTCTCGCTGGCGCCGGTGCTGGACAAGCCCACGCGCCAGCTCTCGCTCGGCGAGCGCATGCGCTGCGAGCTGGCGGCGGCGCTCATCCACCGGCCCAAGGTGCTGTTCTTGGATGAGCCCACCATCGGGCTCGACGTGGAGATGCAGCTCGCGATCCGCGAGTTCATCCGCAGCTACAACCAGCGGCACCGCGCCACCGTGATGTTGACCTCCCACTACATGGACGACGTGGTGGCGCTGTGCCCGCGGGTCATCGTCATCGACGGCGGCAAGCTGCTGCATGACGGAGATCTCCGCACCCTCATCAAGGCCAAGGACCCGGACAAGCGCGTGTCGTGTCTGGTGCCGCGGGCGGTCGCCGAGCCCGACGTGATGCCGCAGGTCGCCGCCCGGCTCGCCGGGCTCGGCGAGGTGACGCTGGAGGGCGCGCGCCTGCGCCTGCGGCTGCCGGAGAGCAGGCTCGCCGAGGTCATCGGGATCTTGCTCTCGGAGCTGCGCGTCAGCGACCTCTCGATCGAGGATCCGCCGCTCGAGGACGTGATGCGGGCGATGTTCCGCAAGCCCGCAGCGAGCCAGGAGCCGGCGCGCGACGCCTCCGCCGAGGCCCGCGAGTGACCGCGAGCGGGTCAACGTCAGCGGCTGGGCCCGCGCCCGGCGTCACGCCTGGGGCAGCGTCGGGGCCGCCGGTTCGCGCCGCGCACCGGCACCCGCGGCCGTGGCGCGCCACGCTGCGCGCGATCCCGACGCTGCTGCGCATCGGGGTGGCCGAGACCGTGGCCTATCGCGCCGAGTTCGTGATCTGGATGCTCACCACCTCGCTGCCGCTGGTGATGCTGGGGCTGTGGACCAGCGTCGCCGCCGAGGCGCCGTTTCGCGGCTACGACTCGGCGGACTTCGTGGCGTACTACCTCAGCGTGCTGGTGGTGCGGAACCTGACCGGCTCCTGGGTGTCCTGGCAACTGGAAGACGAGATCCGGCGCGGCATGCTGTCGATGCGCCTCTTGCGGCCGATCCATCCGTTCTTGAGCTTCGCCGCCTCGCATCTGGCGTCGGTTCCGCTGCGCGGCGTGATCGCGCTGCCGGTGGCTGTGGTGCTGCTCCTGTCCTCGGGGGCGGACGCGCTGACCCGCGATCTCGCGCAGCTCGCCTGGCTCTTGCCGGCGCTGGCGCTCGGCTGGTTCTTGTCCTTCTGCATCCTGTTCGCCATCGGCGCGCTGGCGTTCTTCCTGGAGCGCTCGTCGGCGATCGTCGACGTGTACTTCGGCGTGTTCGCGGTGCTCTCTGGCTACCTGGTGCCGCTCACCATCATGCCGGCGTGGCTTGCAGCGGTGGCGCAGGTGACCCCGTTTCGCGGCATCATCGGCATCCCGGTGCAGATCGTCACCGATCCGTCGCTTGGGCCCATGGGGGCAGCGCGCCTGGTGGGCTTTCAGGCGCTGTGGGCGGTGGCGGTGTTGCTCCTCCTCTCCTGGCTGTGGCGGCGCGGCGTCCGGCGCTTCGAGGCCTTCGGCGCATGACCGGGGAGCGGACCTTGCGCGTGCTGGCGGCGCAGCTCCGCGCCAGCGTCATGACGGCGATGCAGTACCGCGCCAACTTCCTGGTGTCGGGGCTGGTGGCGCTGTACTGGGTCGCCTGGAACTTCTTGCCGCTGCTCATCCTGTTTGGCGACCGGCAGATGGTCGCCGGCTGGGACTATCCCTCGGCGCTGGTGGTGGTGGGGTACTTCGTGATCCTGCGCGCGGTGCTCGAGGGCATCATCACCCCCTCGTTCGAGGACGCCATCTCCAGGATCCGCAACGGCAGCTTCGACTACGTCTTGCTCAAGCCGCTCGACGCCATGCTGCTGGTGTCCGCCTGCAAGGTCGAGCCGTGGAAGGCGCTGGAGCTCCTCGCCGGCCTCGGCATCTTCGTGCATGCGTTCCTGGAGCTTGGCCGGCCGCCGACCCCCGGCGCGGTGGCGCTGGGCGTGGTCATGCTGCTCTCGGGGGTGGTGGCGATGTACTCGCTGTGGCTGGCGGCGGTGTCGCTGTCGTTCTGGGCGGTGCGGCTCGACAACCTGATGTACCTGCTGTCCGCCATCTTCGATGTCGGGCGCTGGCCGATCTCGGTGTTCCGCGGCGCGGTGCGGGTGGTGTTCACCGTGGTCATCCCGGTGGCCATCATGACCACGTTCCCGGCGATGGCGCTGCTCGGCCGCGGCGACGCGCGCACCGCGACGGGCGCCATCGGTGGCAGCGCGCTGATGCTCCTGGGCTCGCGCCTCCTGTGGCGGCGCGCCATCGCCGCGTACACCAGCGCGTCGTGACCGGCGATCCGGGCTAGAACGAGATCCGGGCTAGAACGGCTGGCGCGATCCCGAGCGGGGCGCCTCGAGCTGCAGCGCTTGCTCCAGCTCGGCCAGCGCGTCGTCGGTGCAGGCCAGCATGCGCTGCAGGGCCGGCACCGAGCGCCGGCACGCGACATAGCCAAAGCCGAGCTGGCCCGAGTATCCGGTGATGGTGATGTTGAGCGCCAGGTAGTCGATGGGGATCGACACCGGATAGGTCTCATCCAGCCGCATGCCGTTGAGAAACAGCGGCTGTTGCGGACCAGGGACGTTCGAGATCACGACGTTGTAGATGGGCCGGCGCCTGGCGTGCCCGGTGACCATGCTGGCGCCCATGGGCGCGCTCATCGCGGCGGCGTGCGCCATGCGCTCGAGCCGCGACATCTTGGACAGGCGGTCCTTGGCCATCCGGGTGGACTCGACCACGCGGTGCAGGCGCTCCTTGGGGTCCGGCAGGTCGGTGGCCAGGTTGGCCAGCAGGATCGAGATCTGGTTGCCGCCATCGCTGTCCGACGACCGGACCGAGACCGGCACCATGGCGATGAGCGGGCGCTCCGGGAGCGCGTCGTGCGAGAGCAGGTAGCGGCGGAGCGCGCCGGCGCACACCGCGAGCGTGACGTCGTTGATGGTGGCGCCGCTGGCCTTGCCGATCTGCTTGAAGCGATCGAGCTGGTACGACTGCGCCGCGAACCGGCGCGAGCCCGAGATGCGCACGTTGAACATCGTCGGCGGCGCGTGGAACGGCTGCGCGTCGGCCTGGCCGGAGGCGGCGGTCCGCACCAGCTCGCGGAGCCCGCTGCCCACGCCCGGCATGATCTCGCTGCCGGCGCGCAGCGCGCGCTCCACCAGGCCCGGCATCGGCGCAGGCGAAGGGGTGTCTGCCGCGGCGCTGACGCGCGGTCGCCGCTTCTGCGCCCAGATCGGCGGCCTTCGCTCCGTCGGATCCTCCGACAGCACGGACTGCAGGAGCCGCATGGAGGCCACGCCGTCGAGCAGGGCGTGGTGGACCTTGACGTACAGCGCCAGGCGGCCATCGGCCAGCCCTTCGATCAGGTGGAGCTCCCACATCGGTCGGGTGCGATCCATGAGCGTGCCGTGCAGGCGCGACACCAGCGAGAGCAGCTCGCGGATGCGGCCGGGCCTGGGCAGGGCGGAGTGCCGCACGTGGTACTCCAGCTCGAACTCGCCATCGGGCTCCCAGAACCAGTGTCCCAGCCGAAATTGCGGGCGTTGGTCGAACGGCGACTCGGCGGTGGTGTGATCGCGCCAGGACTCCACCAGGCGCTGCACGAAGTCAAAGCCCGCGCCCGCCGGCGGCGTGTAGAGCTGCAGGCCGGCAACGTGCATGGGTTGCCTCCGCCCCTCCAACCACAGGAACATGGCGTCGGTAGGGGAGAGCGGCTTCATGTCCGCGCTCCTTGGGCCAGCTCGAGCCAGCGGCGCGCTTCATCGGGAGGGGAGGCGGTCATCGCGCCAGCGTATCACGACGTCTCGCTGCGCTCGCGCTCTCGTGCTGCGGCCGCGCCGCGCCGCCGTCTGGCCAGCGAGGCGGCGACGCGCGAGGTCACGGCGCCACCGGCAAGGTCAGGCCGGCGGGGGCGCCGGACAGGTCAGGCTTGGCATGCACGTCGCAGGTCACCGGGCGGCATAGCTCGTCGGGGCGGCGGGCCAGCTCCGGCGTGGCTTGCAGGTGGCGGGAGATCTTGCCTGCGGCGTCGTACTCGAGCGCGTACGACAGCTCGCCGTCCTTGCTCCGCCACGCCCGGCTGATGCCCACGGTCTTGTCGCCGAAGTGCGTCGCCAGGTGGGCGACCTTGCCGTCGGGGGTGCAGGTCACCGCCAGCCCGTACCACTCGTCGCCAAGGACGTTGTTCCACGACTCCAGCCGGCCTTGCTTGTCGAAGCGGAAGATCCGGCCGTGCTTCTTGTGATCCTTGTACGTCGCCGCGAAGCTGACGATCGACTGCGGGGTGAGCTCGTCGTCGTGCTCGCCGCGCAGGAACAGCGCAGGTCCCTGGCGCTTGCTGCCCGACCAGTGTTCGCCCTCGGCGCGGCCTCGCTGCGGCTCTCGCTGGCGGCACTCGGTGCCAGAGATCGCCGCGCCAGCGGGGCAGGTCAGGAACTTGCGCAGGTCTCCAAGGCAGGCCTGGGTGGTGGCCGCTGGCTCGGCGGCGGCGGAGCCAGCGTGGCCCACGGTCAGCGGCAGGGCCAGGGCGGCGATCGAGGAGAGAGCGAGGCGAGAGGGCTGATGGTGACGCATGAGTGGCTCCAGGGAGGGAAGGCGAACCGCAAAGGAGGGAGCACCGCGAGGCACGAGACGCCCCGTAGGGCCCCGCAGCCGCGCTTGGCGCATCCATGGGAGCGGCGGCGGCGGCGGCGGTCGCAAGGTTTTTGCGGCGGCGCGCTTTTTTTCGCGCGCGGCCGGGGCGAACCGGACGCTTGACGTGAGGCGGCGCCTTTGGCAGTGTGCGCGGTCGCGGGTCGTCTCATCATCCGCACAGGTGCGGCCTCTTGCGCGGCGTCCGGCGTCCCGGGTGCTAGCAGCGCCGCATCGCCCGGCCTTGGCCTCGAGCGCCGCGCCGGTGACCAGGAGGGTGTCATGGAACGCAAGCTAGTTTCGATCCAGGAAGTGACGTCGGTAGCGCCCATCGTCGGCGCTGATCACATCGCCGCGGCCCGCGTGATGGGCTGGACCGTGGTCATCAAGAAGGGGGAGCTCTCGCCGGGGGACCGCTGCGTGTTCTTCGAGATCGACAGCGTGCTGCCGGAGGGCCCGGCGTGGGCGGAGTTCTTGCGTCCACGCGGCTTTCGCGTGCGGACCATCAAGCTGCGCGGCGTGCTCTCGCAGGGCTTGGCGCTGCCGGTGTCCATCCTCGGCGACGTCGGTGACGCCGAGCGCGCCGAGTTGCCCGTGGGCACCGACGTGCGTGAACGGCTAGGCGTCACCAAGTTCGAGCCGGTGCTGCCCGACAGCCGCGAGCAGGCCGGGGCCTTCCCGTCGCAGGTACCCAAGACCGATGAGATCCGCCTGCAATCCGCGCTGGGGGTGTTGGGCGAGCTGGCGGGGCGCGACTTCTTCGTCACCACCAAGCTCGACGGCTCTTCGGCCACGTACTTTCGCGGCGGCGATGGCCTCGTGGCGTGTTCGCGCAACTGGGCGCTCCGCCGTGGTCCCAACGCGGTGTGGCGGGCGGCCGAGCGCTATCGGCTCGAGGAGCGGCTCCCGGAGGGCTTCGCGGTGCAAGGTGAGCTCTGCGGTCCCGGTCTGCAGAAGAACCGGCTGGGGCTGCCCGCGCTCGACCTGTTCGTGTTCAGCGTGTACGACGCGCGGCGCGGTGTGTTCTTGGGCCACGCCGACTTTGTCGCGTTCTGCGCCGAGCACGAGCTGCGCTCGGTGCCCATCGAACGGGTGGTCTCCGGCGAGGAGGCGCGGGGCTTCTCCCACACGCTGGAGCGCTGGCTCGAGGCGGCCCGAGGGGACTACCCGGGGACCGCAAACCGCAAGGAGGGCATCGTGGTCCGGCCGCTCGAGGAGTCCGTGTCGCAGGTCCTCGGTGGCCGGCTGTCGTTCAAGGTCATCAACAACGACTTCCTGCTGAAGGACGAGGACTGACCGCGGGCGGCGGTGCGGGTGGTCGCGCAGCGGCCAGGGCCGGCGCTCGGGCAGGCGCGTGGGCCGGCGCTCGGGGGACGCTCGGGCCGGCGCTCAGGCGACGCTCGGGGCGGCGCTCGGGCCGGCTCAGGGCGGGTTCGCCCCGAGCCAGGCTTCGATCTCGGACACGCGCGAAGCCTCGCCGAGCTTGGCGAAGAGCTCGCGGGCCAGCTCGGCGTGGCGCCGGGCGCGATCTCGCGGGTACGGCGATTCCTGGGCGATCCACCAGGCGGCGGTCGCGGCGCGGCGCCGGGCGCCCAGCGCGCGCCACAGCGGGATCGCCAGCTCGAGATCCTCCTCGCCTTGCAGGTACCGGGAGCTCGCCCGGCCGCGCTCGGCGTAGCGCCAGGCCGCCTCGGCGCGCAGCAGCGAGTCGGCGGGCAAGGGCTGGTACGCGGATCGGCTAAAAAGCGCGTCCTCGACGGGGCGCACGCCGGTTGCCACCGCGTCGCTGTCGAGGAGCTCGACCGCCAGCACCAGCGACGGCGGCGCGCGGCCACCCTGGTCGGTCCAGCTGCCGGAGAACGAGAGGATTTGCGCCTTGCGCAAGGCGCTGAGCGCGTCGGGGCTTCGCTCGGCGGTGGCGACGCGCGCGTGCTCCAGCGCGATGGTGAACGCCTCGTGCAAGCGGTGCTGGTCGCGTGCGCGCTGGATCTCTTTTTCGGCCCACGGCTGCATCGCCCATCCGCCGGTGCGCGCCGCCGTCACTCGCAGGAGGCCGCACACGCCAGGCGCCATCGGCTCGGCCGCAGGATCCGCGGGCTCACGGTCGCAGCGCGCGGCCGCGGCGCGCAGGACCTCCGGCGCGACCGTGTGGCCAAGCTCGACGGCCGCGGTGAGCGCCGCGAGCTGCGCAGCCGTCGGAGTGAAGTCGGCGGCCGTGGGCCAGGCGCTGGGCGAGAGCCAGCGCTCGAGGTCACGCGGCGTGGCGGCGACCGCCGGGGCGCCGGCGGTGGGCGCGTCGGCGTCCGCGCGGCGCGCGAACGCCTGCGTCTGCAGCGTGGCGACGAGCTCCCCGACCTCCGCGCGCTCGGTCAGCGTCGTGTCTCGCGCGGTCCGCGCCAGCGCCGCGACCTGCCTCCACTGCGCCTGGGTCGCCATGTGGCGGCCCAGGCGGTCGCCGGACTCGGCGATCAGGCTCTCCACCCACGCGCGCTCGCCTGGTCGGTCGCCGCGCCGCGCCGCCAGCGAACGCAAGAGCTCGCCGAGCTGCTCGACGCGAGGGGCGTCGAAGCGCAAGACCGCCGCCTCCAGCTCCAGCGTCAGCGCCGCGGCGCGCTGCCCATCGTCACCGGCGCGCTCGGCGTCGGCGCTGGCGCGCGCGGTCAACGTCGCCGCGTCCTTGTGACCTTCCCAGAGCGCCGCGCGCGCGGCGATTCGCCAGGCTCGGGCGCCCGATAGCGGGGCGCTCGCCGACAGCGCAGCGCCAGCTTCTGCGGCCACGGACCGCGCCTGGTCGAGGTCTCCGGTCGCGAGCTGGCGCCGCGCCTGGTCGAGCGCCGCGCGCGTGCTGGCCACCGCCGCGTCGTCGTGAGGCGGCGCGGCGCTGGGGCCGGCGCAGGCCTCGAGCCGCGCGGTCAGCCCCAGCACGTCTTCCACGCTGTGCAGCGCGGCCAGCTCGGTGGTCACCGCCGCGGCGGCGGTGGGCTGGCAGCCGTCGGCCTGCGCCTCCCCGCGACACGTGCGCTGGTGCGCCTGTGCCACCGCGTCGAGGCGCTGGCTCATCGCCTGCACCACGGCCTCTGCGGTGAAGCGGTCAAAGACCGCCGGGCCCGCCAGCTCGTCGATCAGCCGCGCGGCGCGCGCTGGCGGCCACGCCGCCGCGAGCTCCGCGTGCTCCGGGCAGGACGCGCTGGTGGACGCGCCGGTGGACGCGCCGCTGCCGCGCCGCGACACCCCCCAGGCCACCGCGCCGCCGATCATCGCGGTGATCCCGATGGCGGCAAACCAGCGACCGTACGATCGCGGCGGGGCCGTCCCGCTGTGCCCCCACGCGGCCGGTTGGGTGGCCCCCGGGGGGGCGCTTGCCGCTGGCGGAGCGGGTGGTGCGCCGGCCGGCGGCCCGTCGCCGCGCCACATCGGGGCCGCCGCGTCGCCGCGCCACATCGGGGCCGCCCCGTCGCCGCGCCACATCGGGGCCGCCGCGTCAGCGCGCCCAGGCGCGAGGTCTGTCGGCGCTGGCTCGGCGAGCGCGGCGAGCAGCTCCTCCATGGACGGCCAGCGCGCGCCGGGCTCCTGGGAGATGGCGCGCAGGAGCGCCGCGCAGTGGGCCGGTGGGACCCCGGCGGCCGCGAGCGTCGCGGCGAGGTCCCTTCGCTCGGCGGCGGTCGCCGTCTGCGGGTGGACCCGGCGCGCGCCCGGCGACTGGCCAAGGAGCGCGTCGATGAGCGCCACCGCGAACGCGAACTGATCGCTGCGCGCGTCGACCCCTTCCCCGGCGATCTGCTCCGGCGCCATGTACGCGGGCGTCCCCACGGTGCGATCGACCTGGGTGAGCGCGGCGTCGAGCATCGATGACCGACGCCGCGTCGCGCGCGGCTTTGCCGCCACGCCGTCCGCGAGCGGGGTGGCCACGCCTCTGGCCAACCCGAAATCCGCGACCTTGACGGCGCCATCATCGCCGATCAGCACGTTCGCCGGTTTGAAGTCGCGGTGGACCACGCCGGCGCGGTGCGCGGCCGCCAGCCCCGCGCCGGCGGCGCGGAACTTGGATAGCAGATCGTGGTGGGAGCGCGGCCCCGCCGCCAGGTAGCCGGACAGATCGACGCCGGCGACGAACTCCATGGCGAAGAAGACCTGCTGGCCGTAGCGGCCGATGTCGAAGATCGAGACCACGTTCGGGTGGGACAGCCGGGCCAGCGCTTGCGCCTCTCGGACCAGGCGCGCGTCGAGCGTGGACGACGGCGCCGGCCCCGCGCCCGGCGCTCGGGGCGGCTCGGCCGGGCGCGCCGCTTGCGCCTCCAGCAGATCGGGCCGCACCAGCTTGATGACGACGTGCCGCTTCAGCTCCTCGTCGAGCGCCAGGCTGACCATGCCCATGCCGCCGGCCCCCAGCGGCCGCTCGATCAGATATCGATCGACGCGCTGCCCGGGCAAGGGCAGCCCGAGCGCGCCCTGGCCGGCTTGCTTGGGCTCGGCGCCGCCGGGGCGCTGCGCTGCGCTCGCCGCATCCACCCGCTGGCCGGCGCGCGGGCTCTCCACCGCGGTGGCCGGGGTCTGTGGACGCCAGCTCGCCGCGGTCGGCTTGGCGTCGGCGCCAGCGACGGCTGGGGCGCCGGCCATGCGTTCGTCTCGTGCGCTCGGTGCGCTCGGCGCGCTCGGTGCGCTCGGCGCGCTCGGCGCCGCTGGCCCCTCCTGCGCCTTGGCCTCGGCGCTCTGCCGCAGGACCTCTGCCACGAAGCGCCGGCACATCTCGCACTCGTCAATCCGGCGCTCGATCGCGCGGCGCTCCAGCGGCGCCAGCGCGCCGCTGGCCAGCCGCAAGACCACCTCTGGCGCCAGACATGGCTCGTCGTCCGCCTTCGCGGTGCAGTATGCTGGGCGGCGCACCACCCCTCGATCTGGCCACTTCTCGCTATGACCGTCAACGTCTCCGACGCCGAGCTTGCGATGCGCGCTGCCTGGGAAGCGCAGCGCCAGGCCCGACCCACGCTCGTGGTCCCGCTGGCTGCCTTCACAGCGCTCCTGCAGGCGCTGCGTCCGCCTGAGGTGCCGTGGCCGGAGCTGCTGGCCAGCCTCTGCCTCGACGACCTGTACCTCGTGTGCGGGTGCCTGGCCAAGGACCCCGCCTCGGTGCAGGCCTTCGAAGCGAGCGTCTCCCCGGTCATCGAGCGCGCGGTGGCGAGCTTTGGCGCCCAGGCCGCCGCCGAGGTTGGACAGGGGCTGCGCGCCGCCCTGCTCGTCGACCACCGCGGCCGCGGGCCGCTCCTGCGCGAGTACCGGGGGCAGGGGGCGTTGCGCCGCTGGCTGCGGGTGGTGGCGGTGCGCGAGGCCACCCGCCTGTATCACGCCGCCAAGCGCGAGGCGCCGGCTGACGACGACGCGCTGTTCGACTCGCTGGTCGGCGCGGGCGATCTTCACGCGGAGCTGGTCCGCCGAGACGCCGCGCAGCTATTTCGGCGGGCGTTCGCTGCGGCGCTGGCCGAGCTGCCGGCGCGCGAGCGCACCGCCTTGCGGATGCACCTGGTGGACGAGCTCTCGATCGACCAGATCGCGCCGGTGTTCGAGGTCCACCGCGCCACCGCGGCGCGCTGGATAAGCGCCGCTCGCGACGCGGTGCTTGGCAAGACCCGCCAGCACCTGATGCGCGAGCTAGGGCTCGACTCGGCGGACGCCGATAGCCTGATCCGCGCGGCCCGCAGCAAGGTCGACCTCTCGCTGGAGCGCTTGCTGCGCTCTGGCGGTTAGCCGTCACGCGCCGGGCGAGGAGGCGCTCAGCGCTCGCTACCCAGCTCCACGGTCTCGCCGCGCTCGGGCGCGTAGGCCGCGAACCCGCGCTGGGTCATGGCCGCGATGAGCGCGTGTTGCGGCGCTGGCTCGCCGTGCACCAAGAAGAACCGGCGGGTGGAGGCGCCGCAGGCCTCGGCATATCGCAGCAGATCGTCGCGGTCGGCGTGCGCCGAGAACGAGCTCAGCACCTCCACGTGCGCGCGCAGCTCGCGCTCCACTCCCCAGATCTTGACCTTGGGGCGCCGCTCCGCGAGCCGCCTGCCCAGCGTGTGCTGCGCCATGAAGCCGACGATCAGGATGGTGTTGCGCGGGTCCTCCACGTTGTTGCGCAGGTGGTGGAGGATGCGCCCGGCCTCGGCCATGCCAGACGCGGAGATGATCACCGCTGGCCCCCGCAGCTCGTTGAGCCGGATGGACTCTTCGCTCGAGCTGATGAAGTGCGCCCCGGCGAAGCCAAAGACCTCGCCGTTGTCGTGCAGAAAGGCGCGGGTCTCGACGTCGAAGCACTCCGAGTGCCGCCGAAACACCTCGGTCACGTCGATCGCCAGCGGCGAATCGAAGTACACGGGCACCGGCGGGAGGCGTCCGGCGCGCACCAGCTCGCTGAGCGCGTAGATGAGCTCCTGCGTGCGCCCCACCGCGAACGCCGGCACGATGACCTTGCCGCCGCGCGCCATGGTGTCGCGGATCACTCGCTCCAGGTCGTCGCGCATCTGGCCCACAGGGTCATGCACACGGTCGCCATACGTGCTCTCCATCACCACGTAGTCCAAGCGCCCGCTTGGCAGCTCGGGATCCCGCAAGATGGGCAGGCCCTTGCGGCCCAGATCCCCGGAGAACAACATCCGCGTGGTCTGCCCGCGCTCGCGGATCTCCAGCAGGATCTGCGCGGAGCCCAGGATATGCCCGGCGTCGAGAAGAGTCGCGGTGACGCCTGGCAGCGGCTCGAAGGTCTGGTGATATGGCACGGAGACGAAGCGATCGAGCGCTCGCTCCACGTCTTGCTCCTCGTAGATGGGCAACACGGGCTCGAAGTCAGGATCCTCCGCGAACTTGCGGTTGAGATAGGCGGCGTCCGCCTTCTGGATGCGCGCGGAGTCGCGCAGCATGTAGTCGCACAGGTCCCGGGTGGCCGGCGTGGTGTAGATCCGGCCGGCGAAGCCGCTCTTGACCAAGGTCGGCAGGCTGCCCGAGTGGTCGATGTGCGCATGGCTGAGGATGGCAGCGTCGGCGGCCTCCACCTCGCCCGGCAGCTCCTGGTTCCGTTCCCGAGCCTCGGCGCGCCGCCCTTGATAGAAGCCGCAGTCGATGAGCAGCGAGCCGGCCTCCAGCTCCAGCACGTGCATCGAGCCGGTCACTTCCTGCGCCGCGCCGAGAAACTTGATCTTCAAGCCAAGACGATAGCCCAGAATCTGCGCGCGTGGCAGGTGGGGCGCTGGCTCCTTGTCCGTCCCAGGTCAGGAATCGAAGTCTTCCTGGTACCGGTCCAGATCGACGCCTTGCTCCAGCAGCGGCGCGCGCACCCGATAGCGCGTGATTCGCGCGTTCGCGCGGATGTAGGCGCGGATCACGTGCTCTCGGGTGACGTCCTTGCCGCGCGCGAGCTCCTCGGCTTCGCGCACCACCTTGCGCCGGGCCAGCCCGCGAAACAGCGAGGGCACCCGGGTGAGCAGCGTCTGCAAGAGCTGCTCGGCGTCGCCGAGCCAGGCCTGCGCCTTGGGCAGGTCCGGCAGGAACCCATACTCGTCTTCCGACAGCGCACGCCACACGGTGAGGCAGTTGCCATCGGGGTCGAGCGCCGAGCCCGCGAGCTCGAGTTGCTCGGTTCGCGCCGGCTCGTAGAGCACGCGCGCGCCCAGGTCCAGCAGATGGCGCCAGGCCTTGTTGACGTCAGGGACCTGCAGGCGGATCGCGGTGCGGTACTCGACGGACCGGCTCTCGATCAACCGGAGCAGCAGGCTGTTGGCATCGATGTCGCAGAAGCCTGCGCCCTCGCGCACCACGACAAACCCCAGCCCTTCGGCATAGAGCCGCCTTGCCCGGGCGAGGTCTTTGACCGCCACGTCGATGTGACTCACGCCGTGGAACATCTCGATCCTCCTCGCAGACGCCAGCGAAGGTAGCGCACCGGCGCAAGTCCGCTGCGCCAGCGGGCGGCAGGGAGGCTGCCGGTCCGGCCCCCTGTCACCTGCGAACTGTATCGACCATGCAGGGTGATTGTTAATCCCTACGCCTTGGTCTCCAGCTCGCGCATCATCGAGCGGCTCTTGGAGAGCACCATGCCGATGTTGGCGTTCGCGCGCGTGACGAACACGGCGGCGTGGCTGGAGCTCTTCCGGGAGCGCTGGAAGACGTGCAGCAAGTTGTCGCTGAACACGATGATCTCGTTGAAGTAGTGGCGGCCATCTTCGGCCTGTCCGCGCGACTTGCGAAACAGCTTCTCGATCGCGGTGACGCTCTTGCCCTGGAACAGATCTGCGGTGGCTGCGGCGACGAGGTCCAGCACCTCCTGCGGATGGCTGTCGACGGTGCGCACCGCCAGGAGCATGCCAGTCATCATGTCCACGAATCCGACCGCCACGCACTCCGGGACTTCCTGCTGGGCTTTCGACAGAGAGGCATCAAGGGACATTGCTTCTTCCTTTCAGACACTGCGTGAAGAGTTCATTCACAAAGACGTAGGGGATGTTCGGCCGCGCCGCGCGTGGGCCTCGAAGCGCGAGAGAAACCGGACCTGGGCGTCGGAGGTCACCCACTTGGGGTTCACGCCGCGTACGCGATCGAGCGCCTCGATCGCCGACGCGCCAGCCCAGATGAGGTGGCACGCCAGGATCGTGCCGGTCCGCCCCTGGCCGGCGCGGCAGTGAACCGCCACCACCTGGCCGCGCTCCACGCGGCGCGCGAGCTGGTCGCACCAGGCCGCGGCCAGCTCGCTGGTCGGCGCCATCATGTCGTCCAGCGGGAAGTGCAGCGGCTCGATCCCCGCCTGGGTCAGCAGCGAGGGGGCCACCGTGGCGGTCTCTTCGACGGTGATGAGCACCTGGACGCCGAGGCGCAGCAGGCCCGCGAGATCTTCCTCCACCGTGGCGACGATGCCGGGGCGGGGGCAGGCCTCCTAGCTGGCCTGGCACGAGCCAGCGGAAGTCGCGGGGCCCAACGTGCGCCACCGGGATCCGCGCGGCCTCGGGAAGGGGCGGGGGCAGCGGGCTGTCTGGAGCGAGCGCCTCCGGATCTGCGCCCGGGCTTGGCAGCGGCACCCCCCCGGTGTCCAGGAAGTGGCGCGCGATCGGGGAGCTGGTGGACGCGAAGAACGTCGCGGCAGGGGCCTCGTCCTGAATGCGACCGCCGCCGAGCAGCGCCACGCGATCTGCCACCGCGCGCGCGTGTCCCTGGTGGTGGGTCACCAGCAGCACCGCGCGCCTGGCTGCGTAGCTCCGGATCACGTCAAGGATGAGGTCGGCGGCGGCGCCATCGATCCCCGCGGTGGGCTCGTCGATGCAGATCAGCGCCGCGTCGCTGACGGTGGCGCGGAGCACGCTGAGCAAGCGGCGCAGCGGTGGCGCCAGCGCCAGCGCCTCCTCGTCGAGATGGCGCGCCAGCTCGGTGCCCTTGCTGGCCACCAGCAGCTCGTCGATGCGGCGAGCCTGGGCGGCCCGATCGAGTCGCGCCCGATCCGGAAACGACGACACCAGGTTCTCCCTCACCGTGGAGGTGAAGTATCTCATGTCCTGTTGCACCAGGACCGGCCAGTTCCCAGCGCCGAGCTCCTGATCGACGTAGCGCGCGGTGCCCCATTGGCGCAGATCTGGTTGAGCGCTGTTCACGCCGGCCACCGTGCGCAGCAAGGTGGACTTTCCACCTCCGCAAGGGCCCATGAGCACGCTCACTCCTCGCGCGGGCACGTCGAGCTCGATATCCGACAAGACGATCCGATCCCGAAATGCGACGCCAAAGCCCTTGAGCGCGAGCACGGGCGCAAGCTGCGCGTCGTGCGCGCGGGGCCAAGGAGCTGTCATGGAAGCTGGTGTTCTGCTGGTGTTCTGATCGCGTGAGTCAATGAATCCACCAGCGAGCGCTAGCTCGCGACGGAGGTGGAGTCGGAGGCGAAGAGATCGTGCGCCTCCTCGGTGTGGAGCTGCAGGCCCCTCGCGACGCGCTCGACCGCTCGCAGCAGCGCCGGTGCGCCTGGCTGCGTCTGCAAGACGCGATCTAGCTCGTCGTCGACGCCCTTGAGCGTACACAGCTCGTCTAGCAGCGAGGGGGAGGCCACCGCGCTCGGCTGCTTGAGCGCGGTGATCGCGCGCCGCAGGACATCGCGATCATGATCCACGAGCTCCTCTCGCAGGTTGATCTGTCGCAGCATCTCCACAAAGAGCGCGAAGTCTTGCCAGATCCGCAGCGCGGCGGCCGGATCCTCGCTGGAGCCAAGCCAGGCCAAGATCCGGGTCTGCAGATCGCGGATCCGGAAGCGATCGTCCTCGCGCAGCAGGTCGTAGACGTCGTTGCCAACCAGGATCGCGATCCGGGTGCCGGCGCCTCGGAGCGCGGCGCGCACCGACTGATCATTCACCGTCCCGATCCCTGACGCGAAGGTCCAGAGCTTGTGGTAGTGGCGGCGCACGGCCAGCGAGGTCTGTAGCCTGGGCGGCAGGATCTCGGCGTGTTGCTCCAGCTCGCACAGCACGGGCTCGATGGCGTACAGCGACTTCTTGATGGCGCGCAGCGCGCTGCCGCACGAGCTGACGATCTCCTGGGCCGCCATCGTCGCCTGGTGGGCGGTCAGCCGCAGGCGGTGCTGGCGTAGCTCGGTGATGGCCATGAACGCGACGTCGGCCACGGCGATCCTCGGCGACTCGAGATCCGGGCGCGCGAGTGGCTCGAACTCACCCTCGGTGGACTCGACGAACGTGTCGTCCGCTTGCGACTCGTAGTGTTCGAGCACCGTCGCCATCACCTCGCTGGCGCGGCCAACAAGCTCCAGCACGATGGGGGGCAGTCGATTCACCAGCTCGGCGCTGCCCTCGTCTTCGTAGCGCCGCACCGCGACGTGGTCGGTGTCGGTGTACAAGGCCTGCAGCGCCTGACAGATCGATGTCGCGAAGCGTGACCCCGTTGGCTTGGACTCCGACATTTCTGACTACTGCTCCCACGGTAGCGTAGGTTCTTTTGAGAGCTCAACGTGCGGCACCGAAAAACAGGGAGGGAGCTGCAGCAAGGAAATCTCCGACCGCGAGCCGAGACCACGCCTGATCGGACGCGGCCAGCGCGCCCAGACGGCGAGGCGGGGATTCCAGGAGTTCTGCTGTGGCATCTGCTCCTCTCTGTTTATCCGCAAGCGGCGAGTTTTTCGGATAGCGCTGGGCTACGTGGCAGGTAGTTCCCCCTGAGAAAGTCGCGAGCGACTGGAGATCTCTGCCTACCTGGCGCGCCGTCATCCGACATCGCTGTCAAGAGATACGGTCAGACTGGTCAACTCGGTTGAGCTAGCGTGTTGGGGATGGTGGTGGCTTCGTGGGGCGGTAGGAGAATCGCGGACGGTCGGGATAGATCCATGGCTATCTCGATGCGTTTGCTGGGTACACTCCCCCACCTTTTGTGAGGCTTCATGCAGTCCTGGCAGTCTTTGCGTTCCTGGCGTTCCTGGCGTTCCTGGCGTTCCTGGTTCCTCGTGGCTGCCTTGGTCGCTGCCGCGCCCTCTGCCGCCCAGGCTTTCTGCGGCTTCTATGTGAGCCCCAAGGGCGGCACCCTCACCAATGACGCCACCCAGGTCGTGCTGGTGCGCGACGGCACCAAGACCGTGCTGTCGATGCAGAATGACTACAAGGGGCCGCTCGAGGACTTCGCCATGGTGGTCCCGGTCCCGGTGGTGCTGCGAGAGGGCGACGTGAAGACCCTCCCGCGCGATGTGTTCCAGCGCATCGACGCGCTGGGGGCTCCCAGGCTGGTGGAGTACTGGGAGCAGGATCCGTGCCCCGAGCCGGATCGCCGCCGACGTCCGCAGAAGATGGCCAGGGACGAGCAGCTCATCTTTCACGATAGTCCGTCCTCCAGCGCCGGGGCAGGCCCGCGCCCCGTGGTCACGATCGAGGCCCAGTTTGCCGTCGGCGAGTATCAAGTGTTGATCTTGTCGGCCACCGAGGCTGCTGGGCTGGAGACCTGGCTGCGCGACAACCACTACAAGATCCCAAATGGGGCAACGCCCCTTTTGCGCCCCTACGTGGAGGCGGGCTCCAAGTTCTTCGTCGCCAAGGTCGATCCCAAGAAGGTCGCCATGGAGGATGGCCGCGCCACGCTGTCGCCGCTGCGCTTTCACTACGACTCCGAAGAGTTCAGCCTGCCGGTGCGCCTGGGCATGGTGAACTCGTCTGGGACTCAGGATCTCATCATCAACATCCTGGCTCCATCGTCGCGCTACGAGGTCGCCAACTACAAGAACGTCACCATCCCCACCAACTTCGACGTGAAGGACTCGGTGCGCACCCGCTTCGCCGAGTTCTACGCCGCGCTGCTGGACCGCACGTTGGCGATGCACCCGGGGGCGGTGGTGACGGAGTACGCCTGGCTGGCGCAGCCATTCTCCAAGTGCGATCCGTGTCCACCTGGCCAGCTCATCCCCACGGATGCTGACGCGATGACGCTGGGCGGCGACGTGGTCGGCGGTCAGCTCGCCACGGGCAACTACGTGTTGACCCGGCTGCACGCGCGCTATGGCCGCGGCCAGCTAAGCGATGACCTCCGCTTCCGCGAGGCCGGAGCGATCGTCGGTGGGCGCGAGATCCGCAATCAAGGCAACTCGCTGGAGCACGGCGCCCAGGTGTCGTCGGTCAACAACTTCCAGGCCCGCTATGCCATTCGCCATCCATGGACCGGTGAGATCAAGTGCAGGAGCCCGCGCCGGGGCATCTGGGGCGGGCCGCCACACGGTGGACCCTCCCTCATCGTGGCGAGCAAGGTGGCGTTCGCGCCGCGCGGCAAGCTGCGCTTGCCCACGGTCATCAAGCGCGACCTGCCGGAGATCGGCGTGCGGCGCTACCGGCCCAAGCCGGCGGCGCCGAAATCTTCCGCGACGACGCCGGGCATCAAGGGTGGCAGTCTTGGGGCGGGGGCGCTGGTGCTGCTGGGGCTCGCCAGCGGGCTTGGCGTGCGTGGCGCGGTGCGCCGCCGTCGCCGACGCGCCGGTGCATGACTCCGAGCAGCCGGCCGCGGCGAGAGACCTCTCTGCCAACGTAGCTGAGCCCGACCACCCGAAAGATCAGTGTCGAGGCTCGCCTGGCGCTCGGCGCCGCGTCGCGCGCTGGGGGTGGCCGTATGGCTGCCGTCGGCGGGTGCTACCGTTTTGGCGGTGCTCGGCGCTTGGCTCGCTTGGTCTTGGGAGGCGACGGAGGCGTGGGCCGCTTTGGCGGGGCTCGGCGCTTGGCGACCGCTGGCATGGACAGCGGGGGCTTGGGGTTGGCCCCCCCGCCCGCCTTGGCTACTGCCGCGGCGAAAACGCCGGCGCCAATCGACTCGGGATCGCCGCTGGCGATGCCGGTGGCGAGCTGCTTCGCGCCGCCGATGGTGTTGTTGTACAGCGCGGCGTTCGCGTTCTCCGAGTAGGACTTGTCTGGGTCGTAGGCCTTGGCCTCTGGACTCCACTCGGTGTAGCCGAGATCCCACCAGTCGGTAGCCTTGCCAGTCGCCGCCACGGTCATGGTCGATGCGTCGACGACGCGGGCGCCGGTGTCGCGCACGGTATGGTAGGCGGCCTTGCTGAAGCCCTTGGCGATGCCGATGGGCACCACCTCGCAGTCGCTGGCGAACGGGTTGCACCAGTTCGTCGGGTTGAGCCATCCCCAGTCGGTCCCGCTGGGATCTACTCGACTGACCGGGTTGTTGGCGCAGTAGGCGAACACGTTGGTGCCGCCGCGCAGGCCGATTGGGTCGGCGGACGTCCACCGAGCCAGCCAGGGCGCGTAGTAGCGCGCGCCCATGGCGTCGAGGCCGGTCTCGCTGTCGGTCGCGGCGGGTGGAGCTGTGACGCTGCCGACAACGCTAGCAGAGCCACACGGCCAGATCGCCGAGCTCGGCGTGGGCGGGCGGCTCGAAGATCGCGGCGTGGTCGCGTGCCAGCCACGGCTGAGCTGCGAGCGCGAACGCAAAGCGGATGGGCCGGGGGCAGGCACCACGACCGATCCGCGCCGCCGTTCCCCGTCGAACGAGGAAGTTGAGCAGGCGAGTTGGCCCAGCGGGGAGCTCGCAGGTGATCGGGACCTCGCCGTCGAGCTCGAGGACGTCTCCCAGTTTCGTCAGCTCACGCGGCACGCCGTCGACCAGCAGGTGAATCGGCGCCGGCGCGGCCAGAAATGACCACCGCCGGTACCCCGGAAACAGCGAGAACGGCGCGGCAACGCGGTCGTCCGCCAGGCTGATGCGAACGTCGTAGTCGGCGTCGGCCCCGTGGGGCCAGCGCAAGATCTCGTGCGTGGTGCCGTTGCCGTTCTTCCACGGCTGAGCGAGAAACTCGGTGGGCGGGATGATGCGCACCAGGGCAGCATGCCCCAGCAAGATCCTCGCTACCAAAGCACGTGAGGGCTTCCTTTGGGTTGCCAGCGAGCGCCCCGCGGCTGTGCAGCCCAGCGAGCGCCAGGTTGCCGTCAGCGCCCAGCTGTCGCGAGCAGGTCGCACCATGCTGTGCGCAATCGGGTCGACTCAGGCGAGCTCTGGGTCGCCCTGTTCGGGGTTGACAGCGGCGTCGTCGTAGCTGAACATGTGTTCAGCATGGGACGGCTTGTGACCCTGCTTGCAAGGGGCAGAGCATGAACGTTGCCTGTGTGGATCTCCCTGCCTTGCCGCTGCAGCTCGTGTGGCGCCGTTTTCCATCCTTGCGCTCGCAGCCGGTGGTGGTGGTGGCGGAGGATCGGCCACAGGGCGAGGTGCTATGGGCCTGTGAGCGCGCTCGAGCCTGGAGGGTGCTCCCCGGCCAGCGGTATGCGCATGCATTGAGCCTGTGCAAGGAGCTGCGCGCGCAGGTGGTGTCATCGCAAGAGCTGGCGGCGGTCGTGGCGGAGCTGGCGCAGGCGCTCGCTGCGGTGGCGCCGCGCGTCGAGCCGGCGGGGGAGCACGCTTCTGCGACCGCGAAGGCCCCACAGCGCGCTGACCAGCTTGTTCACGAGCACGCTGGTACGTTCTGGCTGGACGGCACAGGCCTGGGGCGTCTCTATGACAGCGGGGAGACGTGGGCCAGGGCCATCCTGGCGGCGGTGCGCGGATGCGGGTTTGTCGCGTCCGTCGTGGTTGGCTATTCACGCTTTGCCACCTACGCCGTGGCGCGCGCGACCTCGGCCGCTGGCCTGGGCCCGGTGGTGTTCGCCAGCGAGGAGCAAGAGCGGACCGCTGCTCGTGGCGTGCTGCTGGAGCGGCTCGATCTCGCCCCACGGCTGCGCGATGCACTGGCGCGCCTGGGCGTGTTCACGCTGGGCCAGCTCGTGCAACTCCCCAGCAGCGGGATCCGAGAGCGCTTCGGAGCGGAGGCCTACCGCCTGGTGCAACTCGCCGCCGGGGAGCGCTGGGATCCCCTGGTGCCGAGCGCAAAGGTGGAGGTCGAAGAACAACGCATCCTGCTGGATGACGAGGAGCGGGATCTCGAGGCCCTGGTGTTCATCATCAAGGGAGCGCTGGATCGCTTGCTCGTCAAGCTATCAGGCAGGCGTCGGGCGCTGACCACGCTGCACCTGGAGCTGCGCCTGCGTCACTCCATTCATCAGCTCGAGACCCGCGTTGACTGCATCACGCCAGCAGAGCCCACCCTCGACAGCCGGAGCCTCCTGCGGCTGGTTCATCTGCGGCTCGAGGGCTCGCCGCCGGCAGCTGGTGTGGTGGAGGTGCGGCTCTGGGCCAGCGAGTGCCCCGCCACGGCAGAGCAGCTCTCGTTGTTCGCGCAGCGCCCTGCTCGCGAGCTGCGCGCAGCCAACGAGGCGCTCTCTCGCCTGCGCGCGGAGCTGGGCGAAGACGCAGTGGTGACTCCGCGGCTGCGCGAAGGCCATCTGCCGGAAGCGCGCTTTGGCTGGCAGCGACTCAGCTCGCTAGTCGAAGCGCGACCAGCGCTCGGGGCCGCGCAGCCGCTGGTGCGCCGGATCTTCTCGCGACCGCAACCCTTACCGCCGCAGGTAGGCAGCGTTCGCGACGATGGGTGGATGGTATCGGGGCCAGAGCACGGTTGCGTGGTTCGCCTCGCCGGGCCGTTCGTCCTCTCGGGCGGTTGGTGGGCCGGCGAGGTCCAGCGCGAGTATCACTTTGCGGATACCAGACGCGGTGACTGCCTCTGGGTCTACTACGACCTTGCCCGCCGCCGATGGTACTGGCAGGGGGCCGTGGAGTGAGCTTGCTCGAGCCGCCTCTTGATCCGTGTTTTGGGGCCGTGCTCGCGAATTCCGCAATCGTCGCGCCAGGATCCCTGATCATGTAATAAATGTAATCGAACCCACCTTCGGTGTACTCGCCATATATGCTCTAAATTATCGTTATCATTCGCGAAAACTTTCTTTAATCCGGACCAAAAACGACCACTGAACAGTTGTTCAAAGACGCTGCGCCATGGTATCTAGCTGGGCATCGAAGCTCAGCAATTGGACGCCTCGCAGCGCTGCCTTTCAGGTCGAGTTCTCACGCGAATTCCAAGCAGAACCTTCAGCTCTCGAGCTGGGGTGAGCTTGGGTGACCTGGGAGGACGCAGATAGACCGGCAGCGCAGGTGGGGCTCCGAGCTGGCGTTTGCTGTGCTGAAAATGAGAGAGGCCTGATGGCCTGATGGCCTGATAACCATGATGGCCATGACGGACCTGACGTGGTGGCGGCCGGTGTGCCTCCAGTCGTTGCAGGTTCCGGCGTTCGCTCAGGCGAGGGGCCCAGGACCGGGCTGAGAGGGTAGAGACCACAGGGTGTACTTGGATGCACGCCCTGATTGTCAGTATGTGCGCTTGGAGTGTGTGCGTTGGTGTGGCGTATCGCGCAATGGAAAGCCTATTTGTTAGGAGGATTTCTTGTTGCAAGTCTGGAAAGAACTGTTTGGTCATGACGGGGCGCGGCGCCGGGTCGGGTTGCTGGAGGTCCTTTGTGTAGTGATTGGATGTTGCTTGAATGTGAAAGAAGGATTGGATGCGTCGAATCAGATTCTCTTGGTTTCTTGTGTTGGGGCTTGTCTGGTCTGGGGGGTTGGGCTCGGGATGCGGTCACGAGTTTGGCGGTGCAGGTGAGCGGTTGCATTCGATGAGCGAGCGAGCTGCCGCCAGAACGGCAGTTGATGCAAAGGCGACGGCAGCAGTTGATGCAAAGGCGACGGCAGCAGTTGATGCAAAGGCGACGGCGGCAGTTGATGCAAAGGCGACGGCGGCAGTTGATGCAAAGGCGACGACGGCAGTTGATGCAAAGGCGGCGACGGCAGTTGATGCAAAGGCGACTGTTGGTCGCGCTGGAGTGGGGATTGTCGACGAGGTGGCAGTTGATGCAAAGGAGCAGCTCCGCGAGCGAGGGGAGCGCGAGGGTGAGCTGGCTGGTGCTAGGGGTGGTTGGGTCGCGATCGAGTCGTGGGATGTCTTCGAGGTGATCGCGCTGTGATGTTTTGCGTGAGCTGATGAGTGATTGTCAGATGGTGGTGGTAGTGGTGGTGTGTTGACTGTCGTGAATGTGAATGCTGATGTTTGTTGCAATGCTGTTTGGTAGTGATAGGTTTTCGTGGCGCGCCAGGTCGGCCTTGCTTCATTGGGTGGCTGATGTTGTTTCTGATGACAGGAGAGGATGAGTAATGAGTCGCGAAATGTGTCCCCCTGATTCTGAGGAGTCCGAGGGTTCCCCGGATTCTGCGGATCTCGAGCCCCTGTCCTCTCTGTCCGCTGCCGGCTCCGAGCTGGAAGACAATGACCATGTACAGGCCGGTCGTGGAGGCGTGCTCCACGTCGCTGGTGAGGTGCTGGCGCGGCGCGGCGCTCGTTCATTGAGCGCGCCATCTCTCCTGGAGATCGAGTGGCGGCGCTGGCCGTCCGCGACCCGGACGTGGTGGATGAAGGTGGACCCAACGTCGTGGCCTGGGGCCGTGACCGCCTCGGCGCTGTTCTATCGTGGGAGACGTTCGTGATCACCGTTCACTGATCGCGAGCTGCGCAGTGCGACGAGGGCGTCCGGAGCGGCGCGCATGGATCAGCCAAGCGAAGGGCGCATGGGATGCGAGGGTGGCCTCATCTCACGGCGGTCGCCCTCGTCGCAATTGTCTGTGAATTATGGAGTCTAGATACAATGCCGACAATCCAGGGAACCGGTATACATGGCGGGCGTATGACTACCGCTGAAGAAGCAGTGATTCGGTTGGTTGGCTTCGATGGGGGTGGCAGGAAGTTCTGGCGGGGCGAGCGTCATGGCCCCGAGGTTGAGCTCGCGTATGGCATGGAGGCAGCCGAGAGCAAGCTCGATCGCAAGAGCTTCAAGGACGAGGCCACAGCGCAGGCGTTCGTCGCCAAGCAAGTGCGAGCGCGGGTCGAGCGTGGCTACCATGTGGAGCTCCCTTTCGAGCAGCGCCGCTGGGCGGACGTGCAAGCCGAGGTCGTGCGTTGGATCTCGGGCAACTCCGAGCGGAGCACCGATCGCGTGTTGGTGTATGACGGTGACCTCACCATTCCTCATAGCCTGTGGCTCGACTATCGGCGTGGGATGCTGGCGCTGGCTGATGAGCGAGACCCGCCGTTCTCCGGGATCATCGTTCGCGGATCCCTGCGCGTCGAGGGCTGCCTCTATAACTACGAGGACGACTACGGGCCGTTTCTGCTGGTCACCGGGAACCTCGAGGCGCGTAGCATCGCCACCGGCGGCGCCAGGATCTGCGTGCTGGGGGATCTCAGCGCGGACGTGATCGTCGGGGTCTATAACCACGGGAGCATGGAGGCCAAGGGGACGTTGTGCGCCAGGGTGGTGGCTAGCGAGCACGCGGTGACCGCCGGCAAGCTCAACGCGATCTACTACCGGGGGTGGGGCCGCAACGCGCTGCCGTTCCGTGACGGCATCGCGGACGACAGCGAGCCCTATGAGCCGCGCGGGATCTTTGTCTCGGCGGTGCTCAAGGGCGAGCAGGTGGATCTGAACAAGGCCAGAGATCTGGCGATCGCCGGTAAGGCCGTGGTGAAAGATGACCCGGCGAGCGTGCGGGTCTCCTTTCGCAAGCTGGTGGGAAAGAAGCTGGCTGACGCAGACAAGCTCAAGAGCCTGAGCTTGCCTGGCAAGGACCTGACGTTCCTCCCCGAGGAGATCTTCTCGTTTCGCAAGCTGGAGCGGCTGACGCTGACGCACAACAAGCTGCGGCGCTTGCCCGATGAGCTGGGCCAGCTCACCGAGCTGCGCGAGCTGCACGTGCGCGGCAATGGCTTGCAGGAGCTTCCGGATTCGATCGGTCAGCTCAGCAAGCTGCGCGTGCTGGATCTCGAGGCCAACTGCATCTGGCGGTTGCCGGAGTCCTTGGCCCAATGCACCGAGCTGCGGACGATCAACCTCACCAACAATCCCTACAGCTATGTGCGGTCGTCTTTTGGCGGCTGGACCAAGGTCAAGCTGATGTGGGAGTTCCCCGAGGTGCTGACCCGGCTGCCCAAGCTGGAGGAGTTGGTGTTCTCTGGCACGTTCCTGCGCGAGTTGCCGAGACGGCGCTTCGATAGCCCATTTTTACGCCGCGTCAGCATCGAGAACTCGCTGGTGCAGAAGGTGGATCCGGGGCTGCATGACCAGATCACCGTGCGGCTCGAAGACAGCCCTCGTCGCGCCGCGAACTACATTCGCTACTGGTTCGACAACGACGAGATCCACCTGGAAGACTTCTATGACGCCAAGACCGACACCTACGACTTCACGCAGGTGCAGGCGCTCCTGGAGTTGTTGTTGCAGATCAATATCCCGATCTCGGCGCCCTACAATGAAGCGCTCGCCGAGTTTGCCAAGCAAGTTCCCGACGTGATCCGCGGGCTGTCGTGGGGCAGCAAGAACACCCGCCACATTCAGTCCATGTTCCGCGCGTTCCTCGTCACCCTCGAGGCGGCCGAGCGCACTTATCCCGGAAATGCTCTGATCGCTGGGCTGCGCGTGATGTTCGCTCGGCACGCGGGCTGATCGATCCTGGCTTCGGGCATCGCGTCGAGGTTGACAGCTCCGCGGCGATAGCTGAACATGCGCTCAGTATGAGCGTCGAAGTGTCGCCCGCTTTTCAACGATGGCGATGGGCGATCCTGCGCTCGCGAAAGCGGCGGTAGCAGCCATGAGCTACGTGCCTCTGTGGTGCAAGAGCAACTACTCCTTTCTCGAGGGAGCGAGCCACCCCGATGAGCTGGTGCAAGAGGCTCACCGTCTTGGCTTGTCCTCGCTGGCGCTCACAGATCGCGACGGCGTCCACGGCATGGTGCGCGCGTTCGTCAAGGCGCGCGAGCTTGGTGTGCAGCTCATCGCCGGGGCCCAGGTGACGGTGGCGCATCCGACCTCAGGGCTCACGCCGTCGTCCGTGGCGACCCGTCGCGTCGGGTTGCATGGCGGCGAAGAGGAGCACTCGCCGCTGCCGGGACGAGGGCCAGGGTGGGGGGTAGACACCGACCAGGTGGGAGAGGGGGAAGATCTAGACGCTGCGCCAGGTGGCAAGGCGCGGCGTGGTCGCGCTCGTCGTCAGCCGGCGCGGCGGGCCACCAAGCCCGCTGCGCGTCGTGGAGAGGACGCGCGCCAGGGTGGCAAGGCGCGGCGATCGCCGGCGCTGCTTGGGGAGGCGGTGCCAAGCTTGCTGGAGCCGGCGCGCGCTTGGCCCGTGGCGCCCACCTCCTCGTTGGTGTTGCTGGCGATGGATCGGCAGGGCTGGGCGAGCCTGACGCGGCTTTTGACGGCTGGGCGTCGGCGCTGCGACAAAGGCAAGTCGCTGGTGTCGTGGCGCGAGGTGTGTGAGCACGCCCCGGGGCTGCTCGCGCTGTGGGGGGGGCAAGACAGCTTGCTCCTGGCGGCGGAGCAGGGGGGCTCGAGCGCGCTGAGCTCAGGGTCGTCGGTGGGGTCGTCGGTTGGGCCGGGGCTCTTCTCGGCGCGCGCTCAGGAGACCGTGCTGGCGCAGCTCACCGGGGAGCTGCGCGCAGCCTTTGGTGATCGGCTCTATGCGATGTCTGCTCGTCATCTCCTGGCGGAGGACGAGCCGCGGGAGGCGCGGCTGCGGGCGCGCGCAAGGCAGCTCGGGCTGCCGATCGTCGCGGCCTCCGAGGTGCTCTATCACAGCCGAGCGCGGCGTCCGCTCCAGGACGTCCTCACCTGCATCCGTCATGGCGTGACCCTGGCCACCGCCGGTCGCAGGATCCGGGGGAATGATGAACATGCGTTGCTCTCGCCGCATCAGTTCGCGCAGCGCTGGGCAGATGATGTCGCCGCGCGTGAGCGCACGCTGGAGATCGCGGCGCGCTGCACCTTCTCGTTGGCCGAGCTGCGCTATCGCTATCCCTCCGAGCGCTTGCCCGACGGCACCACCTCCGCGCAGCACCTGCATCGGCTGACCTGGGAGGGCGCCCGGAGGCGCTATCACGGCGAGCCGCCGCCGGACGTGGCTCGTCAGCTCGACGCGGAGCTGGCGCTCATCGAGGAGCTCGACTATCCGGGCTACTTTCTCACCATGTACGAGATCGTCTCGTACTGCCAGCGGCGCAACATCTTGTGCCAGGGGCGCGGCTCGGCGGCCAACTCGGCGGTGTGTTATTGCCTGGGCGTCACCGCGGTCGATCCGGTGCGCATGGGGCTCTTGTTCGAGCGCTTTCTCTCTCGCGAGCGCGCCGAGCCGCCGGATATCGATCTGGACATCGAGCACGAGCGCCGTGAGGAGGTGATCCAGCACGTCTATCACGTGTACGGTCGCGATCACGCCGCGATGGTGTGTAACGTGATTCGCTATCGGCCGCGCTCGGCCGTTCGTGATGTCGGTAAGGTGCTGGGGATTCCGGAGATCGCCCTCGATCGCGCGGCCAAGATGACGTCGATGTGGGGAGAGATCGATGAAGCCGCGTTGCGCCACGCCGAGCTGGTGCCAAGCGCCGCGTCTGCGCGCTGCCCCTCCGATGAGCGGGCCGAGGACGCTGCGCCAGGCGCGCGCGCTCACGCGGGGCTCGCGGTGGAGCACTTGATCCGCCTGTCGGTGGAGATCCTCGAGTTCCCTCGTCATCTGTCCATCCATCCCGGAGGCTTCCTGCTGGGCCACGAGCCGGTGCATGATCTGGTCCCCATCGAGAACGCGACGATGCCGGGGCGCACCGTCATCCAGTGGGACAAGGACGATCTGGAGGAGCTGGGGCTGTTCAAGGTCGACTTGCTGGCCCTGGGGGCGCTGCACCAGGTGCATCTGTGTCTGGATCTGCTGCGGAAGACGCGGGGGCTCGACCTGACCATGGCCAGCATCCCGACCGAGGACTCCGCCACCTACGACATGATCTGCACGGCGGATACCGTGGGGGTCTTTCAGATCGAGAGTCGCGCGCAGATGTCCATGCTGCCGCGCCTGCGGCCGCGCAACTTCTATGACCTGGTGGTGGAGATAAGCCTGGTGCGGCCGGGGCCGATCAGCGGCGGCATGGTGCATCCGTACCTTCGTAGGCGTCATGGCCTCGAGCAGGTCGACTATCCGCATCCCTGTCTCGCGCCGGTCTTGTCCAAGACGTTGGGGGTGCCGCTGTTTCAGGAGCAGGTGATGCGGCTGGCGATCGTGGCCGCGGACTACACGCCAGGCGAGGCTGATCAGCTCCGGCGCGACATGGCGGCCTGGCGTCGATCGGGACGCATCGAGAAGCATCGGGATCGCTTGATCGCGCGCATGGAGCAAAAAGGCATCCCGCGCGAGTTTGGCGAGCGGGTGTTCGAGCAGATCCGCGGCTTCGGCGAGTACGGGTTTCCAGAGAGCCACGCGGCAAGCTTTGCGCTCATCGCTTATGCGACGTCCTGGCTGCGCTGTCACTACCTGCCGGAGTTCACCTGCTCCTTGCTCAACGCGCAGCCGATGGGCTTCTATCAGCCGGCGACGCTGGTGGCCGACGCGCAGCGGCACGGCGTGGAGGTCTTGCCGATCGACGTCGCGCACAGCGACTGGGACTGCACGATCGAGCCGGACCGGCGGCCAGTGGAGCCGGCGGTGGGGCAGCCGGGGCAAGCCGCGCAAGCCGCGCACGGCGCGCTGGCGGTGCGCATGGGCCTGCGCTGGGTGCGCGGCCTGACGCTGGCAGAGGGGGAGCGCATCACCTTGGCCCGTCAAGCCGGGCCGTTTGTCAGCCTGGAGGACTTCACGCGGCGGACCCGGTTCCCGTTGCGAGTGCCCAGCGCGCTGGCAGAGGCCGGCGCGCTGGGGAGCCTGGCCTCATCGCGGCGAGACGCGCTGTGGCAGCTCGCGGGCTGGGTCCGCCGTCAGGACGATGCGCTGGCCCTAGGCGAGGCGCCCCAGCGCGAGGTTCGCTTCGCCCGGTTGCAACCCATCGAGGAGATCCTCTGGGACTTCTCGGCCAGCGACCACTCGACGCGCGGCCACCCGCTGGGGCCGCTTCGCGCTGAGCTCACTGCCCGGCGCTGGCCTGACGCCCGCAAGCTCGGCCGCCTGCGCGATGGCACGCGCGTGGAGTACGTGGGGCTCGTGATCTGTCGCCAGCGCCCGGCCACCGCTTCTGGCGTGACCTTCATGACCCTCGAGGATGAGACCGGCTTCGTCAACCTCGTCATCTGGTCACAGGTGTTCGAGCGGCACGCCGTGGTGGCGCGCACGGCTTCGCTGCTGGGCGTGTCAGGGAGGCTGCAGGTGCAAGAGGGGATCACGCACCTCGTCGCCGAGGCGCTCTGGGTGCCCTCGCTGTCTCGCGCGGTGGCTGGGGTTGCCAGCCGGGACTTCCATTGACCAGCCGATAGCCTCCGCGTCCCGCCAGCCGGCGTGGCGCATGGGGCGCGCGCACGGTCTGCGCTGCAGCGCCAGCACCAGCGCACAACTTGCGGCGGTGAGCGTTACGTGCGCCGCCTTGCGCTGCCGCGGACACCGCGCGCACGGTGGATGGCTCGAGCGTGAGACGGCAGGGAGCTCGCTCGGGCGGGCTCCGGCGAGCTGCGGCAGGCTCCGGCGGACGCCGGGCCTCGTGGCACGCCGCATGCTCGAGAGAGAGGCATGACTCCAAAAGCTCGTTTCGCGCCGCAGAGCACCGGCGTCCCCCGCGGCGCGGAGTGGAGGCTGCGATGAAGTGGTCCTGGCGCGTTGGCCGGCTCTTTGGCGTGGACGTGTTTGTCCATGCCACGTTCTTCATCCTGCTGGTCTGGGTGTTCCTGGGGCAGTATCAGCGAGAGGGCAACGCGCGCGGTGCCCTCGGGGGCGTCCTGTTCTTGCTGGCGGTCTTTGCCATCGTGGTGTTGCACGAGCTGGGGCACGCGCTGGCTGCGCGTCGGTTTGGTATCAAGACCAAGGACATCACGCTCTTGCCAATCGGCGGAGTGGCGCGGCTCGAGCGCATGCCAGACAAGCCCGTGCAAGAGCTGTGGGTGGCGCTGGCGGGGCCGGCGGTCAACGTGGTCCTCGCCGCTGCGCTCGCCGCATACCTGCAGCTCACTGGCGGAGCGCTCTGGCTGTCCGCGGAGTCTCAGCTCGCCGGCGGTGGGCTGGCCGCCAAGCTCCTCTGGGTGAACGTCTCGCTGGCGCTGTTCAACCTCTTGCCCGCGTTCCCCATGGACGGAGGGCGCGCGCTGCGCGCGCTCCTGGCGCTGCGCGGGAATTACGTGCAGGCGACCCAGCGCGCCGCGGCGATCGGCCAAGGCCTGGCCCTCTTGCTAGGGCTCTGGGGCTTGCTCACCAGCCCGCTCCTGGTGTTCGTGGCGCTGTTTGTGTGGATCGGCGCGGCCTCGGAGTCAGGAGCGGTGCAGACCAAGGCGGCGCTGTCCGGCATCCCGATCCACGCGGCGATGCTCACCGACTTCAAGGTGCTCGCCTCGCGCGACTCGCTGACCACCGCCTCGCAGGCGCTCCTGGCCGGCTCACAGGTGGACTTCCCGGTGCTCGATGACGCGGGCGCGCTGGTGGGCGTGCTCACGCGCGCTGATCTGATCCGCGGCCTGACCGCGCACGGCGCTGACGCGCAGGTGGCCAGCGCGATGTCGAGGACTTTCGAGACGGCGGATCCCGGCGAGATGCTGGAGTCCGCGCTGCAGCGGATGCAGAGCTGCGAGTGCTCTTCGGTCCCGGTGCTGCGAGACCGCCAGGTCGTGGGCATCCTCACGCCGGACAACATCGGCGAGCTGGTCATGCTGCAAGGCGCCCTGCGCCAGGCGCGCGGGTGAGCCTGGCCATGGTGAAGCCTTCGGCGAACCGCGCGAGGCGGCTAGTCGGCCGGTAGCTCTTCCTCGAGTAGGCTCGTGAGTTGATCGACGATCTTCATCATCGATGACAGCTCAGCCGCAGAAGCGCCACCGAGGAGTCGCTCAACGGCGTTCTCGACGGTGCCTTCAGCCGGCTGGTCCAGGGCGCGTCCCTTCGACGTAAGTCCAAGAGATGCGCGACGCTTGTCTCGGGGGTCCTGTCGTCGATCGATCATCCCCTTGCTCTCCAGCCGGCTAAGCGACGCAGATACGGTGCCGGGGTCGACATGGAGCATGCTTGCAAGTTGACCGGCCGTCACCCCCGGGTATCTTCCCACACAGCGGAGGACCAGCCGTTGCTGCGCCGTCACCCCAAGGTTCTTCTCCATCCGGCTCGACAACTTCTCCAGCGCGTGGTTTAGCTGCCAGAGACGCTGAAGGAAATCGAGCGCGGGCCCCAGCGGGTAACTCGCGGTTGGAGCGACTCTCTTGGTCATCTCGGTGAACTTTCTCGGAGTGCGATGAGCTTGGCCAGTAAACGGTCCATCTCGCTCTGGTCTCGAAGATAGTAGGCCGCCGCCGAAGAGCGAGATTCGCCCACACGGGCGGTCAACAGGCGTCCAGGCTGATCGAGTTCGAACACGTCTTCGTCTGTGACGTCGTCTCCCACGTAGAGCACAGTATCAGCTTGCTCAGTCCCTCGCAGTTCCAGGAGAGCATCGCCTTTGTTCGGCGCCTGTTCTGGCACGACATTGACGACGAGCTTGCCGCGGATTACGCGCATGCGCACTGGCAGCGCAGCGACCGCAGCGAGGATCGCTGAGCGCGCGAGGCGCTTGTTTCTCGACCTCCGGTAGTGAAGCGCGAGCGAGTAGCGCTTGTCTTCCAGGTCCACGCCGGCGAGCCCCGCGAGCGACTCTTCCAGTGAGGTGCGCGCCTGGGCGATCTCTTCCTGGAACTCGTTCAGGCTCGCGCCAGGCTCAAGGCCGTGGTTGCCGACGATGTACTTGAGCTGCGCTGCGCCGAGTCGAGCCGTCACGTCTGGCAGGCTGCGCCCGGAGATGACCGCGCACGGATAGAGGTTGCAGACCTTCGTGAACAGCTGGCTCGTTCGTGTCCGCATCTGCGCGTCCTCTCGATCTGCGACGATCGGCGCCAGCGTGCCGTCGAAGTCGAAGGCGACGAGCAACCGAGACCAGGCTAGCTGTGCGAGCAGTTCACCACATTCTCTTGACAGCAGATGCTTCATGTCGCCTCGGCTCCCATGGCCACACCCGGGGTCCCCAGGCGGCCCAACATTCGCTCCTTGCGCCTCAGCTCTGCGGCGTCCACGAGCATGCGGCCCGCCCAGCGATAGACGTTGAACTCCGACACCAGGCGCCTCATCGACCGCATGCGCTCCCTTTGTTCCTCCACGGGCATTCGTAGCGCCGCTGCGAGCGCGTCACTTGCCTGGCGCAGGTCGTACGGGTTGACGATCAGCGCCTCGGTCAGGTCGCGCGCGGCGCCCGTGAACTGACTGAGTACGAGCACGCCTTGCTCATCATCTCGTGCCGCGACGAACTCCTTCGCGACCAGGTTCATCCCGTCGTGCAAGCTGCTCACGTAGCAGAGCTCCGCGGCGCGGTAATATCGGAACACCGATGTGGGCTCGTGATGCGACCGCAGGAGGACGACGGGTCGGTAGCTCCCCGTGGACCACTTCGCGTTGACCTCCGCGGCGACCGACTCTACCCGCTCATTGGTTCGCTGTACCTCGGGATCTTCGTTCGGCTTGGCGCCGCGAGTTGAACGAACGTGAATTTGCCGCGGAACTCGGGATGTCGAGCCAGAAGTTGGTCTACCGCCGCCAGCCGCTCTTCGATCCCCTTGGTGTAGTCGAGGCGATCTATACCGACGCCGAGCAGGGCGTCATCGGCGAGCCCTAGCTCCTTGCGAACCAGCGTGCGTGACTCGGCAACGGAGGGAACCTTGCTGAGCCAGTGTACTGGCCACTCGATTGAGATGGGATACGGGCGCACCACTGTCCGTCGCGGACCTTGAACTACCGCGTGTGACTCACGATCGATGCGGCTCTCCATGAATGCGTCGACAGAGTCTATGAAGTTGTTGCAGTGTTGCTGCGTGTGAAAGCCGAGGATGCTCGATCCGAGAAGTCCGGAGATGAGCTCGTTGCGCCAGGGGCAGATGCCGATGCGCTCGGCGTTGGGCCAAGGAATATGCCAGAAGGTGATGATCGTCGCCCGTGGTAGCCGCTCTCGGATCATCTTCGGCGCCATGGCGAAGTGGTAGTCCTGTACCAGGACGATTGGGTCATCGGAGTCAACCTCCTCGCAGACCGCGTTGGCGAACTTGCGGTTCACCGCGACATAGTGCTCGTAGTCTTCGGCGCGAAAGTGCGGTCGGGTGTGCGCGACGTGGCAGAGCGGCCAGAGCCCCTCGTTGGCGAAGCCGTAGTAGTAGCCCTTCTCCTCGTCCTCCTCGAGCCATACACGGCGAACCGAATATGACTCTTCGCCAGGCGGGACGAGGACTCGGTCGTGCTGGTCGACGGTGTCTCGGTCCGCGCTGCCGCTGCCGTGGGCAACCCACACGCCGGAGCAGGCGCGCATGACGGGCTCGAGCGCAGTCACTAGGCCGCTCGCCGGGTGTCGTACCTTGATGCCTTCGTCGGTCCTCTCGTGAATGTAGGGCTCGCGGTTCGCGAGGATGACGACTCGCTCGCCTTGGAGGTACTGGGTCAGCGTGGAGCGGAGTCGCTCAGGGCTCCAGCGTCCACCCCGGGCCTCCTGCTCCCGCTCGCTGGCCAAGTGCTCGGCCAGCGCTCTGACATCTCGGACGAGTGGCTGGAACTCCGCTGTCGCGCCTCCTGTCAGGGCGCGCCGCAGCTCCAGCGTCCAGTTCTTCCAAGAGAGCCGGGCTGCGATGAGCGTGACGAGCGACGCGCAGACGGACAGAACGAAGAACGCGATGAGGAGGATGTTCCGTGTCGTCTCTTCTCGTCGGGTCAGGTAGCTGAGATCATGCACCAGCACGACGGCTCCGCGGGGGTGGGCTGCTTCGCCGATGAGCGTGACGCTCAGATGCACGCGGCCCGAGGGAAGCTCTGGCGTCATCGACCACGAAAGCTCGTCATGAGGCGCGTCTGCGCGCATTCTCTCGAGCACCGAGCGGCAGGAGAACTCGGACGGGTAGGAGTCCGTCGCGGCGAGGAGTTCGCCGCTAGGCGAGCAAGCCGCGGCGCCCATGATGCGCTCGTCCCTCGTGATGTCGGCGAGGGAGTTGGTGAGCTGGGCTGGGGCCGCGCCCCAGTGATTCTCCAAGCTCTGCCGCGCCGATGACACGGCGAGGCGCGACCGCAGCGCGAGGTCAGCGTCAAACCAATCACGCGTCGTATGTGCGAGCAGGAAGTACCCGGCGACCGCCAGCAGCGCCAGGCCGACAAGGAGAACCGAGAGAAATCGGGCTGCACGTCGCATGGTCATCGCTTATCATGTATTACTTGGATATCCAATTATAATGTGCTAAACGGTCGACATGACGCTCGCCGACCTCGGCCTCATCGGCAACTGCCAGCTCTCCGCGCTCGTTCGCCGGGACGGCGCGGTCGTGTGGTCTTGCATGCCGCGCTTCGATTCGGCGCCTGTGTTCGCGAAGCTGCTCGACGACCTCGACGGCGGCGCCTTCATGATCGGGCCCGCGGATGGGCGGCTCGGGACCCAGCGCTACCTCCCGAACACCAACGTGCTCGAGACGCGGTTCGATGGGCCAGACGGCGCCTTTCGCGTGCTCGACTTCGCCCCGCGCTTCATCCAGTACGAGCGAAGCTTCCGGCCGACGAAGCTTGTGCGCATCGTTGAGCCGCTGACCGGAACCCCCCGGATCCGCGTGATGTGCGATCCCGTGCTCGGCTGGACTCGTTCTCGCCCGCGGCGTGAATTCGGTTCACATCATATCGCGTTCCACGGCTACGACGCCGAGCTGCGCCTCACGACCGACGCGCCGCTGTCGTACCTCGAAGGTGAGCCGTTCGGTCTCACCGAGCGCAAGCGCTTCGTGCTGGCGTGGGGGGCACCGGTCGAAGAAGCGCTCGAGCCGCTGTGCGAGCGCTTTCTGCGCGAGACGATGAAGTACTGGCAACAGTGGGTGAAGCACTGCGACATCCCTCCAGTCTATCAGGAGGAGGTCATCCGGTCCGCGCTCACCTTGAAGCTGCACTGCTTCGAGGATACGGGCGCCATCGTCGCCGCGCTGACGACCTCGATCCCGGAGGCGCCGGGATCCGGGCGCACGTGGGACTACCGGTACTGTTGGCTGCGAGACGCCTACTACGCGCTCGGCGCCTTCCGCCTGCTCGGCCAGTTCGAGGAGCGCGAGCAGTTCCTGCACTTCTTGCTCAACATCGCGGCCTCGGCTCCCGAACTCGACCTGGCGCCGCTCTATCGAATCGACGGCCGAAGCGATCTCGGGGAGCACGTGCTCGAGCAGTGGCCGGGCTATGGCGGCGAGAAGCCGGTCCGCATCGGCAACGGCGCGGCGCTACACAAGCAACACGATGTTTTCGGTGAGATGGTGCTCGCGCTGACGCCGCTGTTTCTCGATGCGAGGTTTCGCGAACAGGTGACGCCGCCTGTGCTCGATCTCGTCACCCGCCTCGCGCGGAAGGCAGTCTCGGTGGCCGGCCAACCGGACGCGGGGATCTGGGAGTTCCGCTCGGAGTGGCGCCCTCAGACCTTCAGCTCGCTCATGTGCTGGGCCGCCGCCGACCGGATGGCGCGCATCGCGAAGCAACACAGGCCAACAGACGCAGAGGAGTTCGCGGCCGCCGCACACAAGATCCGGGAAGAGCTGCTGAGGCATGCGGTGGATCCATCACGCGGATGCTTGATCGCAGACTACGGAGGTGCCGAGGTCGACGCCGCGCTTCTTCAGGCCGTGACGCTCCGACTCTTGCCGCCCGAAGACCCACGTCTTCACGCGACCGTGAATGCCGTACAGCACGATCTCTCGCATGATGGCTGGCTCAAGCGCTACCGGACCAATGACGGATTCGGTATCCCGTCGGTCGCGTTCATGCTGTGTACCTTCTGGCAGATCGAAGCCCTCGCCAGGCTCGGTCGGGCTGATGAGGCGAGGGCCTTGATGGATCGCGTGCGCGAGGTCAAGTCACCTCTTGGCCTGCTCGCTGAAGATCTCG
>JADJJK010000051.1 GCA_016706545.1 Myxococcales bacterium
GGGCCAGGTGCAGCAGGCGTGCCTGAGGGGACCGGCGCGCCTCACCACACCGCCGCACAGCCCCTGCTGTTTTCAGAACCCTGAGTTTTTTGGTTTGTACCAGAACCCAGAACCCGGAACGGATCGCCAGGTAACGACAAGGGTGAGCGCGTGGAAGGTGGGGGGCACCAGCACGATACCTGCCTGGAAGATGCACGCCCGCTGCTCGACGAGGCCGAGCAGCCAGGCAACGCCGCGGTGCTGATCGAGCTCAAGCAGCTCCTCGATGGCGACGAGGTCACCGAGGCCAAGCTACGTAGCCGCACGAACCAGGCGCTCGATCAAGCCAAGCGGTACCAGCAGCATCTGGTAGCCAACCCTCGATGGGCCGGGCACAAGGTCTTCGTCCTGGTCGTATACGACGGCCCTATTCACTACAAGACAGCTCACCCCGACGTGATGCTCATCTATCTCGGTGAGGGTTCGCCATCGCAGGGCTCCAAGCTGCTGTCCCTGGACGCAGCCGCCTGACTGCAGCGCCCCTGCATCCGCCGCGACGGCCGAGGCCGTGCCGCCAGCGCGTAGCCTCGAGCCACGCTGGCATCAGAGGCTCCCTTGAGAAGCCCTCGCCAACCTGAAGCATTCGCACTAGGATGGACAAGCGAGGCACCGTGACCGCGAAGAGCTACGAGTTTCATCTTGAAGGCGTGCATGCGACGGACGTGTCGCTGGCGGTCCTCCGCGATCTAGCGGACTTGCTCTTGGAAGGAGCGAGTCGGGCGGCACGTCTGGCGATGGAAGGGCGCAGCCTGGCGCGAGGCTCGCAGCCAGCATGGCTCGCCAGCGCCGCTGAAGTGCGGCTGGTCGCGCTCCGCGAGGGTTCCCTTGCGCTTGATTGCATGGCCGCGCCGCTGCAGGGGCTCCCCGAAGGCCTGATGCCAGGCGCCACCGCGCTCGACCTGTTCTTGCAGGCCGCCGAGGACGCCTCCAACGGCAATGGCGACAGCGAGCGGCTCGACGCTGGTATCTTGCAGACCTTGATCAAGGCCAGGAGCCTGTTCACCCGTGGGGTCACGCGGCTGCGACTCGCGGGTTCCAGGCTCGCGGTGGAGGTGACGGCCCCGACCCTCGAGATCTTTCAACGGCTCGCCAGCGAGCTTCCCCAGCCACAAGTGGAGCGCTGTGTGGGCACACTGGACTCGCTGACCTTGAGCAACCGGAGCTGCCTTGTCCGGTTGGCAGGCGAATCGCCGCTGCGGGGACACCTCGCCAGCAGTATAGATCTAGACGAAGCTCGCGCCTTGCTCGGCGCGGAGGTGCTCGTCGAGGGCACCGCCTTCTTTCGTCCTTCTGGACGCCCGCACCATATGGACGTGGACTACCTCGCAGCCGCTGGACCTCACGATGAGGTCTGGAGGCGGAGCCCTCGGGCGACAGACCTGCGACCACGGATCAGCTCCACCGAAGAGCCGCTGTCCTTCTCGAGCTTCGTGGGACAGTGGCCCGGCGATGAAACGGACGAGGAGATCTTCGCTGCGCTGCGAGCGCTGTCGTGACAGTAGCCAGCACCCAGCTCTTGCTGGACACCAACATCCTCGTACATATCTTCAGAGGCCGGACAGCCGCAGCGGTTCTCGAGAGAAAGTACCAGTTCGGACAACGGTCACCTCGGCCGGCGATCTCGGTGGTCAGCAAGGGCGAGATCTTGTCCCTTGCCCTCCAGTTCGGTTGGGGGACAGACAAGGTGACGCGCGTTGAAGATACGCTCGCAAGGATGCCGACCGTAGACATCTCATCGCGCGTCGTGCATGACGCCTATGCTCGACTCGACCACGCGAGTACGACGCAAGGAATCACCATGGGCAAGAATGACCTATGGATCGCCGCCTCCGCGCTCGTCGTGGACGCCACGTTGCTGACCATGGATGACGACTTTGGCCACTTGGTTCCACAAGGACTGAGGCTCGAAAGAGTACAGGAGGCGGCGCTGCGGTCCGAACCCTGAGCGCAACCGGCGGCAGCAGGTCAGCGAGGGTCGCCTGGGGTAGGCGCAGGCGCAGGCGCAGGCGCAGGCGGCGCGGCTGCTGCGGCAGCCGATGGGCTGCGGACCAGCGGGGTCACGCGGCGAAGCACGTCGAACCAGAAGGGCGCGCCCAGGCAGACGGCGACGAAGGACAAAAGGAGCCCAAGCAGCGCGGCGAAGATCGCTCCCGGCGACTGCCAGGTCGCGGTCCAGACCGCGCGAGTCCAGCCCAGCGGCAGCGGCACGTCGCTGCCCATGTCCGCGAGCAGCTCCCGGCAATCTAGCTGGGCCGCAGGCGGCGTGGCCGCCGCCACGCCAGCGCCGGGCGCAGCGCCACCAGCAGGCGCAGCCGCGTCGACCGCCGCCGTCCCGGCGCCAGCCGGGGCAGCCCCGGGCCCGAGCGCGCGACCAGGCGCCGCAGGCGCAACCACGCCCGGCGCGGCGCCCGCTGCCGCCGACGGCAACGTACACAGCGCCAGCTCACGCTGCGCGAGCTGCAGCGCAGCCTCGCGCACCATCGAGTCGCGCCAGAACGTGGCGCCCATGGTCAGCGCGTTGGCGTTGACCGCGAGCACCAGCACCAACGTCACCCCGCGGGTCACCCACTGCGTGTTGCGTCGATACCGCTCCGAGAGCTGCGTCATCAGCGCGTCGAACCAGAGGCTCACCCGGCGCTCCGCCTCTTTGACCGAATCCACCGCGTCGCCGACGATCCCGCGCACCACCTCGCGCTCCTTCTCGGGCAACGCGGCGAGCGCGTCCCGATACGCCGCCGACACCTCGGCGCTGGTGCCGCGCATCGACCCGATCGTGTCGAGGAACGCGGTCACGAACACCGGGGTCGGGATGTGCGACGGCACCTCAGCCCCGGTCGCCTTGCCCAGGGTCTTCAAGAGCGGGCTCGCCAGGAGCCGATCGAGCAGCGCCGCGCTCCCGCCGGCCTCGACCTTGAGCACCGCCGTGAGACACCGGCGCAGCGCCTTGGAGCGCTTGGACAGCACGGTGGACAACGCCTCCACCACCGCCAGCACCACCACCGACAGAAACAGGTACGTGGCCCCCAGGCCGATGACGACTCCCAGCGCTCTCTCCATCTGCTGCCTCCTTCGAACGCGGCTCCAGGTTCTCCGCCCGCTGCCCTCTCCCACTCAGCGCCGAGCATCGCTGAGTCCCTCGCCTCGCACAAGCTCGCGTCCCGCACCCCATCAGCCCGCTGCGAGGCACCACGGGCCCCTTGCCCCTCACGAAGGACATCGGAGTGCTGCCAGGCCCGGTGGGCCTTGGCCTACGCGCTTCGATCTCCTATCGTGCTGCTGTGGAAAACACAGCCAATGATGAATGGGTAGACGTCGGGGCAGCCGAGGCGCTGCGCGAGCGACCGCTGCAGCAGGTAACAGCCGGCCGGCTCAAGCTGGCGCTGTCGTACCAAGACGGCAGCTTCGCGGCGATCTCCGGCGTGTGCAACCACGTGGGCGGCCCGCTTGGCGAGGGCACGCTGCACGGGGAGTACATCGCCTGTCCGTGGCACGGCTGGAAGTTCCACCGCCAGACCGGCGCCGGCGAGCCCGGGTACGAGGCCGATCAGGTCCCCACGCACGAGGTGAAGGTGGAGCAAGGGCGCGTGCTGGTGCGGCGTGCGCCGTCGACGCCGCGACGCAAGGCGCCGCACGCCAAGCACGCGCTGGAGCGATCCCTCGAGCGCGAGCCCGGGCCGCCGCGCGTGGTGGGCATCTCCACCACCAACATGAACAGCGAGCTGCCGCGGTACTCCACCTCGGATGCGCTGCTGGATAGCGCGCTGGCGCGCGCCCGCGCCGCTGGCCATGAGACGCGCCTCTTGCGCCTGCGCGACCTGTCGTTTCGCAACTGCGAGGGCTACTACTCCAAGAGCGCACACGCTTGCACCTGGCCTTGCTCCATCACCCAGATGGACGCGCAGGACCAAATGGACCAGGTCTATGACGCGCTGGTGTTCTGGGCTGACGTGGTGGTGGTGGCTACCCCCATCCGCTGGGGCGTGGCCAGCGCGCTGTACTTCAAGATGGCGGAGCGGCTCAACTGCGTGCAGAACCAGCTCACGCTGCGCGACCGCGTGATGATCCGCAACAAGGTCGCGTCCTTCATCATCACCGGCGGTCAGGACAACGTGCAGGGCGTGGCCGGGCAGGCGCTGACCTTCTTCTCCGAGCTGGGCTTCTCCTTTCCGCAGTTCCCGTACATCGCGCACTCGCGCGGCTGGTCAGCGGAGGACATGGAGAACAACGTCCGCCTGGTGCAGCACAGCACCGGCCTGCACGAGGCGGCGCGCGCGCTGATGGACCGCTCGCTCGCGCTGTCGCAGCACCTGCTGGGTAGCAGCGAAAGCGAGACGGTGCGCGCCGGACGCAAGGCCTCCGGTGCGCCCGCGCCAGCCGCCGACGAGTGATGCCACGGGCTAGTCGCCGTCGTCGCCGTCGTCGCCGTCGTCGTCGCCCACCAGCCGGTGCGCGGTCCCGTCGACCGGGCTCGAAAGCGGGATGTCCATGGCGGCCAAGATCGTCGGCAGGATGTCTGGCGCGATGAACGGTCGCGCGGTGTGCCGGCCTGGCGCCAGGCTTGGTGACCAGAACACCACCGGCACTCGCTGCACCGCTTCGTTGGCGCCGCCGTGGTCGCCATAGGCTCCGTAGGTCGTCTCGTCGCGGAGTAGCACCACCACGTCCGGCCCATCGTCAGAGGCCATCGCGTCGACGGTGTCCGCCGCGTGCCGCTTCCACCACCGGCGCTCCGACGGGGTCATGGGGTTTGTGCCCCAGAGCGCAAAGCGGGCACCGCGGCGGTAGTACGCGGCCGCTGCGCCGGGCAAGGTGAGCCCCACCGCCGCCGCCTCGCGCAGCTTGGCCAAAGACCGGTCGATGAGCCACGCCTCGATCGCGGTGGATTGATACGAGAGCTGCACGTTCCCGGTGGCGACCAGCGGCTGCAGCGCCGGGGACGGCTGGTTGTACGTCGCGTTGGTCGGCGGGTAGTAGGTGGAGCCGTCCCACACGCCGGTCGGAGCGTAGTACCAGTTGCTGCTGGCGGCGTCGGCGAAGGTCTTGCCATGGAAGTACCTGCCGTACGTGCCCCCGTGATCGGAGGCCAGCACCACCAGCGTCTCGCCGCCATCGGCGGCGTCTACCAGCGCGATCTGCGCCAGCACCTTGCCGAGCTGCACGTCAGCTTGCTCGGCGGAGCAGCGCACGTGGGTCTGCCCGGCGCTCGTCGAGCAATCGACGACGGCGGTGTCGGCTTGCGCGCCCCACATATGGGCGGCCTTGTCGATGGCGCCAAAGGTGAGCAGCATGCCAGACCAGCTCTCTCGACATCATCTCGATGGCGGCGTCCGCGACCCACGCATCGCCCCCCTGGTGGGCCGGATCGGGTCCGGCGACGTACCGGTTGCCGTCGGTGGGGTAGAGCCAAGCGGGGAACGCGGCCTTGGTGCCGTGGTCGTTGTCGGCGTCCGAGTTGATGTAGAACCGGTTGCACTCCTGGGCGCCGCCACCCAGCAGGTAGGGCGGCACGTTCACGCCGGCGGGGAAGCGATACCGGCCGCCGAGCGTTGCGCGGCACGAGTCGAACAGCGACCCCGAGGATCGCGACGACATCCGCACCGCGATGTTGCTGCTGTTGCCAGCGGCGGCGCCCTCGACGGCGTACCCCTTCTGCCCGACCACGATGAACCTGGTGCCTGGATACGCTGCTTGCAGGTAGTCCGCGAGCTTGGGGTACCCGCGCGCCGCGATGATCGTGCTGAACTCGGAGAACCCAAACGAACCCGGCATGTGCATCGCGTTGACGCCCTTGCCCAGCAGGTTCGCGGTGTCGCGATACGCCTCGTCCACCCACCCCATGTTCCTGGGCAACAGGCCCGAAGGGATGACGTTGTGGGCGATCACCGTCTCTGCGCCCATGTAGCCCAGGCGCGCCCGTTTGAAGTACGTGCCCTCGTCGCGCAGCCGTCGAAAGTTGGGCATGTCGAAGTCGTCTGCATAGGATGGGACCATCTGATCGAAGATGGCGATCACGACGCGCTTCGGCGGAGCCGCGCGCGCGGCCTGCGCTGCCTCCCCGCTCTCCAGACTCACCTCGGTGCCCCCGACCGCGCCGTCACAGGCTGCGACGGTGAGCAGGGATGTGGTGAGCACGAACGCCAACGCCTTTGACACCTTCATGGCGGCTCCTCCTCGAGGTTTCTAGACTGCGTGAACCTGCGCGCTGTCCGCCACCGCGACCGTTCCGACAAGGAGGCCATTGGGCATCTACCTCTCCTGCGTAAGGGGAACGGCCTCGCCAACCTCGAACGGCTGAAATGACGGGAGCGCCAGCAAGCCGAAGAAGACTTCAGCAATCGCCGTGCCACGTCGTGTCGGCCCACGAGTCCCTGGCGCCGAGCCGCGGGGATCGAAGGACTGACTGCCTATCCTCTCCATAGCAAAGACGCCCGACGGGCCAGAGCTCCGCGAGGTGGCGCGGCGAAACGCCCGCTTCTCCACTCGGGCCGCGCGAAGGCTGCGGCCCTGGCGACCACGAGCGCACGTCCTGCGGTGATGCGACGCGCCGGTTTGCCGGCCCACCTACGCCGCGAACAACGAAGCGGACACAGCAATGTGCGACGGTGCGGTGTGCGCGCCAACCATGCGGCTGGTCAGCCCTTACGCCTTCGGCTCTTCTTCGCGCAGGCGGATGGGGCCAAAGGCGTCCGGATCGAAGCCCGCTGGCGCGAGGCCGGCGTAGAACGCGCGGATCTTGTCCATGTCCGCGCGCACGTCGCCGGTGAGCGTGATGGGATCGCCCAGGCCGGCGCGCTTGCGCGCGAAGTCCAGGTACCCCGGGACCACCGGGACGTTGGCGCCGCGCGCGATGTGATAGAAGCCGGACTTCCAGTGCTCGGTGCGGCTGCGCGTGCCCTCGGGCGGGATCACCAGCACCAGCTCGTCGCGCCGCGCGAACTCCTCCACCATCTGATCGACGATGTTGGTGTGGCGCGAGCGGTTGATGGCGATGGCGCCCAGCCGCTTCATGAGCGGCGCCTGCGGCCCCTTGACCCAGTCATCCTTGATCATGAAGGCCATGGGCAGCTCGATGGCCTCGGAGACGGCCAGGAGCAGCACGCCATCCCAGTTGCTGGTGTGCGGCGCCGCGATGCACACATACTTCTTGAGGCTCGGGCGTGGGGTCTCGAACTTCCACCCCGCCGCGCGCAGGGCCAGCGTCGCTAGTCGGCTTCGAATCACCGCGCCACGGTATCATCGCGCAAGCCGCGCGCGCGCCCGCGTGCGCCACCCATTGCTCGGATTTTCCCCGCGGTGAAGGCAAGAGCCGCGCTGCGCCTTTGGCGGACCCCGCAAGTTTTTGCCGCTCGAACAGGCTTCGCGCGATCAAGCGCACCGGCTGCGGCCATGAGTGGGACATGAAGAAGCTGATCTTGCTGTGCGGGATGGCGCTGGCGGGCCAAGGCTGCGGCGGAGGCGGCGACGAAGGCGCTCCGCCGCCCTTGCCGGGCTCGCCGGCGCTGGCGGCGGTGGGCCTGGGCAGCGGCGCGCTGGCGCTGGGCGAGGTGGAGCTTGGGCTCACCGGCGCGGCGCAGGTGACGGTGACGAACGTCGGCGACGGCGACGCCGGCGCGCTCACCGCGCAGATCACCGGCGCCCACGCCAGCGCCTTTCTGCTCGACGCCGCCGCCAGCACCTGCGCCAGCGGCGCGCTGGCCGCTGGCGCGAGCTGCCAGCTCACGGTGCGGTTTGTCCCGGCCGAGGTCGGCGACCTGGCGGCCGCGCTGCGGATCACCGCAGCGGCGGCGCCGGACCTGCCGCTCGACATCTCGCTGGTGGGGCGCGGGCGCCCGCGGCGCGGGCTCACCATCACCTTCCAGGGTGCAGGCAAGGGCGCGGTGCGGGTGCTAACGCCCAGCAAGACGGAGGTGTGCCGCGCCACCTGCACGGTGGCGGTGGCGGCTGGCACGCAGGTTCAGCTCCTGGCGGACACGCCCTCGCGCTGGGGTGCGTTCTCGGGCGCGTGTACGGCGACCGAGCCGCAGTGCAGCTTCACCGCGGCCACGGTCAGCGCGGTGACCGCGCGCTTCGACGCCGATCCGCGCGAGCGGCTGACGCTGCTGTTTCCCGAGGCGCAGGTCCTCTCGGTGGACTTCGACGCCGCGGGCAACCTCGTCGTCGGCACGTCCGCCTTCGTCGCCAAGCTGAGCCGGCAAGGCACAGAGCTGTGGAAGCGCAGCGGCGGCGGCCAGGCGCGCGTGGGCGCGGCGGACGCGGTGTTCGTGCGCAGCGGCGCAGCGCTGACCAAGCTGAGCCCCGCCGGCGCGATGCTGTGGACGGTGACCACGGTGGAGGGCGGATGCGGCGTCACGCCCAACCTGATGGCGCGCACCTGGGCCACCATGCCCGATGGCGGCGTGGCTATCCAAGGGCCCACCTCGCTGGTGGTGCGAAACGGCGACGGCACGCCGCGCTTCACCAAGGCGCCCATCGGGCCGGCGTGCCGCGGCGCGCTGACCGTGGGCTCGGACAACCGGATCTACACCGGCGTGGAGAACGTCAACGCAGATCCCACCGATCTGCTCGTCTTCGAGGGCGACGGCACCGCGGCCCCCACCCTGGAGAGCGCGGCGCCGCAGTACCACCTGGCGCTGGCCGCGCGCAACGGCCGGGTCGCCATCGGCTCATCGGGGCACTCGTACGTCTCCACGCGCACGCTCACCGCGCGCGGACCAGACGCCGACCTCACCGACCCAGACTTCGTCGACAACGGCATCGCGCTCGACGACGACGGCGACGTGGTCTCGGCGTACACGCTGTCCGAGGACACCGCGTTCTTCGCGGCCGGCGTGGTGCTGCGCCGCTTCTCGCCCACCTTCAGCGAGCGCTGGAACCTGACCAAGCCGGTGAGCACGGACCCGATCAGCCTCGATCCGATGGGCGTCACCGCGGTGGATCTGGCGATGGATGACAGCAGCCGAGATCTGCTGATTGGTGGCCGCTACTACAGTCCGACCTTCGACGGCGGCTGGCTGCAGATCTTCGCCGAGCCATAGCCGGGCCACGCGCGCAGCGATCACTTGATGCGCATTGATGCGCAATGATGTGCGTTGATGCCCGCGAGACTTGGCGCTAGGCTCGTGGAGTGAAGGAGCGGAGGACCCCTGACCACGCTGGTGACTCCGTAGAAGACGGGCTCATCCGGCGGCCGTGGCGCGCGCACCGCGAGCGCCGCGAGGAGGATGGGCAAGCCCCCGAGCGCTCCTTGCAGGCCACAGGACAGGACGAAGCGCGAACGCTGCTGGAGAGCGACGGCCCGCTCCGGTTGGAGGCGCTTGAGCTGCGCGCCGGAACACCGTGCAAGCGCTCCCGGCTGGAGGAAGAGACCACCCGATCCGAGCTTGGCGCGGCGATGGCTCCCGCGGCGGCGCTCGCGTACGCAAGGTGGATCCTCGATGGGGACCGCGGCTGGCAGCGCGACGCGGGCGGATCAGCGCGCGAGGCCGGATCGGCGCGCGCGCAGGCCGCGCCGACGACAGCGCCCGCGCCGACGACAGCGCCCGCGCCGACGACAGCGCCCGCAGACCGCGCCCGCGCCGGCCGCGCGGCTGGCGGCGCGGCGGCGGACAGCCGCGGCCCAGGCAGACCTCGACGAGCCCGCGTCGCTGGCCGACGTGCTGCGCCTGGTGCAGACCGCTGGCGGCGGGGAGCCGCTCCCGGCGGAGCTGCTGGCGCTGGTCCGCGACGAGCTGGGCGACCTGGCGGCAGAGATCCGCGTCCACACCAGCGCCGCGGCAGGCCAGGCGGCGCTGCTCCTGGGGGCCGCGGCGTTCACGATCGGGCGCAACATCTTCTTCGCGCCGGGTGAGTACGCGCCCGCCACGGTCGCCGGGGAGCGGCTCCTCCGACACGAGCTGAAGCACGTGCAGCAGCACGCGCGCGGCGAGCTGGAGCCCCAGGCCGGGCGCGCGGCCGTGCTGGAGGACTCCAGCGCCGCAGAGTCCGAGGCGCGCGCCGCCGAGACGGTGGAGTGGGCCGCGGTGAGGCTGCGCAAGCACGCGCAGCCCTCCGCCGCGCCAGCGCGCCACGGGCGGCCAGCGCGGCACGGAGCCGACTCGGCGCCGGGTCCTGTGAGCGTGGCGCCGCCCGCCGCGCAGGCCGCGGGGCTCGGCGCTGACCGTGCCAGCAGCGCCGGCGGGCCGCTGCCGCTGGTGAGCGCGAGCGCCTTGCCGTCGATCCCCAGCGTGGAGCCGGATCGAGCGGGAGGAGCTGCGCCGCCTTCGGCGCTGTCCTCCCTGTCTGCCCTGTCCGGCGGCGGGGAGCCCCTGCCCGACGACGTGCTCGGCAAGATGGAGGCCTTGCTCGGGCGACGGTTTGATCACGTCCGCGTCCACCGCGGCGCGGCGGCAGCCGACGCGGCCGCGCAGCTCCACGCCAGGGCGTTCACGATCGGCGCGGAGATCTTCTTCGGGGCCGGGGCGTGGACGCCGGGGACCGAGGCCGGCGACGAGCTGCTGGTGCATGAGCTGACCCACGTCGCGCAGCACGACGACGGGCGCCTGTCCGCCATGACCGGCGTCTCGCACCCCGATGACCCGACGGAGAAGGAAGCCCGCGCGGCGGAGTCGCGCGTCCGCTCGACGTCCGCGCTCTGGGATGACGTGACGCCGCGCGAGGGCGCCCCGCGCCAAGGCGCTGGCCCGCGCGCGCCCGGGCGCGCCCAGCTTGACGCTCCCTCGCGATCAAGCGAGGCCGCGGCCCAGGCCAGCGGCGCAGGTGCAGCGAGCGCGATGGGAGGCTCCGCGGTGGCCGCGCTCGGCGTGGGGATAAGCCTGGCGCCCGGCCCGGCGCCCGGCGCGCAGCCCGGCGGCAGCGCTCGGCCGCGCGGCGGCGGCCTGGACGAGTCCGCGTTGCTGGGACCGGCGGCGCGGCAGCCTCCCAAGGCCGCACCTGCCCCGACGCCAGGCCAGCGCCCGCAGGCTGCGGCGAGCCCACCGGCGACATCGACGCCACCGCCGGCGGCGACCGCGAGGCGCACGACCGCGCAAGGCACCGGCTCGGGCGCGAGCCCAGCGCCGAGCTCGGCGCCAGGCGGCGCGGTGGCCATGGCGCCGCCTGCGCCCGCGCCGCGCGAGCCTGCGCCTGCGCCTGCGCCTGCGGGCGCCGCCACCGCCGCGCCCGCCACGACCGCCGCCGCGCCCGCGCAGGAGGGCGTGAGCTCCCCGCGCGCCGCGCAGGCCGCGCAAGCGGTGAGCGAGCAGCTCGGCCGCTTCGCCACCAGCCTGGCGACCTCTCGCACCGCCGCGCTGGCGGACCTGGCGCGCACGGCCACCGAGGTCACCACCGGGATCGGCGCCGCCAGGACGCAGGCGCTCGCCGAGGTGGAGCAGTCCTTCGCCGCGCAGCGAGGCGCGCTGGAGAGCCGCGGCGCCAGCGCCCGCGCGCAGCTCGATCAGGCCCGCGCCAGCGAGCGGCAGCGGCTGCGCGACACCGCCGCGCGCGAGCGGCAGCGCGTGCAGGCCGAGCTGGCCGGCAGGCGCACCGCCGCGACGACGTTCACCAGCACCGCCTGCCAGGCCGTGACTCAGCACGGCGACCGCGAGGCCGAGCGCGCCGCGGAGCACTCGCGCGCCAATCAGACTCGCGTCCGCGGCCTCGCCGCGTCGCACGCCGGCTCCGGCGACGCGCCGCTGGTGGAGGCGCTGACCGGCGCCACCCGTCAGCTCACCGACAAGGCGGCCGAGGCCTGCGCGCAGAGCGGCGCGGATCTGGCTCGCCGCGCGCGCAGCGACGCCGCCGAGGCCGCGAACCGCATCCGCGAGCACCAGCAGCCGTACCTGCAGTCGCTGGAAGACAGCGTGCGCCAGACGGTGGCCGAGGTCGACCGCACCGAGAGCGAGTCCCTGGCCGACATCGATCAGGCGCTGTCCGAAGGGACCCAGTCGCTGCGCGCCGACCTGGAGCGGGCGCTGCGCGATCTGGAGCAACGCAAGGGCCAGGCGCGCGCGCAGATCGAACAGCTCGCCAGCGGCGCGCTGGCGCGGATCCAGGTCGCCGATCGCGAGCTGCGCGCCGAGGTCGAGAGCAAGGTCGAGCAGGCGCGCGTGGCCTTCGAGCGCGAGCGCGCGCAGCTCACCGAGGCGTTCGCTGGCGCGGGAGGCGTGACCGACGAGGCGATCGACGAAGCGCAGCGCACCGCCCTGGAGCGAACCCAGCAAGCGCACGACCAGGCGCAAGCCGGGATCACCCAGGTGCAGGCGCAGGTCGGCAGCCAGCTACGCCCGCTGGGCGCGAGCTTTGGCACCGACGTCAACGCCGCGGTCGCGTCCTGCGGCAATGACCTGCGCAGCGCGGGCACCTCCTGGCTCGACGGGATCGAGCGCCAGATCGCCGGGGCGCGCGGCAAGCTGGCCGAAGGCGTGAGCTCTGTGGGGCAGCGCTTCGCCACCGCGGCCTCGCGCTGGCTGGCCAGCGCCAACCGCGCGCGCGCGACCTTCGAGGGGCAAGTGGAGGGCGCGCGCACCGAGTCGTTGCGCGGCATCTCTGGCAACGTCAACGAGGGGCTCGAGGGGCAGGACGCCAAGCTCGCGGAGGTCGACACCAAGATCGGCGAGGCCCACGGCCAGATCCGCACCGAGTACGGGCGGCTCAAGTCGCAGGCCCAGGCCGCCGGCGGACAGCCCGTCCAGCGCTCGTTTCTTGGCTCGGTGTGGGACTTCTTCAGCGACCTGGCCTCCGACACGCTGTCGTGGTTCCAGAGCACCTTGGGCAACTTCTGGGGCTCCCTGGTGGGCGGGTTCCTCGCCGGCATCCTCTATGCGTTTGGCGCCATCGCGGTGGTCCTGGGCTGGGTGGTAGCGCAGGTCATCAACCTGGTGTGGGGCTTCATCTGGGGCGAGGTCGCGATCGACGTCCCCGGCGCCTTCATCGTGATGCTGATCGGCGACATCATCGCCGGCGTCCTGGTCTACGGAGATATCCGCGACATCTTCAAGCACGTCATCCTGAAGTGGATCATGGGCGAGCCCATCACCTGGGTCGACTGGGTGATCGCCGGCATCTCGCTGGTCAGCGCCATCCTCACGCTGGTCGGCGTCGGCGTGTTGCTCGACATCGTCAAGGGCATCTTCAAGGGCGGCCTCAAGGCCGCCGCCAAGACCCTGCTCAAGGAGCTGGCCAAGGCGCTCGGCGAAGAGCTGGCGGAGCGGTTCCTGCGCGAGCTCGGCGAGGAGGCGGCGGAGCGCATGCTGCGCGAGTTTGGCGGCCCGCTGCTCAGAAACCTGCTCGAGACCTTCGGGGAGCGGGCCTTCAAGGAGCTCACCGAGGCGCTCGGCGAGCGCGCGGTCAAGGAGCTGGCCGAGGAGCTCGGCGTGCCGATGCTCAAGGCGCTGGTGGACAGCTTCACCGCGGCGGGGCTCAAGGAGCTGCTCGAGAAGCTAGGCCGCACGCTGGTGCGAGACCTCACCACGGAGCTCGGCGCGGCCACGCTCAAGAGCCTGTGGGACGGGCTCGGCGCGGCCACGCTCAAGGAGCTGGGCGAGCAGCTCGGCGCACGCGGGCTCAAGGAGCTGACCGAGACGTTCACCGTCGCCGGGGTCAAGGAGCTGACCGAGACCTTCTCCACGGCCGTGCTCAAGGACCTGGTCACCGAGTTCACCGCCGCCGGTCTCAAGCAAGCGCGGGACGCCGTGGGCAAGGCCGCGTTCCGTGAGCTGGTCACCGAGTTTGGCGCTGCTGGCCTCAAGCAAGCCTGGGATGAGATCGGCGAGGCCGGCATGAAGGTGCTGACCACCGACCTCGGCGGCCCGGCGATCAAGGCGCTCTACGATGACCTGGGCGGCGCGGCCTTGCGCAACCTCACCGACGGGCTGACTGGCCGACAGATCGACGACCTGCTGCGCAACCATGGCCTTGACCCGGGCTTCTTCCGCAGCCTGGGCGAGGTGGCCGGCTCCGGCCGCGCGCTGGCCGACGCCCTGACCCACTTTGGCACCGCCGCCGAGCTGGCGCAGGTGCTCAACAAGGCCTTCACGTCCAGCATGCCCGCGGCGACGCTCAAGACCTTCCTCGAAGAGTGCGTCACCCACGGCTACAAGAAGATCCCGGAGATCCTCACCTTCTTTGACAAGGTCGTCGCCGACGGCGCCGGGGCCTGGGTCAAGGCGATGCAGGGCGGCGCCAACTTCGTCGCCGACAGCGTCGGCAACCTCGTCGAGTACGGCGGCCGGACAGCCGTCAGCACGGCGCCGCTGGCGACCCGCGAGTTCACGCTCTCGGATGGCTCCAAGGTGATCTTGTCGGTGGATCCGCACGACATCTTGCACACCGCCTCGCGGCACACCTGGGAGTTCTTCAAGATGACCTTCGGCAACGTCAAGCCGAAGAACTCCATGTGGCCGGTCGGGACCACTCGTGGCACCATCCAGACCCTCATGCTGGACGTGCTCAACGGCTCCTCGCTGGAGGCGGCGGTCCGCGCCATGGCCGCGGGCACCAGCGGCACCCTCCCGGTGACCGCGGGTGGAAACGCGGCGCAGGTCTTCGTGGACCTCGCTGGGCCGCGCGGCCTCATCACCCTGTTCCCCGGCGCGGGCGTGGGGACGGAAATGCCCAAGGAGCTGATGAAGGCCGCGATCTCCCTGTGGAAGAGCCTATGACCGCGCCTGTTCGGCTGTTTCTGTTCTCCAGCGACGAGGAGCTCGACGACGCGCTCCCGCCATCGGCGATGAGCCCGGCGGAGTACCTGGCCACCGCCCCGCCGTGGAGCCCCAGGCTGGACGATACCGTCCTCTGGCTCGAGGGCGCCAAGGACCCGCTGGTGATATCGCCGCTGGGGCGCCTCAACGAGATCGCCCCGCAGCTCCTGGAGGCCGCCGCGCGGCTCGAGGCCGGTCAGCCCGCCCTGCTGCGCACCGCCAGCGACTCCACCGGCGTGTTCCTGGCGCTCGAGCCGCACGGGGAAGAGGTGGTGCCAGCCTTGCTCGCGGAGCTGCCGGCGCCGCTGTCTTCGTACTATCCGCTCGAGCGCTCGTTCTTCTACCCTCCGGAGCCGGTGGATCAGCGCGCCGCGCTCTACGCTCACCTCCGCGAGCACCGGGCGGACTTGGTCCCGCGGCGCGTCGATGGCACCCCTCTCGACCGCATCGGCGCCGTGCGATGGCCGCGCGCGCAGACGATCAGCGCGCTGCGCGCCGAGGCCCAGGCAGCCTTCGCGCTGCTCGAGCGGCTCGCGAGCTAACGTGTACCAGCTAGTCCCCTGGACCGCGAGGTGGGCGGATGTTTCGACGGACGTTACGACCGGCGCTGCGATGAGCGCTGGGACGGGTGCTGCAGGTGGTCCGGCAAGGGGCGGCCGATCGACAGCGGGTCGACGCCGGTCGCTTCCATCTCCGCGAGGACCCAGCGCTCGATGGCGCTGTGGCGGTCGAGGTCGTCCCACAGGCCGCGCAGCGGGTGGCCGTCGGGGTCGAGTGGGGGATCGGCGACAGATGAGAGTGGTGAGGGCGGTGAGGGTGGTGCCGGTGTGCGAGGGACCGTGGGCGGCAGGGACGCCGCTGATGCTGCGGTGGAAGCGGAAGGTGCGGCAGCCGCGTCGGCGCGGCGCTGGATGCGAGTGATGGTGGCGGCGGCGTCCCAGCTATCGACGCGCTCGCCGCGCCAGCGGCACTGGCCGGTGGTCGCGGTCAGCGGCAAGGCGGCGTTGGCGGCGCGCACGGCATGGATCGCGGGCCAGCCGAGCAGCGGCGGCGCGGGGCGCGGCGGCAGCGGGACGACGGCGCGGCCTTGCGGATCTTCGAAGGCGAGCGCGCCAGTGGGTGACTGCGTGATGCGATAGCCGCGCTCGTGGACATAGGCGTGGTGCAAAGAGCAGAGCAGCGCGAGATTGTCGAGATTGGTCTCGCCGCCATCGGCCCAGTGCTGCAGGTGATGGCCCTCGAGGAAAAGGCGGTGATCGCAGCCGGGGAAGCGGCAGGTGCGATCGCGCAAGAGGAGCGCGCGCTTGAGGGCGGCGGGGATGGTGCGGGTCTTGCGGCCGACGGAGAGCGGGGTGGCGTCGGTGGATGTTGCTGCGGCGACGGTGGCGACGACCAGGCCGCAGTCGCAGGCCAGGCGGCGGGTGGCTTGCGGAGAGAGCGCAAGGTCGGCCTCGACGGTGAGGGCGACTGGCAGCGAGGCGCCGCGGTCGGTGAAGGAGGCGGGCGCGAGATCGGTAGTTGAGGGGACGGTGGCGGTGGAGTCGGAGGTGCCAGTGGCTGAGTCGGTAGTCGCGGCGGTTTGCTGCAGCAGCGCAACGGGCACCGTGACGATCAGCTCGACGGGAACGCGCTCGGCGCGACCGCCCCGTGCGTAGTCGTGAACCAGGGCCATCAGGCCATCGGCGCGGTTGTACGGGCGGCGCGCGGTGGTCGTGGTGGAAGAGCGCTGCGCTTCCGCGGAAACGTCAGCCGATTGCTCGGTAGGTGCTGACGCTTCCGCGGAAACGTCAGCAACCTCTGCGGAAGCGCCCGCCGGCTCTCGCGTGCAGTCTACCGCGGCTTGCTGCAGCACCTGAAGCAGCAGCGCGGCCTCGTCGGGGCGCAGGCAAGCCTTGACGCACACCATGCCAGAGGCCGTCGTCGTATGCGCCACGTAGCGCTCGCTGTCGTGCGGGCGTGTGGCTCGGCCGGCGGCGTCCGCCCCCAAGACGCCGACCTTGCGGCACACGGTCTCGAGCTGGCTGGCGGTGCAGTGCTGCGCGTAGCCCAACAGCACCGCTTCGGTGGCGGTGGCGACGCGACGCGCGTGATGGCGCGAGTCTTGGAATATGAGATCTGCCCGGCAGATAATGCCTCTGATACGAGCGGCAGGGTGTGCAGTGCCCTGGCCACGCGCAGGTGTTCTCGCGCGGTGCCAAGATCCCAGCCCACACGCCAGCTCAGCCAGTGCGCGCAGGTGCCCCTGGCGGTACCAGCCGCCGGCCGTCGAACATCCGCGGTCGGCGAGCAGGCGATGCATGGCGGCGTCCAGGTGGACGGCTTGCTCGGCGATGTGTTCGCCGAGCGCTTGAACTTCCTCGACGGAGAGAGGCTCGCGCATGAGGTTTTGTAGCACGCTGATTTTCGGCGCTGGATTTCGCGCCTGGCGTGCCCCAGGTGCCGAGGAAGCGCGGGCGGCGCGATTTTTCGTGGGGCGCGCAGGTAGACGAGGATGTAGCGCGCGCAGGGGCCGCTGGTGGAGAGACTGCAGCAGGTTGGCGGCGCAGGGGGCGCGCTGGCGCGGGAGGTGTCAAGAGGAATGTTGGGGTTTGATATGGATTGTGGATAGTAGATCTTCAGTTGGAGAATGTGTCCGGCAGGCGGACGCGAGCGAGCCGGGACTTGAGATCGAGATCGCGGAAACCTCCGCGGAAACGTGGTGTGATCCAAGTCGCAGCGCGTTTCCGCGGAAGCCCCGGGGCTGTGGACGGTGTCGGGCTATGGACAACCGCGCCCGTCGAGCCTGAGCACGGTGGTTGGGTCGAGCACGGTGGTCGGGTCACACATGATGGGTCGGGCTCGTCGTCGGCAGAGGCTGCAGCTGCTCCCGGTAGGCCAGGTCGACCGCCTCGGCGGGGCGCCTGCCGGCCGTCAACGAGTTCGTCGAGCACTATCACCAAGCGTCACATCGCCATCACCTGGTCGAAACACTAGCTGAGCTAGATCCGCAGGCCCAGCCGCGCCCGCGCCAGCACGCTGAGCAAGATCGAAGCGGAGATGAGCCCGATGGCGGTGCCCACCGCCACGCCCATCGCGCCAAGCGAGGGGATGAGCGCCAGGTCGGCGACGAACGCGATGACCACGCTGGCCAGCACATACCAGGTGTGCCAGCCGGGGCGTCCGGCCATGAGCAAGAGGCTGACAAACGGCAGGTTGGGCGAGGCCAGCGCGGCGCCCGCCATCAGCACCGCGAAGGGCCAGGTGGCCTGCGCGAACACCGGATCCCCCACCAGCACCGGCACGATGAACGGATAGGCGATGGCCGAGACCACCGCCACCGCCACCGCCGCAGGAACGAACCAGCGCCGGGTGCGGCGCACCAGCTCCTCTGCCTGCGCGGGCTCCTGCGCGGACAGGTGGCGGGCCAGATGCGGATTGATGTTGTTCTGCAAGACCATGGGGATCTGCAGCGCGCCCTCGTACAAGGTGGAGGCCAGCGCGTACACGCCGACCTGGCTCTCCGGCAGCGCGACGCCGAGCATCCACACGTCCAGCTTGGAGTTGATCTCCTGCGCCAGGGTGGCGGTCACGCCGCGCACGCCGTAGCTCAGGTGCTCGCGTGCGTGGCGCAGCCAGGCGCCGCCGCGGCGCAGCGCCACGGTGGCCCACAGCTCGCCGCACAGCACCAGCAAGAGCACCCCTTCCGTGATGGTCCACACCACCGCCAGCTTGGCGCCCGGCAGGTCCACCGCGCGCGCCACGCCCAGGCTGGCGGCGATGAGCAGGTAGCGCAGCGAGGTGTACGCGGCGAACGCGCGCATGCGGCCCAGGCCATTGACCACGCCAAAGAGCACCTTGTTGATGGAGAACGCGAACACGCCCGGCGCCGCCCACAAGAGCCCCTGGGCGACCTCCGGGCTGCCCACCAGCGCGCCCAGCGGGTGGCGCAGCGCCACGCACGCCGCGGTGGCGGCCAGCGCCAGCCCCAGGTTGGGAAGGAGCGCCCCCAGCACCACGGCGGCCACGCGCTCGCCGTCAGCCGGCGCGGCGGCCACCGCGCGCAGCACCGCGAACTGCAGGCCGCCAGCGCCGAGGATGGCCAGGTTGAACACCGCCATCGTCACCAGGTTGAACACGCCGAGCGCGGTGGAGCCCCACCAGCTCGCGATGACGAAGTTGAGGCCAAGCCCAACGATGGCCAGGAGCGCCACCGGCACCAGGTTCCACAGCACGTCGCGCTGCAACCTGGACGGCTCCGGTGGCACGCGCGCGGCCTGCTCCGGCACTAGTACAGCTTGGGCGCGGCGTTGATGACCTGCAGCGCCTCCTCGGCAGAGAAGCCGATGAGCTGTGCGTATTCGCGAATGGAGGGCCAGCGCGGCTTGGCGTACTCGATGGAGCGCGTCATCGCCTCTTCGCGGGTCAGGTAGCCCTCGCGCACCATGTTGGACAGCATGGAGTCGTCCTCGGTGAAGCCGGCGATGGTGCTGTAGATGTAGTTGTAGAACGCGGCGGTGCCGTCGCCGATGCGCCAGGTGGTGGTGGTGTCCGTCGCCACCTCCCAGTCATACTCGCGCCGGATGGTGCCGACGACCACGTCCTCGCGCCACTCGAGGTAGTGATACAGATAGAGGAAGTCGTCCTTGACCACGAAGGTCTGCCAGAACGCGTTGGCGGTGTCGAGCAGCGACTCGTTGATGTACGACGGGTTCCGCAGGTAGTTCTTGGCGAAGTAGAACAGCATGTCGCGCTTGTTGCGCAGCGACATCTTGGTCAGGACCATGTTGTCGTCGTCCTGGGGCACGCCCACGAAGCCCACCTTGTAGCGAGCCTCCTCGATCATGTTGCCGGTGCAGAACACCACGAGCTTGATCCCGGTCTCCTTGCGGAGCTGGCGCGCCTGGGAATAGAACTCCTTGTCGCCGGCCATGAACAGGGTGACCATGCCCAGCTCTGGCCGCTTGAGCCACGCCTCCACGTTCTTGCGCACGTACCGCCGCTTGGCGGTGATGTCCGCGGACCGGATGATGTGCTCCACCCCGAGCTTGCCGCACACCCGCGCCTGGTTGCGGCGCGCCAGATCGGTGACCATGCCCCAGTCGTAGGTGAAGGCCACCGGGTTCATGCCCAGCTCCTTCTTGACGTAGTGCAGGCCGTAGGCGGAGTCCCGGCCGCCGCTGAACGCGACGATGACGTCGGGGCTGCCGTCCTTGGAGCGGTACGGCTCGACGGCGGCCAGCAGCGCCTCCTCCCCCAGCGGCTTGATCGGCTTCCAGGTCCGGCAGTACGCGCACACGCCCTCGGCGTCGAAGTTCACGAACGGGAAGGTCGAGGGCAGGATGCACTTCTTGCAGCGCTGCAGCCGGTCGGCGCGCGCGCTGAGGTCGACGATGGACACGTGGTGGCCGCCGGGCGAGATGACGGTGCCGGCGCTGGGCGCGGCGTTGGCCGCCGCGTTGGCCGCCGTCTCCTGGGCGACCTCCGGCCCGCTGAGCGCGAACGAGTGCCGGGGCCCCTTGCCCAGCGGCACGATCAGGCCGTGGCCGGCGCGCACCTGCTCGATGACCACGTCGCCGAGCGCGGAGCTGCCGTCCTTGTTCTCGAGCTTCTCCTCGATCACCCGCTGCAGGATGAAGCGCTCGGAGGCGAACATCAGGAACCTGGCGTCGGCGCTCGTGACCTGAAACAGCGAGCCCGTGTTGGTGGCCAGCAGCATGACGTCGAGGTCCTCGAACATCATCGCCACCGAGGCCGAGCCCTCGAGCTCCGCGAAGGTCTCGCGCGCCGCGGTGACCAGGTTCTTGCTGGCGTTGAGCTTGCTCCGCAGCACGGTGGCCAGCACCTCGCTGTCCAGCTCGCCCCGGGTGGGGATGCCCGGGTAGCGGGCGGCCAGCGCGCGGTCATTGACGATGATGCCGTTGTGCAGGGCCACCGCGCCCTCGGTGATGACCGGCTGGTTGTTGTCGGCGTTGGACTGCGCGCCGTTGGTGGCCAGGCGCGAGTGGCCGGTGATGGCGATCGCCCGGTCGGCTTGCCCGGCGCTCCCGGCGCCCAGCACCTCGTCCAGGAGCTGGTGCAGCTTGGGGTTGGCCAGGAAGTTCGAGACCGAGCCCGCCTGCTTGAGGACATGGATCCGCTCGCCGTCGTGGACGGCGACGCCCACCGCCTCACGGCCGCGGGTCTCCGAGTTGCGCAAGAGCGAGATGGCGAGCGTGCGAGCGAGCTCGCGGTCACTGGCCGAGGCGCTGGAGCAGATGACGCCGAAAATGCCACACATCGCGGCGCACTATACACACCTCGCCCGAGGATGGCGTGTCGCCGTGCGCTGGCGCACAACTTGTTGAAACCCTGTTGGTTCGCATGATATCACCCGCGCCAAGTCCGGGTGCGCGTCCTCCTCATCATCCCAGCGTTCAATGAACAGCAGGCGCTCGGCGGATTGCTCGCGGAGATCCAGGCCTTGCGCGCGGCCGGGGGCGCTGGCGTGCAGCTCTCCGCCGTGGTGGTGGACGACGGGTCGGTGGACCGGACCGGAGAGGTCGCCAAGGCCGGGGGCGTGCGGCTCTTGCGGCTTTGCAAGAACCTCGGCATCGGCGGCGCGGTCCAGGCCGGCCTCATCCTCGCGCATCGCGAGCGCTTCGATTGCGCCGTGCAGATCGACGGCGATGGCCAGCACCCGCCGGGCGAGCTGCGCCACCTGCTGGCGGCCGTGGCGCGGCAAGGCGAACCGCGCGCAGATCTGGTGGTGGGGACGCGGTACCGAGATCGCGACCAGGACGGGTTCCGCTCCACCTTGCTGCGCCGGCTGGGCAGCGCCTGGCTGCGCGGCGTGCTGCGCCTGGTCACCGGCCTGCGGCTCACCGATCCGACCTCGGGCTTTCGGCTGTACGGGGCGCGCGCGCTGCGCCTGTTCAGCCTGACCTACCCTTACGACTACCCGGAGCCGGAGTCGCTGGCGGTGGCGTGCGCCGCTGGCCTCACCGTCGTCGAGGTCCCCGTCACCATGCGCGAGCGAGGCCAGCCGTGCAGTCGCCTGAAGAATACTGGCGCCTGAGCGACGGCGTGGGCAACTGGGTGTTCGCCGCGGTGTGCCTGGGCATCGCGCTGGTGCTGGTGCGGCTCATCGTGCGCGAGCGCATCATGTTGCAGGGCAGCATGTCGTACCTGGCGTTCTTGTCGGCGATCGGCGGCATGGCCCTGTTCCCCGACGCCACCGGCTACGTGGCGCACGCGCTGGGCTTCTCCACCCTGGCCAACTTCTTCTTCTGCGCCGCCATCGCCGCGCTGGCCATCTTGCACCTGCGCACGCTGATCATGCTGTCGCGGATACATCTGCGCTCGGTGTCGCTGACCCAGGAGCTGGCCATCGTCAACGAGAAACTCGACGCCATCGCCGGTGCGCTGGCGGCTGCGCCCGGCCCGGGCCCCGCCGCGGCGCCCGCGGCGTCAGCGCCAGCAGATGCGCCGGGCCCAGCAGCAGAAGAAGCGTCCCGGTGAGCCGCCTGGGCGAGCTTCTGGCCGCGGCCTGGGGGCGGGTGCGCAACGCCAACCCCACCACCGTGCTGCTCGTCGCCTGGGGCCTGCTCATCTTCTATGGGTTCCCGGGCCAGATGACCCAGGACTCGTACGACCACCTGCGCGAGGCACGCGCGCGCATCTACTCGGACTCGCACCCGCCCATCATCAACTTGGTGTGGGCGTTCTTCGACTACTTCATCCCCGGCCCGTTCGCCATGCTGGTGGTGCAGAGCGGGCTCTTTCTCGCAGGCCTCTATTCGATCTTGCAGTGGGTGTTCGCGCCGCGCCGCGCCGCCTGGATCACCGCCGCCGTCTTTCTCTATCCGCCGGTGGGCGTGGTGATGTCGGTGATCTGGAAGGACTGCATGATGGCCGCGCTCCTGGCCATCGGCACCGCCGCGCTGGTGTCACCGCGGCGCTCGCGCAAGCTCCTGGGCCTGGCCGCGCTCTGCCTGGGCACGGCCATGCGCTACAACGCCTTCGGCGCCACCGCGCCGCTCATCGTGCTGCTCTTCGAGTGGCGCCCGGGTATGCCCTGGCTGCGCCGCTACGCGCTGGCGCTGGCGGTGTGGGTCCTCACCACGCTGGCCGCGTTCGGCATCAACAAGGCGCTCACCGACAAGCCCATGCACTACTGGATCTCGTCGCTGGCGGTCTACGACATCGTCGGCACCTACGCCAACCTGGACGAGACCCTGCCGGACGCGCGCCTGCAGGAGGAGCTGGCGGGCACCGAGCTGCTCATCAAGCAGGACCTCCACGCGACGATCCGCGAGGTGTACTCGACGCGCTCGTTCTTCCCGATCTTGAATCACCCGCAAAAGACGCTGTGGAACCTGCCGATCAACTACTACGACCCGGCGCCCGAGGCGCAGCGCGACGCCATCGCGCGGGCGCTGTGGCGCACGATCTCCGCCTACCCGATGGCGTACATCAAGCATCGCCTGCGGGTGACCGCGGCGGTGATCGATCTGGAGTCCAAGCACCAGAGCGGCGCCATCATCAAGCGCGCCGCGCGAGACCTCACGTTCATGCACGAGCAGGGCCTGGCCACCGGCGTGTCCAAGGCGCAGATGAAGCTGTCGCGCAAGCTGCACTGGGTGTCCTGGCACACGCCGCTGTTCGTGCCCTGGGTGTACCTGGCGCTGACGCTCTTGCTGCTGCCGCTGGCCTGGCGCCAGCGCGACACCATGGCGCTCCTGCTCAGCGGCCTGGGCATGGAGTCCTCGCTGCTGCTGCTGGCGCACAGCGTGGACTACCGGTACTCGCACTGGATGGTGCTGACCACCGTGCTCGCCGCGATCTTCCTGGCCACCCGGCGGCTGCGCGCCGCGCAAGCCGCCCGCCACCCCGTCGCCGCGTCCTGACCGCGGCTACTGCGCCGCGCCAGCCGGCGGTGGCGAGGCCATCGGCGGTGGCGAGGCCGGCGAGGCCTCGGGCATCGCTGGCGGCGGCGCCGTCGGCGCTGGCGCCTCGGGCGTCGCGGGCGCTGTCGGTGCCGTCGGCGAGGTGCCAGCAGCTCCGGCGGGGCCCGCGCCGCCCTCCGACGCCGCGCCGGCGCCCTCCAACGTCGCGCTGGGCCCGCCTTGGGGCACGACCTTGGGCGCCGCAGGCGGCGGCGCCGGCGCGACTGGCGCCGACGTCCCCGTCGGAGCGCGTGACGCGGGCACGAGCGGCGGCGCCGCCGACACCGAGCCCCCGGCGGCGGCGCTGATCGCCTCCAGGTGGCCATGCACCACGCCGTTGGTGATGGGCACAAAGCGATACCGCGCCGAGATGTGCCCCGGCAGGGAGAACGTGAACTCGCGCTCGCCGCCGGTCAGCTCCCCTTCCCAGTACGCGGGCGTTCGCCCTACCGGCTGCCCGTCCACCGCGGCCAGCGCCCCAGCAGGAGAGGACCGCAGCAAGATCCCCAGCATGCGGGCCCCGCGGCGTGGCCGGGTGGCGGGCACCGACGCCGCAGGCGTGTCCCGGTCCAGATGCCCAGCCTCTGGATCGAACACCGGCAGCTCGGTGATGCCCGCCGGCGACGATGCCGCCGCAGGGTCGAGCGCGCCACCAGGCGACGGCCCGAGCGCCGGATCGACCGGCCCGACCGCCGGCCCGACCGCCGGATCGACCGCTGGCCCGGCCACCGGCTCAGGTGGCGCCGGCTCACGCGAGCTCCCGCAGCCCGCGCCAAGGCCAAGCGAGACGAACGCAACCGCCGCGGCGGCGACGCCTTTGGGACCCATGGCTTGCAAAGCTACTCGCAAACCGCAGACGGCACAACGCCAACGCGGCGAGCGATCCACGCCCGCGCGCCCGGCTACCCGCGCATCAAGACCAGCTCCTCCGCCGAGGTCGGGTGGATCGCGAGCGTCCGGTCAAAGTCGTCCTTGGTGGCGCCCATGGTCACGGCGATCGCCGCGGCCTGCACGATCTCCGGCGCGTCGAGCCCGACCACATGCAGGCCGAGCACGCGCCGGCTCGCGCGGTCCACCACCAGCTTGAGCAGCATCTTCTCGCTGCGGCCAGGCAGCGCGAAGCGCATCGGCCGAAAGCTGCTCTTGAAGATCTGCACGTCCAGGCCGCGCTCCGCCGCTTGCTCCTCGGTCAGGCCCACCACGCTCACCGGCGGCTGGGAGAACACCGCGGTCGGAACCAGCTCGATCTGGACGGGGGTGGGCCGATCGCCAAACAGCGTGTCAGCCAGCGCGTGGCCCTCGCGGATGGCGATGGGGGTGAGCGCGATCCGGCCGGTGACGTCACCGACGGCGTAGATGTGCGGCACCGAGGTCCGCGACCACTCGTCCACCTCGATGGCGCCGCGCTCGTCGAGCGCGATGCCAAGCTCCTCCAGGCCCAGGTCCGCCGTGTTCGGATCGCGGCCGATGGCAGACATCGCGGTGTCGCAGCGCACCACGCGACCGTCGTCGAGCGTCAGCGTCAGCTCCTGCCCCGGCACCCCGCTGGCGTCGTGTACGCTGCCGACGACAAACTCGATCCCGGCGGCGCCCAGCCCGTCGCGCACCATCTGCCGGACCTCGCCGTCGAAGCCGCGCAGCGGGAGCTCGTCGTGGTGGATGAGCGTGACCTTGGCGCCGAGGCCGGCGAAGATGTGCGCGAACTCGACGGCGATGTAGCCGCCGCCGACGATGGCCACCGCGCGCGGCAGCGCCGGCAGATGGAACGCCTGGTCGGAGGTGATCCACAGCTCCGGCTTGCCGGCAGGATGGACGCGCGCCTTGCCCCCGGTGGCGATCAAGATCTGCCCGGCCGTGATGCGCGCGCCACCGACCTCCACGGTGTGCGGGTCCACCAGCCGCGCGGCACCCTCGTGGATCGCGACGCCGTGCTTGCGCAGCAGGTCCACATAGATCGCCGACAGCCGCGAGATCTCCTGGTCCTTGGCCGCGATGAGCTTGGCCCAATCGAACGAGGCCTCGCCCAGCTTCCAGCCGAACCCGGCCGCGTCGTCGAGCGTGCGCCGGATCTCGCTGGCGTACACCAGCAGCTTCTTGGGCACGCAGCCGCGGATCACGCAGGTCCCGCCCCAGCGAGACTCCTCCGCGATCGCCACCTTGGCGCCGTGGCTCGCGGCGATCCTCGCCGAGCGCACCCCGCCCGACCCGCCCCCGATCACGAAGTAGTCGACGTCAAAGCTCATGTGCCGCGCATGATAGCGCGCAAGCTCCCGGCGGCACGCGCCGCCGGCCACGTAGTGGCGGCCGTCTTGCCGCGCGCAGGCGGCGGCCGCGCGCTGGCAGGCCTGACCTCAGCGAGTGGCCAGGTACAGATCCAGCTCGCCGTCCGCAGCCGACGCAAAGTACAAGCGCCGACCATCGGCCGACAGCCACGGATCTTCTTCCCTGGCCGCGGTGCTCACCACCGGCACCGCGCCCACCACCTGCCAGGCCGAGGTCACGCTGGCCCGGGTGGCGAGGAACAGATCCACCTGGCCGGCGTTGTCCTTGGCCCAGTACAGGCTCAAGCAGTCCGGCGTCAGAAACGGCGCGGTGTCCGCGCCGCCGGTGGTGGACAGCGCCAGCCGCGAGGGCGCCTGGCCGAGCGTGCCCTCGTACAGATCGAGGTCACCAGCCACCGCGCGGTCCGAGGCCAGGATGTACTTGCCGCCGCACGGCGAGTACCAGCGGTCATTGACCGTCGAGCTCGCGGTGGCGATCATCGTCGGCGTGCCCCACGCCGCGGCCGCGCTGGCCCGCTGCGACATCCAGACGTCCTCGCTGGTGCCCGTGCGGGTGGTGGCGTAGTACAGGGTGAGCCCATCGGCGGAGAGCCGCGGCGTCGAGTCATTGCCGGCGGTGTTGAGCGCGGTGATCTCCGCCGGGGTGCCCCACGCTGCTTGCTGGTTGGCGCGGGTCGTGACGTACAGGTTCTTGCCGCCGTTGCCGGTGCCCAGGTTGATCGCGAAGATGAGCTCGGTCTCGGCGGTGTTGAGCGTCAGGTCGTCCTCGATGGCGCCGTCCAGCGACAGCCCGCTGATCTTGGCCGCAGGGTTGAAGTTCCCCAGCGGCACCGTCGCGTCGGGCGAGGCATCAACCGCGGCACCATCCACCGAAGCGTCTGCCGAGATCGGTTGCTCGTTGAGCTTGATCCCACATCCACACAGAACTACCGCGAACAAGAACAGCCTGCGCACCTTGCGACCGTATCAGCTCCAACTGCGCCAAGGGTTGGGTTTCTCGACTGGGGCTGCCCCTCCCATGCGAGAGAAGCCCACATTGGAATCCTGCGCAAACTCGCAGGTGGGGCCGGCAGGGCGGTTCACTGCGCGCCGTCGAGAAATCCTGGCAGGGCGGGCCCACCTGCTGCGCCAACCGCTGGAATCTCCACAAACAGATCATCCGCCAGGCCGTCGAGGTTGAAGTCAAAGACCAGGTGGTCGTTGCCAAGGTGGCCGCTTGGAACAAAGAGCTGCGGATGATCGAAGGGCGCCTTCCGGTACCGCACGCGCTCGTCGGTCAGCGCTTGTAAGAACGCGACCAGGGCGTCGATCTCCGGCTCCGCGAGCGCTGGGACCCCCAGCGGCTCGATGGGCGTGCCGTCACGCTCGACGAGCGGCGCGAGGTTGCCGCCCCGGCTATACAGCTCCACCGCCTCCCGCAGCGTGCGCGCATCGCCGTTGTGAAAGTACGGCGCCGTCAGCTCCACGTTGCGCAGCGAGGGGATCTTGAACGCGCCCTCCACGCCAAACCCCTTGCTGACCACCGCCCCGTCGAAGCTGGCAGGCGGCGTCAGCGGGAACAGCCGCCGCGTGTGCGACAGCGGCCCCAGCGCGTCGCTGCCACCCGCGCCCAGATCATCTGTGGTGGGCCGCACCCCGATGTTGTTGAAGCCCTTGTCGATCACGTTGCCATCGCGGTTGCGCACCGGACCGTTGACCGCCGAGCTGATGCGCCGCACCGACGCATCCGTGAGCTCTGCCTGCTCGTGGCAGTTGCTGCAGCGCAGGTTGGTCGGCCCGCGCGTGCGGTCATTGAACAACATCGCGCCAAACAGCGCCTGCCGGCTGATGTGGTCAGGCGCGGTGTTGAGCCACGGGTTGAGCGCCGGATCGCTGGCCAGCGGATGCTGCCGGCGAAAGCGGTCCCAAGGCGTGTCATCGGAGACCAGCGTCGCCTCGTAGAGCTGCACCGCCAGGCCAAAGAACAACGCAAAGTTGTACTGCGCCAGCGTCAGCTCGGCGGTGAGCGGATCGTGATCCGGCGCGTCCACGAAGGCCACGCTGCCATCGAGCCGGAGCTGGACCAGCTTGGAGGAGTCCCACCAGCGCCGGTGGAACGCGCGCCCGATCATCGCCGCGTAGGACGGCGTCGACAGGCCGCGCAGCGGGGCCCGGCTGAGCGCCCCCAGCGCGCTGTCGTCTCGACGCACGAGCTGCCGCGCCAGCGGCCGCGCCCGCAGCACCCGGCGCGCGACGTCCACCATCCGCGTGCCCGGCGCCGCCATCTCCAGATCGCTGAGCAACGGCGCGACCGCCTGCGACGCCAGGCTGGAGTTGACCAGGCCGATGGCCACCAGCGCGGGCGCCGCGCGGTCGTCTGCGCGCGCGACCCGTGCGCCTTGATCCCTGGCGCCTTGATGGTTGACCCCGTTGAACACGTTCTCGGCGCGGCCATCCCAGAACTGGCGATGGTTGAACACGGCGTTGATCACGCTGGGGGTGTTGCGCGGCTCGACGCGCCGCGTGTTGGTGAACCAGATCGAGAAGCCAAGCGGATCCAGCTCGCCGCGCCTCAGGTGATGCACGCCCTGCGAGGACACCACGTCGTTGCTGTCGGTGGAGGGATCCAGCGCGCCGCGCACGCCGGGGACCGCCAGCCGGGACAGCGGGAAGTCGCTGGGCTGCAGCTTGCTGTTGGGGCCCCCGGTGGTGAACTCCAGATCGGCCTCGGGCCAATGCCGAAGCCCCGGGCTCATCTGGTTCTTGCTGCGCGGATCTGCGCCGGCGCGAAAGTGGCAGCTCGCGCAAGCCTGGATCCCGTCGCTGCCCACCTGCATGTCCCAGAACAGCGCCTTGCCCAGCGCGATCGCCGCCTGGCGATCCACCACGTACTCGGTGAGATCTGGCCCCGGCACCGCGATCGCGCGCAGATCTCCTGGCAAGGCGGCCAGGTCGCTGGCCAGCGGCGGATTGGGGACGCGAGGGATCGGATCGTCGGTGAGCACCGCCTGACCGCGCTCCGCGACAGCGCGCTCCGCGGCGTCGCTCTCCAGCTCGTCCCCGCAGCCCGCGCCGCCTGCGGCGAGGAGCCCCCCCGCGAGCAGCCCCAGCACGCGCGCGCCGACGCCGACGATACCCAGCCGTATTTCAGCAGCACTCATGACCACGATCCCTCCATTGTGCGGGCCGCTGGGCGATAGCGGCATGCAAGCGCCGGCCGTGCCCGCGCATGCAACGTATCCCAGCGACAGCGCGCTTGGATCCACCTGCGAGACAACCTCTGTTGACAGCGACGCTGGCCCTGAGAGCTGCGCCACTCGTAGTCCAGGAGCCTCAGCGCGTGCGGTGAACTACCGCACACAACCTGGCACGCGCTGTCACGCCCCGGCGAGCAAGGCGGCGTCGGGCTCATCGGGGCAGCGCACCTGCGCCGGGCGCCCGCCGCGCGCGACCTCGTGCGCCACCGCGATGCGGTGCCCCCGGCGATCGAACCAGGAGAAGGCCCAGCGCGCGGGATCATCCGGCAGCGCCGCGGTGAACTGGATCTCGGCGCCGCCTGCCGAGAACACGAAGGAGAACTCCTGCAGCGGCAACGACAGCCCCATGCCGCGCGCCTTGATATAGGCCTCCTTGAGCGTCCACAGCGAGATCGCCCGCTCGGCCTGCTGCGCCGAGGGCAGCGCGCGCAGCGCGGCCAGCTCGCGTGGCGAGAACACCGTGCTCGCGATCTCCAGCACCTCGCCGCCGCGGGCCAGCGGCTCCACGTCAACCCCCACCTCCAGCTCGCCCTCGCGTAGCGCGCACACCACCAGCGACGGGTGATTGGCCAGGTTGAAGCGCAGGCCGCATGGCGGATCGAGCTGTGGCCGCCCGTATTCGTTCTTCACGAAGCGCCAGCTCCCGGGCGGCGCCATGCGCGCGCGCGACAGCACCCGGCGCACCAGCCCGCGGGTGGCCAGGTACTCGCGCTGGTTGCGCTCGAACACGAAGGCGCGGTGGCGGATCCGCTCTTCGTCGGTGAGCCAGGGCAACACGCGCGCCAGCTCGGCGTCGGACAGCTCTGCTGGCGCGAGCCACGACAGCGAGACCGCGACGTCCTCGACGGTCGCCGCGCCTGGCTCGGCGAGCGGTGCCATCATCCCGCGAGCAGCGCGCTCAGATCGCGCTTGACCTCGGCGAGCACCGCGTCGCGCTGGCTCTCCAGGAAGAAGTGCCCGCCGGAGATCTCCTTGAGGCGGAAGGCGGCGCTGGTGCGGAGCTGCCAGCGCTCGGCGTCGGGGTAGCTGACGCCCGGATCCTCGGTGCCGCGCAGCACGGTGAGCGGCACCGAGAGCTGCGCTTGCGGCGCCGCGCGGTAGCGCTCCACCAGGATGAAGTCCGCGCGCACCACCGGCAGCACGCGCTCCATCATCTCGTCGTTGTCCAGGATCTCCAGCGGGGTGCCGCCCAGCGTGCGCAGGCGCAGGCGGAACTCCTCGTCGGTCAAGAGCGCGATCGGCTTGGCGCCGTGCTCCGCGCCCAGCCGCGCCGGGATCTCCGGCGCCGACGATCCAGACGCCACCAGGTGGCGCACCTTGTCACCCAGCCGGCACGCCAGCTCGAACGAGATGCGCGCGCCCATGCTGTGGCCAAAGAACACGATGGGCACCTGCCCGGCCAGCTCGGCCACCGGCCCAACCAGGAAGTCGCAAAGACGCTTCATGTCGCGCACCGGCGGCTCTGCCATGCGAACCCCGCGCCCGGCCATCTCCACCGGACACACCTCCACCTCCGGGCCAAACGCCTCCACCCACGGGCGGTACATGGCGGCGGAGCCACCGGCGTAAGGCAAACAGAACAGGCGCAGGCGCGGGCGCTCCAGCGCGCGGCGGAAAGGAAACAGCTTCGAGGGGTTCATGGTTCGACGTGCGTCCAGTGAGGAGTGAGAACAAGAACGTAGGCCGCGAGCGCGCCCAGGGACCAGGGACCGCTCCCCGCAGAAGGAGAGGAGCAGGAAAGGAGAGGACAGGAGAAGGAGAACGGGGAGTCGTCGCGACGTCCCAGAGTATCACGTAGGATGGAGCGCTCGCCTGCTCACGAACACCCCATCAGCGCGCCGCGCGCCGCGCCAGCGCATCGGCGAGATCTCGCTCGATCTGGGCCAGCCGATCGCGGTGCATCTTCGCAGACAGCTCGAACATGCCGCGATCACGCTCCGGCAGCTCCGCGCCCTTCTCCGCGATGACAAGGAGCGCCAGCTCCAGGTAGTCCTGCGAGACCTTGCGCTTGTCGGCGTAGTACTCGCGGACCTCCGCCTCCGTGGCCTCGCCGGACAGGACGCGCCCATAGGCGTCGTTGCTGCGCTTGGCGCGCTCGGCGCGCGCCTTGGCCACCTCCGGATCGGAGGTCGGCGCGCCCAGCTCCCAGTACAGGTTGCCCGGCAACTTGCCGCGCAGCCACTCCAGATCCACCGGGTACCGCGGCGCTTGCGCGGCGGCCGCGGCGATGAGCTCCGCCTCGCTGGTGAGCGCCGCGCGCTCGGGCGCCGGCGGCGCTGAGGCGGAGCCAGCGACGACGGGCGCGACGACCGGCGCGGCACCAGGCGCAGGCGCCAAGGCCCGCCCCGGCGCTCTTCCCGGCTCCGCCTGGCCACCGAGGAGCAGTCGCAGCACCAGCAGCGCCACCAGCGCAGCGAGGCCAAGCACGAACACGACGCGGCGATTCACTCGCCCAGGGTAGCGCAGGTGCGGCGCCGCGCGCACCGCTGACGTCGCCGTCTTGTGCGCGCCGACGCCCAGCACCACGAACTCGCGTCAGCGTTGTATTGGCAGCTTGCCAGGACCTGACAAGTGGCTAGTCGAGTAGCCACTGCGGCAGCAATCTGTACTTGCAGCGACAATGACTCAACGTGGCGCGATGCGCCGCACAATGACGCGCTCGTTCGTCGTCGGCTCCGGCGAGAAAGCTTCGTTGATTCTGTTTCGACGCGCCCTCTATACTGCGCCTCCAACTTCGGAGGCTGTTCAACATGAAGAGAATACTGACGTGTGGAGTTCTGGCCGGCATGGCCGCACTCATGGCTCCGCGCCCTGCTCAGGCGGAGTCGATCCTCGAGGTCATCCTCAACGTCATCGTCGATGGCGGCAACAGCTACAACTGGCAGCGCGTGGAGCTGCCCGGCACCAAGTGCGGCAACGGCTCGCAGTACAAGTTCTTCATGCGGCGGACCGCCTCGCCCAACCTGCTGTTCTTCTTCGAGGGCGGCGGCGCGTGCTGGGACTACGACACCTGCAGCGGCCGCGCGGGGGTGCTCGGCGCCGCCAACCCCAACGGCATCAGCAACGACTACATGACGCAGTTCACGGCCAAGTACGTCTCGCCGATCGTCAACGGCGCAGATCCTGGCCTGCCGCTGCGCTCGCGCAAGGACCTGGTCACCAAGGACTGGAACATCGTGTACATGCCGTACTGCACCGGCGATGTGCATGTGGGCAACCGGACCGCGACCTACGTCGACACCACCGGCGGCCAGCCGCCGCTGACCTGGCAGCACAACGGCTACAGCAACACGCTGGCCGCGGTGAACTACGCCAAGAGCCAGCTCCCCAGCGTCAACAAGCTGCTGGTGACCGGCTTCTCCGCTGGCGGCACCGCCACCGCGGCGGGGTACTACTTCGTCCGGCGCGGCATCAACCCGGTGCGCGGCTACTACCTCAACGACTCCGGGCCGATCTTCCCGGCCCCCAACACCACCTACCACTCGCGCTCGCTGCACACCCAGATCCGCGCGTCCTGGGCGCTCGACAGCGTGTTCGGCACGCTGCCGGCCACCTTCGACCGCAACGACTTTGGCAGCATCAACCGGATGGTCGCGCTGGAGTTCCCCGGCGACCAGATCGCCTATACCGGCTACACCCGGGACTACAACTATTCGCGCTTCTCTTATGAGCGCTTCCTGACCCCCAACGACAAGGAGTCAGTGCTGGGCTACTGGGACGAGGACGAAGACAATATGGTGGCGCAGTTCAACGGCCACTCCAACACCAGCTACTTCATCCCGTACGAGCGCCAGATCAACGACAGCCACTGCTCCACCATCATCACGTTCATCGGCGCCCACGCCTGCCAGCGCATGGAGAAGAAGCGGTACTGGTGGGAGTACCTCGAGTGGCCGCTTGGCCAGACGTACAAGTGCTACAGCGAGTTCCTGCCGATGGAGACGTTCCTCTCGCGCTTCATCAACAACAACACGCGCACCCGCATCCATGAGCCGGTCAACCGGTACAACGCCGAGGACCCGGGCATGCAGATCGTCGGGCCGCTGATCAACGCCGCGCTGGACGGCTGAGCCGCTTTTTTTGCTCTCCCGCGAGCGCTCGGGCCAGACCTGGCCCCTGAGCGCCACTCGACCTCGAAGGACCTCCGGGCGCCCCGTGGCGCCCGGTAGCGTCCCGCGCCCAGCAGATCTGGCCGCAGCGCGGATTCTTTGCTGCGCTGAAGGTCAAAAAGTTGCGCGCAGTGGCGCAGGTACACTAGGGCTTATTCAAGGTCACTTCTATGAGCCCTTCCACAGCCGATTCTATGAACGCTCCTGTGGGTGCGCCCGCCGCGCCCGCAGGCGTGGTGGCAGAAGCCCTCGCCCTCGCCCTGGGGTCCACCGAGCAAGGTGCCCCGCGGCCGGCGAACGCGCCTGGCGCCGCCGAGCCGGGCCTGTCCGGCGATCTGGCCAGCGAGCTTGCCGCCAACGTCGCCGCCAACCCGGCCGTCGACGCGGCCGACCTCGCCAGCAAGCCCGCGGCGCTGCTCAAGGGCGGCCCGCGTGGCCTGGAGTTCCTGATCTGGGGCCGCGCGTCGGTGGACGCGATCGCCGCCGCGCTCTGCAAGCGCCTCGCCGAGGCGCCCACGTTCTTTCGCGGCAACACCGTGCGCGTCCGCGTCGAGGACGGCCCGCTGCCCCCGGGCTGCCTGGTCCGGCTGGACGACATCGCCACCCGCTTCGACCTGCGGATCGCCGAGATCGGCGCCGCGCGCCCCGCCAAGGCCGACGACGCCGCGGCCCCGGTGCTGGCTCAAGGGTCGGCCGCGGTCACCTCCCTCGCCGCCACCGCAGACACCGCGCCGGTCTCTGCGGCGCAGGCCGCCGCGCTGGTCGCCCCGGCCCTGCAGGCCGCCGCGGAGCCAGACCTGCCAAGCCAGCCAGCCGCGGCACCGCCGCCGGCCGCAGCGCCCGCCGCAGCGCCTGCAGCCACCGCAGCGCCCACCACCGCGCCACTGGCCGCCGATCCGGCGCAGGCCGCCGCCGAAGCGCTGGACAAGCTCCCGGCCGGCGAGACCCGCATCGTCGTCGGCCCGGTGCGCTCCGGCGTCATCCTGGAGCACACCGGCAACCTCGTCATCGTCGGCGATGTGAACCCCGGCGCCGAGATCCGCGCCGAGCGCAACATCATCGTGCTCGGCCGCCTGCGCGGCATCGCGCACGCTGGCATCGGCCGCAGCTACGGCTTCATCCTCGCGTTGAAGCTGGAGCCCCAGCAACTTCGCATCGCGCGGCAAGTCGCCCGCGCTGGCGACGCCGACGGCCCGGTGGCCGCGGCGGAGATCGCATACGTCACCAGCAACAAGATCGTGGTCGAGCGGTATTCGGGAAAGCTGCCGCTTGGACTCGGCAACAGCATGTAGGAGGAGCCCCATGGGACGCGCTATCGTCATCACTTCTGGAAAGGGTGGAGTCGGCAAGACGACTACCGCCGCCAACATCGGCAGCGCACTTGCTCAACTCGGCAAGTCCGTGGTCGTCGTGGACGCAGACATCGGTCTGCGCAACCTCGACGTGGTCATGGGACTCGAGAACCGCATCGTCTACCACCTGGTGGACGTGGTGCGCGGCAAGTGTACCGTCGCCAAGGCGCTGATCAAAGATCGGCGCCTCGAGAACCTGTGGCTCCTGCCCGCGTCGCAGACCGACGACAAGGACTCCGTCACCCCCGATGACATGAAGAAGCTGGTGTGCGAGCTACGCGCCACCCATGACTTCGTGGTCATCGACTGCCCGGCCGGCATCGAGCAGGGCTTCAAGAACGCCATCGCCGGCGCCGACGAGGCGATCGTGGTCGCCACCCCGGAGGTGTCCTCCATCCGCGACGCCGACCGCGTGATCGGCCTTTTGGCCGCGGCCGGGATCCCGGCGCGCCTGATCGTCAACCGCATCTCGCCCCACCTGGTCAAGCGCGGCGACATGCTGTCCCAGGCCGACGTGATCGAGATCCTCGCGCTCGAGTTGCTGGGCACCATCCCGCTCGACGAGCACATCGTCGCGACCACCAACAAGGGCATCCCGGCCGTGCTTGAGAACAAGTCCATCGCCGCCAAGGAGTTCACGCGCGTCGCGCGTTCGCTCGCCGGGCTCGACGCTGGCGCGCCTGTGGCGGCGCCCGGCTTCTTCTCGCGGCTGGGCCGGGCCCTTGGCCTGTCGCCAGCCCCGACGGCATAAGGAGCGCCCATGTGGAACGGAATCAAGAGCCTGATCACCGGTGGACGCAGCAGCCGTGAAGTGGCCAAGGGCCGCTTGCACCTGGTCCTGGCGCACGACCGCTCCGGCCTCGAGGGCGGCAAGCTGCAGGAGATGCGGCAGGAGATCGCCGCGGTGATCGCGCGCTACGTCGACATCGACGCCAACGCCGTCGAGATCTCGATCGAGAGCCACAGCCGCGAGACCCAGCTCATGGTGTCGAGCCCGCTGCCGGCCCGCCACGCCTGAACGCGCCCGGATGCGCCCGGATGCGCCCGGATGCGCCCGGATGCGCCCGGATGCGCCCGGATGCGCCCGGATGCGCCCGGATGCGCCCGGATGCGCCCGGATGCCTGGGCCACCGCCCATCCCAGCTTTCTTGGGAACATTCTGCGGGGCGAGCGTCTACCCGGTAGATGTGCCTTGCTCGCTGGCTCCCGCAGCACCCGCTCGCGTGGCCAGGCACCTCTTTGCCTTCGTCCCTCGTTCGAGGTGCTGTTCAAGGAGTGTACTCATGACCCGGACGTTGCTTGCTGGAGCCATCGCGGCGGTCACGCTGCTCACCGCCGTAGGACCCGTGTCCGCCGGCCTGAAGTCTTATATGCCGCTGTCGGTCAACTACGCATCTCGATATGCCAACGGCGGCCTGTCCGAGACGCACAACACCGCGGACAACGTCCAGTACGCGGAGTGTGGCTCCAACCCCACCACCGGGTACTGCACGGTCCGGGACACCGCCGGCACGTACTCCTCTTGCTACACCACCGACGCAGCGATCATCAGCGTCATCCGCTCGATGTCCGATGAGTCGTTGTTCTCGATCCAGTGGAACGCCTCTGGGGTCTGCACGTACGTGCTGTCTTACGCCAGCTCGCGCGCCGAGGCGAAGGCACACTGACATGCTGGACCGCTGGAAGTGGATCCTGCTCGCTGGTGGCGCGGTGACGCTGGCCTTCTGGGCCGGCCAGCGAACTGGCGCGCCAGCGCCCGGCGCGGGCACCGAGCGCGCGCCGGCCCCTCCAGCGGCGAGCCCGCGGCCCATCATCATCGAGCGAGCGCCGGCCGACTCGGAGCCGGGCGCCCCGGGCGCCTTGGGCTCCCTGGGGGCGGAAGAGCTCCGCGCCATCGTCCAGGAAGAGCTCGCGCGCGCCGGCAAGCCCGCCGACGTCGCGCAGGAGGACCCGGATCGCGTCGCCGCGAGAGCCGAGGCGATGACCCAGGCCTCCGCCCTGGTCGAGCACGGCATCTCCGACGGAGTGTGGAGCGTGGAAGAACGCAACGCGCTGCGCGCCCAGCTCCCCGATCTGGGAGAGCGAGAGATCCACGCGGTGCTGTCGCCGCTGTTTCAGGCCATCAACGCCCAGCGCCTGCGGCTCGACGGCCCGCCGATCTGACCCAGCGCGGCGCCGGCCACCGGAGCGCCGGTGACCGCGCGCAGCGCCTACGACCGCGCGCGCCTCACGCCGCAGCCCTCGAGTACCCACTCGAGCAGAGCCAACCAAGGCTCGTGCTGCAGCCGCTCGTCGACCGCTCGGCCGACCGCTCGGCAGCCGCTCGCCGACCGCTCGGCGTTGCGCTCAGTGCCGGTTGTCGAACTTGATGCCGGCCTCGACCTGTTGGATCGCCTTCTTGGTCAGCGCGATGGCCTTGACCCGGTGGCCGCCCTTGTCCGGGGTGGCGGCCTGCAGCGACGCCTGGGCGGCCTGCAGGTGGCCCAGCGCCTCCTGCATCCGGGGCTGCGGCTCCGCGGAGGCGCCTCCAACTGCGTCGCGCCCGATGACGACCGCGAGCATGGCGATGAGAGCAAACGAGGTGAGCTTCCAGGGATTGCGCATACGTCTCCTTGTGGTTGGCGAAAAGACTCGGCCGGTCTGTGGTCGGTTAAAACAAATCCAGCGAGGCGCTCACGGCGCGAGGATCCGACGCTCGAAGTCGAGCCAGATGCGGTCGTCCTGGCGGCAATCGTAGCTGCGGCAGGTGGCCGGACGGCGCTCGTAGACCGTGCAGCCAGCCTCGCCCAGATAGCAGCAGCCGTGAGCGTCGCGCGCCAGCAGGTAGGGCGCCTCGATCTCCCAGCGCAGCCCATCCGCCAGATCTTGCCGCGACAGCTCGATGTCCAGCGCGCGACAGCAGCGCATCTTGCAGATCGAGATGATGCTGGCGCAGTCCACCTCGGCGTTGGCCACCGCGTGCTTGTCTGCCACCACGCCTAGCCGCACCCGCCGGTTGGCCACCGCCGGCCGGAGCTGCTGCATGAACTGCAGATGATGAGGCGCCAGCACCTGCGCCCACTGCAGCACCTGCACCAGCGCCTCGAAGCGCTGGCCCAGCGCCCGCAGCTCGGCCTGCTCCGCGTCCGAGGCCGGCCGGAACGCGCTGATCGCCTGCGCCAGCGTGGTGATCTGCTCGGCGATCACGGCCTTGTCCTCGGCGGAAGGTTCGCTCATGCGCGCGCTCAGTATGCACCACCCGCCCGCTGCCCGGGCGCCGCGCGCTCCGGTTGCGAGGCTCGCCGCGCGCTTACTTGCTGCGCACGTCCGCGTACACCGCGCTGATCAGCACGTCCGGCTTGATGAACTTCTGGCCCCACTCCGCGTCCCAGGCCGCGGTGGGCTTGGCCGCCTGGATCTGCTCCAAGGTCTTGCCCTGCGCCACCAGCTTGGCCACCGCGGCGCGGATGGTCACCAGCATGTCGCGCCAGGCCTGCAGCCCCGCCCTGTTGGTCACCGGCCCGTGCCCCGGGATGATCACCGTCGCGTCGTTGGCCAGCGCCAGCGCGCGGTCCGCCGCCGCGATGAAGCCCGAGTACCGGCCGCCGCTGCCGATGTCCACGAACGGATACGAGACGGTCATCATGGTGTCGCCCATGTGCAGGACGTTGGCCTTGGTGAAGTGGACGATCGAGTCGCCATCGGTGTGCGCCGGCTCCACGTGCAGCACGTGGATGGTGTCGCCGTTGAGGTGAAAGGTCACGTCGCTGGTGAAGGTCACCACCGGCAGCGCGCCCGCCGGCGCGGCCGGGACGGTCGTGTTCATCATCTGGATGAACTGCTCCGAGCTCATGCGCTTGCGCACGTTCTCGTGCGCCACCACCACCGCGCCGGTCTTGCCCAGGTTCTCGTTGCCCCCGGTGTGGTCACCATGCCAGTGCGTGTTGACCACGAACTTGACCTTGGCCGCCCCCGCCTTGCGCGCCGCGGCCACGATCTTGGGCGCCAGCGGCGCGAACTGATCGTCGATCAGCACGCCGCCGTCCTTGCCCACCGACAGCGCCAGGTTGCCGCCAGCCCCCTCGAGCATGAACACCCCCTCGCCGACCTTGGTGGCCTTGATCTGGACCTTGGAGAAGTCCTGCTTGGGCTGAGCGGACACAGACGGCGCGCTCAGGAGGAGCGCAGAAGCGGCGAAGAAGAAAGTGCGCATGCACCGTGATAACACGACGCCAACGCGCGCTGGGCCAGCGCCGCAGCCAGGTGCGCAACGGTGAGTCCCGCGGGCCACACCTCCCCCCGCCCGGGCGTGAGCTGGGCCGTGTGGGTCCCCCACGCCGCGACTATGGATCCTGAATCGGGGCTCTGACAGTGAGATCTGCAAAGTTTCAACACAGACTATGCGTAATGCGAGTCACGAACACGCACTAGCCGCTGCCTTTGACACTACGGGGGCGGATCTCGGCGCGTCATACGCCGATCGTGATGCCTGGCTCGACCTCGACTCGCGGCTTGATGGCCGCGTAGACACCAGGGCCGAACACAGAGATGACGAGGGAGAACCGCATCTCCTGCATCCTCAACGCCTTGCGCTGCTCCCACCAGCCGAGCACCGGCGCAATCGAGATCAGCTTGTCGCCGACCAGCGCGGACATCTTCCCTCGCCATCGATCGCTCTGGACGGTACCACGGCTCCGAGCCTGAGTGCCGATGTCCCAGTCAAACGACTTAGTCTTCGAGGGCTTCACGCGGTTACCCTCCGCGTCGAGCGTGCGCTTCAAAGCGTTGATGCGCTGGAGGAATGCGTCGTCGGATTCCTGAGGGCCTTGCATGTCCCCCTTCAGATCCAACCCGTGGTACGTGCGCCGACCGAACTTGTTGGGCTCGGCGAAGTACGAGAGGGTCACACGCAGCTCGACATCAGGGTCCGCATTGGTGAGCAGACTCTCAGGGAGCGGTAGTCTATAGAGCTTCACCTGGCGGCGCTGCTTTCGCACCGTCGTCTTCGTCGTGGTGCGCTTTGGCGCCGTCTTCTTCGGTGCCTCTTCGATGATCGCGTTCGGCATCGAATCCTCGATGACGATAGTCGCCACCCCTTGCGCGCACTCCGACGCTAGGCGTTCGTTGGGCACACCGTAGCCGCACGCCTGAAGCCGATCGCTTGAGCCAGGGAAGTCCTCGACAATCGCACTTGTCCAGCTCGCCGATTGGACGATGAGGCCGCGCACCGTCTCGGGACGCAGCTTCGGCTCGAGCGACCAGATGTGCGCAGCGAGATGGGCCGCCCGCGCGCTCGCCTCGCTGGTCATTGATGCCAGGCCTATGGGCCTGCCGTGCATGTGGCGGTGGCTGGTCGTAAGCGCCGAGAGGGTGGGGACAGCAGAGTCGACAAGCGTTCCGGAAATTGCGAGGTTACCGCCCTCGAAGACGACGTCGGGCTTGATGGGCCACTCATTGCCGACGAGCCCGGTGCTCGTATATGGCGAGACTCCACCCGGCTTCGTTGCGACGACACGCGCCTCGGCGTAGTCCCTGTCGCTCGGCAACTCAACACGCGCGGTAAACGCGCCGACCGTGAGCGCATTGGATGCCTGTGCGGGCTGATGGATCTTCTCCGAGAGCTGGAGCTGCGGGTACAGCTCCGCGAGCTTGAGCCACTCCGTGTCGCGGGCGTTGCCCGCCGACACGATCATCAGCCGCCCGAGCCCTTGCCGGAACGCGAGCTGGTCAACGGCTTGGCTCCAGAGCGTAGGCGCGATCTCGTCAAGCGGAGGGTCTTGCATTGACCGCGTCACCGCAAGAGTGAATACGCGATTGCGAGGGCGTGCGTCGGCATCTTCGGCGGAGCGCACCGCGCGTTCCATCAGCACTGGCCATTTCTCGTAGTTGTCGTCTGCTGCTGTGCCGTACCCGGGTGCGATGAGAAGACGACTGCTTTGCAGCCAGTGTGTGGCATCAGCTCGACCGCGCTCGATCGCAGCGCCGAGGTCTCGGTGCAACGCAAGCCCGGCCATCTTCGTTCCGTGTCCGTAGGTGTCCTCGGGCGATGGGATCTCGGGGCCAGCCGTCGTGGCGCTCAGAATCGCCGACTTCAGAAGCGGGTGCTCTGTCGCAATGCCCGTGTCGAGGACGACGACAGCGGGCGCATCCTCATGCGGCTGACCGAGCACGAAATCGGCGATGTCCTTCGTCTCAAGGTCGTCAAGCAGCTTGAGATCGCGCAGCGGCTGAGGCGCGAGAGCAATGTCGTAGATGCAGTCGGTTGCCGCCTGCATCGCAGCTAGCTGTTCCCTCGTCACCCGCACAAAGAAGTAGACCTGCTCTGGCCCCAAGAACTCATCGAGCTTCTGACTGGCGCCAAGGCGGTGGGCCTGCCGAGCGATCTGTGCGCGGCTGTTGATGGTCAACTGCTCGGGGTAGCGATATCCGCCACGACAGCCGATCTCGAACCAGCACGCGCGGTCGGAGGGGAGTTCGTTGATCTGGCGCAGTCCATCAGCGATATCCTCGAGTTGTGCAAGGCCGATGCTACCCACCGGTGCGATGGCCTTCTCCGAGGCGCGAGCCGTCAACTGAACACCGTGGACATCCAGCTTGGGCGAGCCGTCTTTCTTCGTCTTTGCGGAGACCCTGGAGTCGTCTGCGAAGGCCTCGATCTTCTCGCGCAGGTAATTGAGGTCGGCGCGGGCTATGTCAAGCAGCACCACGCCAGTCTCGGGCCTCACGCCTACGAGGTAGGCGTCCGCCTTCGAATCGTCAAGCTGGTTCGCGGCGAGCTGAGCGTTGACCGCTGGGCGGACGACGACGATCTCGCGCTTGGCCAGCTCATCTCGAGCATTCCCATCGCGCGCGTTCACCTGCTGCGAGATGGCGTCGAGCTGATGGATCAGCGCCGAGCTGTGCGACTTCGGATCGAGCGAGGGTATGGCGGATGGACCGCCGCGACCGGGCTGGGGAGCTTCGTAGCTGTCCACCGAGGTGATTCGGGCGCGGAGGAGCGGAAGCCGCGGGTCGACCATGAGTCAACTCCTGGCCGGTACGTTGCGTCGCTTCAGCTCCTCGAGCGCGAGTACCACATCACGCTCCGAGATCTCTTCACGATCATCGAGGGCCATTGTGCGCACCGCATCATCACAAGCGCGCGCGACGTCCGCAAAGGTCCAGCCTATGGCGTTCGCCGCAAGTTGTGTTGCGTCGTCGTCCGTCAGACCCACCGTGGAGAGGCGCAATTTCATCAGCTCCACGATCTGCTCGCGGGTCGGCCTATCAAAGGGCACGATCACGTCGAAGCGGCGGAAGACAGCGCGGTCCAGTAACTCGACATGGTTGGTCGCGGCGACGAGGATGCTGCCACTCATGTCGGCGTCGACGAGCTGAAGGAACGCGGTGACGACACGGTTCATCTCACCGACGTCCTGCGAATCGCCACGGGCCTTCGCGACCGAGTCGAACTCGTCGAAGAGGTACACGCCCGGGCGGCGTGGCATCTCTGCGAAGATCGCCCGAAGCTGCACGGCGGTGGCCCCGAGGAAGCGCGAGAACAGCGCGTCGAAGCGCACCGTCATGAGCGGCAGGCTCATCTCGCCTGCGAGCACAGCAGCGGCGAGCGTCTTGCCGCAGCCAGGCGCACCGTGGAACAACAGGCGGCGACGCGGCGACACTCCGAACCGCTCGAGCCTTGCGCGCGAGCGGTTCTCAGAGAGCACGCGCTTGAGCGTCTCTTCGGCCTCTGGACGCAAGACAATATCGCGGAGGCGCTCCTCGCGATGCCCTCCCTCAAGGATGTCCGCGAGTTCTCCGCGCGGCGCGGCGATGTCGACGACTGGCCCCTGCCTGCGAGTGCTTGTCGCAGGCATCTTGGCGACGATCGCCCGGATCTCCTCCGCGACGCGCACGTGCCCAGCCGTGCTTTCTGCCGCCGCCAGCTGCAGGGCTGCCTTGCGGAACGACGACTCGTCGCCCTCCGCATGGGACTGCAGCAACAGCTTGAGGATGTCCGCTTTCATGATGCCTCTCGACTCCCAACAGAGTTGGCAAAATGACGTTCGCCTGGAGTTTCCAGGCCTTGTCAGCTCGCTGGCGCATCGTCCACGTCATCTTTGGGCAACGCCCATGAGCTAAGTCTATACAACCCAGATCGAAGGGACAAGGATTCGACCTGCACGTATGAGCAGCCATAAATCTCCCAGTCTCGTTCTCCAGCGGAATCCGGGAGATGAACTACAGCCTCACACCACCAGGTTGACCAGGCGGCCCTTGATGTAGATCTCGCGCTTGATGGGCTTGCCGTCGAGGAAGGTGCGGACCTTGTCGTCGGCCTTGGCGGCGGCGAGGATCTGCGCCTCGGTGGCGTCCAGGGGAACGGAGACCTGGCCGCGCATCTTGCCGGAGACCTGGACGGCGATGAGCATGGCGTCGCCGAGGAGCTTGGCCTCGTCGTACGCGGGCCACGGCGCGTAGGTGATGGACTCGCGGTGGCCCAGGAGCTGCCACAGCTCCTCCGCCAGGTGCGGGGCGAACGGCGCCAGGATGCGGATGAACGACTCGAACCACGCCCGGGGCATGACCTTGGCGCGGGTCGCCTCGTTGACCAGCTCCATCATGCTGGCGATGGCGGTGTTGAACTTGAGGTTGGCGACCGCCTCGGTCACCTTCTTGATGGCGTTGTGCAGCGCGCGCTCGAGGTCGCGGTTGTCGGCGCCGTCGCCGCCCTCGCCGCCCTCGCCACCCTCCGTCGCCGACAGCTTGGCGGACAGCTTGAGCGGCGCGGCGGCGTCCACCGCGCCGTCCGGGCCCTCCACCGGCTGCTCCACCGCGATGCGCCACACGCGGTCCAGGAAGCGCCGGGTGCCGGACACGCCAGCGGTGTCCCACTCGGTGCCCTCCTCGAGCGGGCCCATGAACAGCTCGTACAGGCGCAGCGCGTCGGCGCCGTACTCGTCGCACATGTCGTCGGGGTTGACGACGTTGTAGCGCGACTTGGACATCTTCTCGAGCTTGGTCTCGACGGTGGTGTCCGTGCCCTTGACGTACCGCTTGCCGCCGCGCTCCTCGACCTCGTTGTCGTACCGGTACTTGCCGTCGGCGTCGCGGTACGAGGTCTTGTGGATCATGCCCTGGTGGAACAGCCGCGCGAACGGCTCCTTGGTGTGCACCAGGCCGCAGTCGTAGAGCACCTTGTGCCAGAACCGCGCGTACAGGAGGTGCAGCGTCGCGTGCTCGGAGCCGCCCACGTACAGGTCCACCGGCATCCAGTACTTCTCTTCTTCGCGGTCCCAGGCCACATCCGCGCGGTCGGGGCTGAGGAAGCGCAGGTAGTACCAGCACGAGCCCGCCCACTGCGGCATGGTGTTGGTCTCGCGGATGGCCGGCGCGCCGGTCTGCGGATCGCGGATCTTGAGCCACTCGGCGGCGCGCGCCAGCGGCGGCTGACCGTCGCGCGTCGGCTTGTACTCGTCGATCTGCGGCAGCTCCACGGGGAGCTGATCTTCCGGCAGCACCTTGACCGTGCCGTCGGCCAGCTCGATGGTGGGGAACGGCTCGCCCCAGTAGCGCTGGCGGGAGAACAGCCAGTCGCGCAGGCGGTAGCGCACGCTGCGCTCGCCCAGGCCGCGCTCGGCCAGGTACGCGATGACCTTGTCCTTGGCCTCGTCGATGAGCAGGCCGTCGAGGAACTCGGAGTGGACGTGCTTGCCCTCGCCCACGTACGCCGCTTCATCGACGTTGCCGCCCTGCACCACCTCGAGGATGGGCAGCGAGAACGCCTTGGCGAAGGCCCAGTCGCGCTCGTCGTGGGCCGGGCACGCGAACACCGCGCCGGTGCCGTAGCTGGCCAGCACGTAGTCGGCGATCCAGATGGGGATCTCCTTGCCGTTGACCGGGTTCACCGCGAAGGCGCCGGTGAACACGCCCGTCTTGGGCGCGTCCGCGGCCTCGGTGGTGCGGTCGCGCTCCGAGCGCTTGCCCACCTCCTGGCGATACGCCTCCACCGCGGCGCGCTGCGCCGGCACGGTGATGGCATCCACCAGCGCGTGCTCCGGCGCCAGCACCACGTACGTGCCGCCAAACAGCGTGTCTGGCCGGGTGGTGAACACCTGGATCCCGGCGCCGCCGCCGGGGACGCTGGCCGCCGCGCCGGCCAGCTTGAAGATGACGTTGGCGCCCACGGACTTGCCGATCCAGTTGCGCTGCATCTCCAGCGTGCCCACCGGCCAGTCGAGGCCAGCCAGGTCTTCCGTGAGCCGATCCGCGTACTCGGTGATGCGCAGCATCCACTGCTTCATCATCCGACGCTCGACGGGATCTCCGGTCTCCACGTACTTGCCGTCGTGGACCTCTTCATTGGCGAGCACGGTGCCCAGCGCCGGGCAGAAGTTGACCGGCACCTCGGAGCGATACGCCAGGTTGCGGTCAAAGAGCTGCTTGAAGATCCACTGCGTCCACTTGTAGTAGGACGGATCGCTGGTGGCCAGCTCGCGGCTCCAGTCATACGACAGGCCCAGGCGGCAGAGCTGCTGCTTGAAGTACGAGATGTTCTTCTTGGTGATGACCGCGGGGTGGATGCCGTCGCGCTCGGCGCGGCGCTCCGCCGGCAGGCCGAAGCTGTCCCAGCCCATCACCCGCAGCACGTTGAAGCCCATCATCCGCTTGGCGCGGGCCACCACGTCGGTGGCGGTGTAGCCCTTGGGGTGGCCGACGTGCAGGCCCGACCCCGAGGGGTACGGGAACATGTCGAGGACGTAGTACTTGGGGCGGGTGCGGTCGGTGGGCGTGGCGAAGGTCTGCTGCGCCTCCCACGTCGCCTGCCATTTGTCGTCGATCCGCTTGTGATCGTATCCTGCCATGGGGTCCTCGAGTGCGTGGCCGGCTGAGACGGCCGCCGCGCCTCGTTTGGTGCGAGGCACAGCTCAGATTGCCAAAGATGCGGCCCCGATGGAGCCAAGACGTGAAGCGCGCCGCCAACGAAAGAGCGCGGCGGCGGAGCTAGCGCGCTAGCACCGCGGTGATGCGCGCGGTGATCGCGTCCGGAGTGCCCACGCCGTCGACGCGCTTGACGATGCCCTTGCCGTCATAGAACGGGACCACCGGCGCGGTCTCCGAGTGATACTTCGCGACGCGGGTGACCGCGGCCTCGACGGTGTCGTCCTTGCGCTGCACCAGGCGCGACACCACGTCCGCCGGCGGCGGGTTGAAGATCATGTGATAGATGGTGCCGGTGACCGGATCCGTCCGCCGGCCGGACAGCCGGTCGACCACCATCTGGTCCGGAATCTCGATCAGCACCACCGCCTCCAGGGTGACCCCGGCCTTGTTCATGGCGTCGTCGAGCGCCTCGGCCTGCGGCAGCGTGCGCGGGAAGCCATCCAGCATGAAGCCCGCGGCGCAGTCCGCCTTGGCGATGCGCTCGAGGATCATGCCGATGACCACGTCGTCGGGCACGAGCTGACCGGACTTCATGAACCCGTCGGCCTTGACGCCGAGCGCGGTGCCTTCCTTGACGGCATCTCGCAGCATCTCGCCACTGGAGATGTGGGGGATGCGATACGTCTCGACGAGTTTGGCAGCTTGGGTGCCCTTACCCGCGCCAGGTGGGCCCACGAGGATCATGCGCATGACAAAAGCTCCGGGTAGTACGGAAGCTGCCATCCTGGCACGCACCCGCCGCTGGCGCAACGCACCGAGCGCCCGTCGTCACGGGTAGATCCCTTGCGAATTCAGAGGGGTGCGACAACTTTTCGTTGCGCGGCGGCGGCGCCTGGGGCCTGCTCACCACGAGCGCCAGGCCAGCGCCACCACCGCCACCAGCACGGCGCCGACGAGCACCCAGCGGATCGCCTGCTGCCCGCGACGCACCGCGAAGCGCACCGCCACCGCCGCCCCGACCATGCTGCCCAGCGACATCCACGCGCCGCGCTGCCACTCCACCTGGCCCGCCAGCGCGAAGATCGTCAGGCTGACCAGGTTGAACGCCAAGGTCGCGGCGAGCTTGAGCGCGTTGCCGCGCACCAGGTCAAAGCGCATCACGCCGCACAGCACCGCGATGAGCAAGAGGCCCACTCCCGCTTGCACCACGCCGCCATAGAAGCCGGCCAGCAAGAGTCCCACCGAGGACGCGGCGGTGAGCGCGCGCGGCTGCTCGTCGGCCGCTGGCAGGACCGACGACGAGCGCACGAGCAAGGCCAGCGCCATCACCACCAGCACGCCGAGCTCGATGGCCTTGAGGACCCGCTCGGGCAGCCAGGTGGCGACCAGCGCGCCCACCGCGCCGCCTGCGATGACGAGCGGGAGGATCGCCAGCAGCGGGCGCCCCGGCAGGCGCTGCGCCCGGCGAAACGAGCTGGCGCCCACCACGCTCTGCGCGATGATGGCCAGGCGCAGCGTGCCGTTGGCGTCATGCGCCGACAGCCCCGAGAACAGCAGGGCCGGGATGGCGACCAGGCCGCCGGCCCCGGCCAGCGTGTTGACCCAGCCGGCGACGAACCCGGCGCCGACCAGCAGGACCACTTGCAGGAGCGACAAGGCAGCCGGCCTTCAGCCGCCGAGCGAGGCGAGGAGCTCGGCCGAGATCTCGCCGCTGAGCAGCTCCTGCGCCGGGCCCACCTGCTCCACCTCCCAGTCCGGCGCGATGGTGACCTGCAGCGTGCCGCCGGGCATGCGCACCTGGACCGCCGCGTCCGTGCGGCCGTTGCGCACGCACGCGGCCACCACGGCGCACGCGCTGGAGCCAGAGGACAGCGTCCAGCCGGCGCCGCGCTCCCAGATCATGGCCTCCACCGTGCCGCGATCCACCACCCGCACGAACTGCACGTTGGTGCTGCGCGGGAACATCGCGTGGCGCTCCAGCAGCGGGCCGAAGGTGCGGACCTCCTGCTCGTCGAGCGCCTCGGTCAGGATCACCGCGTGCGGGTTGCCCATGGACACGCAGGTGGCCAGGAACGAGCGGTCGCCGCATGACAGCGGCTTCTGGATCCACTCGCCGGTGGTGGCCATGGGCAGGTCTTCGCAGCGGAAGCTGGCGCGGCCCATGGCGGTGCAGAGGATGGACTGGGTCTTCTCGCGCGTCACCAGGCGGGCGCTGACCGGGCCGCCCAGGGTGTGGATGCGGATGGGCGCGTCCGGCGGCAGGCCGCCGTGATCGAAGCAGTGCTTGGCGAAGATGCGCACGCCGTTGCCGCTCTTCTCGGCCTCGCTGCCGTCCGGGTTGAGGATGCGCACCGCGGCGGCGAAGCCCGCCGGCGCCGGCGCCGGCAGGAGGATGCCGTCGCTGCCCAGGCCGATGTGGCGGTCGCACAGGCGCTGGATCTTGGCCGGGTCGGTCAGGAGCTGGGTCATCTCCTCGCCGACGACGATGTAGTCGTTGCCGAGCGCCTGATAGCGCCGATAGCGGTACGTGGCAGGACTGGAAGAAGCAGCGGGCCCGTTCATGGCGCGAGCATAGGGATCTGCGCGCGCGTCGTCCATCGGCTGGGGCGCGCGGGGATGACGCGGAGCCGGGGCGCGCGGGGCGCCCGGGAGCGCGGGGCGCCGGGGGCGCGCGGGGACGCGCGGGGCCTTCCACGCGATGCAGGCGCAGCGCAGGTGCGGTATCGTCGCCGCATGAGCGAGGCGCCGGTCTGGTTCCGCACAACATCGTGGGTGATGGCAGCGCTCTACGCGGTGAGCGTGGCCCTGCAGTACAACGATCCGGATCCGCTGCGCTGGATGGCGATCTACGGCGTCGCCGCCGTGGCCTCGGCGATGCTGCCGACCCGACGCTTTGCCGTCCTGCTGGCCCTGGCCACCGCGGGCGCCGCCCTCCTGTGGGCCGCCCTGCTCTTTCCCGAGATCTGGGGCCGCGTCGGCTTCACCGACCTGTGGAAGAAGATGAGCGAGAAGGGCGGCGCCGTCGAGATCGAGCGCGAGATCGGCGGCCTGGCCATCGTCGTGTGCTGGCTCCTGCCGGCGGCGTTGTTGCGGCACCGGCGGGGACGACACGGCAGCAACTCTCCGGCAGGAGGGGGATGGGACAAAGGCCGCGAGAAGGCTTGGCTCGATTGCCTCTCGATCTTGGTGGCGCTACGGCCTGTCTCAAGGTCCGCCAAAAACGACGGACCCCATAGCGCCAGGATCTCGCGAACCCGGCGATCTGACGGCGGGCATGAGTCGACCCTCAGCGGCTGTCTCGTCTCGAGTCCTTGGATACGCCAACTGGTGGCTCCGTTCCTTCTCTCTGCCCGACAAGGCGCCCACCATGGCCCTGGCTGGCCTGACCGGCCTGCGCGGGCTGCAGCGACCGGGGCCTCATGGGCTCACGGACCAGGCTCTTGCACCGGGACCAAGGCCGACAACGCCTCCACTTCGAGCAAGGCGTCGCTGCGAAGGTCGCCATTCGGGCCAAGCGCTCAGGTCCGCCTCGTGCGCGTGCTGGGCTCGAGCAGCCATGCAGGACCGGGAAGCTGTGGATCCCCAACGGGTCCGATCCAATCGTGCTTTTGCCCTGGGGCAGCCCATTGGCTGGTCGTATCGTCTCCCCAGCCCGGGCAACATCACCCCGCGATGCCCAGGGAGGCGCACATCATGCGCCTGACTCCAGGTGCGTGCTGCAGAACGCCCTCGGAACCTTGGCGAAGTCCACGATAGGTGGCCGGATCCGACCAAGCTCATGGAGGCCTTCCATCGGAGGCGCTGCACCTGCGGAGGACGGTGGTGCTGCAGGGGCGCAGCAGGGCGCTCATGGGTTCGTTCATGCAGGCCTGCCATTGGACTGGAGGCAGACGGGGGCCCCACAAGGGGCAACCGTACGCGGCGTGATGATGGAGGACCTCTGCCAAAGGGTCGGATGACGCCGCTGGATGTGCTCGCAGGCGCGGTTCCCGCCCAGGTCTCTCCAGGGGACATCCTGAGCGGACGTTCCTGCGCCTGGGCGAAGACTGGCGACGACGGCGCAGGCCCGGCGGCTCGCGTCGTGGATGTACAACTACCCTCGAGAGCCCTCGTGCCGGTCGCTCGACCGTAACGCGAGCTGACCCAGGGCGACAGCTGGCCGCGTACCGAACCCTCCTCCGGCACGCGCAAGACAGCGGCGACGCAAGCCTGCCCAAGCCCGCAGGGTCCGTCTGTGGCGGCTGGCCGGAGGACAATCACGCGATGTTATCGGCCTACGCGGGCACTACCTGGCGACCTTCCCGAAGGGCACCCCAGAAGCGGCGTGCGGTCGGCGCTACTACGACGCCAGGCCTGGTGTTCTACGACACGGTGCGAAGCGGGTGATCAAGGCCTCCGGCGTCATACGAGGCACAAGCCGCCGGAGTGTCGATCGATAGCCGCGCTGGACACTTCATCCGTCGTTGCATTCAGCCCACCCCGGATCGCCGACGGCCGATCACCCGCTATCTCTGCGGGCAAGAGCGGGCCTCGTAAAGGGTGCCAGCGCGGGCCGCAGCCCCTGATCGTGGCGCCTTTTCTGGCGCTGGGGCTACACCTTCGGGCAAGCTGGCGCGTATCTATCGAAACAACAGGAGCTTGTCGATGCGCCTTGCATACCGGATGGTACTGATCTCGTCTCTGCTCTGGCCGCTGGCCGCTGGCTGCAAGAAGGCCGCTGAGCCCGCGGCCCCCGGGGCGTCGGAGCCGACGGCCGCGGCCCCTGCGGCTGGCGAAGCGGCGGCAGCGGCGCCGGCTGCCCCGGCTCCGCCCGCGGCCCCACCTGCTGGCATCGCTGTGGGCGAGCCGGCGCCCACCGCGCCGCCTGCGCGCCCGGACTCGGAGGCCGCCGCCCCGACCAGCGGCGCCACGGTGGAGCCGCTCTCCAGGTATCTGACGAACGCGACCTCGGCGCAGGTGTTCCAGATCAAGCTCGGCGGCAGCGGCGCCAGCAAGACGCTGCTGAGGACGCTGACCGAGGCGGAGACCAAGGCGTACCTGGCGAAGGTCGGCCTCGACCAGCGCGCGGATGGCCCGGTGGTGCGTTGCCCCAACGACAAGGAAGTGCAGCTCGCTGACGCCACCGGCAAGCCGCTTGGCACCCTCGGCTTCTGCGGCGAGGCGGCCCGCTTCGACGCGCCGGACGGCACGTTCGGCGGCATCAAGGCCGCGGCGCCGTAACGCTCGGGCCGGGTTCGCCTCTGGCCGGGTTGCGAGTAATCACGGGTACAGGGCTGCCAGGTGGCGTGTGGCTTGCGCTCGCTCCGACGCTGGTGCCTTGCCAGCAAGCCCCTGACTTGGCAGTGATCCGCGTTGCGGGCTGCGTCTTTTCAGCATGGTCGATCCGTGAGGGATGCTAGGCTCCAAGACCGCTTTTGCGAATCTGGAGCCTCCCCATGATACGTAATCCCCTCGTCGCTCTGGCCCTGTTTGGGCTGCTCGCTGGTTGTGGCTTTGGTGGGAAGGCAGCGGGTCCGGATGCCATGCCTGACCCCATGGTCGACGCGATGATCGACGCCAGGATCGACGGTCCCCCTGCAGCGACCTGCACCAAGTGGACGCCGGTAGACGACGTGGTGCCCGATCCATGCGCCGCCACGCTGGGCGCCCCGGTGGACCTCGTGATCTCCGCCAACGCCGTGCTCAACACGCTGACCGGCGGCCTGACCATGGGCGTCAACACGGTGGTACTGCCCGGCACCGTGGTCGCGCGCGTCGACCTCCCCTCGGTGCGCGTGCTCAACCTCAAGAGCTTGCAGGTGGACGCTGGCCGCACGCTGACCTTCACCGGCCCGCACGCCGTGCTGGTCCTGGTGCATGGCAACGCCACGGTCAGCGGCACCATCAATGCGTCCGCGCCGGCTCCCGCCGCCACGCCGGTGCTGGTGCCTGGCGCAGACTCGCTGCGCTGCGACGTGGCTCGCAAGGGCAAGGACGGCACCGCGTCCAGCGGCGGCAACGACGGAGGTGGCGGTGGAGGTGGCGGTGCCTTTGGCGATGACGGCGGCGACGGTGGGACCGGACAAGGCGGTACTGCAAAGGGCGCCAAGGGTGTCAAGGACGACGGGGCGTTCCCGCTGCGCGGCGGTTGCAGCGGCGGCCGCGGAGGGGATGACAACAACGCAGGCAACGGCGACCAAGGCGGCCTGCCCGGCGGCGGCGGCGGCGCCTTCGCCATCTCTGCGCTGGGCAGCATCACCGTGGGCGGCGCCCTGCAGGCCAACGGCGGCGCAGCCACCGGCGGCAACGTGCAGCGCGGCGGCGGCGGCGGCGGCGGCGCGGGCGGCACCCTCGCGCTCGATGGCAACACCGTCGCGCTGCTGGCCTCTTCTGCCCTGTGCGCCAAGGGCGGCGGCGGCGGCGAGGCCGGCAGCAGCAACACCTCCGGGCAGGATGCACCGCCGGTCACGTGCGTGCTGGCCCGCGCTGGCGGCGGCGCCGGCAACTCGATGAACGGCGGCGATGGCGCGGCGGGCGGCTCCACCCCGACTTCCGTCGGCGACAACGGCCTCGACGGCGAGACCGCGGCCGGCGTCGATGGCGGCGGTGGCGGTGGCGGCGGCGGCGCGGGCAAGGTGCTCCTGCGCGCGCGCATGGTCGGCGGCCTCAGCAACGACAGCTTATCATCACGCCAACGCCGACGGTGCTGTAGCGAGGCTGGGCGGCCCTGATGACGCGCGGGCGTTTGGGCCGCTGGCGATGTTGGCTGGCCCGGTAACGCCGACGGTTTGGCCGAGCCGGGCGCCGCGGCAGAGTGACGCTCGCGCTGCTTGAGCGTGCTCGATCGCCACGAGCAGAGGAACCTGGCGTATCGTCAGGGCATGAACTACGTGGGCATGGTGGCAGCGGTTGTTCTGCTAGGTGGCTGTGAGTTCCCCAGGCCTGGTGGGCCAAACGGTGGTCAGGACGCGAGGGCTGATGGCGGGGGTGATGCGATGAACGACGGCAGGATCGACGGTCCGCCGACGGCGACCTGCACCAGGTGGACGCCGGTGGACGACGTGGTGCCCGATCCGTGCGCCGCCACGCTGGGCACCCCGGTGGATCTCGTCATCTCCGCCAACGCCGTGCTCAACACGGTGACCAGCGAACTGACCATGAATGGCAGCACGGTGACGCTACCTGGCATCGTGGTCGCGCGCGCCAACCTCCCGTCTGTGCGCGTGCTCAACCTCAAGACCTTGCAGGTGAGCGCTGGCCGCGCGCTGACCTTCACCGGCCCGCACGCCGTGCTGGTCCTGGTGCATGGCAACGCCACGGTCAGCGGCACCATCAATGCGTCCGCGCCGGCTCCCGCCGCCACGCCGGTGCTGGTGCCTGGCGCGGACTCGCTGCGCTGCGACGCGGCTCGCAAGGGCAAGAATGGCACCGCGGCCAGCGGCGGCAACGACGGAGGTGGCGGTGGAGGTGGAGGTGCCTTTGGCGATAACGGCGGCGACGGCGGGGCCGGACAAGGCGGCATCGCAAGCGGCGGCAAAGGCAGCAAGGACGACGGGGCGTTCCCGCTGCGCGGCGGTTGCAGCGGCGGCCGCGGCGGGGATGACAACAGCGCAGGCAACGGCGACCAGGGCGGTCTGCCCGGCGGTGGCGGCGGCGCCTTCGCCATCTCCGCGCTGGGCAGCATCACCGTGGGCGGCGCCCTGCAGGCCAACGGCGGCGCAGCCACCGGCGGCAACGTGCAGCGCGGCGGCGGCGGCGGCGGCGGCGCGGGCGGCACCCTCGCGCTCGACGGCAACACCGTCTCGCTGCTGGCCTCTTCTGCCCTGTGCGCCAAGGGCGGCGGCGGCGGCGAGGCCGGCAGCAGCAACACCTCCGGGCAGGATGCACCGGCGGTCACGTGCGTGCTGGCCCGCGCTGGCGGCGGCGCCGGCAACTCCATGAACGGCGGCGATGGCGGCCTGGGTGGCTCCACCCCGATCTCCGGCGGCGACACCGGCCTCGACGGAGAGACCGATCTCGGCGTCGATGGCGGCGGCGGCGGTGGCGGTGGCGGCGCGGGCAAGGTGCTCCTGCGCGCGCGCATGGTCGGCGGCCTCACCAACGAGAGCCTTATCATCACGCCAACGCCGACGGTGCTGTAGCCGCGCGTCGTTCGACGAACGGGCCCCTGCAGCGAATTCGAGCAATGCCCTGCCTCGCAAGGTATGGGATCTCGAGTCTAGCGCCGAGAGGCTGGACGCTGTGAGGGGTGCTGCAGGTGGTCTGGCAAGGGGCGGCCGACGGAGAGCGGGTCGACGCCGGTAGCCTCCATCTCGGCGAGGACCCAGCGCTCAATGGCGCTGTGACGGTCGAGGTCGTCCCAGAGGCCGCGCAGGGGGAGGCCGTCGGGATCGAGCGGGGGATCGGCGAGCGATGCGGGTGGCGAGGGTGGTGCTGATGTGCGGCGGGATGAGGGCGGAGGGGATGCTGCTGGTGCGGCGGCGAGTGGGGCGGCGGATGGCGCGGTGGGGGCGGCGGCGGCGGCAGGGGCGGCGGCAGCGTCGGCGCGGCGCTGGATGCGCGCGAGGGTAGCAGCGGCGTCCCAGCTATCGACGCGCTCGCCGCGCCAGCGGCACTGGCCGGTGGTGGCTGTCAGCGGCAGGGCGGCGTTGGCGGCGTTGGCGGCATGGATCGCCGGCCAGCCGAGCAGCGGCGGCGCCGGGCGCGGCGGCAGCGGGACGACGGCGCGGCCCTGCGGATCTTCGAAGGCGAGCGAGCCGGTGGCGGACTGTGTGATGCGATAGCCGCGCTCGTGGACATACGAGTGATGCAGGGAGCAGAGCAGCGCGAGGTTGGGCAGATTGGTCTCGCCGCCGTCGGCCCAGTGCTGCAAGTGGTGGCCCTCGAGGAACAGACGGTGGTCGCAGCCGGGGAAGCGGCAGGTGCGGTCGCGCAGCAGCAAGGCGCGCTTGAGGGCGGCGGGGATGGTGCGGGTCTTGCGGCCGATGGAGAGCGGGGCGGCGGCGTTGGCGGTGGTGGCGACGACCAGGCCGCAGTCGCAGGCCAGGCGGCGGGTGGCTTGCGGAGAGAGCGCAAGGTCGGACTCGACGGTGAGGGCGACTGGCAGCGAGGCGCCGCGGTCGGTGAAGGAGACGGGCGCGAGGGCCACATCGGTGGTGGAGGAGATGTCGCTGGCGGAGTCGGTGGTGCCGGTGGCTGAGTCGGTAGTCGCGGCGGACTGATGAAGCAGCGCCACGGGCACGGTGACGATCAACTCGACGGGAGAACGCTCCGCGCTGCCGCCCCGTGCGTAGGCGTGGACCAGGGCCATCAGTCCATCGGCGCGGTTGTACGGGCGGCGCGTGGTGGTCGTGGTGGAAGAGCGCTGCGCTTCCGCGGAAACGTCAGCCGCTCGCTCGGCAGGTGCTGGCGCTTCCGCGAAACGTCAGCAACCTCCGCGGAGGCGCCCGTCGCTTGCTCGGCAGGTGCTGGCGTTTCCGCGGAAACGTTAGCAACCTCCGCGGAGGCGCCCGCCGGCGCTCGCGTGCAGTCCACCGCCGCCTGCTGCAGCACCTGAAGCAGCAACGCGGCCTCGTCGGGGCGCAGGCACGCCTTGACGCACACCATGCCAGAGGCTGTCGTGGTGTGCGCCACGTAGCGCTCGCTGTCGTGCGGGCGTACGGTCTTGCCTGCAGCGTCGGCGCCGAGCACGCCGACCTTGCGGCACACGGTCTCGAGCTGGCTGGCGGTGCAGTGCTGCGCGTAGCCCAGGAGCACCGCTTCGGTGGCGGAGGTGGCCACGCGCGTGATGGCACGAGTCTTGGAATAGGAGATCTGCCCGGCAGACAATGCCTCTGATACTCGCGGCAAGGTGTGCAGTGCCCTGGCCACTCGCAGGTGTTCGCGCGCGGTGCCGAGGTCCCAACCGACGCGCCAGCTCAGCCAGTGGGCGCAGGTGCCAAAGCCCTGGCGGTGCCAGCCGCCGGCTGCGTCGAACGTCCGCAGGTCCGCCAGCAGGCGATGCATGGCGGCGTCCAGGTGAACGGCTTGCTCGGCGATGTGTTCGCCGAGAGCTTGAACTTCCTCGATGGAGAGAGGCTCGCGCATGAGGCTTTGTAGCACGGCGGTTTTCGGCGCCGGATTTCGCGACTGGCGTGCCCCAGGTGCCGCGGAAGCGCGGGTAGCGCGATTTTTCGTGGGGCGCGCGTGCAGATGGGGATGTAGCGCGCAGAGGCCGCGGGGAAGAGATCTCCGGCGGATTGGCGACGCGGAGGGTGCGTTGACGCGGAAGGTGTCAAGGAATATTGATGTTTGAGATAGATATTTCATAGAAGATCTTTAGTTGGCGACTGTGTCTGGCAGGCGGACGCGAGCGAGTGGAGATCGAAGCCAAGATCGAGATCGCAGAGACCTCCGCGGAAACGCAGTGTGATCCAAGTCGCAGCGCGTTTCCGCGGAAGCCCCGGGGCTGTGGACGGTGTCGGGCTATGGACAACCGCGCCCGTCGAGCCCGGCAAGCGAGAATGCGCGCACGCCGCGCGGTTGACCACAGCCCTTGGAGAGGCGCAGGAGGGCCAGGTGCAGCAGGCGTGCCTGGGAGGGACGGCGCGCCTCTCCACACCGACCACAGCCCCTGCTGGTTTCAGAACCCTGAGTTTTTTGGTTTGGACCCAGAACCCAGAACCCGGAACGGATCGCCAGGTAAGCACAGGGTGAGCGCGTGGGAGGTGGGTAGGTCAAGCACGGTGGTTGGGTCAAGCACAGCGGTTGGGTCAAGCACGGTGGTTGGGTCGATCACGGT
>JADJJK010000052.1 GCA_016706545.1 Myxococcales bacterium
GCGCGGCAGCCAGGTATCGAACATCGTCAGCTTCGCCACGCGTCGCCCTGGCGTGAAGCAGGTCACGCTCGACGACAACTTCCGCTCCAGTAAGGGCGTCGTGGAGTTCGGACGGTCCGTCGCCGAGCGCATCCCCGCAGGCCAGCGGTTGCCCAAGAAGATGGTCGCTGTTGGCCATCAGGAGTGGAAGCGCGGGGACCTCCTCGCCGTGACGTTCGACGACCCGCAGGCGGAGGCCCGGTGGATCGCGGACCGCATCGAGCACCTCCGCGGCGTACCGTTCGTCGAGCCGCCGCGCGAGCCGGGCCGAGGGGCTGTCGTGGTCGGACTGCGCCGTGCTGTTCCGTTCCGTCGCGAAGGACTCGGCGCCACTCGTCGCCGAGCTGCGGCGCCGAAACGTCCCCTTCCTCGTGAAGGGGCTCAACCAGCTCTTCGAGAGCCCCGAGATCAAGGCCGTCGTCGGTATCTTCCGGTTCATGGTGGCGGAGATCACGGCGGAGGACCTGAAGGCGCAGTGGAAGGATGCAGAGCTCATCCCGTCAGCCGGCGACTGGAAGAAGGCCTTCGCGGTGTTGGAGAACGGGCGCGACTTCGCGACCGACAGGCGCATTCGGTCTTCAACATCCAGCGCGTCTACCTTGGACTTCCTCGAGGCGCTCGGGGCTGCACGAAGACACGTGCCCGGTGACGCCAGCCGCGGCGAGCTGGTGTTCTACCAGCTCGGCAAGTTCAGCCAGGTCATCTCGGACTACGAGCAGATCCACTTCACCACGGAGCCGAAGGCGAAGTACGAAGGATTCGCCAGGTGGCTCGAGCACCAAGCGCCTGGGCAGTACGCCGACGCGGACGCCGATGTCGGCTACGCTTCCCCCGACGCCGTCACAATCGCGACCGTGCACCAGTCCAAGGGGTTGCAGTGGCCGGCCGTGTTCCTACCGGCACTCCGCAGGAACCGCTTCCCGTCGCGCGTCATGGGTGGGGTCCAACTCCACCACGTGATCCCGGACGACGCGCTCGACGACCCGGCCCGGTACCGGGGCACGGTCGAAGACGAGACGCGCCTCCTCTACGTCGCCGTCACGCGCGCCCAGAAGTACCTCTATGCGAGCTTTGCTCCGCTCGCCGACAACCAGCAGCAGAGGAATCGCTCCGAATTCTTCGAACACATTGCGCAGCAGCAGTGGGTGTCAACCACACCATCCCCCATTCCCGGCGAGCGCCTCCCACCGCAGCCCCTCCAGGAGACGCCGCGGGTCACGCTCTCCTTCTCCGAGCTGAAGTACCTGTTCGAGTGCAGCTACCAGTTCAAGCTCCGCTTTCTCTACGGGTTCAACGCGCCCATCCACGAGGCGCTCGGCTACGGCAAGGGCCTTCACGACGCCCTGTCGGAGGTCCACAAGCAGGCCCTCGAGGGCGACATGGTCACCAAGGCCTCGCCCCTGCGCTCATCGACCGACACCTCAACGCGCCCTACGCGTACGACGCCCTCCGCGAGCAGCTGCGCGCTGCCGGTATCAAGGCCATCGAGCGCTACTTCGACGCCCACGGCAAGGAGATCGCGAACACCGAGTTCTCCGAGAAGCAGATCCAGGTCCACGTCGCGCCGGGCATCACGGTCGACGGTCGCATCGACCTCATCCGCCGCCTCGACACCGGAGAGGTCGCCATCGTCGACTTCAAGTCCAGCGAGCGCGCGTAGGCAGAGGACGTCACCCGGGACCAACTCCACGTTTACGCGGTCGGCTACGAGGAGCTGACCGGCAAGTCCGCCGACCTGATCGAGGTGCTCAACCTCGACGAGAAGGGCCAAACCAAGCGCGAGCCCGTGAACGATCCGCTCCTCACCGGCGTGCGCGACAAATCCGCGACGCAGGGAGCGTCTACGCAAGAACGACCTGCCGCGCCTCCTAAGTGGCAGGAGCATGCGTGCGGCACGTGTGACCTGGTGGGACTATGTCGAGCGCGCCCGACGCGCTGACTTGGTTCTTCGTGTTAGACGCCGATTGGGACGCCGTCTGATGCCAAACTGATCTGCGTAGAAACCCAAGACTTCTTCACATGTTGCGACAGTTTCCCGGACGCGGCTCCGATCGCTAGAACGGGCTACGATGGTCAGCCTATGGGGACGGAGGCGTGCGTTTCTTGCTGATGTTCTTCGCCGGGTGGGTGCACCGGGGCCAACTTGAGGTGATCGACTACCTCAAGGAGGAGAACCGGGTGCTGCGAGAGCAACTCGGCGACCGGCGGTTGCGGTTCACCAACGACCAGCGGCGCCGGTTGGCGGCCAAGGGGCGGCCGCTGGGGCGGCGGCGCTTGGAGGAGCTCGCCGGCATCGTCACCCCGGAAACCCTCCTGCGCCGGTACCGCGAGCTCATCGCCCGGAAGTACGATGGGTTGGCTCTCCGTGGCGTCACTCTCCGTACGAGAGCCCACGCGACCTGGCTCGTGCGTGCTCCTCTCCCAAGACAACCTCCGGTCGGGTTGCCCTCGACGCACGGTCTTCCTACTCCAGACGATGAAGGTTCATCGAGTAAAGCGAGCCGGCGAATTCAGACCACGCAACGTAGGGTGTCGCGCCGTCGAACGCCAGCGCCGGGGCGAAGGCGGTCGCCGCGGCGCTAGCGGTGAGGCTGAGGCCGTTCTGGATCCACGTTGCCCCACTAAGGTGCTTGACGCAGATCTGGAATCCACTCGCAGCGTGTTCGCGCCAGGCGACATACGACGTGGCGCCCGAAAACGCGATGGCCGGTGACGGATCGGCTTGGTCGGATCGTTGCTGAGGTTGCCGCCGTCGCGGACCCAGGCGGTGCCGGTCCAGTGCGCGACGTAGACCTCGGTTGTACCGCCCAGGGTTTCTCGCCAGGTCACGTACGGGATGGCGCCGCGAATCGCGATCATCGGCTCGCGCGCGTCGGCGGCCGGACTCACGTTGAGGCTGGCGCCGTCCGCCACCCACGCAGCGCCCGTCCAGTGCTTAACGTGGATGGTGCGCGTGCCGCTGGCGGTCTGCTGCTCCCAGGCCACGTAAGGCGTCGTTGCCATCATCGCGATCGACGCTCGGGTGGCATCTAGCGTCGAACTCATGCCCAAGCTTCCGCCGAGCTGAGCCCAGCTCGTGCCGTTCCAGCGACGCACGTAGAGCTGCTTGGCGCTAGGCCCCCGCTCCTCCCACGCGACGTACGGAGTCGTTCCGGCCATCGCGATCGCAGGCTCGGCAGCATCCTTGCCAGTATTGACGTTGAGACTGCCCGCGGCGTCCTGAACCCACGCCGCGCCGTTCCAGCGCTTGACGTAGATCTGCGAGGCGGTGACGCCAGCTTCTTGCCACGCTTTAGGGACCGCCCGGAAAAGGCGAGCGTGGGCGCGCTGGCCTCGCGCGTCGGATCGACGTTGAGCGACGATGTACCGACCGGAGTCCACGTGCTACCGCTCCAACGACTGACATGGATGGAGCTGGCGGGCTCACGTTGCGCTCGTGCCAAGCGATGTAAGGTGTCGAGTCTGCGAATGCCAGTGAAGGCTCGGCCGGTTGGCTAGCAAAGAACAGCTCGGCGATCGCATGCAGACGGATGTCGTTGTCAACACCCCCGACCGCCGAACACCAGGCCGCTCGGCAGCAACGTCGCGGTGTGTCGGTATCGCCCGACAGTCATAAGTGGCCACCTGGTGCCATACCTTCGCTACTGGTCAAGATTTCGGCGCTCGCAGTCACACCAGCGGAGTGCCCAGACCCCCCGCTTGCCAATACTTGGCCGCTCGGCAGCAGGGTAAGGCTGTGAGAGGACCGATTACCCGCCATGGTGCCTGTTGGTATCCATGCGCTGGTCGCCGGGTCGCCAGATCGTCGGCGTCCGCAAGCACGTCAGTGTTGCCGATACCCCGCTTACCAACACTGACCGTTCGGCAGCAGCGTGGCACGGTGAAACCGACGCCCCGATCCCATGGAGCCAGCAGGTGTCCATACGTTGGTCACCGGATCGAGAGCTCGGCGGTGGCTAGTGAAACGAAGCCACCGCCAGTTACGAGGACCCTGCCGCTTCCTAGCAACGTAGCAGTATGAATGTACCGCCCCGCAGCCATGGCGCCCGCGGGGGTCCACAAGTTGCCCACCGGATCATAAAGCTCAGCGTTGGCGAGCTCGACGTTGGGGCCTCTGAAGCCCCCCACTACCAAGATCATGCCACTTCCTAGCAACGTAGCCGTGTGACCGTGCCGACTTTCAGCCATGGTGCCAGCAGGTGTCCATGCGTTGGTCTCCGGGTCATAGAGCTCGGCGCTCGCGAGAAAGCCGTCGATGTTGTTGGAACCCCCGACCACCAGTACCTTGCCGTTCGTCAGCAGCGTCGCAGTGTGAAAGGTACGCGCCGTTCCCATGCTACTCGCCGGGGTCCACGCATTGGTCACTGGGTCATAGAGCTCGACGCTCGCTGTTGGCGCTAGCGTGGTGCCGCTGGTGATGAAGCCCCCTGTCACCAGTGCTTGCCGTTCGACAGCAGCGTCGCGGTGTGCTCGAGCCGTCCCGCCTCCAGAGTACCAGCCGATGCGCTCAACGACGGAGTTCGAACGCCCCACCGCATGCCACGCCCGCCCGACCACATTGAACCACTGGGATGCCGACACGCCCCCACTCCGCCGACGCTGGCGCTGACACGACCGAACCCCGCGCCATCGAGCGCGTACAGCCTTCCGCTTGCGTCGATGGTCCCAATCGACGGGTCCGCGGTCCACTCGACGTTGACGATGGTCGTGTTCCCGAACCCGTCGCGGCCCAGCGCGTCCAGTTCCACCTTGAGTGGCCTTCGGGCAAGGAGTAGGTGCCATCGAACAGGGTCCGGATCTCCGTCGGGCCCACTCGTTCGTAGCGGTAGGTCGATCGCCTCGAGCGCGCCGGCCCCACGGTCACAGGGATCGACCTCACGTTGGCCCCAAGCGAGACGCTGAGCGACCTGGCGCATGCGCGCAGGGCGCGGAAGTGGACGCCGGAGGCGCGCTGGTCATCGATCTTCGCCGATCGGTTGCGCCGGTGTTCCGAAGCAGGTCGACACCGAGGCCGAGTCCGGGATGACCTGGAAGGTGATGCCTACGCTGTCCATCGCAGTCACTGTCAACCAGCGCTCGAAGCCGGCAGAGATGTTGAGCGCCGCCGGCACCACCGGAAAGGCTCGCGGGCACGTAGGTGGCCGTCACGTCACGCGAGATCGGGGTGGCGGCGAGCGAGGTCGTCACACCCAGAGTCCGTCGCCTCGGCGTAATACGCGAGGTCCGGTCCCGGCCCGAGGTCGGCGGCGGTCAGGAACGATGCGGGGATCAGCAGGCCATAGGTGTTGGAGGCCGGCACCGTGGGCGTGCGGTCAGGCGTCATCACGGCCTCGATCAGCGGCTGCGGGCTCGGCTGCAACTTCCGGTAATACACGCGGACGGAAGCGATCGATGTCCCCGTGGTTGGAGTGACCGTGGCCCGCAGATATAGCGGCGCGCCGGCGCGAATCGCAGTCGGCATTGTCCCCTGCAGGACCACGGTCGGCCCGGGCGCGGTCGCCGCAGCGGTCTGCGCCATCACCACGTACTTGGAGAAGTGCTCGATGGCCGATATCAACATCCCGGTTCGGTCGTCGAACGTGCTCGCCACGCCGACGTACGCGCCGGCCTCCTCATCGAAATGAAACAACTGCGCGGTCCGCGGGTCGAGCCCCGCGCGCGCGCTTATGGCCGCGCGATCCACGTTCACGCTGAGCACCGCCGGGAACGCGAGGGTGAACTCCGTCCCATGCGGGGTCAACTCGTAGGCCTGCCCCACCGCCGTGAAGCGCCCAGCGTCATGCGCGGGCAGCGCTTCGAGTGCTCGAAGGCCGATCTCAGTGTCCTTCGTGAGTGATCCAGCGGGGACCCACAACGTGGCATCGCCGAGTCTCACGGAGCCCCCAGCCTGAGCGCTGATCACCCCTTGCGCCCCCTGGAGGCCCAACGGATGGATTCAGTCCTCGTTACACGCGAACATCAACAGCGAATGCAATAGCATCAACAACACGACCATCCGGCCCATATCCACTCCTTGGGTTGTCGGGTTCCTAGCGCGAGTTCAGAGCTGTAGCTCTGCTGCTGTGCCACACGCCCGTGCGGATGTCTGGATGGCGCAGAACAGTCGCGAACCGCTGCGAGTTCATCTCAGATGCACACACGCCATGACATGGCAACGCATCGCCGCTGCGTGCCTCGCTCGCACCCTCCATACCGACCCGAGATGTGGATTGCAGCACCGTCTTCGAGACGCGACAATGACTAGATCTTCCCAGCTTCTAGCGAATGCATGCGTTTCGCATGGAGACCTCGAGCACAGAATCTCGTTTTTTGACGAGATCGTAGTTCTACATGATGAATCGATCTGTAAGCACGTATAGGAGAAACGGCGTGCGAGCGTTAGCTTGTGTCTTAGAGTGAGCCATCAGCGACGCCGGGATGACAGGGCCCCTGGGACCTCGCAGCCTCGAGGGTTTCCAGGAGGATCCCGGTGGAGAAGCTGCGAAAGATCAGAGAAGAGAAGGAGGCGAGGCGATGCGTGGCAGCTGCGCGAGCGGCGGGCAACCTCGGGCAGTGGGCCCGCGCGCACGGGTACGATGGACGCTCGCTGCACGCCTGGGCGATGAACCTCGGGCGCCGTGCGCCGGCAACCAAGGCAGTGCGGCGCGCGAGGCCGGCGCGCAACGCCAGGGAGGGCGCGCCGGCGCTGGTCGAGCTGGTGCCGCCACCGAGCCCGATGCCCTCGGGGCGCGTCGTGGTAGTGCTCGGCGACGTGCGCATCGAGGTTGAACCGGACTTCGATTCCGCCACGCTGCGCCGCCTGCTCTGGTGGGGATTCCCAGGCTGCGTTGGTTCTGGACGGCGTTTGACCTGCGAGATCATCCCCACGCTCCTGGTTGCTTGGCGAAGACGCGCTGTGCCGTGATGCGTTCGAGGAACTGCTCGGGAAGTACACGGTCGACCACCGCGAGGTACGCCTCGACGAGGACCCGCAGGTGGTCGTGGTCGCCTTCCTGTACGCGCCTCCACACGCTCGGCCGGTAGCGCACCATGATCGACAGCGCGTACAGCAACGCGGCGCAGATGGCGCGGTACTCCCCTACGACTCCGAATGCGGGCACGATCAGAGCGGTGCGTTCGAAGGGGCTATTATGCACCGGAAGCGCGTCCCACCAGATTTCCTTGCCGGCGGCATTGACAGCGACGCGCGGAAGTGGCGGCCCGGGTCCTCGGAGACCTCTTCGGAGGATCTGGCTGATGGGGCCGGGGAATGCTGCGATGTCCTCGGTGGTCAATCTGGCCGAGTCATCCACGAAGATCGAGTACGTCGTGGTGGGGCGCCCCTTGCGGCCCCCGACGCGGTAGAGCGACGGGTTCGCTTCTTGGTCGTACGTCGGCGTAATCCAGGCGGGCTTGCTTGAAAAGATGTCGAGGAAGAGGTCTGCCACCTCCGGGATGCGTGCGAACAACGCCTCGACGGTGAGCCAGCTCGACTCCAGGCTGCTTCGCAAGGTCCGCGTAGGTCTTCGGCTTCTTGCTCGGAAAGAGTCCGTCGGGATGCTCAGGAATTTCATCCAGCTCGCGAAGAAGCCCGTAGCGACGGTGCTCACCACGACGCTCGAGGCCGTCCAGCTCCCCGTCGAGCGTGCAGAGCCGTGGCCTTGTGTCGTGATCTTCTCGATGTCGGCGAGGCCCGCCGGGCCCTTCGGAGCGGCGAGCATCTCCGCGAACGCGAAGGCCATGCTGCCGTAGTAGAGGTTGAGGACGCGCTGGCTGACGTTCTGCCCGGCGCGCGTCTTGAAGTAGTCGCTCGCGTTCCTGAGCGAGAAGGCGAGACCTTCTGCCTTCGTGCGCATGACCTCTTCGTCGAGTGAAACGCCTTCATTCGCGGCGCGCATAGCCACGAGTTTGCGCGCGAGCGAGCCGCTTGTGAGCTGCCGGAGGCGAAGCCAGATCGCTTCGATCGGCTCCTCCGATAGCAGTGTGCGGTGCTTCGGAGGATGCGCTGATCGGCGCAGCGGGCGTGTTCGGAGCGAACTTGCCCGCTGCGCTCGCATTGTTCCAACCGATCAATACGTCATGAAAGTCGTCAGCCGTGCTGACCGGCCGGTGGTGATGTCGCAGGCAAATGACTCGAGCTTTGGCCAGTTCGCCCTTGATGAAGATGTGTTCGACCTGGAGCGCCAGCGCTGCTGAACAGCGTTGGCCGTCTCCGGCGAGTACCTGATCCGCAAACCAGTGCTCGACGCCTGCGCGCTCAGCTTTGACGACCAGGTACTCGCCTTGCTCGACCTCGCGCTCGATAGTAGCCGTCCAGCCATGCGTCCGTAGCGGCGCGAGTAGCTTGCTTTCGGTTTCGCGCCGAAGGATAGCAAGCCGCGCTTCCCAGCCGGGGCTCAGCCACGACCTCCACCTCGTTCCAGCGCGCAGGCAAAGTCCCACTCATCAACCTCACGGCGGCGACGTTCGCACAAGGGCATGACACCCGAGCCGCTGCACCACGCTCTTGCTCCACTGCTGGGTGAGACGATGGTGGCGTCCGGATCCATACGACGATGTGCGACAGCTGCGGGCTCCGTCGTGATGGACGATGCTGCTGCGGTGCGGCATCAGGCCCTTTCGGGCGCCATCCGCTGGGGTTCGTAGTAGCGCGGTGTGGAGATCCAGACCGCCTACAAACCTCTGACCAAACGGTTAACAGGGCGCCGAAACCGCAGGGCCGCGAAGGTCCCGCATTTGGTGGTGGTCTCCACCAGTTGGCGTGCTCGCCGGGGTCAGGTGCTCAACGCGGTTTTCGGCCAGCCTGTTAACCACCCTTGGTTCCCCTTGGCCCCTTTGGACAGCCTGGAGGCGTTTCTGTCCCTCGAGGGCTCCCGCTTGGGCCCCTTGAGAGAGCGGCGCAGGGCGCGACGGAGCGCGCACAAGCTTGGAATTTCAGGCCGAAACGAGAACAGCGGCCGGGGGGGCCGCTGTTAACCAGAAATCGCTTTGTAGCGAAGGGGTCTGGCTCCGAAGGTAGGGATCGAACCTACGACCAGGCGGTTAACAGCCGCCTGCTCTACCACTGAGCTACTTCGGAATGGGGTGCTATTGATGCCGTGAAACGTGGTTTGATGTCAAGCCGTTGGGGGGGATTCCGAGGTGGTCGGGTTGGGTGTGGGTTGGGTTACCAAGGGCGAGGGAGGCAGAGGCGTGGGGAAGGCAGGCGTGTGCGGTGGGGCAATGACGCGGGATATCAAGGAAATCCTTGGCCAAGGTGCGCAAGGCCGGACTCGTCCCCAAACCCATCAAGCCAGCTCCACCGCGGGGGCGCCGCGGCGGCCGGGGCAGGTTTCCTGTCGTAAGAAGCGCAGCTTCTCGTGTCGCTGACAGCGGTGGCGGTGGCGACGGAGACGCTGCGTCAGGCATGCACACTCATCGAGCCAGCGTCGGATGCTAGCCAGGGACGCCGGTCGCGGCGCGAGCGTGGCGACAGGTCAGCGACCTTCGCTCGGCTAGCACGCGACGCTGCGCGACGGTGGTACAGGAGGTTCGGGGTGTGGGAGCACAGGCGCAAGGGAGAGGATCTGCAAGGACCTGCAAGGACCTGGGCACGGGTGGTCCCCAATCGAGCCGCAACGTGTATGCTGCGTCCTGGCTGTGTCCGCAGATCTTCGTGAGTTCGTCGCTGAGCAGATTCGGCTGCACCCGCGCGTGGCCTATCAGGGCCTCCTGGTGGGCGAGGGTGCAGCAGCGAAGCTGGCAGCCTCATTGCCCGCGCTGCCTCGGTTCCGTCAGGAGTACGCGGGGGCGCTGACCATCGTGGACTGGGACCACCGGCTGCCGACGCAACAGCTCATGTTGCGGGTGTACGGCTACTACAGCGAAGCGACGCTGGACGCGGGGCAAGAGGCCTTTGACGACCGGCTGGACGTGATCGCGGAGCGGGACAAGTACCCGGAGTTCGATGTGCCGGACTTCGATGGGCTGCCGGCGGACGAGGCGTACGAGATCGAGCTGGCTCCGGATGGCAAAGTCGGGCGGTGTCGGCTGACTTCGGCGTGGCGGCGGACGGTGGGGGCAAAAGACGCGAGCTCGGCGGTCTCGCTGGTGCAGGACTCCTCGGAGTACAAGCGGCTGGTGGCGTCGTCTCCGCAGCGGCCCACCTACCTGGGAGATCTGGAAGCGGTGTCGTGGACGCCGCCTTGTGAATCCGAGCACTCGGGCTGGACGCTGGACGTCTGGTACCTGCTGGCGTTCGACGGGCGCATCGGCTCGGGGCGGAGCTTCCTCATCGACATGACCTCTTCTGCGATCGTGGCGGTGCGAGACTTCTCGGTCCGCACGGGCTGATCCATGGCTTCGCTGCGCGTGGACGGGGTGACGCTGGAGGTCGCCTGGTACGACGCGCGGGGGCGCCGCAGCGCGGGGCGCAGTAGCACAGGGCGTCCGACGCTGGTGCTGCTGCACGAAGGGCTTGGCTCGGTCTCCTCATGGCGGGACTGGCCAGCGACGCTGGCGCGCGCGGCAGAGGCGGACGTGCTGCTGTGGAGCCGGGCGGGGTATGGCGGCTCGGACGGCACCGCCTTGCCACGGCCGCTCGACTACATGGAACGGGAAGGCCGGGACGTGGTGCCCAGGGTGCTGGAGGTGGCGCAGGTCCACCGGGCGGTGCTGGTGGGGCACAGCGACGGGGGCTCCATCTCGCTGGTGTACGCGGCGACGGGGGGGCGCGATCAGGTGGCGGGGCTGGCGCTGCTGGCGCCGCACGTGATCTGCGAGGACGTGACGGTGGCGGCCATCGCGCGGGCGCGGCGGGCGTACCTGGAGGGAGACCTGCGAGCGAAGCTGGCGCGGCACCACGGCGACAACACCGACGTGGCGTTCTGGGGCTGGAACGACGCATGGCTCGATCCGGGCTTTCGCGCATTCGATCTGACGGGCTATCTGCCGCAGGTGACGGCGCCGGTGGTGGTGATCCAGGGCGAGTGCGATCCGTACGGCACGCTGGCGCAGGTGGAGCTGATCGAACGCGGGGTGTCAGGGCCGGTGCGCCGGGTGGTGCTGCCGGAGGTGGGGCACGCGCCGCAGCGCGAGCGACCTGCCGAGACGGCGCAGGCGGTGGTGGCGCTCCTGGGCCAAGTGGGCTGACGAAATGGGCGGCTGACGGGGGTGGGCTCGCGTGCTACGCCACGAGCACCATGTGGATGACCTCCAAGAAGCTGCGGATGCCGAGCCCGGAGAGCGCGCTGCCGGGGCGGGCGACGGCGATGGCGGTGAGCGACGCGCACTTCGTCAACGGCCACCGGCTCGCGCCGCCGTTTCCGCCAGAGCTGCGGCAGGCGATGTTCGGCATGGGGTGCTTCTGGGGAGCGGAGCGGAAGTTCTGGCAGGTGGCGGGGGTGTACTCGACCGCGGTGGGCTACGCGGCGGGCTACACGCCGAACCCGACCTACGAGGAGGTCTGCAGCGGAGGCACCGGGCACAACGAGGTGGTGCTGGTGATCTACGACCCATCGCTGGTCTCCTACGCCAAGCTGCTGGCGGTGTTCTGGGAGAGTCATGATCCGACGCAGGGGATGCGGCAGGGCAACGACTCGGGGACGCAGTACCGGTCCGGGATCTACTGCTTCGACGCGGAGCAGCGGCGAGCGGCAGAGGCGTCGCGCGGCGGGTTTGGCGAGCGGCTGCGGGCGGCGGGCTACGGGGACATCACCACCGAGATCCTGGACGCGCCGCCGTTCTACTACGCGGAGGACTACCACCAGCAGTACCTGGGCAAGAACCCCGGCGGGTACTGCGGGCTGGGCGGCACCGGGGTGTCGTGTCCGGTGGGCCCGGCGGTCTCAGGCGGCTGAGCGCTGGTGCGCTGCGCCTGGGGCGAGCGTGCGCGCAAGCGAGAGCGCGCCAGGCTGGGCGTTCGCTGGGCTTCGCGCGGCTTCGCTCGGCTTCGCGCGGCTTCGCGCGACGTTCGCGCGGCGTTCGCTCAGCCTTCGCGCGGCCTACTCGCCTCGGCGTCCGCTCAGCGGACGGGCGAGCTGATGACCAGGACGTAGTCGTAGCTGGCGGACACGCCGCGCACGGACAAGGACACGCCAGGGCGCAGGGCGCCCTCGAGGTTGGTGGTGGCGACGGTGGTGAGGTCGCCGCGGATCTGGACGCAGCGAGCGCTCGAGCCCTCTTGCTGGACCAGCAAGCGGTACGGCTCGTTGACGGTGAAGGAGCTGACCAGCGCGGAGCTGCTCTGGCCCTGGGTGGTGGTGACGGTGAGGCGGCCGGCGCCGCCGTCGGCGCTGACGGGGCCGCACAGGACCGAGCCGGAGCCGGTGTTGGGCGCCGGATCATAGAGCGCGACGTTGACCTGGCGGCTGGCGTTGCTGACGCCAGATGGGGCCGCGTCCACCACGCGGTATGCGGCGAAGGCGGCGAGGGTGGTGGCGGTGGTGGGCAGGTCGTGCTTGGCCTCTGCGCTGGGGCCTGCGCCGGTGACCGTCACGCGGAGCGCGCCGTTTGACACGGACAGGTTGGCGGGGGTGTCGAGCGTCCAGGCCGAGAGCGCAGCCGGCTTGTCGAAGGCCTCGAAGAAGACGATCTTGTCGCCGGGCTCGGTGGGCGCGGGGTCGCAGGTGCCGACCAGCTTGTCGCCGTCGGTGTCCTTGACGGAGGCGCGGAAGGTCTCGATGGGGCAGAGGTCGCAAGCGTCGCCCTGGCCGTCGCCGTCCTCGTCGTTGTTGGACGCCTCGTTGGTGTTGGGGCAGAAGTCATCTTCGTTCTTGAGGCCGTCGCCGTCTTCGTCCTTCTCCGGGGCGAGGCAGGTGGGCGAGGTCGCCTGGAAGTTGCACACCAGGCTGCCGCCGCAGGTCATGTCCGTGCGGCAAGGGCCGCCCGGCTCAGGATCTGACTCACACGCGGCGAGCGCGGCGAGCGCGGCGAGGGACGACAGGAGAAGGAGCGTACGTGCCATCGCGGCATGATAGAGGCTCATCGGCGGGCGTACTAGCCAAACCGAGGGTCCCAGGTCCTATCTCTGGCTCACAGGTGCGGGGCGCGCGATAGGCTGGAGTTACCAGCGCTTGAGCAGGGATTGTGCGGCCTTTCGCACAGCGGGGTCCGGGTGGCTTTTGGCCGCAGTGCGAACGTATCCCTTGGCACCTTGTCCGATGGTCTTGGTGAGCAGGTAGGTGGCCTTGCCGCGAGTCTTGGGGTTGCCGATGGCCGCGATGACGTTGCGGATGAGCGTCGGGTTGGACCGGTACCCGGCGAGGCGGGCGATGGCCGCGTGGTAGTACTGCATGCCGACGGTCCACCAGCGCTTGTCGAAGTACAGGTTGCCAAGGAGATAGGGCAGGCGCGCGTCCTTGGGGGAGCGTTGCCACATGGCGTGCAAGCTCGCGATCGCGGCCTCGCGCTGGCCCTTCTTGATGAGCGCGGTGACGGCCGGCAAGGTCCTGGCGAGGGCGACGGGGGGCGGCGGCGGGGGCGGGGAGACGGCCGGGGCGTCGCCGTCGTCGGCGCTGTCGTCTCGGGTGCGCGCGCTGGCGGCGGGATCTGCGGCGGCGACCGGCTCGAGCTCCGGATCTGCGCCAGGTGGCCTGGCTCCGGCGTCTGCGCCTGCGTCCGCCGGGGCGGCGTCGATCGCGCGCGCGGCGTCGGTCGCGGCGTCGGTCGCGGCGTCGGCGGCAGCACCGGTGGCAGCGTCGGCCGCGGCGTCGGTGGCAGCGTCGGTCGCGGCGCCTGCCTGGCTCGCGGCGTCGGGCGCGGGCTCGGCGCGGTGTGCATCCTCGGCGGCGCCTGGGCTCGCGTCCGAGCTCGTCGTCGAGCTCGTCGGCGAACTCGTCGTCGAACTCGTCGGCGCCACGGCGGGCTGGGCGCGCTGGCGCCAGAAGCTGACGCCAGCGTACGCGGCGCCGGCGAGGAGCAGGAGCGCGGCGAGAGCCAGGAGCGCGCGGCGCGAGGACGGGGGCTTGCGCCAGCGCCCGGCGAGCACGTCTTCGAGCGCGGCGGAGAACTCCATGGCGGTCTGCCACCGATCGGCGGGCGCCTTGGCCAGCGCGCGCTGCAGCACCTCGTCGAGGCCGGGCTTGGGAGCGGCGCTGGGCGCCACCTCATGTACGCGCGGCACGCGGGCGGTGCGGTGCATCTCCAGGAGGGCGTGGGTGTCCTCGGCGACGAACAGGCGCTCGCCGGTGATCATCTCGAAGAGGACCACGCCGACCTGGTAGACATCCGTGCGCAGGTCGACCTCTCCCCCGACGGTCTGCTCCGGCGCCATGTACGAGGGCGTGCCGATGGCCACCGAGCTCTGGGTGACGTTGGCAGAAGAGGCCAGGCGCGCGAGGCCAAAGTCCAGGATGCGGACGTGGCGGCCGGTGCCGATCTCCTCGGAGATCATGATATTGGCGGGCTTGATGTCGCGATGGATGATGCCCTGCGAGTGCGCGTGGGCCAGGCCGGCGAGGACCTGACGGATGATGGCCACGGCCTCGGGCAAGGGCATCGGGCCCTTGTCCATGGCGGCGCGCAGGGTCACGCCGCCGGCGAAGTCCATCACCAGGTAGGGCGCGCCGTCGAGGCCGAAATCGATCACGGACACGCAGTTGGGGTGCGCGAGCTTGCTGAGCACGCGGGTCTCGCGCTCGAAGCGAGCGACGCTGGCGGCGTCCTCGGCGTACACGTGGTGCAAGAACTTGATGGCCACCGGCTTGCCCACCGGCACGCGCTCGGCGCGGTACACGACGCCCATGCCACCTTGCGCCAGGCGCTCGAGGATCCGGTAACGGCCGTCGACTACGTGGCCGATCCTTGGGTCCGGATCCGAGGTCGCCATCTCCTGCAGACGCTAGCACGACCTGCGAGCCGCCGTGCGTCGGGCGGGGCGCCGCGTCACAGGGCGCGCGCTCGCACTATTCGCGCATAGATCCGAGCGCCACCCACAGAAGGCCCAGGCCAAAGAGCGCCAGCGGCGCGGCGGCGAGCCAGCTCTGGCGCGACGCGGTGAGCGCGGCGACGGTCAGACCGGCGAGGCCGAGCGTGGCCTCCGGGAGGTACGCGGCGGCGGGGCGGCGGGCGCGCGGGCCCAGGCCAGGGGCGCCCCCGGTCTTGGGCGTGCGGACAAACTCGGTGCGCTGGCCGCGCAGGGCCTGGGCGATGCCGCGGGCCTGGCCGATGGAGATGCCGGCGACCAGCGCGCTCATCGCCGGGACCAGCGCGAGCGCGGCCCACGGGCGCGGGCGGCCAAGCAGGCGCTGCGCCACCAGGACGTAGCCGCACGAGACGAGCGCGGTGAGGGCGGCGGTGGTGAGGGTGAGGGCTGCGGGCCACGGGGTGGCGCCGAGCGCGGCGGCGGCGAGGCCGCTCACCACCAGGACGGCGGTGGCCAGGTACGGCACGTTGTGGGTCAGGTGCATGAGCGCCTCGAGCCGTGCGCCGGGCGAGCGCGCGCTGCGGGCGACGGGCCCGGCGAGCTTGCGCGCGACCTCGATCGAGCCCTTGGCCCAGCGGAACTGCTGCGAGCGAAACGCGCTCATGTGCTCCGGCAGCTCGGCGGGCACGGCGACCGCTGACAGGAAGACGAAGCGCCAGCGGCGGGCGGTGGTCAAGGCCGCGCGATACGACAGATCGAGGTCTTCGGTGAGGGTGTCCGCGTGCCAGCCGCCGGCGTCGGCGATGGCGCTGGCGCGCCACAGGCCAGCGGTGCCGTTGAAGTTGAAGATGTGGCCGCGGGCGGCGCGGGCGCGCTGCTCGATGGCGAAGTGGCCGTCGAGCAGCAGGGCCTGGACGCGCGTGAGCAGCGAGGCCTGCCGGTTGAGGTGCTCCCAGCGCGCCTGCACCATGGCCACGTCCGGCGCGGCGAAGGCGGGCGCGGTCTGCCGCAGAAACGAGGGCGGGACGACGAAGTCCGAGTCGAGCACGGCCAAAAGCTCGCCCCTGGCGACCTGGCGGCCTGCCTCCAGCGCGCCTGCCTTGTACCCGGTGCGCTCGGCGCGGCGCAGGTGGGTGACGGTGAGGCCGCGGGCGCGGGCGGCGGCGACGCGCTGCGCGCAGACCTGCGAGGTCTCGTCGGTGGAGTCGTCGAGCACCTGGAGCTCGAGGCGATCGGCGGGCCAGTCGAGCGCCGCCACCGCGTCGATGAGGCGCGCGGCCACTGCCGGCTCGTTGTACAGCGGGAGCTGCACGGTGATGACGGGGAGTTCGCCCGGCGCTCGTGGTGCCTGTGCGCGTGGCGCGTCGGCTGCGTCTGGCGCGCCGGCTGCGCGTGGTGCGTCTGGCGCGGGCCCGGGAGCGCGCAGGGCGCCAAGGACGAGCCACAGGCGATGGACGCCGTACACCGCGAGCACGAGCAGCGCGCCGAGGTGCAGGGCCAGCGCTAGCGGGGCCAGCGCGGACTGGGTGTGGAGCCACCACGAGGACAGCATGGGGCGTCCGCGATCACAGCCCGCACGGCGTGCCCGAGGACGCCGGCGGACAGCCCTGCATGGCCAGCAGATCCATCGACATGGCGACGCCGACATGGATGAGCACGCCGCCCCAGATGGAGCGCGTGCGCATGGCCAGCGTGCCCAGGATGAGGCCGGCGCCGATGGCGCCCAGGGTCTCGGGCATCGGCTTGCCATAGTGGATCATGCAGTACGGCACGATCATCACGAAGATCGCGTTGGAGCCGAGGGCGCGGCGCAGGCCCTGCAACATGAAGCCGCGGAAGAAGAACTCGAGGGACAGAAACTGCGCAGCGTACAGCGCCTGCCAGGCCCAGAAGTCGAACGCGGAGCGGTTGGCGAGGCGATAGAACGGATAGGTGTCCTGAAACGAGGGCATGCGCGCGGTGACGATCACCGCCGGGAACACCAGCGCGAACAGCAAGACGTAGATCCACAGGTGGCGGAAGAAGCCGCGCGGCGAGATGTAGTGGTCGCGCACGCGCTCGCCGGGCAGGCACCACAGGACGAGCATGGGCAAGAGCACATAGCCAGCGATGCGCCACCCGGACCACCAGGCGAAGCCCTTGAGTTGCCAGTACGGATCGGTGGCCTCGCGCAGGGAGCCAAACAAGCGCTCGAAGGTGTCGCGACCGCCGTAGTACTCCTGCAGGGTCAGCGAGGCGGCGACGGTGACCAGCACCGCGAGCGCGGTGGCGTCGAAGCCGCGGCGGGGCGGCACCGGCGCGGCGGCCGGGTCGAGCGGCGCGGCGGCCGGCGGGGCGGCCGGATCGAGCGGCGCGAGCGGCTCGAGCGGGGCGCTGGGCTCGGCGTCGATGGCGCGCCACTGGTCGATGGTGAGCGCCCTGGCTGCGCGCCCCAGCGCGGCGAACCCTCGGCGGAGCGCTGGCGTGGGCATGCGCTACTTGACCTTGCCACCGGAGGCGATGACCTCCGCCACCCGGCGCAGGCGACGGCGGGTGATCTCTTTGCCGAGCACGGCCATGGTCTCGAACAGCGGCGGCGAGGCCTTGCGGCCGGTGGAGCCGACGCGCAGGAGCATGAAGCCGTGCTTGGGCTTCCACCCGAGAGCCTCGCACCAGGCCCGCGCCTCCTCCTCCAGCATGGCGGCGCTCCAGCCCTCGCGGGCCTCGAAGCGCTCGACGTACGCGAGCAGGCCCTTGCCGACGTCCGCCGGGGCGACCTCTGGCACGACCAGGTCGCCGAGCACGGCGGAGTAGTCGAGGTCGCCGGAGAAGAAGTACTCCGTCATCGGGATGATCTCGTCGAGCTTCTTGATGCGCTCGCGGACCAGTGGGAGGATCTGCATCCAGTGCTCGCGGCGCATGCGCCAGCCCAGGAAGGCGTCCGCGAGCTGGCCGTAGTCCAGGTCGTGGATGTACTTCTCGTTGAGCCAGGTCAGCTTCTCGAGGTTGAACACCGGCCCGCCCAGCGAGATGCGCTCCCAGGAGAAGACCTCGATCATCTCCGCCAGCGTGAACTTCTCGCGGTCGTCGCCGAAGGACCAGCCCATCAGCGCCAGGAAGTTGAGCAGCGCGTGCGGCAGGATGCCGGCGTCCCGGTAGTAGTTGATGGACACCGGGTTCTTGCGCTTGGAGATCTTGGACTTGTCGGCGTTGCGCAAGAGCGGCATGTGCAGCCACTGGGGCTCTTGCCAGCCAAACGCCTGGTACAGGAGCACGTGCTTGGGCGTGGAGGAGATCCACTCTTCGGCGCGGATGACGTGGCTTATCTCCATCAGGTGGTCATCGACCACGTTGGCCAGGTGGTACGTGGGCATGCCGTCGGACTTGAGCAGGACCTGGTCGTCGATCTGGCCGACGTCGATGGTGACGTCGCCGCGCAGCTTGTCCTGCACCACGACGTTGCCGGTCAACGGCGCGGCCAGGCGGACCACGAAGGCCTCGCCGGCGGCGGCGCGCGCGTCGGACTCCTCGCGCGGCAGGCTGCGGCAGTGCCGGTCATACCCATGGCCGGTCTTCTCGAGCTGCTGGCGGGCGCGCACGGCGGCCAGGCGCTCGGCGGTGCAGAAGCAGCGGTAAGCGCGGCCGTTGTCGATCAAGATGCGCGCGTGCTCGGCATAGATGGGGCCGCGCTCGCTCTGACGGTAGGGGCCAAAGGGGCCGCCGACGTCCGGCCCCTCGTCCCATGACAGCCCCACCCAACGCAGGGCGTCGTAGATCATCTGTTCGGAATCTGCACGGGCCCGGGTTTGATCGGTGTCCTCGATACGAAGAATGAACGTTCCACCCACGTGCTTTGCGAACACGTAGTTGAACAAGGCGATGTAGGCGGTACCGACATGCGGGTCGCCCGTGGGCGAGGGTGCAATCCGCACACGCACGGGGCGGGCAGCAGTCGTCATGGTGGGGTCTTGTAACATGCCGTGTTAGGCTGCAAAAGATGCCCACGCTGCGGACCCCGTCCCGACCGCCTCGATCTCTCCGCTTTTCTGCCGCCCGGGCCCTGGCGCTGGGAGCGCTCTTGACGGCGGGCGCGGTGGCCACCGCGGCGGCGCGGCCGGTCACCGTGCAGGGCGTGGTCAAGAGCGCGAAGAGCCGGTGGACGGCGGACGGCAGCCGCATCGTCACCGAGGCGGTGGTCGCCACCGCGACCGGCGACGTGACGGTGAGTCAGCTCGGAGGCACCGCCGACGGGGTGAGCATGATCACCATCCCGGGCCCGCCGATCCTTTCGCCGGGCATGGTGGTGGCGGTGGCGGCGCGCGAGGCGATGGACCTGTCGGCTCGCAGCTCGCTGGTGGTGGAGGACCTGCAGGTCACCGGCGGCTTCGAGTTCGTCCGCACGACGGCGAAGGCGAGCGGCAAGCCGCTGTACTGGAAGTCTGGCTGCGTGCAGATGATCACGGACCTGGGCGGCACCACGGCGCTGGCCGGAGATCTGGAGGGGACGGTGGTGAGCCAGTCGATCGCGGAGTGGAACACCCGGGTGGCGTCGTGCTCGTACATGAACCTGGTCGAGCTGCCGCGCAAGGCCACGGAGGTGGGGCGCGATTTTGTCAACGTGATCAAGTTCCGCGACCAGGTCTGGGGCCGGCCGGCCATCGGCGATGACCCGGCGCGCAACTATGGGCCGTCGGCGGCGGGGCTGACCACGGTGTCCTTCGTCAACGATCCGAACAGCTCTCGCGACGGCGAGATCATGGACGCGGACGTGGAGCTAAACGGCGTCCACTTCGCCATCTCCGCCAGCGGCCAGTCCGCCAGCAACGCGCCGTGCAAGTCCGACCTCGCCAACACGCTGACCCATGAGCTGGGGCACGTCCTGGGGCTGGAGCACCCCTGCCTGGCGGGGGGCGATCCGGATCGCGTGGATGACAAAGGCAACGCGGTCCCAGCGTGCGCTGTCCTGCCAGAGATGTCTCCGATCCGGGAGCACACCATGTACAACTTCCAGGAGTGCAGTGAGATCAAGAAGGCGGACCTGCACCAGGAAGAGGTGAACGCGATGTGCGGGATCTATCCGCTGGCCAAGGACCCCGGCACCTGCAGCGACGTCAACAGCCCCGGCGAGGGGTGCTGCAGCGCGGGCACGAACCTGCCAGGCTCGATGATCCTGTTTTTCGGCACCGGGCTCTTGCTGCTGCTGCGTCGACGCCGAAGCCCGCGAGGGTAGCGCCGGGACCGGCCCCGAACTGCGGCGACCGGCGCGGCGAACTGCGGCGACCGGCGACCGGCGCGGCGACCGGCGGCGCGGCAAGCCGTCAGGTTCGCGAAAGCCGCGCGCTGCGAGTATGATGACGCGCATGGACGCCAGGTCGTGCGCGAGCTGTGGGTTGCCGGTGGCGGTGGGGTACGCGCGCTGCCCAAGGTGTCGCTATCCGCTGAGCTCTTCGACGGACGGCGGAGAGCCAGGGGCCGAGCCGCGCGCGCGGCGGGCGTCTGCCCCGCCAGGTGGCACCGCGGTGGAGCGGACGGGGGCGCGGCCGGCCTGGGTGGTGGCGGGGCTCGGCCTGGCGGTGGCCGCGGGCGTGGCGGTGGCGGTGCTGCGCGGCGGCGTGGCGAGCCGCGCCGACGAGCCGGCTGCCGAGGAGCCGGCGCCCGTCAGCGCGCCGCTGGTGACCGAGGCGCCCGCAGCCCAGGCGAGCGCGGGGCCAGGGACTCCGGTCTTGGCGACCAGCAGCGCCAACGCCATCGGCGCGCTCCGCGCCGCGCTGGGCAAGGCGCGGGTCTACGCGCAGCTCGCGCCCGACGGAGATCGCCTGGAGCTGCGGTCCGGCTCGTGCGAGGAGGCCAGGTTCACGGCCTTGCTGGACGAGTTCCGCGCGACACTTCAGCAAGCGGGATTTCGCCGTGTGAGGTGCCTCCAGCCGCATGGACAAGTAGTATTCGAGCGTGACCTCTGACCCCGATTCCAGTTCCAGTCGACGGCTGAAACATCGCTTGATTCTCCCGCTGGGCATGCGCGTGCTGGTGCAGGTGATCCGGGAGGACGAGCGGACTGACTCCGGTCTCTATCTGCCCGCTGGCGCCAAGGAAGCCCACGACGAGTCGCTCTACGGCAGGGTCATCGAGGTGGCTCGTGATCGCCCCAACTCCGACGATGTCGCCGAGAACGTCTCCGGGGTTCCGCACAACGCCTACGTGCTGTTCCGCAAAGACGCTGGCGTGCGCGTGCCCTGGGATGAGCGCTTGCGGCTGCTGGATGTGAAGGACGTGCTCGCGACCGTGGAGGAGGTCCACGACGACGAGGCGCACTGACGTCTCTTTCGCCGCCCACTTGCCGCCACCCCACGGCGCTGACGAAAAAAGAGGCGCCTACCTGGCGCCTCTTTTCGTCCAGCCAGCTCTTTGCTGGCCAGCCACAAGAAACGAAGGCGCCTAGCTGGCGCCTTCGTTAGCTACTTCTTCTTGGCGGGCTTCTTGCCGGCCGGCTTGGCGGGCTTGGCGGGCTTCTTGGCAGCGGGCTTGGCCGGCTTGGCGGGCTTCTTGGCAGCGGGCTTGGCCGGCTTGGCGGCCTTGGCCTTGGGCTCGGGCTTGGCCGGCTTGGCGGCCTTGGCCTTGGGCTCGGGCTTGGCCGGCTTGGCGGCCTTGGCCTTGGGCTCGGCTTTGGCCGACTTGGCGGCCTTGGCGTCGTGCTTGGGCTCGGGCTTTGCCTCGGTCTTGGGCTCGGGCTTGGCCGGCTTGGCGGGGGCCGCAGCGGGCTTGGCGGCCTTGCCCTTGGCACCCTTGGCGTCGGTCTTGGCGTCGGCCTTCGCGTCGGCCTTGGCGTCGGTCTTCGCCTCGGTCTTGGCGTCGGCTTTGGCGTCGGTCTTCGCCTCGGTCTTGGCGGCCTTGCCGGCGGGGCCGGGCGCTGCCGCCGGCTTGCCGACCTTCTTGACGTCGGCCTTCAGGCGCTTGTTGCGCTCATCCGCGGAGCGCTGCGCCTCATCCATGCGCGACTGCGCGGCGTGGCGCGCGGTCTCGATGGCGGCCTCGACCTGCACCTTGTTGCGCGAGATCGGCTGCGCCACCGGCTCCGGCTTCTTGGTGCGCTTCTTCTTCTTGGCCTCGCGCGGCGCCGGGATCTCGCTGATGTCCGGCATGCGCGTGGCGAGATCGCCGCGGTTGTGAACGAGGATCTTCGGATCGCCTTCGCGGAAGATCACCGCCACCTTGTTGTCAGGCAACAGCTCGGTCACGAACCCGATGTCGAACACCGGGTGGGACACCACGTCGCCCTCTTCGTATGTGTCACGGATGGAGTATGGGCGGCAGTTGGAGAGATCCGTATCCGTGGCGCGTGCCAGGCCGTCTTCCCACTTGACCTTGCGCTCGGGCCGCTTGGCCTTGGCGGCCTCGCCTGCCTCTTCTCCATCTCCGCGAGGTTTCCGGTACGCATGGACCTCTCCACACACCACGCACTGCACACGCCGGACTTCGTCCTCGTACATGCTGATGATGGTGTGCGTCGTATCCGCCTTGCACCGGGGAGAGGGGCAGTACGCCTCGATCTCTCCTCCAACCTCATCCGCGTCTTCTTCAAAGATGGAATCCATCCCTGCCTCTTCCTGGACGAGTGCCTCGTGGGCTAACCTACTGAAAATACCACCACTCCGGACTCCGGATTGGCAGCGGCGATACCTTGAGCCTCTAACACAGTCCGCCGAATGTAGCAACCAGACGACATCAGATTAGATGATGCCTTCTGGTTTTGCTGGCCGGGGCAGCGCCGCCCCAAGGGCGCGCAGTTGTGGTCTGATATCAACAGTTTCAAAGATATACGGCGGTGTCGATGACACGATGTGGCTCCTTTGCCCGCCGCGCGTCGTCGCCCTGCTAGGATGCGCCGGGCGTGCGCCGGCTGTTGCTCGTAAATGCCTTGATCTTCGCGATTTTGGTCGCCGCGGCGGCGCTGGCCTACTACGGCTACAGCTACACCAGCGAGGTCAGCTCCAGGGAGCGGGAGATCATCCGCGACACCTTGCGCGAGCTCGCCGACGAGAAGGTGCTGGAGATCGAGGGGCAGCTCCTCGACGCCGACGAGAAGCTGTTCGAGAGCGTGGGCCTCGATCCGCTGCCCAACCTCACCGAGATCGTGAAGAACGCGCGCGGCGCGGTGGCCAGCATCTTCGTGCTCGACGCAGACCTTGGGGTCTTGCCCGGGGGGCACTACAGCAATCGTCCGCGCGAGGCGGGGCTCGCGTTCATCGGCTTCTTCCGCGAGCGCATCGCGCCGGAGCTGCCGCTGCGCGTCGCGCCGCTGGGCGTGCGCGGCCACGTCCACCGGGTGTGGGATGGGCGGCCTTATCTGTTCTCTTACATTCGTCGGGTGAGCTCTGGCCGCACGTTCTACATCGTCATCGAGGCAGATCTGTCTCACCTGGTGGGCAGCGTGTTCCCGCAGTTCTTCGCCGCGCGCTCACAGCTCCTCTATCAGATCGTGGATGAGCGAGGGGATCTGGTGTACGGCTCGCCGTTTCGCGACGCCTCCGCCGGGGTGGTGGTGGAGCAGTCCTTCGCCGAGACAGTGAACGCCTGGCGTGTGCGAGTGGCGCAGAAGGACGCGGCCTCCAGCGCGGCGCGCAGCCGTCGGCGCATCATCGATTTCTTCCTGATCGGGCTGGCGGTGACGGTGATCCTCGCCGGGCTGGGCTTTCTGGCGGTGGCGATGCGCCGTGAGCGCCGCGCCAACGAGCTCAAGAGCGAGTTCATCTCCAACGTCTCGCACGAGCTCAAGACGCCGCTGTCGATCATCTCCATGTTCGGCGAGATGCTGGCGCTGGGCCGGGTCAAGGGACCGGGCCAGGCGACCGAGTACGCGGAGATCATCTGGCGAGAGAGCGTGCGGCTCGGTCGGCTCATCGACAACGTGCTGGACTTCGCGCGCATCGAGCGCGGCGGCGGCGGCTACGAGTTCGCGGACTGCGACCCTGGGGACGTGCTGTCGCGCGCGCTCGAGGTGTGCCAGCGCCGGGTCAGCACCGCCAGCATGACGCTGACGGTGGACATCGAAGAGGGGTTGCCGCTGGTGCGGCTGGACGCCAACGCCTACACGCTGGCGGTCCTCAACCTGGTGGACAACGCCATCAAGTACGCCGCCGAGGGCAAGCGCATCGAGGTGGGGCTGGCGCGGCGAGGCTCATGGGTGGAGCTCGTGGTCCGCGACTTCGGGCCGGGCATCGAGGCAGACGAGCAGCTCCACGTGTTCGAGCGCTTCTATCGAGCGCGCGCGGTGCGCCTCAAGCCGATTCGCGGCTCCGGCATCGGCCTGGCGCTGGTGCAGCACATCGCGCGCGCCCATCACGGCGAGGCGGTGGTGGAGAGCGCGATGGGCCAGGGCGCCACGTTCCGGCTGCGCGTCCCGCTGGGCGGCACGGATGCCGGCAGGGACGGCAGGGACGCCGCCAGGGACGCCAAGGACGCCAAGGACGCCAAGGACACCAAGGACACCAAGGACACGTGACGGCAGCGCCGGCTGCCGGCGCAGGCCAAGCTCAGCCAGGCCCAGGCAGGCTCGGCTCAGGCAGGATCAGAGGTCGCGGCCGTACGAAGCGTCGGATGGGTCGCCCACGGCGATGTTGACGAACTCGAAGGTCTCGCCAGCGAGGCCGATGTTGGACAAGAGGCTCGGCCACTTGAGGCCACCAGCGTCAGCCCACGCGCCGATGCGGTAGCCCAGGCGGCCGCGCGAGGTCTCCTGCTCGAAGATCTCCGGCAGGTTGGAGTTCTTGTTGAAGTGGACGGTCCAGGTGTCGGTGCCAGTGCCGGCGTCGAAGGTGACCTTGACCGAGTTGCAGCTGGGCTCACACACGCCCGCGCTTGGCGCGAGCGAGCCGGCCAGAGCCAGGCGCACGCCCGGGTCTCGCAGCTTGTAGAACAGCGCGACGCGATAGCCGTCCTCGGCCAGGCGCACGCGCGCTTGCTCGGCGGCCTGTTCGTAGTTGCCGCGCTCTGCTTCCTGGTTTGCGTACGACGACCAGAAGATCGCGTCCTTGTTGAAGATATCGTATCGGACATCGTGCCACTTGATGTCCTCTTCGCGGTTGCCGGTGGTCTTGAGGTCCGCGGTGCGCATGGCATGCCGGCCATTCCAGCGATCCCAGCGGTGCTGATAGCGGGCGCCGAGCGTGCCGCTTTGCTTGTACAGCACCTCGAAGCGGAGCTCTTTGACCTGCTGCCACTTGTCAAGCCCGCCCAGGGCGGCGATGGCGGTGTCCACCAGGGCCAGCGCTGCTGGCTCGGAGTTCGCGGGGTCGAAGGCGGCGGGCGTGGGGCGGGTCGCCGCCGTCGTGCGGGGCGCAGGGCACGCGGCGAGCGCGCCGAGCAAGCTGGCGAGGAGCAGGGAGGGGAGCTGACGCATGGCCGGCACTCTACTACAGCGTGAGCCAGGACACGGCTGGCATGGAAACCCGAAACTGGCGTTTTGCAGGCGTCCTGGCATAGGGTCGGTGCGATGCGTCGTTCCAGCATCTGGGTCTTCACCGTTCTTGCCTTGGCGAGCGTGGCCGGGTGCGCCGACGCGCCGGTGTCGCGCGCCGTCGGTGCGCGCTGCGACACGGATCGCGAGTGCGACGAGCGCTGCTACACCGGCGGGGATTTTCCGGGCGGCTTCTGTTCGATAGGGTGCCGCAGCGACACGGATTGCCCGCAAGACGCAAGGTGTGCCCGTCAGCTCGCAGGCGGCATCTGCTTGCTGTCGTGCGCTGACAACGCGGCCTGCGAGTTCCTTGGGCCGACCTGGGAGTGCCAGGCGCTGTCCGGCGCCTCGGGGAAAGTCTGCCTCGGCGATTGATCATGCAGGGCTTAGCGCTTGGTTCTCGTCGGTGTTCGTCTCGGTGGCCGCGGGCCGTTGGTCGGCGCGGTCCGCTCGCGGTGCTGTGGGCGTTGCTCCTGGCTGCGCCTGGCGCGGCGCACGCGCAGCTCGAGGAGCCTGCCGACGCGGCGCCGGCTGCCGCCGAGGGCGCGACCGACTCGGCCCCCGAAGCTGACCCTGCGTCGCCAGCGCCGGAGGCGGCGAGCGATGCGGCGAGCGATGCGGCGAGCGACGCGACGCCCGAGCCGGGATCGCTCGGCTCGGCGTGGATGGAGCAGGGGATCGGCGGCAGCGTCGGGGTCGCCTTTGGCGGGCGCCTGACGCCCGGCGGCGTGCGCCTCACCGGGACGTATCTCTACCGTCTCTCTCGCACCGACTGGTTCGACGGCGCGGCGGCGTTCACGCTGGGCGGCAACGACGCCGCCTGTTTTCGCGACCGGCAGGACGTCCGGGTGTGCGATCACGGCGCCGTGGACGGCTTCGCGGTGGACTTTGTCGCCGCGGTGCGCCGGGTGTGGCCGGCGCGGAACCACTTCTCGCCGTTCGCGCGGCTCGGCGTGGGGCTGCGCTTCGTGCGGTTCCCCGGCGACTCGGTGGCGGGGCTCGCTGTGCCGCTCCTGGGCGGCGGCGGGGTGATGGCGGACGTCTCGGCGACGACCAGGGTGGTGGCCTCGGGGCAGCTCGAGGTGGGCGGCGGCCTGTTCTCGCGGGGGCTCGGCACCGGACCGCAGCTTGGCCTGGCGCTGTCCTTGGGCTTCGAGATCGCGCTGCGCTGACGCGGGACGGCGGGCACGCCTGCCGGTGACGCGAGGCGACGCGGGTGACGCGCGGTGCCTCGGGCGCGGTCTCGAACCGTGTCTCTCGTGAGGTTTCCGCCCGCAACCTGTGGCCTTCGTCCACCTTGCGCTCTGGCAGGAGTACAATCCGCAGGCTGATGCACCGCCCCGAGTTCGCCGCGTCTTTGGCGCGCATCCGTCTGCAGATCGAGGCCGCGGTGCTGCGTCGGCTCAACGCCGGCGCTGGGCTCGCCGAGGCGCGGCCGGCCGGCGTGTACGTACGAGACGCCGCATCGCTCGAGCGCCTGAGCGCCGGGACGCTGCGACCGCGGGGCAGCCACCGGGCGGCGGCGGCGCAGGTGGCGGCGGCGCTCGGGGCGGCGCGCGACGCGGAGGGCGCCGACGGCGGCAGCGGCGGCGCATCGCGCGGTGCGGAAGGCGCGGAAGGCGCGGAGGGCGCGGAAGGCAGCGGCGGCGGCCGTCCGCTCGCCGCGCGGCTGCACGAGCTGGCGCGCCGGTTCGGGCTCTCCGACGTGGCGCGGGAGCTGGTGCTCTTGGCGGTGGCGTTCGAGCTGGATCCTGACAGCCGCGATCTCTTGCACGCGCTGGCCGGCCGGCGGCTGCGGGAGCTGCCCGCGGAGAGCTGCGCGGACGTGCTGTGCGAGGTGCCGGCGGAGGACGTGGCCGCGGAGCTGTGGCCTGGCGCGCCGCTGCGCAGGAGCCGCCTCTTGGCCATCGAAGGGGAGGGGCTCGGCGCGTCCGTGATGGCGCGGGGGCACTTGCTACGCTGGCTGGCGGGGCAAGAGGAGGTCCCGCCCGCGCTGGCGCAGCTCGCGGTGCTGCTCCCGTGCGCGGCGGAGCTAGGCTGCGCGCTGCCGCCGACCACCGAGAGCACGCTGGCGCAGGTGGGCTCGGTGCTGGGCACCGCGCTGGCGACCGGACGCGCGTTGCCAGCGGTGGTGCTGCGCGGGCCGCGCGGCAGCGGCCGGCGCGCCGCCGCGCACGTGCTGGCGCGCGCGCTGGGCAAGCCGCTCCTGTGCGCGTCGGTGCCAGCGCTTCTGGCCGCGGAGCGCCAGCGCAAGGCGCCCGGGCTGGCCGACGTGCTCGCGGCGGCGACCCTGCTCGACGCCGCGGTGTACCTGGCCGAGATCGACGCGCTCTGGGACGACAGCGGCGCGGTGGATCCCGAGCAAGTCGCGGCGCTGCGCCGGCACGGCGGCCTCCTGCTGATGGGCTCGGCCGGGCGCGGCGGCCACGTGGACGTGCAGCGGCCGGTGGCGGTGGTGTCCATGAGCCGCGCCGCGCTGGAGGACCGCGAGCGCGCGTGGCAGGTGGCGCTGGCTCGCTACCCGGTGGCCGAGGGCGCGCCCAGGCTGTCCGAGCTGGCGCCGGAGCTGGCCGGGCACTACGTGATCGGCCCGGGCGCCATCGCCGAGGTCGTCGCCGAGGCGTCGGAGCACGCTGCCGCGCTCGGGGGGACCTTGTCGCGCGACGAGCTGGAGGCCGCGGTCGGGCGCAGGCTGTCGCTGCGGCTCGGGACGTTCGGCACCGTGGTGGCGCGCAAGTCGCGCTTCTCGGAGCTGATCTTGCCGGACGACGTCGTCGAGCCCTTGCGCGACATGCTGGCGATGGTGCGCGAGCGGTCGCTCATCCTGGAGAAGTGGGGCTTTCAGCGCCACCTGGGGATCTCGCGCGGGGTCTCGGCGCTGTTCTCCGGCGAGCCGGGCACCGGCAAGACCATGGCCGCCAGCGTGATCGCCTCGGAGCTGGGGCTGGAGCTGGTCCGCATCGATCTGTCCGCGGTGGTGTCCAAGTTCGTCGGTGAGACCGAGAAGAACCTGGCCAAGATCTTCGACGAGGCGCAGGACGCGCACGCCATGTTGCTGTTCGACGAGGCCGACTCGCTGTTTGGCAAGCGCACCGAGCTAAAGAGCGCGCAGGACCGGTTCGCCAACCTGGAGGTGAACTACATCCTGCAGCGGATGGAGACCTTCGACGGCATCAGCGTGCTCACCACCAACGCCGAGAACGCGATCGATCCAGCGCTGCAGCGCCGCCTGAACTTCCGCATCCGGTTCCCCGAGCCCGAGGCCGAGGAGCGCGAGCAGCTCTGGCGGACGCTCTTGCCGCCGGCCGCCGGGGTGACGGAGGCCATCGACTTCCGCGCGCTGGCGGAGCGCTTCGAGATGACCGGGGGCTATATCAAGAACGCCGTGGTGCGCGCGGCGGTGATCGCCGCGCGGGCCGGGCGCGAGCTCTGCGCAGAGGACCTGTGGACCGGCGCCCACTCCGAGTATGCCGAGATGGGCAAGGTCATGCCGCAACTGCCCACGTTAGGACGCCGCTCATGACCCCTGTCTCTGCCGGTTCCGAGGTCGCTACGCCGCCTGGCCGCCCGCTGCCGGTGACGTCCATCGTCTTGTGTCTGGTGGCGGCGACGCTGCTGGCGGCGGTGTGCATGTCCAAGCGCTGGCTGGCCAACGGCAACGATCAGGTGACGGTGTCCTACGGGCTCATCCGCAACACGGAGTGTCGCGAGGGGCGATGCCTGACCCGGCCCAACAGCGAGCTGCCGGTGCTGCTGCAGACCCACCCGCCCGAGGCCATCTCGCCAGCGTTCGTGCCCGCCGGGATGGCGACCCTGGGCGCCTCGGCGCTGGCCATCGTGTGCCTGGTGATCTGCGCGCTGCTGGCGCTGGGCCGAAGCCGGCTGCAGCTCCCCATCTCGCCTGCGTCGCTCGCGCTATTGGGGCTGCTGGTCGCGATCGTGGCCGGCAGCGTGTTCATCGCCACCAAGCCGGGGATGCGCAACCGGGTCGGCGTGGACTGGAGCTTCGTGGTGTTCGGGGTGGCGGTGGTGACGGGCATCGCGGCGGCCCAGCGCATCTCCGCCGAGCTTCGCCAGGACGATCTGGAAGAGGACTCGTACTAGGCTCGCTCCGGGCGGTGCCGAGCCGTCAGGTCTCGTCAGGTCTCGTCAGGTCGCTTGCCGCCCAGGCCGAGCGCCCGCCCCAGCCGCGAGAGCACCCCGCGGCCGGCGCTCTCGTTGGCGGTCGCGGCTGCTTCGGTGCCGGCCTGCGCGGCCTGCGAGCCTTGCGCGGCTTGAGATCCCGGCGCGGCGTCGTCGGCAGGATCGTCCCAGACCGTGCTCTTGCCGCTCCCCACCGGCGGCGCTTCGTCCGAGGGCTTGTCGGCGCGCAAGCCCTGGTCGCTCGCGGGCCGCTGCTTGTCGTCGTCCTGTTCTCCCTCGTCGCCGCCGTCGTCGCCGTCGCCGTCGTCGCCGTCCGTTGGGCTCGTCCTTCTTCTGCACCGCCACGTGCATGTGCTCGTCGTCTTGCGCGTCTTCCAGCTGCTCGAGGTGCGCTCTGAGCTCGGTGACCTCGGCGATGATGCGCTCGTAGTTGTCGTGCAGCTCCGGGATGCGCGAGACGTCGAGCGCGAGCGTGGGCTGCAGCGCCGCCAGCGCTTGCTCGAGCATCTCGCGGCGATGCTCCGCGTAGACGAAGGCGTTGTGGGAATCTCGGCCCTCGAACGCGGCGCGCAGGGCCTCCAGCGCGCTTCGCTCCTGCTCGCCGAGCGACAGCACGTCGAGATCCAGCGGGCGATGTTCGGCGATGGCGCTCACCGCGGCGATGATGTCGTCGTGGTGGGCGCGATGCGCCAGATCGCTGTGCGCCACCGCTTCATCGTAGGTCTCGGCGGCGCCGTGCTCGAACTCCTCTTCGTGCTGCTGCAGGAGCCCGCGCTCGGGGACGTTGCGCTCGAGCCCGGCGACGAAGTGTTCAGGGCGCATGACGAGAGCTTACTCGAGCTCGATGCGGTACAGGCGCCCGGCGCGCAGCACGGTCAGGTAGATCTCGCCGTAGATGTCCGTGCCAAACGACGAGAAGTCGCCCTCCAGCTTGCGAGGGCTCGGGTCCAGATCGTTTGTGTGGTCGGTGGTCTGCGCGTACGCGGTCTTGTTGCTGCTGGCGAGGAGGCTGCGCACCTCGCCGGTGGCGTAGTCGCCAAAGAACGCGCGGCCGGCCAGGTCCGGCATGCACGAGCCGCGGTACACCGGGCCAGCCAGGATGGAGGCGCTGGCGCCGCGCACCCGCTGCGTCACCGGCATCACGTAGTTGGCGGGGGTGTCGCAGCCAGCGTTGCCACCCGAGTCCGCGGTGAAGCACTGCTCACCCTCGAACACCGGCCAGCCGAAGTTCTGGCCGCTGGTGCCGGCGCGGATGACGTCGAGCTCCTCGATCGTCGCCTGGCCGACGTCGCCGATCCAGAGGTCGCCGTTGATGTCGATGGTGAAGCGATACGGGTTGCGCAGGCCGTAGGCGAAGGTCTCCTTGGCGTCGCTGGTCTGCGCCCAGGGGTTGGTCGCCGGGATGGAGTACGGGTCGCCGCCATCGACATCGATGCGCAAGATCTTGGCCAGGAGCGAGGTCTTGTTCTGGCCGTTGCCGGCCGCGTCGTCGCCGCCGCCGCCATCCCCCGTGGAGATGTACAGGTAGCCGTCTTTGCCAAACGCCACCGTGCCGCCGTTGTGGTTGTCGTACGGGTGGGCGATCTCGAGGATCACCTTCTCCGTCGTGCTGGCGGTGTCCGCGGTCGGCGTCGCGGTGTACTGCGCGATGCGGATCCTGTTGCCGCCGGGGACGATGTAGTGGACGAAGAAGCGCCCGTTCTGGGCGAACTTGGGATGAAACGCCAGGCCGAGCAGCCCTTGCTCATCTCCGCCTGCGTTCACGTTGATCGTCAGGTACGGGTTTGCCAGGAGCGCGCCGTTCTTGAAGATCTGGATGGCGCCGGTCTGCTCGACGATGAACAGGCGCGCATCGCCCGGCGGACTGGTGACGAACACCGGTCGCTCCAGGTTCTGGGCGATCGGCGTGAGCTTGAGGTTCGTGCCGGCTCTTGGGGTGCAATAGGGCGCAGCCGGCGGCGGAGTGCCCGGATCGGTGGGGCCCGGCGGGCCATCCTGCGGGGCGTTGCCGCCGCCGCCGCCACCACAAGCACTTGCCAGCCCAACTGCAAGCACGCCCCACACACGACAAGAAAAAATACGGGAATTCACGGAGAGCATGGTAGCAGCTAGCCGGCGCTTCTGGGCTGCAAAGAAGCGTCGGAGATCAACGGCAGACGCTCGCCGTGATCTCCAGCGCTTGCGGCAGCCAGGCGAGATAGGCGCCGCGCTTGTACGTCGACCACGGGGACCAGTTCGTACCCCTGTCGCTGATGTCGTACATCGCTCGCGCGTTGCAGGTGGCGTCGAGCGCGCACGGTCGGCTCACCTCGGCGTGATAGCAGTCGTTGAGCTGCCACAGCCCCACGTCCAGGCTGCCGTGTGGGCATCCGGCGGTGGGGCCGTTGCCGTGGACAGCCTCGGTGCGCAAGGTCGACTCCGCCGCGGCGATGGCCACGGCGATCGCGAGCGGCTCTCCGCATGAGACGCCAGCCTGGCGCGCGAGCCTGGCCACCTCGTCCATGGCGAGCGTGCCGAGCTTGTCCTGGGGGCAATATCGTCGATGGGACAAGAGCGCGCTCCAGCCATATACGCCGAGCTGGCCGGTGGGCCAGAGGCAGTGGCGCGCCTGGAGCTCGGAGACCGCCAGCGCGGTGGCCTCGTCGAGCTGTCCTGTCGGCGCGACGGGGTGGCCGTGCTCGGTGAGCAAGAGCTGTGCGGCGGTGATCGCGGCGGCCGGCGCCGCAGGTGAAGCCGCGCCAACCTCGAAGATCAAGCGCGGCCAGGTGGAGGCCCCCAGCACGCCGTCAGGGGGCAGCGCCCAGGCGCGCTGGAGCTGGCGCACCGCGCGCTCGGTGGTGGCGTCAAACCGTCCGTCGACCGGGACCTGGTAGCCGCGCTGCCGGAGCAGGAGCTGCGCCGCCACCACGTCGCTGCCCCGGTGGTCCTGGCGAAGCGGCGGCCACGCGAGCGGGAGCGGCTCGCCGGACGCCGCTGGGGACGGCTCGGCGAACGGATCGCCCTCTGCAGGATCTCCGCAGCCGGCCAGCGAGCACAGGAGCAAGGGGGCCAAGGGGAGCAAGCGGAGCAACAGCGTTGTAAGGGGCCGCGCCGCGCCGAGCCGCGCAGCCCGGTGGATCGCGCGTGGACCGACGTGCGCAACGCGAGGATTCGAGGCGCTGGTCGCGGGCGATCGGTTCGACCTTTGGTCGAGTCGCTGAGGGGAAAACCCTACATGTTGTCTGCGAAGGTCCAGGTCGCTGAAACCTTTGCTGGGAGCGGGTCTCGACGATATCCGATTGCCAACTACATAGGAGCTGACTTGTCGAAGCACATCAGCGCGATGCGTCATGGTGCCCACGAGATCTGGATTCTATTCTCAGTCATCCAATTTCACTCTTGCTTCAACTCACGTTGCGCGTTTTGATGCGCGCCCGCTGCTCGCACTGCGCTGGCGCGGTGCGGCTCGCTGCTATCGAACCCCGGAGGAACCTGTGAAGAAAATCGCTCTTGCCATCGCCTTTTTGACGATCCTCGTCAGCGCCCGTCAGTCGCACGCCGACTACTACGTCGAGTACTACCGCGACAACCTGTTTCTTGGGCTCGCCTACCACCGCATCGGTTGCCTCTCGAACTGGACCACGATCCAGTCGAACCAGGACTACGACGGCTTCACCACCACGCGGTACTGCAACGCTGGCACCACCTCTGACTCGGTGCCCAACGGTAGCTGGTACGACTACCAGTACCTGGGCACCTCGCTGTCGACGGCGCAGTCGCGCCTCAACACCTGCGGCGGCAACACCAACAACAAGTACGGCACGCCGGGCTACGCCGCGCGCTCCAACACCTGCAGCTACAACATCATCACCAACTGCAACAGCGACTGCTGGATTCGCTACTTCTCGACGTGCATGGGTGATCAGGTCGGCATCGCCAGCACCTGCTTTGGCTACTCGTATCCCTGAGGAGCCCTGGTGCGCCGAACCCCTGTCTTGATCGTCGCCGGGCTGGGGGCAGCCTGTGCGATCGCCGCCGTCCTCTGGAAGCTGCGCGAGCCCTCGGCTTCGAGCGTGGCGCCAGCGCCAGATGAAGGGCAGGGCGGCGCGTCCGCGGCTCTGCCCGTGCGTCCCAAGGTGGAGCCAGGTCCAGTCAGCGCCCGTCCGGCGCGGCCTCCTGAGCCACGGCCGCCGCAGCTCACGCCGCAGTGGCGCGCCGAGCTCACGGAGAAGGTGGCGGGGCTGGCTCGGCCCGGCGAGGCGGCGTTCACCGCCTACGCCGATCGCTTCGTGGATGACAACCTGGCGCTCGCCGAAGAGCAGGCTCGCGCCGAGGGGCTCTCCGTCCCCGAGGTCCGCGCGCTCACCCGCATGGGCCTGATGGTGATGACCACCCAGCGCATGCAAGAGGTGGAGGAGATCCTCGGCCGCGATCTGCCGCCGGAGAAGGAAGAGGCGCTCGGCAAGCTGGTCCAGGAGGTCAACGGCGACTTCAAGACCCGCATGCGGGGGCTGGTGAAAAACGGGGCGCCGGAGTCCGAGCGCTGGGAGCTCATCAGCGCCGCCGACGCGCGCTATCGCGAAGGGTTCTTCCAGACCTCCGGCATGACGCCGGACCAGTTCGATGACCTCCTGGCCGGCGATCTGCTGCTGCCAGGATCTCCGCCGGCCGGCGCCGCTGGGGAAGCGACAGATCCGGCAAGCGGGACACCATCGCGGTGCCCCCACGGCCGGGCGCGGATCCGCTCGGCAACCGCTAACCGCGGCAAGTCTTGCGGATGGGCGCTCGCTGGCGCGCAATTGGTGCGCCGGCGAGCGGCGTTCTTTCGCGGTTGCCATCTGGCACGGCGGATGCTTTGTCATGGGGCATGAAGGTCAGTTTTCCTCATATGTACTCGGCCACGATCGATCGCGTCGCGGTGTCTCGGGCGCGGATCGAGGCCGGCCAGCGCCCGGTGCTGCAGGGCGGGCCGCCGCCTGAATTTCAAGGAGACGAGGTGAGCTGGACCCCCGAGCATCTCCTCATGGCGGCGCTGGGCCTGTGCCTTTTCACCACGTTCGAGGCGTTCGCCGCGCGCGACAAGCTGACGGTGGTGTCCTGGAGAGACACGGCCAAGGGCGAGCTCGATCGCACAGCCTCCGGGCTGGCGTTCAAGAGCTTTGTCATCGAGATCGACGTCACCGTGGCGGCTGGCGAGGCCGGCAAGGCCCAGGAGGTCTTCGACAAGGCCAAGAAGAACTGCATCATTTCCAGGGCCCTGACCCCCGCGCCGGAGGTGGTGCTGCGCATCGCCAGCGCCCCGGAGTGATCCAGCGCGGGCGCGCGGCGCTGACGCATCCCCGCCCGACGTGACGCTTTGCAACAGAGAGTCGGCGGCGCTGGTTTCGGATGGTTTCGTGGGGGACAGGGCTTGGGCTCGGCGGGTGGCCGCGCGGCCTTGGGGCACCTGGCGCGCTCCTGGATTCGCAGGGCTTCTTAGGAAGTCATGGCAGCTCTGGCACCGACGTTGCAGCACCTGCGGGCGGAGGCCTTCCATGAGTGACCCAAAGTCGATCCAGGTCGTGGTTGCGTTCGATTTCTCGCCGAGCTCCGAGCTGGCGCTGGCGCGCGCGGTGGAGGTGGTAGCGAGGGCCCCGCAGCACGTCATGCATGTCGCCGCGATCCTCTCGGAGCACGCCGGGGCGCTGTTTGGCACGCTCAGCGGCGTGTCCTATCACGACGCCGAGAAGCTGCAGCAGCTCGTCAGCGAGAAGGTGGCGGCGGCGTTCGAGGGGCGGCCCTCCGCGGCGGAGGTGGAGTTCTATGTCCACGCGCGCATCGGCAAGCCGCATGAAGAGATCCTGGATCTGGCGCGAGAGGTGAGCGCGGACCTCATCTTCATCGGCTCGCACGGCAAGAGCGGGATCGAGCGCATGCTGCTTGGCTCGGTCTCGGAGCGGGTGGTCCGTGAAGCGCAGTGCCCGGTCATGGTGGTGCGTGACAAGACCTACCCTGCGGTGGAGCGCGAGCGCGTGGTTCGCTATGACCACCCGCGCACCCACCACGCTGAGCCACACCGCTACTCGTACTCCGACAAGCGGGTGTCGTTGCGGCCGCGCGACTGGCCGCTGTCCTGACGGGAAGCTGCCGCTGGCGGTGTCCGGTGGCGCGGACAGGTGTGCGGCCAAGAGGTCAGCGCGCGGGCGAGCCCGGTCGCTAACCGTTCGATACTCCAGAGCTCCATTTCGTCAGGGCGGGGCACGCTTCGTGCTCTTTCCGGCGGCATGGTACGTGTTCCATCGCTCGCGAGATCGGCTCTCTCTTCGCCGCTCCCATGGCTGTGCTGTGTGGCGCTTGGGTTGTCCGGAAGTGGGTGCGGGCAGGAGGCCGGCTCGTCGGCGGATGCCATGCCGCCGGACGCGCTCTCGCCGACGCCGCCGGGGCGCTGCGCGGTGGCCCCGGTGGAGCTGCCGCACACGGCGGGGCCGCAGCACGCCACCCGCGTCTACAAGCTGGATCCGGTGAAGCACCCGCTGGCGCTGTGCAACGACGGCTCCCCGGCGGCGTTCCTGCTGCGGCCAGGCTCGGGCGTTGGCGCGCAGCGCTGGATCATCTATCTGGAAGGCGGAGGGCAATGCGGGGACGCCGCGGAGTGCGCGGCGCGGTATCGCGGCCGTCGCGCCGAGATGACCAGCAGCGGTCTGCCCGACGGCGGGGTGGTGACGGTGCCGCAGGCGGGGCTCAAGTCCCCGGAGCCAGGAGAGAACCCAGATTTCTACGACGCCACCTTCGTGCAGGTTCACTATTGCTCGAGCGACCTGTGGTCTGGCGACGCCGCGGCGGTGCCCGGCGCGCCGATGGACCAGATGTCGCACTGGCACTTCCGCGGCCGCGAGATCCTGGCCGAGGTGGTGGCCGAGCTGATGCCACAGGGGCTGCGCGACGCGACGGAGGTGTTCCTCACGGGCTCCTCTGCTGGCGGGGTGGGCGTCACGCTCCAGGTGGATGATCTGCGCGCGAGGCTCTCTCCTGCCACGCGGCTGGTGGCGCTGCAGGACGCCGGGTTCATCATCGAGTATCCGCCCTACGATCCGGTGACCCAGCGCGAGAGCGAGGTGCGGCCCTTGCCGCAGGAGCAGGAGCTGGTGGCGGCGGCGCAAGCCTGGGGCGGGCGCGGCGACGCGAGCTGCGAGGCCACGGCGACCACCGAGGTCGAGCGCGCGGGCTGCCGGATCCCTTCGCGCGTCCTCGGCGGCGAGCACGTGATCGTCCCGGTGTTCGTCCGGCAATCCCAGCTCGACGCCGTGCAGGTCAAGCGGCTGATCGATCCGCTGGACACCTCGGCGCCCGCGAGCGCCTTCCGCGAGCGCTTCGCGGCGAGCATGCGCGGCGCGCTGGCGGCGCTGGCCGCGAGCCATGGCGTCCACTCCAGTCACGACAGCCTGCACGGCGTGATGAACACCACGGAAGGGTGGGCGACGCTGGCGGTGGACGGCGTGACGGTCCGCGACGCGGTGGGGGCGTGGTACCGCGATCCGTGCCTGGGCGACGTGCGGCACATCGCGCCGTGATCCAGGCGCGAGCTTGCCACGCGGTCAGGGCCCGAGCTCGGCGTGGTCAAAGATGTGCAACGAGGGAGGCATGGTCCGGCTCTCGCGGGCGCCGATGTCCAGATCGAAGACGGCGGTGACGGTGGTGGAGTGGCCCACCACGAGATCGACGATGGTGGAGGCCGCGGCGGAGTGGATCTTCCACAGGCCGAGCCCGGCGCCGCCATGCGAGGAGTCGATGATCTGGTCGGCGTCTGCGCTGTGGGCGGCGGCCTGGCCGCGGCAGATGCTGGCCAGGACGTGCGCGCGGGTCAGGCGGCCAAACGGGTCGGCGACCTGGATCGCCAGCAGCGTGCCATCGGTCGCCAGGCGCGCGGTCGGCAGCTCGTGTTCGTCGAGCGAGATGGTGGCGCGGCGGTCGTGCGCGTAGCGCGGCTCGCCGTAGTGGTTGACCGGCGCGTCGTACATGGCGTTCATGAGCAGCTCGTGGCAGGTCTCGCCGATGCGGCCGATCATGCGGCCGGTGGCGCCAGCGCGCTCGGCCAACGAGGAGATCTCGGCGGTCACCGCGTCGCGCTGCGCCGAGGTGCGCGGGCGGTACTTGGTGGCCACCGGCACCCCGGCGAACAGCTCGCTGACGCGGAGGGCGGCGTCGTTGATGTGCAGGCTGGCGCGCACGGCGAGCGCGAGCTCCCAGGGGCGCGGCATGGACAGAAACGACGGCCAGCCAAGGATGCTGCGCAGGCGCGGGCAGCTCTTCGCGGTGGCGACCAGGGGCTCCATGGGCCCCGGGCTCCAGGTGATCACCCGCGCCTGCGGGAAGCGGGTCTCCGCCCAGTCGAGGGCGAGCTCCACGTCAGCGCCGTCGCACACCAGGAGCTGGGTGTCTGGCGCGAGCTGAGCGCGCAGGCCGGCGGGATCGGAGTCGCTGGCGATCCGGGCGAGTCCGGCGGCGGCGCGCACCACGCGGGTGGCGCGCGCCAGCACGGCGCGGTTGCGATCGAGCACGCCGATCCGCGCGGCGGTGCCCGGGGGCTCGACGACGGGAGACAGCTTCAACACGGCGACCCCTTGCAGCCAGATGTGGGCGCGTGATCGCGCGCAGCGACCGCGGCGAGGCCGAGGGCGCCGATCGCCAGGCCAAGGACAAGGCCCAGCGCGATGAGCAGCCAGCGGCGGCGCGGCGGCGCATCCTCCTCGAGCGCGAGCGACGGTGGGACCCGCGAGGCCGGGGCGAACAAGGGCGCGGCAGCGGTCGGTGGGGCGAGCGCGGTCGGGACCTGGGTCGCGGCCACCGGCGCGGCGCCGCGGCCGAGCTCCAGCTCCACGAGCTGGGCGGCGCAGCGGCGGCAGGTGGCGCGCGCGCGTTCGCCGACCTGCGCGGCCTGCAGCTCCTGAGCGCTGAGCGTGGCGCGGCGCCAGGCGTCGCAGCTCGCGCAGCGGCCGCGCACCGTCACCGAGCGGAGCTGGCAGCGCGCGGTGCCCTCCAGCCGGCGCCACAGACCAAGCGCGGCGCCGCTGAGCGCCAGCGCGGTGACCTCAGGTCCGAGGCCGCGCACGGCCGCGGCGACCTGCTCCATCGTGGCCTCGTCGTCCCCCAGCCCCTCGACGTCCAGCTCGACGTCGCCCTCGACGCCATCGAACAAGCGGCTCCAGCGAAAGGCGCGGTCCACCGGGCGCAGCACGCGGATGAAGGTGCGCAGGCCCTCGACGCGCTTGTCCACCGCGCTGCCCTGGGCCGCCGTGGCCTCGAGCCGGTCGAGCGCGGCCCGCACCGGCGAGGGCACCGGCACGCCCAGGAACGGTCGCACCGGGGCCAGAAAGCTCGGATCGTCGTCGAGGAAGGCGGGCGCCTGGCAAAGCGCGCACGGGCGCGCGGGCGCGCGTTGCGCCGCGAGCTCCGCGGCGTCGCGCTGGCAATCGAAGGAGACGGAGAAGGCGTGTCCGCAGCTCGTACACACGTAGGGCGCGAGAAACGACAGGACCTGGCCGCGGCCGGCGAAGGCGCGGATCTGGGCTAGCTGGCCGAGCACCGGCTCCGAGCATCGCGCGAAGTACAGCGCTACCTCGTCGCCTCGGTCCGCGAGCGCGCGCTGAAACTCGAGCCACTGCCTGACGCCATAGGAGCTGATGCGCTGGACGGCGCCGAGGTCCAGGATCACCGCGCCGCTTTGCTCGGCGGCGCGCTCGGCGCCGTGAAAGGACTCGTCGATCCTGGGCTCGATGGTCACCACGCGGACCGCGCCGGGCGCGGGCGGGTCGCCGCTGGAGCCCGCGCGGCGGGCCGCGCCTGGCGTGTTGGTCGGCGCGTTGGTCGGCGCGTTGGCCCGCGCGGCGTCGGCCGCCAGCGTCGCGCTCGACGGCCCAGCGAAGGGCGGCGGCGCGGGGGCCGGCGTCGTCGCGGCGACAGGTGGCGTCGTCGCGGGCCGCGGCAGCTCGCTGGCGTAGACGAAGGTTGGGTCGTCGCGGTCGTCGCCGCCGTCGCTGTCATCGCGGCCGCGCAGGCGGCCGACCGCCTCGATGCGCGTGACCACGTCGTGACCGCCGGCTCGCATGAACTCGTGCCAGGGCTGGGCTTGCTCGCCGAACCCGTGGCGGAGAAACTCGGCCAGGTCTTCTGGCGTGGACTCGATCTCCAGCGCGCAGGCGGTGCGCTCCAGATCGCGCTGCATGGCCTCCGCGGTCTGGTATCGGTCCGCTGGCCTGGCGGCGAGCGCTCGCAGCACGATCTTCTCCAGCAGCTCCGGGAGCTCGGGGCACAGGTCGCGCGGCCGGGCGATCTGGTGCCCGACGATCGCCATCATCAGGCCGAACTCTCCCTGCGGCTCCTGGCCGTCGTCGATGACGTAGGGGCGCCGGTAGGTCAAGAGCTCGTAGAGCATCACGCCGACCGCGTAGACATCGGTCCGGCGGTCCATGGTGGCGTTGCGGATCTGCTCTGGCGCCATGTAGGGCACCTTGCCCTTGAGCGCGCCAGCGCGCGTCTCGTGGGTGCGCCCGCGCGCCTTGGCGATGCCGAAGTCGATGAGCTTGACCGTGCCGTCGAAGGTCACGAACACGTTCTGCGGAGATACATCGCGGTGGATGATCTCCATGGGGCGCCCGTCGAGGCTCTTGGCCTCGTGCGCGTGGTGCAGGCCGGCGCAGACCGCGGCGGCGATGGAGATCGCCAGCGCGGTGGGGACCTTGCGTTGCTCGTGCATCGTGGTGCGCAGGATGGTGCGCACGTCCACGCCGTGCAGGTACTCCATGGCCAGGTACGGCGTCTCACCCTCGAAGCCGAAGTAGAACATCCGCACCACGTTGGGGTGGTCGAGCAGCGACACCGTGCGGCCTTCATCGAGGAACATCTCCACGAAGGTCGGGTTCTGGGAGTACTGCGGCAGCATGCGCTTGACGATGACCATCCGCGTCGGGTCGTCGGTGCTGCGCGCCGCGTAGATCTCCGCCATCCCGCCGGTCGCCAGGCAGGTCAGGAGCTCGTAAGGGCCAAGCCGTGCAAGCACCACTGGGCGGGCCTTTAGGGTTGCGGCGCGGGTTTCATCAGGGTGACGGTCTTCCTGGCACCGGCGGACTCGAACTCCAGGCTCAGGCGACCGCGCGGCTCCAGGTTCACCCAGGCGTTGTTGGCGGTGGTGCGGAAGCTGTCGAGCGTGGTCACCGGCGCGCCCGCCACCGAGAGCAGGACGTCGCCCTCGCGCACGCCGGCGAGCGCCGCGCCGCTGCGTCGATCGACGGCGATCACGATGAGCTGACCTTCGGCGTGCAGCGCGGTCTCGAGACCTGGGAAGAACAGCGCGAGCTCGAGGCCGCGGAACTTGAAGGTCGCGCGATAGCTTGCCCGCACCGCGTCGACCTGGGCGCGTGGCACCCGGTAGCGCACGTACAGCTCCGTGCCGGACTCGCGCTTGTGGGTCGCGACCTCGGCGCGGGTCAGCGCCAGCGCCTGGCCGTGCTGGGTGAGGAAGCGCGCGGCGATCGCGGGCCTCGCGTCGGCGGCGTCGCGCCGGGTGCGCGCCGCCACGAAGGCATGCACCGGGGAGCCCTCGAGCTCGGCCTCGATCTGCTCGAGCAGCAGCACGGTGGCGGCCTGGCGCGCGGCCTCGAGCCCGGCCTCGAGGCCGGCGCTGGAGGCCTCGGGCAACGCGGTGCGACCGACGACGTAGAGGACGTCGCCCTCGGTGGTGAGCGCGCGCTCGGTCCACGCCGGCGGCAGATCGGCGCTGGCTTGCCAGGTCGGCGCGGACGCTGCCTTGGTGGCCGCGGGCTCGGGCTGGGCGGCCAAGGCCAGCGCCGCGCCGCCGCGCTCAGCCTCGGGCGCGCGCGCCTTGCGCAGCGACATGATCAGCGCGCCCACCGTCGCGGCCAGCGCGACCAGGAGCAGCGCCACGCCCAGGGACACCCCGCGGCGGGTCGCAGGCGGCGGCGTCATCGCAGGATACGAGGCCGAGACCAGCGCCGGCGCTGGAGGCGCGTGTACGAGCGGCGGCCGCTCCGCTGGGGCCGCGGCCTGCGGCGCCAGGCTGGCGGCGAGCCGGCGCCGGGTCAGCTCCACGAGCTGGAGCACCGGGCCGTCGAGCACGAGGTCCAGGTTGCCGTTGCAGCGCTTGCACACCACCTGGTGCTCGCGCCCGGCGTTGGCGTCCGCGCTGTAGCGCTCCACGTGGAGCGTGGCTGGGCGGTTCACCGCGCAGGCGCGACAGTAGCTGTTGACCGCCGCGGACACCACCTGCAGTCGATCGTCGGCGCCGCGCAGGGCGCGCTCCACCAGCAGCGCAGGCGCGCTCTCCAGGCGGATCGCCACCACCTCTGGCGGCAGGGTGCGCAGCGACTGCTCGAGGTTGGTCACGCCCGCGGCGTCGCTGGCCGGGGTGGCCGAGAGATCGAGGATCAGCACGCCCTCGATGCCGTCGAAGATCTTGCGCCAGCGCAGGTGCGACGTGAGCTTGGCCAGGACGCGGATCCTGGTGCCGTCGTCGCCGACTTGCTTCTCGATCTCCTCGGCCGGCTGGGCCGCGGATTGCAGCGCGAGCGCGTCGGCGATGGCGCGCACCTCCGGCGGCAGCGCCACGCCCAGGTGAGCGGTGGCGAAGGCAAAGTACGAGCGCGCGTCGTCGTCAAAGCGGGCCTCGCCGTCGCAGCGCGGGCAGTGGATGGGAGACGGCGCGTAGCTGGCGAGCTCGGCGGCGTCGCGCTCGCAGTCGCGCAAGCACTCCAGGGTGGCGCCGCAGTTGCCGCACAAGTACGGCGCGAAGAACGAGGCGATGCGGGCGCCGCCGTCGAACTTGCGGATCATGGTGAGCTGGTTGACCACCGCCTCGGAGCAGCGCAGGAACGTGGCCTCGGTCATCTGGGTGGCGGAGGTCATCATGGCGAGCCACTCGCGGACCCCAAACGAGGTCACGCGGTCGACCTCCGCGAGATCGAAGACCACGCGTGGGCCCAGCGTGCGGCCCAGCGGCTCGCCCTTGAAGGACTCGGTGATGCGGCCGCGGATCCGCACCACCTGCAGGTCGCCGACCATGGAGACGTCGACGACGGCGTCAGTGCCGAGCGCGCGCGGCAGGCGGACGATGGGGCCGACGATGGCGCCGTGAGCCGCCGCGCCAGGCGGCGGCAGCACGATCGGCATCGACTGAGACACCACGCTGCGCGACAGCACCGGGATGGGCTGCGAGCCCAGCGGCGCGGCGCCGGGCAGCTCTGGCGCCGGCGCGAGGTCGGCCGCCGCGGTGGTCTTGATGGTGGGGAAGGCGAGCGCTGGGCGCACCGGCGCGGCGACGGACCTCGGCGCGCTGACCTCGGACGCCACCGGGGGCGTCCACGCTCCGGGGCGGCTGGCCGGGATGCTCTGCGCGGCGGGCGCCGATTGCGCCGGTTGGGCCGCGGCTCCGGCGGCCGGGCGCGCGCTCCGCTCGAGGGGAGCGGGGGACTCGGAGAAGGAGGTGAGGGTCATGGTCTGGTTGTGCAGATCGCAGTGACCGGAGGCAAAGGGGCTGATCTCGCCGTAGGAGTAGAAGCCTGTGATGTGGGCGCGGTCGGAGCGGACGGCGTCGCGGACGGCCTCGATCTCCTCCTCGGTGCGGGCGCCCAGGACGAGGCGGCGGCCGACGCAGGAGATGGCGACGACGAGGGAGTCGGCGTCTGGCGGGGGCTTGCCGGTGTCGAGGGTCATGGTGCCGGCGACGCCCGCGCCGTCGATGAGGCGGTCAAAGTCTGCCTTCATGAGCTGGGCGAGGTGGCCTCTTGGGATGTCGCCGGCGAAGGTGAGGGACTGGCGGTCGTGGTCGACGGAGAGGAGGGTTCGGACGACGGGCTTGTCGTCGGAGGCGGAGGCGCGGATGGCGAGAGGGAAGAGGAGGCCGGAGGCAGGGAGGTCCTTGGCCTTGTCGCCGAGGTA
>JADJJK010000053.1 GCA_016706545.1 Myxococcales bacterium
CGCGACGCCATCGAGCTCCGCCGGCGCGCCAGGCAACACGCCGGTGACCTTGTGCCACTTCAGCTCCACGCGGCAGTAGCCGCCTGCGGGAGTCTCCAGGTCGCGCAGCGGCGCCGGGATCCCGGCCAGCAGGTTCACCGCCAGGGGCCCGGTCACCTCGACTTGCGCCCGGTCTTCGCAAGACTGCGCCGGACGCAGCTTGAGCTCGCGGAACGCGAGCCAGGCGACATCGACCTCGACCTTGCCGGCGGCCTGCGCCGGGGCGCGCTCGGTCGCCCGCAAAGCCGACGACGCCACGTCATACGCCGTGAACCCGATGCTTATCACCGGATTGCCGACCTCCGTGCCGCCTTCGCAGCTTGGGCCTAGCAGCGTACACAAAAGGAGGGCTATCCCGACTGGCTTTCTCATGACACGTCCTCCTCGAACTCGGCGTCGCGAGTGACGCCGGGGTCCGCAAGCTTGGATCTCTGGGGTGCGCTGGGCGCGGCGCCTGCGTCAGCGCCGGGCGCGGCGCCTGCGTCGGCGCCGCCGTCAGGTTCGCTGGCGTCGAGCTTTGCGGCGGACACGGCCACCGGATCTTCCTCGACGATGGCCAGCGGAAAGGCCTGGAAGTTCACCTGAATGACGCGGTCGGGGTTGCCCTCGCGCGCGGCCAGGTCCATCAGCTCGGAGCGAAGCTGGTTGATGCGCTCCTTGATGACCTGAAACGACTTGCGAGACAGCGCCACCGTGATGGACGAGATATCGCGCTCGGTGCGCTCGATGAGCTCGATCGACTCCGCGGCGCGAGTCAGCATCTGGCGGTGAAAGTTGCCGGCGGCGAGCGAGCGAACCTCCGGCCCCGTCGAGATGAGCTGCTCCACTTGCCGTAGCGATCCGTCTGGCCCGCGCGCGACGAAGCCCAGCGCGATCAAGAGCTCCAGAGCCGAGCGCGCCTGCCCGGCGGTGATGGCCGGGCGAAGCTGTCTGGCGATCCACTCCGGGTCTTCCCGGAAGCCCGGGATGGCCACCAGCTCACGGATGGCCGGATGCCACCACTTGGACAGATACTCGAACTGGTGCCGCTCGAGGCCGTGGACCTGACGGTGGCCCTGATACGACGACAGGCGGTCCCAGGCGCGGTTCTTGTCCGCAGCGGTCTCGGCCTGCTCGAAGTCCACCAGCTCGCGGAAGAACGAGGCCTCGCGACCGACGAGGCCAAGCGCCGTCGAGAAGGCCTCCGCGCCGCGAGGAGACAGGTTGCGCTTGCCGTCCATCACCAGCTTGAGAAAGTTGGGCGACGACAGCCCGGCGCGCTTCGAGAACCAGCGGTACGAGAACCCGCGCTGGCGGGTCTTCAGATCGGTGTACGCATCGCGCAAGAAGCTCCGATAGCTCAGGTACGAGAACACATCGATGCTGAGCGACCGGGCCACCTTGCGAAAAGAGTACCCGGCAAGGACGCCGCTTCCAAGCTGGATCTGCAAGAAGAGTATTCAGGATGAATACAGGAGCCATCGTCAACACATCGCAATCATTTGCCAATGTGCATAGATTGGACAGTGACACGAGCAACCTGCGAGATATCAGAATACATCCCGGCGCTTCGCGCGCGTCCAGGATCGGGCCGGGGATGGCCCAGGATTCCTGATGAGCTGAAAAAGGCCCCCCAGCAAGGACCGATGGACGGCCTCGTGCTCAGCGCTGGTACTTGTCGACCGCGCGCTTGTGCTCGTCGTACGTCGTCGAGAACACGTGGTGGCGAGAGTCGCGGGCCACAAAGTAGAAGTAGTTGGACCCATCGGGGTTGATCGCCGCCGACATCGAGTCCTTACCCGGGTTGCTGATGGGGCCGGGCGGCAAGCCCTCATGGCGGTACGTGTTGTACGGGTTGTCCTCATCATCTAGTTGCGCCCGTCGCAGCCGGTCCGTGACGTTCCACGCCTTGCACGCCGCCGATTTGACCAGCGGCACCATGCAGCCGTAGCGAATGGTCGGATCGGTCTCGAGCCGCTTGGGCGAGAAGCTCGAAGAGGTGAGGCGGTTGAGGAACACCTGCGCGATGCGCGGTCGCTCGGACGGCTCGACCGCCTCCTTCTCGACGATGGACGCCAGGGTCAAGACCTCGCGATCGGTCCACTTCATGGTCTGCTTGAGCCTGGTGAGCTGCCGACCGTATTTCTGCGACAGCTCGTTCCAGACCGCGCGGTGGCGATTGACCAGGCGATCGAGCACCACCGCGGGCTTCTCGCCCAGGCGAAAATCGTAGGTGTCCGGGAACAGGTGGCCATCCACCGAATCACCAGCGATCCCTCGGCTGGCCAGGTACTCCCGATCACGCGCCAGCGCCTCGAGCGCCTTGCTCTCCGAGATCCCCTTGCTCTCCAGGAGCGCGAAGTACTCCAGCATATGCAAGCCCTCGGGCAAGGTGACCTGGACGGTGGTCTCCTTGACGCCCACGATGATGGCGTCGAGGACCTCCTTGGGGGTCAGGTCATCTCGTAGGGCGTACTTGCCGGCCTTCACGTTGGTGGTGTCGCCGCGCCACATCGCGTACAGGCGAAACCAGCGCGGACGCGAGATCACGCCCTTGTCGCGCAGCAGCGCGGCCACCTTGGGGAAGCTGGTCCGCGGCGGGATCTCCACCGTCAGCTTGGCGCCGCTGCCTGGGTGCCGCGCCTCCGGATAGGACAGGGCGCGGGTCGTCAGGTATCCGGCAACCCCGAGCAAGAGCACCACCGACGTCGCGACGACGACGAGGGCAACTCGAAACGAACGCTTCGACATCGCGTGGGTACCTTACGTAAGGGGCCGCCGCGCGTCGAGCCATCCCTGCAGAATGACCGCTGCGGCCTGTTGATCGATCACTCGTTTGCGCTTCTGGCGGCTCAGATCTGCCTCCAGGAGCACGCGCTCTGCCATCCGAGTGGAGAAACGCTCGTCTTGCTCGTGCCATTCCACCCCGGTGAGGTGGGCTCGCAGAGCATCCCAAAACACCCGTACCCGCCGGGCCCGCGGGCCCTCCCTGCCTGACAGCTCGAACGGGATGCCCACCACCACATCGCTCACACCGTGCTTGGCGACCTCAGCTGCGACCGCTGCGACATCTGCGGCAGTGCCCCGGCGCGCGATGACATGCAACCCGTGCGCGGCCATCCCTAGCTCATCGGTGAGAGCGAGGCCGATCGTCTTCATGCCAACATCCAGACCGAGGGCGCGCACCCCACCTCTATACTCGACTCCCCACCTTTGCTGGAGACATCTGTCGCTGTGGTGAGAACAGATGGTCACAAAACCGCGCGCTGGGGTCGGCTGTTCTGCGGTTGGCTGTGGTCAACCGTACCAGGCTGGGGCGATCCGCAGACGTAACTAGTGATTCCCTCGTCGAGCCTGAGATCTCACGTGGCTTGGAACGGAGGTTGCTCTAGATCCAGTTATCCGACGCGACGATGCAACGTAACTGGAGCCTCGAGCGTCGTACTGAAAGAGCGCTTCTGCAACAACCAACAAGGATCCCTCGCGCGACACGCTAGAAGAACGTTTCGACTCGGTGGTTGACTGGTGGTCCCTCCCCCTCATCCCGCTAGTCTTCCCCACCACTTGAGGCAACAAGTAATCTAGTGAAGTCTGCGCTCGGCCCTGCATGGCCCCCCACTGCAGGGTCTTTTTTTTTTCGGCCAGCGCCTCCTGCGGGTAGCTGGCCTCATCGATTCTCGTAACGTCCGGGGTATCCTGCGAGCGATGTCAGATGACCCCACCCCGCCAAAGCTCCAGGTGCAAATCGACGAGGATGTTGCGCAAGGTGTGTACACAAACCTCGTGCTCATCAACCACACGGAGAACGAGTTCATCCTCGACTTCGCCTTCATCCAGCCGGGCAACGCGCGCGCAAAAGTGCGCAGCCGGCTCATCTCCTCGCCGCGCCACACCAAGCGCCTGCTGGTAGCGCTGCAGAAGAACATCGAGCGCTTCGAGGAGCGATTTGGAACGATCGATGTGGGGACGGACGACGAAGGACCGATCCTCCATTGACCGTCGGAGCTCACGATCGCGTCCCCACCGCGCAGGCCGCGGCGCTGCCACCGAGGGTGCGCCCAGGGGATCTCGTCGGGGTCATCGCGCCGTCGGGGCCGCCGCTTGAAGCGCCCCTGCAACGCGGCCTCGCTGCGCTCGCCAGCACGTTCCGCGTGCAGGTAGCAAAGAGCGCGCTCGCGCCGCAGCCGCCACCGCACGCACCGTACCTCGCCGCCGATGACGACACCCGCGCCGCGGAGCTCACCGCGATGCTCAAGGACCCCGATGTGCGGGCCATCATCATGGCGCGCGGCGGGTACGGCCTGCTGCGAATCCTGCCCGCGCTGGACCCGGCGTTGCTACGCAGCGATCCCAAGCCCATCGTCGGCTTCTCCGACGGCACCGCGCTCCTGGCGTGGGCCTTTGCGGCGGGCGTGCGCGGCATCCACGGGCAGGTGGCGGTGCGGCTGGGCGCGGAGCGGCCAGAGGCCGCGTTCGACCTGAGCCGGGCGCTGACCGATCCGACGCCGATGGGCCGGATGGACTGGCCGCTGCGCTCGGCCCCTGTGGCCCGCCGCGCCGAGGCAGGCCCCGGCGGCGAGGACACCGCGCCCCGCGACGTGACCGGGCCGATGTTTCCCGCCAACCTGGTCATGACGTCACACCTGCTCGGCACCCCGTGGGCCCTGCCGCTGGCCGAGGCCACCTGGTGGATCGAGGAGGTCGGCGAGCGGCCCTACGAGCTTGACCGCTACCTGACCCACCTGCACCTGGCCGGGGCGCTGCGCGCGCTGCGCGGCGTGCTCATCGGAGATCTGACCTACTGCATGGATCCCCTGCCAGGAGCTGGCGCGATCGACGACCCGACCTCCGCCGTGGCCACCGTGCTGGAGCGACTCCAGAGCTTTGGCGTCCCGGCGCTGCATGGCGCCCACTTCGGCCATGGTCGGTACAACCCGCCGCTGCCGTTTGGCGCGCGCTGCCGGCTGGACTTCACCGCTGGCACCGTCGAGATCCTCGACGGCGCCGTCGCGTGAGGCGCTAGCCAGCGGCCAGCACCGGCTAACGGCGGTTGCGCCGGCGCTTGCGCCCGCGTGGGGCGGCGCCAGCGACCGCTGGCGGATCTGGCAACTCCGGCGACTCCTCGCCGTCTGGGTCGATGGAGTCGCCGAGCTCGGCGCCGTCGGCGACCTCGGCGCCTGGCGACGCTTCAGCTCGTCCCTCGGCCGGGGCCCCCACACCTGGCGGCGGCGGTTCAATGACCGGGTCCACGTCGCCTGCCTCCGCGAGCGCAGCCTCGTCGCTGGTCGAGTCGAGCTCGAGCACATGCGGCATGGTGGGAACGTCCTCCATCGCCGCCATCACAGCTCCGGCGGCGACCGCGGCAACAGGCGCCGCAGCGACCGCAGCGACCGCGGCGACAGGCGCCGGCACGACCGCAGCGACAGGCGCCGCCGCGACAGGTGCCGGCGCGACCGCGGCGACAGGGCCACAGCGACCGGTGCCTCGGCGACCGGTGCCTCGGCGACCGGTGGCGCAGCGTTTGCGGGCACCGAGGGCGCCGACACGGGCAGCTCCGCATCGGCGGATGACCCTGCGGCCTTTGCCCACCAGCTCCGCTGCGCCTCTCCCTCGAGGTGCGGACGCACCAGCATCCCCGGCGGCCGATCGCTCCCAGCGGTCTGCTCGACGACCTCGATGACCTTGGCGCCCACGACCAGATCGCCGCTCGCGATGGAGAGCCGCGTGCCCACCGGCATCGGCGTGGGGACCTCCAGATATCCCGAACGCGCCTCCACGCGCGCCAGTCGAACCCGGTTGCCGAGCGGAAGACCGCGATAGAGCAGGTCCACAAACACGTCAGCCATGGACGGGGATCCTATCACGGGGCGCCGCGGCAAGGCACACGGCTCCACGGCTCGATCGGCTGGCACCTCGAGCCTCACCGGGCGTCGAGGAAGTCCTGGGCCGCGCATTGACAGCGCGCGCGCGCGGACCAACACTTGGCGGGTGGGCCTGGTCGATCGGATCTTGCGCTCGGGCCGGACGTTGACCAGCGCCCGCCGGGAGCGGTCTGTTGACGCGCCTGCCGGCGCCTTCGCCGAGCCCAACCTGCCGCGCGCGGATGACCACGGAGCGCCGCAGCAGGACGACCTGGACGCCCGGGTTCGCGCCCTGGTCATCCGCGCCAACGAGTACGGCGTGGATCCCTTCGGCATGTCGCGTAAGCACGTGGCGATAGCGGTCCGGATCGCGCGGCTCCTGTACCGAGACTACTTCCGCACCGAGACCTTCGGCATCGAGCACGTGCCAGCGTCGGGCCGCGTGGTGCTGGTGGCCAATCACTCCGGCCAGCTCCCCTTCGACGCGGTGTGCATTGGCGCCGCCACCTTCTTCGAGGCCAAGCAGCCTCGCCTGGTGCGCGCGATGGTCGAGCACTTCGTCCCGACCATGCCTTACGTCTCGTACTTGATGAGCCGCTTTGGCCAGATCACCGGGACCCCGGAGAACTGTCGCCGCCTGCTCGAGCAAGAGGAGGCGATCCTGGTGTTCCCGGAGGGCGCGCGAGGCATCGCCAAGCCGTTCTCCAGGCGCTATCAGCTAGGCCCCTTTGGCCAGGGCTTCTTGCGCCTGGCGCTCGAGACCGGCGCGCCAATCGTGCCGGTGGCCGTCATCGGCGCCGAAGAGCAGGCGCCCACGATCAACCTGCGGCTCCTGGCGCGCCTCCTCGGCACACCTTCGCTGCCGATGTTGCCCTTCCCGCCCTTCGTGCCGTGGCCGCTGCCGGTCAAGTACCGCATCTACTTCGGCGCGCCGATGCACTTCGCTGGCACCGGCGACGAAGACGACGAGCTCGTCGACGAGCACGTGCGCGCCGTGCGCAACCGCATCCAGTCCATGATCCACGTCGGGCTGCGCGCCCGGCGCCACATCTTCTGGTGACCCTCAAGGTGGCGCCATGACCTCCCCTTCTCTCCCTGCCGCCGAGCCGCCGATGGGCACACCGCGCAAGCTGGTGCTGACCGGGATCTCCGGTCGGCTGGGGCGCATCGTCGCACGGGCGCTTCACCGCGATCCGACCTGGCACTTGATCGGCATCGATCGGCGCCCCTTCATTGGCAAGCCCAAGGACGTGGAGCACCACCAGGTCGATCTGCGCACCAAACGCGCGCGAGATGTGTTTCGCCACGGCGACATCACCGCGCTGGTCCACCTGGGGGTGCGCCACGATCCACGAGCGCGCGCCGCCGAGGCGTACTCATGGAACGTGACCGGGACCAGCCGGCTGCTCGAATACTGCCAGGCGTACCGAGTGCCCAAGGTCGTGCTCCTGTCCAGCGCCGATGTGTACGGCCCCCGGCCGGAGAACCCGCAGTTTCTCACCGAAGACGCGCCGCTGCTGGCCGCGCAACGCTTTCCGCAGATCCGAGATCTCGTCGAGGTCGACCACATGGTCTCGACGTTCCTGTGGCGAGCGCAGCAATGCGACACAGTGGTCCTGCGGCCGGTCCACATCCTGGGCAGCGTGCGCAACGCCGCGTCCAACTACCTGCGGCTCTCGCCGATCCCGACCTTGCTCGGCTTCGACCCGCTGGTGCAGCCGATCCACGTCGAGGACGTCGCCCAGGCCATCGTGCGCGCGCTGAGCCCCGGCGCCCGCGGGATCTACAACATCGTCGGCCCCGGGGAGCTGCCGCTGTCCGCCGCGATCGCGGAGACCGGCCGGCCCACGATCGCGATCCCTCATCCGCTTGCCCGGCCGCTGTGGTCGCTGGCGTTTCGGCTGGGGTTCTCCGGCTACCCGGTGGACGAGCTCGACTTCATCCGCTTTGTCGGGATGATAGACGGGCGACGAGCGCGTGAAGAGCTCGGCTATCGGCCCCTGCATGGGCTGCGCGACACCATCCGCGCGGTGGATGACGTGCAGGTCTAGGAGCGTGGGGTCACCCAACACGCTCCTGGCCTGTGGCGCTGCGGCCCAGGAACTGTGGTCATCCGTTCACAGGTGCCGTGAACCCAGGATGACGGCGCGTCAGACCTGCCACCGGTTGCCAGCTAGAACGGGCGCCCCCATCCGCGAGCAGCTCCACCGGCTGGTCACAGCATGGACGCCAAAAGAAGCGTACGCCAATTCACCATTTGAGATATACGGCAACAATGTCAGCCGCTTGAGATCGAAAGCAGCTACGTCTCGCCGGCGCAGCCCGTGATCGGTTTGTCACGATCCCCGTCAGATTCGTGAGGGGGATCAAGACCGCAGGTGGAGTCCGCACGTTGGGAAGTCCTGAGAGATCGATCGCTTGCCGAAATGGCACGCCACATGCTTAGTCCCAAGGTATCGTCCTCGGGAATCCGGAGAAGCGCCACATGCTCAAGAACCTCTTCATCGCTTTTGGCCTCCTGGTTGGCTTCACCGCCACCGGCTGCAACCTGTACTTTGATGAAGGATCGGGCGGCGGGGGCACTGGCCCTGGCGGCGGCCCCGGCTCGGGGGGCACCCGTCCTCCGGGGACCACCCCACCAGGCTATGCCTGCGACGCTGACGCGCAGTGCGCGGCCGGCTGCTACTGCGCCCCGGATGGGACCTGCGCTGAAGGCGGGTTCTGCACGCGCGATGACCAATGTGGCGATGGCCTGACCTGCGACGAGGAGCGCAACTCCTGTGATCCGCAGGGCGGCGGGACCTGCGGCGGCGAGGTGACCTGCAACGAAGTGCGGCCCAACTGCGAGGCAGACTCGGTGCCCATCGTCGAGGCCGGCTGCTGGACCGGCGCCTGTCAGCCCATCGCGCTGTGTGACGTGCCGCCGGTTTGTGACCGCATCAACACCGAGGCGTCGTGCCTGGCACGCTCGGAGTGCAACGCGGTCTACAGCGGGCAGAACTGCCGCCGGACCGACGGGACGGCCTGCCGCGCCGGGGACACCGGCTGCACCTGTGAGTCGTATACGTTCTCGGCCTGCCGCGCGGACTGACGGAGGCTCCACGGAGGCTCCACGGAGGCTCCACGAGGGGCTCCAGGCGCCCTGCCTGCGGCGCGCCGCCGCGGCCTGACAACATTGACAACAATGAGCGAGCCACACTGGCTCGCTTGTTTGTTTTCGGAGAATGGCTACCGTAGGGCCATGGGCTTTGGGTTTGCCGAGACGATGTCCGGCTGGCTTTCGCTGGCCAGCGCAGGCCAAGCGGAGTATCCCGACGCCACCGAGGAGCGATATCCATTCCACTTTCGGGTGCGGGTGACCGCGCCCTCGCTCTGGAACCACCTGCGCGACGGGCAGGCGCAGGTCGCCGGGGTGGTGCATGCGCCTCCGTTCTGCGAGGCTGCCGACGCCACCGGGACCATGTTGATCCGGCCCGTCGGCGCTCGGCTCATCCGCTACCAGCTCACCTTCAAGGATGCCCGCGGCCGGAGCTTGCGCTTCGCGGGCCAAAAGAACCTATCCTACGTGGCGTTGCGCCGCACCTTCACCGAGCTGGACGGCGAGCTGCGCGACGACCAGGGCGCCTTGATGGCGACGACGCACCTGCGATTTGACCTGCGCCGGGACTGGCTGTCGTTCGCGCGCAGCTTCCACCGCGTGAAGTGAGCCCCCCTTTTTGAGGGCAGCCAGCGCCCGCCCTGCACTTTCGTGCAGGGCGGCGGCCTCCAGGCGAGCCGGCAGGCCCCAGCCGTGATAAGACTCGACGGCTTTTTTCCCCCCCGGGGAGCGTGCTCAATGGGACTCCTGCAAAAGATCTTCGGCAACAAAAACCAGCGCGAGCTCAAGAAGCTCCAACCGCTCGTCGTTCGGATCAACGACCTCGAACCCCGGTTCGAGAAGATGACCAACGAAGAGCTCCGCGCGGTCACTGGTGAGCTCAAGGGCAAGCTCGTCAAGGGCGCAACTCTGGACGACATCTTGCCAGAGGCCTTCGCGGTGGTCCGCGAGGGCGGCAAGCGGGCCCTGGGCATGCGGCACTACGACGTGCAGCTCATCGGCGGCATGGTGCTGCACCGCGGGCGCATCGCCGAGATGCGCACCGGCGAAGGCAAGACGCTGGTCGCCACCCTGCCCGCCTACCTGAACGCGCTGTCCGGCAAGGGCGTACACGTGGTCACGGTGAACGACTACCTGGCTCGCCGCGACGCGGAGTGGATGGGACGGCTCTATGGGTTCCTCGGGCTGACCACCGGCGTGGTCGTCCACGGCATCGACGACGTCGAACGCCAGCACAACTATAACTGCGACATCACCTACGGCCAGAACAACGAGTTCGGCTTTGACTACCTGCGCGACAACATGAAGACGGCGCCGGACCGCATGGTCCAGCGCGCCCTCAACTACGCCATCGTCGACGAGGTGGACTCCATCCTCATCGACGAGGCCCGCACCCCGCTCATCATCTCCGGCGCTGGTGAGGCCTCGGCGGACCTCTATGACAAGGTCGACAAGCTGATCCCGCGCCTCAAGCGAGACGTCGACTTCACCGTCGACGAGAAGGAGCGGTCGGTGATCCTCACCGACGACGGCGTGGAGCGCATCGAGTCGCTGCTCGAGGTGGACAACCTCTACGAGGCCAACAACATCCAGCTCGTCCACCACGTCAACCAGGCGCTGCGCGCGCACACCCTGTACAAGCGCAACGTCAACTACCTGGTGCAGGAGGGCAAGGTCATCATCGTCGATGAGCACACCGGCCGCACCATGCCAGGCCGACGCTGGTCCGACGGGTTGCACCAGGCCATCGAAGCCAAAGAGGGCGTCACGGTCGAGGAAGAGAACCAGACCGTCGCCACGGTCACGTTCCAGAACTACTTCCGCATGTACAAGAAGCTGTCGGGCATGACCGGCACCGCGGACACCGAGGCGGCCGAGTTCCACCAGATCTACAAGCTCGACGTCTCGGTCATCCCGACCAACAAGCCGATCCGGCGCAAGGACCTGCCCGATCTGGTTTACAAGGAAGAGGCCGGCAAGTTCCGCGCGGTCATCACCGACATCGAGGACTGCCACAAGCGAGGGCAGCCGGTGCTGGTGGGCACGGTCTCGGTCGAGAAGTCCGAGGTGGTGGCGAACCTGCTCAAGGCCAAGGGCCTGGCGTTCAATGTGCTCAACGCCAAGCAGCACCTGCGCGAGGCCTCCATCGTCGCGCAGGCCGGCCGCAAGGGCGCGATCACGATCTCCACCAACATGGCCGGCCGCGGCACCGACATCTTGCTGGGCGGCAACCCCGAGGCGATGGCCAAAGAAGCGCTGACGGAGGAGAAATCCAAGCTGGCGGAGTCCGCGGCGCAGGCTGAGCAGCCCGCCGACGGCGGCCCCGCGTCCGAGGATGGCGAGGAGGCGTCGCCGTACCGCGGCTCCTCCGTGCCGGCGTTTGACGAGGAGGCCCGCCTGGCGGAGCTCGTCACCAAGTTCAAGCAGCAGTGCGAGGAAGAGCGCAAGCAGGTGCTGGAGGCCGGCGGCCTCAAGATCATCGGCACCGAGCGGCACGAGTCCCGCCGCATCGACAACCAGCTCCGCGGTCGCGCCGGCCGCCAGGGCGACCCTGGCACCTCGCGGTTCTACCTGTCGATGCAAGATGACCTCCTGCGGATCTTCGGCCTGGATCGCATGACGGGCTGGATGGAGCGGCTCGGGCTCGAGGACGACGTGCCCATCGAGTCCCCCATGGTCACGCGCTCCATCGAGAACGCGCAGAAGAAGGTCGAGGGTCGCAACTTCGACTACCGCAAGAACGTGCTGGAATATGACGACGTCATGAACCAGCAGCGTCGCTCGATCTACGCGACGCGCCGACAGATCCTGGAGGGCCGCTACCACCGCGAGGCCACCGAGGAAGAGAAGAAGCTTGGCATCGTGCCAGAGCCGGTCAAGGAGAGCGGCGACTGGACGCAGGCGCTGCTCACCCCCGAGGTCAAGCCCAAGCTGGTCGAGCTGATTGACGCCATCAAGGCACGGCAAGTGCAAATCGAGGCGGACCTCGCCATCGGCAAGCCGGTGGCCGACCCTCGTCCGGCGTGGCGCGTGCTGCGCTCCGAGATCTGGCGCCAGTATGGCACCTTGATCCCGGACCTGGAGAAGGCCTACGAGGCCACGGAGTCTCTGGCGGACCTGTGTACCTACGCGGTGACCGCCTCGATGATCCAGCAGCGCGAGCGGCTCTACGACCTGGCCGACCAGCGCATCATCGGCATCATCGGCGAGATGCTGTCGCCGGACCAAAACGAGGACCAGTGGGACTGGGACGCGCTCGAGGAGGCGCTGGGCGAGCAGTTCTCCACCGAGGAGATGGAGCTGACGCCTGGGACCGCGGATGAGGTGGCAGGCCAGGCCTGGAAGCACGTCGAGAAGCTGCTGGGCGCCAGAGAGAAAGAGCTGACCCGTCCGTGGCTCCTCTACTTCGCGCGTCACTTCGCGCTGGAAGAGATCGACCAGCAGTGGATGGAGCACCTGCGGACCATGGACGCCCTGCGCGACGGCATCGGCCTGCAGGGCTACGGCCAGAAGGATCCCAAGAAGGAGTACAAGAAGGCCGGGTACGCGCTGTTTGCCGAGATGATGTCACGCATCCAGGCCAACACCGTCAGCAAGGTCTTCCGGGTGCAGTTCCGACGGGAAGAGGAGCAGGTCCCGACGCTGGCACAGAAAGAGCGCCAGCTCGTGGAGCGCGGGGTGGCCGACAAGTCGGACGACGACGGCGGCGACACCGACGCCGCGGCCGGGACGGAGACCGGGACGCCGCGCGCAAGCAAGGCCAAGGCCGGCGCACCGGCGGCGCGCGCCGCCGCCAGCCCTGCGGAGGCCAAGGTGGAGACCGTGCGGCGTGACCGCCCCAAGGTGGGCCGCAACGATCCGTGTCCGTGCGGCTCGGGCAAGAAGTACAAGAAGTGTCACGGTCGCGACGAGGCAGACGCCGCCCAGGAGTGACAGGCGCGCGCGGCGCGCGGCCCAGGCGCGCGGCCCTGGACACGCGCCCACCTGGTGAACCTTGGGTGGTCGCCCAACACAGCGAGACGAACATGGCAACGATCGACTGGAGCCAACGATGAAGCGCCGACCCGAGGCCTCCGATCCAACCGCTGGCTGCCCCGGCTTTCGCTTCGCCGGGGTCGCCGCCGGGATCAAGAAGAACGGCAACCGCGACGTCGCGCTGATGGTGGCCGACGAGCCCGCGGTCACGTCCGCGGTGTTCACCCAGAACCGCGTCAAGGCGGCGCCGGTGAGGCTGTCAGCGCAGCACCTGGCCCGCCGCAAGCGCCTGCGCGGCGTGGTGATAAATAGCGGCAACGCCAACGCCTGCACCGGCGCCCAGGGCATGCGCGACGCCAAGGACATGGCGGTGCGCGCCGCCGCGGCAACTGGCGCGAGCAGCGCGGAGATGCTGGTCGCGTCCACCGGCGTCATCGGCGCGCGGCTGCCGATGGCCGCGGTGCGCGCGGGGATCGCCGCGGCCGGGGCCGAGCTGCGACCGGACGGCTTTGGCGACTTCGCCGAGGCCATCTTGACCACCGACAAGCGCGCCAAGCTGGCGGCCCTGCGGACCCGCATCGACGGACAGCCCGTCACCCTGCTGGGCTGCACCAAGGGAGCGGGCATGATCATGCCCAACATGGCCACCACGCTGACCTTCGTGGCGACCAGCGCCAGCGTGAGCCCAGCGCAGCTCACCGCCGCGACCCGGCGCGCCGTGGCCCCGACGTTCAACGCGATCGCGGTGGACGGCGACACCTCCACCAACGACACCCTGGCCGTGATGGCGTCAGGTCAGCGCGGCGCCGCCACGGCGGCGGGCGCGCAGGCGTTCACCGAGGCGCTGACCGAGCTGTTGTCCAACCTGGCGCAGCAGCTCATGACCGACGGTGAAGGGGTGCATCACGTGGTGTCGATCGAGGTCGTCCGAGCAGCCTCGGCGGCGACCGCGGCGCGCATCGCCCAGCGGGTCGCCGTCTCGCCGCTGGTGAAGACCGCGATAGCTGGCGCCGATCCCAACTGGGGCCGCATCCTGTGCGCGGTGGGCAACGCGGGCGTGGCCATCGACCCCGATCGGCTCGCGCTGACCATCGGCTCGGTGCCCACGGTGAGCCGCGGCGCGGTGCGCTCGACCTGGGACGAAGCGGCGGCCCGCGCGGTCATGCAGACGCCGCGCTACCGCATCGTGGTGGATCTGGGCCTGGGCGGACACAAGGCGCGCTACCTGGCCTGTGACCTGAGCCACGACTACGTCTCGATCAACGCCAGCTACCGAAGCTAGCACTCCTGCGTCAGTGCAACATCGAGCGAGACCAAGCGGCAGGAGGCCGACGCGAGGCGTCGCTCCCTGCTCACCATTCGCACGGGCCGACTGACGCATTGCGCTAGCCAGCAACCCCGGCGAATGAGGGCGAGGCTACATTGACCACGCGCGAGCGACGGCCGACACTGCCGACGATGCGCATCGGCGTTCCCAAAGAGATCAAGACCCAAGAATTTCGCGTCGGCATGACCCCGTCCGGCGTCGCGACCCTCGCTGCCCGCGGCCACCAGGTGCTCGTCGAGCAGGGGGCTGGCCTCGGCTCCAGCATCCCCGACGAGGCGTTCATCAAGGCCGGCGCCAAGATCGTCGGCAGCCGCGAGGAGGTCTGGGGCGAAGCTGACATGGTGGTGAAGGTCAAAGAGCCCATCGCCCCCGAGTTTCCGCTGATGCGGAAGGACCAGCTCCTGTTCACCTACCTGCACCTGGCGGCGGCGCAGGAGCTGGGCAAGCAGCTCATCAACCGCGGCGTCAACTCGGTGGCCTACGAGACCATCGAGCCGACCCCCGGCAACCTGCCGCTGCTCACGCCGATGAGCGCGGTCGCTGGCCGCATGTCGGTGCAGGCGGGAGCCACCCACCTCGAGCGTGAGAAGGGCGGCAAAGGTGTGCTCCTGGGCGGTGTGCCCGGCGTCCGGCGCGGCCGGGTGGTCATCATCGGCGGCGGCGTCGTCGGCGCCAACGCCGCGCGCATCGCCATTGGCCTGGGCGCGCACGTCACGGTGATGGACGTGAACCTAAAGACGCTGGCCTACCTCGACGATATCTACGAGGGCCGCATCACCACGCAGTACTCCGATCCGCTGGCCATCGCGCAGTCGGTGGCGGAGGCGGACCTGGTGATCGGCGCGGTGCTCATCGCGGGCGCGCGCGCGCCGCGCCTGGTCACCGAGCAGATGATCAAGACGATGGAGCCTGGCTCCGTGGTCGTGGACGTATCGATCGATCAGGGCGGCTGCATCGAGACCGCGCGCCCCACCACGCACGACAAGCCGACGTACGTGGTGCATGACGTCATCCACTACGGGGTGGCCAACATGCCTGGCGCGGTGCCGCGGACCTCGACCTACGCGCTCACCAACGCGACGATCCCGTTTGTCACCAAGCTCGCGGACAAGGGCCTGGTGGCGGCGGTCGCAGCCGAGCCGTGGATGGTCAGCGGCATCAACACCTACAAGGGCACCGTCCCGCACCCGGCGGTCGCCGAGGCGCTGGAAGTGCCGTTCGTGCCGTTCGCTGGCAAGTAGCTTGAAATTCAGAGGAACCGAGGCGACGTCCGGCAGCTATCTTCCAGCATTTTCCGCTGCACGAGGTGACGGCGCTGCGAGGATCCGGCCAGGCGCTGGCCCGGATCCGGCCCGGATCCGGCTCGGATCCGCCGGGATTCGGACGATTTTCTGGCGATCTCGGGCTTTGCACCGGCAAACCCACCGCGCTGGGAATGCCGATGCGGCGGGCCGTGGTTTAGTGGCTCGAGATGTCCCCTGATCGACGCCAGCGTCGCAAGGCCTTCGAGCAGCTCGCGCTGGCGCACCTTGACGCCATGTACGGGACGGCCTACCGGCTGGCGCGCAACCCGCGGGACGCAGAGGATCTGGTGCAGGAGTCGATGTTGCGGGCGTACCGCTTCTGGGACTCGTTTCAGCACGACTCCAACTGCAAGGCCTGGCTGCTGCGCATCGTCACCAACACCTTCATCAACGAGTATCAGCGCAAGAAGCGCACGCGGCAGATCCTGGATCAAGCGGTGGCGGAGCAAGCCGCGACCGATGGCGTGCTGGTACACGCCGAGGCGCAAGGCAACCGCGGCGCGGATCACGAGCTGATCGAGCGCGGGGTATCCGACGAGGTCCAGCGCGCGCTCGACTCGCTGCCAGATGACTTCCGCCACGCGGTGGTGCTCTGCGACATGCAGGGGCTCTCGTACAAGGAGATCGCGGAGATCATGGAGTGCCCGGTGGGGACGGTGATGAGCCGCCTGTTTCGAGGCCGCAAGCTCCTGGCCAGCGCGCTGAGAGACTTCGCCCGGACAGAGGGCTACCTGCGCGACGAGCGCACCGCCGACGCCGCCGAGCAGGCAGCCAAGGGGCCCTCCGCCTTGGCGAGCGCAAGCGGAGCGCCAGCGCCGATCGATCTCGCCCAGTACCGCGCCGACCGGCGGCGCGAGGAGAACCGATGAGCCAGATGTGCAATAGCATCGACACGCTGTCGATGTCGTACTTGGACGAGGAGCTGGCGCCAGAAGAGAAGCGCGAGCTGGAGCTGCACCTGCACGAGTGTGCTTCGTGCCGAGACCGCGTGCAGGAAGAGCGACAGGAGGCGAGCCGGTTGCGCCAGCTCCTGGCGGCGCCGCCTGCCCCTGACCTGCTGCGCGCCAAGGTCCACCGGCTGCTCGACCGTGAAGACGCACAGGCGACGCGCGCCCAGCTTCGCGAGCGCCTCGCGCGCTGGCTCCTGCCGGGGACCGCCATGGCGGTGGCGGTGGCGGCGATGGCGGTGTTCGTGTTCTTGCGCGAGCCGGCCTTCGAGTCGTCGCTGCCAGCGGTGGGCCGGGTGGCGCAGATGCCGATGTCGGTGACCGGAGTCCGCACCGGCCCCTGGGTCGAGGAGCAGATGGATGCTACGGCGCCAAGCTTCGGCGTCGGGATCGAGCTGGTCGGCGGCAGGATGGCGCGGGTCGAGGGCCGCAACGTGGCCCAGCTCGTGTACGAGGTCAGCACCGCCGGTCGGCAGCGATTTCAGCTAGAGGCGTTCCTCTTTCGGGCCCGCGCTGGCGAGCTGCGCGACGGGAAGGTGGTGCAGACCAGCTCGGGACGAGAGCTCTACATCTCGCAGCTCGACGGGCTGCCGGTGATCACCTACGTCGACGAGAACCAGGTCGGATATGTCTTCTTGTCGCAGGATCTCTCCGAGCGCGCCTTGAGGGAGCTGGTGTTCTCCTCCGACTTGATCGATCGCGCGCGCGGCGGTCGCTAGCGCCGCCCGGGGCGGCCCGGGCCCGGCGGGGCCAGCGGATCGCCGCCGTCAACGCTCGGCGCGAGCTCGGCGCGAGCTCGGCGCCCGCTCGGCTCGATGTCCTTATCGAAGTGCGGGTGAGGGCTCGATCGGAGCGGGTGCTTGCGGCTATCATGGCGGGAAGACTACTCAAACCTCAGCGCGCAGAGGCTGCGCGACGCCGGGTACGAGCCTTGGTCTTGCAGGAGTCCCATGAGTCAGCGGCGAATTCTCCTCATCGACCCAGATCCGGCGTTCCACCGCCTGCTCGATGAGCAACTGCGCCGATACGGCTTCGTCGTGGATCGCGACACCGACGTGGCGGATGCGTTGACCCGGGCGGCGAACTCGCCCCCTGAGCTGCTCATCATCGCGGTGGATGAGCCAGACAAGCTTGGCTACTCGCTCTGCAACAAGGCCAAGAAGGGCCCGCTCGCCAAGGTGCCGGTGATCCTGGTGACGGCGACCATCTCGAGTGAGGGCTTCGCCAACCACCGCAAGCTCAAGCTCCACGCCGACCAGTACCTGGACAAGCGCGAGATGAGCCACGACGAGCTGCTCGGCAAGGTGGACAACCTCATCGGGCTGGGCCAGCTACAGTCCGACGCGGCGATCCAGCTCGACGTCGATGACGAGGCCGTGGAGATCTCCGACAACGAGTTCATCCTGGAAGAAGGCCCAAGCGACGACGAAGGTGGCGCGAGCCCCGGCGCCGCGCTGGCCCCCGAGCTGACGCTCGACGCGCTCCTGGACGCGGAGACCGACGCCGCGTTCGCCGCGCTGACCGGCGAAGAAGACAGCAGCATGACGACCAGCACCGGCACGCCGGCGCTGGCCCCGGCTTCCGAGGAGGAGCAGGACCTGCCCGAGGCGCAGAGCGAGCCCGGCGCGCCAGAGGCGCCGCTGCTGCAGCGATCCCCGGATCCCCAGGAGAGGCGGCAGGAGCGGCAGGAGCGGCAGGAGCGGCAGGAGCGGCAGGAGCGGCAGGAGCGGGCGCAGCAAGAGGAGCGAGAGCAGCAGGAGCAGCGGGAGCTGGCCGATGGGGCGCGAGTACACCTCGGGCCAGACGGCCCCGAGGCCGTCGTCGACGACGGCCTCGTCGACGACGCGCCGGAGTCAGCGCTGGTCCCCGCAGCGCCAGCGCCGCGCTCCGCGCTGTCCGCCACACCCGGAGTGGACAGCGAGTTGCCCGGCGCCAGCGCGACCAGCGCGGCCCCAGCCAGCGCGGAGCTCCCGGCCGCCTCCGCCGAGACCGCAGATCTCGACCTGGACGCGATCCCGCTGCCGCCGGCGCTTCCAGAGCCGGAGCTACCGCCGGCGCCGGTGGCTGCCCCCCTTGACCTCCGGCTCGACGCCGCGCTTCACGCCGCGCGGCGATCCATCGGCGATCTGTACGGCCCAAGCGCCTCCGCCGAGCGCGCTCGCATGGGCGCGCTGCCGCCGACCGCGGTGACCGCAGGTCCCAACGAGAGCACCTCCCCTGCCGCGCTGGCGTTGACCTTGGCCGGTGACGAGGCCCGGCCCGGCCCCGACGCACCCGACGCGCCCGACGCGCGCTCCCAGGCGCCCACGCGCCAGTCATCGCCTGCGTTGCGCGAGCGTGGCGGGCCGGCGGGTGGTGGCGAGCGCCCGCCCAGCGAGCCCGGCGGCGACGCCACGCCCAGGCGCGCGCGCACCAACCTCGATCTGGGGCTCGACGAGGTCGCTGAGCGGGCGGACCGGGAGCAGTCGGGCGTGTTTGACCGCCGCACCCTGCACCGCGTGGCCGAGCTGGAGCGAGAGAACGCGCAGCTCCGCGCCGAGCTGACCCGCAGTCGCGGCTCGACCGAGCAAGCCAGGACGCCCATCGAGCGGGAGTTCTTCGCGCTGCGCGAGGCGATGGTCGGCAAGGAGCGCGAGCTGGCGGGCCTTCGCGAGGCCATGACCGGCAAGGAGCGCGAGCTGACGCTGGAGCGAGATCGGCAGCGTCAACTCCAGCACGCCAAGGGCAACCTGGAGGCCAAGAACCACGAGCTGGAAGCTCGTCTGCTCGCGGAGTCGGAGCGGATCAGCGCAGCCGACGCGACCCACCGCGCCGCGGTGGCGCAGGTGGCCGCGCTCACCCAGGAGATCGACGCGCGCACCCAGGCGGTGGCCGCCGCGGAGTCGGCCCGGGCCGCGTCCGAGCGAGAGCTGGCGGCCGAGCGGATGGCTCGGATGGCGATGGCGGCCAAGGTCGAAGAGTCGATGGGGCAAGAGCGCGCCTCGCTCGATGAGTACTATCGCTCCGAGCTGGCAGCCGCCCGCGCCAACGCCGCTGGCGACCGCGACCAGGCGGTGGCCGCCGCCCTGGCCGAGGCCGAGACGGAGCACGACCGCGCGATGACGGCGCTGCGCGACGCCAGCCGCGCGGAGCTGGAGGAGCGGCGCACCGCCTTCACGCAGGCGCTGGAGCAGGCGGTGGCGGACGAGCGGGCCGCCGCCGAAGAGCGGCTGCGCGCGCTCAGCGCGACGCGAGACAGCGAGCTGACCGCCGCCCAGCAGCAGCGCGAGGCCGCGGCGACGGAGCTCGAGCAGCGCGGCCAGGACGCGCTGGCGGCGCTGCAGCGGCACCACGCCGCCGAGCTCGAGCGGCTGGCCGCGCAGCACGAGGCCGCGCTGGTGGCCGCCAGCGGCGAACGCGAGCACCTGTCGGACACCGTGGCCAACCTCAAGGCGAAGCACCTCGCCGAGCTCGAGCAACTCCAGACCGACCACGCGCGGGTGCTCAAGGGCATGGAGGAGCACCACGCGCGGACCGCTGACGCCGTGCGCGCTGAGCACGGCCAGCTCCAGCGCCGGCTCGAGGAGGCGGAGCAGACCCTGGCCGCCGCCCGCGAGGCTCACGCGCAGGAGCTCGCGGCCGTGCGCGCGCAGCACCAGGCGGAGCTCCTCGGCGAACGTCAGCGGCTAGGCGATGACGCCCGCGCGCTCGCCGCCGAGCTCGAGCAGCGCACCGCCGAGGTCGCGCAGCGCACCGCCGAGCTGACCGCCGCCCGCGCGCAGCTCGGCGAGCTGCGGGGACAGCTCGAGCAGGCGATGGCAGACGGCCAGCGCGGCACCGTGGAGCTACGCGACCAGCACGCGGCCGCGCTCGCCAAGCTGCGCGCCGACTCGGAGCTCGCCATCACCAAGGCGCGCATCGACGGCGAGGCCGCCGCCGCCCGGGCCAAGGTGGACGGCGAGGCCGCGGTGTCCAAGGCCAAGAGCGACGCCGACGCCACGCTCGCCAAGCTACGCGGCGAGCACGCCGCCGCGCTGACCCGGGCGCGCAGCGAGGCCGAGGCCAGCGCCGCCAAGCTACGCGGCGAGCTGGAGTCCGCGCGCGCCGCGCAAGGCGCCGCGCACCAGCAAGCGCTGGCAGAGGAGACCGAGCGCCGCGCCGCCGAGCTGCGCGCGCTGCAGGAGCAGGCGCAAGGTGTGCTCCTGGCCGCGCAGGCGGACCACCAGCGCGCCCTGGCCACCGCGCTGGAGGAGCGAGACGAGCTGCGAGCCGGGCTGACCTCTGCCCGCGACCAGATCCGGCAGCTCGACGAGGTGATCACGCGACGCCAGCAAGAGCTGGTGGCGCGGGACTCCGACCTGGAGCTGCACGCCAAGGCGGTGGCCGAGCGAGATCAGCGCATCGCGGAGCTGCGCGCCGAGCTGCAGACCATCGAGGGCGAGAACGCCTCCTACCAGGAGCAGGTGCTCAAGGCGTACCAGAAGATCAAGCAAGACGAAGCCATGGTGGCACGCGCCAAGAAGGCGGTGGCGATCGCGCTCAACCTGCTCGATGACGAAGAGCCGCCCGCGCCGACCGGGCGCGGCCCGGGCTGACCGCGGCCCACGCTGACCCGCGGCCCAGGCTGACCGCGCCCCGGGCTGACCGCGGCCCGAGCTGCCCCGCGGGCTGCGTGCGCGCGCGCTAGCGACGCGAGATCCAGGCCTCCACGCGCTCCGCGAGCACGGGCAGGGTCACCGCGCCCGCGCCGAGCACCACGTCGTGGAAGCTCGGCAGCGAGAACGCGGCGCCAAGCGCGGCCTCCGCGCGAGCGCGCAACCGCAGGATCTCGAGCTGCCCGATCTTGTACGCCAGCGCCTGTCCGGGCCACGAGATGTAGCGGTCGACCTCGTTGCTGATGTTGGCCAGCGACAGCGCGGTGTGCGCCTGCATGAACGCCTCTGCCTGTGCGCGGCTCCAGCCCAGGTGGTGGATGCCGGTGTCCACCACCAGGCGAGAGGCGCGCCATGCGTCATAGCTGACCGCGCCCAGCCGATCGAGGTCCGAGCTGTAGAGCCCCATGTCCTCGGCCAGCCGCTCGGCGTACAGGCCCCAGCCCTCCACGAAGGCGGTGGAGCCGTCGAGCCGGCGAAACGCGGGCAGCTCCCCCAGCTCGCGGGCGATGGCGATCTGCAGGTGGTGACCTGGGATCGACTCGTGCCAGGTCAGGGCCTCCAGCTCGTAGCGCGGGCGCGACCTGGGCTCGAACGTGTTGACGAAGTACTCGCCGGGCTTCTTGCCGTCGAGGTGAGGTTGCCGGTAGTACGCGGTGGTGGTGTACGGGGCCTCGTGCGGTGGGATCTCGCGGACCACGCACTCCGCCTTGGGCAGGACGCCAAAGAAGCGCGGCATCGCCGCCTTGGCGCGGGCCAGCGCCCCCTCCGCCGCCGCCACCAGCTCGGGCGCAGAGGCGAAGGCCAGGCTCTCGTCCGCGCGCAGCCGGGCCAGCGTGCTTGCGAGGTCCCGAGTGCCCAGCGCCGAGGAGCCGAGCGCCGCCAGCGCGCGATCCGTGCGCGCGATCTCGGCGAGCCCCACCCGGTGCAGCTCCTCGGGCGAGCGGGCGAGCGCCAGGTACGCGACGATCTGGGAGCGATAGCACGCGGCGCCCTCGGGCAGGCCGGTGAGCCCTTCGTGGTCCCGGCGCGCGCGCGGCAAGATCTCCTGCGCCAGCGTCGCGCGCAGCGCCGCAAACGCTGGCGCCAGCTCCGCCGCCACCTGCCGGAGCTCGGCAGCCAGCGCGGCCCGGCGCCCGGCGGGCCAGGGCACCGGCCCGTCCGCGGCGGTGGTCCACGCGGGCGCCGCGAGCTGCCAGGTCTCGACGGGCTGAGCCAGCACGGCGTCGAGCTGGGCGAGGGCGCGCCGCACGCTCTCGGCGGAGGCGACGCGGCCGCTCGCCAGGCCAGCGCGCAGGTTGTCGATGGTGTCTCGCACCACCTGCCGGCCCTGGCCGAGGCGAGCGATCAGGCGCTCAGCGTCCTGCGGCGAGGTGACGGGATGCGCCTCGACGACATACGACAGCTCGGAGAACAAGCTGGCCCCGCCAGCGCCCACCACCCACTGCTCGAAGCGACAGATGTCGGAGCCCTGCTGCGCGGACAGCTCTTGCGTGAGCAAGGACCAGGTCACCCGATCGCCTGGGGACAGCTCGGCCTCGGGCACGGCGCGGGCCTTGGTCAAGAGCGCGGACCGCTCCGCCGCGATGCGCGCGATCGACGCGGCGTCCCGCGCCGGCAGCAGATGATCGTAGCGATGATCACCCAGCGTGGTGGCGCGCACCGGATCCCAGCGCAAGATGGCCTCCCAGTGCTCGGCGAGCACCGCGCGCAGCCGCGCGTCGCGCACGCCGGCCACCGCGGCGCCCGCCAGGGGCGAGGGCTGCGCTGGGTGCTCATGCACCACCGTGTCCAGCGCGACCGGCCGGCGGCAGGCGGCGACCCCGCTCGCGAGGGCCAGCGCGGTCGCTGCCGAGGCCGAGGCCGCGACCAGCGCCCGCCAGCGTGGCCGCCGCGAGCTGGCGACGACGGGGACAGGAGCAGCGGCGCGGCGGTCAGGTGAAGCTGGCATGGTCCTGACAGCATACTCGGACCAACGGACCGTGCGCTCGCCCAGGCGCAACTCAGGTCATGGCGGCGGCAAGCGCAGCGAGCCGATGTCCAGCTCGAGCCGCGCGCACAGCGCGGCGAGCGCCTCGGCGTTGACGCCGCGCCAGCGCAGCGCCTCGAGCCGACACTCGATGGGGCTGTCGCGGCGCAAGGTCGCGAGCTGGCGATAGAGCAGCACGGCGTCCCGGTGCTCCTCGAGCGAGGCGGCCAGGCGCGCCGCGCCGCGCACCGCCACCGACCACGGCTGGTGCCGCGGGATGTGCTCGAGGTGCAGGTAGGCGGCGAGCACCGTCGCGCTGGAGCGCGCGCCCCAGCCAGGCACGCCGGGGATGCCGTCGGCCTCATCGCCGACCAGCGCCAGATAGTCCGGGATGGAGGACGGCGGCACCCCGAACTTGCCGATCACCCCGGCCTCGTCGAGCACCTTGTCGCGCAGGCGATCCCAGCACACGACGCGGCTGCCGATCACGCACTGGGTCAGGTCCTTGTCGGGCGAGGCGATGCGCACCACCGAGACCCGCGGATCCTCCGCCAGCGCGGCCGCCGCGGTGGCGAGCGCGTCGTCGGCCTCGTGATCGATCATGGGCCAGGTGGCCAACCCCAGCGCCGAGGTGGCCTCCTCCACCAGCGGGAACTGCGACCACAGCGCAGGGTCGATGCCGGCGCCGGTCTTGTAGCCCGCGAAGAGCTGATTGCGGAACGACTCGATGACGTGATCGAACGCCACCCCGACATGACGACAGCCGGTGGTGCGCAAGAGCGCGATCATGCTGCGCAGGAACGCGCGCGTGGCCCCCACCTCCGCTCCGTGGGCCAGGGCGCTGGGCGCGCCAAAGAAGGCGCGGAACAGCTCGAAGGTGCCGTCGACCAGGATCGGCGACACCCGCGGATCTGGCGCCGAGGTGGGCGCGGGCTCCTCCGAGGAGTGGGTCACGCGGGACACCTGGACCGCGTCCGAGACGTCGCTTGTCGAGAGAGACCTGCGCGGCGAGACATCAAGACCTCCGGTCAGCGTGGACGACGGGTAGCATAGAGGCGCCCAAGAGCGTGGCAGCGGCGCCGTCGCCGGCTGGCCCTTCCTGGGCCTCTACCAGATCAGCACGATCTTGCCAACCGTGTCATTGGCTTCCATCACCTCATGTGCCGCGGCGCAGTCCGCCATCTTCATGACCCGGTCCACCACCGGGCGAAGGCCGCCGGGCGTGGAGAACAGCGGCACGAGCTCGCGGCCCGCGCGCTGCGCCAGCGCCATCTTCTCCTCCAGCGGCCGGCTGCGCATCACCGAGCCGATCACCTGCGCCCGCTTGCCCAGCATCATGCCGATGGACAGCGACCCGGTGGCCCCGCCCAGGGTGCCGATCATCACCAGGCGCCCCCCTGGCGCCAGCGCGCGCAGGTTCTCCTCGAGATAGGCGCCGCCCACGCAATCGAGGATCACGTCCGCGCCGCGGCCGGTGCGCGCCATCACCCGCGACGCGAAGCGCCCGTCCTCGAGCAGGATCACGTCCTGAGCCGCCGCGCCCTGCTCGATCACGCGCCCGACCTTGGCGGCGCTGCGCGTGGTGGCGAGCGGACGCGCCCCGCAGATCCGCGCGAGCTGGAGCGCGGCCGTGCCCACGCCGCTGGCGGCGGCGTGGACCAGCACCGTCTGCCCAGCTCGCAGGTCTGCTTGCCCCAGCGCGTCCCACGCGGTCAGGAACACCTCGGGGATCGCCGCGGCGGCGATGAGCTCCAGGCCCGCCGGCACCGCCAGGAGCTCACGCTCGTGCAGCGTGACCTTGCCTGCCATCGCGCCGCCACCGACGATCGCCATCACCGGCGCCCCCAGCGGATGCGCGCCGGCCAGCGGGCCGTGCGCGACGACGCGGCCGGACAGCTCGAGGCCCGGCACGTCTGCCGCAGACCCCGGCGGCGCCGGGTACAGCCCGCGGCGCTGCAGCAGATCTGCGCGATTGAGCCCAGCCGCGACCACCTCGACCGTGACCTCGCCTACCCCGGGCGGGCGCACGTCGATCTCCGCCAGCTCGATGACCTCCAGGCCACCGGCTCCGCGAAAGCGGATCGCGGGGACGCGCTCCAGGTCGCCGGTCATTGGAAGTAGAAGCGCAGGCCGATGGCGCCGTTCACGTCCGCGCCGACGTCCTCGCGATAGCCGGTGAAGAAGTCGAGCACGAGCGCGAGCTCAAAGAACAGATCCAGCGGCGCGCGGTTGAAGTCGAAGGCGATGCCCAGCGGCGCGCGCACGCCAAACGCATAGGCCTCGTCGTTGTTGTCATCGAAGTCGAAGAAGCGACCGCCGATCCCGAAGTACACGGGCAGCTCGAAGGCCGGCACGGACGCCAGCGACACCGGATGCCAGAGATAGTCCATGTGCAGGTGGATGCCATCGCGACCGCGGTAGTACCGCATGAACCCGACGCCGAAATCGAGCGCGGTGTCAGCCCCCAGATAGTACTTGCCGGAGAGGCCGGTGGGCGCCCCGAGCATCACGCCCAGGCCAAAGGTCTTGTTGGCCTCGAACGAGCGCCCGCGCGCGACCCGCGGTCGAGCGTCCACGGGGTCGGCGCTGGCGCCGCAGATCGCCAGCGCCAGCACGACAAGAAGAGCCCACTTGAGAGGATGCTTCATGGTCGCATCCTGGCCCAGCGCAGGTCAGCGTGCAACCCGCCAGCGCGCAAGCCAGCTCGACGCCAACGTAGGACAACATCACCAAGGTCGCCAGCGACGCTCGCGGGCGCCCGACGATGTGATCTTCGTGGCAAGATGTCCCTTCGATGCACACCACGGGGCTCCTTCCACGCGGCGCGGCGTGCGCCGGCGTGGTCGCGATCGCGCTGGCGGCGCTCATGCTCGCGGCCTGCACCGGGCGCGGAGACCAGCCAGCGCTCGGCAAGGCGCCGCGCGCCGGCTCGGCGGCAACGCCACCGGTCGTCGCGCCGCCGCCGCTCGTTCCCACCGCCGCGGATGCGCCGCCGCCGATCTTGCCGTGCGCGCCGCCCACCCGCGCGACCCCGCTCACCCTGGAGGGCCACTGGGGATGGGTCTGCGCGAACGCGCAGGGCCAGATGCACGGCCCGTTTCTGCTGCTCCACCCCGACGGCTCCACCGCGATCACCGGCAGCTACCAGCGAGGCGTCCTCGACGGCCCGTGGCGGCGGCTCTACCCCAACGGCAAGACCGCCGAGGTCGGCGCGTTCACGATGGGCCAAAGAGACGGCCTGTGGCAGCGCTACGCGGACACCGGGGGCCTGCTCGGCGACTTCCAGATGACCCGCGGCACCGGCGTGGACCGCCGCTGGCACGCGGATGGACAGCTCGCCAGCGAGCGCGCGTACGCCGATGGCCTCCTCGATGGGCCAAGCCGGGTCTACGGCTACGGCGGGCTCGTGCTGTACGAGGCGCAGTTCGCGCGCGGCTTGCTCGATGGCCGGCGCCGGCTTGGCACCAGCAAGAGCATGCGCATCGAGGACCGCTTCGCCGCGGGCGTGCCGCGGGGGTCGCGCAAGCTGTGGCGCCGCGACACGCTGACCTTGGAGATGTCCTTCGACGATGAGGGCAACTTGCACGGTCCGTTCTCGGCGTGGCGAGATCGCTCCACGTTGCGAGAGCGCGGGGCCTTCGTCCGCGGAGATCGCCACGGGACCTGGCAGTGGATCGGTCGCGGTCGCGAGCTGGAACGCCAGGGCTCGTACTTCCTGGGCTTGCGCCACGGGACCTGGCGGCAGTGGGATGGGGGGCGCCTGATCATGCAAGGGCGCTACGTGAAGGGACGCCCGCACGGCACCTTCCGCTTCTGGAGCAGCGGTGGCGCGGCCATCGGCAAGTGCAAGCTCAAAAATGGCACGGGCGAGATGCTCACCTTCCACGACAATGGCCAGCTCGCCACCAGGACGCCCATGGTGCGCGGCCTGCGCCACGGCATCTACCAGGAGCTGAACCCGCGCGGCAAGGTGGTGCTCGAGGGCGCCTACGCCAGTGACCAGCGCCACGGCCTGTGGATCGAACGAGACGGGGAAGGCCGAGTCGCGCGGCAGTCCACCTATGTCGACGGCAAGCTCGATGGAGTGGTGCGGCGCTACGTGCGCGGGGAGCTCGCCAGCGAGGTGACGTATGCGCTCGGCGTGCGAGAGGGGCCGTACCGCGAGCTGCAGCCTGGCGCCGATGGGGAGCGCTTGCCGGCGGTCACGGGCGCGTTCGCCGCAGATCTCAAGAGCGGTCCGTGGGTCTTTCGCCGGCCAGATGGGCGCGCGATGGAGGTCACCTATGTCAAGGGGGACCTCCAGGGTCCCTGGCAGCAGCGCGGCGCGGAGGGAGATCTCAGCGGCCAGCACGACCGCGGGCGGCGGGTCGGGACCTGGACCTGGACGGCGCGCGGAACCCCAAAGAGAACAATCACCTATCCGCAGCCGTGACCACGATTAGCGACCATGCCCAGCGCGCATGCTCGGTCACGGCGAAGCGTGCAGGGTGCTGAAACCCTTGCTCCCGATGGGGCCAGGGCGGCGCAATCGGGCCTGCTGCTCGACGCGCAGCTCGTCGCCAACAAGACGGCAGGTCGCTGCCAAGGGATGTTGGTTCCCGCCAGGCGAGTTTGGCCGTACCCTTGGACCTTGGCTGCCGTAGGTCCTCTCGCCATGCGCTTCCCCCACGCTGCCGTCCTCCTGTCCTGTGCCTTGCTTGGCTCCGCGCCAGGCTGCAGTGACCACCCGTCTGACGAAGACGTCGACTGCCAGAAGGACACCCGCGCCGACGACATCGTCGACGGGATGGAGAAGATGGGCGAGCGGCAAGTGGTCTCGTTTCGGCTGGTGTCGGCCTCGCCTTCGCCGCCGCGAAGGCCGGACAACACCTGGATCATGGCGCTACAGAGCGCCGGCGCCCCGCTGGTGGGCGCCACCGTGAGCACCACCTTGTTCATGCCCGACCACAACCACGGCACCCAGATTAAGCCGGTGATAACAGCTACCAGCGAGCCCGGCACGTACAAGTTCGAGCCGCTCAACCTGTGGATGCCGGGGCTGTGGGAGATCACGTTCGAGGCCACGCCCGCTGGCGGCTCCAAGGACCGCGCGGTGTTTCGGGTCTGCGTGCCGGACTGAGACTGAGCCGGACGGCGACCGGACTGAGCCGGGCTGCCAGCCGGGGGAGATCTGACGTTTGATGGCGAGCTGGCCTCGACCGGGTTGCGAGCTGGCGCCGCGACGCGCGCAGATCGCCCCGCGGCGGCGACACGCCCGGCGCGCCCGGGGCGCCTGACGCCCAGAGTCGAGATGAAGATCGCTGGGCCGCGCCGAAGCTGGCCGCGCCTGCTATGCTGCGCGGGCTGTAATGTCGGCTTCATTTCCCCGGACCATCGGACGCTATGCCATCCTGGACCGGCTGGCCGTTGGTGGCATGGCCGAGCTGTTCAAGGCGCAGCTCTCCGGGCAGCACGGCTTCGAGAAGCTGGTCACGATCAAGAAGATCTTGCCGCACCTCGCCGTGGACCGGTCCTTCATCGAGATGTTCATCGATGAAGCCCGCCTGACCGCGCAGCTCGATCACCCGCACATCGTCCAGGTCTTCGAGCTTGGCACCGACGCGGACACCCCGTACATCGCCATGCAGTTCGTCGATGGACTCGACGTGCTGGGCCTTCTGCGGGAGTGCGCGCGCGCGCAGATCCGGCTGCCCCCCCACATCGCGGCGTTCATCGCCCGCGACGTGCTGGACGCGCTCGACTACGCCCACCAGGCGGTCGATGGCAGCGGGCGCGCGCTGGGCGTCATCCACCGAGACATCTCCCCCGGCAACGTCCTGCTGTCGTGGCGCGGCGACGTCAAGCTGACGGATTTCGGCATCGCGCGCGCCGTGGAGCGACGGCACAAGACCGAGGCCGGCACCCTCAAGGGCAAGTACGGCTATATGTCGCCGGAGCAGGTGCTGGGCGCCGAGGTGGACTACCGCACCGACATCTTCACCTCCGGCATCCTGCTGGCGGAGATGGTGATGGCGCGGCGCCTGTTCACCGCCGCCAACGACCTCGACATCCTGCTGCAGGTCCGCGACGCGCGCCTCGAGCGCCTGCACAAGTACGCGAGCGAGTTTCCGGAAGACCTGCGCGCCATCGTCGCCAAGGCGCTGCAGCGCCGGCCAGAGGCGCGCTGGCAGAACGCCGCCGCCATGCGCGAGGCGCTCGACGAGTGGCTCGCCGCCAACGGCCGCACCACGCAACGCGACCTCGCGGCCTTCCTGCAGCAGGTCGTGCAGGCGCCCACCTCCGATCTGTCACGTGACGCCGCGGTGGGCGAAGAGCACGACGAGCTCGCGATGTCCGGGCCGCGGACGCGCGAGCGGCTGGCCCAGGCAGAGGCCGAGGTGCAGGCCGCGCGCGCCCGCTTCATGAGCAACGGCGACAGCGGCGACGACGCCCAGCCGTTCGACGACGATGGCGAGGCGGAGCCGATCGCCATCGGCAGCTACGCTGGCGCCACCGAGCTGGGAGATCTCGCGGTGGTCCCGACGATCCGGCTGCTGTATCGGCTGACCAAGGCGCGCGGCACCGGCCTGCTCAAGCTGGAGCTGGGCGCCACCGTGAAGGAGGCCTATCTCGCCGATGGCCAGCCCCTGTTCGTCACCTCGAACGTGCCCGCCGAGCGCCTGAGCCGGTACCTGGTGGCCGAGGGCATGCTGACCCGCGACGCGCTGGCCCGCGCCCGCGCGGTCATGCCGACGTTCGGCGGCAAGCTGGCCGACACCCTGGTGGGCCTCGATCTGCTGACGCCCCTCGAGGCCTACCGCTTGCTCGCCACCCAGGTCGGCAGCAAGCTCATCAACGCCTGCGGCTGGAACGACGGCCGCTACACCTGGGCGCCGGGGCACCCAAACCCGTGGAAGACGCGAGCGCTGCACCTGGACATGCACCGCATCATCGGCGCCGGCGCCAGCCAGCTCGGCAAGGATGACATGGAGCGGTGGGCCGAGGAGCACGGCGCCTCGTTTGCCATCGCCGAGGTGGTAGCGCAGGCCGAGCTCAACGCCTTCGGCCTCGGCGAGACCTTGCTGCGCGTCCACGCCCTGCTCGATGGACGAACCCGGCTGCGCGAGCTCTTGGCCAAGGTCCGCTCGGCGGACGCTCGCCTGAACCTCATCCGCCTGGTGTTCCTGGCGGTGCAGACAGATCTGGCGCGACTGTCGTGACCCGACAGCCCCGGTCCTGACCCGCTGGCCGACGCCGACGCCTGAAAATCTCACCGCGGCCAAAGCCATCCGCCGATGGACCAAGTACGCTCCGTCGCTGTGACCACCCCCGCTCCGCCGCCGAGTACCGCGTCAGCGCTCGACGGCCTGGTCGGGCTCACCCGCGCGACGGCGCGCGCGCGCCTGCAGGCGGAGGGCAAGAACGAGCTGCCGGCCCAGCGGCCGCGGAGCGTCTGGGCCACCGCGCTCGAGGTGGTCCGCGAGCCCATGTTCCTCATGCTGGTGGCCGCGGGCGCGCTGTATCTGCTCATGGGCGAGCTGGCGGACGCGCTGGTGCTCCTGGCCTTCGTGCTCGTGGTCATGGCGATCACCATCGTCCAGCAGCGGCGGACGGAGCGCGCGCTGGACGCGCTGCGCGATCTGTCGAGCCCTCGCGCCCTGGTCGTGCGCGACGGCGAGTACGAGCGGATCCCGGGATCCGAGGTCGTGCGTGGAGATCTGGTGCTGCTGGTCGAAGGCGACCGGATCCCCGCCGACGGGCTCCTGCGACGCGGCCTCAACCTGTCGGTGGATGAGTCCCTGCTGACCGGGGAGTCGGTGCCGGTGCGAAAGCTGGCGTCGCGAGATGGTCAGCAGCTCGACCCGCCGGGCGGCGATGATCTCGCGTCAGTGTTCTCCGGAACGCTGGTCACCGCCGGGCAGGGCGTGGTCGAGCTCCTCGCCACCGGCCCGGCCTCCGAGCTGGGCAAGATCGGTCGAGCCCTCTCGCAGGTGACGGCCGAGCCCACGCTGCTCCAGCAGGAGATGAAACGCACGGTCCGGACCTTCGCGGTCGTCGGCATGCTGGCGTGCGCGGTGGCGGTCGTCACCTTCGCGCTGACCCGCGGCGGCGGCGCCGAGCTGTGGAAGCAAGGCCTGCTGGCGGGCATCGCGATGGCCATGGCCACCTTGCCAGAGGAGTTCCCGGTGGTGCTCACCGTGTTCTTCGCGCTGGGCGCGTGGCGCCTTTCGCGAAAAAACGTGCTGACGCGACAGATGTCGGCGGTGGAGACCTTGGGCGCGGCGACCGTCCTGTGCGTCGACAAGACGGGCACCCTCACCAGGAATCAGATGACCCTGCGCTGGATGTCCACCGAGACCGAGCAGCTGGACCTGGCCGGTGACGCCCCGGTGCCGGCGGCCGGCGCCATGCGCGCGCTGCTCGACACCGCCATCCTCGCCAGCAAGCGCGATCCCTTTGATCCGATGGAGCGAGCGCTCCAGGCCGCTGGCGCCCGCGCGCTGCGCCAGCCCCCCGACGCCAAGGACGACGCCGAGGGCCACGCCAAGGACGACGCCGACGACGGGCCACGCCGCTGCCGGCGCCTCGAGCTTCACCCTCGAGCGCGAGTATCCGCTTGGCCCCGAGCTGCTCGCGGTCTGTCACGCCTGGCGCAAGGGCGGCAGCGACCTGCTCGAGCTGGCCAGCAAGGGCGCCCCCGAGGCCGTCGCCCTCCTCTGCCGCCTGCCGCCGCAACGCCAGGAGGCCCTGATGCAAGAGGCCACCAGCATGGCCAAGCGAGGCCTGCGCGTGCTCGCGGTGGCCCGCGGCGTGCAAGAGGCCGCCGGCCTGCCGGACCGCCCCCTCGATCTCCACCTGGAGCTCCTGGGCCTCGTCGGCTTCGCAGACCCGCTGCGCCCGACGGTGCCAGCCGCGGTGGCCGAGTGTCAGGCCGCAGGCATCCGGGTGGTCATGATCACCGGCGACTACCCGGCGACCGCGAGCAGCATCGCGCGGCAGGCTGGCTTCTCGGATTGCGACGCCGTCATCACCGGCGCCGAGCTGGACGGGATGTCCCCCGCCGAGCTGATCGAGCGCGCGCGCACGGCCCAGGTGTTCGCCCGCGTGGTGCCGGAGCAGAAGCTGCGCGTGGTCAACGCCCTCAAGGCTGGCGGCGAGATCGTCGCGATGACCGGCGACGGCGTCAACGACGCCCCGGCGCTCAAGGCCGCGCACATCGGCATCGCCATGGGCGGGCGCGGCACCGACGTGGCGCGCGAGGCGGCGTCGCTGGTGCTGCTCGACGACGACTTCTCCTCCATCGTCGCCGCGGTGCGGCTGGGCCGCCGCATCTTCGACAACATCAAGAAGGCCATCGCCTTCATCGTCGCGGTGCATGTGCCGCTCGCCGGCCTGCTCATGGTCCCGGTGTTCTTCTCCTCCTGGCCGATCTTGCTGGCGCCGGTCCACATCGCCTTCCTCGAGCTCATCATCGATCCGTCGTGCTCGCTCGTCTTCGAGGCGGAGGACGAAGATCCTGACATCATGAAGCGACCGCCGCGCCGGCCCGACGAGCGCCTGTTCTCCTGGCCGGTGATCGGGCTGGCCGTGATGCAGGGGGCGAGCGTCCTGGTCGCGTGCCTGGGCGTGTTTCTGCTGGCGCGAGACAGCCACAGCGCGGACGCCGCCCGCGCGCTGACCTTCGCCGCGCTCGTGGTGTCGTTTTTGTTCATCATCCTGGTGAACCGGTCGCTGACCCGCTCCGCGCTGTCCATGCTGCGCGTGCGCAACGCCGCGCTTCGCTGGGTGGCGCTGGGCACCGCGGCGCTCCTGGCGGTGGTGCTGTTCTTCCCGCCGACGCAGCGGCTCTTCCACTTCGCGCCGCTGCACCCGCCCGACCTCGCGCTCGCCCTGGCCTCCGGCGTGGCCTGCGTGCTGTGGCTGGATCTGGTGAAGCGAGCGCGGCGCAGGACCCAGGCCACCCGGTCAGAATGAATCTTTCCAGGACCGCAGCGCCGCGAACACCTCGGCGGCGCTGCTCGGCTCGGCGCCGCGCGCGCGCACCGCGGCCACCACGTGCGGATCGGCGCAGCGCAGGAACGGATTGGTCTGCCGCTCGAGCTCGATGGACGATGGCGTGGACGGCTGCCCGGCCAGGAGCGCGGCCTCGAGCGTGGCGCGGCGCGCGGCGACCGCGGCGTCGCCGGGCGTCACCGCCTCCGCGAAGCGCAGGTTGGCGCGGGTGTACTCGTGGCCAAAGTAGACGCGCACCTGCGCCGGCAGCGCCGCCAGGCGGCTCAGCGAAGCCTGCATCATCGCGGCGTCGCCCTCGAACAGGCGACCGCACCCGGCGCCAAAGAGCGTGTCGCCGGTGAACAGCGCCGGCGGCTCCTTGTCGCCAGGCGCGCACGCCAGGTAGCTGATGGCGCCCAGGGTGTGGCCAGGGTTGTGGAGGATCTCGGCGCGCACCGCGCCGAGCGTCACCACCTCGCCGTCCTCCAGCACCACCAGGTGCGCCCCGGCGCCAGCGGCGTCGCCCAGCGCCGCGGCGACCCGCGGCGCGTCCAGGCGATGGACCGCCACCGCGAGCCCCGGATACGCCGCGGCGAGCGCGCGCACCCCGCCGACGTGATCCGGATGATGATGCGTCGCCCACACGGCTTCCAGGGCGAGCCCCCGCGCGCGCAGCGCCGCCAGGACCGGCGCCGCCTCGCCAGGATCGATCACCGCGGCGCGCGCGCCATCACAGACCAGGTACGCGAAGTTGTCGCGCAGACACGGAACCGGGACGATCTCCATCGACAGATCTAACCGCAGCGCGCCGCGGCTCGCCGCATCGTGGACCGCAAAAGCGCCGTCGCCGGCAACATCGCGCGGGCCGCCGCCCTGGGCGCGGGCCCATGGCCATCCCCGGGTGTATGGTCTTGCCATGACAGCTCCCGAGCAGATGGCGGCCGTCGTGCTGCGCGAACACGGAGGGCCGGAGGTCTTGCGTCACGAGATGCTGCCGCTGCCGGTTCCGGGGCCAGGCCAGGTGCGGATCGCCATCCGCGCGGTGGCGCTCAACCACCTCGACCTGTGGGTGCGGCGCGGCGGTCCGGCGTTTCACCTGGAGTATCCGCACCGCCTGGGCTCGGACATCGTCGGGGTGGTCGACGCGATCGGCCCTGGCGTCACCGGGATCAGCGTCGGGCAAAAGGCGGTGGTGCAGCCGGGCCTGTCCTGCGGCCGCTGCGCGGCTTGCCTGTCCGGCCACGACAACCTGTGCCGGCACTACCGCATCCTGGGGGAGAACGCGCAGGGCGGGTACGCGCAGCACCTGGTGATCCCCGAGGCGAACCTGGCGCCCTACCCCGAGCGCCTCGACTTCCCCTCGGCCGCGGCCTCGATCTTGCCGTTCCTCACTGCGTGGCAGATGGTGGTCCACAAGGCGCAAGTCGCGCCGGGCGACGTGGTGCTGGTGCAGGCCGCGGGCTCCGGAGTCGGCGTGGCCGCGATCCAGATCTGCAAGCTCTTCGGCGCGCGGGTGATCACCACCTCGCGCAGCGCGGACAAGCTCGCGCGCGCCAAGGCGCTGGGCGCTGACGAGGGCATCGACACCAGCAAGGAAGACCTGGTCGCCGCCTGCCGCGCGCTCACCGGCAAGCGCGGGGTCGACGCGGTGATCGAGCACCTGGGCGGCGCGGCCTTCACGGCTTGCCTCAAGGCGGTGCGCAGCGGCGGCAAGATCGTCACCTGCGGCGCCACCACCGGCCACTCACCGGAGCTGGATCTTCGCCACGTGTTCTTCCGTCAGCTCCAGATCCTGGGCTCGACCATGGGCAGCAAGGCAGACCTCCTGGCGGTGCTCTCCCACCTGGCGGCCGGGCGGCTCAACCCGGTGGTCCACAGCGTCTTGCCGCTCTCGCAGGCCGTCGAGGCGCACCGCTTGCTCGAGGCCGGCGAGGTCTTTGGCAAGGTGGTCCTGACCCCGTGAGCGCGCAGCCCCAAGACGGCGCCGCGCGCGCGGCCGAGCCAGCCATCGCGATGTCGCTGCGCTCGCTCGGCAAGGACTTCGGCGCGCGCACCGCGGTCCACGCCATCGATCTGGACATCCGCAAAGGCCAGATCCTCGGCCTGCTGGGGCCCAACGGCGCCGGCAAGACCACCACCATCTCCATGGCCTGCGGCGTGGTCACGCCGAGCCGCGGCGCGGTGCTGGTGGATGGCGTCGATCTGGCGGCCCACCCGCGGCGAGTCAAGGCCCAGCTTGGCCTGGTGCCACAGGAGCTCGCCATCTACCAGGAGCTGGACGCGGTGCAGAACCTGTCGTACTTCGGCGCGCTGCATGGCCTGCGCGGCGCCGCGCTGCGCCAGCGCGTGGACTGGGCGCTGCACCTGGCGGGGCTCACCGACCGCGCGCGCGAGGTCACCGCCACCTACTCCGGCGGCATGAAGCGCCGCTTGAACCTGGCCGCGGGGCTGGTGCATCGGCCGCGCGTGCTCATCCTCGACGAGCCCACCGTGGGCGTGGACCCGCAGAGCCGCAACCACGTCTTCGAGACCGTGCGCGAGCTGGCCCGCGAGGGCATGGCCATCGTCTACACCAGCCACTACATGGAGGAGGTCGAGCAGCTCTGCGATCAGATCGCCATCATGGACGGCGGCAAGATCGTCGCGGTCGGCGCGCTCCCGGAGCTGGTGGCGGCCCACGCGCGCGGCGGGCTCGAGCTGGAGCTGGAGGCCCCCGCGCCCGGCGGCGAGGCGCTCACGCGAGCGCTGGCGGCGGCGGCGGCGCACGCCGAGCTCGCGCGCGACCCCGCGCGGCCGCAGGTGGTGCGCTGCGAAGCGCCGGCGCGCCTGGCGCCGCTTCTGGCCGCCATCGAGGACTGCGGCGTGCGCGTCGCGCGCATCACCTCGTACCAGTCCAACCTGGAGACCGTGTTCTTGCGCCTGACCGGCAAGGCGCTGCGCGACGCGCAGGAGGGCGCATGATCGGCGCCACCATCCGCAAGGATCTGCAGCTCCTGCTGCGCGATCGCGGCGCGCTCTTGAGCCTGTTCGCGTTGCCCATCGTGTTCATCGTCGTGTTCGGCTCGATCTTCCGCTTCGGCGGCGACCGCAGCCAGCCGCGCCCGCTGCCGGTGTGGCACCAGCCCGGCGACGCGCGCGCGCTCACCATCGTCGCGGCCATCGAGGCCAGCGGCGCCTTTGCGCCTCAGCGCCACGACTCGCCGGAGGCGGTGAGATCGCTGGTGGCCAAGGAGAAGACCGCCGCGGGCCTCATCATCCCCGCCGATCTCGATCCGCCTGCCGGCCGCAAGGTCGAGCTGGTCATCGACCTTGGCGCGCCGATGCAGGTGCGCGGCCCCATCGAGGGCGCGCTGGGCGCGGTGATAAGCCAGGCGCTGGCGCCCGCCGGCACCGCCGCGCAGCCGGTGCTCGAGCCCAGGACCCCGCCCGGCCTGGCCAAGCCGCTCGCGAACATCACCGGCTTTCAGGTCACCGTGCCCGGCAACGGCGTGCTGTTTGGCTTCTTCATCGCGCTGACCGTGGCCATGTCGTTCACCGAGGAGCGCCGCAGCGGGACCTGGCGGCGCCTCCTGGCCTCACCGGTGTCACGCGGCGCGGCGCTGGTGGCCAAGCTCTTGCCGTTCGTCGTGATCGGCCTTGGCCAGCTCGGTTTTCTTTTCGGGATCGGCGCGCTGTTCTTTGGCATGCGGGTCGCGGGCTCGGTGAGCGCGCTGGTGGTGCTCTCGCTGGCGGTGGTGCTGTGCTCCACCGCGCTGGGCCTGGCCATGGCCGCGCTCGGCGGCACCGAGAAGCAACTTGGCGGCGTGGGCTCGGTGACCCTGCTGGTCATGGGCCTGGTCGGCGGCTGCATGGTGCCGCGCCTGGTGATGCCGGAGGTCATGCGCACGATCGGCATGGCGGTGCCGCACTCGTGGGCGCTCGATGGGTACTACACGCTGCTGGTGCGCACCGGCACCGGGCTCACCGATATCCTGCCGCAGCTCGGCGCCCTGCTCACCTTCGCCGCGGGGTTCGCCGCGTTTGGTGTGTGGAAGTTCCGCTTCGAGCGCTGACCCTCCCCACACCCACTGAGCAATCCCCACGCGAAGACTCATAGTCTCGCTGTAGGGCGGCTTGTGCATACGTGGCAATGCGACGACCTCCCCGTCGAGAGACCGACGGTGCTCACATATCTCTTTACTATCCCAACGTTAGCCCAATAACAGGAGGCCTCATTGGTGTTGTTCGAATACCATTGATTTCGTATGCAGACAGCAAGCGCTCTCGTTCGCAACACAGCATCGTCGTCGCCACGCCTGCGTGCCGCCCGGCGTGGACAGCGTGGCAACGCGATGCTTGTCTCGATGATCGCCCTCACCGGGCTGGCCACGCTGGGCAGCATCACGGTGGCGTCGGTGCAAGGCGGCGTGAGCACCGCCAGCGCCGACCGCTTTCACGCCATCGCGCAGTACGCGGCCGAGAGCGGCGCCAGCGCCGCCATGTCGTACTTGCGCGCCAACGTCACCTCGGCCAATCGCTTCTCTGCGATGGTCACGCCCAG
>JADJJK010000054.1 GCA_016706545.1 Myxococcales bacterium
GCGACAGCCCCAGCGCGATCCACGAGAACCAGCGCACGCGGCGGCCGGTGATCCGGTCGACGATGGGCGCGAGCACCAGGACTCCGCCGCGCATCAGCAGCGCCACCAGCACCAGGCTGACCCCCGAGAAGGTGTAGGCGAGCGTGGTGGTGGCGATGATGCCGGAGGAGCACAGGCCGGAGATCACGGTGAGTCGCCGCGGGCCGGGGAGGTCAAGGCCCAGCACGCGGTGACGACTGGCGAGTCGCCACCAGCCGGTCACCAGCAAGAACAGGATGGTGGTCGCCACCGAGGCCATCACGGTCGGGGGCAAGAGCTCCAGGCTGCCCACCGGACCATCGCCGGTGTCAACCAGGGGCTTTGACAGCGCCTTGGTCAGCGAGCTGTAGGGCACGTAACAGGTGAAGTACCCCAGGGCCCACCACCAGATGGAGGGGCCCAGCGAAGCTGGCTGGTGAGACGAACCTTCTGCCACTCCTCAGTGGAACCCGGCGCGCGGGCCGACCGCAAGTGGATTGCGAACCTGCGCGGCGAGATGGCGAGTTGCCCAGGCGGCGCGGCGGCGCGGTGGCGCGGTGGCGCGGTGGCGCGGTGCGTCTGCGGAGCTCGTGCTGCAGTCGGCGCGACGAGGAGGGAGCCCGCAGCCGCCGCGCAAAGTTTGCGCCGTGTCGTCATGACAGCAACGGGATCTTTCAGTGAGCGTCAGAACTCGGCGCTTGCATCGACGCACGCGGCCAGGTGACGCTCGACAGGCGCAGCCGGACGTTCCGGGCGCGGCCAACGAGGGAGTGATACGCCATGCCGCTACGACTCGTGACCTGTCCCGAGACCGCGCATCTGGAGCTGATCTCCTATCAGGAACATCCGCTGGGCACGCTGGTCGACGAGTGCTCGCGCTTCGCGCCGAGCTGCGTCCCCACTTGCCCGCGCACCTGCGCGATGCGCTTTGACCGCAAGGCGCACGCGGTGCCGGAGCTGGATCCCAACGTGTGTGACGTGCTCGGGGTGGGCGACAACACGAACGTCGGCCTCGACGCTGCCGACGACGACGAAGCCGACGAAGCCGCCGACGGTGCCGTGGGGGACACGTGCTGTCGCGGCGCTGGGCGCCCGCAGACCTGGGAGCGGTGAGCCCGGCGCGCCGCGCGCCCGGCGATGGCTCGATCGGCAGCCGTCGCTTCTCGCCACGACCGGCGCGAACTTCTGGTTCTCGGATCTTGCAAGGTCACCGATTACGGCGAAGCTTGGAGCCGAGCCGGCTGTCCCGCGCGAGGGCAAGCGGGCCGCACAAGTCAGGAAGTCCATGTCCGTGTCGACGTACGTCAAAGACATCATGAGCACGTCCGTGGTGAGCCTGTTTGCCGAGCAGACCTTGCCGCTCGCCGAGGACATCATGAAGTACAAGCATGTCCGCCACCTGCCGGTCATCGATGACGACCGGCGGCTGCTCGGGCTGGTCAGCCATCGCGACCTCATGCGCGCGCACATCAGCTCGTTGTCCGGACTGTCCTCCGAGCTGATGCGGGCGCGCCTGCAGGACGTGACCGTGCGCGAGATCATGACCAAGGACGTCTGGGCCGTGACGCCGGAGACCTTGGCGGTGGTCGCCGGGCGAACGCTGCTGGACCATCGCTTTGGCTGTCTGCCGGTGGTGGACGCGGAGCATCGCCTGATCGGCATCGTCACCGAACGCGATTTCCTGCGCGTGGCGCTGGCGATCCTCGAGTGAAGGCCGTCGCCCGAGGCCATCGCCCCTCCGGGCGCGCGGTGCCTGACACCACGGGAAGCGGCCCGGGCGCGGAAACGGCGGGTGCGTGAGCGGTCTCCGGCTCACCCTGCTACGCTGCCGCCGTCATGCAGGAGCTTCGAGCCACGCGGCAAAGCGCCACGCCGCCAACGGTTCGCGCCACGCCTAGCGCCGCGCCCCTTTGGCATGTGCTGTCCGCGGACGACGTCTCGCGGGAGGTCTCCGGCGATCTCGCGCGAGGGCTGACGCCAGGGGTCGCCGCGAGCCGGCTCGCCACCATTGGCGCCAACGCGCTCGCGGAGCCCACGACGCGGTCGCGGTGGCGGGTGTTCTTTGGCCAGTTCGCCAGCCCGCTCATCTACCTGCTGCTGGGCGCGTCGCTGGTGGCGCTGCTGCTGGGCGAGCGCAGCGACGCCGCGATCATCGCGGTCGTGGTGGTGCTCAACGCCGTCATCGGCGCGGTGCAGGAGGGCAGGGCGGAGCGCTCGCTGCGCGCGCTCCGCAAGCTGGCGCAGCACAAGGCCCGGGTGGTTCGCGGCGGTCAGGTCGCCATCATCGCCGCGCGGGAGGTGGTGCCAGGCGACCTGCTGGAGCTGGAGGCTGGAGAGGCGGTGGCCGCGGACGCTCGCCTGTCCGAGTGCGCGGCGCTGCAGGTCGCGGAGGCGGCGCTGACCGGAGAGTCGCTGCCGGTGGCCAAGGCCCCCGAGCCGCTCGCCCAGGACACGCCGCTGGCCGATCGGCGCAACATGGTCTACGCGGGCACCCACGTCACCGCCGGACGCGCGCGCGCGGTGGTGGTGAGCACCGGGTCGAGCACGGAGGTCGGCCACATCGCCGCGCTGGCGGAGTCGGCCAAGGAGCCCAAGACCCCGCTCGAGCAGCGGGTGGCGCAGGTCGGGCGTTATGTCGTCGTCGCTGCCGTCGGCCTGTTCGCGGTGATCCTGGGCGTTGGCCTGCTGCGCGGCGTGGCGCTACCTCAGATCGTGCTGATCGCCGTCAGCCAGGTGGTGGGCATGATTCCGGAGGGGTTGCCGGTGGCGATGACGATCGCGCTGGCGGTGGGTGTGCAGCGGATGGCGCGGCGCAAGGCCGTGGTGCGCCGGCTCGCCGCGGTGGAGGTGCTGGGGTCCACCACGGTCATCTGCAGCGACAAGACCGGCACCTTGACGCGCAATGAGATGACGGTGACCGAGATCTACCTGCCCGGCCCCTACCGCGATGGGGCGGCAGGCGTGTCGACGGACGCGGCGGACGCGAGGGACGAGATCGACGCGGCGGACGCGAGCGCGACGCCGGACGCGAGCGCGCCGCCGGGGTCGCCGCCGCCGTCCCGGCCGTCCCCGCCATCCCCGCCATCGCCGCCGGTTGGCCGGACGCTGCGCGTGACCGGCGTGGGCTACGCGCCGCTAGGCCAGATCTCGAGTGGGTCGCAGGTGCTGACCTCCTCCGACGGCGTCGCCCCCGCGCGCGTGGAGCCGGCGCTCGCCGCAGATCTGCGGATGCTGCTCGTGGCCGGCGTGCTGTGCAACGACGCAGAGCTGCTGGCGTCCGACGCGCCGACGCCGGTCTTTACCCCGGTGGGAGATCCGACCGAGGTCGCGCTGCTGGTGCTCGCGCAGAAGGCTGGGCTCTCGCCTTCGGCGCTGCGCGCCGAGCATGCCCGGCGCGCGGAGATCCCTTTTGACTCGGCGACCAAGATGATGGCCACCGCGCACCGCACGGCGGGCGGCTACCTGGTGATCGTCAAGGGCGCGCCAGAGCTGGTGCTGGACCTGTGCGGCGCGGCGCGGGTGGGCGGCAGCGAGCGACCGCTCGACGGGGACGCGCGGCACGCGGCGATGGCCGCCGCCGAGCACATGGCCAACCAGGCGCTGCGGGTGCTCGCCATCGGCGTGCTGGAGCTGCCCGAGCGCAGCGAGCCGCCGGCGCTCGACGCCGCGGTCGGCTTTGGCGCGCTGCGCGGCAAGCTGTCGCTGCTCGGGCTCCTGGGGCAGATCGATCCGCCTCGCCAGGAGGTCAAGGACGCGGTGGCGCGCTGTCGCGTGGCCGGCATCCGCCCGGTCATGGTGACCGGCGACCACAAGACCACGGCGCACGCGATCGCGCGCGAGCTGGGCATCTCTGGATCGTCGGCCCGGGAGGTGGTGGACGGGCGCGAGCTGGCGGCGATGGATGACGCCGCGCTGGCCGCGCGCATCGAGGAGGTCTCGGTGTTCGCCCGGGTCCACCCCGCGCAGAAGCTCCGGATCGTCGCGGCCTACCAGGCGCGTGGTCACGTGGTCGCGATGACCGGAGACGGCGTCAACGACGCCCCGGCGCTGGCCAAGGCCGACGTGGGCGTGGCGATGGGGGGCTCCGGCACCGAGGTCGCCAAGGAGGCCTCGAAGATCGTGATCGGCGACGACAACTTCGCCACCATCGTGGCCGCGGTGGAGGAGGGGCGCGTCGTCTATCGCAACATCAAGAAGGCGGTGCTGCTCCTGTTCTCGACCTCGGCGGCGGAGGTGGCGGTGCTGCTGCTGGCGCTGATGCTGGGCTATCCACCGCCGCTGGCGGCGGTCCAGATCCTGTGGAACAACCTGGTCACCGAGGGCCTCATCACGGTCAACCTCGCCATGGAGCCGCCCGAGGGCGACGAGATGAGCGCCCAGCCCATCGCGCACGATGAGCCGCTCTTGTCCCGTGCGCTGCTCTGGCGCATGGCGTTCATCGTGCCCGCCATCGTGATCTCCACGCTGGGCTGGTACGTGGTGCGCACCGAGTCAGGCATCTCCCCGGAGCAGGTGCGCACGGAGACGTTCACGCTGCTGGCCATCTGCGAGTGGTTCAATGTGCTCAACTGCCGGACCGAGACCCGGTCGGCCCTGAACCTCGGCGTGCTGCGCAATCGCTGGCTCCTGGCTGGCTTGGTGGTGGGCAACCTGCTGCAGGTCGCCGTGGTGTTCTGGGCGCCGCTGTCGAGGGTGTTTCGCACCGCGCCGTTTGGCCTGGAGGTGGTGATCGCGCTGGGCGTGGTGGGCAGCCTGGTCTTGTGGGTCGAGGAGGCGCGCAAGCTGGTGGTGCGGCGGCGCGCGGCTCGCCGCGCGGGGTACAATCGCCAGCGATGATCGAGTCCTCGAACGGCGGAGAGAGGCGATGTCGCATCGTGCTGACCGGCGGCCCCGGCGGCGGCAAGACCACCGCCGCCGATCTGTTTCGCCGCGAGATCGGCGACCGCGTGGTGGTCGTCCCCGAGGCCGCGACGCTGCTCTTCACCGGAGGTTTCCCGCGCTCGGATCAGATGCACGCGCGTCGCTCGGCGCAGCGGGCGATCTATCACGTGCAGAAGAACCTCGAGGACGTCCAGTCCGCGCTCTACCCCAACCGGATCTTGCTGTGTGACCGCGGCACGCTGGACGGCGCCGCCTACTGGCCCGAGGACTCGCTCGACTTCTACACCGCGGTCCACACCACCGAGCAGGCAGAGCTCGAGCGCTACGACGCGGTGATCTTCTTCGAGAGCGCCGCCGCCGGCGGCCTGTCGGTGGAGGGGGGCAACCCCGTGCGCACCGAGTCGAGCCAGCAGGCCGCCGAGCTAGATCATCGCCTGCGGCTCCTCTGGTCGCGTCATCCGCGCTTCGTGCTGGTGCCGCACAACGCCTCGTTTGTGAAGAAGATCATGTTCGGGCTGGCGGCGCTCGAGAGCATCGTCGCCCAGCTTCAACGCTGAGCGCGGCGCCCGCGACGGATCACCTGGCGGCTTCTGCGGCCTTGACCTGAAACACCATGCGGTCATCGAGGCGGATCGCGCTGAGCGCCTTGCCCCAGACGCAGCCCGAGTCGAGCGCGATGTGGCCTGGGGCGACGTCGAGCCCCAGCGCCGCCCAGTGGCCAAACACCGGCACGTGAGTTCGCCAGCGGGCATCTGGCAGCGCGAACCACGGCCGGGTACCTGCCGGCGCTTGCGCCGGAGGTCCGTCGAAGCCCGGCTCGACGTGGCCGTCCGCGAAGCAGGTCCTCACCCGGACCAGATACGACAGGATGGAGCGCCAGCGCGCCATCCCCACCAGCTCGCTCCGCCACGGCACCGGCGGCCCCTCCAGCGAGGTGACCAGATCGCGCCAGCGCGGACCGGCCAGCTCGGCCTCCACCTCGGCGGCGAGCTGCGCCGCGGTGGCGACGGTCCACGACGGGTGCAAGCCGGCGTGGACGAGCAACCACGGATCCTCGACGTACAAGAGGGGGCGGGTGCGCAGCCAGTCGATCAGCTCGAGGCGATCCGGAGCCGCGAGCACCGTGTCGAGCGTGTCCCGGCGCTTGGGCGGTGCTCCGGCGGCGCGCGCCAGCAGGTGTAGGTCGTGGTTGCCCAGCACGCAGCGCACCGCGCCAGCGTGGCGGCGCACCCAGCGCAGCACGTCCAGCGAGCGCGGCCCGCGGTTGACCAGATCGCCCACCAGCCACAGCTCATCCACCTCGGGATCGAAGCGCAGGTTCGTCAGCAATCGCTCGAAGCTGTCCATGCAGCCCTGGAGATCGCCAACCGCATAGCGGGCCATCTGAGACTTGTACTGCGCGAACCCCCACACACCAGCACAGCGGGAGGACGTAAGCACAGGGATCTGCTTGGGCGGTCTGCCAGGGTCCCCAGGCGGTGTCAGTGGTCGGACCCGCTGGCCGGCTCGCTGGTCCGCCGAGTCCGCTGTGGTAGGGTTCGTGACCGTGCAGATTTGCGTGTCTCGGTTCCGTGACCCAGCAGCGCTGGCTGTGGGGCTACGTGACCTGCGGCGCGCTGGCCTGACCCCTCGTGGGCTGCTGTTCGTCGCGCTCGACCCGCGCGGCGAGATCCACCTGGCCACTCCCGAGGATCCGGAGCAGGTGGCCTCGGTGCGGGTGGGCGAGAAGCTGAGCCTGGTGCCGCCGTGGGCAGGCCTGTTCTATCACTTCGACGCCATCCACCGGCTGCCCGGCGACGCGGTGCTGTGGAACGGCGACCTGCGCCTGGGAGAGTCCGCCGTCGCCGCCGAGGTGGCGGGCGTGATCGCGGACTGGCTCAAGGGCTCGAGCGCCAAGAACGTGTTCCTGGGCTGCGCGTCGCACACCCCTGGCTCGTGGTGGGGGCGACCCGGCGCCGTCGAGCCGCTGCACGTGGACGGCTTCGTGGATTGCGTGGTCACCGCCTCCGGCGTGCTGGCCAGAAAGATCTCCGACGCGCACCTTCACTATCTGCCCTTCGCGGCGCTCGCCACCGCTGGCCGGCCCGCGGCTGGGTGGTGTGAGGTCTTTCGCAGCGAGCTTGGCGCGATCTTGCTCGTGGAGCGCCGGGTGATGGGGTACCGCCTGGTCTTGACCTGTGAGCATGGCCTGCTGGAGATCGAGGTGCGCCATCTCCCTGATCTGGTCATCGAGACCGCGCGGGTGCTGATGCGCCCAGGGTTTGGCGTGGTCGGGCGCGTCGACGGTGGCGCCTTCGCGGTGACCACCGGCACGGTCGAGTCGTGGGGCCTCACCAACCTCAGCCCGGCGATGCTGGTGGGCTCACCCACCCAGAGCCTGGCCGAGCTGCCCAAGAGCTTGCGAGCCGCGGCGCCGCGGTAGCCGGCGGGCGCACGCGGCCTGCTCGCTGGTGGCGACGCGGCCTGCTCGCCGGTGGCGGCGCGGCCTGCTCGCCGGTGGCGACGCCGATGGGCTCGGCGAGCGATGGAGCTGGCGCTGTGGGGACGGGTGCGGCAAGCTCGGGGCATGAGCTCGCGGTGGATCGTCACGTTCCTGCTGGCTGCGGCCGGCCTCGTCGGTGGATGCAAGAGCAGGCTCGAGGCTGTGGTTGACGGCGTGCTCTTGCCCGAGTGCGACAGCCCGCTGGAGCCGCCTGCTGCGCCGGTGGTCAAGGTGCTCGCGGAGCCCTCGGTCGCGGACGAAGAGCTGGCGCTGCCGGCCGGTCAGGTGCAGCTCGCCATCGAGCGCAGCGTGCCGTGGGCGCGGGTGGAGACGCTGCTGGCCGTGCTGGAGAGCCGGAAGATCGAGCCGATCTTGCTGGTAGGGCAGACCTACCGCGTGCGTCGCTTCATCATCAATGACCAGCTAAACCCGCGGGCCAAGCGCTTCACGATCACCGGCGATGCCAAAGGGAAGTTCTGTGTGCAGACCGCGGAGCTGCCGCAGGCCTACTGCGTGCAGGGCTCCGACCGCAAGCACATCCACCGAGCGTTCGTGCGCGAGACCGTGCGAGAGGTCGTGAAGAAGTGGGAGATGCGGCAGGTCGAGATCTTCGTGGACCCCGCCATCCACTGGGCCGACGTGGTGCGGCTCGTCGACGGGGCGCGGACCTGCTGTGGCAAGACCAAGGTGCTGGTGGCGCTGTCGCCAGAGGCGCCGCTTGGGCCCGACGCCGAGGCCGGCAACCCGGTGATCCGCGCGCAGGAGGAGGCGGCCATCCGCCTGGAGGAGTCCGAGGCGGCCAGCGACGAGACCGGTGACGCGACCGGCGACGAGACCGGGAAGGCGACCGGGAAGGAGGCCAGCGACGCGACCGGTGACGCGACCGAGAAGGCGGCCAGCCCATCGACCGGCGCGCCTCCGCCCGCCGCGGCAGCCCCGCCAGTGGCGCCGCCCGCGGCGCCGCCGTCGCCGGTCGCGCCCGCTGCGCCGCAGTAGGAGGGCGCCTCACCGCCTTGCCGTTGTTTCGAGTTTTCTCCAGTTGCCGGCTTTACACTCGCGCATCGAATCGGGCACGGTGTGCGCAGCGGTGCATCCATGGCGGCTGCCGACGAGCGAGATGAGCGAGATGAAGGAGCGGAGGGCCGGGCCCCCGGGCCCATGGATCCTTCGCTGGCGCGGGAGGTCACCGCGGAGATCCGCGCCATCGCCGAGAGCCGGGGCGACGAGCTAGAAGAGCACGAGGCCGAGCCGGCGCCGCGGGTCAGCGAGGCGTCCTCCGTCGACAACGAGGCGCTGGACGCCGACGAGCTGCGCGACGCCTGGCCGTTCCTCGATCTGGACGAGCGCTCCGACGGCCTCTCCATCTTGCCCCGCGAAGAGGCGGAGTCCTTCTTCATCTCCAGCTCGTCGGTCGATCAATCCGCGCTGCTCTTGCACTTTCGCCCCGGAAACCGGCGGCAGTGGATGCGGCTGCTCGAGCCCGATGACGCCGCCGACGTGGTGCAGTCTGTCGCCGAAGAGCATCGCCTCATGCTGCTGGGGCTCCTGGACGAGCCCACGCGCATCGAGGTGCTGGCGCTCATGGCGTACGCCGAGGACGAGGCCGGCGGCCTCATGTCCACCCGCTATGCCCGGCTGCGGCCCCAGATGACGGTGGACGAAGCGCTGAGCTACCTGCGTCGACAGGCCCGCGATCGCGTCGAGACCATCTACGCCGCGTACGTGCTCGACAGCGAGCAGCGGCTGGTGGGGGGTGGCCTCGTTCCGCGATCTGTTCTCGGCGCCGCCGCACAAGACGGTCTCGGAGATCATGGAGACCGATCCGGTCACCGTCTCCGATGAGCTGGATCAGGAGTCGGTGTCTCGCGTGTTCGCCGAGCACGACCTGGCGGTCATCCCGGTGGTGGACGCGCGCGGCGTGATGAAGGGCATCGTCACCGTCGACGACATCGTCGACGTCGTCCAGGAAGAGGCCACCGAGGACATCCAGAAGTTCGGCGGTATGCAGGCGCTGGAGCAGTCCTACCTGCAGTCGAGCCGCAGCGAGATGGTCAAGAAGCGCGGTGGCTGGCTGAGCGTCCTGCTCGTCGGCGAGATGCTGACCGCGACCGCGCTTGGGTTCTTTCAGCACCAGATCGAGCAGCGCGGCGGTGCTGGCGCTGTTCATCCCGCTCATCATCTCGAGCGGCGGCAACGCCGGGTCGCAGGCCTCCACCCTGGTCATCCGCGCCATGGCGCTGGGCGAGCTGCGCGCCGGCGACTGGGTCCGGGTGGCCACGCGAGAGCTGGGCACCGGCGTGGCGCTCGGCGCCATGCTGGGGGCGCTCGGGCTCCTGCGGGTCGCCATCTGGGGGGCCACCGGCTCGTACGGCGATCAGTACATCTTGCTCGCCGTGGTGGTGTCCGGGAGCCTGCTCGGCGTCGTGATGTTCGGCACGATCGCAGGGTCGATGTTGCCGTTTCTGCTGCGACGCCTGGGCGCTGATCCAGCCAGCGCCTCCGGCCCCTTTGTCGCCACCCTGGTGGACGTGATGGGCATCATCATCTACTTCTCCCTGGCCAACCTGCTGCTAGCCGAGATGCTGGCGCGTTGATCTCTTCGCTGGTCGCGTCCCGGGTCGCGTCCTTGGTCGCTTCGCGGGTCACGTTCCAGGCAGGGAGATCCTCGGTCCGTCAGGTCTCGCGGTCGGTGCTAGCATGGGGGAGTATGGGCAAGGTCCGATCTCTTCTGGGTGCGGTGGCGCTTGGCGCGATCGCGGCAGCGCTGCTTGGGGGCTGTTCGCGCGCCAGCGATGAGCTGGACTCGAAGCGATCGCCGGCGATGCCACCGCCGCATGACGTGCAGGTCTCGGAGGCCTTGCGCATCGAGGTCGTCATCGATGGCTCGCCAGAGTCCGCGCTCACCGCCACCACGGTGCGCGACATCAAGCCGGACTTCGCTGACTCCGACCGCCGGGGCTGGTGGATAAGCACCCTCATCCCCAAGGCCCTGGGCGCCAAGGTGCTGGTCGCCGAGGGCCCCTCCGGGGTCGGACTGCGGCTCGAGACCCCAGGCCCAGGCGGGCTCATGCCTGCGCTGCTCTTGACCCGACGCGGTGATGTGATCGTCGCGGCCGTCGATCCGCAAGATCCGTTCCCCAGGTATCACGGCCAGGGCGGGCGCCTGCGCCGGTTCGGGGACCCGATGCCGCGGCTCTCTCCGGTGAGCAAGCTGTCGATCCAGCGCTGACCTTGGGCCCACGCCGCGGCGCGCGCCTGCTGCGTCGTCAGCGGATCCACGCGGCCACCGCTTGCTCCCCGCCGGCAGCGGCTTGCCCGGCCGGCTCGGTCGGCGCGCCTGGCGCCACCAGCACCATGGCGCCGGGCGGCGGCGCCGAGAACCGCAGCTCGCGGGTGCCAAAGCGCTCTGACAGCACCGCAGCGATCCATCCAAAGCTCAACCGACCGTTGATCTCACACAGCGGGTGTAGCAGCGCCTGTCCGTTCGCCGCGCGATGCAGGAATGCATCCACCGCGAACGGTCCAACGTACCCCGCCGCGTGCAGCGCTTGCCCCACCGCGGCGACGGTCTTGTCGAGCTGCGCGCGCTGCGTCAGGTCCAGCGGCGGGGGCGTGGTGGCGATGCCCAGAAAGCCGCCGCGCGCGGTGGTGAGCAGCGTGTGCGGCGGGCGCTGCACCACCTCCCCGCCGGGGCCAACCGTCGCGCAGACGCCAAGGTCCAGGATCCGCGCCAGCCAGGGCTCGAACAGCAGCGCCGAGAAGCGCTGCAGCAGCCGCGCCAGCGCGCGCTCGAGCTCGCCGGAGAGGGTGACGCCAGCGCCAAGGACGCGGTCGCGCCCCGCGGCGGTCAGCGGCGCCTTGCAGATCCATTGCGCCGTGGGGCTGGCGGCGGCGCCGCCCTGGGCCAGGTGCTGGCGCAGCTCGTCGAGCGAGGTGACGGCCCGCATGCCAGGGGGGGCCACCTCCAGGCGCTGGGCGAGCGCGGCCAAGAAGCGTCGGTCGTTGACCGCCTTGGCCACCGAGAGCCGCGCCGGCACGGTGAGGCCGCGGCGATCGCGCGCCGCGGGCGGGGCGCCGTCGCGAAACGCGCCCCAGGCGGCGTCAGCTTGCGTCCAGATCGGCCCGTGGTGCAGCTCCAAGGCCTGGGCGCCGTCGAGCGCGGGCAGTCGGCCTGGATCCACCGGCGACGGCGTCCATAGCGCGATCGGCTCGTCGAACAAGAACCTCAGCAACGTGGCGGCGGCGCTGATGTGGTCGAGCACGCGGCGCGGCAACGTGAGCTGACTCCAGCGCGCCTCGCAGTCGAGGTTGCCGAGCACGCGCAGCCGGGCCGCCATCTCGCCTACGCGCCAGCGCGCGCGCCGCCGCGGCTCGCGGGGGGCTGGGACAGGAGCGCGGCGCGCAGCCGCTCAGCGTGGGCGGTGAGCTGCTGCAACGCTAGCCGCAGGGCCTCGGCCTCGCCGGCGCTGACCTTGGCGCCGCCGTCGCTCTCTTCGCCGGTGGCGGATAGGTACAGGTCCATGATCTTGGCCTGCAGGCTGGAGAGCGTCATCACGGCGCGCGGCAGATCCAGGATCGGCGGGGTGGCGGCGGCGCGCTCGAGCCGGTAGCCGCTGCCGTCGAGCACGAAGAACTCGGCGACGCGCACGTCCTCTTCGGTGGCCAAAAACAGCGGCTTGACCAGCGAGGCCGGGAAGCGGCGCTTGCCCAGCCAGTACTTCGACAGCGTGGGGTAGGGCACACCCATGCGGGTGGCCACCTGACGCGCGTAGCCCCGCGGCGCGTCACCGATCAGGAGCTTGTACAAGAACTCCGAGATCTCGGTCTTTTCTCTGGTCCACCACACGGACCAGAGCCTAGCACTACTGCGTCAGCCCACCATCGGCTGCGACCGTCGCGGCGCGGGCGCCTCGCGACGTACGTCCGGTGCTCGCTCCTCGTGTGGAACCACCACACTCGTCGCTGCGCTTCGGGCGCTCCGGGCGCTCCGGGCGCTCCGGGCGCTCCGGGCGTGCGCCGCGATCTGCCTCCCGCCGATTGGTCTCGCTCGACGTTGCGCTGACGCAGTAATCCCCCTGCCCATGGGCGCCACGGGGCGCCTGCATTTCTCCGCAGTGGAGAAATCGCCGCGCAAGTTTGTCTCCTGGCCGGGCCCCCTCGGCCCCAGGTTGTCAGAGATGCCCCAGCCCGCCGCAGCGTTCCCCGTGCGCACGTCGCTCTGTCTCGATTGTCGAACCGCCACCACCGCGAACGCGCCGTGCCCACATGGGCATGGCGCTGGCCGGGTCAGGTCGCTGCGCACGCGGCCGGACCGAGAGCAGGTGTTGCTCGCGGCCTGGGGACCACCTGAGCATCGGGACCGCCTGCGTCGCGCTGGCGTGGCCAGCGCGGCGGGGGTGGCTAGCTGCAGCTCCTGCAGCATCGGCGAGGGGATCGGCGTCGCGCTCGAGGCGCTGATCGATCCGCTGGTGTTGCTGGTGCTGGTGGTAGCGGTGGTGGGCACCTTCGTGGGCTGGCTCTTGGCCCGCCCGCTGGCTTGGCGCTGGCGCAAGCGCAGCGCCAAGCTCGCGCCCCTGGCCGCCATCGACGAGCCGGCGCCGCTCGGCGCCGGGCCCGGCCTGCGGGGCCAGGTGATGCCGGGCAGCCGCGAGCGCGACGAGCCGCTGACCCAGTCGCCCTGCGTCGCGTTCGCCGCCAGGTTGCGGCACCAAGCCTCGGGGACGGTGATGCTGCGCGACGGCGCCACCGTGGGGTTCGAGCTGGTGCTCGGCAGCGGCGAGCGGGTGTGGGTTCCGCCTGGCGACTGCGTCCTCGAGGCCCCGCGCTCGCCCGAGCGCCAGCTCCTGGCGTCCTCGTATGTGCGCCAGATCGATGCTCTCGGCGGCGCCGACAACGACCTCGACCCGTTCCTGCATGACCAGGTGGAGCTGGTTACGCTGCGCCCCGGCGACGAGGTGGAGCTCCTCAGCGAGGTCACCACCCAGCCCGATCCAGCGCCCCAGCGGTGGGGATTTCGCGCCGGTGCGTCCCTGCTGACGGCGGCGGCGCCGGTGCGGCTGCGGCTCGTGAGCCAGGCCGGGTAGCGCTCGCGGTCAGCGCCGGTGCGCGGTCAGCGCCGGTGCGCGCGTGCGCCGGTGCGCCGGGTCGCCGGTGCGCCGGGTCGCGGTCAGCGCCGGGCGCCGCTGGGCTGCAGGGCGGGCGCTGCCTCGAGCTTGGCGATGAAGTCTTCGTCGATGCCGGCGCGGCGGCGGGCCTCCGCGGCGAAGGTCTTGCCGCGCGCTCGGCTGGGGGAGAGCGGCCACTCCAGGTGCGAGACATACGTCTGCCATGGCTCCTCCTGGCCGCCGAGCTTGCGCATCCACACCCAGCCAAAGCGCACGTGCGAGATCTCTTCGTCATGCACGGTCTGCAGCACCTCGGCGGTGGCGGGATCGCCCGCCGCGCGCGCGGCCTGGGCATACTCCAGCGCGAAGTCGAGGTTCGCGTTCTCGAAGGTCAGGCCCATGGCGCAGCAGAAGCGCAGCGGCGTGCGGTAGTGCTCGAGCTTGTTCCAGAAGTGTCCGGTGACCGGATGATCTCCAAAGGCCGCGCCGTGGGCGCGTAGCCGGTCGAGGTACAGGCCCAGGTGGCGCTGTTCATCGGCCAGGATGGCCACCAGTCCTCGGCGGAACGCCTCGGGCGCCTGCGGGAACGCGAGCAGCGCCCAGGCGAACAGCTCCACCGCCTGCAGCTCGTGGTTGGCCAGGGCGTGCAAGATGCGGATGCGCTGCCCGCGATCTCGCATGCCGACGATGGGCGGCACCCGGCCGGCGCGTCCCGGCACGATCGGCAGCTCGCGCGGGCGGCCGGGCGCGTGGAAGATGAGGGGCAGCTCGCGATCTCCAAGCTCCACCAGATCGGGCGGCGGCCGCAGCTTGTCGGCCAGGGTGTCTCCGCGGATCACCTGCTCGGCGTAGGCGCGGATGCTCGCGCGGGCCGCGGCGTCGTCAGCCGGCGGCGTGGGGCGCGGCGGCGTGGAGAGCGGCGGCGCGGTCATGGGCGCGCGGAGGAGCCCGCAGCAGGGCGCGCCGCGGCGCGGGCGCGCCGCCGCGGCGCCAGCACGAGGAAGGCAAAGGCCAGGCCCAAGGCCAGGGGGCCGTGTGAGGAGCCGCCGTCCGCGGCGCAGCCGCCGTCGTCGTCGTCGGGCCAGCACACCCCCGCGCCGGCGGCGGCGATGCACTGGAAGGCGTCGGGGCACGCGCTGGCGCCGAGCGTACAATCCTCGACGCAGCGCTTGTCCCCACCCGAGGACGCGCACAGGCCGGAGGTGCAGTCGGCGTTGGTGGTGCAGTCCTTCCCCAGGCCGCCGTCGAGGCTCGGGCCATCGACGCAACGTCCCTCCAGGCAGAGCTGGCCGCGGTCGCAGCCGGTGGCCTTGCCGGTGCAATCGGCGCGCGTGGTGAGGTTGCGCACCACGGTGGTGACGGCGCCATAGTAGTCCGTCGCCACCACCGAGAGCTGATGCGCGCCCGCGGGCAAGGTCTTGGGGGTGCGCCACTCGAAGGGCCCGCCCCGCATCGCCGGCCCCACTGGGGTGCCGTCCAGCGTGACGGCCACGTCGCGCAGCCGGACATCATCGCCGGCGGTGGCGCGCACCACGAAGCCGCGCGTCAGCTCGGCGCCGTCGATCGGCGAGGTGACCGCGAGCGACGGCGGCGTGCCTGGCTTGTCGCCGAAGATCGCGGCGATCTGCTGGTAGCTGTTGATGGTGGTGGGGCCCGGGCAGCCGCGGGGCTCGAACTGATCGGCCTGGGTGCAGTTGCGGGCCGCCGAGGTGCCGCATGGCCCGCTCTCGTTGAGAAACAGCTTGATCGGCAAAGACGGCGGCAGGTACGTCATCGGGTCGCGCGCGTCGTACTTGTGCTGCAGCCCGAAAGCGTGGGCGACCTCCTGGGCCACGGTCCAGCACAGATCACCGGCCGAGCTGGGGGAGAGCTCCGCGTAGTCGTTGGCGAAGGAGAACGTGATGGCGTTGTCGATCACGCCGCAGTTGAAGGGGGCCACGCCTGCCACGCCCTCCTCCATCCCAACCTGGGAGGCGCGGCCCGCCACCATGGCCTCGAAGTACTCGGTGGTGGCCGGTGGCTCGGTGGTGACGATCTGGAGCTCGAAGGGCGCGAACACATCTCGCACGCACGTCACCAGGTTGTCCCACTGGGTCGGCGTGAAGCGCCACTTCTCGAGCAGGGCGGGCTGCGCCACGATGGAGCTGATGTTGGTGCGCGAGTCGTTCTCGCCGGTGGCGCGACCTGGCAGCAAGGCGCAGCCGTTGGTCGCGATGCAGTTGTTGAGAAAGACGACGTTGCTCGTCGCCGCCGCGCGCGGACCGCGAGCTGTCGGCTCGATCCAGTGCAACAGGCGCTGCCGCGGCGCCGGTGAGGCGACGGAGGTCGCGGCTGGCTGCGCTTGCGCGTCCACCGCGCCAGAGAGCGCCCACAGGACGCACAACCCCGACAGCGTCGCGGGCACCAGAGAGCGGATGGGACGCATGGACCGAGTATCGCAGAACGAGCCCGCGGATGGGCGGCTCTGTGCAACTCCGTGCGACTCTGGGCCGCTCTGGGCGGCGCCGTGCGGCCCTTCGACGGCGCGCCGGGTCAGTACAGGGCCGCCGCGGCGACGAAGGCGACGTACGCCAGGACGAGGATCGCGCCCTCGAAGCGGGAGATCCGCCGCTCGCCGCGCATCACCACGATGGCCAGCACGGTGATGGCGACCAGTCCGATGCCGTCGACGGGGTGCATGCGTTCACCAAACGAGATCGGGCGCAGGTACGCGACGATGCCCAGGACCAGGAAGACGTTGAGCAAGTTCGAGCCGATGACCGAGCCGATGGCCAGCGCGGCCTGGCCGCGGCTGGCGGCGACGATGGCGGCGATGAGCTCCGGCAGCGACGTGCCGATGGCGACCACGGTGAGTCCCAGCATGCGCTCCGACATCCCGAACTCCGCGGCCACGCCACGGGCGCCGCTGACGAACTGGTTGGAGCCAAACACCAAGAGGCCAAGTCCGGCGACCGTCATCAGGACGGCCCACAGCCTGGACGCGGCCACCGCTTCGGCGTCGGGGCCGGGGCGCGCCGACGGCGCGCGAGGCGTGGTCGGCTCGTCGAGCTGCTTGGCCGAGACGGTCAAGGTCACCACGGTGAACAGGATGGCGCAGGCCACCAGCGCGATGCCCTCGCCGCGCGAGAGGTGGCCGTCGCGCAGGCACAGCGGCACCGCGATGGCGGAGCCGAGCAAGATCGGGATCTCGCGCTTGATGAGCCGGTTGTCGATGTCCGGCGGGCGCAGCAGGGCGGTGATCCCGAGGATCAGGCTGATGTTGGCGGCGCAAGAGCCGATCACCGTGCCGAGCGCGATGGGCTGCACGTTGTCGAGCGCCGCCTTGGTGGACACCGCCAGCTCCGGGGCCGAGGTCCCGTACGCGACGACGGTCAAGCCGATCACCAGCGGCTTGACGCCGAAGGCGCTGGCCAGCCCGGCCGAGCCGCGGATCATCCACTCGGCGCCGAGATAGAGGATCGCGATCCCGAGCAGGAGGCGCGCGACGTCGATGATGGGGGGGACCACGGAGCCCCGATACTACTCTCAAAGGCCAAGGAAAGTCGGGCCCGAGCTACCCGCGCGCTCGCCGTTGGCGCGACCAGCGCTGGCCGCGCCTGCGCCGCAGGGGGCGGCGCACCGCGGCCTGGCTACCGCTCGGGGCTGCGCGGCGCAGGCAGCCACGGGATCCACACGATCTCTCGCACGGGCTTGCCCGACGGCGCCGCGAGCTGGGCAGGGTGCGCCTGGGCCTCGTCCAGGCGGTCCAGGACCTCGACAGGCGCGGTCTCCCGTGAGCCGCTGGAGGCTGGTTCCCGCTCGGCTCGCCCGCTCTTCTCGACCTCCGAGGCGTGGCGCGCCGCGGCGTCAGGATCGGCCAGGGTGATGGCGGCCGCCGTGGCAGCGACCGCGCCAGCGACCACCGTTGGGTTGGGGCGCGGCGCGTTCTGCAGGACCGGCCCGCCACACGCGCCGCCAACGGCGAGCGCCGCCAGGCAGGCGAACCAGAGCCTTGGCGCCGTGACTTTCAAGACGTCCATGACCTGCAAGATAACCACCGCCCCGGCGAAGGCCAGCGCCAATTGGCCGCGCGGTCGCGCCGCGCCGGCTGGGCCAGCTAGGATCGTAAGCGCAAAGCGCCACGTGTCATCTGGTCGCAGCGGGGGGGCCGGGCGGCGTCGGCGGCGTCGGCGGCGTCGGCGGCTCGGAGGGCAGGGGCGGCGTCGGCGGCTCGGAGGGCAGGGGAGGCGTCGGCGGCGTCGGCGGCTCGGAGGGCAGGGGCGGCGTCGGTGGCAAGGGCCCGGGCTCGGGCGGTACGGGAGGCTCCGGAGGCGCCGGAGGCACGGGAGGCGCCGGAGGCTCGGGAGGCGCCGGGGGCGCCGGTGGCACGGGCACTGCGTCGGCCTCGAACGCCGCGGTCTGGGCGTCGGCGAGCGCCTCGACCTCGAACGCCGCGGTCTGGGCGTCGGCTGCCGCGGTCATCTCGGAGAACGAGGGCGTCGCGGTCGCTGCGCCGCGCTGCGCCTCCTCGAGGGCCCAGCGCGCCAGGGTGGCTCGAGCTTGCCGCCGCCGCCTCCGCCAGCCCAGGATCAGCAGCACGGTGGCGAACAGCCACAGCCCGAGCATGAACAGGCCCACCGGGGCGAACATCAGGCGATTGCTCAAGTCGTCTCGCCACTCGTCGTAGAGCGCGCGAATCGGCCGGCCAAACGCGGTGATCGCGGCCTGGTCAAGGGATCGCCCGGCGGCCAGGCTGGCGAGGAATCGTCGAAAGGGGTAGCGGTCGCCGTCGTCGTCCTTGTCGGCCCAGCGGCCGCGGCGGCTGAGATAGCCGACGAAGTCGTAGCTCTGGGCGTAGGCGCGGTGGGTCGACATCTCCTGCGCCGGGAAGCTGGCGTCGAGCTGGTCGAACGGGATGATGGAGTGGAACCACACCATGCCGGCCAAGGTCTCGGTGCGCTCCCAGGACCACTCCGCCGAGTGCTGGTACGCGAAGCCCTCGTGGAGCCACCGCGGCACATCCGGACCTAGCGCGATGCCCAGCGCGATGTGCGCCAGCTCGTGACGCAGCGTGGCCTCTGCGTCCTGCAGCTCGTGGCCGCGACGCTGCGCGATCGACACCACGCCTAGATCGGGGTACGCCACGCCCACCGCGTACGACGGCGCGCCGCGGCCCGAGGGCGCGACCTGGGCAAGCTCGCTGGCCTGATCCACCAGGCGAACTTCGATCATGCGCGGGGCCGCCAGCCCTTCGAGATCGGTGGCCGCACGCGCCAGCGCACGCTCCGCGGCGGCGGCCAGGCGCCGCGCCATGCGCCGCAGATCTGCCGGCGCGCGCACGGTGACCCGCGGGGCGTGCTCGGTGGTGTCGAGCCACGCCGGCGCGCGGGAGGGCATCCCCACGGGCTGCGGCAGTCGCCGAGGCCGCTGGGTCTCCGCGGTCCCGTCCGCCGCGCCATGCGCCGACGCCGCGCCGTGCGCCGGCGACATGCTGGGCGCGGGCGACATGCTGGGCGCGGGCGACATGCTGGGCGCGGGCGACATGCTGGGCGCATGCTGGGCGCCGCCGCGCCGCCGGGGCCGCCGCCAGGAAAAGGAGGAGCGGGAGGATCATCATGGCCCGCCCGACTCGCGCCAACTGCGCCAACTGCGCCAACCGGGCCATCACAGACCGCAGGCCGGGGCCGGCGCCTAGGGCCAGCGCAGCTCCACTCGCTGCGTGTCCTCCGCCAGCTCGTTGGCCAGGATCACCGCGCCGCCCATCGCCACCGCGCCGGCTATCGCCGCATAGACCCACCACTGGGTCCGGGCTGGTCGCTGCGATGGCGAGCGCTCGTCGCCCCTGTTGTCGCCGTTCGTCTTGACCACCAGCGCCGCGCCTTGGGCCTGCGGCTCGGTCGGCAAGCTCAGGTCGTCGCGCCAGCTCGCGTGACGCTGGCGCAGCGCCTCGATGAGCGCCAGGGTCACCGCCGAGCCCGCCCCGAGCGGGCTGCCTGCCGGCGCCGCGATCGTGGTCATGGTTGGAGGGTTGCCCGGTCCGTCGCTCGCCCAGAGCTGGATCTGGGACGGCGTGCTCGTCGCGCCAAGGACGACCAGCAAGGGAGAGCGGAAGGAGCTTGGGTTCCATGATTGACCTTGGGCGGCGGCGAGGAGCTGCTCGAAGAAGGCGGCGACGCCCGGCCCATCAGGGCCGCTGCTGCGCCAGGCGGCGACGCGCTCGCTGATGCGCGAGAGGCGAGCGTCTTGTTCGATCAGGGGAAGGGACAGCGCGCGGGTGTCGCTCGCGACCTCCACCCACCTGGCAGCGCGGCGGCTGCCAGCGGCGGCCGCGATCAGGTGACGCCCGGCGGCCACATAGATGGTCGCAGGGGAGGTGCCCATCGGTCGGTGGTCGACCGTGAAGACCGCACCTGGCTCCGCGGTGAGCTCGACCGCGAGGACATCGCGGTTGGCGGTGACGTCGACTTCGGGATACTTGGCAAACAGCGCCGCCAACCCGGCGTCGTCGCCGGTCAGCGGGGACGTGGAGGGCGTGGCCAGGAGCTCGCGCAAGAGCGCGGCGGCGCGCATCGCGCCGTCCACCTCGCCTGCGCGGTCCTTGCACAGCAGCACGTAGCTCCAGGCGGCGCGCAGCGAGCCCGTGACCTCGATGCCCGCGGCGCCGCGTGCGGCCAGCGCCGCGATGGCGGACTCCGCGGCGGTCAGCGCGGCGGCGCAATCGAGCGCCCCGAAGGAATCGCGGGCCTGCGCCAGCGCGGCCAGCGCCACGCCGAGGTCCTGTCCGCCATCGACGCCGGAGGTGGCGGCGTCAAGCTCCGGGCTGGTCATCACCGCGAAGCCCTGCTGCGCCAGCGCTGGTCGCAGCGTGGCCGCGCCGCTTCCGGAGAGCTCGACGACGGTGACCGGCATGCGGAGGAGCTGTCGGCGACAGCCGACGAGGACACCGCCGCTACTGCGATGACCGCAACTGCTCGAAAAATCTGTTTAGGGCCCATACGTCACGTGCTCGCAAACCATCGAATTGTACGCCGATCCCCTCCTGGGTGCTCCAGCGTACGGTTGATTGGGTCTCGATCACATCGTCGTGGCCCGGCAGCTTGAAGGACAGGTGAACGCTCGCGCCCATCGGTACGCGCTCGGTGTCGAGAAAGGCGCCGCCCAGCGAGAGGTTCGAGAGCGTGCAGGTGATCTTCGCGCCCGCCACCACGAGGGTGGCGGGGATGGCAACAGGGTGGCGCGTGGCGATGCGACGGTTCTCGGACACAAAGCGGCTCCAGAGAGAGACCTTCGCATTGTATGCCCCCGGGCGAAGGCCGCCACTTCGCAGAGCAAGACAATGGCGACCGAACACGACGCATGACCAACACTGTGTGTCCGGTTTGGTTGCGCGCACCTACCTTTTCGGCCCGGCCCGCACTTTCTTGCAGCAGGATCTCTGCAGGCATTCGCTGCCTACATCGGGCAGAGCTTGAGAGAGGCCTTGCATTGGCTCACGCTCGGCACGCGCGCTGGCGCTCACGGTCGGCACGGTCGGCACGCTCGGCACGCGCTGGCACGCGCTCCGCTCGCTCGGCGGGGCGAGCACGAGGCTCGAGAACGCCGCCGATGGCAGCGCGTGGCGCTCGCCCAAGGCCGCGCGTGACGAAGCTAACGTTGTCACTTGGCGCGTAACCTGATGCACAGGCACGCGCCAAATGCCGCAGGGCTTACTGCTTGATGTCGATGTGCGCCTTCTTGCGCAAGTCTTCGATCCACAGGCGCGACTGCTTGTCGGTCTCGCGGCGGGTCAGCTCGGCCTTGAGCTGCTCCTTTAGCTCCTCGAACGGCTTGAGATCGGACCGCTTGACCTCCTGCACCGTGAACACATGCAGCCCCTGCGGACCGCTGATCGGCCCGCGCACCTCGCCCTTGTCCATCGCGAACACCACGGTCTCCCACTCCGGGCCGATGCTGCCGCGCTCGAACCAGCCCAGCTCGCCGCCGGTCGCCTTGGTGCCGTCGTCGTCGGACATCTCGCCCGCCACCGCGGCGAAGGCTTCGCCGCCGCGCACGCGCGTGATCGCCTTGGCGGCGCGCTCCTTGGCCTCGGCGAGCTGCTGCTCGGTCGGGTGCTCGGGCAGCTTGAACAGCATGTGGGAGAGGCGGATCGAGCTCACCGCCTCGGAGCGGCGCTGCATCTGATCGTAGCGCGCGCGCACGTCCTCGTTGCTCACGTTGACGCGCGGTCGCACGAGCTGGTTGGTGGCCCGCAGCCGCAAGATCTGCTTGCGCAGATCGGACTTGTAGCTGGCCATGGTGAAGCCCTGCTGCGCCAGCACCTGGGCGAGCGCGGCGTCGTCGAGCTTGTTCTCACGCTTGATCTCGTCGACCGCGGCGTTCACCTCGCCCGGCTCGACCTCGATCTTGGAGTCCTGCGCCGCCTGCACGATCAGCTCGTCGTTGATCATCTCGGTGAGGACCTGGTTCTGCACCTTGGCGGCGCGCCGGGAGCGCTCCTTGGGGTCTGCGATCTGGCGGATCTCCTGGCGCATCGGCGCCATGCGCGCGTCCAGCTCGCTCTGCATGATGATGGCGTCGTTGACCACCGCGGCGACGCGGTCCACCACCAGCTTGCGACCGGTGGGGGCCTGCGCGGCGGCCGGCAAGGCAGCGCCCGCGGTGGCGAGCGCGAGGGCGACGGCGAGGGTGGTGCGGAGGAGACGGCGCGTCATGACCAGATAGACCTCGGAGGCAGGCAGATGGGTTGCTTGAGAGGGAGAGTTCGTCGCCCGCCGCTCACGGCGAGGACTCGGCGGGCGAGCCGGGCGAGTCGCCCGCGCCCGGCGGCTCGATGCGCACCTTGGACAGGCTGGTCTCATCGATCTCGATCTTGGCCTTGCTGCGCAACCCCTCGACGAACGCGCTCTGCGCGCGGGAGCGCTTGTCCCGAAACAGCGTGTTGCGGATGGCCGGCTTGGCGTCCTCGAAGGAGCGGGTCGCGCCCTTCCTGCGGTTGGTCTGCTTGAGCACGTAGAACTTGCCGCCCGCCTCGATCACCTCCGAGATCTCGCCGACCTGCGGCAGCGCGAACGCCGCCTTGACCACCTCGGGCGGGAGCTCCTTGTCGTCGCTGGTGAAATAGCGAAGGTCGCCGCCGCGCAGCTTGGTGTCGTCGTCGGCGGAGTACTTGGCGACCAGGTCGCGGAAGCCCTTGTTGGTCTTGCCGGCCTCACCGCGGGCCTCGGCCAGGACCCGCTCGGCCTGGGCGCGGGAGTCGAGGACGATGGCCGAGGCGCGGACCTCCTCGGCCTTGACGTACTCGGCGAGGTTGCCGTCGTAGTGGGCGCGCAGCTCGGCGTCACCGATGGAGTCCGGCGTGATCTTGCCGTCGAACTCCTGGTTGATGAGCTTCTGGATCATCACCTGCTTCATGGTCCGCACCACGTCGGCGTCCTTGTCCAGGCCGCGCCGGAGCGCCTCTTTGGCCAGGACCTCGAAGCGGATGAGGTTGTCCAGGAACTCTTTTTTCTGCTCGAGCGAGGTGTACCGGCCGCGCACGTAGGGCGACTGCCGGTTGATGCGCTCTTCCAGCTCGCCGAGCGTGATCACCACGCCGTCGATCTTGGCGAGCGCGGTGTCCCGCTCCGACTTGCTGTACGACGGGGCGGTCTGCGCCGTGGCTGGCTCGGCGCGCGGCGGTTCCTGCTCTGCGCGCCTGGTGCATGCACTCGAGAGCCCCCCCTGCAAGAGCGCGAGGAGCGCCAGGAAAGAGGGCGCCGCCGCTGCGGCAAGATGCCGAATCTTCGACGAATGTTGGGTGCGCACGTGGGTGTCAGGTACCACGGGAGGCAAGCCCGAGCAAGGCCCGCTTTGCGGCCGAGGCGCCCCCGGGGGCGGCGAGCGCGACCGCCCACCGGCCATCGGTCAGGCGGCGCCAGCCGGCGGCCTGGGCGAGCTGGGCGAGCGCCGGCGGCATGGCGGCGGCGAGCCGGGCCTTGCCGACCTCGATGGCCTCGATCGCCAGGTCGCGGGCCACGGCCTTGACCGCCATCAGCTCGGCGAGCAGCAAGGCGTCGAGCGGCAGCGGGCCGTACCGGTCTTTTATCTCCTCGAGCACCTCGGACAGGTCGTCGTCGGTCTCCACCGAAGACAGGCGCTTGTAGAGCTCGAGCCGCTGCCGCGGATCGGGCACGTAGTCGTCCGGGATGAAGCCCGGCACCTCGGCCGACAGCTCGGGATCGATGGCGCTGTGCAGCGGCCGGCCGTCCAGCTCCCGCCACCGCCTCTTCGAGCATGTGGACATAGGCGTCGAAGCCGACCGCGGCGATGGAGCCCGACTGCCGCTGGCCCAGGAGCTCGCCGCCGCCGCGGATCTCCAGATCGCGCGAGGCGATCTGGAAGCCGGCGCCGAGCTCGGTGAACCGCTGCAGCGCGTCGAGCCGGCGCAGCGCGTCCTCGCCCAGGTGCTCGGCGCTGGGCACCAGCAGGTAGCAGTACGCTCGCTCCTTGGAGCGGCCGATGCGGCCGCGGAGCTGGTAGAGCTGCGCCAGCCCGAACGCATCGGCGCGGGCCACGAACATGGTGTTGGCGCGCGGGATGTCGAGCCCGCTCTCGACGATGGTGGTGGCGATGAGCACGTCGAGGTTGCCGGCCACGAAGTCGACCATGACGCGCTCGAGCTGCTCGGCCGAGAGCTGCCCGTGCGCCACGCCGATGCGGGCGCTTGGCACCAGGCCCAGCAGGTAGCGCTGCCACTGGTCGATCGACAGGTCATCGGTGTCGTCGGGCGTGGGGGCGCCGCGCCCGGCCGCGGTGGAGCCCGCCGCGGCGCGCGCGCCCTCGATGTGGCGGGTGATCCAGAACACCTGCCCGCCGCGCGCCAGCTCTCGCTCGATGGCCTCGCGGATCACCGCGTCGTCACGACGGCTGACGAAGGTCCGGACCGCGCGGCGGTCGGCCGGTGGCGTGGCGATGATCGAGAGATCTCGCAGGCCGGTCATGGCCAGGTGCAGGGTGCGCGGGATGGGGGTGGCGGTCAGCGTGAGGCAGTCGACCTGGGTGCGCAGCCGCCGCAGCCGCTCCTTGTGCGCCACGCCGAACCGCTGCTCCTCGTCGATGACGATGAGCCCCAGGTTCTTGAAGCGCACGTCGGCCGACAGCAAGCGGTGGGTCCCGACGACGATGTCGAGCTGGCCGTCGGCCAGCTTGCGGATGGTCTCGGTCTGCTCGGCCTTGCTCTGGAACCGCGACAGCTTGCCCAAGAGGAGCGGGAACTCCGCGAAGCGGTCGGTGAGCGTGCGCACGTGCTGCTCGACGAGCACGGTGGTCGGCGCCAGCAACACGGCCTGGCGGCCGCCCTGCACGCAGCGAAACAGGGCGCGCAGCGCGACCTCGGTCTTGCCGTACCCGACGTCGCCGCAGATGAGGCGGTCCATCGCGCGCGGCGCCTCCATGTCGCGCATCACCGCCTCGATCGCCGAGAGCTGATCGGGGGTCTCCTCGAAGCGGAAGCGCGCCTCCATCTCCTGGTAGCTCTCGTCGGCTGGCGGGAAGGCGTGGCCGGGCAGGGCGGCGCGCTGGGCGTAGATCTGCAAGAGCTCCTCCGCCAGCGCTTGCACCTGGCGGCTCACCTTCTTGCGGGTGGCGTCCCAGGTGACGCCGCCGAGCTTGTCGAGCCGCGGCGAGTGGCCCTCGCCGCCGACGTACCGCTGCACCTCGCCGAGCCGGTACACCGGCAGATACAGGGTGGCGCCGTCATACTCCAGGTTCAGGAAGTCGATCAGCGTGGCGGGCCCGCGGTCCCCGGGCGGCGACAGCGGCAACCGGACCAGGCCGCGGTAGCGGCCCACGCCGTGGCGCTGGTGGACGAGGTAGTCGCCCACCTCCAGCTCGCCGAAATCGGCGACGTTGCCGAGCAGCGCGGCCTTGGCGCGGCGGGCGGCGGCGCGGTGCTCCCGCGGCGGCGGGCCAAACACGTCGCTGGCGCGCAGCACCACCAGCGCGTCGGCGGCGCTGGCGAAGCTGCCGCTGGGGGAGCCGTGCACGAGCTGGATCGGCGGCGCCTGCCCTGGCCGCGGCTCTGGCGCAGACTCCGGGCAGGCTCCTCAGGCCAGCGCTCCGATTGCGCGCACGGCAGCCCGCGCGCCTCCAGCACCGCCTGCAGGCGCTCGGCGCGCGCCAGCGTGTCGCAGCCGATGGTGACGGCCAGGCCGTCGTCCCGCCAGGCGGCGAGCTGCTGCGCCAGCGCCCGGCCTTGCTGCTCGTCGTGATCGCGGGTCTGCCGCAGCCTCGTCATCTCGCCGCGCAGCGCCGTCAGCTCGTCGATCGTCACCCGCAGCGAGGTGCTCCCGTCGTCGGCGTCACCGGGCCGTCGCACCAGCTCGAGGCGGGGCAGCTCCAGGCGTCGGGGATAGGCGCGCAGCTTCTCCGCCAGCTCTTGCGGCGGCACGAAGTGATCCTTGGGCGGGTACACAAAGTCGCCCTGCTCGCGCCGCGCCGCGTGCCGCGCCTCCGCGTCCGCCCAGGCCTGCCGCGCCGCGCCTTGCACCGCGTCCGGATCGATCACCACCACGGTGGCGGTGGCCGGCGCGTAGTCGAGCGGCGAGCACATGTGATCGTGAAAGGCCGGCGTCAGCCCATGCACCCCGACGAAGTGCGGGTTGGCCTCGAGCTGCTCGATGAGCCGGCGGGTGGCCTTGGAGGGATGGATGAGGACCTCGGCGTGTTCGCGCAGCCGGAGTCGCGGCGTCTGGGTGCCGGTGGCGATGACCTCGCGCACCGGCGTCAGCGCGATCTCCTGGATCTCGCGCAGCGTGCGCTGGCTCTCCACGTCGAACGTGCGCAGCGTCTCCACCTCGTCGCCAAACAGCTCGAGCCGGACCGGATGGGACAGCACCGGTGAGAACACGTCCAGCACGCCGCCGCGCACCGCGAAGGTCCCCGGCTCGTCCACCACCGGCGCGCGCTGCCACCCGGCCTCGACGAGCCCCGCGACCAGCGCGTCGCGATCGAGGTGCTGCCCGCGCCGCACCACCTGGCCGCGCGGCAGCAGCTCCGCCGGCGCGATGGTGCGCCGGGACAGCGCGCCCGCGGAGGTCACGATCACGGAGATCGGCCGGTCCGCCGCCGCCACGCGCCACAGCGTCCCCACCCGCGCCACCACCTCGGACTGGTCCGGAAACACATCCGTGTACGGCGAGACCTCGATGCCGGGCAGCTCCGCCAGCGCGAGCTCCGGCGCGAAGAAGCGGAGGTCCTCGGCGAACGCGCGCAGCGCGTCGTCATCGGCGGTGACCACCCAGAGCTGGCCAGGCGCGCGCTGGCCAAGCTGCGCCACCAGCCAGGCCGCGTACGCGGCGGTGGTGCCATGGGCGACCACCGGCCCTTGCGCGAGCAAGCGACCAAGCCTGGTCAGCATGGGACCCTGGAGACCACGGAGAGCACGGCGCACCTTACCGCCTGGGGCGCCGGTAAAAAAAGCCCGCCACGGCAATTGCCGCCTGCGAGCAAGCGGCGCGGGCGAGCGCGCAGTTAGCGATCCCGCGCGCCGGCTGCGCGCTCTCGTGGCGTCAGCGACCCCGCGTCAGCGATCCTGCGCAGTCAGCGATCCCGCGCGTCAGCGATCCTGCGGCGGCTGCGCGCGCTCGTGCGGGGTGGCCCGCCACAGCTCGGCGGACAGGCGCGCTGCCGCCGCCAGCGGCGCGGCGTGGACCAGCAGCAGCGCCGAGCCTCGCCGCTCGATGAAGGACAGGCGGCCGCTGATCCCAAGCCACGCGGTGCGCTCGGCCGATTGCTCGACGATGGGCCCCGGCAGCCAGCGATCCACCGCGTGGACCAGCGCTTCATAGGCCTCGTCTGCGTCCTCGTCGCTGTCCCAGCGCAACCGGGCGATCCCGAGCTCCTCGCCGCGGCGCAGCTTGAGCACGGACACGCGATCTCCTCCCCACCCGGCGGCGGCGGCCGCCGCCTGCACAGGATCGACGCCGTGGGTGCGCAGGAAGATCGAGAACCCAAGCTCCCCCCACACCGTCTCGGCGCGCAGGCTCGCCGCCGGCAGCGCGGACGGCGCCGTGAGCCGGGGCACCCGCAGCGGTCGCTCGCCGCGAAGGTAGCGCGCGGGGTGCAGGATCTGTTCGGTGGACACCGGCAGCTTGCGAAACGCCGCGTCGACGGCGCGCCAGGAGCGCGTCTGGCGCAGGAAGGCGACGAACATCAGGCCCGCCGCATAAGGGAAGATCAGTCGTTCCCGGATCGCCAGCGGCAGGTCGTCGAAGTCGTCGCCGGTCTCCCCGAGCATGTCGGCGGCGAGCTCGGCGGCCGTCGTCGGGTCGTGCCAGGCCCCTTGGTCACCCAGGCGGGCGGCCTGCAGCGCCATCATCACCGCCACGCCGTCGCCCTCGATCAAGGCCTCGCGCGCGGCGCTCTCGTCGTCTTCATCGGGCGCCACCTCGGAGAGCTTGGCCAGATCGAAGCTCTGATCCTGCAGCGCGTGCTGGATCTCGTGGGTCAGCACGCCCTCTGCCAGCTCGTCGTCCGCCACGAGCTGCTCGTCGAGCGTGAGCGTCAGTCGTCGGGTCTCGTGGTCATAGTACCCGGCGATCTGCTCCGACAGCGTGCGCGTCACCAGGTCCCGGTAGACGAGGTGCGCTGGCACGAGCCCCCAGTGCTTGAGCAAGCGCTCCTCGCGGTCCAGCGCCTCGGTCTCCTTGGCCAGCAGCGCCGTGAGGCGGCGGGTCAGCTCGGCCTTGTCGACCGCCTCCTTGGCGATGGGCCGGCGCAGCGGCAGGCCGCGCAGCGCCGAGATCTCCCGCGCCAGCTCGTCGGCGCGGGCCAAGATCGGCAGGGCGGTGCGCTCTTGCGCCGGCGCGTCGCCGGGCAGAAGGGCGGTGGCCACCGCCAGGAGCGCGGGCACCGCCAGCGGCCGCCCGTGCGGAGCGCTCACCGCGGCTCCTGGGGTTCGCTGCCGTCACCGGGATCTGGCGGCGGGCCGCTGTCGGGGACCCGGTAGTCCTCGCTGAGCCAGCGGCCGAGGTCGACGAGCTGGCAGCGGGGCGTGCAGAACGGGCCCAGGCGGTGGCCGAGCGCCGGCACGTGGACCTTGGCGCAGGTGGGGCAAGTCAGGGGCTTGGTCATGGGTGCGTCGAGGAAAAGGGAGGTGGGCGATCGGCGCTACCGGCTGGCGTCAATGCCGAGCTGCGCGCACTGGGCTTCCAGATAGGGGCGGCTCACGCCAAGATCGCGCGCCAGCGCCTCGCGGTCGCCGGCCGCGCGCACCAGGCCCGCGGTGATGGCCTGCGAGATCGTCGCCCTCACCAGGTCGGCCAGCGGCACGGTCAAGGGCGCCGCCGCCTGCCCGCCGCCGTGGATGCGCGTGGAGATGAGCGAGGGGCCAAGCTCGTCGGTGTTGCCGGCCAGCACCAGCATGCGCTCGATCTCGTGCTCCAGCTCGCGGATGTTGCCGGGCCACGGGTACGCCATCAGCACCGCCATCGCCGCTGGCGTCATGCGCGGCAGCGTGCGGTTGGCCGGCTGGTGCTTGCGCAGGAAGTGCCGGACCAAGAGCGGGATATCGCTCTTGCGGTCGCGCAGCGGTGGCAGCGAGATCTTGAGCACGTTGAGCCGGTAGAAGAGGTCCTCTCGGAACTCCCGGCGCGAGACCATGGCGGACAGGTCCTTGTGCGAGGCCGCGACCACCCGCACATCCACCTTGATCGGCTTGGTGCCGCCGACCGGCGTGAACGTGCCCTCTTGCAGCACGCGCAGGAGCTTGACCTGCAGCGCCGCGGACATGTCTCCCACCTCGTCGAGGAAGAAGGTGCCGCCGTCGGCGGCCTCGAACAACCCGCGCTGATCCTTGACCGCGCCGGTGAACGCGCCGCGCACGTGGCCAAACAGCGCGCTCTCGAGCAGGTTGTCATTGAAGGCCGAGCAGTTCTGCACCACGAACGGCTTCTTGGCGCGAGGCCCGTGGTAGTGGATGGCGCGGGCCACCAGCTCCTTGCCGGTGCCGCTCTCGCCGTGGATGAGCGCGGTGGCGTGGCTCTTGGCCACCTTCTCCACCAGCTTGGTGACCTCGAGGATGGCCGGCGCGGTGCCGATCATCTCCAGGAACGGGTGCCGCCCCGAGGCCAGCGCCTGCCCCGCGTTCTCGGGATCGCTCGCCGCCAGGCGGGACGCCGCGCGCGCGGCCTGCGCCACCAGATCTTTGGCGTGCAGGAGGTCTTGCTCGCTGAGCACGGCGGTGCGCTCGAGCACGGCGCGCGCTTCCTCCGCGGTGACGCAGAGCAGCGCGGCCAGCTCCCCTTCGCTGTCGGCGGTGCGCGCCAGGGTGGCCACCGCCGCGCCGACGACTCCAGCGGCGCCGTAGATCGGCGCGGCCACCGCGCACAGCCCGGCCACCCCGCGGTGGACCACGGCGCCGGTGGCACCTTGCAGCGCGTCAGTCAGCGCCGCGGCGTCGCTGGCGCAGCGCTCTGCGACGGTGCGAGATAGCAGGCGATAGGCCTCGGCTTCGGCCAGGGTGTCGCCTAGCTGGTCCAGGCTCACCGCCGACAGCTCGAGCCCAAACCAGTCGCGCAGGAGCTCGCGGGCCATCGCGGCTTGCGGCAGGTTCTCGAGCTCGGATCGCGATATCACCTTGGCACTATACTCCGCGAACTGCGCTTGCGCTCAGCGCGCCGCAAAGCGTTGGCCCTCGCACGTCGCGCGGCCGTCGCGCTCCAGCTTCTTCAGGTGGGCCAGCGTCGAGCGCACGGCCAGCGGCCAGAAGGGCGCTGGCGTGTCCGCGTAGGCCATCGGCACCAGCTCGTCAGCGGTGGCGACGCCGCGCGCGGCCAGCGCGTCGGCGATCTTCTGCTCACGCGCGAGGCGGTGCGAGCGGTACGCGCGGAGCTTGCCAGGGCCGTCCAGGATGGCCGGCCCGTGCGCCGGCAACAGCACTCCCGGTGCAGCAGCCTCCAGCGCCGCGAGCGAGTCCAGGTACTCCGTCATGTCGCCTTCGTCTGGATCGATGAGGATCGTTCCAACGCCCGCCACCAGATCCCCGGCCAGCGTCGCGTTGGCCGCCTCCACCTTGACGCACAGGTGTCCGGACGCATGTCCTGGCGTGTGGAGGAGCTCGGCGCGAAGATCTCCTACCTGCAGGACGCCGGGGGAGATCGGGCGGGTGACCAGCGCGCGCGAGCCCGTCAGCTCGGCCGTCAGCGGATGAGCCAACACCTCGAGATTCCATCGCTTCCTGAGGTGATTCACGCCCCCTGTGTGATCCGCGTGGTGGTGGGTCAAGAGCACTGCCCAGGGCGTTCGCCCGGCTGCAATTTCAGTTTGCAGGACTGCATCAAGCGCCTGCTGGGACTCGGGATACGGGCTCCCTGGATCGACCAGCAGCAGGGGGCCAGGCCCGTCGACAGGACCAACGATGTAGCAGTTGGTGTGGGTCGCGGGCGGCAGCGTAGGGCTACGCAGCGCAAGGACGCGGATGTGGGGCGCCACACCAAGCAGCTCGCCATCTGGAGCCGCAATCTGGGAGGCGAAGGCCGCGCGTACCTTTTCGTACGTTCGCTCCACCTGATCATTGATAGGATCTGCCACGAAAGAACTCTGGAGGGGCGGCCGTACAGCCTTCACAACGAAAGCGGTCTTCGTCATCGCACTATCGAGATGACGGCAAGCCCCGATTCCCGTAGAGTATTGCAAAGCGACGCCATGGTCAGCGTCACAGCACGAAAGATCCGCGAGCTAGGAACCGAGCGACCGCCCGGGGCGGGACGGGTCTATACGGGGTACCTGATCAGCTATCCGTTCATCGGTCGCGGCATGGTGATCTTCCGCGATCCCCATGGCCATCGCATGATCACCACGCCGGTGCGTCGGGTGCTCGGCGAGCCGGGTGGCAAGATGATCTACGTGGAGACCGAGAACAGCGTGTATCGCCTCGAGATCCATGGCGAGCCCCTGATGCCGATGCGCGTGGTGGGCGAGCCGGCCTGAGCGGGCGGTGACGCCGAGCAGACGCCGAGCGATCTGACGCGCGCCTTTTCGCTGCGTCGCGGCGCACGTTTCCACGCAAAATCGCGTGGCGTCCCTGTGGGGTGATCGCTGGTGCCTGCTAGGCTCCGCGCGCCATGAGCATCTTCGACAAGCGGCTCATCCTCGTCTGCGGAAAGGGCGGGGTTGGTCGCAGCACCGTGGCGGCGACCATCGCGATGACCTGCGCCAGGCGCGGGCGCACCACGTTGCTCTACCAGACCAACGCCAACGACCGCATCGGCGGGGTCTTTGGCACCGAGCCCGTTGGTCCGGCGATCCGGGAGCTCGCGCCTCGGCTCGCCGCGGTGAACACCACCGCCGCCGCCGCGCTCGCCGAGTACGGCATGATGATCTTGAAGCTCAAGACCGTGTACGACATGGTCTTCGAGAACCGCGTCACCAAGGCCTTCTTGCGCGCCATCCCTGGCCTCGATGACTACGCGCTCCTGGGCAAGGCCTGGTACCACACCACCGAGGAGCGGCGCGGCAAGCTGGCGTGGGACACCGTGGTGTTCGATCTCCCGGCGTCGGGGCACAGCCTGTCGATGCTGCGGATCCCCTGGGTCATCCTCGACACGGTGCCCGAGGGCCCGCTCACCCGCGACGCGCGGGACGTCAAGGCGCTCTTGATGGATCCGGCGCGCACCGCCGCGGTGGTCGTGACCCTGGCCGAGGAGATGCCGGTCAACGAGGCGCGTGAGCTGGACGGTCACCTGCGCGCGCCGCTTGGGATCGTGCCGCAGCTCCTGGTGGTGAACCAGGTGATGCCGGAGGTCTTCCCCCCGGGCGCGCCGCAGCGCGTGCTGGCCGCGCTGCGCGACGACCCGACGCTGCCGCCGCTGCTGGCCGCGGTGACGCGGCACGCGGAGCTGATGCGGCAGCGGCGGGCGCTCAGCGAGCGCTACCTGGCCGAGCTGCGGAGCTGGGCGCAGACCCCCATCGCCGAGCTCCCGATGCTCTTTCGCTCGCGGTTCGACGTCCGCGCGCTCGAGGAGCTGGCCGGGCCGCTCGCCGCGCTGTAGCCGCGGTCGGAGAGTTCGTGACGCTCCTGGCACGGCGTCGCGCGGTTGGCGGATGGCGTGATAGGTTCGTCGCATGTTGTCACGGGCTGCATTTGTCGCGTGGGCAGGGCTCACCTTGGGCGCGCTGGGTTGTTCGTCGATCTCCACGGTGCGGGTACAGTCCGACAACGTTTATGTCGGGCCAAACCTGCGACCCATCGCGGTGATCCACGCCCAGGCCACCACGGCGTACTTGCTGTTCTTGCCAATCCCCGGCGGGGTCGACCTCGATCGAGTGGTCAACCGGATGCTCATCATCGCCGCCAAGACGCTGGGCGCCGACAAGATCGCCAACCTGCAGGTGGACATCACGCCGGATTCGGGAGTCTGGACCTTGCGCAAGATCCTCGGCTGGCGCAGCGCCGAGGCGTCCGGCGTGGCGGTGGTCGTCGATGATCCGGCGGACCCCAACCCCGAGGCTGGTCCCGAGCCGCGTGATCCGAAAGCGTCCGCTCCCTCGCCGGGGGCCGCGGCGCAGCCGGCGCCCGCGGGCTCCCCGCCCTCGCCGTAGCGTCGGCCGGGCGTCGGCCGGGCGTGGGTGCCCAGGGCCCGGGGCCAACCGGGCCGGGGGGGCCTGCCTTCGGTCCTGCTCGATTCGATTCGGCCTTCGGTCGCCCCACGGCTCGCGGTCGCGCGGTCGGTGTTAGGATGCAAGCCAATGCGAGGTCTCGTCCGAGGATTGGTGCTCTGGCTGCTGCTTGGGATGGTGGCGAGCGCACCCGGCCTGGCCCAGCCGGGCGCGGGCGCGGTGGTCTCGTCGACGCCGCCTGCGCCTGCGCCGCTGTCGCAGAAGATCGCGGTGTGGCGCTTCGACGCGCTTGGCATCGAGCCGGAGCTGGTGGCGCGGCTGGAGGCCCTGTTCCGCTCGGAGCTGGAGCGGCTGGTGGCGACGCCCATGCCCAGCCGCCGCGAGATGGAGCGCAAGATCTCCGGCGAGCTGGCGCAGTGTACGGGCGAGGACAAGTGCCTGGCCGCCATCGGCAAGCGCGTCGACGTCGACGTCGTGGTCGCCGGCAGCGTCGGCGCGCTCGGCGACAACTACCTGCTCAACATCAAGGTCGTCGAGGTCGCCACCGCGCGCCAGCTCCGACGGATCACCACCGAGCCACTGCGCGGCACCCCCGATGATCTCATCGACTCGGTGCGGGTCGCCGCGTATCGGCTGCTCGCGCCCGAGCAAGTCCATGGATCGATCGCCATCCTCTCGGACCTCATCGGCGGCGAGGTGCTGGTGGATGGCAAGCGGGTGGGGACTACGCCCCTGCCGGCGCCGGTGACCCGGCTCGAGCCCGGCGCGCATGTGGTGCGGGTCGCGGCCCGGGGCTACTCGCCGTTCGAAGAGCAGGTGGAGGTGCGCTTTCAGAAGACCACGCGCGTCGAGGTCAGGCTGGTGGCAGATCCCTCTGCGCCGGCGCCGGTGGTGACCAAGGTCAAGCCCGCGCCGCGGTCCTGGTACACGCGGCCCTGGGCGCTCGCGGCGATCGGCGCCGGCGCCGTGCTGGCCGGGGCGCTGGTGGGCTACGAGCTTGGCCACGTGGATCGCCGGTGCGCCAACTGCAACGCGGGCGGTTGGGGGGCGCCGTTTCCATGAGCGCCAGGTCCATGGATGTCGCGGATGTGCCGCGGATGCCAGGGATGCCGCGGATGCCAGGGATGCCGCACGGATGTCAGGGATGCCAGGGATGCCAGGGCGCCCTCGGCGGTCGCCGCTGGGGCGCCGCGGCGGGTGCTGAGCGTGGCCGTCGCCGTCGCGCTCGCGCTCGCGCTGACGTTGGCATCGTCGTCGGAAGCGCTGGCCCAGCGGCTGGTGGCGCTGGCGCCGCTCGCCACGCTTGGCAGCGAGGACACCTCCCAGGGCGCCCAGGCCGCCACCGCGCAGCTCGAGCAGGCCATCGCGGCGCTCCCCGGCACCTCGGTGGTGCCCGCCGCGCAGGTCGCCGCCGCGCTACGCCGCGGCAAGCGGCAGGGCCCCGCCGCCTGCGACGGCGACCTGGCGTGCATCGCGGAGCTGGGGCGGCAGGTCGGCGCCGCGGTGCTGGTCACCGGCCAGCTCGGCGGCCTCGGCGAGGCGCGCGTGATCTACCTCGGCGCCGTGGACACCACCACCGGCAAGGAGCTCGGCTCCACCACCTGGTCCACCGGGCAGGGCGACAGCGCCGCGGCGGCGGTCGTGCGCCTGCTCGCGCCCGCCGAGTACGTGGGCAAGCTGCAGCTCCGCCTGCCCATCCAGTCCGCCGTGATCTACGTCAACGGCCGCAAGCTGCCGGCCTCCGCCACGGGCACGCACTCGCTGCCCGTGGGGACCCACGCGCTGCGGGTCACCCATCCAGAGGTCCGCGACTTCGTCCGCTTCGTCGACATTTCCTACGGCGCGGTCACCCAGGTCGATGTTGTGCTGACGCCCCTGCCGGTGGTGCAACACGACGTGGAGGCGCGCCAGGCCGCGGCGCGAGCAGACTCCCGCCGCCCCTGGTACCGCACCTGGTGGGCGGTCGCCGGTGGCGCGGGCCTGGCAGCGGTGCTGGCCGGCGTCGTGACGTACTCGCTGGCCGACAACTTCGATCCCGATGTGACGCTGCCATGATCCAGCCGCGTGTGGCGGCTCCGCACAGAGCACGTAGCGCGACCTTCGAGGTGGACGGAGACGAGGCGTGACCCGCAAGAAGAAGCCGGCCGTCGCCTCGCTCGTGCGCTCCTCGGCGGCCGAGTACCTGACCTTCGTGGCGGCCAGCGGCACGGGCGGCGTGGAGGCGGTCTACGCCGACGAGAACGTGTGGCTCAGCCAGAAGATGATGGCGCAGCTCTACGACGTGGAGATCCCGACCATCAACTACCACCTGAAGAAGGTGTTCGAGGACAGCGAGCTGGAGGAGGACGCAGTTATTCGAAATTTTCGAATAACTGCCGCCGACGGCAAGACCTACGACACCAAGCACTACAACCTCTCGGCCATCATCGCCGTCGGCTACAAGGTCAACTCCGAGCGCGCGGTGCAGTTCCGCAAGTGGGCGACGCGCGTCGTCGAGGAGTTCACCATCAAGGGCTTCGCGATGGACGACGAGCGCCTCAAGCGCGGCGGATCCATCCTCAGCGACAAGTACTTCGAGGAGCAACTCCAGCGCGTCCGCGAGATCCGCCTGTCGGAGCGCAAGTTCTACCAAAAGATCACCGACATCTACGCGACCTCCGTCGACTACGACGTGACGGCGCAGGCCACCAAGCGCTTCTTCGCCAGCGTGCAGAACAAGCTGCACTGGGCCATCCACGGGCAGACCGCCGCCGAGGTCATCGTCGACCGCGCCAACGCGACCAAGGAGCACATGGGCCTCCACACCTGGACCGACGCGCCCCACGGAAAGATCCAGAAGTTCGACGTGGTCGTGGCCAAGAACTACCTGACGGAGCCAGAACTTGCGCAGCTCTCGCGCCTGGTGAACGCCTACCTCGACGTCGCCGAGGACATGGCGCTGCGCAAGCTCCCCATGACCATGCAGGACTGGGAGACGCGCCTGAACCGCTTCCTCGCCGCGACCGATCGCGAGGTGCTGCAGGACGCCGGAAAGGTGACCGCCGAGATCGCGCGGACCCACGCCGAGAGCGAGTTCGAGAAGTACCGCATCGTGCAGGACCGCCTCTTCGAGAGCGACTTCGATCGCGTCGTGGCCGAGACCAAGCGCCTTGGCGAGGGCACGCCCCGCAAGGGCAAGAAGCCGTGACCCTGGCGAACGGGCGCCATGTGGGGTGGTGCAGCGGTTACGCTGAACGTGCGCGACATGGACACCAAGACGTCGTCGGCCGTCGCCTTGATCGGGCGGATCGAGTGGTCCGATGGAAGGTAGCCGCTGTGCGGACCCCACCTGGAACGGTGCAAAGGGGGCGACGAGCGCGCTGCCGTCCTCGCGGCCGCGCACGCTGCGCACCCAGAGCGCTTCGTGCGGGGCGTTCCAACACCGCCTGCGCTGCCCACCGAGGTCTGGATCAACAAGCCAGCGGCTCCTGCCAGCGCGGACCGCAGCGAGAGGCGGGCAGAGCCCACCATGACGTCTCGAGACCCGGCTGCCGCCTCGCGCGAGGACCGCACCGCGCGGCCCTCGGCGCACACCGTGCCCGTAGGCCCTGCCGCGCGGAGCCACGTCCAAGCCCCACAGCTTCACTAAACTATCTCTCTTGGAAGTCTCAAAATCGTTGACAGGCTCCGGCAGAGAGGGCACCGCGGTCGCGACATAGAATTCGAATCTCCCCTGTCTCAAATGCGTTGACACGTTCCGCGTCGTCGAAACGGGAACGAGCCATCCTTCAGGAGGCAGTTATCGCGGAAGGAAGTGGCCGCTTGGCAGACGGCCTCAGCTTGTTCGACGATCGGCATGGTCAGGTTCTAGGGATCGGATCGGCACATCACTTCATGTTCTTGACGAAGTGAACTCGGCGGCGGTTCTTATAGAACACGCGCGCTTTGCCCTTCCCGTTGTGGAAGATCTTCACGTGGTGGATCGCATTGGGGAATTTTGTCGGTTCAAGCTGCGGGTTGCCGATGAAGCCCTTCGTACGCGAGATCGCGTCGACATCGACGTCGGGACCGGACGTGTATTTCGCTATGCTGGATGCCGTGTGAATCGCGAGAGTACCGGGATCCTTCTTCAGCGCCGCATCGATGTACTTGATCAGGTACGGCGGCATCCCTTCCTCAATCGCGGTGGCGAGCTTCTTCAACGTGGCGATACTGGTTGGGTCAGCGCTCACGATGTCGTCGAACTTCTGCGCGTCGGGAAAGTCGAAGATCTGGAACGACATCTCTCCCTTATCGAAGTTCACGGTCTGTCGGTCGATGCTGGAGGGGGAGGCGATCGAGATGCGCGGATCCCCCACCCATACAGGAGACTCCTGGTTATTCTTGATCGCCTCCAACGCGAGCCGATGGAAGACGAAGCAACGATGCCAGTCGTCGTAGAGAGCGGCGGGGATCGTCAGCTCGAAGTGCTTCAGGTACGGTCCTCGTGCGCCGAACATGCGTGCGCGCTGGATGTATGTGTCTTGTTGCAGCTTATTCGCGACATCGCGAGTGAAGTACATCGCGAGCAAGTTGGGAAACGTCACGCCGCGCGACACGATGTTTCCACCGATAATGACTGTGAACGGGCACTTGGGGGTGGTTGGTGTTGCCCCCGTCGCCGCGCGAACACGGTTGCTGTTCAGCACGATCACCGCTGAGCGGGAAGCGTTGGCGACGACATAACTGGTCAGCGTGGATGCGTCAGCGCGGGGGTACAACGTTCTGGCCTCGGCATAGATGGTCTCGAGTAGCGCATCGAACGCGTTACCCGACCCAGCCATGAGGGCGTTCATCAGTGCTTCGATCGCCTTGCGATCGGCCGCGTGGTCGTCCTTCTTGCCGCTTGTGTGGACGAGCAGCGTGTAGTTTTTCTCACCCGCCTTCGCCGTGGCGGTCGTGTTGAGGTACGCGACAGTGACGAGAAAGCGTGCGAGAGCTTGCTGTGCATCTTCTTGTGTTGCCGGTTTCGTTAGCTTCTCTAGGCGATATGGGACCTGGCCGGACTGAGGGAAGAAGTGGTCCTGCCCTGTGTACGCCGAGTGAGCTCGAAATTGAACCCAGGTCTCGGTCTTGTTGTTGAAGGTGTTGTTCAGGTTGAGGCGGGCGGGCGTGGCAGTGACGCCGATGTACTTGCCGTTCGTGCCGATCAGGTTGCCAACGAGTTCATTGATCTTGGTCTGCTGCTGCTTGTTCACCTTCGAATTCGGGGTCGCGAAGTCCGCCTCGTCGTCGATAACAATCCGAGGCCCCGCGGCGGACAGTGCGTTGATCAACTTTGAGAGGTCGTGCGTGTTCTTCTTGCAGAAGAGGATGGCGCGTTGCCCCGTGGGAATGGGGGAATCGGCAAGCTCGCTGGCATCTCGAGGAGCCGGCGCCAGACCGGCGTCTCGGAATCGATCGAGACTCTGGGTGAGTAGGTCGATGCTGTCGTTCAGTAGATGGATGATCAGCTTGCTTCCTTCGTCGAGAAGCCGGGCCGTGAGGCAGATCATCATCTCGGTCTTCCCGCTCTGCGGATCGCCGTAGATGACCAGTGCGTTGCTTGCGGCAGCGGGCAGGTTTCTAAGCACGTCCTTGACGGCGTCTTCGATGCAGTTTGTCTCTGCACCGCTCGACTTCACGCGGTTGAGCTGCTTCTTGTACTGGTCGGTGACGACGGCCTTCGCGGCCAGCTGCTTCAGATTCGGCTTCTTACCCATCAGTCCCCACCTTGTTGCGATTCTTCATGCGGCGCTCCGCGCGAAAGTTAGAACCACCTCTCGCCGCATACGTGCGTCGAGGGCAGCATCGTTGGAACGCTTCTCGGGTGGCGGCAGGTAGCGCCGGTTCGCCGGCAACGTCCGGGCGCGACGCTGCTGGAACCGCAACCCGGCGGACTCGGCGGCGGCGATGATCACCGCCGAGTTCTTCACGAAGGTCCCGCGGATTGTGTTCTCACCGACGACGTAGAGCGCGCGTCCCTCGGGCTTCAGGACCCGAGCGACCTCGCGCACGGATGCCCGCATGTCGACGATGTAGCGGCGAAGCATGGCCTCGTGTCGCGTGCTCAATTTCGGACGAAGTCGAAGGCCACGAACCACCTGCTCGGCGGTCTCATCCTCCTTGGCGGCGAGCCCGCGCTCGGTCCCGACACTGTCGGCGCGGAGTTGGCGAAGATGCGCGATGCTGTGGCCCATCCAAACGAGGGAGAATTTGCTGCAACGCAGGTAGTCGATCGCGTTGAGATATGGCGGGGAGGTCAACACGAGATCGACGTGGTTCGCTTCGACGGGCAGCTTGCGCGCATCGCCTAGCGAGACCTCTGTGGCTGGATTGGGATCCGTTGGATCAGGGCAGTTCGAGACGACACGCTCCACCGTGGCCAAGAATTTATTGAACGGCTTCTCGGGCGCGATCTCTCGTGTCTTGTGGGGCCGGCTATGGGAGAGGTCGCTCGCCAAGCACACCCCTGCTTGCTTGGCGATGATCATTCGCGACATCGCGCACCACAACACGTCTCGGAGCCGGACGTCTTCAACGTTAGTGATCTCCTCCGAGAGCGCCGTGAGTTGACGTCGCGCGTATCCGTCGAACCAGTACCGAAGAAACGCGCAGGTCTCATCGTCCGCATGCGGGGGGTACGCCTCGCCTTGAGACACATCTTTGAAGCGCATCCGGGCGCGCGCAAGCACGTCATATGCGCACGCGGTCGCGTCGTCGTGAGCGATGCTGGTCGTCCACACCTTGCTGATGAGGACCGCGAGCGGATCGATGTCCACGCCGATCGCGCGATGCCCCTGGGCGTGCGCCAAGGCGAGCACGGTGCCCGACCCCATCATGGGGTCGAGGACGCAGATCGGATCCTTGGTGTCGGTCATCGCGGATAGCGCGATGCCGGGCGCCATCCGTGCGGGAAAGGGATGCACGGGGTCCCGGCCGAGCGTCTGGTAGAGGGTCTTCTTGTATGAGCGCATGATGCTTCGTCCCGTAGGCTGGTCTAGTCGTCGTCGGAGTCGTCGTTGGTCGCTTGCTCGATGGCCTTGAGGACCTTCTTCGGGGGGACCTCAAGCTCCACGGAGTCTTGACGAGCCTTGATCAGCGCGGGTGCCATCGCGCTCATCGTGCGGCACAGCTGCCGCAGCTCCTCCTCGGTCTTGCGAACCTGCCTGGGCTTATTCTTGAGCGCAACCCGTAGGGCAGCGTACTTGACGACGGCGTTGGGGTCGTCGCACTGCTCGCTCCAGATCGTCTCCAGGATCTCCTTGAACGGCTCACGCGGCGTAGATGCAGCCTGAGCCATCTCGATCCACGCCTTCGCCTGTATGTCGGTCGAGCACGTCTCGAAGAGATCCTTGAGAGCGCTGGGACCAAGGTGGCGCAGCGGCGCGATACGGACCAGGGTCGCCAGATCGTCGATCGCGATCAGCGTGATCGTTTTACCCGGATTCTTGGCGCGATCATCGGCGATTTCGTCGACAAGAGCCGCTGCGACACCCTTGGTGGGTCGCGTCGGGAAGGACGCCCCAACCACGACGGCGTGATCGGCCTGGAGTTTCTTGCGGTGCCTCGCGATCCCCGAGACTCCCACTGTCTTGGCGGTGATGGTCTTTCCGTCGCTCTCGGTGCTCTTGGCCTCCAGCGTCACGCGGTAGCGTCGGGAATTGCCGTCCTCGCTCGCGCCGAGGTGGGCATAGGCGGCTCCGTCCGGGTTGCCGCTTCCCCCGATCGCTGACGCATCGAACCCGAAGCTCTCGAAGGCAGCGACCAACTGCTCCTCAAGCCGACGCTTGTCGTTTCTGGCGTCGCGGAGGTCCTGAGCGATGAGCGCTGCGGATCGCCGATTCGTCTGCCGCGCCAACGTTCGGAGCAGTTCGTCACGTGTCGCGAGCACTTCGCTGATCTGTTCCCGCTTGATGCCGGACTGCCAGAGATGTGCCTCCAATAGCACTTCGCTCAGCGCAAATAGTTCAAGCGGCTGCCGGCGGGATGCCGACGAGGACTCATCGATGAACGTTCCGACGAACGGATGGAGAAGGTTGAGGCGAAGAGCCGAGGTCGTCGCATCGTACACCGCTACTGGATCGTCGGGCGCGAGGGCCGTCGATAAGTCCACGACGGAGACAAACTCGTCCTCGGTCTCGAGCCGCTTGCGCAGCGCTTCAAGGAAGCTCTCCCGCTCGGGCTTCGAGAGCCCGGGCGGCACAACGAGATACCGCGATCGAAACGCACCCTCGAGCGCGGCCTGCGCGAGCGCGACTAGCGGGCGACGGGTGAGGCTCCCGGGCGTATCGGCCGCACGGCGCCCCAGCCGCTTCGCTGGGTTCTCGGAATCGACCGCCTCCTCGATCTTGGGACGGATGGCGTTGAAGATGCCGTGCAGCACGTTGCGTAGCGTGCGGATTCGCGGGCTGTCTCGAAGGGACTCGCGCGTCGACTGAAGCTCGCTATCCAAGCCGTCGGCATGGATAACGGCACGAAAGCGCGCGAAGACGCCGTGCTTCAACAGATTGCTGTCGATCCCGAAATACTCATCGTCAACGTTGACGAGACGACCGCGTACATAGACGAAAAAGCCATAGCTGCGCCCTAGCTCCTTGGACTTCCCCTCCGTCAGCACGTCCTTGTAGCCCTCCGCGTAGCCGGTGAGACGCCCCAGCTGCGGATGGTGAAGGCCGTAGCGAAGGTCTGACGTCGCCGCGACCTTATTGTCCTCACGGACCTCGATCTCGTCCGATGGCGCGGGCTTGGGCACCTTGACGATGTCCTTCCCGAGGTTCCAGCGGCCGAGACGGCCCTTGTCGGCTTTTGCCGGGATCAAGGCCTCGCCGTCGAAGATGATGCTGAAGTCGTCACGGAGCGGAAGCGCCGTCCGCAAGAGCCATCGGAGGCGCCCGTGCTCGATCTCGTGGGCCTTGGGCTTCAGGGAGGAAAGGATCGCGGCGGTCCACGACGCCGACGCTTTGGCGCCGAAGAGCCTAGCCTTCCAGCCCTGTAGCGCCGACAACGCGAGCCACTCCGCGAGCGCGTCCTTTGCGTCCTGTTCGGACAATTCGCGAAGTTCCAGTCGTACGCGCTTGGTGGAGGTCAGCGCATCCGTCGTAGGTCGCGAGCTTGCCGATGCCGAACTTACCGATCTGCGTCCGGTTTAATGGAGTCGAGGTCAGGGTGCGTTTCTGGCTGGCGCCGATCTGCCACAGCTGCTCCAGTCCCTTCGCGTTCATGCCTTCACCGTCATCGATGACGGCAATCGTCGCGCCACCAACGCTCGCGTCGGCGGGTAGCAGCACCTGAACGTGGCGCGCGCCAGCATCGAAGCTGTTGCTGACGAGTTCTTCGAACGCTTTGTTGGCGCTCGTATAGAGCCCCTCGGAGAACAGTTCGACGAGTCGATAGCTCAGGCCGACCTCGAACGAGCGCTCCACCTTCCCGACGGCAAGGTGAGGAGCCTGCTTGGACGATTTCGCGGACTTCAGCTTGCGCAACTTCGGCTTGGCCACGTCCCATTCCTCTCGAAGTTGAAGTGGTGCGCTTCAGGGCGGTTGCGTTCTCGGCCACCGTGCGGATCTGGCGTTCGTCGATGCCGCCGGGTATGAAGATGTGGAGTTCGAGCTTCACGTCAACCTTGGCGCCGGGGAGCGCCGCGAGGTGCTGGCGTATCTCTTCGTTGATCTTGCCTGCATCGCGGCCGACGCGCAACGGAGCGAGCTGCGCCGTGACGACGTAGGTGATGAGCGAAACGCGGGGCGACGGGGTGGTCGTGCCGCTCGTGCCATCGTTGGTCGGCGTGCGGCCGGTTGCTGTAGAGGCCTCGCGATCGGGTTGGGCCTGCAAGATCTCGGCGCGGACGATGCCTCGGGACGACGCCGTTCATGCGTGTGCCGACCGCAGATCTTCGAGCCGGGCCACGTCGCCTCCGGTTTCATGGGAGCCTCGAACGTATCCGATCCCTCTGATCAGGTCGGGGGTGATGGTCCTATTTTCAAGGCGTTGAGTGTAGGATGGGACACCGAACTCCCGCAGCGGCGCTCGTGCTCGATGACCTCCTTTGTCTGCGAGATAGCGCCCCCAGGCGCTCAGCGCGATGTTCGAGGTGACCGCGGTGGAGACTCGGTCGTGCCGACGGTCGATGAGGTTGGCCAGGTGTGGGCAGCGGTCGGCTCGTCCGCGCGCTTCTTGACCTGGCCGAGAGCAACGTCGTCAATGATGAGAGCGCAGGGCGGGCCCAGCTCTTGAGCCGGCGCGCGTAGGTGCCATTGGCGAGGCCGGCGTGGAGGTCGTCGAGCAAGTCGACACAGCGAGCGTGTAAACGGCAGCCCAAAGACGTCGTGACTTGACGGTGGGGCCCTCGACGAGGCGTGCGGCGGCTCGGGTTCACGAGCCGGACGTCGATGATCCGCAAGGCGGTCGCGGGGATGCTGGCGTAGCCCCTGGGAGAGACACAAAGCCTTCATTTACGGCATGTTTGAAGGCACCCTGTACCAGGGATGCCACAGAACTAAATCCAAACTGAGGTTTCACATTGCACAAAACAAAAGCCTCGCTTACGTTTCGTGCATGGGCGCGGAACCGACCACTCAGCCAGACTGGAGCCGTCTCTACGAGACCGCGGCGTCCCAGCAGGGGCTGTTCACGACGAAGCAGGCCGCCGAGGCGGGCTACTCGCCCCAGCTCCTCATCCATCACCTGCACGCTGGGAAGGTGCTGCGGCTGCAGCGCGGCATCTACCGGCTGGTCCACTTCCCGCCCGGAGAGCACGAGGAGCTGGTCGCCGCCTGGCTCTGGTCCGATCAGGCGGGCGTGATCTCTCATCAGACGGCGCTCGCGCTGCACGGGCTCTCCGATGCGTTGCCCGCGCACCTGCACCCACACACTGCCCGCAGTGTGGCGAAGGCGCCGCTTCCCGCGTGCCCGAGGGCGTCGTGCTCCATCACGCGGACGTCGAGCCTGCTGAGCGCGCGTGGTTCGGTGCAGTGCCGATCACCAACCCACGTCGCACGCTGATCGACTGCGCGCACGAGGGGCTCTCGCCCGAGCTGCTCCGGCAGGCGACGCTGCAGGCGATTCGTCGCGGCCTAGTCGGGCGTGAAGACATCGCTGAGGTCGAGCGCGAGCTCGCGCCCTTCGGAGGACTCGGCGCATGAAGTCACACACCTACGCCTCACCCGAGGCCTTCAAGCAGGCGCTCGAACAGCGGCTCAAGTCGTCGTCGACGGGCGGGGCCGACTTCGCGCGGCGTCGTCAGCTCCTGGTGTTCGATCGGTTCCTTGCGCGTGGTCGCCACCGTGGCGACGCCGCGACCGCTGAAGGGAGGCCTCGTGTTGGAGCTGCGCCTCGATCGCGCTCGCACCACGAAGGACGTCGACCTGCATGACCGGCTCGCCCGACGATTTGCTGGCGAACCTGCAGGCGGCGGGACGGCTAGACCTCGGCGACTTCGCGACCTTCGAGGTGGTGCCCGACAACAATCACCCGGAGATCCTGGGCGAGACCATGCGCTACGACGGGCTGCGGGGTTTTCGCGCCGATGGTAAGCCTCCGCGGGGAAGCACTACGGCCAGCCCTTCGGCGTCGATGTCGCGTTCGGAGATCCGATCATCGGCCCGCCCGACGTCATCGTGGCCGGTGATAAAGCCTCTCCTTCGCGGGCATCTGCCGCCAACGCTTCCGGTCTACCCGATCGAGACGCACCTCGCCGAGAAGCTGCACGCCCACGATGCCGAGGCCGTAACCGTGGAATTCGCGAGCGGAAGGATCTGCCCGGCATCGCGCGCTGCTCGCCTCGGCGCAGGCCATCGACGCGAAGCGGCTGCGTGCCGCCTTGGAGCAGATGTTCTACCTTCCGCAAGACCCACGCGCTGCCCTCATCCGTGCCCGCGCCACTCGACGCATGGGGAAGCCCTACGCTGCGATGGCGCCGGGAAGACAGCCTGCCATGGTCGACGCTCGACGACGTGACCAAGGCCGAACAGGCGCTCTCTCGACTGATGCTCGCTGCTGAACTCGCCACGTGGAACGAAGGCAAGGAGATGGACGAGCAGTGACCGACTACCCGCAGGAGCTTCGAGAGTTCCTGGCGTGGTGCGCCCCTCGCTTGGAGGAAGTGCTCGATGCTACCGGCGTGCGCGAGGTGTGGCTTCAAGGCGAAGCCTATCGGTACTTCCGGCACCATCGCCCCAACGGCCAGTCGCGCTCTACACCAACGCCCACAACAAGAGTGACCTCACGTTCTACGCTCGGCACAACGACGACACGCCCGAGGCCGTCGTCGAGATCACGCTCTACGGCCTTGCGGGGTACTCTCCAAAGAACCCGACAGGCCGCTCCTCGTCACGCGCCCCTTCACGCCCGCGGCGCTCTTGGCGAATGGCACCAGCCGCTCGTCGAGCACGACGAGCGGCGAAGGTCGCGGAAGCGTGGGGGAGAAACGCAACGGCCCCGGAGATCGCTCTCCGAGGCCGCTGTTAAAAAGAGTCGTCAGCGAGCGCATCCTCGACGACCGCCGCGCGACGGATCGCCTCGGCGACGGGCTCGCTTGTCGACGAGGCGCGCGCCGCCGACCACAGCCTCGACTCCTCCGGCCTTCAGCGCTCCTCCAGCCCAAACCGACGACCCACACGATGCACATCGCGTCTTGGCCCGCGCCTCCAGCTCCTGCGCCGGTAGTATGAGAGCGGGGCCGCGGTCATCGGGCCGCATGGCGTTCTGGACAGGCGGACGAGGCGTTGACGAGGTGATGGTACTCCACGGCTGCGGCGGCAGCTCGGTCGGCCGCGTGAGGAGGCGGACCTCCTCCTCCGAGAGGGTGGACGGAAGGCGTCGATCGCGCGGGCGTGTCACCGCTCCCTCCGCTTCGTCGCCCGCTTCACGCGCGCCACGGCCTTCTTCAACCCCACGTCCTTCGGGTTGGAGAGATCTGCGACCACCGCGGTGACGGGGAGCTTGTTCCCGCTGAGGGACGGCATCGGCGGGCGCCGGTCAGCCGAGCGCACGTTCACGACGACGAGCTGGGCGCGTTCGATTCCGGCGTAGCCGTCCTCGAGAGCCCAGTGTTCGGTGGGCGCATGAGGCTTCGCGCGACGGACGTCGCCCAGCTTCGACTTCATCGAGCGGCGCAGATCGTCGAGGACGCGCGGCTGCTTGAGCGCCATCGCCACGAGCACTGCTCCTCGCGGTAGCGACGAAGCTCGGCGTGGGTTTTCGGCGCAGACTCCTGCCCTCGCGCAGCTTTGGTCTCGCGGTGCACGAACGCAGATGGCGAACGCGACCTCGGCGTCGAGCTGCCGCTCGATGAAGGTTGTCTTTCAAGCGCTCACTGGGCCCGCTACGTGAACCAGCGCACGCCCCCTCATAGCCCCAGCTCCTGCCGAGCACCTTCGTCACGAAGCGCTCGCCCGCGCCCGCTGCAGCGACCAGCTCTGAACGCGCTCCCGCACCTCGGCCGCGCTGCCGTGGCGCTCCGCGGCCGCGAGCGTCGCGCGGTAGGCGTCCCACACGTCGGCGCCGGTGATCTCGTAGCCGTAGCCCTGCACGAGCCAGTACAGCGACAAGAGCCCCGCGCCGACCGCGAAGGCCGGCGGCTTCTCGGCGTGGTCCCGTGCGGCGCGCGAGCGTCTTCCGGATCACACGGCGTGCGGCTCGCGAGAGCGAAGCGCGTCCTCGCAGGCCAGCGTCCTTCGCGGCGGCGAACCACTTGCCACTCGTCACGCGGCGTGATCGTCACGAAGGTCCGCAAGAACCTCGCCGCCCGTGCGGACCTTCGAGACGGCGCGGAACGTCGCGAGGTACGTGCCGCCCTGGTTCGCGCGCACGCCGTACCGAGCGTAGGCCTCGTCGATCATGCCCGACGAGAGGAGGATCTCCTCGCAGACCGAGTCGACCTCGTGGTCGCTCGCCCATGGGCTTCGGCAGGACTCGGCGTAGCGAAGCGCCTCGGCCTTCTTGCCGCTCGCTGCCATCGCCCGAACGGCCCAGACCTGATACGGCCAGATCGTGTCGACGCGCAGGAGGTCGACGAGCTCTCGTCGAAGCGCTCGGCGCGGTAGAGAGCGCGCTCAGGCACGCGGAGGTCCCGTGGAAGTGCCCGCGCAGGGCCTCGTCTGGGCTGAGCGCCATGCGCGTGATGCCGACGAGCTTGTCGGCCCACGCGAACGCGACCTCCTTCGACGCGCACAGCTCACCCCAATGATCGGCGAGCCGCTCGATGTAGGAGCTCGTCAGCCTGATGCGCCTCGAACAGCCGGTCGAGCCACGCGTCGCGCGTCTTCGCGTCGGCGGGCGCGTTGGCGATGATCGGCACCAGCTCCCCGATGGCGTTGCCAACCGCCGTGCCGATAGAGCCCGAGGAGCTGTCGACGTGCTCGAGCGCGGGCGACACTCGCTCGAGGAACGCGATCGCCCCCTCGGCGGCGAGCACGGGGTCCTTCTTGGCGACCTTCTTGATCTCGGCGACGGCCTGCTTGATTCGCGTGATGGCGGGTTGCGATTTCCAGCCGAACGCATGCCGGCGGAAGCGCGCCTTGAACTCCCCACTTGTGTGACTCAGCCATCGCCGGGAACCTTCACTTCGCCGCGAGCGCAGCGCGCCCGGCTCCGCAACCTCGCGCTCGCGGGCCAGCTCGGCGCGCAGCTCCTCTTCGGTCGGCAGGTACGCCTGGTAGCGCGCGCGGTATCTACGCGTTGTCCTCCGGCAGCGTGATCTTCGCCATCGCGTCGTTCTTCTCGGAGCAGAGGACGATGCCGATGGTCGCCTCGTGCTCCGCGCGCTGGAAGCGGTCGAAGAAGTTGACGTACATCTGCATCTGCCGAGGTCCTGGGGCGTGAGCTTGCCGAGCTTGAGATCAACGAGCACGAAGCAGCGGAGCAGGCGGTTGTAGAAGGACGAGTTCGACGTAGAAGTGATCGCCCCTCGGGCGTCAGCGCTTCTGCCGCGCGACGAAGCGGAAGCCCTTGCCCAGCTCGAGGAGGAAGCCTTCGATGCGGTTGATCGCCTGCTCGAGATCCCGCTCGCGCCAAGGTAAGGACCGCCTCGTCGAGCCCGAGGAACTCGAGCACGAACAGGTCCTTCATGACGTCGGCCGGCACCTCGACCTCGTGTCCGCGCCGAGCGAGCGCGAGACCTTCTCCCTGTCGCGGGTTTCGCCAGCCGCTCGGAAGAGGAGCGACGCGATCTGCCGCTCCAGCTCGCGGCTTGCCCAGCTCTCGCGCGCCGCCTCGATCTCGTAGAACGCGCGCGCTGTCGGGTTCGCGACCCGCATGAGGGAGCAGGTAGTGGGTCCACCTGAGGTATGGAGGAAAGGGCGCGGGCACGTTCCGGCTCGTTTCGGTCAGCGCGCTGTCCGAATAACTCTCTGCCCGATTCTGCCAGGCACTGCGCGAGCGAATCCTCGACGACTTCGAAACGCTGAGGGCAGCGCCGAGCGTTTCCTCGGGGCGACTCGTCCGCCGCCAAGCTTGCCCTGGCAGGCGACCCTCGGGGTACGTGAGGTAGAACTGCCGCATGTTGAGGAGGTTCGGGACGCTGGAACCCTTGCCAACTCGACCCGCCAGCCGCTTCAGAGCCCCTCGATCACGCGCGCGCCACAGCCGGCGCGCCTCGCCGTGCTGCTCGACCTCGACGATCTCGCGCCCGATGAGCCAGTACGCCTGCACCGTCGCCGTGATGACCGAGCGCGCGACGTGACCGCGCGCCGCCTCGATGATGTCGACTGACACGAGGCGAAGAGCGCGTCCTCGCGGGCTCGCGCTCGCTGGCTTCGTCGCCGCGACGGCCTTCTTTGCGAGGCGGCTTCTTCACGACGCCACCCGGCTCGCGCCGACGCTCGCGTGGTGTTCTTCCGGTGCTGATCGGTGCTCAGCTCATGCGCTGGTGACCCGATGGAGAAGGCCCCGCGCAAGTCCTGAAAGTCCGAGCGTTGGGCGTCGCTGCGCTCTTTGTTTCTCGCTGTTCGGCGACTTTATAGCCACCGCGGTGGCGGACACCAGACGGAAAGAGCGCGAACGAAGCTGCCGCGGGGACATCTCGAGCGACGACGGAGAGCGCGGCTGCGAGGTCGCCGGGTGTCGGGCTGATCGTCGTCACGTCATTGCTCCTTCGTTCAACGCATCCGGCGAACCGAGACTCTAAGCCGCTCATGCAGCGCGAGCAGCACCTCCGCATCGAGCGCCGCGCACTGAAGCTGGTCGGCATCGAGCGCGGTGGCGGGCTGGTGAACAGGTCGAGAGGCCGTGGTCGAAACGGTCCTGATGCGCCGGATGGCTGCGTAGCTGCGGGCGCGCGTACCTCGTCGGACTCTCGACCTTGCATATGCCGCATACGAGGTGGGCATGGCACCTCCGTGGCCGACGACTGCCACGGGGCGGCCACCGTGGCGCGTGTCGCGCTTGGTGCAGGGCCAAACACTGGGCCGATGCGCTCATGCAGCCAGGACCACCCGCCACTCGGCAAGGTGCTCTCGCGCTGCTCTGGCGAATGAAACCCGAACGGAAGCCCGAGCAGGAGTAGGCGCACCCGCCGCCGGCCCGAAGCGACGGTCGCGATGGCAGGTCGACCGCGATCCTTGGCCGACAGGTCCGGGTAGACCAGGACCGAGTCCACGCGCTCGACCTCGTCGAGTGCCGCGTACGCCAGCGCTTGATGGAGGTCGGCGCGGTGGGCGTCGCGGTGCTTTCTTCCAGCCCCGACCAGCCACGATGTGCGAGCAACTGCAGGTGCGCCTTGTACCGGCGTCGACCCAGACGAGGCGCCCGGCGCCATGGAGGCCGCTGTCGGGTATGAGCATTCGCATGGAGGAACCGTCGGTGTGGCCCAGTTGAGGTCTTCGTCGTCGTGCCGCGGCGCAGGGCCGTGAAGCCACAACCGCGGCGCGAGGTCAGCCACGAAGCGGTCGACCCACGCCTCCCATACCTCGTCGATGCGGAGGTCCCAGCTCATCCCGTCGAGCACACGCGAGCCACCCAGCCCTCGCTCCTCGGCCACCCAGCCCATCGCCTGCACCGCCTCGCCGACCCATCCGCCATCCGCATCACCGAAGTCCGTCGTCGGTCGCCGGAGCTGCCCGGCTCCCACCTCGACACGCAGGTCCGCGACCCGAGCTCGCAAGAGCCGCGCGGCGCTGGCCTCGTGAAACAGGGCAAGGCCGTCGTCGAGCCTCGCCAGCGTCCAACGGACGGCCGCCATCAGCTCTGGGTCGTCAGCCGGGTCGGGGTACCGGCACGGTAGGCTCGTCCAGCGCCCTGACGGCGCGTGTCTCGTCGCCCAGCGCATCCAGTCAACCCGCCCGCGCGGGCTCTGGCGAACCTCCTCGCGTTCAGTGAAACCGCGCTTGCGGTGCCGCATGAACGCCTCCAGTCGCCGCACAACGGGGCTGCAAGCAGCCAGGTGGGAACATCGCGGGCGGAGCCAGGCACGAGCGGGTGCCCCCCGAGCGACGGCTCCGTCGCGAATCCGATGTCGCCGAGCACGGCCCCGAGCGCGCTCCAGCGGAACCGTGGCGCAACCAGCAGCCCTGCTGCCACGCGTCGGGTCGAAGGCGGAAACAACGGGACAGCGCCGATCCGGCTGCTCGGCGTAAGGCGCACCGAGAGGCCGCCACGCGTTTCGACACTGGTGCTGACACCCAGGCGCTTCAGGTGCGCGCCGTTCGCTTCGAGGAAGGGCTCGACCCAACGATCGCCCGCTGCACCCACCGCGGCGGCATCGAGGCGGACGCCCGGCCCGTGGTCGACAGCCTGGATGAGAGGTCGGCCCGCTCGGAAGCTCCAGCAGGCCCCCGCGACGCGCGCTCGCGTCCGCGCTGCGTCCGCCCGCGCGTCATTGGCGTTCCCGGAAGGATCCGGCTTCGATGCGGTCCGCGAGTCCGGCAATCGCCTCCGACGCGCTCCCGCTGGGCGCTCGTCAAGGTAGTCGCGCAGGAGCCCGGGACGGGTTCGAGACGCAGCCTTCGCGCGACGCGCCCTGCGCGGGCCTCTGGCGCGAGGTCAGGCCACGGATCGAGAAGTAGGCGTGCCCGGGGACGAGGCGCAAAGTGTCGTCGTTGGCGAACTCCGCGAAGGTCTGCACCGTGTCGGGTAAAGGCGGCCTGCGCGAAGTCGACGCCCTCAGCGGCGACCGCGTCGAGCGCCAGCCAGACCTCAACGAACGCGAAACGCCGTCGGATCGCGATGTCCATCGCGCGATCGAACGGTCGGCCGTGTTCCTCGTGGCGAGGACGCGCAGGTTTGGATACCAGCCGGAGCCGGGTTCGCAAACCCTTCCGGGACGTGCGGCAGGTGGACCTCGCGGTTGGCCTCGCCGGCCTCGAACACCAGGATGGACTCGCCAAGGACGCGACCAAGGTCGGCGCGGTTGATCTCGTCAACCACGAGCACGTGCTCGCCCCGTTCGGCCGCATGGTTGGCGCGCAGGAGGTCGCCAGCACGCACCTCGAACGCGAGACCGCCTGCGACCGGGCGCGGAAACAGCCCGACGACGAAGTCCTCGTAGGTGCGGGCCGGGTGGAACTGGATGCGCGTTGCGGCGCGGATGCGGTCGGCCAGAGCGCCGGGCCAGCCGGGTCTTGCCCGTACCCGGCGGCCCTTCGAGTACGACGAAGCGCCGTTCGCCGAAGCAGCTCAACCTCCTCGTCCTCGTTCCAGCGCGGGAAGATCGCCCCGTTGCGGCCTGCGTGCGCGCGTTCCACATCCCCTTGGCCTTGCCGGTCAGCGGTGTCCCGATGCACGTCAAAAAGAACAGGTCGAGCAAGTCCGCCACGCGTTCGGCGTCCGCAGGGCCTCGCACCAGGTCGCTGCGTAGATGACGCGGCCATACGACTTCAGCGCCGCCGGGATTTCGGGCCATCTCGACGAGGCCGCCGCCGGCACCCTCGGTTGCGATGTCCAGCGGATCAGGCTTCACCATGTCCGGCCACCATGAAGCCGCGAGGCGCCCCTGAGGCGACGCCGGTGTCAGGGGCGCCGAGGATATGCTTGCATCGGCGCCGAAGCCATCCGTGCCGATGACGAGCACCGCAACGCTGCCGTGTTCACCCGGAAACCACACGAGCGACGTGCCCTGGTATGGCCCCCGACGTCGGGTTCTCACCCGTGATCCATCCCGCATGGGATGCGGAGTCGTCCTTCTTCTGCAGGTTGACCTGCAGCTGAGGTAGGCCGTCTCGGTAGTGGCGCGCTGTGACAGCGCTCGTCGTACACTCGGTCGAGCAACCCGCGCACTGCGTCGCCGTCGCCCATGGCGACCGCACGCCCCTGGGCCATTCCAGCGATAAGACTCGTCGAAGGCGGTCATGTTCTATCAGCCCCCAGCACTTTCCATCGCGGCCGTCTTCAGGTCGCCGAAGATCGGGTCGACGTGCTCCATGATGTCGGCGTTGACGTCGAGGTTTCGCTTGTTCTCGATCGGGGCGAGGGCACGCTTGGCGCCTTGTCCTTGCCGCGACCTGTAGGGGCTCCCGGTGAGCGACAGGAGCAGCTTGATATTGCCCTGGATGCTCTATCGCCGATCACAAGGGCGCGGGGCTGACGGGCGCCTACTTCGGAATGCCGAAGTGGTAGGCGATGAAGAACGCGACGCCCTACTTCGGCGACCCGATTCGCGAAACGGGTCAGACCTCGACGTGTACGTCAGGTTGTCGAGGTCGCGCGCGATGCCAACGCCAATGTCGGCGGGAACAACGGCGGCGCGCTGGCCAGGCTCAACGCCACCGAGCCTTTCTCGCCGCGACGCGCGTCCGCAAAAAGGCGCAACGCCGTTGAGCCTTTCCCGTCACCGCCGCGCCGACGAAACCGAGCCGCGCGGGAAGGCGGATGCTGCTCTTCATGCCGCCCCGGAGACCTGGCGAGGCCAAAGCTCCCACCGAACCGGCCGAGAAGACGCGGCCACGCGCCACATCTTAATCAGGCCTTCGCCCAGCCCGATCGCTCGGCACTGGGCTGATCGACCTCGACGATCTCGCGTCCGATGAGCCAGTGCGCGTGGACCATCGCCGTGATCAGGCGCGACGCGACCGCATCGTCGAGATCGGCGGCGATCCGCTCGTAGAGGTGTTCTTCGGTGCTGGCTGGAACTCGCTCATGCGCTGGTGACCCGATGGAGAGCACCGCGCAAGCCCACAAGAACGCGGGAGTTGGCGTGCGTGGCGCTCTGTTCGAAGCGGTTCGCCACCAAACAAAGTAACATACCAGACGGAAGCGGCGCCACAGAGCCTGCGCTCGCGCGCTCCGTCGAGCGAGATGGTGGCGCCGCGATGTTCGGCCTTAGCGACGGCTCGCACTGCGGGTTGGTGACCGCGTGGAGATCGACGCCGATG
>JADJJK010000055.1:0-57500 GCA_016706545.1 Myxococcales bacterium
CGAACGCGGTCATCATCTCCCATGATGGACGTCTCGGATCTGATGGGCGATGAGCGAAGAGATCGTCCCGGATGATCGAGACCTTCTGGATCGACACCTGGCTGCGCTCGCAGTACCACGGCATCGAGAGCCGCTACATCATCCACGACGCGATGGCCAAGGAGGTCGATCGCGACACGTTCTTCCGCACTCGCGAGTCCGGAGGCACCATGATCTCCAGCGCGTACAAGCTGTGCGCCAAGCTCATCGCCGACGAGTATCCCTCGGCGACGTGGAACATCTATCCGTTTCACTTCTCCGACGGCGACAACTGGTCCGTGGATGACACCCACGTCTGCGTGGACCTGCTCGCCAAGGACATCCTGCCGCACGTGAACATGTTCTGTTATGGCCAGGTGGAGTCGCCGTACGGCTCGGGGCAGTTCGTCAAGGACCTGCACGAGCACTTCGACAAGGACGAGCGGGTGGTGACCTCCGAGATCAAGAACAAGGACGCCATCATGGACTCGATCAAGGAGTTCTTGGGGAAGGGGAAATAGGTGAGCCTGCGCCACTTCCCCGCGTACCTGCGCGAGGTCCAGGAGACCATCGAGGGCTACGCGCGCGAGCTCGGCCTCGATTTCTATCCGATCCTCTACGAGGTCCTGGACTACAAGACCATGAACGAGGTCGCGGCGTACGGCGGGTTCCCGACGCGCTATCCGCACTGGCGCTTTGGCATGGACTACGAGCAGCTCTCCAAGAGCTACGAGTGGGGGCTCTCCAAGATCTACGAGATGGTGATAAACACCAGCCCGGCGTACGCCTATCTCCTCGAGGGCAACTCGCTGGTGGATCAGAAGACGGTGATGGCGCACGTGTGCGCGCACGTCGACTTCTTCAAGAACAACTACTTCTTCTCCAAGACCAATCGCAAGATGATCGATGGCATGGCCAACCACGCGGCCCGCGTGCGGCGGCACATGGTTCGGCACGGGCAGGACGCGGTGGAGAACTTCATCGACATCGGGCTGTCCATCGAGAACCTGATCGATCCGATGTCGCCGTTCATCGTGCGACACCGCGAGCCGCGTCCCGAGGAGGACGAGGAGCAGCGCGACGTGCCTCGGCTCCGCGCCAAGGGCTACATGGAGAGCTTCATCAACCCTCCCGAGTACCTGGAGGCGCAGCGCAAGCGCCGCGAGGAGGAGAAGAAGCAGAAGCGACGGTTCCCCGAGACGCCACAGCGGGACGTCCTGCAGTTCATGATCCTCCACGCCCCGCTGGAGCCCTGGCAGCGGGACCTGCTGGAGGTGATCCGCGACGAGGCGTACTACTTCTCGCCGCAGGCCCAGACCAAGATCATGAACGAGGGGTGGGCCACCTACTGGCACTCGAAGATCTTGACCGAGAAGGCGCTGTCTTCCGCGGAGATCATCGACTACGCCGATGCGTGCTCGGGCATCCTGGCCACCGCGCCAGGGCGGCTCAACCCGTACAAGCTGGGGGTGGAGCTGTTCCGCAACATCGAGGAGCGCTGGAACCGCGGGCAGTTCGGCAAGGAGTGGGAGGAGTGCGACTCCATGGAGCAGAAGCGCAACTGGGACCGGCGGCTGGGGCTTGGACGTAAGAAGATCTTCGAGGTCCGCAAGCTCTACAATGACATCACGTTCATTGATGAGTTCTTCACGCTGGAGTTCTGTGTGGAGCAGAAGTTCTACGCTTTCGGGTTCTCCGAGCGCTCGGGGAACTGGGAGATCATGAGCCGCGAGTTCGCCAAGGTCAAAGAGCAGCTCCTGCGCATGCTCACCAATCGCGGCCAGCCCACCATCGTGGTGGACGACGGCAACCACGACAACCGAACCGAGCTGCTGCTACGCCACGTCCACGATGGGGTCGATCTGGACATGGCGCAGGCCCGGGACACCCTGCGCGGGGCCAACCGCCTGTGGACCCGCCCGGTCAACCTGCTGACCAAGGTGGAGGGCAAGGGCAAGATCTTACGCTGTGAGGATGGGGTCCACAGCGAGAAGAACGCGGAGTATCCTTCTTAGTATGCCCAAGGTGAGAGTCACCGCGTGGGGAGCGACCGATCCCGGGCGGCGCCGCAGCCGCAACGAGGACGCCTTTGGCATCGTCGAGCAGGACGGCGTGCTCGTGGTGGCCGACGGCATGGGCGGGCATCGAGGTGGCTCGGTGGCCAGCCGCATGGCCGTGGACCTGGTGGTCGGCGCCTTCCGCAAGGCCCATGGCGACTACGAAGGCGCGCTGCGGCGAGAGCAACAGGACCGCATGCGCTTTGGCAACACCGAGCCCATGCGGACCATCACCACCGAGATCGAGGCCGAGGACACCCCGGCGGTGGCCGACAACGACTCGCCCTCGGCGTTCCCGTACTCGTCGGCGCTGGCGTTGCTGCGCCTGGCAGCGCGGCAGGCGGCGGCAGAGATCTTCTCGACCGCGCGGACGGATCCGGATCTCACTGGCATGGGCACCACGTTGACCGCGGCGGTGCTGGAGGGCAATCGCCTGTACGTGGCGCACGCGGGCGACAGCCGCTGCTACCTGTGGCGTGACGGCGTGCTTCGTCAGCTCACCGACGATCACTCGTGGATCGCCGAGCAGGTGCGGGCCGGCGCGCTCACCGAGAAGGAAGCCAAGCAGTCGCGCTTTCGTCACGTCATCACCCGCTCGATTGGCTTCGAGCGGCACGCCGACCTGGAGGTCCGCTCGGCGGAGGTCGCCCGGGGTGATCGCTTGCTGCTGTGCAGCGATGGGCTCTACGGGCTGGTCGCCGATGAGGAGCTTGGCGAGGCGATGAGCGGCGAGCTGTCGGAGCTGCCGAGCCGGCTCATCGCCATGGCGAACGAGCGCGGCGGCGATGACAACATCACGGCGGTCGTCGGGCTGCTGGTGGGGCCCGACGGAGGCTGATCGGGGCTGACCTGGGGTTGACCCGGGGCCGACGAGCGGGGCTGACTCGGCGCTGACCCGGGGCTGACTCGGCGCTGACCCGGCCTGACCCGGGCTGACCAGACACGTCGGCGGAGACTCTCGCGCTTGGGGCACCGAGCGATCCGTGGCAGGATGGCGTGCGATGTCGCGCCTGGTGCTGTTGGTCTTGCTCGTGGGGCTCTGCGCGGGGCCCGGGGCAGGATGTGAGCGCAAGCGCAACCCGCGCCTTGGCCCGGCGACCAGCGCGACGTCCGGGCCGGCGACCAGCGCGACGTCCGGGCCGGCGATCGGCACGTCCGCTGCGCCGGCTCCTCTAGCCGAGCGCCCAGCGACAGGCTCGTTGGCGCCCGGCTCGCAGGCGCCCAGCGCTTCGCCGGCGTCGGCTGCGGCGCGGTCCTCGCAGGCTGGCGCCGGTGGCGAGCTTGGCCAGGCTGACGTGGAGGCCAGCGGCCCAGAGACGACGCGCGCTGGCTGCGCGTTGCGGGGACGTCCGCTGCGCCGGGCGGCGCCGCGCCGGCTGGTGGCGCTGGGGGACATTCATGGGGATGTGCGCGCGCTGGCCGCCGCGCTGGAGGTGGCGGGGGCGGTCAACGCTCAGGGGCGCTGGATCGGAGAGGACCTGGTGGTGGTGCAGACCGGCGATCTGCTCGATCGTGGCGACGACGAGCAGCAGGTGATCGACTGGCTGGAACGGCTGGAGGCCGAGGCCAGCGCCGCTGGCGGGGACCTCATCTGGCTGCTGGGCAACCACGAGCTGATGAACGCCGCGGGGGACCTTCGCTACGTGACGAGCGGCGGCTTCGCTGATTTCACCGACGTGCCTGGGCTCGCGCTGGCGCCGTTCTCCGAGGTGCCGGAGCGCGCGCGCGCGCGCGTCGCCGCGTTTGCCGTGCGACCTGTCGTCGGGCCGTACGCCCGCATCCTGTCGGGGCAGGACACCGCTCGCATCGTCGGAGACACCGTGTTCTCGCACGCCGGCGTGCTCGAGGAGTGGGCGCCGCTTTTGGCCGACGTGAACCTGGAGAACCGGTGCTTTCTCGCCGGAGCCAGCGAGACCTTTCCTCGCGCGCTCATCGACCAGTCTGGTCCGCTGTGGACCCGCGAGTGGGGGCTCGGCGAGGCCGACTGCGGGGCGCTGCGCCGCGTGCTCGCCGCGCTCGGAGTCGAGCGCATGGTGGTTGGCCACACCACGCAGCCCTCCGGCATCACCTCGGCGTGTGACGGCACGCTCTGGCGCATCGACGTCGGGCTCGGTGCGTCCTACGGCGGGCCCATCCAGGTGCTCGAGATCGACGCGCAAGGCGCGCGCGCGTTGACCGGACACCGCCGCTAGTTCCACCACGGAGGAGATGACTGGTCGAGGGTGCCGAGGCGCGCCGAGCGCTAGGCGCCAGGCGATCACTGCCCTCCTGGCCTGGCGGGAGCCCGCTCGGTACCCAGCGTGATCCTGTCTGGGGCGCGCAGGCTGGCGAGGCGCGCACGTGCGTGGGCTCCTACGAGCGGCTCTTGGGAGGAACCTCGCGACGCAGCGCGGCGGAGGGTTGCACCCAGCGCTCCAACAAGTGGCGCATATCCGCCTACATTCAGATTCGAGCGAATGTGACTTATTGCTCGGTCTGATCACAGAAAAACTAGTATCTGAATCACTATTATTCATACTATAGAACTGACTGTTCCGCGAGCGTCTCGTATGCTGCTTAATTTACTCATGTGTCAGAACCTGAAAGACTGGAGATCAGAGATACATTCGGGAAAATGGAGTATCCAGAGCAACAAAACGACCTGGAAAAATTCATACGCAAGCCGTTTGCGTTAGTTGCGGGTCTCATTTTGTGCGACTGTGCCTACAGGATTGTTAAAGGGTATTCACATGGAAAAACAGAAGGCTTTATTGGCAGTTCCATTGATCGTCGCATTCGGATGCGGCTCCTCCGAGGAGGCACAGCCTTCCGGAGCGAACACAGACGAAGCTCGAAGCGCTGAGCGCTTCGAGGCGGCTGACTTCAATGCGGCGCCGAATTCTTTCACCCCTCGGTCCCAGGGCGCGACCATCGAGACGTTCGTGGTCGAGCTCGCCGGGGAGCCCATCGCTCGCGTCCAGGAGGCCGCTGGGCTGACCCTCTCCTCCACGGACAAGGCGACCAAGCGCAAGCAGCTCGCCACCGCGCAAGCGGTGGTGGAGTCGGGCATCCAGGCGCTCGGTGGCACCGTCAAGGCGCGCTATCGCGACGCCTACAACGGTCTGCGGGTGCGGATCTCGTCCGCGCAGGTCCCGGCGCTGCAGAAGCTCCCCGGCGTGGTGCGAGTACACCGCGCGCAGGTGTTTCAGCCCAACAACGTGGCCGGCGCTCAGCGCATCGCGGCGCCCGGCGCCTGGACCCCGCTCGCCGGGGTCGGCGGCTACCGTGGTGAGGGCGTGAAGATCGCCATCATCGACTCCGGCATCGATTACACGCACGCTGACTTCGGCGGCCCCGGTACCCCCGAGGCGTACAACGCGGCCTTCGCGGCCGGCGCTCAGCCCGCCGATCCGGCGCTGTTTGGGCCGGGCTCGCCCAAGGTCAAGGGTGGCTTTGACTTCGCGGGCGACGCCTACGACGCCAACAGCGCGGAGAACGACGTCCCGGCGCCGGATGCAAACCCGCTCGATTGCGGTGGTCACGGCACGCACGTCGCAGGGTCGACGGCGGGCTTCGGCGTGCTGGCCAACGGCAGCCGGTTCTCGGGCCCCTACAACGACGCGACCTACAACAACAACGCCTTCCTGATCGGACCGGGCGTGGCGCCCGCCGCTGACCTGTACGCCCTGCGCGTGTTCGGCTGCGACGGTTCCACCAACCTGGTCGTCGATGCGCTCGACTGGGCCGTCGCCAATGACATGGACGTGGTCAACATGTCGCTCGGCTCGTCGTTCGGCCGCCCGGACGATCCGACCTCGGTGGCCGCGGACAACGCGGCCCGCGCGGGCATCGTGGTCGTGGCCTCCGCCGGCAACAGCGGCGCGGTCTCCTACATCACTGGCTCGCCGGCTGCCAGCTCGCGCGCCATCTCGGTGGCGGCGCAGGATCCGACCCCGTCGTACCCCGGCGCGCTGATCGCCGCCGCTGGCGCGGCGCCGACGCAGTCGATCAACGCCAACGGCGCGGTGGTCACCCAGACCTCGCTGCAGATCAAGCTGCTCCTCGACGCGGCAGGCAACCTCAAGCTCGGTTGCGACCCGGCTGACTACCAGGACGTCGCTGGCAAGCTGGTGGTCACCAAGCGCGGCACCTGCGCTCGCACCAGCCGCGCCATCTACGGTCAGGCCGCTGGCGCCGCCGCGGTGCTGATGGTCAACAACGCCAATGGTCTGCCTCCGTTCGAGGGGCCGATCACGCAGAACGCCGACACCGGTGAGTACGTCACCGTGACGATCCCGTTCTTCGGCGTCAGCCTCGCCGCCGAGGCGGCGATCAAGACCCTCGATGGTCAGACCGTGACGTTGTCCACCAACACGCTCACCAACGCCGGCTTCAACACGCTGGCTAGCTTCTCCTCCCTGGGGCCTCGCCTGGTCGACGGTCACCTCAAGCCTGATGTCACCGCGCCGGGCGTGCTGATCCAGTCGGCGGCGGTTGGCTCCGGAAACGGTGGCGCTCGCTTCTCTGGCACCTCGATGGCGGCGCCGCACACCACGGGCCTGGCTGCCCTGGTTCGTCAGGCCAAGCCGTCCTGGTCGGCCGCGCAGATCAAGAACGCGATCGTGAACACCTCCGGCGCCGGCGGCGTGGTGGCCTACTCGACCCGCCGCGCGGGCTCGGGCGTGGTCGACGCCGCTGCGGCGGTGCGCACCAACGCGATCGCCTGGGCGGACGCCGAGGAGATTCACCTGAACCTGGGCGTCCTCGAGCAGAAAGAGGACTACATCCAGACCAAGACCATCCGCGTGCGCAACCGCGGCACGAGCCCGGTGACCTTCGCGCTCACCGCGGATCGCCCGCAGGGGTCGCCGCACCAGGTGGCGCTGAGCCCGTCCACCATCACGGTGCCCGCCAACAACACGTTCTCGGTCAACGTCACCATCACCATCGACACCGCGACCTCCGGCGACGCCTCTGCCTATCGCGAGGCGGCCGGTCTGGTCATGCTGACTCCCGCCGCCGGCAGCAACAACGGCGTCGCGCTGAGCGTGCCGTACTACGGCGTGCTGCGCCCGCAGTCGAACGTGAGCACCAACGTCTCGCCGCGCCTCAGCTCGCGGTGGACGCAGGCGTACGCGCGCGTCGCCAACACGAGCACCGAGCTCGCTGGCACCGCCGACTTCTACGCCTGGGGTCATGACGACGCGAGCGACGATCAGGGCTACGTGGACCTCCGCGCCGCTGGCGTGCAGTCCTTCGCCTCTGGCACCTCGCAGATCATCGTCTTCGCCGTCAACGTGCATCGTCCGTGGTCGACCGCGTCGCTCATCGAGTTCGATATCCCCGTGGACACCAACCTCGATGGTCAGCCCGACTACGTGGTGATCGGCATCGACCAGGGCCTGCTGCAGGGCCTCGGGTTCAACGGTCGCGTCATCAGCGCCGTCCTGAACGTCGCCACCGGCGCGCTCAGCGCGCAGTTCTTCGCGGTGGCGCCGACCAACGGCAGCACGATGCTGCTGCCGGTCACCGCGGCCCAGCTCGGGCTCACCGCGGAGAGCCCGCGCTTTGGCTACTCGGTGGCGTCGTTTGACCTCGACAGCGCGGACACCGACGAGACCTCTGGCACCGCGATCTTCAACGCGTTCGCCAGCTCGGTTTCTCAGGGCGACTACCTCGAGGTTGCTCCGGGTGGCGTCGAGTTCGTGCCGGTCTCGCTGAACCTGACCGAGCAGGCGCAGAGCCCGGCGCTTGGCCACATGGTGGTCACGCTGGACAACCGGGGCGGTTCGCGTGAGGCGAGCCTGATCCCGCTGCGTCCCTGAACGTAGAGAGACTCGAGGGTGCTGACGACGGCCGGAGGTCGTGAGTCAGCGCTCGTCTGGCGCCCGTCTGGCGCTCGTCTGGTGCCCACGTGCCGCCTCTTTGGCGCGCACGTGGCGCCGGGCCGGGCGAGGTCCTCAGATCGCCGGCGCTGAGCTGGCGACAGGGGGCTTCGTCGCCGGCGGTCCCGAGGGGGCTGCCGGCGCGGCTCTGGCGCCGGCCGGCGCCGCTGGCGTCGGCGCTGCTGGCGCTGGCGCTGGCGTGGGCGTTGCTGACGCTGCTGGCGCTGGCGTGGCGGACGTCGGCGCTGGCCGCGCTGACGTCGGCGCTGCTTGCGTTGGCGTCGCAGGGCTCGAGGGCAAGGTCGGCGCGACGGCTCGCTCGGGCCGCGGCGTCACGATCGGCGTCGGACAGACCCTGGGTGCGTCGGCGTCGAGGCGGTCCTTGGCGACCGCGACCAGCTTGGCGCCGCCGGTGGCTGACATCACCTCGAGCGAGGACTCTGTCACGCCACGACGCGCGAGCTGGGCCTTGACCTGCTCGGCGCGACGCCCGGCGTAGCGGGCCTTGGGGTCGGCGAGCGCCACCAGCCAGCGCGTGACCTCGGGGTGCGCCAGCATGAGCAGCGCCATCTGGTCGACGATGAGCTCGCCTGCTCGGGTCAGGCCCTTGCGGTCAAACGGCGGCGCGCGCTCCATCAGGATGCGCTCGCCATCGAAGGTGGCGATGGTGATCCCGCCCTCGTCGGGGCACCCGTCGAAGTCGTCGACGGCGTTGAGGGTCTCGGCCTCGGTCGGGCAGCGGTCTTCGGCGTCGCGCAGCCCGTCTCGGTCGTTGTCGAGCTCCGGACAGCCGTCGGCGTCCTCGAAGGTGTCGCGGTCCTCTGCGCACACCGGGCATTGGTCCTCGGTGTCGTCGACGCCGTCGTGGTCTTGGTCCGCGTCGGGGCATCCATCCCCGTCCTCGAACTCGTCGATGTCCTCGGCGTCGGTCTGGCATTGATCGATGGCGTCGACCAGCCCATCGCCATCGGCGTCGTGCTTGGTGATCGGGCACCCGTCGGCGGCGAACGCGCCGACCTTGTCCTCCACGAACTCCGGGCACTTGTCCTGCAAGTCGGCGATGCCGTCGCCGTCGTTGTCGAGCTCCGGGCAGCCGTCGTCATCATCGAAGCCGTCCAGATCTTCCGCTTGGCCCGGGCACTTGTCCTGGGCGTCGCGGACGCGGTCGCCGTCGTTGTCGTCTTCCGGGCAGCCGTCGAGATCTTGCCAGGCGTCCTTGTCTTCCGGCTCCGTCGGGCAGGTGTCCCGGCCGTTGACGATCCCATCTCCATCGCTGTCTCGCACGTCCGGCGAGTATCCCAGCGAGGTGAACACCCGCAGGTCCGGAGAGCCAATCCCTGACACCACGCCAGCGCCTCCGCCGGCGACCAGCGCCAGCGACGAGGTGACGAACACCCGCAGGCCGCCCCCGACCTCCATGGGGCTGCCGTCGAGCCCCGCGGCGGAGAGCCCGGTGCGGCCGAACGCCTCGCCGACGACGAAGAACCGCTCGGTCAGGCGCAGCGCCGCGGCGCCGGCCCAGGTGGCCTGTGGCCCGACCTCGGTGGCGTAGATCTCGCGCGACTTGCGCAGCACGAGGCCCGCGTTGGCGCCCAGCGCCAGCCGACCCGCGGTGAACTGGACCGCCAGGCGACCGCGCAGCGCGGGCAGGTCGTCGCCGAGGAACGCCGAGCCACCGCTGCCGAAGCTGGTGGGCAGAGAGGCGCCAAGCAGGCCGGCCACCCGCAAGGTGCCGCGCCGCAAGAGCCGAGCCTTGACCTCGAGCCGCAGGTCGCCGAGGCCGGTCTCGGCGAGCCCCCCGGGCAGCGCCATCGCGGTCTCGGGATCCAGGCCATCGCCGGTCATCGAGACGATCGGCAAGGTGACGCCGAGCTGGAGGCGGTCGGTCAGGCCGTAGGCGCCGGAGAGCTCGGCGGTCGCCAGCGAACGCACCACGCGCGCACGCGCGCCGCCCAGTGACTCTTCGCCGGGCGCGACCTCGTAGACCACGAAGGGGTTGGTGAGGAAGGTCAGAAACACGTCGAACGAGAGCTGTTGCCTCGGCGCGACGTCGGCGTCGGCCACCGCGAAGAAGGTCTTGGGACCGACGGCGTACTCGAAGAGCTGCAGGTCGATCGCTGGATCGTAGGGCGGGGCGTTCTGGGCCGCGGCCACGTCAGCTATCGCGAGGAGGGACGACAGGACCACGGCAGCTTCGAGCCTTCGCATACCCCTTTCGGTACGGCCGCTTTTTCCGAAGTTGCGATGTAGGTATTCGACGTGGCCGCCGATTTTGTCGGTGAGCTGCGGCAGCGGCTTAAGAGAACGTCGCGGCGCTACGAGCTTGGCAGCGCGAAGGTGAACGTCCACACCACGAACGACGACACCGGTCGATCGCTCGTGTCCTTGGCGGGCTCGAACTCCAGCCGCCTGGCTTGTGCCAGCGCGATCTCGTCGAGCCCGTGGCCCAGGCGATTGAGCAGCACCGCGGCGGTGACGCTGCCGCGGTCGTTGACGGTCAGCCGGACGCGGAGCTTGCCCTCGATCCCGAGCTGCCTCGCCTCGGCCGGGTAGTCTTTGCGCGCGTCGAAGTAGCTGTAGTCCCCTTTGGGCATGGCCTGGGTCTTGATCATGGCCACCGAGAGCGGCTTGTCACCGGCGCCGCTGCCCTCCTGCGTGCCGGTGCCGCCGCCCTGCCCACCGCCGCCGACCTTGCCTGTGTTCACGGCGGCCTTGCGCACGGCGACGCCGCGCGCCGAAGGAGGGGCGCTGGGCAGGGCCACGGTGGGCGAGCCGCCGGGCGTCGCGTCGGCGGGGAGCGGCGGCGGGGTCTCCTCAGGCGGCGGCGGCGCTGTGCTGGTCGCCACCCGCTGGGGCGCGGCCGTCCGTGGGGCGCGGGTGGTCACGGGTTGCACCAAGGGCGGCGGGGGCTCGACCACCGGCGGCGCGGGAGGAGGTGGAGGCGGCAGGGGAGGTGGCACCTGGATGTCGACGAGCTCGACCGTCGGCGCCAGCTCTCGCGGGGGACGCTTGCCCAGGGAGCGCGCGACGTCGGCGGTGAAGGCCAGCATCGCGTGGATGAGCAGGGTGCCCGCGATGGCCCACGACAGCCGTCGATCTCGACGCTGCGGGTCAAGCGGGGGGGCTGCGGAGGGGCGAGACGGGTAGGGGATCATCGCGGCGAAATCAGGCTTGGGGAGCGGCTACGGCGGGGTGACGGTGGCTTCGGCCTTCTCGTTCTCGAGCGCAATGGCGCGGATCCCCGCTTGTTGCACCAGATCGATGGCGCGCATCACTCCACCATAGGCTGCCACGCGATCGCCGGCAATGATCGCCTTGGGCTGCGCCATCCCTGACGACACCGCGGTGATCTGGGCCACGGCGTCAGCGTCGGTGGCGGCGAGTGAGCCGTTGACGTACAGCTTGCCGCCGGCGTCCACCGAGACCCGCAGCGTGCTCTGCACCTCGCCGCCGGTGGCGGCCTTGGGCTTGTCGATGTTGACCCCGCGCGCGACGATGAGCTTCGCCGTGACCATGAAGATGATGAGGAGCACCAGCACCACATCGACGAACGGGGTGATGTTGATGTCGATGATGCCAGCGCTGTCCTCGTCCTGGTAGGCGCTACTTCCCGCCACGGCGCTCCTCCTTCTGGTCCTTCTGGTCTTTCTCGTCCTTCTTGTCCGGGGCGCTCTTTGCCGTCTCGCCGTAGCACTGGCTCAGCACCTGGTGCGCGCACTCGTCGGCGCCGCTCATGATCACGCGCAGGCGCCGGTTGAAGTAGTTGTACGCGATGACCGCCGGGATCGCGACCAGCAGGCCGATGGCGGTGGCGACCAGCGCTTCTGCGATGCCGGCCATGACCAGCGACTCGCTCTCCGCGGACTTGTTCTTGAGGTCGTCGAACGCGCGGATGACCCCGATCACCGTGCCGAGCAGGCCGATGAAGGGCACGTTGTTGCCCAGCGTGCCCAGGACGATGAGGTTCTTCTCGGCGGTGCGACGCCAGCGCGCGCGCTCGCTGTGCATGGCCTCGGCCGCGGCGTCGGCGCCGTTGCCTCGCTCCGCGAGGCCGCGCAAGGTCACCTGCGCGGCGATGGTCTGGTCGTCGCGATGCTTGTCGACGAAGGCGTCGAGCTGCCCTTGCTCATGGCTTCGCTTGAGCTCGCGGCTGAGCGCCTCGGTGTCGGTGTCGCGGCCGGAGAACCAGATCGCGCGGTCGAGCATGACGCCGATGGAGACCACCGACAGCGCGACCAGCAGGTACAGCACCCAGGAGGCGCCGAGGAGGGCGAAGTCTAGGAAGAACTGGGTCATGAAGGGTCCTTGAGCTGCGCCGCGGGGCCGGCGTCGACGAGGGAGGGAGATGATGACGGGGTCCGAGGCATCGCGGCGTCCTCATTGGCGCGGTCGCGGTCGTCGCCGGCGCCGCGGTCGTCTCGCTCGCCGGCGTCGCCGTGCCCGTGCCCGTCACCGTCGTGCGCTGCGGGGGCGGTCTCGCTGACCGGCTTTTGGACCTCGCGCAGCACCGCGGTGGCGTAGGCGCCTGCCGGCAGCGTGAACGAGATGCGCACGGCGTCGTCGTCGAGTTGCTCCACCGCCCAGTCGGCGATGGCCACCGCGGCGTCGCGCCTGGCGCCAGGCGCGAGCTTGCGCACCGCCGCGAACTCCGAGAGCGCCAGCCCGGCCTCCTCCAGCACCGCGGCCTCGCGCGCGTGGGCGGGGCTGCCCGGCGTGGGCCCGCGCATCTCCACGCCAAACATCGGCCCCGTCGTGAGCACCTCGCCGGCGAGCAGGCGAGGTTGGTCCACGGCAGGATCGGTGCAAACGAAGACGCCGCCGCCGACCTTGCGCAGCAGGTCTCCTTCGAGCACTTGCCGGTACTCCTGGGCGTGGATGCGCCGCGCGAGCCAGCGGTTGAACAGGTCCGATTGCAGCGCCGAGAGCAAGAGGCGGTTCTTGCGCGGGTCCCGGTCAAAGCGGCGCTGCTTGCGCATCATCGCCAGGCCCATCGCGGCGTTGTCCCCCGCCCGGCCAAAGCGCTGCTCGCCGTACCAGTTGGGGGCGCCCGGCGCGGCGGCGAGCGCGGTGAGCACCGCGCTCGCGGCGGCCGCTGCCGCCGGGCCGGTGCGTCGCACGACGATGACGAAGCGGTTGGCGCGGACGTGCCCGGTGCGCAGCTTGTGCGGGTGCGGGCAGGCCTCGAGGATCTGGAGGCCCGGCAGCGAAAGCCCCGTCACCTGCGCGAGGGTCACAGGTGGCGGCAAGCTCACCCACTGGCGGGTGACCGCCCGCCGGTCTTTCATGCCGGCGACGCCGATGTCCCGGGGGGAGACACCCAGCGCCCGGGCCAGCAGGTCGATCGCGAACGGGGTGGTGCAGTCGACCTTCTCGATGAAGGCAAACACATGGTCGCCGGCGCCGCTTGGCGCGTACGGGAGCTCCTCGAACACGGCGAAGTCTTGCGGCGTCTCACGAAGGAGACCTCCGATGCCGGGGAGGTCAGCGGTCAGAAACGGCAACGACACCAGGGCTACTGTGGCATGTCTGCCGGCGATTGCCGCCGGTTACGGTGCGGATTTGATCGGGCGGTGTGCGCTCCAGCGCGGCGGCGGTTCGATCGACGTCACACCGAGGTAACATCTTGCCGTCTCGCGCTTGCGAGCGGCGCCGGCACGATGAGTTCCGCTGGGATGGACGGCTTCGGTTGGCCTTTGCGGGGCGGGCGCCATTTGACAAGGCCCCGGGCCGTGATCATGTTGCTCCCCATGTTCGGATCTTCTCTGGGACGCTGGCGCATCGGCTCCTTGCTCGGCTTTCCGGTCGAGATAAGCTGGAGCTTCTTGCTCTTGCTCGCGGTCGCGATGCTGGCCTTTGGCGGGATGACCGCGGTGTTCGTGACGCTCCTGGCCTTCGGCTCGGTGCTGCTCCATGAGCTTGGGCACGCGGTGGTGGCACGAACGCTCGGGGTGCGGGTCTCGAGCATCGAGCTTGGGTTCTTCGGTGGCGCGGCCAAGATGGTGGAGCTGCCTCGGTCTGCCAATCACGAGATCGCCATCGCGATCGCGGGGCCGGCGGTCTCGCTGATGCTGTCCGGGCTGGGCTTTGGGCTGGGCGCGGTGACCGGCGTCGCGCTGTTGTCCCTCATCGGCTGGATCAACCTGGTCATCGCCGGCTTCAACCTGCTGCCGGCGCTGCCGATGGACGGGGGCCGCATCTTGCGCGCGCTCTTGACCCGGCGGATGGACTACGTGCGCGCCACTGACTCCGCGGTCAAGGTCGCCCGCGTGTTCGCCATCGGGTTCGCGGTGGTGGGGCTCTTTTTCAGCGCGTTCCAGCTCTTAGTGCTGGCGCCGGTGCTGTGGATGATGGGGACGCAGGAGCGCTGGATGGCGCGGGCGCTGGCCGAGCGCTACATCCGCACCGCCGGGGGATATGCGCAGCGGTCGGCTGGCAGGGGTGGCGCCGAGGTGGAGGTGTTGCCGCGCGGCGCCTGGGAGGTGCGCGGCAGGGGGCCGCGGCGACCCGTTGTCGCCTCGCCCGTTCACCTCGAGCGGAGGTCGGGTCTGGCTGCGTCGTACCGGGGGAGGTCGCTGGGTCGTGGAGGTCGAGTCGTAGCAGGGAGGGCGGGCGCAGCCGATCGCGGCCCGTGAGCGCGGCGCCTGCCGGCGACCGGGCCTTGGCCCCCGCTCGCGTCTCAGATCGGTCACACTGGGCGCATGTCGTCTCGTGACCCGAACCTGTTTGCCCGCATCGGGCCGCAACTCCTGCGCGATGTCATCGTCGATTTCTACGACCGAGTCTTCGCGGACGTGATGATCGGGTTCCTCTTTGCCGGCAAGGACAAGCAGCGCCTCGTCAACAAGGAGTGGGAGCTGACCGCGCGCTTCCTTGGCGCGGACATCGCCTACACCGGGCGCCCCATGCGGATGGCGCACGCGGCGTCGCCGATCTTTGGCGGCCACTTCGAGCGACGGCTCCAGATCCTGCGCGAGACGATGGCCGCCCATGCCGTGGATCCCGAGGTCGCGCGCGTGTGGATCGAACACCAGCAGGCGCTGCGCTCGCAGATCACCGCGGACCGCGGCTCGGAGTGCAAGGACTCCGGGGTCGCGGCGGAGCTCGGTGAGCGCGCGTCTCTGGTGGGAGAGGGCCCCGCGGTGGTGCCGGCGCGAGCGTCAGGTGGGACAGCGGTCGTGGTCAGCGCCGAGACCGCCTCGGGCGTCGACGCGATCGAGCCTCTCGCCTTGAAGCCCTCGGTGGAGGCCACGCTGGTGCGCCTGGGTCGAAAGCCGAGCTGACCGGGCGCGGCCGGTGGCGGTGGCGGCGGTTGGAGCGCTGTCGGTGGCGTCGGTCGGAGCGCTGTCGGTGGCGTCGGTCGGTGGCGGTGGTCGGTGGCGCCGGCACGCCGCGCTTGGCCGCGCGGGGGCTGCCATGTTATGGATGTCCCATGTGGTATCTGGGCTCCGTCCCTCACCAGCCTGACGTATCCTAGCTGCGGCGCCGCGGCGACGACCTCGGGTTGTCCTCGCGCGTGCCGCGCAGTCGCGTCGCGGTCACCGGGCCGACGACGAGGCTCACGTTGTCTGCTGCTTGGCAGCCCAAGGCGTCGCCTGGTCGCTGTCGAAGCTCTCGCCATCTCGCCGTCTATTGCCACCGCCAGGGAAGCCCGAGGAATTCATGGATGCTCCACTTTCGACGATCGGCCGCGCGCCGGCTGCTGCTGACGAGATCCGCCACCTGAAGCCGCGGGTAGATCCCAGCACGTTGCTGCACCGGCAGCTCCTGGATGGGCACTTCTGGACCAAGATCCCGGCGTACCGCGAGGTGGACGAGGCCACGTTCTTGGATCACGCCTGGCAGGCCAAGAACTCCATCACCAACCCCACCAAGCTGCTGGCCGCGGTGCAGGACCTGGTGCCGCAGAGCTTCTACGACGACGTCGTCGCGGGCTTCGCGCGCGCGCCCATGAGCATCCGGGTGTCGCCGTACTTGTTGTCGCTCATCGACTGGGCCGACCCATACAACGATCCGCTGCGCCGCCAGTTCGTGCCGGTGGCGTCACGGCTGCTCCCCGATCATCCCAAGCTCACGCTGGACTCGTTGCACGAACAGGCGGACGCGCCGGTGCCGGGGCTCACCCACCGGTATCCGGACAAGGCGTTGTTTCTGACCCTGGACACCTGCCCGGTGTACTGCCGCTTCTGTACCCGGAGCTACGCGGTGGGCGTCGACACCGGCGAGGTGGAGAAGGTGTCGCTCAAGGCCACCGAGGACCGCTGGCTGCGCGCCTTCCAGTACATCCGAGAGCGCCCGGAGATCGAGGACATCGTGGTGTCCGGAGGCGACAGCTATCAGCTCAAGGCGCGCCAGATCTCGCTCATCGGCAACACGCTCCTGGAGATGCCGAACGTTCGCCGGATCCGCTTCGCCACCAAGGGGCCGGCGGTGATGCCGATGAAGCTCATCACGGACGTCGAGTGGGTGGATGCGCTGACCAGCGTCGTGGAGCGCGGCCGCAAGCTGCACAAGGAGGTGGTGCTCCACACCCACTTCAATCACCCCAACGAGATCACCGCGATCACCAAGCGGGCGCTCGACGGCATCTTCGAGCGGGGCATCATCGTTCGCAACCAGTCGGTGCTGCAGCGTGGCGTCAACGACACCATCGAGACCATGCAGCTCCTGGTCAAGCGGTTGGGGCACTGCCAGGTTCACCCGTACTACGTGTACGTGCATGATCTGGTGAAGGGCGTGGAGGATCTTCGCACCACGTTGCAGACCGCGCTGGACATCGAGAAGGCGGTGCGCGGCACCACCGCGGGGTTTCACACCCCGACCTTCGTGGTGGACGCGCCCGGCGGGGGCGGCAAGCGCGTGGCGCACTCGTTTGAGCACTACGACCGGGACAGCGGGATCTCTGTGTTCTCCGCGCCCTCGGTCAAGCCCGGGTTCTTCTTGTACTTCGATCCGGTTGATACGCTCGCCCCGGAGATCCAGGAGCGCTGGCAGAGCGGCGAGCAGCAGCAGAAGATGATCGACGACGCCGTGTCCGCAGCGCAGCGCGCGCTGGTGGACTCGTCGCGCGCCAGCAGCGTTCGCTGAGCCGCCCGCTGGCTAGCAGCGGGCTTGGGTTCCCTGAGCGCCGCGGCGCTCATGCTGCCCCACCGTGCCAGGCCCGAGCCACCGTGCCAGGCCCGAGCCGCCGTGCTAGGCCCGAGCCGCCGTGCCGACTCACCCACCTTCCACGCGCTCACCCTTGTCGCTACCTGGCGATCTGTTCCGGGTCGGGTTCTGGGTCCAAAACAAGGAACTCGGTTGAAAACAGCAGGGGCGTGCGGCGGGGGAGAGGCGCGCCGTCCCTCCAGGGGCCCCTGCGCCCTGGCTTCGGTCGCTGTGGTCAACGCGGCGCGTGGGGGCCGCGCCGGCGGGGGGGGGGGGGGGGGGGGGGTGGTTCCCAGGGGGGGGGGGCCCAGGGGGGGGGGGGGGGGGGGGGGGGGGGGGGGGGGGGGGTTGCCCGGGGGGGGGGGGGGGGGGGGGGGGGGGGGGGGGCGGGGGGGGGGGGGGGGGGGGGGGGGGGCCGCGGGGGGGGGGGGGGGGGGGGGGGGGGGGGGGGGGCCCGGGGGAGCCGCCCTCGACGTTTGTGCCGGCCGGCCGCGTCCCGCCTTGGGCGGCTACTAGCGCGAGGTGGGCGGATGTTTCGACGGACGTTACGACCGGCGCTCCGATCGGCGCTGGGACGGATGCTGCAGGTGGTCCGGCAGTGGGCGGCCGATGGAGAGCGGATCGACGCCGGTTGCTTCCATCTCCGCGAGGACCCAGCACTCGATGGCGCTGTGGCGGTCGAGGTCGTCCCACAGGCCGCGGAGGGGGAGGCCGTCGGGGTCGAGCGGGGGATCGGCGAGCGATGCGGGTGGAGAGGCGGGTGCTGATGTGCGGGGGGATGCGGGTGGTGGGGATGTTGGTGGGGCGGCGGTGGGCGCGGAGATTGAGGGGGCCGCGGCGTCGGCGCGGCGCTGGATGCGAGTGATCGTGGCGGCGGCGTCCCAGCTATCGACGCGCTCGCCGCGCCAGCGGCACTGGCCGGTGGTGGCTGTCAGCGGCAGCGTTGCGTTGGCGGCGCGCACGGCATGGATCGCCGGCCAGCCGAGCAGCGTCGGCGCGGGGCGCGGCGGCAGCGGGACGACGGCGCGGCCCTGTGGATCTTCGAACGCGAGCGCGCCTGTGGGTGACTGCGTGATGCGATAGCCGCGCTCGTGGACGTAGGCGTGATGCAAAGAGCAGAGCAACGCGAGGTTGGGCAGGCTGGTCTCGCCGCCGTCGGCCCAGTGTTGCAGGTGGTGGCCCTCGAGGAAGAGGCGGTGATCGCAGCCGGGGAAGCGGCAGGTGCGGTCGCGCAAGAGCAAAGCGCGCTTGAGGGCGGCGGGGATGGTGCGGGTCTTGCGGCCGACGGAGAGCGGGGATGCGTCGGTGGCGTTGGTGACCCCGGCGGTGGCCCCGATGTTGGCGACGACCAGGCCGCAGTCGCAGGCCAGGCGGCGGGTGGCTTGCGGAGAGAGCGCAAGGTCGGACTCGACGGTGAGGGCGACTGGCAGCGAGGCGCCGCGGTCGGTGAAGGTGGCGGGCACGATGGCTACATCGGTGGTTGCGGAGATGTCGCTGGCGGAGTCGGCGGTGCCGGTGGCTGAGTCGGTGGTCGCGGCAGATTGCTGCAGCAGCGCCGCGGGCACGGTGACGATCAGCTCGACGGGAGCACGCTCGGCGCGGTCACCGCGCGCGTAGGTGTGGACCAGGGCCATCAAGCCATCGGCCCGGTTGTACGGGCGGCGCGCAGTGGTGGTGGGGAGGCTCTTCGTCTCCGCGGAAGCGTCCGTCGCCCGCTCGGCAGGTGCGGACACTTCCGCGGAAACGTCAGCAACCTCCCCGGAAGCCGCCGCCGGCTCGCGCGTGTAGTCCACCGCGGCTTGCTGCAGTACTTGAAGCAGCAGCGCGGCCTCGTCGGGGCGCAGGCACGCCTTGACGCACACCATGCCGGAGGCCGTCGTCGTATGCGCCACGTAACGCTCGCTGTCGTGTGGGCGCGTGGCTCGGCTGGCGGCATCTGCACCGAGCACACCGACCTTGCGGCACACGGCTTCGAGCTGGCTGGCGGTGCAGTGCTGCGCGTAGCCAAGGAGCACCGCTTCGGTGGCGGCGGTGGCCACGCGCGTGATGGCGCGAGTCTTGGAATAGGAGATCTGCCCGGCAGACAAGGCCTCTGATACGAGCGGCAAGGTGTGCAAGGCCCTGGCCACGCGCAGGTGTTCGCGCGCGGTGCCGAGGTCCCAGCCGACGCGCCAGCTCAGCCAGTGGGCGCAGGTGCCAAAGCCCTGGCGGTACCAGCCGCCGGCCGCGTCGAATGTTCGCAGGTCGGCGAGCAAGCGATGCATGGCGGCGTCCAGGTGAACTGCTTGCTCGGCGATGTGTTCGCCGAGAGCTTGAACTTCCTCGACGGAGAGTGGTTCGCGCATGCGTTCTTGTAGCATGGCGATTTCCGGCGCCGATTTCGCGCCTGGCGTGCTCCAGGTGCCGCAGAAGCGCGGGCGGCGCGAAGTTTCGTGGGGTGCGCAGGGAGACGAGGATGTAGCGCGCGTGCGGGCCTCTGGTGGAGAGAACGCGGAGGGTTGGCGGTGGCAGGGGGCGATTGGACGCGGGAGGTGTCAAGGAGGGATGTTTATATTTGTATGGATATTGGATAGCAGATCTTGATTTGGCGAATGCGTCCGGCAGGCGGACGCGAGCGAGCCGGGACCTGAGATCGAGATCGCGGAAACCTCCGCGGAAACGTGGCGTGATCTAAGTCGCAGCGCGTTTCCGCGGAAGCCTCGGGGCTGTGGACGGTGTCGGGCTATGGACAACCGCGCCCGTCGAGCCGGGGCCGGCGTAATGCGCGTACGCGGCGCGGTTGACCACAGCCCTTGGAGAGGCGCAGGAGGGCCAGGTGCAGCAGGCGGGCCTGAGGGGACGGCGCGCCTCTCCACACCGCCGCACAGCCCCTGCTGTTTTCAGAACCCTGAGTTTTTTGGTTTGTACCAGAACCCAGAACCCGGAACGGATCGCCAGGTGAGCGATAGGTGAGCGCGTGGAAGGTGGGTAGGCCCAGCACGGTGGTTGGGTCGAGCACGGTGGTTGGGGCAAGCACCGTGGCCGAAATCAAGCACGGTGGTCGGGTCGAGCACCGTGGCTGAAATCAAGCACGGCGGGTGGGCGCGCACGGTGGTCGGGTCGAGCACCGTGGCTGAAATCAAGCACGGCGGTCGGGCCTGGCACGGTGGTCGGGCCTGGCGCGGCGGGGCAGGCTCGTCGTCGGCGGTCCGCGTGCATGATGGGTAGAGCATGAGCGCCGCGGCTAGCCGCGGAACGGTCGGCGGAAGGCGCCTGGCGTCTGTCGGGTGCGGCGGGTGAAGAACTTGACGAAGTTGGTGGCCTCGGAGAACCCGAGCTCGTCGGCGAGGTCCTCGAGCGACGCATCGGAGTGCGCGAGGAGGCGTTGCGCCTCCAGCGTCACCCGCGCGTCGATCAGGTCCTTCGCCGAGCGACCGGTGGCGGCGTGGCACAGGCGGTCGAGCGTGCGAGGCGACAGCTCCATGCCGCGCGCGTAGTCGCGGGCCGCGCGCGTCACCCGGAACGAACGCTCGAGCAGGACCTTGAAGCGGCGCAGCCGCGCCAGGTCTTCGTCGCTGACGCCCTCCAGCGCGCCCTCGTCGCCGAGCCGGTGATCACAGGCTCGCAGATCGTGCAGCGCCACCATGGCGAGGTGCCAGGCCATGGCGCGGGTCGCTGGGCTGTCCGGCCGAGCGCTGAGCTCGGCGAGCTGCTCGCACCAGGAGGCGATGCGGGTGGCGTCGTCGCGGTTGAGCTCGAGCAGGGTGGGCCACTCCTGCACGTCCAGGCCCGGGAGGGCGGTGCCCGGAAGGCGGCGGCTGGCGTCGCTGAGCGCCGCGGGCCCGAGCAACAGGGCGTAGCCCTGCCGATGGCCGCTCCAGTCCCACCGGTGGATCTGGCCCGGGCCGATGTGCAGCACCGAGCCGGCCTGACATCGCACTCGATGGAAGTCCACGAGGTGCTGGTGGTGTCCGACGGTGATAACCAACCAGATGTGGAAGCGCAGGATCTGCAGCCGCTCCCACGACGCTGGCGTGCCACGGGCGTGCAGCCCAGGCAGCGGCACGCACTCCACCAGCGCGGCGGGCCGGCCGTGGAAGTGAAACGAGACCTCCTCGAGGTTCTTCGCCTGCTGTCTACTTTTGACCATGGCAGTGTCAGCTTCGCACCTCGCGCCGCGCGGCGGTAGTGGGCATCTTGGGCACACGGTTCGCGAAGCCATTCTCCTGCGCGGTGCAGGACGCCGCGGGCCTGGAGGTCGTCATGTACTCGCAACGGTTGTCTCAGGTCTCGCGTCAGGTCTCGTCTCAGGTCTCGTCTCAGGTCTCGCCGCTGGTCTCGGGCGCGCTGGCCGCCCTGATCTTGGGCTGCGGCGGCGCCGGCTCCTCCGCTCCATCGCCTTCTTCTGCCTCAGGCTCCAAGGATCCCGCCATGTCCACCACTGCCAAGCAACAGGTCCGCGCGCTCCTCACCTCCATCGAGACCGGCGAGCCCGGGCCAGTGGCGGTGATAAACCCGAACAAGTACATCCAGCACAACCTCGCCGCCGCCGATGGCCTGGCCGGCTTTGGCGCCCTCCTGCAGCAGCTACCCAAGGGCTCGGCGCGCGCGCGGCCGGTGCGGGTGTTCGCCGACGGCGACTTCGTCTTCAGTCACACCGACTACGACTTCTTTGGCCCCAAGGTCGGCTTCGACATCTTCCGCTTCGAGGCCGGCAAGATCGTCGAGCACTGGGACAACCTGCAGGACAAGCCCGCCGCCGCCAACCCCAGCGGCCGCACCATGCTCGATGGCCCCACCGAGGCCACGGAGCTCGACCGGACCGAGGCCAACAAGGCGCTGGTGCGCGCCTTCGTCGACGATGTCCTGGTCAACGGCCGGATGGCCGCGCTGCCGCGCTACTTCGACGGCGACAGCTACCAGCAGCACAACCCGCAGGTGGCCGACGGCCTGTCCGGCTTGGGCGCGGCGCTCGAGGCCTTCGCGCGTGGGGGCCTGACGCTCAAGTACGACCGGATCCATCATGTCCTGGGAGAGGGCAACTTCGTGCTGGTGGCGAGCGAGGGCACGTTCGGCGGTCGCGCCACCTCGTTCTACGACCTGTTCCGCGTGGCTGACGGGAAGATCGCCGAGCACTGGGACACCATCGAGGCCATTCCGCCGCGCGCCCAGTGGAAGAACGCCAACGGCAAGTTCTGACCCGTTTTTTCCCCAAGGTCACGCGGCTCGAGGCGGGCGCGGGCTCACGGCTCGGCGGCGACGACCTCCACCGGCAGGCCGGTGAGGATGGCCGTTCCAGACAGCGGGTCGACCTTGGAGTCGTCGGTGATGTCGTTCATGCTGGCGCCGGGGTGAGCGGCGGCGACGCGCAGGCGCGCGCCGGCGCGTGCGTGGCCCCAGCCGTGCGGGATGCTGACCACGCCGCGCATGATGTCGGCGGTCACCTCCACCGGCAGGTCGATGGCGCCCACCGTGGTGCGCGCGGTGGCGCGGCTGCCGGTCGAGAGGCCGCGGGCGGCCGCGTCGTCGGGGTTCATCAAGAGGGTGCAGCGATCGGGACCCTTGACCAGGCGCTCGCTGTTGTGCATCCACGAGTTGTTGCTGCGCAGATCGCGGCGGCCGATCATCACGAGCGGCGCTGGCCGCGCGGCGTCCGCGTGTGCGGCCAACCGCGGCAGGTCCGCCAGGAACACCGGGGGGGCGAGCTGCAGCTTGCGCGGCTGGCCACCCTGGTCGCGGCCGAGCCGCTCGGGCAAGCGCGACTCCAGCGGCCCCAGGTCCAGGCCATGCGGAGACTCGCGCAGCTTGCGCAAGGACAGTCCGTGGCGCCCGCGGCGCAGCCCTCGCGGCCCGGCGCGTAGCAGCAGATCGAGGAGGCCCTCGGGGCCGAGGCGGTGAAGCGCGGCCTTGCCGAGGCGTCGCGTCACGCCGCCGAGGCGGGCCCACAGCTCCAGGCAGATCTCCCAGTCATGTCGCTGGTCCTCCTGGCGCGGGAACAACGCCGGTGAGAACTTGGCGCTGTTGCGCACCGCCAGCGTGTTGAAGACCAGGTCGTAGTGCGGCCGCTCCAGGGCAGAGGTCGGCGGCAGGATCACGTGCGCGAGCCTCGTGGTCTCGTTGAGGTGCGGATCGATCGCCACCAGGAAGTCGAGCGAGCGGAGCGCTCGCTCGACGCGCCGACCATTGGGCACCGACAGCACCGGGTTGGACGCCATCGTGATGAGCCCGCGGATCTGGCCTTGGCCTGGCGTCTCGATCTCCTCGGCGAGCGCCGACATCGGCCACTCGCCGCCGAACTCCGGATGATGGGAGACGCGGCTTCGGCGGGTGGCGTAGCTGCCGTCTAGCCCCAGCCGCTTGGCCAGCGGCAACAGGTCGACGGCGGGGCTGCTGAACATGAGGCCGCCCTCTTCATCCAGGTGCCCGGCGAGCGCGTTGACCGCGTAGCACAGCCAGGCTGACAGGCCGCCGAACTCCTGGGTACACACGCCGAGCCGGCCGTAGAGCACGGCGCGCCGGGTGCCGGCGAGGTCTCTGGCTAGCTGGCGGATCTGCTCGGCGGCGATGCCGGTCACCGTCGCTGCGCGCTCGGCTGACCAGCTCGCGGTTGCTTGTCGGAGCTCCACCAGGCCCGCGGTGTGCGAGGCCAGGCGGCCCGCGCTCACCAGCGACTCGGTGAACATCACGTGGCACAGCGCCAGGAGCAGCGCGGCGTCGGTGCCAGGGCGGATGAAGAGGTGCTGGTCTGCTCTCGCGGCGGTCTCGGTGCGGCGGGGATCGATCACCACCACCTTGCCGCCGCGCCCGCTGATGGCGCGCAGGCGGTTGCGGATATCTGGCGCGGTCATGAGGCTGCCGTTGGAGACCAGCGGGTTGCCGCCGAGGACGATCAAGAGGTCCGTGCGATCGATGTCGGGCACCGGCAAGAGATACGGGTTGCCGAACATGTGCAGCGCGGCGAGCATGTGCGGGAGCTGGTCCAGCGAGGTCGCCGAGAAGCGGCTCTCGGTGTCCAGCGCGCCGAGCAGCAGCGGCGCGTACAGGAGGAGCCCCAGGTTATGCACCGACGGGTTGCCTTGCACGATGCCCACCGCGTTGGCGCCGTGGTCGCGTCGCAGCGAGGACAGCCGGTTCGCCACCAGGGCCAGGGCCTCCTCCCAGTCCGACTCGCGCCAGGCCTGCCCCTCGCGGATCATGGGGCGCCGCAGCCGGTCCGGATCATGATGTAAGTCTGCGAGCGCGACGCCCTTGGGGCACAGGTAGCCGCGGGACAGCGGATCGCGTTCATCACCGACGATGGACACCACCTGGTCGCCCTCCGTGGTGATGGCCAGGCCGCACGTGGCTTCGCACAGCGGGCAGCTACGGGGGTGTACCTGGTTCATGCCTGTTTCCTTGCAGGTGTGGAGCGCCCATGCATTGATACCACCGCCGGGCCCTCGCGTGCGTCTCCCAAGGCACCGGCGCAGGAGCGAGGATCGTGAGTGAGCTGATGTCGACCGAGCGGTCGGGCCCGCCGCCCAAGGGGCCAGCGTCTAGCGGCCAGGTTCGCGGGCAGGCGGCGATGACCCTGATGGAGCTGCTGGCCCTTCATCCGTGGCCGGCGCAGTATTCGCGGGAGAAGCGCCTGGAGTGGCTCTGGGTCTTTGACCTGCCCGGCGATCCGGCCTCGCTGTGGCGCGTGGTCTCGGACACCTCGCGGCTCAACCGCGCGCTGGGCGTGTCGGAGATGACGTTCACGCCGCGGGGCAGCGAGCTGTGGGGCGCAGCCAGAAACGGTGGGGTCGCGCACGAGTGGATCGAGCGGCCGTGGAGCTGGGTGGCGGGGCAATGGCTGACGTGTACGCGGGTCTACCAGCGCGGGTTCTCCAAGGTGATGTACGCGGTACACCGGCTCGAGCGCACGGACACCGGGTGCCGCCTGTATCTGTACTTCGGCGCGGTGCCGCGCGGCCCGCTGGGCGGGGCGGCGCTGCGGGTGGGGTTCCCCGGCCTGGGCAAGGGCTATCAGCGCATCCTGCCGGCGATCGCCACCGGGCTCGCGCAGATGACGCCGGCGGCGCTGTCCTTGCCAGCGCCGGAGCTGCGGCCGGAGGCGGACCAGCGTCTCCGCGCGGTGCGCGCGCAGCTCCTGGAGCAAGGGCTGGCGGCGCGCAGCGTGGAGAAGCTCCTCGACTGGGTGAAGACGGGCGACGAGGCGGACCTGTATCGCATCCAGATCCGCGAGCGCGCTCGGGCCTGGGACCTGCCCGAACGCGAGCTCTTGCAGGTGGCGCTGCACGCCACCCGGGCTGGGGTCTTGTCGCTGTCCTGGGACACCATCTGTCCTCATTGCCGCGGCGTGACGCAGGAGAACCCCGCGCTCGGCACGCTGCGCGCCGAGGTGCGGTGCGAGCCCTGCGCCGTGGACTTCACCACCGCCGGGGAGCACGCGGTCGAGGTGACGTTCCATGTGCATCCGTCGATCCGCGAGATCGCGCAGCGCGTGTTCTGCAGCGCGGAGCCCGCGACCAAAGATCACGTGCGCGTGCAGGTCGAGGTCGCCTCGGGCGCCACCTTGACGGTGCGACCGGCGCTGCCCGCCGGTCGCTATCGCATGCGCCGGCGCGGGGCTCGCCACTGCGCCTATCTCGATCTCACCGAGGCGGCCAGCGAGGAGCTGGTGCGGTTCACCGACGAGGACGGCCGGGTGGTCCGCGCGGCGCCAGGCGCGGCCATCGAGCTGCACAACGAGGCGGCCGAGGACAGCATGTTCGTCATCGAGAACACGCAGTGGACGGACTTCGCGTTGCGCCCAGGGCAGCTCTTGAGCCTGCGCGACTTCCGTGACCTGTTCAGCGAAGACTACGTGGCGGCCGACGTGCAGCTCGCGGTGGGGGAGCAGACCCTGCTGTTCACGGACGTGGTGGGGTCGACGGCGTTCTATGCGCAGCGCGGAGATCCGGCTGCGTTCGTCGAGATCAAGCGCCACTTCGACGAGGTGTTCGCCATCGTCGCCGCGCACGGCGGCGCGGCCATCAAGACCATCGGCGATGCCGTGATGGCGGCGTTCGTCAGCCCGCTGGACGCGGTGCGCGCGGCGCGCGCCATCCATGATGCGTTCAGTCCGGCGCGCCAGGACTCCTCCATCCGGCTGCGGATCTCGATCAACACCGGGCCGTGCATCGCCGTGCGCTTCAACGCCAACATCGACTACTTCGGAGGCACGGTGAACGTGGCCGCCAAGCTGCAATCGCTGGCGGAGTCCTGGCAGGTGGCGATGAGCGAGTCGACGTACCTGGCGGCCGGCGTGGTCGACTATCTACGCGAGCAGGGCGCCGCCACGGTGGCGCTGTCCTACACGTCGAAGGCGCTGCCGGAGCCGATCGCGGTGCGGCAATGGACGGTGTACCAGCGGCTGTCGTGACGCGCGGTGCGCCGCGGCGCGCCCGGCACGTGGGCCGCTGGGCGCGTCACTCGAAGACGTAGAAGGCGCCCTCGAGCTGCGCGCCCTGGCGCGGCGCTCCGACGTAGAGCAGGTCGCCGCCAAACGCCAGCGAGTGGCCAAAGCGATCGGCTCCGGCGGCGCCGGTGCCCACGAACAACGGCGACATGGTGTCAGGGTTGGAGCCGTCGGCCTTGAGGCGATAGGCGCTGGCCCGCAGGTCGGTGCCAGAGCCAGCGCTCGGGTGCGAGACGGCGATCCGATCGGCGTCCACGGCCAGCGCGGCGATGGCAAAGCCCACGGTGACGGTGCCGCGCGGCGCCAGGGTGACGCCAAAGCAGTCCACGCTGGGCGAGGGCTTGCTCCGCACCACCGCCAGCGCGCCGCCCTTGCCGGCGAGCCGTTCTCCAAAGCGCGCGTCGGCGACCGGCGTGGTCTGCTTGAGGTACTTCGTCAGCGCGCACGCCGACGCGCAGGTCGACGAGAAGGCGTAGACGGCGCCTGCGTCGGTGAGGTTGTTGGAGTCGGCGACCGGCGGCGCGTCGGCGGTGGGGGAGCCGTCGTCGTCGCCCGGGGCGCCGACGAGGATCGAGGTGCCGACGAAGGCCACGCTGTGGCCAAACAGGTCGCCCTCGCTGCGGTTTGGCGGCGTGATGTTGATCCTGCCGGCTTCGTCGGCCTTGGCATAGAGAAAGACCGAGCCGGCGTTGGCCGCCCCGGCGGCTTCGCCGGGCACGCCCACCACCAGCGCGCCGGCCGGCGAGAGCGCGACGGCTTCGCCGAAGCGGCTGTTTGGCAGGCCCGAGGTGTGGCGGCGCAAGAACACCCAGTCCGCGCCTTGTTTGCCGTAGACGTAGACGGCGCCGACATCCGAGTCTCCGTCGCGCGGGGCTCCCACCGCGATGAAGTTTCCGGAGATGGCGAGCGCTTCGCCAAACCCGCTCTGGGTGCCTGCGCCGCCGCCGGGATCCAGGGTGTCTTCCAGCGCCCAGCTCGTGCCGGTGGCCTTGATCTCCGCGCGGTACACGTACGCGCGTCCAAACGCGGCCCCGGGCTCGCCGATGACGAGCACGTCGCCTTCGGCGGCGACCGCGCCGCCCAGGCCACCGCTGGCGGTGGCGCCAGCGAGGCGCTTGAGCTCGCGAGCCGAGGTGGCGCGCTGCAGCACCACGGTGTAGCTGCGGCGGAGCAGGAACTCGTCGAAGATGACGTCCACGCGGTTGCTGCCCAGCTTGAGTCGATCGGTGGTCAGATCGCCATCGCCGTTGCCGGTGCCGTTGATCTCGACGGTGACCCCAGGATACCGCGGGGTCGGCTGCGCGGTGATGATGGGCGCTGCGTCCGCGGCCAAGGCGCCCAGGACGATCTGATAGGTGAGGTTGTCCCGGGAGACCACGAGGGGCAAGGACAGCCCCAGGTCGGACAGCTCGAGCGCGTCGAGGCAGGCCAGGCGGATCTTGGTTGCCTGATTGGTGGTGGTGACCGCGATGGCGCTGTCGCCGTTGCGGAATCTGCAATCGGTGGGACCGCGCAGGACGATGCCGGTGCCCACCGCCATCTGCGCGGCGAACACGCCCTTGGCGTCGGTGCCCAGCGACAAGGTCTCGGTGCCTCCATCCCACTCGAGCGCGATGGTCACCGGCGAGGGGTTGCCCAGGACCTCCAGCTCCACGTCGTGGGAGGGCAAGAGGTCCTTGGTGCATGCGGCGGCGCAGAGCGCGGCTGCCAACGCGCCCAGGGCGCTCGCGCAAGCCGAGGGCAGGACCGAGGGCAGGCCCGAGGGGATGGCCGAGGCCGAGGAGAGGGCCGAGGCCGAGGAGAGGGCCGAGGGGGAAATCGAGGGCTGCATCAGAAGCCTCCTTGGACCGACAGCGACAGGGCTCCTCGCTCCACCGCGGGCAGCCAGCGAAGCTTGGTGGGGCTCTCGGGAGGTGTCATCAGGTACACCACCACCGCGCCCGCCGCGGCGGCGCCTGCGCCAACGAACGCGACGCCGCGCAGGGTGCGCGCCAGGTTGATATCGTCGGCGAGCGCGCGGCATTCGCTGTTTGGGCACTCGAAGCCGTCCTGGCGCTCTCGCCCGCCAGCGGCCTCCAGCTCTGCCAAGGTGTCCTCGGCTTGCCACCAGGCGACGCCGCCCCCAACCGCCAGGGCAAGGCTCACGCCAGCGAGCGAGCCGGCCGCCAGCCGCCAGGCGCGGGCCGACGTGGCCGGCGTCACCTCGACCGAGAGCGTGGAGCGTGAGCGTGGCGCGAGCGCCAGGGTCGTCTCGGCCGTGGCGGAGCCGCTGCGCGCGGTGATGACGTAGCGGCCTGCGTCGAGCGGCTGGGCGACGCGCGCGGGCACGGGCCGACCGTCGATCGATAGCTCGATCGCCGGCTCGAGATCATCGACGTCTTTTGCGGCCGTCGCGGCCGTCGCGGTCGCCGCGCTGGAGCCTCCCGGCTCGGCCATCGAGGCCGCGGCGCGGGTGGCCTGCAAGGTGACCTGGGGCTGGACGCGCTCGATGTCGGCCAGCAGCGCCTGCACCAGGGCCAGCCGGTTCACGTCGAAGGCGACCTTCGAGGCGGCCAGGGCGGTGAGCTGCGGCGTCATGCCCTCGAGGAGCTGCCGGCTGGTCTCGAGCTTGCCCTGGCGAACCCGACACAGCGCCACGGCGAGCTGCGCGCCCACCGAGGGCTCGAGCGCGAGGCTCTGCTCGAACTCGCCGCAGGCCGAGGTCCACTGCTCGTCGAGCTGGGTGAGGTCCATGGCGTCGGGCGGCGCGGACGGTGGCTCGCCAGCGGCGCGCAGGCGATCGGCGTCATCGCGCAGCGCGTCCGCTCGCCAGACGTCGGCCTCCTCGAGCAGGTAGCAGTCCGCGAGCGCGTGCAGCGCCTGCGGCCGGCGGTCGCCTCGTTCATACGAGGCGCGCAGCGCCTTGCAGCGATCGAGGACCACCGCGGTGCCGCGCTGGTACGCGGCCTCGGCGGGGTTGGTCGGCGTCGCTGCTTGCGCGGGGGCCTCGGCGCTCGCCACGCTCTGGGCGGTGGCCCAGGTGGGCGCCGCGATCGTGATCCCGGCGGCGGCCGCGACGGCCGCGGCCGCGACCACGAATCCACGGAGCCTGCCGCCCGACGAACGCGCCGGGTGCGGTTTCGCGCGCAAAGGCGAGGCAGGCTGCGCACAGCAGAGGTCCCCTGTCACCGGCGCAGGATAACAGCACAGCGCGGTCTCGGGAGGAACTTTGCAGAAGCGGTTGAAACGGGGAACTCGCGGGGCCCAAGCCCCGCTCCTACGACGGTGGGGGCCGCCCGACGCAAGGAGGCCCGCGCTTGGCTTGGGTGTACTGGCACTGTCGGACTACAGTCCGGGGAGCCGTGCGCTACGCCAGTGCTCACCCTCGGGTGAGCTTGCGGTACTCGTTGATGTGGCGGATCGCCTGGCGGGCATCGCCGGATTGGTCATAGAGCGTGGCCAGGTTGTAGTGAGCCTCGGCCAGCGCTGGATCTAGCTCCAGCGCTCGTCGGTAGAGGGAGATGGCGTCGGCCTCTTCGCCCGCGTCCTGCGCCACCACGCCCAGGTTGTAGAGCGCGGTGGAGTCGGTTGGGTCCACCTCGAGCGCCGAGCGGAAGCACTGGCGCGCGCCCTCGGGGTTGCTGCTCTCGGCGTGCAGCCGGCCGAGGTTGATCCAGGCCTCGCTGCAGTCCGGCCGCAGGCGCAGCGAGCGCTGGTACGCCTCGACGGCGGCGGCCGGCTCGCTGTCCTCGAGCGCCAGCGCGCGGGCCAGCCATTCGTCAGCGGTGACCACCGGGGCGGCGGCCGGGCCCTCGCTGATGACCGCGCGGGGCAGCGCGCGCACATCGCCGCGCGGCTCGGCTTCGCGCTCGGCGGCGGCCAGCTCCTCCAGCAGCGGAAGCTCGAGCTGTCCCACCGTCACCACCTGGCCGCGCACGTGGACGCGACCGCCCCGCACCTCCAGCGCCAGCTCGGCGATGCCTCGCCCCTCGGGCAGCGTCCTGGCCAGCGCCGCCAGCTCCTTGCGTACGCGCGAGAACGGCAGCCCGGCGTCCATCAGCGCCTTGGCCGTCCGCAGCGCGGCCAGATCGCGGAAGGACAGCCGCGCTGGCACCTCTCCAGGCGCGCCGATCAGGCCATCGCGAATGCAGCTACGGACCGCTGACTCGGTCAGTCCGATGAGCTGCGCTGCGTGCCGCGCCGAATAGCTCGACCACACGAGGGGATCTTTTGCCGACTCTGATCAAGAGTCAAGTTGTGTGAGCCACCCGGCAAGCGCATCGGCGGCCAGATCGTGGGGGTGGTGCTCGCCCCGGCGCGAGATCGGCACGTCCAGCCCGTGATCGGCGCCGGCGATCCAGCGCAGCGTGGCCTGAGGCAGCGGCGCGAGCGTGGCCTCGAGCAGCGGGCGCTCGGCGAGCGCGTCGCGCTCTCCTTGCACAAACAGCATGGGCAGCGAGATCTGGGCCAGGTGCTGCCCGCGGGTGGACGCGGGCTTGCGGGCCGGGTGGAGCGGGAAGCCAAAGAAGGCCAGGGCTCGGAGCCGCGGCAACGGCGCCTTGGCGTGGGCCTGGGAGGTCATTCGTCCCCCCATGGACTTGCCGCCGGCGCACAAGGCCAGGTCAGCGAAGCGCTCGGCCGCCTCGGTACACACCGCGCGCGCCTCCCGCTCGCAGACCGGGGCCGGATCTGGCCGGCGCCGGCCGGCGGTCATGTAGCTCAGCTCCCAGCGCAGCGTGGCCACGCCGCGGGCGGCCAGGCGCTGGGCCATGCTCTCCATGAAGGCGTGCCGGAGGCCAGCGCCGGCGCCGTGCGCAAAGAGGTAGAGCCAGCGCGCGCCAGGAGGGCAGCACAGCAGGGCCGTGCGCTCGGCTACCAGCAGCTCGGTCAAGGGAAACGCGGAGGGCGGCTCGGACACGGGGAGGAGTTTTCGCACGGCGGGGCGCGCCGTGCTACGCAAGACCGCAAAGGACGAAGGACCACGACGAACATGCCTGACATGCCCAAGGTCGCCATCGTCGGCAGCGGGATCGCGGGGCTCGCCGCGGCGCGCGCCCTCTGCACGCGCGCGCGCGTCACCGTGCTGGAGGCGGCGCCGACGCCGGGGGGGCACGTGGTCACCATCACCGCGCCGTCGCGGCACGGGCCGCTGGCGGTGGACATGGGCTTCATCGTCTGCAATCGCGAGCGCTATCCGCACTTCTTCGCCATGCTCGAGGAGCTGGACGTGCCGACCCGCGCCACCGCGATGTCGTTCTCGGTGTCGCTGCCGGACCGCGATCTCGAGTGGGGGAGCTCCTCGCTCGGCGCGATGTTCGCGGATCGTCGCTCGCTGTTTCGCCCGGGGCACTGGCGGTTTCTGGTGGAGGTCATGCGGCTCTTGCAGCGCGGCCAGCGGGACCTGGCGCGCGGCGCGTGCGCGGACCTGTCGCTGGATGAGTACCTGGCGCGCGCGCGGGTGCCGGCCGAGGTGCGCGATGGCTTCGTGATCCCGCTGGCGGCGGCGCTGTGGTCGCTGGCGCCGGAGCGCTGCGGGGCGTTTCCGGCGGAGACCTACCTGAGCTTCCTGGAGCAGCACGGCATGTTGCGGGTGGTGCGTCCGCTCGCCTGGCGCACCATCGTCGGTGGCAGCCAGCGGTATCTCGACGCCTTGCTGGCGCACCTGGGCGCGCGCGGGGTGGAGGTCCGCACCGGCGCGGCGGTGCAGCGCGTGCATCGCCACCGAGACGGCGTGACGCTCGAGCAAGGCGGCGCGGAGCTCGCCTTTGACCGGGTGATCGTCGCCACCCACGCCGACACCGCGCTGGCTTTGCTCGCCGAGCCCACCGAGGAGGAGCGCGCGCTCCTGGGCGCCTTTGGCTACTCGAAGAACCGCACTGTCCTGCACAGCGACGAGCGCTTTTTGCCACGCCAGCGCCGCGCCCACGCCTCGTGGAACTACGTCTCGGATCGAGATCTGTCGCGGGTGGCGGTGACCTACTCCATGAACCACCTGCAGGGCCACCCGGCGGACACCCCGCTCCTGGTGACGCTCAACCCGCGTCATCCCATCGCGCCCGACCGGGTGTTGCACCAGGCGGACTTCACCCACCCCCAGTTCGACGCCGCGGCGCTGCGCGCGCAGCGCCGGCTGCGCCAGCTTGGCGGCGTTCGCCACACGTACTACGCCGGCGCGCACTTCGGCTTTGGCTTTCACGAGGACGGCATGCGCTCGGGGATCGACGCCGCGGCGCTGCTGCTGCGTGAGCTGGCGGCCTCCGGCGGCGCGTCGTGAGGTCATCGCTCGTCCTGGGCCGGCTCTTTCATGCGCGCCGCGACCGCTTCGCGCAGCGCCGCTTCCAGTACCCGGTGTACCTGGCGGCGATCGACCTCGACGAGCTGCCGGAGCTGGACAGGCGGCTGCGGCTATTCTCGTACAATCGCCCCAACCTGTTCTCGCTGCACGACCGCGACTACCGAGACGCCGCGGCCACCGGCGTTCGCGCCGCGGCGCTTGCCCGCTTCGCCCAGGCCGGCGCGCCAGCGCCAGCGTCGATCCAGCTCGTGACCAACCTGCGGGTGTGCGGCTACGGGTTCAACCCGGTGAGCTTCTTCGTCGGCTACGACGCGAGCGGGGCGGTCGCTGCGGTCATCGCCGAGGTCAACAACACGTATGGCGGAAACCTGCCGTACCTGCTGGGACCTTCGCAGCGCCTGCCCGGCAAGCCTGCAACGCAGGGCGCTCAGGTGGCGTCCTTTCGCCACACGCGCGAGCTGTTCGTCTCGCCATTTCTGCACGGACCGGCGAGCTACGACTTTCACTTCGACGCGCCGCCGCAGGGCGCGCGCCTGGCGGTGCGGATGGACGTTCACTCCGGCCTGCACGCCGAGGGGCCGCGCGTCTTTGTCGCTCACGTCGAGGGCGAGCGCCGGCCGCTGACGGACCGGGCGCTGGTCGCCGCCGGCCTGCGCTATCCGCTCATGACCGCGCAGGTCATCGGCCTCATCCACTACCAGGCGCTCAAGCTGCACCTGGCGCGGGTGCCGTATCGTCGACCGGGCAAGGACCATCGTCCGTTGCCCGAGCTGTGAGGTGGCTAGCTCGCGAACGGCAGGTTGCCGAGGAACGCCATCTTGCCGACATCGACGCCGTTCTGGCGCAGGATGGAGTAGGCCGCGGTCATGTGGAAGTAGAAGTTCGGCAGCACGAAGTGATCGAGGTAGTCACCTGCGCGCATCGCGTTGCCGCCCATCCACTGGTGGCTGCACCGACGGTCCTCGCAGCCCACGAAGTCCTCGCGGCGAAACGTCTCCAGGTACTTCTTCACGGTCTGCAGGCGCGTCCGTAGCTCGTCCACCGTCTTCTCGGTGTCAGGGTGGACCGGCGCGTCCTTGCCGGTCATCTTGGCGGCCGCGAACTTCGCGGTGTCACAGGCGGCCTGCACCTGCTTGGCGAACGAGTACATGTCCGGAGCCAGGCGCGTACCGAGCAGGACCTCGGGGTCAAACTTCTTCTGCGCGGCACAGGCCTCGGCCTTGTCGAGCCAGCCCTCGATGTTGGTGAGCATCTTGATGAAGATCGGAATCGTGGCGTCGTAGAGGTTCATCGCGCGCAGCGTAGCAGGCGCGCCGATCTTGTCGGCGGACGAGCCGAGGAATCGAGGGCGAACTGTGGCGCCGCCGGGGCAAGCGTGGCCCGCGCTACGCTTTTGCGCGGCGCGCCGCGCGAACGCGCTACCCGAGTGGGTAGGGCGACGACGCCCAGGCTTCCTCGAGGAAGCCGAGCAGCTCCGCGTCGAGGAAGCGCGGCTCGAGGCGCCACTCGAGGATGGAGCGGGCGGCCACCACGCGGGCGTTGCGCAGCTCGCGGCCGACGCGATCGGCGTCGCTGAACGGGTGGATCGGGTCGGAGGGGTGGCCGATGACCAGCGCGCGGTGCGCGAGCTGCGCGCGCTCTTGCGGGGGCGGGGCGATCCGGCCGAAGGTGAGGCCGTCGAGGACCGCCAGCGAAGCGTGCGGATCGCGGCGGACGAAATCGAGCATCGCGTCGACGAGCAGCGAGCTGCGCGGGATGCGCCGCGTGAGCTGGGCCAGCGCTCGCATGGTGGGCATGCTCACGCGCAAGGCCAGCGCCAGCGGAACGAACGCCGCGGCGGCCGCCGGCAGCGCGTTCTCCAGCACCGGCATCTCCAGCACCAGGGCGCGGACGCGCTGCGGCGCTGCCACCGCAGCCTCCAGCGCGACGTTGGCGCCAAGCGAGGTGCCCCCCACCACGGCTTGCTCAAGCCCCAGGTGGTCGAGGAGCGCCAGCACGTCGCGCCCGTACTGCGGCATGGAGTGCTCGGTCATGTCGAGCGGCTGCGTCGAGTCGCCGTGGCCCACCATGTCCACCGTGATGACGCGGTTGCCGCCGGCCGCCAGGGTGGGCGCCAGCTTGCCGTACATGCGGCTGTCCATCAGCAGCCCGTGCGTGAGCACGAGAGGGCGAGGTCCCTCTCCGTACTCGCGATAGGCCACGCGGTGGCCGCGCACCAGGAAGCTGCCGGCGCGACCTTGGCTCGCTGCAACGTTGGCGGAGGGCGCGCGCGTCGCGGTCGCCGAGGCCTGAGCCGAGGCACCAGCCCGAGCCGGGGGCTGCAAGCGGCGAAGGAGCGCGGACATCATCCGCGCGCAGCATAGCAGGCGTGGCGCGCGCGGCGCATCACGGTTGAGTCGGTCGCGGTGACCGTTCGTGCGCGCGTCTCTGCGCGTCTCTGCGCGTGTCGCTGGCGGCGAGCTTGCCGAGCGCGCGTCGCGTCGCGTCCTGCATGATACGGTGCCGCGGTGTCCACTGTGCCCCCTGGCATTGCTCACCCGCTGATCGTGCCCATGCCGCGTCTGTGGGGACCGCTCGGGGCGCTGCTGCGCCGCGTCGTCCTGGCGAGGCTCGGCAGCCTGTGGCCGACGGATCGTCCAGGGGAGGCGCTGCAGGTGACCTTGCCTGGCGGCGAGACGCTGCGGTTTGGCGCCGCCAGCCGCGAGGTGCGGCTGCCGCGAGTCCAGGTTCATGATGATCGCTTGTTCTTGCGGCTGCTCTTGCGCGGCGAGATGGGCGGCGGCGAGTCGTACGTCGCGGGCGAGTGGTCCGCGGATGATCTCCCGGCGACGATCCGCGGCTTTCTGCGCGCCACCGGGGCTCGTGGCTTCGAGTCGCCGCTCACCTATCTAGGCCAGCTACCAGCGCTGCGCCGCCACCGCCGCGCCGCCAACTCCGTGTCTGGCAGCGAGCGCAACATCCACGCCCACTACGATCTGGGGAACGCCTTCTACCGGCTGTTTCTCGACGAGGAGACCATGGCGTACTCGTGCGCGCTGTGGCCCGGCGATCCAGCGCTCGCGGCGCGGGCGCCGGGCGACGCTGGTCCAGCCAGCGGTCGCGACCACGGCGTCGATGCTGGTCCGGGCGATGGTCTAGGTGATGGCCAGGGCGCCGGTCCAGACGACGGCCTTGGCGGCGCGCAGCGCGCCAAGCTGGAGCGGCTGTGTGAGCTGCTATCCCTGCGCGCCTCGGATCACTTGCTGGAGATCGGCTGTGGCTGGGGCGGCATGGCTCTGCACGCCGCCAAGACGCGCGGCTGCAAGGTCACCGCCATCACGGTGTCGCGCGAGCAGCACGAGCTGGCGCGCGCCAAGGTGTTCGCCGAGGGGCTCGGCGACCGAGTGGACATCCAGTATCGCGACTATCGCGAGCTGTCCGGTCGCTTCGACAAGCTGGTGTCCATCGAGATGCTCGAGGCGGTGGGGTACGAGTACCTCCCGGCCTACTTCGCCACGTGCGGCCGGGTGCTGGCCGCTGGCGGCACCATGGCGCTGCAGACCATCACCATGCCTGATGATCGGTTCGACGCCTATCGCCGCCGCGTCGACTGGATGCAGACGTACATCTTCCCGGGCTCGCTCATCCCCTCGCTGGCGGTCATCCGGCAGGCGCTGACCGGCTCGGGGCTGACGCTCTCGCGCAGCGAGGACCTGGGGCCGCACTACGCTCCGACGCTGCGCGCGTGGGCCCAGCGCTTCAAGGCCCAGCTCCCGCGAGTGCGAGCGCTGGGCTTTGACCTGCCGTTCGTCCGCACCTGGCTCATGTACCTGGCGTTCAGCGAGGCGGCGTTCGCCGAACGCACGCTGGGCGATCACCACCTGGTCCTGCAGCGCTAGCGGCGGTTTTCCGGCCTGTAAAAGCGTACTTTATGATACGTCCGGATCCATGATCCGCGCGCTCTCCCTGGTTTCCGTTGCGCTGGCGGTGGCCGCCATGGCCTGCCGTGAAGTGTCGAACGACGATCCCGACGCGGGCGCCGGGGCTGACGGGCGAACCGACGCTGGCACCGGGTATCCACCACCGCGCAGCGGGCTGGTGCCGGCGGTCGGCAGCGAGGCGACCTTCGATCTGGCCACCTGGAACATCGAGAACTTCCCCAAGGACATGGCGACCGCGGCGCTGGCCGCCGACCTGATCACGAGCCTGGCGCTGGACGTGGTGGTGGTGGAGGAGGTGGCCAACGAGGCCGCGTGGAACGAGCTGGCGGCGCGCCTTCCGTATCACGAGGCGCTGCTGTCACCGCACGTCTACTCGGCCACGGAGTACCAGAAGCTCGGCGTCCTGTACCGGCGACCGCTGGTCTCGGTGGCGCCGCTGCGGCTCCTGTTTAACGGCGACACGTTCGACTTCCCGCGGCCGCCGATCCAGGTGTCGATCTCCGTCGATGACGGCGAGCACGCCAGGATGGCGTTCGACCTCATCGGGGTTCACCTCAAGGCCGGCGTGACCACGGAAGACCGCACCCGCCGTCGCAACGCCATCGTCGATCTGGACGCGCATGTCCGAGCGCAGGTGGACGGCGGCGGCGAGGACGAGGTGGTGATGCTGGGCGACTTCAACGAGGTGGTCACCGACGCCGCCGGCCAGGGCGTGTTCGCGCCGTTTCTCACCGCGGCGGACCGGTACAAGATGCAGACGCAGGCCTACGCGCAGGGTGGCGGCATCACGTACATCAACTTTGGCGGTCGCGCGCTCGATCACATCGTGACCACCGCGGGCCTCGCCGCCGAGGTCGCCGGGGGCGAGCTGGTGGTGCCGCGCCTGGATCAGAGCTTTGGCGGCTACGAAGGGCTGCTCAGCGACCACCTGCCGGTGGTGCTGCGAGTGCCGCTGCGCTAGTAGGACCTCGCCTGGGGGGCTGCCCGGGGCAGCCGTACCAGGCGCAACGAGCCTTGGGTCAGCCTCCGGGTCAGCTTCGAGTCAGCCTCGGGTCAGCCTCGGGTCAGCCGCGTCGAGGCGGGGCGCCGCGTCGAGGCGGGGGGCCGTCCGGATAGAGCGTCGTGACGTGCAGGCTGGCCACGTTGAGCGCCGCGTCGAAGCGCCCGAAGATGCGCCGCGCCGCGGCCACCAGGCCCGGTGGACCATGCCGCGTCACGAACTGCGCATCGATCACCGTGCCGCTCACCATCCACCGCGCGAGCTCCTCGATGATGTCCTCGCGCGTCCAGCGTCTCCGCTTTCCGGCGCCGACGACAGACGAGGGCAGGCCGGCCGCGCCGGCCGACGGATGAGCCGCGGCGTCCGCTGCCGCGGCGGGCGATGGCTCCGGCGTGCTGGGCACCGCGCTGGGGTTCTCGGCGGCGCCTGGCGAGGTTGCCGTGGCGCTCGCGAGCTGGAGCTCGAGCTGCGGCCTGGTTCGCCGACGCGGCTTGGGCGGCGACGACTCCTCCTGCTTGTGCGCTGCGCGCGGCAGAGGACGGCCGGACCGGGCCTTGGGCTGGCGGCCGGAGCTCGGGGCTGACTTCTTCTCGGGCCCTCGGCCGGCTCCGCGTCCGGGTGCTCGGCCGGACGCTCGTCCAGCTCCGCGGCCGGCTCCGCGTCCAGCTCCTCGGCCGGGGCCTTGTTCGGCGAGCTTGCGCTCGAGTTCTCGCCGGAGGACGGCGTCAGCGATCTCGAGCGCCAGGCTCCGGAGGTCCGCCTCGAATCGGTCGAACTCGTCCGTCAGCGTGAGAGCGGTAGGCATCCTCATGGTCCCTTCCTGCGCGCGCCAGCGCGCGACCTTGCAGCGGGGCGATCGAGCGGGACGAAATCCTCGAGCATGCCCAAGCTTCGCACAAGCTCCGCTAGATCGCTTTTGCACCGAGGCGTGATCGCAAGCGAAGGAGAGATCGTTCTGGCGCAGCCGCGGTGGGTTCTGGTGGGCCCTTGTGAGGCCCACGCCAAGCCTCCTGCTGCGTCAGAAACCCAGGAGCCGGCCGCCCTGGTAGACGACGAACGTCACCACCCAGGCCAGCCCGGTCATGTACGCGAAGAGGAACGCAGGCCAGCGGTACCCGCCTGTCTCCCGCTTGACCACAGCCAGCGTGCTCATGCACTGGCACGCGAGGGCGAAGAAGATCATCAAGCTCAGGCCCACCAGCGGCGGATACGCCGGCTTGCCCTCCGCCGTGCGTTCGTCGCGCAGGGCCTGCCGCAGGCCGGTGTCGGTCTCGTCGGCCTCTCCGCCCACGCTGTAGACGATGCCCATGGTGGAGACGAAGACCTCGCGCGCGGCGAACGCGCCGATGAGGCCGACGCCGATCTTCCAGTCAAAGCCCAGCGGCTCGATCGCCGGCTCGATGGCGTGGCCGAGCCGGCCGCCGTAGCTGCCAAGCAGCAGGGCCGAGGCCTTGGCGTTCTCCAGCGCGGGCCGCTCCGCTTCAGGGGCGACCGCGATCATGGCGTCGTAGTCGGGGGCGCTCTTGGGCAGGTGGCGAGGAAAGTACAGGAGCGCCCACAGCGCCATCGAGCAGACCAGGATCACCGTGCCGGCCTCGCGCAAGAACATCGAGGAGCGCTGCCACATCATCAGCAACACGCCGCGCATGCGCGGGAAGCGATAGGGCGGCAGCTCGATGAAGAACGGCAGCCGCTTGGCGCGCAGCGGTCGCATCACGCGGGAGAGCACCAGCGCCGCGATCAGGGAGGTCACCACCGAGAACGCATACATGCCCACCATCAGCAGCCCCTGCACCGTGTGCGAGGCGGGGATGAGGGCGGCGATGACCAGCGTGTACACCGGCAGCCGCGCCGAGCACGTCATGAGCGGGACGACCATCATGGTCAAGATGCGGTCGCGTCGTCGCTCCATCGTGCGGGTGGCCATCACGGCCGGCACCGCGCAGGCGAAGCCGGAGAGCATGGGCACGAACGCGCGGCCGTGCAGGTTCATGGTGCGCATGATGCGGTCCATCAGATAGGCCACGCGCGCCAGGTACCCGCAGTCCTCGAGGAAGCCGAGGAACAGAAACAGCAGCAAGATCTGCGGCAGGAACACCAGCACCGCGCCGACGCCCGCGATCACGCCGTCGGTGATGAAGTCGGCGAACACGCCTTGGCCCAGCACGCCGCGGGCGCCGTCCTTGGCCAGCTCGAAGATCGCCTCCACCGCGCCGATGGCTGGCTCGGACCAGGCGAACAACGACATGAAGATCACGAACATCACGCCCAGGAACGCGGCGAACCCGAGCCCGCGGTGCAGGAGCACGCGATCGATGCGCTCGGTGCGGCTGCGATCCGGCTGGCCCACGGTGGCCCGGCTGACCTGGTCGTCGAGGAAGCGCCAGCGCCCCAGCACCGGCTCGTCGTCGAGCGCCTGGTCGAGCTTGCAGGCGGAGACCTCGCGGCGCAGCGCCTCGGGGATGTGCGCCAGCTCGTGCTCGTCGTCGACGCTCGACAGGGCCCACAGCGCCATGCCGTCGTTCTGTGGCCAGCCCTCCGGCAGCTTGGCGCGCACCTTCTGCATGGATTCTTGCAGGGAGGGCGAGGGCGTCCAGCGCCACACCGGAGCGCTGGGAGCCTGCAGCGCGTCGACCATGGCCTGGCCCAGCACCTCGGCGCCGCGGCCCCGGCGAGCGTCGGTGGCGACCACCGGACATCCCAGGATGGCAGACAGCTTCTTTGGATCTGGCGCGCTGGCGCCGGCCTCCTCCACCATGGTCAGCGCCACCATGCAACGCGCGCCCAGCTCCTGGCACTGCAGCAGCAGATAGAGCGAGCGAGAGAGCTGCGTGGCGTCGACGCACAGGACGACCAGCTCTGGCCGCGGCTGCCCGCCGAGCCCGACGATGGAGTCGATCGCGAGCTGCTCCTCGGCGGAGCGCGCGACCAGGCTGTAGGTGCCCGGTACGTCGAGGATCTCGAGGGCGCGGCCCCCCGCGCGGTGGACGCCGCTGCGGCGCTCCACGGTGATGCCAGGGTAGTTGGAGACCTTGGCGAAGGAGCCGGTGAGCGCGTTGAAAAGGGTGGTCTTGCCGACGTTGGGGTTGCCGACCAGGGCGACGAGCGGGGCCCCGAGCGGGGCGACGGCGGCCCCTGCGGCCGAGGCGGGCGAGTCGGCGGCGATCGCCGGTGGCGACGACGGCGCGTCGGGCGGGCTCATGGGACGCCAGCGGCGGCGGGAGCGTCCGGCGCGATCAAGATCTCGGCCGCCTCTTGCTTGCGCAGGGACCAGCGCGCGCCGCGAACCTCGATGAACAGCGGGTCGCCCAGCGGCGCGAAGTTCACCACCTTGACCTGCGTGCCAGGCACCAGGCCCATCTCCAGCAGGCGTCGGCGAAAGCTGCGCACACCCTCGACGGCGCGCACGGTGGCGGTAGCTCCGCGTCGCAGGTCCGACAAACGACTCATCGACGGAAGGTAGCGTTACTGAAAACAGCTTTCAAGTTCATGAATGGTCGGAAAGCTGCGGGGCGACTGCACGCCGCAGGTCGTGGGCGTGAGCGACGGCCCCTCCGAGGCGTCCATCGCCGCTGCGGCGGTCCCCAGGTGGCGGCGCGCTGTGTCGCCACTCCACTCAACCCGGTGAGATCTCTTGCCACCTCCCAAAACGACAGGTGGAGCCGGCGCGGTTCGATGCTAGGATCTCGCGCCGATGGAAGCAGGCAGCGCAGCCAACTCGACGCTCCTTCTGTCCCAGGGCTACGAGCCCATCAAGGTCATTTCTTGGCAGCGCGCGATCACGCTGCTCTTTCTGGGCAAGGTGGAGGTCCTCAAGGAGTACGACGGGGACATCCGCGCGGTCAGCTTGGTCATCAAGATCCCGGCGGTGGTGAGGCTCTTGCGAGCGTTTCGCCGGCACGTTCGGCCGGTGAAGTTCTCGCGCGTCAACATCTACGCTCGCGACCACTACCGCTGTCAGTACTGCGGCAAGAAGGCGGCGATAAGCGATCTCACGTACGATCACGTGGTGCCGCGCTCGCAGGGCGGGCTCACCGAGTGGACCAACATCGTCACCTGCTGCTACCTGTGCAACCGCCGCAAGGGCGGTCGGACCCCGCGCGAGGCCAGCATGACCCTGATGGCCCAGCCGAGCCAGCCCAACTGGGTGCCGGCGGTGGCCATCCGCATCTCGATGCGCTCCGTTCCAGATGCATGGCGCGACTACCTGTACTGGACCGGCGAGCTGGAGTGAGCGCGATGCGGGTCTGCTTCGTCTGCTCGGGCAACATCTGCCGCTCCCCCACCGCGGAGGTGGTGATGCAGCAGCTCGTCGACGACGCGGGCCTGGCAGGCGAGGTCGCGCTCGACAGCGCGGGGACCGGGGCCTGGCACGTCGGCGAGCCAGCCGACGAGCGGACGCGACGGGCGGCCTCGCGGCGCGGCTTGCACATCCGTCACCGCGCCCGCCAACTGGCGCCCTCGGAGCTCGCGACCTTTGACCTGCTGGTGGCCATGGACCAGAGCCACCTGGCGCACCTGCAGCAGCTCGCGCTGCGCCACGGCGGCGGCGCCAAGCTCGCGCTCTTGCGATCGTTTGATCCGGCCAGCGAGGGAGACCTGGACGTCCCGGATCCGTACTACGGGGATCCTTCGGGGTTCGAGCTGGTGCTCGACCAGTGCCAGGCCGCGTGCCGTGGCCTCTTGACCCATCTGCTGGGCGAGCTTCGAGCTCCTGATCTATAGAGGGAGCGGCGCAGCAAACACCGGCCCGTGGGGCGCCCGGCGGCCTAGCCCGGAGTTTTTCCCGCCCGCGAATTTTCCAGCGCGAGTAGAGGGCCTGGCCTCTGTCTGGCCGTGAAGTGAACGTGTTACCGTCGGGTTCACTCGAGCGGGGATCATGAGCGAGATCGAAGTCAGCTTCACCGATCTAGAGCGCGCGATTGCCAACCACGATTCGCAGCTTCCAGAGCTGCTATCGCGCTATCTCGAACAAGATGACCCCGAGCCCGGCGCGCCGGAGGTCATGACGCCAGAGCAGCTCGACGCCAAGCTCAAGGAGCGCGAGGAATCGCGCTCTGCCAGCGATGACGACGACGATGACGACGGCGACGATGACGACGTCTGGAACGACTGGCCCTCGGTCGCCGATGACGCCTTCACCTTCTACAGCCTGCGTCAGGCAGTGGCCCCGTACGCCATGCGGCGCAAGACGGCCACCGAGCGCAAGCTGGCCCGGCTGGAGGGGTTCGCGCGGGCCGAAAAGTCGCCCCACGCGCCGCCGCGGCTGCGGCTGGGCACGTTGCTGCTCGCGCTCTACGAGCGAGGGGATGAGCTGGGGCGCACGGCGCTCTTGACGGCCTTCACCAAGGGCGAGCTGGGCTGGGGGATCTGGAAGGCCGCCAAGGGGATCTACAAGCGCGCCGAGGCGAGCTTTGACTTCGAGATGCTGGGCGCGCTGGCGTATCGCTTCGACGCGATGTCCGCGCTGCCGTACAAGCGCGGCGAGATGGAGCAGGGCACCATGGTGTACCTGCGCCGCCGGGCCTGGCGGTTCTTGCGCCTGCTTGGCGCCGCCGTGCCGGATGCGTATCCGATGGCCGCGGTGGAGGTGCTCCGCCACTATCCAAGCGGCCACCGCCACTCCACGTGGGTCGCCGGACACATCTTCGCGCATCGCAACATGCGGCACGCCACCAGCCCGGTGTCGTTCTCGGCGCCTGGCAAGCCAGACGCCTGCGCGTTTCCCGAGACGTGGAAGAGCTCGCCAGCGCCGCTCTTGCGGCTGCTCGAGCTTTCGGAGAACGGCCAGGTGTGCAAGTTCGCCATCGGGCTTCTGCGCGCGCACCACGCGCTGGCGCTGCGCGCGGTGGAGCTGGGCTGGCTCGAGCGGCTGGGGCGGCGGTCGGTGACCGAGGTGCAGTCGTTCGCGGTGGCGCTGCTCAAGGACAACCCCGAGCTACATCAGTCCAAGCTGCGTCAGCTTGGACTGCACGACATGGTCCTTGGCCTCTTGCGCTCCAGCGCCGATGACGCGCGGACCTACGCGCTCGAGTACGCGCGGACCTATGCCACGGATGTGCCGGTGCAAGACTGGATCTCGCTGGTCGAGACCGGGCACCCCACCGTCCGCGAGCTGGCGGTGGCGCGGCTCGAGCCGGTGGCCGGCGCCGCCATCACGTTGCCGGGGCTGGTGCGCCTGCTCTTGTGCGCGGCCAGCGCGGAGCTGGCGGTGCGCAAGATCAAGGAGTCCTTCACGGCGCGGGATCTGGACGCCGACCTGTTCCTGAGCATCGCCAGCGGGGACAAGAAGCTGCAGCAGTTCCTGGTGGAGCTGTACAACACCGCCAACCTCACGATCCCCACCGAGCACTGGAAGCACGCCATCGAGAAGGACCAGGTGACGCGCTGGGCGCTGCAGGAGCTCGGCAAGCGCAAGGCCGCGGACATCGGCGTGGCGTGGATCTGCGCCAAGCTCGAGGTCGCCGAGTACACCGAGGCGATCTCGCGCTGGCTCGACGCCGGCATGCTGGCGGGGCCGCAGCTCGACGTGGAGTGGGTGCGCTCGCTGGTGGCCAAGCCGCGGCTGCGCGCGCTGGCGCTGCGGCTGCTTTCGAACCGCGAGCTGCTGGCGCCGAGCCGGGTGGGGCTGTCCTGGCTGCTCGAGCTGGCGCGCTCGGCCGACGAGGAGCTGGCCCAGTTCGCGCAGCGGTTCTTGCTGGGCAACTTTGCGCCGGAGGACTTCGCCGACGCCGCGACCCAGGCCGGCCCCGCGGGCGCCGCGGGCGCGCCGAGCGCTGGCTCCGCGGCGACGGCGGGGCGAGCGCAGCTCTGGGCGCTGCTCGCTGGCGCGTCGCAGCCTGAGCCGGTGCGGCTGTTTGCCGCCAGCTACCTCAAGGCGCACCACCCGACGCTTGGCCCCGAGCAGGCGGAGGTCAAGTCGCTGGGGCTGACCCCGCGGCTCGGTCACGACGACTATCCGCGCGCGCGCCTGCAGCCGCTGTTTGACGACAGCCGCGCGGACGTGCGGCGCTTCGCGGTGTCCATCGCCAAGGAAGAGCTGGTGCGCTGGGGCGAGCCCGGCCTGCTCTACACGATGGCCGCCTCGCTCCACCGCGAGCCGCGCGCGGCCGCGTGCGAGCTGCTGCTCGGCATGGGCGGCGCGCCGGATCAGGCCGCCGATCCCGACGTCATCCCCGCGAGCTGGCTGGATGGGCGCCGGTTGTTTGCGCTGGCGGAGAGCCCGCACAAGGCCACGCGCGAGACCGCGCTCACCTTGATCCGGCGGACCTATGACCGCGTCGGTGGGGCCGAGCGGCTGGGCTGGCTGATGGAGAGCTCCGAGCGCGAGGTGCGGCTGTTCGCCGTGCGCCTGTTCTGGGACCGTCACCGGCCGCGCGCGCTGCCCGAGGGCTTTGTCCCGGCCAAGGACACCGGGGCGAACCTTGGCTGCGCTCGCTTCGCAGATCCGGCGGCGCTGCGCCAGTTCGTGCGCGACGTGCTGTTTGGGCTGCCGCCCGGGCGGATGGAGAAACGAGACGACAAGGGCAGCGACAAGGGCGCCGCCAAGAGCGGCGACCAAGGCGCCAAGGGCGGCGACCAGGGCGCCAAGAGCGGGCGGGTCGGCCGCGGCGGTCGCGGCCTGCCCGAGCGCGCCTTGCCGGCGAGCCTGGCCAAGGCGCGCTTGATCGAGACCCTGCGACTGCTGGCGGTGGAAGATCGTGAGTTCGCCGGCGCCGTGGCGCCGGTCTTCGGCGAGTTTGTTCATTCGCAGGCCAAGGGCGAGCGCCACGCTGCCCTGGCTGCGCTGGTGGCGGTGCGCGCCGCGTACCCGGACCTGGGCGAGCTGGGCTTGCCAAGGCCGGTGCTTCGCAGCAGCGTCGCCGCACAAGGGGAGGCCATCGTGGCTAAGTACGGACCCCATCTGGAGCGCCTGGCGGCGGTCGCCGCGTCCTCGCGCTTGGTCGCCATCGGCGGGACACGTGACTTCGAAGGCGCGGCCGCGAGCCGCGTGGTGCTGCTGTCGCACGGCAAGGGCAAGGCGGTGACGGCGGAGGTGGCCGGCGCGGCCACCGCGCTCGCGTTCTGCGGCAACGACCTGCTGCTGGTTGGCACCAGCGGCGGCCAGGTCTTTGGCCTGGATGCCAGCGGCGAGGCCAGCGCCGCGCTCCTGTCTGTGGACCTGTCGCCTGGCGCGGCGGTGACCTCGCTGGCGGTGCGCCCGGGCAAGGATGGCTTCGCGGCGACCACCGCCAACGGCGCGCTGCACCTCGTCGGCCTGGCCATGAAAGAGGCCACGCCGCAGGTGACGTCCCGCGCGAGCCGCCAGCTCTGCGAGCGCGCGCTGCACGCGGTGGCGTTCGATCCAGCGGGGCTGGTGGTGGCCGGTGGCGAGGACGGCCTGTGGGCGCTCTCGCTCTCGGGCTTCGAGACCGCGGCGCCTCGGGCCATGGTCACCGGCGGGGAGGGCGGCGTACGCGCGGTGCTCAGCCTGGAGGACGGCCGCGTGGCGGTCGGCTACGGCGACGGCTCGCTGCGCCTCTGCTACCTGGTGGGCGACGTGGACGCGCAAGATCGCTCCGGCGAGCACGCGCACACCGCCGCGGTCCGCGCCCTGCTACTTGGCCCGGTGCTCAAGACCGCTACTGGCGGCGCCTCCACGGAGAACCGCCGCCTGTTCTCGCTAGGAGAGGACGGCGCGGTCAAGTCGTGGGAGTACGACAGCAAGCGGCGGCCGCGCACGGTGGAGCTGTCCGCCGGCACGCCGAGCGCCATGGCGCTGTGGGCGGGCGCGGTGCGCGGCGTGGAGGGCGCCGCGGGGCAGCTCTTCGTGGTCACCCGCGCTCGCAAGCTGGTCACCCTGACGCTGGGCAGCGAGGCCGAGCTGCCGGAGTCCGGGGAGGTGCTCGACAGCGAGTTCGAGCGGCTGGCCGCCGACCTGGCGGACCACAAGCCCAAGGCGCAGCAGGCGCGGCAGACCGCCGTGGCGGCGCTGGAGGGCCACGCGGAAGACGACGCGCGCGTGCTCCTCGACGGCGTCTTGACCGGAGATCCCGCGCCCGAGCTGCGCACCGCGGCCGCGGCGGCCATCGAGCGGAGCCGCCGGCTGCGGTCGCGGCCGGCGCTGCGCGCGGCGCTGGCGGCGCAGTGGAAGCCGGTGCGCGCCGCGGCGTTCGCGGCGCTGGTCACCCTGGAGCGCGAGCAACCGCTGGCGGTGATCCGCGCAGGCATGGAGGCCTCCGCGGAGGACGTCCGCGCGCTGGCGGTGGAGCGCATGCGCGAGCACAGCGGCCCGGCCGTGCTGTCGATGGCCACCGACGCATTGCGCGACGCCTCGGCGGATGTTCGCATGCGCGCGCTGCGCGTGGTGGGGCTGCTCTCGGCTGCCGATCCGGATCCGCTGGCGGCCCTGCGCACGGCGCTGGCGCGCGGCCCCGGCGACGTGCGAGTCGCCGCCATCCTGGAGGTCGCGGTGCGGCAGCGCAACGCCTCGCCGGCGGCGCGCCAGATCGTGCTGGGCTGCCTGGATGACGAGGACGCCGAGGTCCGCCTGGGCGCGTTCATGTCCGCCGTGGTGCAGCACCCGGCGCTGCACGCTGCGCTGGCCACCGACCGCGCGCTCATCGGCTACTTCCTGGGAGTGGAGGAGCGGGTGGGCAAGGTGGAGCCGCCCGCGCCGGCCAAAGGGCCGATCTCCGAAGAGGAGCTGCGCCCGCTGTTCGCCGCCATGGCGTGCCGGCGCGCGGACTCCGCGATGCGGGGCGCCGGCGCCCTGATGGCGATGGGCGACGCCCGGGCCGTCGGTGCGATCTTGCAGCTCTCGCGCGAGCACGACGCTTCACTGCGCCGCGCCGCGGTGGCCGTGCTGGCCGCCGCGCAGCAGATCTTCCCCGACGACGATCGGCTGCCAGCTCGGCTGGCGTGGCTGTTCGATGACGCCGATCCGCAGGTCCGCGCTGGCGCGTTCGCCGCGCTCGAGGTGGTGGCCAAGGCGCAGAACGTGGCGGCGCAGCTCGAGCTGGCCGAGACCGCGCTGCGCGCCAGCCAGGAGGACATCCGCGTGCGCGCGCTGCAGATCGTGGTCGAGCACGGGCAGCCCAGCAAGGCGGCGCAAGATCCCGCGGCCGTCGCGGTCGCCGGGCGCCTCCTTGGCGACGCGCTGGACGACGAGGCCGAGAAGGTGCGTGGCGAGGCGTTCCGCACGCTGTGGGCCTGGAGCAGCGCCACGCCGGAGGTCCCGCTCGCGCGCGGCGCCAAGAGCCGCCACGCCGACCTGCGCAAGCAGGTGATCGCCGAGATCGAGCGGCGGCGCGACGGCAAGCAGTCCACCCCGCAGCTCGACGCGCTGCTCTTGGGCCTGCTGAGCGACGCGGTCGGCGAGGTCGGCCTGGCCGCGCACCGCGCCCTGCTCAAGGTAGAGGCCGACGAGGCGCGGCTGGACGTTCACCTGGCGGCGCTGCGCTCGCCGAGCCCGGTGGTCCGCGCCGCCGGGGCCGCGGCGGTGGCCAAGGCGCCGGTGGCGGTCAAGCAGGCGGCGGCCAAGCGCTCGCCCGATCCGCTGCTGGGCGCGCTGGTCTCGCTCGTCAAGGAAGACCAGCCCGCGGTGCATCAGGCCGCGATCGAGGCGCTTGACGCGGTGGCGCCGCAGCACGCCGAGGGCTTCGCGCTGGCGTTTGCGTCGCTGTTCTACGAGCTGCAGATCCGCGCCGCCGAGCTGTGCGGCAAGCGACGCGACGCCCGCGCGATCGCTCCCTGCCAGCGGATCCTCTCGGTGCCCAAGACCGATCCCAACCGTCCCTCGGATGGCCTGCGGCAGCGCGCCGTGCGCGCGCTGGCCGACGTGGGCGCGCCCGAGGTGATCCCGTTTTCGATCTCGCTTCTGGTGGATGAAGACGCGCTGGTGCGAGAGACCGCGGCGCGCGCCCTGGCCACCGCCTGCGGCCCCGGTCGCGAGCAACCGCTGGTGGACGCGCTGGCCCACGCCGACCTGCCGGTCCGGTCCTGGGCGGCCGAGGGGCTCGCCAAGATCGGAGACCTGCGCGCGCTGCCGGTGCTCGCTGGCACCCAGCGCCACACCCATCGCCCGCTGCGCATCGGCGCCATCGTCGGCTTCGTGGCGCTTGGCCCCGACGGCGTGCGCGGCCTGCGCCAGGGACTGGAGGATCCGGATCGCGAGGTCTGTGATCTCGCGTTCGCGGTGATCGTGGCGCGAGACGCCGCGCTGGCCAAGGCCGGCCAGCCGCCAGACCTGCTGTTTGACGCGCTGTCGGCGCCGAGCCCGGAGCTGCGGTTTGCCGCGGCGCGGCTCTTGGAGGCGCGCGCCGCTGGCGCCGTGATCGAGGCCGACGAGCTGATCGGGCCGCGCAAGCCGGACGGCAAGGACGGCAAGGGCGGAAAGAGCGGCAAGAGCGACAAGGCCGGAGATCCGACCAAGGACTGGCCCGAGGAGTCGCGGCGGCGCGCGCTGCTGGCGGTGCTGGCCGACTCGATCGCCAGCGATGATCCGGTGCGCCGCTACGCGGCCGCCCAGATCCTCGCGCTGCGCCCGCAGCCGCTGTCGTTCTGGAGAGAGGCCGCGCGGCTGGCCGGGCCGGTGGCCCAGCTCGCGCCGCACACCAACTGGTCCACCGAGGCTCACGAGCCGCGCAAGTCCGGCTGGCTGCGGCGGCTCAGCAAGGCCGCGGCGGCGGCCGAGACCGCGAAGGTGGAGGCAGACAGCGAGCTTCGGCGCGTGCTGCAGCTCGTGCAGGCGGTCGGCGGCACGAGCCCGCAGCCTGTGCCCCCACGAGTCGGTGGCATCGATGCGCTGGCCGTGCGCCGGTTGGTGTTCGGCGTGTACGCCGGGCTCATCCGGCAGGCGCCCAAGCGCGGCGAGGCCGACGAGACGCAGCGCGTCCGGCGCGACGCGCTGGCCCGGCTGGTGGAGCTGTCGGGCGACGCCGCCATCGGCCGGCACGCGGTCTTGCCGGTGCTGGGCCACGCCCTGGCGGATCCTCATCACCTGGTGCGCACCGCGGCCATGACCGGCCTGCGCTCCATGTATCCAGCGGGCGCGCTGGAGCCTCTCGCCGAGGCGCTGTCGTCGGCGTCCGACGTGGGCTCGGCTGCGGTCGATGAGCTCTTGACCCTGGCCCGCGGCGGCAACGCCGAGGCGCGCGCGCTCCTGCACCGCGCGATCGACGCTGACGACGAGGACGTGCGCCAGCACGCGGCGGAGGTGCTGACCCGCTTCTACCCCGACAACAGCGTGGAGCCGTACCTGGTAGCCGCGCGCAGCAAGCACGCCGACGTGCGGCAACAGGCGGTGTCCGAGCTGCTGTCCCAGGACAGCGACCGGCCGGAGGTGGCGGACGCGCTGACCCTGGCGCTCACCGGCGACGACGTGGAGCTTCGCATGCAGGCGGCCAGCGAGCTGGCCAACCGCGGAGACCTGCGCGCGCTGGATGCGCTGGTGGCCCTGCTGCGCGACGAGGACCAGTTCGACGAAGCGGTGGACGCGCTGGAGACGCTGGGCCGAAAGTCGGATGCCGCGGGACAGGCCGCGGCGCTCGCGCTCATGGGCCGGCTCGAGCAGGACACCGAGCGCACGCTGGACCGCGACCGCGTGTTCGACGCGCTCGAGACCATCGCCCATGAGGCGGCGGTGCCCGGCCTCCTGGCGTTGATCCATGAAGGCGTGGTGGAGGGCCAGGCCTCCTCCCAGGCGGAGTCGAGGAGGGCCGCCACCTCGGTCTTGCTCAAGACCTCCCAGCAGAAGGACGCCCGTGCGCGGACGCTGCGCGATGGGCGCGAGCGGAAGCGCCGCCGCGAGGCGCTGGCGCTGCCGTGGTTTGCGGACGCCCTGCGCTCCACGGATAGTGACGTCCGCCTGCGCCTGGCCGAGGCGCTGGGCGACTTTGACGAGCGCGGCGCCGAGGGCCTGCTCGAGAAGCTGCTCTCGGATCGCGAGCTCGAGGTGCGCATCAAGGCCTGCGAGTCGCTGGCCTTGCGCGCCTGGTGTGAGCCCACCGCGAGCCTGGCGCCGCTGGAGCTGGCGCTGCGCGGCGGGCGCCGCGAGCTGGTGCTGCCGGCGGCAGAGGGCATGGCGCGGCGTGGTCGCCCCGAGGCCTTCCAGCCCCTGGTGCTGGTGCTCAAGGCCGGCGAGGTGCCCGAGCGCGAGCGCGCGCTCCTGGCGCTCGGCGCGCTGGGTGATGCCCGGGCGCTCGAGTACATCTTGCCGCTGGTCGATCCGACCAACGAGGATGAAGTGGAGCGCGCGCTGGCGCCCACCGCGTTCGAGGCGCTGGGCAGCATGCTGCCGGCGCTGGAGCGTGCGGCTTCGGCCACCGCGGCCGCGACCTCTTCGGCCAGCGACGCGCAGAGCGACGCCGCAGCGACGGCCGCGCTGGTGCGCGCCAAGGTCGAGCGCGCCGCGCAGGCCGGTCCGCCGGACGCTCGGCGCCGGGCCATCGTCGGGTTGCGCCTGGCGGGCGATGATCGCAGCCGCGCGGTCATCGAGCGGCTGGCCGCGGAACGAGAGGACACGACGCACGGCCGGCAGTCGCAGGTTCGCTACACGGCGATCGAGCAGCTCGGCTTGCTCGGCAACCCTGCCAGCGAGCCGGCGCTCGTCGCCGCGCTGGGCGACTCGCAGTGGAACGTCTACACCAAGGCCTACAAGGCGTTGCGCCGCATCTTCGCCAAGGACCCCACCCGGGTCGCGTTGCTCGTGCTCGGCTCTGATCACGGGGACCTCGCGGACTCCGCGACTCGCTATCTGGCCATCAAGGGAGAGGCCGGCGCGCTGGTGGCGCGGCTGGGCGAGCTCAAGGAGGACTCCGTGCGGCGTCGGCTGCGCGAGGGCCTGGTGCGGCGAGGGCAATAAACGTTGCCGGAGATCACGGCGGCGCTGTCGGCCGCGGCGCCCGCGGCTCGGATCGAGGCCGCGTGGATGGCTGGCGCCGCTGCCGCCACGCTGACCGCCGAGCAGCGCGCGCAGCTCGCGCGGGTGGCCGCCAGCGCGGTGGACCGCGCGGCCACCGGGTGGAAGCAGGCGGAGGCCACCGGCGCGCGCAAGGCCGATCCGGACCACGCGGCGCGCGAGGCCACGGCGTGGCAAGCCGCGCTGTGGGCCACCAGGCGCCTGGGTGGGGAGCTCGAGGCGCAGGCGTTGGCCGCGGTGGCCAACCCGCAGGCGCCGGCCGCGGTTCGCCAGGAGGCCATGGCCGCGCTGGTCGAGCGCAGCGGCGCGAAGATCGTGACCGCGCTGGAGCAGGCCATCGGCGACGCTGATCCGCGAGTGCGCGCGCTGGCAGCCCGTCAGCTCGCGATCAGCTCGGCTGGTCGCGCCGAAGAGCTGGTGCGCAAGCAAGGAGATCGCCTGGATCCGATCGCGAGCTCGCCGCTTTTGTCTGCTGCGTTCTCACGGGCCGGCGGCGACTTGCTGGCGGCGGCGGGCACCCGCAGCGGCGGGGCCGCGTGGGGGCGGCGAGCCGACCCGCCCGGGGGGGGCGGGCCCGGGGGGGGGGGGCGGGGGGGGGGGGGGGGGGGGGGGGGGGGGGGGGCCGGGCCGGGCGGCGGGCGCGGAAAGATCCTCGGCAGGGCGGAGGACAGCGGGGGCGGGCCGCGGCGTTCCGGGCGCTCGCCGGCGGGGCGCGCGGCCGGGGCCCGCTTCGGGGGCCAGGATCGCAGCGCGGACGCAAGAAGGGGGGGGGCCGCCGAGCGGCGACGGGACGACGACGACGATGACGATGACGACGACGATGACGACGATGACGACGATGACGATGACGATGACGATGACGATGACGATGACGATGACGATGACGATGACGATGACGATGACGATGACGATGAGGACGACGACGAAGACGAGGATAGACGACGACGAGGACGACGACGACGAAGACGAGGATGACGACGACGAAGACGAGGATGACGACGATGAGTAGCCGCGCTTCTCTTCCCCCCATTCGCCGAGGACGAGCATGACCGCCCTCGATCTCGTTCATCACTACCCTGACCACCTCGAGGTGGCCGGGGACGATGGCAGCATGTCGCTGCAGCTCCCGGTGGACGCGCAGCGGCCAGGGCCGCGGCTGTCTGCCCGCCTGCATCGTCCGGCCGTGGTCCGAGATTCGCTGCTCGCGCTCGGCGACGTCCTGGGGTCAGACCTGCGCCGCAAGGCCAGCGACCGGTCCGACTACCTGGCGTATCTGGCCTCCAAGGGCAAGGGCACGTCCAAGGCGGTGTGGGACGCGCAGCGCGAGTACCTGCGCCTCAAGTACAGCGAGGCGGCGCGCGAAGAAGAGCCGCTCGATCCGGTGCTCACCGTGGCCGCCGACGCCATGCGCATCGAGGTGCTCTCTCGCGACGAGTCGACGTATGCGCTCTTGACCCTGCGCGCCGATCACGCCTACGCCGCCTCGGACCTGGTGCCTGGCACCACGCACCTCGATCTCCAGCCAGAGCTGATGCGCGCCATCGCCAGCATCCGCACCTATCGGCGGACCGCGCTGGGGGTGCAGACGCCGCAGACCACCCGGACCCGGGAGCGTCGCGTGCCGCTGCGCTGGCTGCGCGCGTTTGGCCAGATGCAGGCCGCCGCGCTCCTGCCAGCGTACCGGTTCGAGATCGCGCCGATCGATCTGTACAACGTCCTTTTCACCTTGCGCATGCGCAAGGCCAAGAAGCCCCCGCGCGGCCTGCGCTACGAGCTCCTGCCCGGCGAGCCGCCGCGCATCGTGATCGAGCCCTGGGATCTGGTGTTGACCGCCACCGGCGCGCCGTACACCGGCAAGAAGCCGGTGGTCGTTCGCACCTGGGGGCGCAACCGCCTGGCCACCCTGGCCCGGGTGCTGCCGCATGCGCGCCGCATCGAGGTGCATCTGCTGGGCGCCGGCTTGCCGGCGTTCTATGTCGTGGACCTCGGCGACGCGCAGCTCACCGTGGCGCTGTCCGGCTGGACGGACAGCGGCTGGGCTGGCATCTCCACCTTCGATCTGCTGTCCTCCGGCAGCTCGGCGGACGCGCTGAGCGCCAAGCTCCAGCAGCGCCTGGCCACCGGGCCAGCCTCGCTCGACGCGCTCGCGGCGGCCACCGGGCGCAGCCGCGAGGAGGTCCGCCTGGCCGCGCTCGCGGAGCTCGGCCAGCTACGCGCGGGCTACGATCTTGGCGCTGGCGTGCTGTTCGCGCGGCCGCTCCTGGCGAGCGCGGTTCCCGCGGAGTCCTTGCGCTTTCGCGACGCGCGAGAGGCCGAGGCCCACCGCCTGCTGGCCGACGCCAAGCAGGTGCGGCTCATCAAGGTGCATGACGCGCCCGAGGGCCGCACCATCGAGGGCCAGGTCGAGGATCGCAAGGCGTCGCGTACGTTCTACCCCGGCGTTCACCCTCGACCGAGAGGGCCGCACCTCCGGCGCGTCTTGCACGTGCCCGGCCTTCCGCCGCTCCGGCATCAAGGAGGGCCCGTGCGAGCACATGATCGCGGTGCGCGTCCTGTTCTCGCGTGAACAGGCCCGCCTGGAGAGCGCCCGCACCACGGAAGACGGCCGCCGGCTCATCCACGCCGAGACCCGCACCCTGACGCGCCGTACCCCGGCTGGTACCGAGCAGGTCCGGCTCTCGCTCGACGGACGTCAGGTCATCGCCCGATTTGGCCTCAAGGAGCCTCTGCGCATGCAGCGACTGTGCTTTGCCACGCCCGACGCAGCGCGTGATGGGTACTTTGGTCGACTCGACGAGCTGTCGGCTGGCGGCTATCTCGATGGAGGCGCCGGTGAGTAGCCTCTGCGCTCGTGGTCGAACTCAGCGGTCCACCGAGGATCCGTCCGTGAAGCGCGCGGTGTTTTCGCAACAGCCTGCTTTCCGACGATTGACAGCTCGCCGTGCATGCCGCTACGGTACCTTTACCCATTTTGTTTTCGAGAAGGAGAAGCTCTACCCGTTAGCCTGCGCGCAAGCGCATGGGCGGCGTCGCGCCGCCCGGGTTCAACAACTCGCCATTCTCCACAAGGTAGGCTGTTCGTGGTTTGCTCGGCCATCGCCCCTCCTAGTAGTGGGCTCAGCTGGACCAACCACGCCACCGCGGTTTGAGCCCACTACTAGGAGGGGCGATGGCCGGCAAACCGGTGAGCCTACCGTGTCCCATGAGGGATGTAGCGGGTCAGAGCTTTTCCTTCTCGAGCTTTTTGTTTCCGACGATCTCGCCGCCGCCGCTGGCCTTGGGGCCGGCAGCGCGGTGCGGCAGGATCTCTCCTCAGCTTCCTCTGCGAGCGTCGCGCTCGCGGGTGTGAGAGGTGCTTCGTGAGCGAGCCCGTGAGACCGCCCGTACGCTGGGCGGACATCGCCGCCACCGGCGGCATTCGCGAGTGGGTGGACGCAGAGATCACCCGCCAGGGTCTCAGCGATCCTGGCGCCGGCAACCTCAGCGACGCCGAGAAGAAGGTGTACAAGGCGCGCCGCGAGGAAGAGCGGCGGGTCCGGCGCGAGCTGTACAAGCAAGCCTGGGCAGCCTATCGCCAGACGCACATCGTCCACCTGGGCCGCGGCGTGTTCTGGCACGACACCGCCGACGTCGATCGCTTCGACGCGGACGATCCGGAGAAGAAGCGGCGCGACAACGCGCTGCCAGAGCTCAAGGACGTCGAGGCGCTGTCGCAGGCGCTGGGGCTCTCGGTCGCTCGCCTGCGCTGGCTCGCCTATCACCGCGAGGTCGACACCGGCACCCACTACCACCGCTGGCGCATCCCCAAGCGAGACGGCACGCCGCGCCTCATCAGCGCCCCAAAGCCGCAGCTCAAGGAGGCGCAGCGCTGGATCACCCGCGAGATCACAGAGCACCTGCCGGTCCATTCGGCAGCGCACGGCTTCCTGGTCGGCCGCTCCATCGTCAGCAACGCGCGTGTCCACGCCGGGGCGCGCGTGATCGTCAAGATGGACATCGAGGGCTTCTACCCCACGGTGACCTTCCCCCGCGTCAAGGGGCTCTTGCGCAAGGCGGGGCTTGGCGAGCAGGTCGCCACCTTGCTCGCGCTCCTGGCCACCGAGAGTCCGCGCGAGGAGCTGGTGCTCGAAGGCAAGACCGTGTTCGTGGCCACCGGGCCGCGCTCGTTGCCACAAGGCGCGCCCACCAGCCCGTCGATCACCAACGCGCTGTGCCTGCGGCTCGACTGCCGCCTCTTTGGCCTCGCCCGCGCGCTCGGCGCCCGGTACACGCGCTACGCCGACGACCTCACGTTCTCGTTCCACGGGCCCGCCGGTGAGGTGGACCACGTCGGGACGCTGCTCAAGGCGGTCACGCGCATCGTCGCCGCCGAGGGCTTCGCCATCAAGCCCAAGAAGACGCGGGTCATGCGCTCCGGCGCCCGGCAGCGCGTCACCGGCCTGGTGGTGAACGCGGCCCCCGGTCGGCCGCTCGCGCGGGTGTCGCGCCAGCAGCTCCGCGAGCTGCGCGCCGCCATCAAGAACCGCGAGCTCGGCCGCCCCGGCAAGGGCGAGAGCCTCGATCAGCTCCGCGGCATGGCCGCCTTCGTGATGATGACAGACCGCGAGCGAGGCCGGATGCTCCTCGATCGCATCAACCGGCTGGCGGCGCCGACCGAGCCGTGACCTTGCGCGATCGCCAAGCGATTTCCCTGCGAGCACTCAGGAGCACGTCGATATGAGCGAGTGGAAAGTTCACCTCGAGTTTGAAGAGGACAACTCCAGCAAGTTCTGGAGGGCCCGCGTGGAGGGCAAGACGCTGTATGTCAACTACGGTCGCATCGGCACCGCCGGGCAGACCCAGATGAAGGAGCTGGCCAGCGCCGAGGCCGCGCAGAAGGAGCTGGAGAAGGTCGAGCGGGAGAAGCGCAAGAAGGGCTATCAGGACGCAGGCGCGGCGGGCGCCGAGGACGAGGGCGAGGACGAGGGCGAGGACGAGGGCGAGGACGGCGCTGAGGACGGCGACGCGGATGAGGATGAGGATGGCGACGAGGACGGCGACGAAGACGAGGCCCCCAAGCGGGGCAAGTCGGCCAAGGCCCCGGCGCCGGTCGCCGCGACGTTCACGCTGACCGCCAAGGGCCGCGCCGTGCAAACGCGCCTGGTGCTCGAGGGCTCCACGCTGCGCGTCGAGGCCGAGGAGCGCTACGACTCGGCGGAGCAGGCACGCCAGGCCTTTGAGCGCCTCAAGGCAGCGTTGTCCGAAGACGGCTACAAGGCGAAGTAGGCAGCGAGACCAGCGAGCGTGGGCTCGCCTCGGTCTTGGCTCGGCTCGGACCTGGCGTGGCTCGGTCTTTGGCGCGGCTCGGAGCTGGCGCGGCTCGGACTTGGCGCGGCTCGACATTGCTAGAAGCGGCTCAAGGCCACCAAGCAGGTGGCGAGCCGCTCTCGCGCTGTCCAGCGACGAGGCCGAGGGCCCCGGGGTCTCAAGGTGTGGCCCCGGAACATCGAGGTGCGTCGACATGCATCGACGCGCACCGACGGCTCTCGAGACAAGCGAGCGTCGAGCGCCTCAGCTCACATGCAAGCGCATGCGCGCGAATCGCTCGCCGAGAAGATGGCGACTACCAGCTCGACTTGCGAACGCCGGGGATGTGCCCCTCCAGCGCGAGCTGGCGGAACGCATTGCGGCAGAGCTCGAACTTCTTGAGGACCGCGCGCGGGCGACCGGTCACCTTGCAGCGCGAGCGCACGCGGGTGGAACTCGAGTTCTTCGGCAGCTTGTTCAGCGCCGTCTGGGCTTCCGCCTTCTGGGCGAAAGAGGACTTAGGATCAGAGATCGTCGCCTTGAGCTGCTTGCGCTTGTTCGCAAACTTCGCCTTGAGCTTCTTGCGCTTCTCATTCTTAACAATCGAACCGAGTCG